>NZ_JHXV01000001.1:0-362956 GCF_000621625.1 Crocinitomix catalasitica ATCC 23190
ACGACATACAATAGCGGAGGAAGAATTCCTTCGATAATTAGTTTGCCATAGGAAAGTTCAAAACCCCGCAGGGGTGACATAATTTATTTGAAAGGGACGAGAATGGGATCATGTATAATCAAAACATACCCGGTTAGGGATAGAAGTGGGTATCCTTTTTGACCTTTCCGCCTTAAGCGGATGGACAAAAAGATTAGAACGAATAGCCCGGCCCCAATGCTTTGGGGAACCGCCAAAAGAAAAATGTTTACGCTTTAAATTTTTCTACTATCCCCGGTGAATTATCTATTCACCATATGCGCAGCAACTTTCGGAAAGCAATTATACAACGCAACTTTAAGCTCGTCATCGATAGGTAAAGTTTCAATAGCTTCTTTCATCAATTTTAGCCATTCGTCTTTGGCTGCATTGTCAATTTTATGGGGCATATGTTTCATCCGCATTCTTGGATGTCCGTATTTCTCATGATAGCGTTGTGGACCACCTAAAAACTGTGTTAAGAAATATAACTGCTTTTCTTTAATGGTTTGAGCGTCAGTTTTGTTGAACAATGGACTGATTATTGCACTTTTAAAAACACGGTCGTAGAAAGCCTCGACCAGTAGTTTTAGATTTTCGTCGCCTATAGCTGTATAGAGTGTCATAAATTTTGGAGAACTTTGTTCAGTTTTTTACGTACGATTAATAATAACAAAAATACAGTATCTTTATAACGTGAGAATATTTTTAAAATTTCTGGTTGCAATTTTTTTTATTGCAAACTCACAGGTCAGTATTGGTCAGGGTTTTAAGTCGCAATTGTCAAATTCAATTGCCGATTGTTATGGTGCTGTTGAAGTAATTGATTATTCCATTCCTTCTAAGATACAATTTCCTGGAGATTTTGGAACAAAAGACGATTTAGCACCAATTGATCCTGATTTTCATGAAGTCAATTCGGTGTGGTTAAGATTAGAGCCAAACGTTAAGGGTAGTTTAGAGTTTGAAATTACAACTGACGATAATGCCGATTTTAGTTATTACCTCTATCGTGCCAGTGATAATACCTTTTGTACGCAATTGGAGAATGAAGAATTATCCCCGATTCATTCAGAAGAATCATCTTTTAGAAAGAAGGGGATTTCGGTAGCACTTCATGGACCAAACGAAGGGGTTTTAAAAACGGAGAAACACGATATTTTTTACTTGATGATTCATACGAATTCAACTTACGAAGGTTTAGTAGCTGTATCGTATAAGAGAAGTGGAGAAGTAGAGGAGGTTACAGGGAAGGTACAGGATTTTAAAATGAATGAAAAAGGGAATAATTTTTATGTTAAGATTAGAGATAAAGACACTGGTTTACCAGTGGAAGCAAATTTTACGATGACAGGGATAAAGCGGAACAATTATTTGTTTTTAGGGACTGATTTTGTATTTGATATTCCCGTAGCGAGATCTGTAGAGATTGAATCGAATACACAGGGTTATTTTATGTTTGGTCAACTTGTAGAGGTTGATAATTCAGGGAAAAAAGATATAGAGTATACAATATTTTTAGAAAAATTAGAAGTGGGCAAAAAACTGACTTTAGAAGATATTAAGTTCAGGCAAGATTCGGAAGAGTTTGTATCAATATCAATGCCTGCGTTAAAAAGGTTATTAGATTTTATGGCGGTAAATAGAACGCTTCGCATTCAAATAGAGGGACATGTAAATGCACCTGGTTACAAGAATAGTGCTAAGATTAGAAACTTGTCAGAAAAGCGTGCAAACTCCGTTAAAGAATACCTCGTTGAAAATGGAATTGCAGATGATAGAATTGAAGTAGTGGGATTAGGGAATACGCAAATGCTTTATGAAAAACCCAAGAATGAAGCGGAAGAATTTGCGAATAGACGGGTTGAAATTGTTATCATAGATTAAATATGGCGTTATTACTTTGCATTGAAACTGCAACAAAGGTGTGTTCAGTTTGTTTGGTTAAAGAAGGTACAATAATAGGAGTAGAGGAGTTTGAAGATGCCAACTATTCTCATTCTGAAAAGTTGAATGGATTAATTGATACCTTATTTGTTGAATCAGCCTATAATATTAAAGATTTAGATGCTGTAGTCATCAGTGAAGGTCCAGGTTCATATACAGGACTGAGAATTGGAACGTCAACGGCAAAAGGATTTTGTTTTGCTTTGGACATTCCACTTATTGCAATTAACTCTCTCAAAGCACTGGCGAATTTAAAGCAAGGATCAACAGATCTTTTATGTCCTATGTTCGATGCTAGGCGTATGGAGGTATATGCGGCTGTCTACGATCACGAATTAAATAATTTGATGCCGACTGAAGCGGTGGTAATTGAAGAGAGTAGCTTTGGTTCTTTTTTGTCGAAAAATAAAGTTTGTTTTTTCGGACCGGGTGCTGAAAAATGTAAGGCGATAATTCAACATGAAAATGCAATATTTGATATTGATATGAAAGTTTCAGCACAAGGAATGGCAAGTATAGGAGAAGCAATGTATCAAAATAAAGAATTTGTCGATGTTGCTTATTTCGAACCGTATTATCTTAAAGATTTTATTGCAGGGAAACCGAAGAAAATGTTCTAATTCTATTTAGAAATGACCAGTTTGTGCTGTTCAAATTGATTTTGATAGGATAAAGTTAATGTGTAAACCCCATTTGGAAAATAACCTAAATCGACTGTTGAACGGGTGAAATCGTAAGTATTTTGATTAAGAGGAATCTTTCTGCCGAGTATATCAGTCAAATACATATCGTATAAATCGATAAATTCTTTTTCAATCGTTATTTTCCCAGTCGTTGGGTTTGGATAAATTCTAGCTTTATTGCCGCTAACGACAACAGAAATGATACCGTGTGCTTCAATACTGCCGTCAAAATCAGTCTGCTCAAGTTTATAATAATTGATGCCATGATGTGGGTTAAAATCGAACGTTTGATATTTTTTTGGTAAAGTACTATTGCCCGCGCCTTTTACTTTCGTCAATATTTCCCATTTATTTCCGTCTTTAGATTTATAAATCGTAAAAAAGTCGTTATTACTTTCAGAGCTAGTTTTCCAATCTAATTGCACCTCGTTTTCGTTAAATAAGCCTTCAAATTTTACTAATTCTATAGGTAATGGTCCCGTTAAAGCGTCGAAAATTCCTAAATCGTCGACTCCAGCTCCGCTGTCAGCACGAGAACTACATGGGTCAGAATTGTTATTACACCCCCCCGTACCATTTTGGGTTTCTAGATTTACGTTTACCGTTGGCTCAGCTGACGAAAAAATTATTGTTCCTTGACCGCCACCACCGCCACCACCATGGGTAGCAGACGAACCAACAGATCCACCATTTCCACCATTTGCTTGTATCGTTAATGGACAACCACCAGCAATGGACCAAGTTTCAACTTCAAATACAATTGATCCACCTGCGCCGCCGCCACCGCCGCCATCATTCCCTGGTGCTATAAGTATACTCTCGGCATTCGCTGTTATGGAAACACCTGCACATGATACCGTTTCTATTTCATTGGCCTTTATTAATATAATACCTCCACCATCGGCACCATTTGTTGCATAATCGTTGTTTCCTTCTCCAGCACCTCCGCCACCTCCCATAAAAATACGAGAAGCTGAAATATGGTTACTTAAATATAGACCACCGATACCACCAGCTGATGGGCTACAGGTCGGATAACCTGGGCCACCTAATCCTCCAGCAGAAAAGTTTCCACCACCTCCGCCACCAGCATTGTGACTGTTTCCTCCGCCTCCGCCATTGAGTATTTTAGCGCGACCTGCCTCATAAGTGGCGTCGTTTACACGATAGATACCTTCCCCTTTGTCAGCACTATATTCGTGTGAAGCTCTAATGTAATTTGCGCTACCATCGCATCCGGAAGAGCTTCCAGCGTTGGCATTAGCACCTCTAAATCCATCTTCATCAGCATCCAAATTATGTTCTAATGTTAAAGTTCCTTCTACTTCAAAAGCAAGCACGCCGCCAATATTTCCGTTCCATTGTTGTGAGGTCATATTACCCGTTGTGGTATAATTGGGGCTTCCTAATTCTGGGAATGTTATGATTTGTACTCTGCTGTTATCACCGATATTATATGAATTAACAGGTGATGTTCTTAAAGTAATTGTGGCTGGTTCACCACCAGATTCTGTGTGAGATTCTATTTGTCTAATTTCGTATAATCCTGCAGAAGAGATACTGCCTAAACTTCCAAAATCAGCTGTGTTGGTCGTGATGCCAATTACATCATCCTGCATTTGCATAACAACAACCCATTCATCATCTTCAAATGTGTCACCGGTTTCGTTGACATTATTTAAGGTAAAAACTCTATCGCTTATACCAGTAACCCTGGCATAACCATTAATAATTTGCGAAAAAGAAGAACTACAGCTTAATAGGAGAGCAATAAAAAGACTAACTTCTTTCATTTGACATTGGCGTTACGTTTTTATACAAAGCTAAAAATAATGTAAATTGCTGGTATAGTATTGTTTGTAAGTCGTAAGTTTTGCGGAGCGGATTGTTAATTATTTATTAATCAGTATGTTGCCAGTCATTTCAATAGGTTTTTTAATATTTAATAAAGCTAGAATGGTAGGCGCAACATCACGTAAAGTCCCGTTATTTACTGATTTAACTTCAGGATCGAGTACTAAAACTGGTACAGGATTGGTTGAATGAGCAGTATTCGGACTACCGTCTTTGTTGATAGCGAAGTCTGAATTTCCATGGTCTGCTATTATCACAAACGAATAGTTATGTTGCTGTCCTACTTCGACGAGTTCTTTTAAACAAGAATCCACAACTTCTGCGGCTTTTAATATGGCATTATAATCACCAGTATGTCCGACCATATCTGTATTTGCAAAGTTCAAACAGAAAAAATCTGGTCCATTTTCTACCATGCTTTTACAAATGGCATCTTTAATTTCTACGGCACTCATTTCTGGTTGTAAATCGTATGTTGCAACGGAAGGAGATGGAATTAAAATTCGGTCTTCCTTCGGAAATGGCTGCTCTTGTCCACCAGAAAAGAAAAAGCTAACATGCGGATATTTTTCGGTCTCAGCTATACGCAATTGCGATAATCCGTTTTTAGCCACAATTTCACCTAAGGTATTAATCAAGTTGGCTTTTTCGAAAACAACCTTAATATGCTTAAATGATTTGTCATAATTTGTCATCGTGACATAATATAAAGGAATTGGTTTTAAGTCGAATTCGGGAAAAGCCTTTTGAGTCAATGCGATGGAAATTTCTCTGCAACGATCTGTTCTGAAATTAAAACAGATAACAACATCATCTTGTGCTATATTCGAGTCCATTTTACCAATTTTGGAGGGTAAAATAAATTCGTCTGTAATGCCGTTGCTATAAGCTGAAGAGATAGCTGCTTCGGCAGAATCAAATTCTTCACCTGATCCATGAATCATTAGGTCATAGGCTTGTTTAATTCGCTCCCATCTATTGTCTCTGTCCATCGCGTAGTAACGACCGATAATACTGGCCACTTTAGCAGGTGTGTTTGCTGTTTTTTCTTCTAAAGTTTTTAAGTGTCCAATTCCTGTGGTAGGATTGCAATCCCTACCATCTGTGAAAGCATGAATGAAAACATCTTTCAAATCATATGTTTTGGACATTTCACATAAAGTCACTAAGTGGTCTATTGAAGAGTGAACGCCACCGTCAGAAACAAGACCTATAAAATGAACTTTTTTATTGTTTGATTTCGCATAATTAAAAGCTTCAATGATGGTTTTGTTTTGTTGGAATTCATTGTCAAGGATTGATTTATTAATCCGAGTAAGCTCTTGATAAACTATTCTGCCAGCGCCTATATTCAAATGGCCAACTTCAGAATTACCCATTTGACCAGCAGGGAGACCAACGTGTTCGCCATGTGTGAGTAATTCAGCATTGGGCGCATGCTTTTCTAAGTAATCTACATAGGGCGTATTTGCATTAAAAATACCATCAGATTTCGACTTGTCGCCATGTCCCCATCCATCTAAAATTATTAAACCTACCTTTTTATTCATAATTTGAATTTTATGTGCACAATTGTTCCTTTGGGATTATTGTTTCGGATTTCAATTTTACCGTTATGTGCGTTGACTAAGTGTTTTGTAATAAATAATCCTAATCCTGTTCCTTTCGACCTGCGTGTCATTTCATTTTCAACGCGGTAGAATTTTTTAAATACATTTTTCTGTTTAGACTTTTCAATACCGTGACCTTGATCTGAAATTACCAAATGGTTATGTTTAGCATCTTGATATAATTGGATACTGATAGTCGAATTTATTGGAGAATATTTTGTGGCATTTTCTAATAAATTAGAAATGATGCTATCAAATGCAATTTGGTCAAAGTCTGCAGTGATTTCTGCCAAGTCTAAATTTATTTCAAATTGGCTAAGCATTGTTTTATTGAGGGCTTCAATTTTTCCTGTGAAGAACTGATCTAAACGAAAGCTTTTTTTGTCTAAGAAATAATTATTATTTTCAATACTTCTGGTCATTAATATATTGCTGACTAATGCATCGAGTCTATTTATTTCTCCAAGTGATTCGGAGTAGATTTTATTTTTTTGCTCATCGGATAATGTTCTTTTACTTAAAGTTTGTAGATATAACTTAACCGATGAAATAGGCGTTTTTAATTCGTGTGTGATGGATAGTAAAAAGTTTTCTTGAAAAGAATTAAATTCTTGTTCTTTCTTAATAGCTCTTCTTATTGCTATTATTCCTAAAATAAGAATGATCAAGAAAACGGATCCTTCTCCAATGAGCATCCATATTTTTTTGATTAGCGTTTCTTTGTCAATATAAGTTTCTTGTGACAGCTTAAAAATAAGGTAGAGCCAAGCACTGAATTGAATGATGATATAAAAAGCCAATAAGTAAACTAAAAAAACAGGATTTTTCAGACGATTCTTAAGCATGTTACAAAGTTGCAGTAAATTCTTTGTATATACAAAAAGCACCGCTAAAAAATTAGCAGTGCTTTTATTTTAATCGAGTTTGTAGTTTAATGTTTGATGATTAGCTTTTCAACTGTTTTAATATTGTCATTTGAAATGTCTACGAAGTAAGCACCTGTAGTTAGTCTCGAAACATCTATTGTTTTTAATCCCGTAATATTGTTTTCAGTTATTATAACTTCACCAAGGATATTGATAATATTTAATTGGTAATTTTCAACTTCAGTATCAATAAACAACTCTGAATTCGCTGGATTTGGATACATTTTAAGTGAGATTTCTAATTCTTCAATTCCCAAGTCAGTTACCGTTACTGTTTTCATAATTGAATCGGTTGAACATGGACCGTAAGCATAGAACCAAACATCGTATTCACCTGTCTCATCATAGATATGCGAAGTAATAGGATCAGTGCTGCCTTCAGAACCATCACCAAAATCGAAGAAAACAGAATCTACTAAATTTGATTCATCCGAAAAATTAACATTATGTCCGACAGGAGTAAAGTCGAAGTCAGCAATAGTTGAATCTAATACTAAAATTTCATTTGAAATTTCAAATGGACAAAGACTTGATCCAGCAAAAAACCTAGTCAATGTGTCTCTTAACATGATTGAATATGTACCAGAATTTTCATACGTATGACATAATTCTAATAAAAGAGAATTCTGTAAACCATCATCCCAATTCCAGTTTACTTTCGCCACAGGATCTGCTGAGTTTCTATTGTAGTGCGGATCGCTAAATATTTCTGCTTGTACATATTCTACACATGCAGCACTAATTATGTTGGGACATACTTCATCGTCTATAATTGTGAAACCATCTTGCAATTGAAACTTAACTCTAGGACTGATGAGGTAATCTATATCATAAGCAGGACCGAAAGTTGGTAAAGTTGGATACCAGCCGGTATAACTTGGTGCTGCAGGATTTTCATAATAAGCAAAGCTGACACCTTCGCCTGCGCCATCTCCTGACGCGTCATTTGTAATAATTTTTAACGAATCATCAGTCGTTGTGATAACCGCAATGATATAATCGTCAGTTACTGTTACTGGTGTGTCAAAATAACTTTTAATTGATATTTCTGGTAAGTCTGGAGTGAATGCCGTGTGTTTAACATAGACTGTGTCTCGCGCTAATTCAGCACCAGTACTGTCTAACATGGCGTCATAATCGTATAGTATTGTGATTGCCATAATTGAATCTAAATCTTCGTTCGTATGAAAACTATAGAATTCTGCACCACTCACTTCAATTGGTTGATTAGCGTGAAAGCGTTGCCCTCTTCCTGAATAAGGGCTAAAGTCAATACCGTTTCCAGTTCTTAAGCCTTCAAAAAATAGTAAGCTTGTTTTTTGGAGACCAATATAGTTATTGAAATATACTCCACAAGAATCACCTGGTGCCCTTGTTACAAAACTGTTCCATTCCGGAGTTGCGTCCGTAGAATGCGATTTTGGAGTTGGGAGCTCGATGAATTGTGCGTTTACATTAACGGCAAAAAATGACGCTATGATAAACGATAAAGATAATTTCATAAAATTGTTGGTTTAAGGTTATATAATAGATATACGCCTATTCCTAAGAAAAGGTTTGATTTAGGACTATTTAACTATTGTTACGTTGCCTTCTTTTACGAAGTCTTCCTTCATAATAGTTTGACCGCTAATCATGTAAACGAAAGTTTGGGCTGGCAAATCTTTACCGTTAAATTTTCCATCCCAATAATCTTCTTGGTTATTTGATTTGAAAATTAACTTTCCCCATCGGTCGTAAATTTCGATACTATAATTGAATAAACGAGGTCCAAATATTTCCAAATAATCATTGTGACCATCTCCATTCGGAGAGAAAAGGTTGGGAACAAAAATTTGCATTACACCGGAAATATCAACCAGAATAGTGTCGGTTGTAGAACACCCATTTTCATCTACGGCGGTTACAAAATAAACGGTTGGTCTGTCAGGAATGACGAGGACTGATGAGCAATCATCTAATAAACACTCGTAAATGTCTGGGGACCATGAGTAGGTTACGTTTCCTTCAGATCTCGACCAAATATTGGCTTCTCCACCAATTCCAATCACTGTGTCGTTACTTGATTGAATTTCAGAAAAGTTTTTTACGTTGACGATGATTGTATCTTCTGCATTCCCACAAATTGGACTAATAGCCTTGGCTATATATTGCGTAGTAACAGTCGGTTTTACCCAAACTGTATCTCCAATTAAGCCGTTACTCCATCTTACATCATAGTCGTTTGTTATCGCTATTATTTGAATGGAATCACCCAAACATATTATTTGATCAACAGGTAGATTGATTTCAGGTTTTGCACTTGTAATTATAGTCACAATCGTTGCTTCACTTTCACAATCTCCTAGTTTTTCATAAACATATATATTTGTTGATCCTGGAACTAAGGTCGGTGTAAAATTGATTCCTGTGGCTAAATCCACACCGAGTTCATTTCTCCAAATAATTGTACCGCCTAAACCAGGTATTCCTGTCAAAGCAGAAGCTATATCGCCTTCACAGTATTCTAATGTACCTGTTACCAAAGGTGGGTCTGGTGTTTCATTTACGGTGATTTCTACTCTTGTTGTTGGGCTTTCGCAATCTTCGGCAATTTCTGTTATATAAATATCACCACCTGGAGGAGTAAATAGAGTGGTGAATGATAAACCTGTTCCTAATAGAGTGCCTCCTGGTAAATCATCGTCATACCAATTAATCGTTCCTCCTAAAGAAGCTTCGGCGAATAATTCTAATTCATCACCTTCACAAAATACAGTTAAACCGGCATAAGTAGGTGCTGGAGGAATAGGGTTCACGGTAATTGTTAATTCTGCTGCAGGTCCAATACAACCTAATAGTGGTTCGGTTTCTGCACAATAGTAGGTATTTGTTCCGATAATACTAGGTGGGCTAAAAGTGTAACCTGTTTCAAGTACTGGCGGTAATAAAGCAGGATTGTCGTACCAGTTAACTTCTCCTCCACCTGTCGTTGTTACAAATGCATCTGAAATAGCATCACCTTCACAATAAACTGATCCGCCTCTTATTTCAACACTGAATGGAACAATAACCTCAAGTGTACCTGATCCAGAAAAAGTACCATCACATCCGTCTCCAAAAACTCCAATCAATGAATAATCACCGTCTTCATCAACTGTTAATGTATATGGGGAGGAAAGAATTCCTGTAATCTCTGGCATTGGTCCACTAGGTCCAAAAACAGTAATATCATAGGGGCCAGGACCCGTAAACTCAATAGTTAATTCCCCTGTCTCACCTTCACAAATACTGTCTAGTCCCGAAATAACTGCGTTTACAGGAGGGTTAGTCGTGATCAATATGGAATCCGTAATTGTACATCCTGATCCTATATCTGTTATGTCTACGTGGAACCAAGTTGTGCTCGGAACCGTTGCGGTGGGATCAGCTAAGTTTTCATCATCCAAAAAAGTGATATTGTCCCATAGAAATTCATAATCTACCGGTACAAGACCACAATCTACAGTATAACTCTCTGTGCCTCCATCGATCCATGTTCCTGGAACAATGCCATCTACATGAATTAATTCTGTTAAATCTTCAGTATAAAAATAATAAGAACATTCTGCAGGACTGTCATCGCCAATAATGGTGAATTCTAATTCCGTTCCTTGTTCAAAACACAATTCGACTGTGTCAGAAGTTCCTGATCCAGGATCGAAAGATGTTGGGGTATAGGATCCGAAAAATGCGCCATCAGCCGTAACTTCAAGTTCGTTTGCAACGCCAGATCCCCAGAAATCGCCCCATAAATCATTCATCACTAATTTAAAACAACATTCAGTATCAATATAAGGTAAGCCTTCGACATGCAATACTGTTGTTGCGTCAGGACAAATGTCAGTGTCATCCGCGGTTACTTCTGTATCAAATCCAATAGGAATTTCGATTACAGTTGAATTAGTACAGCCGCCGTCATCGGTTACGGTTAATGTCACTTCGTAAATTCCTGCCTCATCAAATGTGAAGCTTGGATTTTCAAGAATTGAACTTCCTAAACCATCAAAGTCCCATGACCAATCTGTTATTTCTAAAAAACTAACTGAAGTATTTGTAAAATCAATTTCTTCGCCCGGACATACCGTTGGCGAATAAGTAAAGTTACTATTTAAGGCCAAGCAAACTGTTTGAATATTAGTGCCAACACCTGTGCTGCCAGTCCAGCCCCATCGCACGACTGGGTTTCCTCCGAATTGGCTAGTGATCATATCTCCGATATAGGTCAGTGAGACTATTCCATCAACTATAATTTCAATGGTTTGATTCACGCCTGGAGTCCAATTGATTTCAATGAGATGATCTTCACAATCTTCAAGATTAGGGAAGCCAGGTTTGATATTGTGCGGGGTTGGATCTTCTCCAGCATTCAAACCTGAAGGAATACCTAATAGATTATTGGGGTTACTGTCTTCATGGTCACTATCACCATTGTCTTGTAAAGAAATATGATCACCGCTAATATCAAAATTTACGATTTCGCCAGAGGCATCATTGTCCCGCGTATCAAATTCAACAGCCAAAACATTTCCTGCAATTCCATCATAACCTAAACCAAACCCTCCTGTTCCAACGGTCCAAGCTCCACCTTTTAATAAAAAAGCAAGACCTTCGCCGCCTGTCGGTTCGCAACCAAAATTAACTGAGAATTTTAGTTGGTGAGGATCATTTAAATTAATAGTGGCATTTTTATT
Organism: Crocinitomix catalasitica ATCC 23190; assembly: GCF_000621625.1. GTDB lineage: Bacteria > Bacteroidota > Bacteroidia > Flavobacteriales_D > Crocinitomicaceae > Crocinitomix > Crocinitomix catalasitica. The sequence goes on from NZ_JHXV01000001.1 coordinate 11,751, forward strand.
GAATGAACCTAATTCATCTGCTACATCATCTGTCAATTGAAAACAATTACATGTAGGCGAAAACGCATCACCTGACGGCGTAAATTGCCCAAAGGTGTTACTTACACATATGAATGTGATTAGTATGGATAAATATACTTTACTGCGCATAATAAAAATCGGCCTCTAACGAAGTTAAGACTTTTATTCTAATACGCTATTTGAATGGGAAAAGTTGTCTTTTTTGGTTAAAATTGTATTCTAATAAAACGAGATATGAAAATTTTACATAATTCAAGATGTTCAAAGAGTAGGAGTGCACTTGAAATATTAGAGAAAAGAGGTGTTGATTTTGAGATTATAAATTATTTAACAACGCCTCCTACATCAAAAGAACTTAAAGAAATTCTGGGCAAATTAAAAATGCCTGCAAAGGATATCATCAGAAAAGGGGAGTCGGTGTTTAAAGAGAATTACAAGGGGAAAACATTCACGGAGGATGAATGGATTGAAGCAATGGTTAAATATCCAATTTTGATTGAACGACCAATTATAATTGATGGTGAAAAAGCGGTAATTGCTAGACCAACAGAGAAAATTGAAGAATTATTCTAAATGAAAAAAGGGAGCTAAATGGCTCCCTTAAATTTCTATAAATTGATGAAAAAATTAATTTTCGTCTTCTTCTGAATCAGTTAATCGTTTTGGACGCAACATATGCATCGTTCCAATTGTAAGCCACATTGGTACTGCAAAACCAAGAACAAATGCTAAAAGCCAAAACGCCATTAAACCAATCAAAAGAAATAAAGCAAATCCTAATGCTACCATGATATTATATATTATTTTTGTATCAAAATTACGCGGTAAAGTTAGTATAAAATCTTACAAAAAGAAATAAAATGGACTATAGAATTGAAAAAGATACGATAGGTGAAGTAAAGGTGCCTTCAAACAAGTATTGGGGTGCTCAAACTGAGCGTTCAAGAAACAATTTTAAAATAGGACCTGTTGGTTCTATGCCAATCGAAATAGTTCATGGTTTTGCTTATCTTAAGAAAGCTGCAGCCTACGCAAATTGCGAATTAGGTGTTTTGCCTGCTGAAAAAAGAGATGCAATTGGAGCTGTTTGTGATGAAATTTTAGCTGGAAAATTAAATGATGAATTCCCTTTAGTTATCTGGCAAACTGGATCAGGAACGCAGTCTAATATGAATGTGAACGAAGTGATTGCACATAGAGCACATGTTTTAGCAGGTCACAAGATTGGTGAAGGTGAAAAAACATTATCTCCGAATGATGATGTGAATAAATCGCAATCATCGAATGATACTTTTCCAACAGGAATGCATATCGCAGCATTTGAAAAAATTGTAAAATGTACGATTCCGGGTGTTGAAGGATTGATTGATACTTTGGAAGCGAAATCAAAAGAATTTAAAGATGTTGTAAAGATTGGTAGAACGCATTTAATGGATGCAACACCTTTAACTTTAGGACAAGAATTTTCAGGATATGTTTCTCAATTGAAACACGGTATTAAAGCATTAAATAATACATTGCCACATTTATCTGAATTGGCTTTGGGTGGAACAGCAGTTGGAACTGGTTTAAATACACCTAAAGGATATGATGTTTTGGTTGCAAAATATATAGCAGAATTTACAGGTTTACCTTTTATAACTGCTGAGAATAAATTTGAAGCATTAGCAGCACACGATGCAATTGTAGAATCGCATGGTGCATTAAAACAATTGGCAGTTTCATTAAATAAAATTGCAAATGACATTCGAATGATGGCTTCTGGTCCTCGTTCAGGAATTGGTGAAATTATCATTCCAGCAAACGAACCTGGTTCGTCTATCATGCCTGGGAAAGTTAATCCTACACAAGCTGAGGCTTTAACAATGGTTTGTGCCCAGGTAATGGGGAATGATGTAGCTGTTACAATTGGTGGAACGCAAGGTCATTACGAATTGAATGTATTTAAACCTATGATGGCATATAATATTTTACAATCTGCCGAGTTAATTGGTAATGCTTGTGAATCATTCAATGAAAATTGTGCAAAAGGTATCGAGCCAAATCATAATAGAATTAAAGAATTATTGAATAATTCGTTGATGTTGGTTACGGCTTTAAATACTAAAATAGGGTATTATAAAGCAGCTGAAATTGCAAATACTGCACATGAGAATGGTACTACTTTAAAAGAAGAAGCTATTCGTTTAGGTTATGTAGCAGAAGAGGATTATGACAGTTGGGTTGACCCTTCAAAAATGATTGGCAGCTTATAATATTAAATTATTTAAAAGTAATAAGTCCGTTTGCAATAATTTGTGAGCGGATTTTTTTTAAAATTTTATGGACGAGAATAGAACGGAATTGGAAGACTTAGGTGAGTTTGGTTTAATTGAAAAGTTAACGAAAAACACGGAGAAATATCATGCATCAACTATAGCTGGTGTAGGAGATGATGCTGCAATTATTAGCGATGGCGACAATTATAAAGTAGTTTCTACTGATATGTTGGTAGAAGGCGTACATTTTGATTTGTCTTATGCGCCACTAATGCATTTAGGTTATAAAGCAGTTGTTGTCAATCTGTCTGATATTTATGCAATGAACGCTGATGCGACGCAGATTACTGTATCTATCGCAGTTTCAAATAGATTTTCTGTAGAGGCGCTAGAGGAATTGTATAAAGGAATTCACAAAGCATGTGAATTATACCAAGTGGATTTGGTTGGAGGTGATACAACATCTTCTCCTGCGGGATTAATTATTTCGGTTACAGCAATTGGAGAAGTAACCAAAGAAGATGTTGTGATGCGTTCTGGAGCAAAGGAAAACGAGCTATTAGTTGTTTCAGGTAATTTGGGAGCGGCATATATGGGCTTGCAAGTATTGGAACGTGAGAAGCAAGTTTTTATAGATAATCCAGATATTCAACCGGATTTGGTCGGTGTAGATTATATCTTAGAGCGTCAATTAAAACCAGAAGCACGTAAGGATATTATCCATTACTTGAAAGAATTGGGCGTTAGACCAACTTCGATGATTGATATCTCTGATGGTTTAGCATCAGAAGCGATTCATCTTTGTCAGGCGAGTGATTTAGGTTGTACTATTTATGATGAGAAAATTCCAATCGATACAGAAACACACAGTATTGCAAGAGATTTTGAATTAGATCCGAGCATGTGTGCTTTAAATGGTGGTGAAGATTATGAATTATTATTCTCTATTAAGCAGGAGGATTTTGATAGAATTAAAGGGAACGAACACCTTGCTGTTATTGGTCACTTTACAGATAAAGGCAGTGGAATGAATATTGTCGATCGTGGTGGACAATTGGTACCTTTGGTTGCGCAAGGGTGGAATCATTTTTAAGGTCAACTTAAAAGGGGGCAACAATTATTATTAAAACAATTTTTAAATTTGAATACAAAATTAATTTCAACAATGGTTAAAAAATATATCGATACACATAAGGAGCAATTTTTGAACGAACTAATTGAGTTACTAAAAATTCCTTCTGTTTCTGCAGATCCTAAATACAAAAAAGATGTTGCTGATGCAGCTGAATTCTTAAAAGTGAAATTTGAAGATTTAGATGTTGATCGCGTTGAAATTATTCCGACTAAAGGTCATCCTGTTGTATATGCAGAGAAGATAATTGATAAAAATTTGCCTACTATTTTGGTTTATGGACATTATGATGTTCAACCTGCTGATCCAATCGAATTGTGGGAGTCAGGACCATTCGAGCCTGTGATTAAGCCGACTAAGATTCATCCAGAAGGTGCAATTTTTGCGCGTGGTGCTTGTGATGATAAAGGGCAAATGTATATGCATTTAAAGGCGTTTGAAGCGATGGTAAAAACGAATAGTTTACCATGTAATGCTAAATTTATTATTGAAGGGGAAGAGGAAGTAGGCTCAGAAAATTTAGAGACTTTTATCAAAGAGAATATCGAGATGCTTGCTGCTGATATCATTTTAGTTTCTGATACAGGTATGATTGCAAAAGATGTTCCTTCAGTTACAACTGGGTTGAGAGGATTGAGTTATGTTGAGGTGGCAGTTACTGGTCCGAATAGAGATTTGCATTCTGGCTTATACGGTGGTGCTGTAGCGAACCCTATAAATATTTTAACAAAGATGATTGCTTCGTTGCAAGATGAAAATAATCATATTGTAATTCCTGGTTTTTATGATGATGTTTTAGAAATTAGCCAAGAAGAAAGAAATGAAATGGCTAGAGCGCCATTTTCTGAGAATGATTATTGTGAGGCAATTGATATTCGTGAAACAGCAGGAGAAAAAGGATTTTCTACTTTAGAAAGAGCAACAATTCGACCAACATTAGATGTGAATGGAATTTGGGGTGGGTATATTGGTGAAGGTGCAAAAACTGTTTTGCCTTCTCAAGCTTTTGCTAAAATTTCAATGCGTTTGGTACCGAATCAAGATCCGAATAAAATCACGAAATTATTCCAAGATCATTTTGAAAGTATCGCTCCTAAATCTGTTCGTGTTAAAGTTACGCCTCATCATGGTGGTGAGCCAGCATTAACGCCAATTGACTCTTTTGCTTATAAAGCGGCTAGTCAAGCAATGGAAGAAAGTTTTGGAAAGAAACCAATTCCAATGAGAAGTGGTGGTTCAATTCCGATTATCTCTATGTTTGAAAAGGTGTTGGGAACAAAAACTATTTTAATGGGATTTGGTTTAGATTCAGATGCGATTCATTCACCAAACGAACATTACGGGTTATTTAATTATTATAAAGGAATAGAAACGATTCCTTTATTCTACAAATATTTCGCTAACCAAAAATAATATTACCATGAAGCGTTTTCTCTTTTTATTCCTTTGTTTTACCTGTTTACAAGGTAATGCTAGCTTCTTTTATAAAGATTTAGACTTCTTGTCGATGGAGAATTTTTCTATCGAAAAAAAGGCGGATAAAATTTATATTGCTTTCGATTATGTGATTGATAATCCAAATTGGTACAATGTCATTATTAAGCCTTCTTCACTTTATTTGAAGATCGCAGATGTTGATTGTGGATGGGTTAGAATTCCAGAGAAAGTAAAGATACATAAGAAAGAGAAAGGCAGTTATCCTTTTGTTTTGGTTGGTGATGCATCGAAATTTGTAAAGAGCGGATTCAGTTCAATTTGGGCATTACTGACAGGTAAAGGAATTGATTTTAATTTGGCTGGAAAGATAAATGCAGGTGTTTCTGTATTTAAGAAAAAATGGCCGATGGATTATACCTATAAAATGTCATTTGAAGAGTTTTTGAGCTTTTTTTAATTCTTGATATTTTACTGTTAATATCTTTTGTATAGGCGGAGAAACGAACTGTACAATTATTGGTTAATTTTAAATCGAAAACGAACTAACGAAGTAAGATAAGATGAAAAAAAGATTGGCAGTTGTATATGGAGGATTTTCTTCTGAGAATAAGATTTCTCAAAAGAGTGCCGGTGTAGTTTTCGAACATATCGATAGGGATATTTATGATCCTTATTTGGTTGAAATATCTGAACAAAGTTGGCATGTAAACCATAAAGGTGGTGTTATTCCTATTGATAAGAATAAGTTTTCTTTTCTAGAGAATGATATTGAGTTAACATTCGATTTAGCGTTCATAACCATTCATGGTACCCCTGGTGAAGATGGGAAATTACAATCGTATTTTGATATGATTGGTTTGCCATATGCCAATACAAATTCTTTTGGAGCAGCCATTACTTTTAATAAATGGGCGTGCAATAGTTTCTTGCGTGCCTTTGGTATCTCAACTGCGAAAGCAATCCTTATTCGTAAAAATGATAAGTTCAATCCAATTGAAATTGCAGATGAAATTGGTTTTCCTTGTTTTGTAAAGCCTAATGGAGCAGGTTCTAGTTTTGGTATCACTAAGGTGAAAACTTTAATGCAAATGCCTGAAGCTATCGCTAAAGCATTCGAAGAGGATGATGAGGTTGTTGTTGAAGCATTATTAACTGGGCGTGAAATTACTTGTGGCGTTTACCGTGTTGGAAACAAAGTGTATCCTTTGCCTCCAACGGAGATCATTGCCGAAGGGGAATTCTTTGATTATGAAGCCAAATACGAAGGTAAATCGCAAGAGATAACACCTGCTGAAATTGGCGATGCAGCTATAGAAAAAATTCAAAATACGGCGAAATCAATCTTCAGAAGGTTAGATTTAAAAGGGTTTGCGCGCATTGATTTTATGTTTAGTGAAGATGGGGTGCCAAATTTAATAGAAGTGAATACCAATCCAGGTATGTCTGAAGCAAGTCTTATTCCACAACAAATTCGCGTTGCAGGTCTTGATTTAAAAACTGTTTTGACTGAAATTTTGGGAGCTGTTGAAATTTGATAGATTTGAAAAGATTTCAAATCTGCTAATTCAACTATATTTATCTCGTGGTATTTAGCAGTAGCTTTTTTCTTTTCTATTTCCTACCTATATTCTTATTGGTTTATCATCTTGTTGGGCCTAAATTAAAGAATTATGTAATTCTTGCTGCGAGTATTTTTTTCTACAGTTGGGGTGCGCCTAAGTTTGTATCTGTCATTCTCATATCTACCATTGTTGATTTTTATATCGTCAAACAAATTCATGAAAACCAAGATAATCGACGGCGTAGATTATTATTGGGACTGTCTATATTTATCAATTTAGGTTTATTGGTTTACTTTAAATACGCTAACTTTTTTATTGAAAACCTTAATGATACCTTGAATTTGTTTGGTGCGACAGAAGTTAGTTGGACGAAGGTTGTATTGCCTATAGGGATATCCTTTTACACTTTTCAAACCCTTACTTATTCAATTGATGTATATCGTCGTATTCATGCCCCTTTAAAAAAGGTATCTGATTATTTGCTCTATATCATGTCTTTTCCACAAATGATAGCAGGGCCAATTGTGCGGTTTAATTTAATTGCAGATCAAATTATAAAACGAAAAGAAACGATTGATGAAAAACTGTTAGGATTCTACCGCTTCTCTATTGGGTTGGCTAAAAAGGTTTTAATTGCCAATGTGATGGCTGAACAGGCTGACTTGATTTTTAACAGCAATTTATCCGAATTAAGTATTGGCTCAGCTTGGCTGGGAATTTTGGCTTATACTTTCCAAATTTATTTCGATTTTTCAGGCTATTCAGATATGGCAATCGGGCTTGGTAGAATGATCGGTTTTAAATTTCCAGAGAATTTTAATTCACCTTATATCTCACGAAGTATTAGTGAGTTTTGGCGAAGATGGCATATGACACTTGGTAATTTCATGCGTGATTATTTATACATTCCTTTGGGTGGAAATCGGGTGAAATCTAAATACCGACTTTTCTTTAATTTATGGATAGTATTCTTGCTTTCTGGCCTCTGGCATGGTGCGTCATGGAGTTTTGTTTTATGGGGTGCTTTTCACGGCTTCTTTTTAATTCTTGATCGACTTTTCTTTGAGAAATTTTTAATTAGGATCGGCAAGTTTTTCTCTATTCTTATCACTTTCATTATTGTGATGTTTGGATGGGTGATTTTTAGGTTGGAGAACATTGTTGATATTAAAACCTACTTTGAGCAAATGTTTAACTTCAACTCTTCTCTTAGCATTGATGCCATTCCTGCTTTTGGATTAATCGGTTCATTGGCGATTCTATTTTCATTTATTGCAGCTTTCAAATGGGGTAGAAAATTGCAAGCTTTCATCTATAATACGGAGGTCTATGCAATTAAATACCATCTGCTTTTAACAATTATTTCTTTGGTTTTACTTGTTTTATCAGTGAGTGCAGTCAATTCATCTGGATTTAATCCGTTTATTTATTTTAGGTTTTAACGGATGAAGAAGATTTTTTCAAATAGAAATATTAAAGTCATACTCTTTACAATAATTGTGACGGTGATGTTCTTGCCAATGTTGCAAAGGATGACAAAATTAATAGGAGAAAAGCAATTAATTGGTGCTTATACAATTCCAGAAAAACCTAAGTTAAATTGGGTTACTTGGTTTGATGGCGAATACCAAAAGACAACGGAAGATTATGTGCAAGCTAAAATTGGTTTCAGAGGGACTTTTGTTCGAATCTATAATCAGTTACAATATTCTCTTTACAATCAAGCGCGCGCTAAGGATGTGATCATTGGTAATGACGGTTATTTATATGAAGAGAATTATATCGATGCTTATTTAGGTACTGATTTTATTGGCGAAGATAGCATTGATATGAAGGTTAATAAACTTGGAGCAATTGATAAGGTATTAAAAGCAAAAGGTATTGAAATTGTTGTTGTTCTCGCGCCTGGTAAAGGGAGTTTTTACCCTGAGTTTATTCCAGATCAATACGATATTAATTCACGTGGAAAAACGAATTTCGAAGGTTATAGTAAGGCGATAGCAAAAACTGATGTGCATCTTGTCGATTTTCACCAATGGTTCGATGATATGAAAGATACTTCGAGGTATCCGCTATTTCCGAAAACGGGCATACATTGGAGTAAATATGGAGAAATGCTAGTACTAGATTCGATAATTACCTATTTCAATGCTTTAGCTAAGTACGATAAAATACCAGAATTGAATATCTCTCGAGTTGAATGGTCTAATAACATGCGAGATAGTGATGATGATATAGAACGCGGAATGAATTTGTTATTTGATATTGAAGATTTTCCGATGGCTTATGGGCATTATAATTTTAAAGATTCTGTAACGGAAAAATCGCCAAAAGTTCTTACTGTAGGTGATAGTTATTATTGGGGAATGTTTAATTGGGGCTTGACAGAGTTTGGATTTAATAAAGCGCAATTTTGGTTTTACAATAACGAAATCTATCCTGACATTTATGATGGAGATGCAAAAGTTTCAAATGTAGATATTGTTGCAGAAGTAGAAAAAAACGATTTTATACTTTTATTGGTGACTGATGCCAATTTGCATAAATTTTGTTTTGGATTTATTGATCAGCTATATGATGGATATGGATTGGCAAAGTAGCCATTCCGACAGATTCCTTTAGGTTTGATTCTAAAAAGAAAACGGACCATTCAAAAGGATATATCGCGGTAAGTGTATTCTTCCCATTTGAAATAAATTGGTTAAATTTATACTTTCAAAATTTTAGACTAAAAGCAAAAGAATGACCATATATCAAAATTATGCATTAGGCCAATGGCAAAGCGGAGAAGGCGTAGAAACTGAATTGTTTAATGCAATTACAGGAGAGCAAATAGGAACTTGTTCTTCAGCGGGCTTGGATTATGAGGCGATGACAGCGTATGCCAAAGAAAAAGGAGGCAGAGCATTGCGTAAATTAACTTTTCAGCAAAGAGGTTTAATGTTGAAAGATTTAGCAATGTTCTTGCTAAAGAATAAACGAAAATATTATGAATTGAGTGCAGCAACTGGTGCAACTCGTGTTGATTCATGGATAGATATTGAAGGTGGAATCGGAAACTTATTTGCCAATGCATCTTTGCGAAGACAATTTCCTGATCTTCCTTATTATGTAGATGGAGATCCTATTGGTTTGTCGAAAGGAGGTTCATTTATGGGGCATCATATTATGGTGCCAAAAGAAGGTGTTGCGATTCATATCAATGCTTTTAACTTCCCGATTTGGGGAATGCTTGAGAAGATTGCTGTGAATTTAATGGCGGGTGTTCCAGCTATCGTAAAACCATCTGAATTTACTTGTTATTTGACAGAGTTAATGGTGAGAGATATCATTGCTTCAAAAATATTACCTGAAGGTGCTTTACAATTAGTTGTAGGATTAGGTAGAGGGATTTTAGATCACGTTTCAAGTGGAGATGTTGTTACTTTCACAGGTTCGGCTAAGACAGGTAAAATGTTGAAATCTCTTCCTGTAATTGTAGATAATTCAGTTTCATTTAACCTTGAAGCAGATTCGTTGAATGCCGCTATTTTAGGTAAAGATGCTGTTCCAGGCACACCAGAATTTGACATCTTCGTCAAAGAAGTTCAAAAAGAAATTACAATTAAAGCAGGTCAAAAATGTACTTCTGTACGTCGAATTATTGTTCCTGAAGAATTGATGGATGATGTGCAAAAAGCATTGAGTGCTCGATTGGCTAAGAATACAATCGGTGATCCGAGTGATGCAACTGTTCGAATGGGATCATTAGCTTCACAGATTCAAGTTGATCGCGTTCGAGCAAATGTCGAATTATTGATGCAAGAACAAGATATTGTGATTGGTGATATGGATAATTTTGACGTTGTTGGAGCAGATAAAAATAAGGGTGCTTTCTTCTCGCCAATTGTGTTTAGAAATGACGATCCACATAATAAATTAGGCGCTCACAATGTTGAGTGTTTCGGTCCTGTTTCTACTTTAATGCCTTATAAAGATTTGGATGATGCGATTGCTATCGCCAAATTAGGAAAAGGTTCTTTGGTTTCATCAATTGTAACAGCTGATGATGCTATTGCAACGGATTATGTTTTAAACGCTGCTTCTGCCCATGGTAGAATTCTAGTGTTGAACGAACGTTGTGCTAAAGAAAGTACTGGTCATGGATCACCTTTACCAATGTTAACACATGGTGGACCGGGGCGTGCAGGTGGTGGAGAAGAAATGGGAGGTAAAAGAGGTGTTTTACATTATATGCAAAGAACTTCTATTCAAGGTCACCCGCAAACAATTACGGCGATTACAAAACAATTCCAGGTTGGTGCAGATCAACCAGAAGCAATGCCGCATGTTTTCAGACAACATTTTGAAGATCTAAAAATTGGTGATACTGTTTTTACACATAAACACACCGTAACTGAAGCTGATATCAGCAATTTTGCAAATGTGAGTGGTGATAATTTTTATGCCCACGTTGATGATACATCTTTAGATGGAACAATTTTCGAAAAAAGAGTAGCACATGGCTATTTTATTCTTTCAAAAGCAGCTGGCTTATTCGTTGAACCTAAAAAAGGACCGGTTTTATTGAATTATGGAATTGATGAGTGTCGATTTACAAAACCAGTTTATATTGGAACAACAATCGGTGTAAGATTTACAGTTAAAGAAAAAACGGATCAAGAAAAGAAAAATGATGCCGATATCGCAAAAGGTATTGTAAGATTCTTGGTTGATATTTTTGATGAAACAGGTGAAACTGTTGGAATAGCAACTATTCTGACAATGGTGAAGAAGAGGGATCAGGACTAAGACAAAAGACAAAGGAGCAAAGACGAAAGACGTGGGACGTGTAAGTTGAGAAATACAAGCACTACATTTTTATTGATCTTTGAATGAAAAAGTTAAAAAATAAGACAGTGGTGGAATAATAAAAGGTATAGCTAGCGACTAATTATTGAATCTATGAGCGCAGCGATCTTTTATCTTTCATCTATAAATCTAGTAAAATATGAGTGCAATAAATCAAGGACACGTTAAGTCTGAAATAAACGAAAAAGGAATCGCGACAATTGAATTTGGTCATCCATTAAGTAATTCGTTGCCTGGTAAAATATTGAATTTACTAGCGAAGACAATTACAGATGTTGGCGCGCAGCATGAAGTTAAAGTAATCATTTTAAAATCTGCTGGTGACCGTGCGTTTTGCGCAGGTGCAAGTTTTGATGAATTGATTTCTATCAAAGATTTGGAGACAGGGAAACAATTTTTCTCAGGTTTTGCGAATGTGATCAATGCTTGTCGAAAGTGTCCAAAATTAATTATTGGTCGTGTACAAGGTAAAGCTGTAGGCGGTGGAGTTGGTGTTGCATCTGCAGTTGATTATTGTCTAGCGACAGAACATGCGGCAGTTAAATTATCGGAATTGGCTATTGGAATTGGACCATTCGTGGTTGGACCAGCTGTAGAGCGTAAAATCGGGATGTCTGCAATGTCTCAATTAACAATCAATGCAACAGAGTGGCAATCGGCTGAATGGGCTAGAGAGCAAGGTTTATATGCTTCAATTTATGGATCTGTTGAGGAGATGGATCAAGCAGTTGATAAATTAGCGAATCAGTTGGCAGATTCAAACCCGGAGTCAATGCGCATGTTGAAGTCGATTTTCTGGGAAGGAACAGAGAAATGGGATAACCTCTTGAAAGTTCGTGCAGCAATGAGTGGTGAATTGGTTTTATCCGATTTCACAATCAATGCCATCAATGCTTTTAAGAAGAAGTAAAAACTAGAATATTTTTGAATTTTATTAAGAAAAGGTCGCCAAATAGGTGACCTTTTTTTTGTTTGAGCCCTGTTTTTCGATACCGTAAAAAGGTTATTTTTCTACCATAAAAGAGGGATTTTACATCGTGATTTAAATTAATGAATTTTGTGTAATTATTCTGTTAAGTTACTGTTTAGTAGATTGTAGTGGTAGTTTTATACTTGTTTTTGAGGATGCATTGATCCGAATCCTTATTTTTAATCAATCTAAATAAGGTCTAGTTTTGCAAAAAAATTAAACGTTAAAAACAATGAAAAAAAATGGACTTATTTGGTTGGCGCTAACAGCAATGCCAATATCAGTAGTTGCACAAGAATTTACGGAAAGAAACATTGAAAATGTAAATCCAATAATCTATGGCGATGTTATTTGGTTAGACAGCGACAATGACGGAAGAAAGGAGTTTGTGCTAACAGGTGCTGGTGAAGAATATGGAGAGAATTCGCAATTCTTTAAGAATACTTCAGATGTATTTGAAGAAGTAATGGATTTAATTGAACCAGTTCAATTGTCGGCAATGGCAAAAGCCGATTTTAACAATGATGAATTTGAAGACTTTATTATAACAGGTTATAATGGTGATATAAATACAACCCATCTTTATTTGAATTCAGGTGATGGTGATTTCGAACAAATTCCGCTTGACATAAATGCGGTAACCAATGGTAAAATTGATGCCGCAGATTATAATTTAGATGGTAGAGTTGATATTATCATGACTGGTGTAGACACCAATTCGACTTATATCGCAAAAATGTATTTACAGAATCATGCAGGTGAATTTGTTGAACAAGAGATGGATTTAATGGCGAATTATTTTGGAGATATTTGTTCTTTTGATGCGGATAATGACGGTGATTTAGATTTATTATTAACGGGGTTTGATTTGACGTATGCTCCCAAAACAACATTTTATTTGAATAATAGTCTCGGGGGAATGACAGCAGTTGAAGATGCAGGTTTTATGAATTTTTATTTTTCTAGTTCAGCAGCGGCAGATATTGATTCGGACGGGGATCTGGATCTGGTTATTAATGGTATAAATGCCAGCTTTACTGCCCAAACTACTGTCTACACGAATGACGGAGAAGGTGTTTTTACCGAGGTTGAGGATGAAGCTATTACGGATATGTATTTCGGTACGATTGACCTGATAGATTATAATGGTGACGGTCATGTTGATTTATTTATGACGGGCTATAATGCAGATTCTGATCCCGTGAGTGTTGCGTATGATAATGAAGAGGGCGCTTTTGTGTTAAACGAATTGCTTTCTGATACTGTGATTGATGTCGCTATTAGCGGTGTAGAGTGGTCAGATTACGATAACGATAGTGATCTTGATTTAATTATTACGGGCATGAATATCGATGGAGAAAGAGCTTTTAGACTTTATGAAAACAGAACTTTTGAACCTTTTTATGTTGGTTTGGAAAAGAACGAACTTGTTCAGATAGAAATTTATCCTAATCCTAATAATGGTACATTTAAGATAGATTTTGAATCTCAAATAACCGATGATGTAGAAATTGAGGTTTACAATACGCAAGGTGAAATGATTTATCGATCATTAGAATTTCAGCATGCAACAATCGATTTGTCTGGTATTGCTAAAGGAATTTATTTTATTCATTTTAACGCTGAAATAGATTCTGCTGTCCAAAAAATTGTAGTGAATTAAGCCTTCTGGCTCGTGTTAAAATAACAAAATAGGTCGCATTTATTGCGGCCTTTTTTTGTGTCAAATAGATACTTATGTCCCAAATTGGGATGGAATATTTTTCGGGCGGTTTTTTAATTGCTTGATTTGTATGTGTTTCCGTTTTTGGAATGAGGTTTTCATATAGGTCAGAAAAAAACACTACCCATGAAAAAATATTTACTTCTTTTCAGTTTCGTATTCACAGCCAGCTTGTCTTTTTCACAGGATTTATTTTATACATATGCCGTAACTGAAGAGATTGGCGTTTGTCAAGAACAAGTTTCATTTAAAGTTACAATTGTAAATAATACAGGAACTGACTTACAGAATCCTTATTTTGAAGTGCAATTACCTGAAGGTATTGTTTACATTCCAGGTAGTGTTGTTGAGTCGACTGATTATGAAATGAGAGAATTAGATGTTACAGAAAGTACTGCTCTTTCATTTGCATCGAACGATATTACAATAGGTGACAGTGTCTCTTTTGGAATTGATTATATCGCTACGATGGATGCAATTGAATTTCAATCGTCAGGCGGAGTTTTTAGAAATAATGTAGGTGTTGTTCATGACGATGGTTTTGAATTTAATTTGTCGCCAAGTTATAATATTCTTTATCCAGCATTAAGTATTATAGATTTTTCGCCACGCAGACAAACGATTGTGAGTGGAGATACTACATTCCGAAGTTTCACAATTGTAAATGCAGGAAATGGAAGAACGGATAAGGTTTATATTACAGATGTATTTGGTGAAGGCGCAAGTTTAGTCGATGCTGATAAAGGAATTATTTCGGGAGATACAATTATTTTAACTGGTGCTGATTTCGAATTGATAGGGAATAATGATCAATACTTTGATAATAATGAAAGTATAGCGTTAACAGAAAGTATCGCTACTTATGCTTGTTCGGCAATAACTTCACGTTCTACTATTCGCGCATTTTGGGGATGTGATGATGAATTTGATTACTCAGCCAATAATTATGCTTTTGTTAGTGTGAATTTTCAAACGCCAGTTCTGACAATGAGTGCTGTTGATAATTTAAACAGCTGTTTTGGTTCGGGAGAGGCAAGTGAACAAACATTAATTATTGTGAATACTGGAGAAGGTATCGCGACAAATGCTGTTGTAGATATTTTTAAATCATTAGGTTCTGGATACGACGAATCTATTTTTAGTCGTTTTGATGCTGCATCTTTTAAATTGAAAAATGGAGAAGCAGGAACTTATTCATCAATTACTCCGATAGAATTATTTACGACATCAATTGATGGTAATTATACTTGCTTGGGTGAAGGAGCAATCGGTAAAGTAATATTGAATTTACCTGATTTTAATGTTGGTGATTCTATCTTTATCTCTTGGGATATGTATTCATGTTGTATTGATATCTGTGAAGATTTAAAAGTAAAAGGCTGGAATGCTGATATTACTTTTACGGATGTTTGTGCGGAAGAAGTTTATGAAAATAGTATAAATGGTCAAGTAGCTAATATTCAAAACATGTCTGTGTTTACCGAAACACCTGCCAATATTTATGCCGGTGAAAGTACAACCTATTCCTTTATTATTTCTTCATTTGAAAATACTTTGCCAGAGAATGAAAACTCATATTATCGTGTTGAGGTTGAACTGGAAGAAGGACTTGTTTATGAAGAGTTGAGGTTCTTTAGTAATGCAACTTATTGGGAGCCAATCTCAATTGATTATGATCCTATAGAAAATAAAGTTCGTGCAATATTTCCAGCGGAAGCTCCATTTTATTTACCTAAAAGTGAATTGGCTATTCAATTGATGGGGGAGTGTGGAGAGAGTGGTTGGCGCAATATAAACTTATCGGTCTTTTATCAAATTGATGCTTCTTGTGACGTCGCTTGCGATGTGCCTTTAGTATGTGAGCAAAGTGTAGCTACTTATTTACATTGCCCACTTGCAGCGTGTGAAGGTTTAAATTATACGGATTTTCAAGTGAAAAGAACAAGTCTAGGTCAACCTGACAATAATTTTGATGGATTAGCAGATGTTTCAGGTGACCTCAATTTAGAAAAAGTAAAAATGAATAGAGCCATGGTTGCAGATACGGTACAAGCAATAGCGAAAGGTTATATTCATAGTGATGCTGCGGCTTGGGCAAATGGTGGAATCGCATTAATGAATGATTATGGTGCTCATTATAATTTTATTGGTGCAAATGTTGTGATATTCGATGCAAGTGAAGGTATATCTCGATCTGTAAACATAATCACAGCTGAAACTTCTTTTACGGATGAAGCAGGAATCTTTACAATAAATTTATCATCAGCTTTTCTTGCGGAAATAAATCCTGCCTTTGTTGATTATGTTTTTAGTGATGGTGACTCAATTCGTGTGTT
Organism: Crocinitomix catalasitica ATCC 23190; assembly: GCF_000621625.1. Classification (GTDB taxonomy): domain Bacteria; phylum Bacteroidota; class Bacteroidia; order Flavobacteriales_D; family Crocinitomicaceae; genus Crocinitomix; species Crocinitomix catalasitica. The sequence continues at coordinate 28,041 of NZ_JHXV01000001.1, forward strand.
CGCAAATTTTAAAGTAATAGCACCAATTGATGGTTTAGTTCAAGAGACTTTATGGGAAAGTGATTTTTACGTAAGTGAAATGGAAATACCAACCGAAGAGGATAAAATGAAATGTAATAATCATTTTCAAAGAACTACTTTAATTGGTTATTCATGGCGGAATAATAATGGAAAAAGCACAAGTATCAATTCTTGTACAGGTAAAGTAAGACAAAGTTTTGGTTTGAGTATAGGTGATTGTTGTAGTAATTACGCCGGTGGAAATTTATTTCCATTTGAATATAGAAACTGGGGATACTTAAAAGATGTGAAAGTTGTTATTCCTGAAAATTATGAATTGGTCAACACAAAAATTCGACAGTTTAGAACACTAAGTACAAATAATTCTAGATCAGAGACGATTGCATCAATCATACCTGATTTCAGAAACGGAGATACTTTATATTATAATATTGAGGCTTATTATTTATCGGGAGACTTTAATTTATCGGATGATGGTTTTCACGGATTTGTCGAAATAGAATTAGCGCCTAATTGTGATGTGCCAAATGATACTTACGAAGATGTTACATGGTTTTTTAATTATGAAAAGTCTGTAGCTTTTGACGGAGGTGAAACGAATTATGTTACTGGTCCTGCGGATCAAGTAAAGTTTGTGCCTTCCAATCTTATATTATCTTCAGAAAACCCATGGGTTGATGCTAACAGCAGAACGGTTAGTTGGAATTTGAATATTCAGAATACATCGAATGCTGATGCTGAAAATACATGGTTGCATATTGCGACTCCTGAAAATCTAGAAATTACGTCAGTTTATAATGAATCTACTGGTGAGGTGGTTGAAATGTCGAGCGACATTTATTTGATTGGTTCAGTAGATAATGGGGCAACAATTAAATTAACTTTGAACGCAAATGTCACGAATTGTGATACTGTTTTATTTAACGTTTATTCGGGTTATGAATGTGTCGGGTATCCTGAAAATTTTGAAAGTTTTACGTGTAATATTTCTGATTATGTATTGTATGTCGAACCAAAACCAAGTGCCTATCAAGTTAGGTTATTTAGTGAGCCTTTAATTGGGGATGTATGTAGTCCTCTAATTGAAGTAGGCGTAGATATTGCTAGTGTTGAAATTGCGCATATGTTTGATATGGAAGTACATGTGATTGTACCTGGAACAGAAAAAATTACACTTTTAGCTGATAGTAGTTATTTAAGATACAATATCACCAGTGAGTACGGCAATATTTCGGATCCTTTATTAGATGAAAATGTATATACCTATAAGCTAAATGAATTGATTCCAAGTTTTAATGAGAATGGATTCCCGGGGGTATTGAATTTAGATAGTAATAGACTGAAATTAAGAACGACCTTGGAATTGGCAGAAGAATTTGTACAAGGTGACTTTATTCAATTTAAAATTACAGGTCAAAATGCGTGTGCAATAAATTTACCGGATGTTTATTTAAATTACGATCCGAATACAAAATTTGTTGAAGACAATACAGCAGGTTTGAATGTCTATTCTGGAAACAATTGGAGTGCTTCTTGGGGTGATTATGATAATGATGGTTTTGAAGATTTATATGTGCCAAATAAAAATGTTGATGAGCCAAGTGCACTTTATCACAACAATGGGGATGGTACATTAACAAGGATTGAAAGCGGAGCATTGGTGAGTGATTTAGGTGAATCTGTTTCGTCGTCTTGGGGTGATTTTGATAACGATGGTGATCTTGATTTATTTGTAGCGAACAACACGTATGCAGCTAACAAATTATATATCAATCAAGGCGATGGATCTTTTGTCTCAATGGTGGATGATCCTATTGTGGATTTAGGGCTGTATACACATGCTGCTAGTTGGGCCGATTATGACAATGATGGGTATTTAGACTTGGTTTCTTCAGATATTCATCCAACTAATTTCAACTTCTTGTTTCACAATAATGGGGATGGAAGTTTTGAAGAGGTCTCTTCAAGTGTGATTAATGAAACGGCAAGTTCAAGCGTAGGTACAAGTTGGGGGGATTATGATAACGATGGCGACCTAGATTTGTTTATCGCCAATACAAATGGCGAGGATAATAATTTGTTCAGAAACGATGCTGGAGTGTTTGTTAAGGTTGAAACAGGGGCAATAGTGAACGATGGAGGGAGCTCTGTTGGTGGTGTTTGGGGCGATTATGATAATGATATGGATTTAGATCTTTTTGTGACCAACTCGAGTATTACTGAAAAGAATTTCTTTTATGAAAATAATGGAGATGGTACGTTTACAAAAGTAGAATCGGGGGTTATCGTATCAAATTTAGGGAATTCTCACGGTGCATCGTGGATTGATTTTGACAATGATGGTGATTTAGATTTACTTGTCGCTAATGATCAAAATGGGAATAATTTTTTGTTTTCAAACAACGGAGATAAAAGCTTTACTAAAATGAGCAACGCAATTACCGAGCAAGGTGCCGATTCTTACGGACTAGCTTGGGCGGATTATGATAATGATGGAGATTATGACTTACATATCTCAAATCATGGTGAATCTACAAATGACTTTTTTATCAATGAAAAAGGAGCTTGTAATAATTATTTTGGAATAACATTGGTAGGATGTAATTCGAATAAGTCAGGAATTGGAGCGCAAATAAGAATAAAAGCGACTGTACTGGGCGAGGAGACTTGGCAAATGAGAGAATTAAGTACTCAAACTAGTGCACTTGGTGGACAAAGTTCATTGAAAACAATTTTTGGATTGAACGATGCAACTATAATTGACAGCTTAATTATTCGCTGGCCTTCTGGGTTGATTCAAACTTTAACCAATCAAGAAGTGAATCAAGTCGTGACATTAAATGAGGAATGTGGTGCCAAAATATGTGGTTATATTTATTTTGATGAGAATGAGAATGGCGAATTTGATGCTGACGAAAAAGGGATTCCAAATAAAGAAATAACTATTCAACCTGGGGATTTAACAGTATTCACTGATAATGATGGATATTATCAAGTTTATGTATTGGATGGTATTTATAGTGTAAGCCAAGTTGAGGATGAAAATTGGACATTAATTTCGCCCGAAGCTCCGCTTGATACTTATGAGGTTATAGTACTTTTAAGTGAAGATGACGGATATTGCGGTTATGATTTTGGGAATTTGCCAACCTGTTTGGATCCCGATTTGGAATTAAGCATTGGAGCGACAGCTTTTAGACGTGGTTTAACTAATGATTTGATGATTAATATTCGGAATGCGGGGGCATTTGACACTGAGTCAACAGTCGAATTCGAACTAAGCTTTTCATCGAATACATATCTGGTCGGTGATACTTGGTCAAGTTTTTCAGAGGATGAATCGGGTAGAACTTATGGTTTCGTTCTAGAAGGGTTAGCTGCAATGAGCGATACAACCTTTATGTTAATTGATTCTGTTGATTCTGAAGTTGCATTGGATGAAATTGTAACCGTTGATGGACAAATTCTTTATGACGCAGAAGAATGCGGAGTTGAGAATAATGAAGTGAGTTTATTTGATGTTGTAGTAGGATCAATCGACCCAAACGACAAGCAGGTCTTGGTTCAAGGTAAAGGTCAAGCATTATATGCGTTGAGAGGAGATACAATTCGTTATAAAATTAGATTTCAAAATATTGGTAATTATGCCGCCCGTCGCGTTTATATTGTAGATACCCTTTCGCAATATCTGGATTGGTCAACCGTTCATTTTTGTTCGGCTACGCATCAATTTAGTGTGTCGCAACAATCTGGTGTGCTAACATGGGTCAACAATAATATTGAATTGCCAGATTCAGCTTCAGACCTTATAGGTAGTAACGGATCAGTGGAGTTTACCGTTATGTTAAAAGAAGATTGTCCACCATATGTAAGGGTTGATAATATCGCACATATCCAATTCGATTATAATGCTTTTATTGAAACGAACAATGCATCAATAATTGCATCGCCAAAAACAAATGGTATGCTTAAAACATCAGTATTTGTTTATCCCAATCCTAGTGAAGTGCAATCCAAAATTATGCTTATTGATGAGCAACTAAGGCCAATTCGAATGCAGCGGATTACGATTGCTAATTTTAATGGTAAAACAGTCGCTGATATTGCGCTGAATAGCACAAAATATTTTGTAAGTACAGCAGACCTAGAATCGGGGACTTATTTAATACAGGTGACAGATATGAACGGTATAATTTATTCAGAAAAATTAGTTGTCATCTAATTCCTAAAATAGGTATTCATCCATAGACCTTTTTTCAAATAAACACCGTACTTTTGTACAAATATTTGCGTCATGGAAATTACAATAGATCAAGTTAAGGAAGCACTTAGAAAAGTAGTTGAGCCAGATCTTAAAAAGGACATTGTTACATTAGATTTAGTGTCTGATATTAAGGTAGAAGGTAAAGTTATAAGTTTTGAGGTTAAAATTTACAATCCCGCAATGCATGCGAAAAAACGGATGCAAGAAGCTTTAGAGTTTGCTTTAGAGCGTGAGTTTGGAAAGGACGTTGATGCAAATATTTCATTGGTTCCCTTACCAAAGGATAAAGAACCAGAAGTGCGTGCTATTTTATCAAATGTAAAACATATTGTTGCTGTTGCGAGTGGAAAAGGTGGGGTAGGTAAATCTACTGTTACTGCAAACTTAGCAGCTGGTTTAGCAAAATTAGGATATAAAGTAGGATTGGTTGATGCAGATATTTATGGTCCTTCAACACCTACAATGTTTGATGTGATTGGTTCTCGTCCGGAAGGAATTGAGGTTGATGGTAAAACGTTAATCAAACCAGTCGAATCATACGGCGTAAAAATATTGTCAATCGGATTCTTTTCTGATCCTGACCAAGCTGTTGTTTGGAGAGGGCCTATGGCAACAAAGGCATTGAATCAAATGTTTAAAGATGCAGCTTGGGGTGAATTGGATTATATGTTGATTGATTTACCTCCAGGAACAGGAGATGTACACTTAACTTTGGTGCAAAATGTTCCTTTAACAGGTGTTATTATTGTTAGTACGCCTCAAGAGGTGGCTTTAGCAGATGCTAGAAAAGGAATTAATATGTTTAGAATGGATTCTTTAAAAGTGCCTGTTTTAGGTATTGTTGAGAATATGGCTTGGTTTACTCCTGAAGAGTTGCCAGACAATAAGTATTATATTTTTGGTAGAGATGGGGCTAAGAATTTAGCAGAGCAAATGGATGTTCCTTTAATCGCACAATTGCCATTAATTCAAAGTATTCGAGAAGCTGGTGACGTTGGTCGTCCCGCAGTATTGCAAGATAATACGCAGTCATCAAAGATATTTGAGGATTTTGTTCGTAAATTTGTCGATATTATTGAAAACTAAGGTTATGGACGAGGTTGAAAAAATTGAGATTGCTTTACAGTCAATCCGACCATTTTTGCAAAAAGATGGTGGTGATGTAGAGTTTGTAGAATTGACCAAAGACAATATCGTTCGCGTTCGACTTCTAGGTGCATGTGAGACATGCTCAATGAGTGCAATGACGTTAAAAGCAGGAATTGAAGAGTCTATCATCAATGCTATTCCACAAGTTGTAGGAGTAGAAGCTATTTAAAAATTAAAAAAACTTCTTTAATCAATAGAATTATTAAAAAATGATTGAAACAGATATTATCATAATAGGGGCAGGACCAGTAGGTTTATTTACTGTATTTGAGGCAGGATTATTAAAATTAAAATGTCATTTAATAGATTCTCTTCCACAACCTGGAGGACAATTAACAGAGATTTACCCAAAGAAACCAATTTACGATATACCAGGTTATCCTACTGTGGATGCTGGTGAGTTGATTGATAATTTAATGGAACAAATTGCACCGTTTAAGCCTGAATTTACTTTAGGAGAGTCTGCAATGACGATTGATGAAACGGACGACAATAAATTTATTGTTACCACGAATAAAGGAACAAAACATATTGCGCCAGTTGTTATGATTGCAGGTGGATTGGGTGTGTTTGAACCAAGAAAACCGCCAGTAGAAAATTTGGAGCAGTTTGAAGATAAAGGTGTAGAGTATATTATTAAAGATCCTGCATTTTACCAAGATAAAAAAGTTGTTGTTGCGGGTGGTGGTGACTCTGCTTTGGATTGGTCAATTTATTTAGTGAAGAATAATATTGCTTCTGAATTGTCTTTGGTACACAGAAGGAATTCTTTCAGAGGTCATTTAGATTCTGTTCAACAAGTAATGGATTTAGCTGCTGAAGGTAAAATCAATTTAATTACAGAAGCTGAGGTGACAGGTATTGGTGGAAATGGAAAGTTAAATTCGGTAACGATTAAACATAAAACAGAAGGTGAAGTTGTGAAAGAAGCTGATCATTTTGTTCCATTATTCGGTTTAAAACCAAGTTTAGGGCCAATTGCTGATTGGGGATTAGAAATTGACAAAAACGCAATTACAGTAGATACTAGAGATTATTCAACGAATCGTCCAGGTATTTATGCCATTGGTGATGTAAATCAATACGAAGGCAAACTGAAATTGATTCTATGTGGTTTCCACGAAGGAACAATAGCTGTACAATCGGCCTTTGCTAGAATTCACCCAGACAAGAAAAATGTATTGAAGTACACTACCGTTAACGGGGTTAATGGATTTGAATAAATAACATTAAATATTTAATACTAAAAGCACCTTATTTTTATGAGGTGCTTTTTTTATGCGGAGTGATGAATAAATTTTAAGTGAGGACATTGAAGATTGCGCAGCAATGGCCTCGAAATGTCACTCACCTTTTTTTATATGGTGCTTTTTTTATGCGGAGTGTTGAATAAATTTTAAGTGAGGACATTGAGGATTGCGCAGCAATGGCCTCGAAATGTCACTCAACTTATTTTTATGAGGTGCTTTTTTTATGTTGCATTGTAGGGTTGAGAAAATTGAGGATTGCGCAGATTTTGCGATTTTCTCGCTAACCATATCTTTGCACCAGCTGAGAAGCCTTTGGTTAATACCATAGCGACGGTTGGACTGATGTGATGTTGATTCCCCGCAGATGCTCCAAAAATTATCTTTTGCAATAGAAAAGCTAAGTCCTGAAGGGACGACATACAATAGCGGAGGAAGACATTCCTTCGATATTGGCAAAAAGCAAGTTTAAAACCCCGGAGGGGTGTAATAATATTTTTGAATGTGCAATTTTTTCAAAAATTTAGCACCCAAATTTAATTTTTAACTTAAATTCTCCGTGACCTTGTGAAAACCTACATTCTTTTTTTGGTTAATATTGGAATTGTTATAATAGTATGCTAAAGGTTTCGATTTCTATACGGAACGAAATGTCACTCAACTTATTTTATGAGGTGCTTTTTTTATGTATAAGAGTTAAACTTCAACGCTTTACCTAAAATTTCCGTATATTGTTTAATGACTTAAATGTTTGTGATATGAAAACGAATAACCTATTCTTAATTCTCTTCTCAATTATTTTAATCTCTTGTCAGAAAGAGGATGTTGAAGTAGAGAAGAAGCCAGAAGTTGAAGCTGAAAGTTATGAAGGTACTTTTAGAGGGATGATGAAAACCACAGAAAGAACAACCGTTATTGATGATGGAACATATACAGCTTATGTTGATTCAACAATACAAGAAGTTCATATAGAAATGAAGCCGTATGGTATTGATTCTGTTATTTTTTACTCCGGATACTTATTTCGCAGATTGTTATGATGGTTCAGTGAATATCTTTCAAATTGACAGTTTAAAAAAAGGGGTGCGTACAACCTGTTCACCAGCAATTGGTATCTCAGTTTATTTTAATGTTTTTGTTCAGTTAAAGGGTATCCATAATGACACATTGATTCTAAATCATGGATTTTATAGAAATGATTATTATAATCCATATTACTCTACAATTGAAACAGTTGATAGGTATTTACTACTCATTAGAGAGTAAGCGTGAAAATCGAACTCAGGTTGTAAAGTATTCGAACCCCTTATGAATTAAATGGTTTGCAATTTAAAGTAAAATCGCGTTAAGTATTAAAGCGGATATCCTTTTTGTCTGTCTGCCTCAGGCGGTCAGACAAAAAGATTAGAGCGTAAAGCCTGCCCCTTCATAGGGAACGCCCAAAAAAAACTAACCTCTAAGAATCGGGACATGCAACTGCTTCAAAAAAATCAATTAAATTTGCAAAAAAAACACGACCATGGCAGAAAATATGATCACCGTCCACATTATTGATAGAGAAGGTGTACAGCATGACCTTGAGGCACCGACGGATATGAATATGAATATCATGGAGGTTTGCCGTTCGTACGAATTGCCCGTTGAAGGACGTTGTGGTGGTATGGCCATGTGTGCAACTTGCCAATGTTATTTAGAATCGGATACGGAATTAGCAGAACAGTCTGACGGGGAATTGGATATGCTAGACGAAGCATTTTTTGTTGAAGATAATAGTAGGTTGGGTTGCCAAATACCGGTTACAGCAGAAATTGATGGTATTGTTTTAAGATTGGCTCCTGAAGGGAATTAAATGATAGTTATTAGATAATAAAACGCTGTGCTGTTAGATTTTAGATCGCTACGCTTCTTAACCACAGTAGCTTTATGCGAAGGTGGTGCTAGATTTTAGTGCGACGGTCAAACAAACTATTTTAAATTTTCTGGAATTACACAAACTGGAATGGGAATCATTTTATGTTTGTTGGCACGATTAAATTTGCGGTAAATCGCTAATACTTCACGTTGTCTTTTACTTAGATTCTCTTCTAATGCAAATTCATTTTCATTAAAAGCCATTGCCCATTCTAATTCAGGATAAGTCGCACCAATTTGACCTTCGTCGGTGCGTTCATCTTCCCATAATCCGTCGGTAGGTGCGGCGTTTTGAATGGAATCAATCACGTTTAATTCTTTAGCAATAGCAAACACATCAGTTTTTGTTAAGTCTGCAATTGGACTTAAATCAACGCCTCCGTCTCCATATTTGGTATAAAAACCAACGCCAAAATCTTCAACTTTATTTCCTGTACCTGCAACCAATAAACCGTTCGCTTGACCGACCGCATAAAGTGTGGTCATTCTTATTCTTGCGCGTGTATTGGCCATTGATAAGCCGTGGTTTTGCGCATTGCTAGGTAAAACGGTTTTAAGGGATTCGAAAGTATCGGTAAGGTTAATGCGGTGATGGCTTACATTAGGGAATTTATCTTCCAATGCAGAGATGTGATCTAATCCTCTATTAACTTCGTTAGGGTTTTGATGTATACCCATTTCAACACATATTACGTCAAGACCTGTTTTGGCACAGAGGTAAGAAGTAACGGCGGAATCAATTCCGCCGCTAATTCCTATAATAAAACCTTTTGAGTGTGCATTTTCAGCATAACTTTTTAGCCAAGTTACAATATGTTCAATAATTTTATTGTACTGCATTCAATTAGAAAAGTAATCCTATTTTAATCTCAATGATATGTTGAGGATTGTTTTTGATGTCTAAGTTTGTGTATGTGTATTTACCCGGAGCTTCAGCAACTTCAACTTTTTCAACTAAATGACTAGATTTTTGATATAAAGCAGGTGTAATTCCGTAAGTGAATCCTCCTTCAAAATAAAGAAAAGTACTGCCAGTAAAATTCCATTCAGCACCACCGTAAATTCCAACACCCGTTCTAACAGCTGCTAATCCTTTTTTCACAGCACCTGGTTTCATATTCTCTAGTGTACGACTTTCAGCACCAACTATTCTTGAAAATGTTTCTGCACCTTCAGCATTGTTATAACTTGCGTCAAAACCAGTGTCATCCATTCTTACACCTGCTAAAATACTTGTTCTTAAACCGAATTTACCGTAATAAATCATGCTACCAATTTTATTGGTTTGAAATTTTAAGAATAATGGTATTGTAATATATTTTGCTCTAAATTTTCTTGTTGTTAATTGAAAACCAGTGGTATCTGAGAATTCTTCAACTACACCATCCTTAAAGCGTTTAATTTCAGTATCTGTATAAGCATAAAATACTTCGCCTAATCCATTGTCTGCATCGTTACCATAATTCAATTTAAATGATTCTAAATCGAATTGAATGCCTAGGGCAAGACCGATGTTTTCATTGAACATGTAATTGCCTCCCATACCAATGGTAAAACCGTTTCCGATACCGTTTCTTTCAATTTTATTAGTTTGGATTTTTGTCCAGTTGAATGTTGGTCCTAAAACCAAACCAACTTGGAATTTTTTCTCTTGTGCAAAAAGGCTCGACGAAATACCAAGTATTAAAACCGCAGATAGTAACTTTTTCATAGTTTTGTAATTATCTATTAATTGAATCTAATTTTATAACAATAATAAGAAATATTCCTCAATGAAGAATCAATTCAAAACTTTAATCGTGCTTACTTTCGTTATTCTGTCATGTTCGACCGATAAACTGAAAGTTGATGTATCAAATATTGAAGTTGAGATTCAGTTTGACAGATTCGAAGACAAAATGTTTGACGTGAAGTCAATGTCGGAATTATATGCGGTGAACAAAGAATTGGCAACTGTTGGTGGTGAATTATACGATTTTTATATCTATAATATGTTAGGTATGCAACGTGTAAATAAAGATTCTGTGATTGATTATTTATATCGATTTACGCAGGATTCAATTATGCGTTCTTTAAAATCAGATATTGATGTTGTTTTTAAAGATTTTAGTGCTGAAAAGGGTTTGATCGTTGACTTATTTAAACACTTGAAGTATCATTTACCAGAGGCGCCAATACCAAATCAAGTGATTACTTATAATAGTGCCTTTAATTATGGTGTTGTTTCTACATCAAATAGAATTGGATTGGGATTGGATATGTATACAGGGCCAGAAAACAGAAAAATTAGATTGGCAGGTTTTCCTGTTTATATGTCTGATAAAATGCAGCCTCAATATTTACCTGTAGATATAGCAAATAGTTGGCTAGTAGATAATGTATTTAAGGAGTCTCGAGGAGAGAATTTTTTGGAGGATTTGATTTATTTTGGAAAAATTCATTATGCCATTCGCGCATTATTACCAGATTTACCCGAAAATTTAATTCTACGTTATTCTGAACAGGAAATGGAATTTGCCATGGCGAGTGAATATAGCATTTGGCAATATTTAGTTGACAAAGAATGGATCTATTCTACAGATATGAAAGTGAACCTACGTTTTTTTGAAGAAGCACCAAGCACCGTTGGTCTTGATGGTTCTCCAGGAAGGTTAGGAAGATTTATTGGCTGGCGAATGGTTGAATCATACATGGAAAAGAATCCTGATGTGACATTGGCTGATTTATTAGCAGAGGAAAATATTACAAAAGTATTAAAAGCATACAAACCGAAATCAAATGAGTAAATTGAAAAAATCTAAGATTGAAATTGAAGTATTGACAAATGAAAACAACTTGCCAGAGCAAATTATTTGGTCGGCGGCTGAAGGTGGAATTGATAAAGAAAGTGCTGAAGCAATGATCCTTTCGTTTTGGGATAAGAAAGCGAATACTGCAATGCGAATTGATTTGTGGAATAAGGAATTTACGGTAGATGATATGAAGAAGTTTATGCATCAAACCCTGATTACAATGGCAGATTCGTTCGAGAAAGCGACGGGTGAAAAGAATATGGCTGAAGATCTTCGTGATTATTGCCAACATTTCGCAGAAAAAATGGGAATCTTACCTCCTTTAAGTTAAGCTTAAAGAGTTTTTTCGCTAGTATTTAGTGTCTAAGTAGTCTTTATCTTTTGTCTATACAATTTACTGTAGTGATATAATAGATGAAGGATTAAAGACTGTCTGTCTTTGGTCCTTTGAATTGTACTGGTTATTTTTTTGAATTCGAACATTGCATTGAGTCGCAATTCGTCAAAGCAGAATGACGAACTGAAAATAGCTGTCAAAAATCTCTATTGAAGAATTTAATTCCAAATGATTGTTTTGACTTCTAGTCTTTTACTTATTTTTTTTGTTTTTTTTCAGGGACATAATCAGAGAAATCCGTCGTTTTATTACATTCTTCAATGTAGTCTAGAATTTCATCACGTCCTGAAAAATCAACAGAAGAAGATATAAAATGCGGTGGCATTTCTTCCCAAATTTTTAACATTTCACGTTTGTAAAAATTATAAAAATTTCCAAGTTTGTTATTGTTTAATTTGTCGGTTTTAGTGAAGATCATTGAGAAAGGAATGCCTTTTTCTCCAAGGTATCCCATAAATTCCAGGTCAATTGATTGAGGTTCTAATCGGCTATCAATCAAAACGAATACATTAACAAGGTTGGCTCTTGTTTCCATATATTCGGCAATAAATGTTTTCCATTTATGTCTTTGTTGATGTCCTGCTTTCGCAAAACCATAGCCCGGTAAATCAACTAAATACCATTCCTTATTGATTAAAAAATGATTGATTAATTGTGTCTTTCCTGGTTTTCCAGATGTTTTAGCCAATTTTTTATTATTGGTTAACATATTAATTAAAGACGATTTGCCGACATTAGATCGACCAATAAAAGCATATTCGGGCATGTTCGGTTCTGGACACCGATTTACCACCATATTACTAATTACAAATTCAGCTGTTTTTATAACCATTGTATTGTAAAACTGGCAAATGAATGCCAAGATAATTATCGATTATTTAGAATAAGCCGTTTATCTCGGCATCAATCGAGTTGATTATTGTTCCTAAATCATTTGCATCTTCGTGGAAGTTGTTATTGTCAACATCAATCACAATTAATTTACCGCGATCATAAGTCGAAATCCATGCTTCGTATCTTTCATTTAAACGTTTTAAATAATCTAAACGAATACTCTCTTCGTACTCTCGTCCTCGTTTTTGAATTTGGTTCACCAACGTTGGAACGCTTGCTTTTAAATAGATTAATACGTCGGGAGCAGAAATAAATGATTCTAACAAGTTGAACAGAGAAAAATAATTTTCAAAATCTCTTGTTGTCATCAAGCCCATCGAGTGAAGATTGGGTGCAAATATATATGCGTCTTCATAAATCGTACGATCTTGAATAACGTTTGTTGAATTGTTTTTTATTTCTTGAATTTGGGTAAAACGACTATTCAAATAATAGATTTGCAGGTTAAAGGACCAACGCTGCATGTCTTCATAAAAGTCATTTAAATACGGGTTTTGTTCAACATCTTCAAAATGGGTATCCCATCCATAATGTTTTGCTAACAATTTGGTTAACGTCGTTTTACCAGCGCCTATATTTCCTGCTACAGCTATATGCATATCCTTTAATTTTTGGAGATATAAAATTAGGAATAAATTTCGTTTGTTGTCGGTCTAAATCAATTCTTTTAAGAAAATAAATATTGCTGTTGTAAAAGACTGTAAATTTGCCGCAAATGAAAAAAGAATTTTTGTCTTGGTTCCTATTGGTTTTTCTTTCTGTTATATGGGGGAGTTCATTCATTTTAATGGAAAGATCAATGAGCCCTTTGGGAAATGAAATGGTGCTCGGTCCGTTTCAAGTTGGCAGTATGCGAATAGTGATTGCAAGTTTGGTTTTGTTGCCAATTGCTTTAAGGCATATTAAAAAATTGAACAAAGAAAATTTTGGTTGGCTATTAATTACTGGACTTTGTGGTAATTTTTTTCCAGCGCTATTATTTACACTCGCTGAAACTGGAATAGAAAGCTCTTTGGCGGGATTGTTAAATATGGGGACTTCCATATTTGTTGTTTTGATAGGTATCTTGGCTTATAAGGTTATTCCTAATAAATGGCAAATAATAGGTATGATAATGGCCATTTTTGGTTTGTTTAAAATCTTTTGGAATCAAATTCATTTCGAATCGAATAATTTGAATTACGCTTTGCTGGTTTTTATAGCTACTATCTGTTATGCCATTAGTTTAACAACAATTAAGTATAAGCTGTCACATATGAAACCGCTAGTAATAACTGCGCTAAGTTTTTTAATGATTTTACTTCCCGCTATTGTTGTCGCAATGTTTACAAAAGCATATCAACCTATAGTTCAGCACGAATTAGGTGGTTTGGCTGTAGGTTACTTAATTATTTTAAGTGTTGTGGGGACAGCGTTGGCTGTTTTTATGTTTAATAATTTGGTGGCTATTTCAAGTCCCATCTTTTCTTCAGGGGTAACCTATTTAATTCCAATCGTAGCTGTCTTAATCGGTGTTTGGGATGGCGAACAATTTGCCTTAGAAAATATTATTTGGATACTATTGATTCTGATTGGTGTATATTTTATGAATAAAAAGCTAAGGCCTTCAAAATAAATTAAGATTGCATTGTTGATATATTAAATTTAATCCCTACTTTTGTCGTCCTAAATAATTTTATAAATAGAAAATTTGTTATGTACGCAATTGTAGAAATAGCAGGCCAACAATTTAAAGTTGAAAAAGACCAGCAGATTTTCGTTCATCGATTAGCACAAGAAGAAGGTTCAAAAGTTGATTTTGACAATGTTCTTTTAATCGATAATGACGGAAAAGTAAATGTAGGCGCCCCAGCTATTAAAGGAGCAGTAGTATCAGCTTCCGTGGTAAAACACGTTAAAGGAGATAAAGTAATCATTTTCCGAAAGAAAAGAAGAAAAGGTTACGTAAAACAAAATGGTCACAGACAATCGTTTACTGAGATCAAAATTGATAAAATTAACGTTTAATAAATTTAATTCTTTCATTTAATTGAAAGATAAAAATATTTGAGATATGGCACATAAGAAAGGAGTCGGAAGTTCGAAGAATGGTAGAGAATCAGAATCGAAACGCCTTGGTGTTAAAATTTTTGGTGGACAAGCTGCAATAGCTGGTAATATCATTATAAGACAAAGAGGGACTAAGCATCACCCAGGAGCGAATGTAGGGATTGGTAAAGATCATACATTATATGCACTTACTGATGGTTTAGTTGCATTCAGAAAAAAGAAAAACAATAGATCATTCGTATCTGTCGTTCCTTTTGATGTTGAAACTGTTCCAACTAAAGGAGAAAGTCCAGCAAAAGAAGTAGCTTCAAAGAAAACTGCTGTTCGTGCTGAGGCACCTGCAAAAGAAGAAGTGAAAAAAGAAGCGCCTAAGAAAGCAGCTGCAAAGTCTGCAAAAGGTGATGATTTAACAAAAATTGAAGGTGTTGGACCAAAATTAGCTTCTGTATTAAATGAAGGTGGTTTGAATTCTTATGCTGAAGTAGCTGCTGCATCTGTTGCTGATATCCAAAAGATATTAGACGAAGCAGAAGGTAACTATGCAAGATTTAGTCCTGATACATGGCCGCAACAAGCACAATTAGCTGCTGATGGTAAATGGGACGAATTGAAAGTTCTTCAAGATGAATTAGACGGAGGAAAGAAGAAATAATTCTTTTCAACTTATAAAATTGAAACTCCTCTCGGCTTTGCTGAAAGGAGTTTTTTTTATGCCCAAATTGCCCGAATAACCAACGACAATTTATACTTTTATAAAAAAATAATATTAATGTTAGAATTAGCTAGAATTCGAAAAGAAAAAGAGACAATAATTGAACGGTTGAAGTTGAGAAATTTTGACGGAAAAGAATTAATTGAAAACATTCTTGTTTTAGATGGGAATTGGCGTGAGTCAAAACAGGAGTTAGAGAAGATTGCTGCTGAATCAAATCAATTAGCGAAGTCTATCGGTTCATTGTTCAAAGAAGGTAAACAAGACGAAGCGAATAAAGCAAAAGCTAGAGCAGGTGAGTTGAAAGAGCTTGAAAAGAATGCAAAAGAAGCTATGAATGCTTACGCTGAAAAATTGCAAGCTGCCCTCTATGAAGTTCCGAATGTCCCTAATCCTTCAGTTCCAGCCGGGAATTCGGACGAGGACAATGAAGTTTTATCTAATTCTGGAACTATTCCAACAAAATTGGATTTTTGGCAACCGCATTGGGAATTAGCTAAAAAATATGATATTATTGATTTTGAAGTAGGTGTGAAGGTGACAGGTGCTGGATTTCCTTTTTATAAAGGTCAAGGGGCTAGATTACAACGTGCATTAATCAATTTTTTCTTAGATCAAGCTCGAGATAATGGCTATACAGAAATAATACCTCCATTTGTGGTAAATGAAGCTTCTGGAATTGGAACAGGACAATTGCCGGATAAAGAAGGACAAATGTATCATGCTACCATAGATGATCTTTATCTGATACCAACAGCTGAAATTCCTTTAACTAATATGTATAGAAATGAATTGGTGAAATCAACTGATTTGCCAATCAAATTAACTGGATATACGCCATGTTTTAGACGTGAAGCGGGTTCTTACGGAAGTGATGTAAGAGGGTTGAATAGGTTGCACCAATTCGATAAAGTAGAGTTGGTACGCATCGAACATCCTGACAATTCGTATGCTGTTTTAGATGAAATGGTAAAATATGTACAGGATATTTTAACTAAATTAGAATTGCCATATAGAACATTAAGATTATGCGGTGGTGATCTTGGTTTTACCTCTGCTTTAACATTCGATTTGGAAGTTTATTCAGCTGCACAAGATAAATGGTTAGAAGTGAGTTCTGTTTCAAATTTCGAAACTTTTCAAGCGAATCGTTTGAAATTGAGGTTTAAAGATGAAAACAACAATAAACAATTGGTGCATACGTTGAATGGAAGTGCCCTGGCATTGCCGCGAATCTTAGCAGCGTTATTGGAGAATAACCAAACAGAAGAAGGTATTAAAATTCCTGCAGCTCTTGTACCATATACAGGATTTGATATCATAAAAAATTAAATTTAGACATGAAAAAATTATTCTATTCGCTTATCGCTATTTTGTTTGTAACTTCAATGACAAGTTGTAATCCTGAAAAACAGTTTGAAAAACAATTGGTTCAAATTGATTCGGCACTGGTTGTTATCGATAGTTTGGAAGTGTTAATGGATGGTATAGAATTTGATAGTTTGAAGATGATGGTGGACCATGTGGTATTAAATGAAGGTTTTGTGAAAAATTTCTATGTTTCGGATACGATCAATGAAAGTTTAGGTAATCATTTAAATGAAGCAAAATCTGTACGTAAAGTACTAAAAGGGGTGGAGACTAAGAAAATGTTTTTTGGTGATGAATTAAATGCTTTGAAACATCAATTACAAGATTTAAAAGAAGATGTAAAAGCTGGACTTTTTTCTGAAGAACAATTAAATAAATACTTAGCAAACGAAATGCAGGCTGTCTTAACCGTGACTTTGTCTTTTGATGATTTTAATAAAAAACAAATTGCTGAAAAAAAGAGATATTATCACGCAACACCGAGTATAGACGAGTTTATAGAATTATTAAAGCATAATCTTGAAGATTAATTTAAATATCGTATTTGTTTTATTGTTGATCTTCAGTTCAACAGGGAATCTTTTTGCCCAACCTGAAGACAATGATTCAAAATTGGCAAACCATTATTTTAATAAAGGTGAGTTTGAAAAGGCAGAACCTTATTTCGAGAAAATTTATCGTAAATACGGATCGCAAAAATATTTTGAAGGATACTTTATGTCCTTGTTTTATCAAGACAAATTGGATGCATGTGAAAAGGTTGCTGAAAAACAAATTAAACGTGATCCTTATGTTATTGACACTTATTTTAAATTAGCAAACGTTTACAAAGCAACTGATCGTAATGAAAAGGCATTGGAAACGTATGATGACTTAATTAAAGATTTGCCAAGCATTCCATCTAGAGTTGAAGATTTAGGAAATTCGTTTAAGTCTTACGGTTTATATGATTATGCTATATCTACGTATGAAAAAGGACGGAAAGTATTGCGTAATGATGATGCTTTTCATTTGGAAATAGCAGAATTGTATTCAATGGTTGACAAACCAGAGGAAATGATTCGTGAATATCTCGATTTAGTGAATTACAACGCGGCTTATTTACGTACAGTTCAAAATTATTTAAGCAGAATTATTGATTTTGATTCGGATGTTGCAAGGGTTGAAATGTTGCGGAAAGAAATACTGACCAATGTTCAACGGTATCCAAATAAAACAGTTAATAATGAGATGTTTATTTGGTATTATACGCAAATAAAAGAATTCAATGGGGCTGTAATTCAGGCAAAAGCATTAGATGCAAAAACGAAAGATAACGGTAAAAATCTTTTCCAAATCGGTCAAATTTGTCAGTCGAATCAAGCTTATGACGCAGCATTAAAAGCGTATAAATATTTGGAAGAGTTGGGACCGGAAAACCCGTATTACCATTATGCTATCGAAAGAAAGTTACAGATTTCATTTGAAATGGTGAAAAATCAAAAAACGTTCACCAAACAAGAGGTACATGTCGTTGCTGATGAATTTGAAAAAAGTGTTGCTCAGATTAACAATGCAAAAAAAGCGAGAGGAATCATTAGGCAACTGGCTGAAATATATGCCTTTTATTTAGATGATACAGAAAAAGCAAAAGGTCTGATTGGTGAAGCAATGAAAGGATCAATGTCTAATTACGAGCGAGCAGAGTATAAAATTCTATTAGGAGATATTTACGTTGTTTCTGGCGATATTTGGGAAGCATCTTTATTGTATATGCAAGTTGCGAAAGACTTCAGTGAAGACTTAATTGGACACGAAGCGAAATTTAAGAATGCAAAAGTTTTTTATTATGATGGAGAGTTTGATTATGCAAAAGCTCAATTGGATGTCTTAAAAGCTTCAACAAGTAAGCTAATAGCAAATAATGCAATGCAATTATCACTATTATTACAAGACAATTTAGGATTGGATACAAATCAAGCACCAGTTAAACTATATGCGAAGGCTGACTTATTATTGCAACAGAATAAATTTAATGAAGCGCTTTTTATTCTTGATAGTCTTGAATCGCATTTTCCATTTCATAGTATGATTGATGAAGTTCTTTTCAAAAAAGGTCAAATTTACGAAGGGCAACAGAATTGGTTAGAGGCAATAAAATATTATGAAATGATTGCAGAATCGTATGTTGACGATATTTTGGCTGATGATGCTATTTTTCGAATCGCAGAAATCTATTATAATAAACTTGACGAGTACGAAAAAGCAGCTACTTATTACAAACGAATTCTATTTGAATTTGAAAGTAGTCTTTACTCGGCTTCTGCTCGAGAAAAATACCGCAGTATTACGGCAATATTTAATTAAAATCAGAAAGTAAAATATATGAATGTTTTGTACAATGTAACAGTTTCTGTTGACAAAGATGTAAGTGATGAATGGCTTGAGTGGATGGAAACAACACATATACCTGAAGTAATAAAAACAGGCTTTTTTATTGAAGCTAAATTATCTCAGGTTCTTTCTGATGATGAAGGGAGTATTTCGTTTGCCGTTCAATATTTATGTGAATCAATGATTCATTATGAAGAGTATAAAATTCTTCATGCTGAAAGATTACAAAAAGAGCATACCGACAAATATGGTTATAAAACGGCGGCATTTCGTTCACTTTTATTGGTAAAATCGAATTTTTCAAAATGAGTGTAAGAGCTAAAAAACACCTAGGACAACATTTCTTAAATGATGAGAATGTTTGTATCAAAATGGCAGAAGTTATTGATGCACACACTGATTTTGACACACTTCTTGAAGTTGGTCCAGGGATGGGAGCACTGACAAAATATTTATTGAAGCTAGAAAAATTTGAAACGCAAGTCGTTGAAGTTGACAGGGAGTCTGTTGAATATTTGAATGAACATTTTAACGAATTACACGGAAAAATTCATTCTTTAGACTTTTTACGGGTCGATTTAGCGGAGTTGATGGGGCCTAAACCATTTGCTGTAGTTGGTAATTTCCCCTATAATATTTCCTCTCAAATCTTATTCAAGGTGTTAGATTTTAAAAATCAAATTCCAGTAGTTGTAGGGATGTTTCAAAAGGAATTGGCAGAACGAATAGCTGAGAAACCAGGAACTAAAAAATATGGTATAATTAGTGTCCTTCTCCAAGCTTTTTACGAGATAGAATATTTATTTACTGTTCCTCCAAATGTTTTCATTCCACCACCAAAAGTTGATTCTGGTGTAATTAAGTTAACCCGTAACAGTATTCAAAAATTGGCTTGTGATGAAGTGAGGTTTAAACAAATTGTGAAAATGTCATTCAATCAGCGTAGAAAAACAATTCGAAATTCGATTAAACCATTGTTGACAGGGATAACATCAACTGAGGATAAGTTCTTGAATATCTTAACTTTAAGACCCGAGGTGTTATCAGTTGAAGATTTCGTATATTTGACGACAGTTATTTATGGGCACGAGACTAACAAGTAATTGTTGGATATTTTATATATTTGTCATAGTAACCTGAAACAATTTAAAGTATATTGCTTTTAATGAAAAAAAGTCTTTTATTTTTCTTGATCCTAATTTCGGTAAGTTCCGTAAATGCTCAAGCCTGGAGGTATGTAAGAAATGAAGTTTTCTTTGGGGTTGGTGCGACTAATTTTTTAGGTGACCTGGGTGGATCTCAAGGTATTGGTACACATGGTATAAAGGATCTTAAGTTTAGCATGACTAGACCGACTATGATGTTGGGTTATAAATATGCGCTTAGTCCATATTTTTCGGCGAAAGTGACTGGTATTTATGGTTTAATTCATGGTGATGATGCCGTAACTAAGAATATCGTTCGAAATACAAGGAATTTAAGTTTTAGAAGTGTTATTGGTGAGTTTTCTGCCATTCTTGAGTATTATCCAATGCAAGAAAGAATTAAGCCAAGATATAAAATTAAAGGTGTTAAGGGTAATAAGGCTTTTTCATTGATGCCTTTCTTCTATGCTGGTGTTGGTGTTACTTTTTTCAATCCTAAAGCTGAATATGATGGTACTTGGTATGCTTTGCAGCCATTAGCTACCGAAGGTCAAGGGATGGCTGGAAGAGAAGACAAGTATAAACGATACACTTTAGCTATTCCAATGGGAGTTGGTTTAAAATATGTAATTGATAAACAATGGTCGGTAAGTTTTGAATTAAGTTTACGTTATACCATGTCTGATTATCTTGATGATGTAAGTACATCTTATTATTTAAATGATGAAATAGTGGCCGCAAATGGTGACGTTGCTGGTGCACTTGCTGACAGAGCGGTCAATACGGATTTGGGATTAACTGGAATTCATCCTTTGCCTGATGGCAGAAATAATTATCTTCAAAGAGGTGATCCTACTTATAACGACGCTTATATGTTTGGCCTATTCTCTGTTCATTATAGATTCAAGCAAAAGGAATTGTTTATTCCGAAATTCTAATCATGCGATTTTTTTTATTGTGTTGTTTGCTTATTAGTCAATTTAGTTTTTCTCAAGGATTTAAAACAGCATTTGAATTTGGCTTTTTCGGTGGGGGTACCTATTATATCGGAGACTTAAATCCTAGTACACATTTCAAATACAGTAAGCCTGCTGTCGGTATGATCTTTAGATATAATCTTACCACAAGATATTCGATGAGATTAACAGCCAATATGGGAGATTTATATGCCGCTGATGCCTATAGTGACGACCCGTATGCACAACAACGTAATTTAGATTTTAAATCAAGGTTATACGAAATCGCGTTCGGTATGGAATTTGATTTTTTTAAATACCGAATCAATGATATGGAGTACCCAATAACACCATATTTCTTTTATCAATTCGCTTATGCTCGTATCAATCCGATGACAAACTTTAATGGTGTTGATTACGAATTACAACCTTTAGGGACAGAAGGCCAGGGTAGTGCACTTTCAGATAATAAAAAATTATACAACTTAAATCAATTTACCATTCCTCTGGGTATTGGTTTAAAATTTAATCTTAGAAGTCGAATTGCTATGTCGTTTGAATATAGTGTGAGAAAAACATTTACTGATTATATAGATGATGTGTCAGGTTCTTATGTCAATGGAGCGCAATTGTCTCAATTAAATGGTCCCTTGGCAGCCGACCTAGCGGATAGAAGTTTAAGTGATAGTCCTAGAAATTCAGGAACCAATCGAGGAACTGTAGTCGGTAAGGATTGGTACTTTTTCTATGGCGTTATGATCACATTTAAACCTTTCAAAAAAAATATTTGTGATATGCGTGGATGGCGTTAAGACCATTCAAATTACAATATATAGTAACATATTGCGTTTCAATCTTGTTAGAGCGTAATTATGTCAGCAAATCATTCAAATAAAGTCTTAGTCCTTTTTATATGCCTTTTTGGTTACACAATGAATGGTTATAGTCAAAATTATAAGCAAGCGTCTGAAATTGGTGTCTTTGGCGGTGGAGCTTATTATATTGGAGAATTGAATCATGAACATTTTGTGCAATCGAAAGTTGCTTTTGGAGCTGTATATCGATATAATCTATCAACACGACATAATTTAAGGTTCACGGCTATTTATGGTTCCGTTTATGGGAACGATGTAAATTCAAATAATGCTTTTGAAAATACAAGGGATTTAAATTTTAATAGTTCGTTATTTGAACTTGCCGTTGGTTATGAAATTAATTTCTTTAAGTATGCAATAAAAGATATGAAATTCCCTTTCAGTCCTTATTTTTTTTATCAACTGGCTTATACAAGAATCAACCCACAAACAAATTATGACAATATAATTGTCGATCTTCAACCACTTGGCACTGAAGGTCAGAATTCGGTATTGTCTGATAAAAATAGTTATAGTTTAAATCAAATAACTGTTCCTTTGGGAATTGGAATTAAGTTTAATTTAAGAAAACGCGTAGCAATTTCAATTGAATATGGAATCAGAAAGACGTTTACCGATTATTTAGATGATGTGTCAGGAGCATATGTGAATACACTGTTACTCGCAGATGCAAGCGGACCTTTGGCTGGGGATTTATCGAATAAAACTGATATCTATCAAAGTGGTATGAATAGGGGGAATCCTAGTAATAAAGATTGGTATAGTTTTTACGGTTTTATGATAACCTTTAAACCATTTAAATATGATGTATGTAAAGCAATGAAAGGCAATTAAGCCCCGTAATAAGGATTGATCATAAGGTAAACAACAACCCCCGTAATTGCAACATATAACCAAATTGGGAAGGTTATTCGCGCCATTTTTTTATGACCTTCAAAATTGCCTGCCCAAGCCTTTACATAAGTGAATAATACTAAAGGAATGATGGCAATACTTAAAAAGATATGACTGATTAGAATTGTATAATAGATATATTTAGAAAGACCAGTTCCTCCGTATTCAGTAGAAGTGGAAGTGGCGTGATAAACTACATACCCGATTAAAAACAAAGCTGAACAAGCAATTGCAAATTTCATTAATAATTCGTGACGTTGTCTATTTCCATTTTTTATACTGATAACTGCACTTATTAATAGAATCGCAGTTATACCATTGATAGAAGCATAAATAGGAGGGAGATAACTTGTATTATAACCTTCAATCTTAATTCCTCCTAAAGCTGCAACAACCAAAGGAATTGCAATAGAAAGTATAATGATAAGTGGTTTATACTTTTTTTCTAAATCGATCGCAGTTGTATCATTACTCATATTCTTGTGAAATTAGTTTACGAATGTCTTTGTTTAATTGGTTTACTTGTTCAACATCGGTGCCAACGTATAATCCTCTTATATGTCCAGAGCGATCAACTAAAACAAAATGCTCAGAGTGCAAGAATCCGCCTTCTGCAGCTTTATCTTCTTTTGCATTGAGCATATAACCATCTTGACCTAATTCATGCACATAAGCCTTGTCACCATATAAAAAATGCCAATTATGTGTATCTATTTCTCGTTTTTCGATGTAAGCTCTAAGTTTGGCCAATGTATCTCGTTTAGGATCGATTGTATGACTTAAAAATTCTAACTCTTCAATATCGTTAGTCATACCTTGCAGTCTTTTCATCTGTGCAATCATAGCGGGACAAATAGCAGGACAACTCGTAAAGAAAAAGTTGACAACATGAATTTTGCCTTCAACTTTACTGTTATCAAATTGGTTACTATCTTGATCAATAAGGTAGAATTTTGGAACAGTATGGTATGTTGTATCTGAGACAATTTCCCCATCTTTCTCAATTAACTCAACATCATGCTGACCATAATATGGTAATTGCGTTTCTTGCTGTTCATTTTTACAACTCGCAAAACCAATTGCGATAATTAAGGAGAAAATTACTTGCTTCATTGATTAGAATTTAAAGTACAAAAGTAAGAAAGAAAAGGCAATCGTTATGGATATTTAAGCAATAAAGAATTACGTTTTTTACTTTTTATTTTGTTCTCGATTTCTGTCAAATTCTTCTTTCTTCAAAAGTTTTAGCATATCAAAAAAGTTTCGGATATCAGAATCTGATTTAGCACCAGTGACTGCACGTACAAATCCTTTATCGTCTATTAGAATTAAACTATTGGTAAAAGCAAATTTACCGATTTCGCCTGAGGCTGGATCAGCTGGGTGATCTTTAAACTTTTTACCGTAAAAATTAAAATTATAAAAAGGTAAAGTTTCTCCAGTGGTAAACCACCATAAAGATTTATCGTAATCAATCATTTCATCCTTTAATTCATCTGAAATCGAATCTAAAGGTTGGCCATCTTGATCTGTAAGTATTGAAATTACTTTGACATTATTATAATTGTCTCGGTTCTTCACTAATTTATGGAAGAATATTTCATTGAAAAGATAAGGACTAAGTCCGCATTCATCTATTTTTGGACAATTATTCTGAATTGTACTAAGCACAATGAAGTTACCAGCAATAGTTGAATTGTCAATTATTTGACCATCCATTCTAGTTAATTGAAATGCCGGAATTTGATATGCTGATGAATCTATTTTATTCCCGTTACCATCTAAAGTATATTCATATCCTAGATAAGGCAATTCAATAAAATGATTCTTTACATTTTTAGCTATGAAATAGATAATCGAACCAGGGCCCAATAGCACCAATAGGATTAGTAATAATCTTTTAGTTTTGGCCATGAAAACGTGTGTTCTTATTTAAGTCAGAATACAATACTAGTGTACGGTTTTCCAGCCGTTTCCGATATAAGAAGCTTCAACTAGAATAATGAATATCAAATATAATATAAATACAATATAAGGAATCAATATCATGTATTTAAGTGTTTTACTTTCGTCGCCTAAGTGCATGAAAACTAAAACGATATAAGCTGCTTTTACAATCGTAAGTATGATATAAGAAAATTTGATCACTGACCAAAGTCCTGCTGCAACTTCGTGCTTAGGGAACATTACACCAACCAATACTTCTACAGCAGTAATAATTGAAAGTATTGCAGTTACTTTCCAAATGGTTTTTCTTTTTTTAACACCTTCTTCTTCGCTGTGGTGGTAGTCTAAAGAATATTCAATTACGTCGTCTCTTAACATTTTATAAAATTTTTAGGAATATCTTAATTAAATAATTTATCTGAACTTATACTAAGTAATAGAATGTAAATACAAATACCCATACTAAATCTACAAAGTGCCAGTATAAACCAACTTTCTCAACCATTTCATAATGACCTCTTTTGTGGTAGACACCTCGAATTACATTTCTTAAAACAAGTGAATTAAAGACAACTCCAGTAAAAACGTGAAAACCGTGAAATCCAGTAATAAAGAAAAAGAAATCAGCGTAAAGCGTCGGTCCATAAGGATTATACGCTAAAGTTGCATTGTCTGCCCATGTATTAAAATCTCCATCAGGGCCAGCAATAAATGTTGCCCACTCCCAAACCTGAGAACCTAAGAACACAAATCCACCTACAACGGTCCATAAAAGCCATTTAATAACACCTTTTTTGTCCATTCTGTGACCAGCTTCAACGGCTAACACCATTGTTACCGAAGAGACAATTAAGATAAATGTCATCAATGCAACATAAAGTAATGGTAAAGATGCATGTGTGAAGGGAAAGTGAAAAAACACTTCTTCACCAGCAGGCCAAGCCGTCGTAGACTCTACGTTTGAAAACTTTGCATAACCTAATGCGGTTAAAAGTCCACCAAATGTAAGTCCATCTGATACAAGGAAAAACCACATCATCATTTTTCCGTAACTTACTTTAAATGGGGATTCTTTTCCTCCCCATGCTGTTGAATTGTCAATTTCTTGAGTAGCTGCTCCTGCCATAATCAAAATTTTCTTTGTGCAAGTTTAATGAATAAAAATTAAAAAAGCATATAAATAAAGCCACAATATGCCTAAAAAATGCCAATAAATTGATGCTAAACTTATACCTAAATAATTATTTGTTGTGTATTTGGCTTTTGCACCGTTGATAAATACTACTAGTAAGGCGATTACACCGCCAATCCAATGCAATAAATGCATGAAGGTAAATGCATAAATATATGAACTTGCCGTGTTGTCTTGCGTGTTTAAATCATTCATTTGTTTAGGAGATAATAATTTCCCATCTATTGAAAATGTTCTGTTTTCATATTTCAACGGTTTCCCGTGATAAAAAATCTGAAAGTCTTCGCCATATTTCCCCTTCATAATAAAATCTCCACGATCTTCAATTATACTTTCTGAAAAATATCGTAAACGACTATGTTGTTCAATCGCCAAAGGAACATTGTTTAAATATAATTGATTGTTCAAATAAGTTACTAATTCACCTTTATACTTTAAAGTAAATAATGTGCCGTAGTTCGGTAAATTATAAGTAGGCTTCTTTTTGCTGCTACCTTCAATAAATTGACGAGCAATTTCTTTCATTTCGGAAGTAACTTCACTGTCAATCTTTTCTCCTTTTAAATAAAAAGTACCATTGTCATAGGAAACTTCCTTTCCTTTATATAAGAAAGAATAGTAGTTTCCATATTGTCCTTTGATATTTATAATTTGTCCATTCCAGAAATTCCCGTTATCAATCAGTTGGCCCCATCCTTTTATTTGATAGACACCAAACCCTAATCCAAGAATAAAGGCTAAGCCTAAATATATTTTTAATACTTTTTGTTGATTCTTCTTGACAGCAACGACAGCAAGAATTAAGAAAACACTACTCAATACAATTAAAGTCGTACTTATTTTAAATGCTAAAGGCATTTTAATATTAACCCAAAAGCTACCGCCTTGGGATACTATATATCCGCTAGTTAAACCAGCAAAAATCATTGCTACTGCAAATAAAAAGATAACAACTAAGTTCTTTTTAATCTTTGCATTTACTTCTGGGGAGACCTCTGAATTATTCAAGATGATTAGAATTTATCGAAAACGTATAAGAATTGAATTACTGGCAAATAAATAAAAGAAGCAAACATTAAGCTTCTGGCAGACTTATCATCCAGATTTAAGTATAATTTGTATGCTTTCCAAAAGAACCATGCTCCTGCAACAGTCGCTACAACTAAAGTAATATCACCTGTTAAACCAATTAGCCAAGGCAATAAACTCACCGGGACCATGAATAAAGTATACAGTAAAATATGAAAAGCAGAACGTTTAGTTTTGCCTGATTTACTTGGTAATAAAGCAAACCCTCCTTTTGCATAATCGTCATTTAGTACCCAAGCAATTGCCCAAAAATGTGGAAATTGCCAAATGAATTGTACTAAGAAAATTATACCTACGGTAAGGTCAAATGTTCCAGTAATTGCAACAACACCTAACATAGGTGGAATTGCTCCTGGAAATGCACCAACGAAAACAGCCCATGGGGTAATACGTTTTAGAGGTGTATATAAAAATACATACATTACAAGGGCAAGAATTCCCAAAATACCAGAGAAGTAGTTCAGTTGAAATAATAATACGCTACCAACAATTGCACAAATTATCGATGCAATCAAAGCTTCATTCACAGACATTCTTCCTGCTGGAATTGGTCTATCGGATGTTCGATCCATTAATTTGTCTACATCTCGTTCAATAACTTGATTCAAGCCATTCGATGCGCCAGTAATTAGAAATCCGCCTAATATTAAATAAATGAAATTTAGATTTAGTCCACCTCCTACAAATAAATACCCTGCCACTGCTGATAACACAACTAAGAAAGCTAAACGCAATTTTAGTAAAAGCACGTAATCTTTAAGTTTTGAGGTAGATTTTGTTTTTTCTATCGTTGATTCTTCTGCTATCATTTATGACGCTTTGTAATTTATGCAAATGTAATAAAAAGGTAACATATAAATAGATTTATATGCTTAGATTGATTCTAATTATTGTTTATGGCTATGTATCAATAATCTGTAGCACTATTCCATAATCTAGATATAATACCAACTTGGAAATAATGCTGACTATATTGTTCATTACTAGTAGTTACAAATCGTAGTCGATAGGATAAATTCAAGTAAAGGTTTAAATGAGGAATAATTTTTTTCTCTAGTGAAATTGTTTCTGTAAATACATTTTGTTTATCGCCTTGGAGCATAAGTTGGTCATAATCTCCAGCTCTATTTGCATAAGAGTTAAAAATGTTTTGTCCATAATTAACAGCGGTACTATCTATCCCGTATGCAGCATAAGTCATTGTATTCGTCAATCTGAAATCCTTCCATTTATAAGAAAGTATGTTTAGTACTTCGTAAAAATTTGCCCCAATGGGGTGTGCGACAGATGCATTGTAATGTCCGTAACTTATTACCGGATATTTATGAGAATAAGTAAATGGTCGAACTACATTAAATTCAGTTTGGAAATATAAGTTCGAAACGAAAAAATCGTCAGATTTATATCCTATTTGATAACCATATTTATTTCCCCACCATCTTGATTTGGCGCGTATCTCTGCTAATAGAAATTCGTCTAGGATTAATTGCCCATAAATTTGTGAATGTTTATTGATTTTGAGACTCGAGCTTATTCCAAGTAGTACGTTGTCAGATGATCCTAATCCATATTCTACCGGCCGATAAAAAACAACTGGATTTAAATAATTAAGATCGAAACCTCTATTCACAAGCGTATCGTTTGATTGCCATATTACAGTTTCAAAAACGCTAATATTAAATGATTTTGTAATATTCCAGCTTAGATAATGTTGAGCAGAAAATTTAATTTGATCTTTACTACGTGTGAAAGGTTCATCGCTATTTTCGCCCCACATTGTATAAAGATTGACATATTTAATTCCTCCAAAGTCAGTTTCCAATTTTAGAAATGGATAGGCAACAGCATTATCTGATAATAGTAATGAGCGATAGCCATCACCGAAAACGTTTTTTCCATAACCACCACTGAAAGTGAATATGTGGTTCGGTTTATAAGCTAAAACAATTTGAGATTGGGCAAAAATATTATTGCCGTATGATCGGCTCGATCCTGGATCAATATTCTCGAACTTTTGAAGTGAGTCTCTGAAATACGGTGTTTGCGCCAAATATGGTAAGAGTTTAGCTGTAAAGAATATTTTTTTGGAGGTTAATGTATAATCAATTCCAATGCCTGTTTCATAAATAAAAGTTGATTGGTTGCGATTTTGATCAAGCCCAATCTGTAGATTCGCTAAAGGGCGTATAGAAGATGTGAATTTATTTGTATTTATCTGAATGCCACCGTCAATAATTTTTTTTACTGTATCTATAAAAGTAATGGCCGGCAATACGTTACTATGAATTGATTTGTCTGATTTAATATAGTAATACTGATTGTCGATTCTGTCTTGAGTGTTTAAACTCTTGACATTCAATTGAGCATAATTATTAAAATGTATGCCAATTAAAATATAAGTGATTACTCTTGTCCACCTAATCACCCTTTAGTTTTTTTAGCAATCATATAAATTACAAGCGCGAAAATTAATGCAAGACTCAAACTAATGACAAAACTGATATTTGGATTGTCAAAACGAAAGAAGAATGCTTGAACGATCATAATGGTATTGAACAAGTATATGATTAATACAGTTCTTTTTGCGCCCAACTGCTTATCCATTAATTTATGATGTAAATGGTTTCTATCGGCACTTAATGGAGAGCGTCCTTGAGCTGCCCTGATGATAAACACTCTTAATGTATCTAAAAGGGGATAGGATAATATGCTCATGGCAAAAACAGGTGTGGATAAATTTTGGAAGTCAACTGGCAGAAAATCAAGTGGTGTTTGTATTAATTGAATCGCTAAAACACTTACAACTGCTCCGATTATTAGTGAACCGGAGTCTCCCATAAATATTCGAGCTGGATTAAAATTGAAGACCAAAAAGCCTAATAATGCACCAGCTAAGGCAAAAGAGACTAAGGCCCAATGAATATCTCCTGAATTGGTGAACCAAACTCCGAAAGTAAAGGTTATTATTAATCCTATTCCCGGTGCTAATCCATCAACACCATCTATTAAGTTAATTGAGTTTACAATTACAATATAAATGAAGATAGATAAAAGTATGCTAGCGTAGTCTGGAAGAATAAAATCAAGTCCCAATAAGCCTTGGAAACTTGTGATTTTAATTCCGCCCATGACAACTAAAATAAAGCCAACCATGATGTGGGCCATAAGTTTTTTGATAGGCGACATGCCAATGATATCATCCTTTACACCAACAAAGAAGAGAAGAACAAGACTTGCGGCCAGATACATAAACTGACTCAATGCTTCGATAGCTTTGTAATTCTCATCTGGGAACCAAAGAAAAATAGAAAATATAAAGGCGCTAAATATTATGATACCGCCAATAGTTGGAATACTGGTCGTATGTTTTTTTCGTTCTTCGCTAGGTTCATCAACAAGTTGCTTCAGTTTCGCAACTTTGATAAGTGATGGAGTTGCCAAAAGAACCACACTGAATGCAGTAATAAATGCTAATATGAGTTGTAAATTGTTCAAAAGTTCAAATTCTTATTTCTAATTTTCGTTCGAATACCTAAGTAACAATAATTACTTAAGTGCGGCATATCAGTCGCTTTCGTATCCTGACGGTAAATATATCCAATAATTGCCTGCAAATTATAATTTTTATTAAATCTATATCCAATTTCGAATTGATTGTAAAGAACATTTTTCCTTTTATAGGCGTCGTTGGTTAAAGTGGTTCTAGTTAAAAGTGTTTTATTATAATAAGTGTCATCTGAGCGATAAGCTTGCTCTGAGTAAATCAGTTTGTTTGTTATGAATACACGTTTTTTCTGGTAAGAAAAACTAATTATTAGTTCATCTATCCCATTCACATTAGGATGTGCTAAGGATAAATTATTGTTATTGTAATTATATCTTTTATCTGTAGATGTAAATGAATTCTTTTGAATGTGATTTATTTCAGCTCCAAAGTCTAGTTTTTCAACGAATAAGTCATAGAATTTGAATCCAAATTGAACACCCCCAAATTTAAAGTTGTCTAATATCAATTGTCCATAAATGTTCAGGTTTTGTAAATTGTAATTTGCATTTAAACCCAGATAAGCTTGGTATCCTTCGCCTGAAGTTCCTTTTATTAAAGTGTTTCCACCAATTATTGGATTAATAAACATCCAATCTGGTTGATGAGAACCTATGGAATCTGTTCGCTTCCATAAAAATGATTCAAATAATCCAACATTAAAATCTTTAGTTAGGGCAATGTCCAAGTAGTGATAAGTCCCAATCTTTCTTTCATAAGTTGCCTCGGGTGTAGTCGAGGATTTCAATCGGTATAAGTTTTGATGTATAGCGTACATGGCTATATATTGTATCCGATTTTGCCATAAACTTGTTTCTAATTTGGCGAATGGGTAATTGGTACTAAAATCTGATAATAATAATGATCGTTCACCATTTCCGATAAATTGATTGCCATTGCCCAATTGAATATTTAGCCATGGAGCAGCAATTATAGATAAAGCTCCTTCTGCAAAACCGAAATCATAACCGTCTACTTTAAAAGGTTTTGTTCTGGCGTAACCAGGAATTATTGCATTGTTTTGTGTGTATTTTGTAGCTCCGCCATTAACAATAAATTCACCGTGACTATTGACATAGTTTTGTTGATACACCGGTAAAACCGATTGGTTTTCATAAAAGGTTGTCGTAAATGCTACGCGATCAAAGAATTTTGCTTGTACACGAATGCCTCTTGTATTCCAATATAGAATTTTATTAGAATCTGCAGAAAAGTCGTTTCCTCCAACAAAATCTAGAATGGGATCAACTGCACACCAGTAATCGTTGCCTTTAAATAGTAGGAAGTTTTCTTTGAATAGCTTTTGAGTTATCCAATAATACCTTTTGTCATCAGTGTGATAAATAACTTCTGGTTTAGTTTTAGAATCAATGATTGGTTTAAAACTAAGATGTTCACGATCTATCTTTGTTCTAGTTGTATCATTCAAAGAGAGTCGAATTATTTCTGAATTGTAATACGACTCATTTGGGAAATATAGTTGTGCAAAAACATTGTTATATGCAAAGTTTAGAAAGAGTATGAATACAAAATATTTCCGCATATGACAAATACTTAAACTGATTGATAAGGTAATATAAATGTTGGTCTATGCAACAAAAATTTCATTATCTAGTGCTAATTTATAGGTTGATTTTATGCCGTCCTCTAATTCTATAGTGGATTGCCAACCAGCTTTTTTTAATACTTCAACATCCATTAATTTTCGAGGTGTTCCGTCAGGTTTTGAAGCATCCAATTTTAATTTACCTTCAAATCCAACAATATTCTTAACCATTAAAGCTAAGTCTTTTATGGAGAGGTCTTTACCTGTACCAACATTTACAAATTCTTTTTCGTTATAATTTTGCATCAAGTAAAAACAAGCATCTGCCAAATCATCGACATGTAAAAATTCTCTTAAAGGTGTTCCACTTCCCCAAATTTCAACTTCTTTCAAATTGTTAATTTTTGCTTCGTGAAAACGTCTAATTAATGCAGGTAAAACATGTGAGTTTTGAGGGTGATAATTGTCGTTCGGTCCATACAAGTTAGTAGGCATTGCAGATATGAAATTATCGCCATATTGATCTCGATAAGTTTCACAAAGTTTTATACCAGTGATTTTAGCAATAGCGTAAGGTTCGTTTGTATCTTCTAACGGACCAGTAAGTAAAGATTCTTCCTTTAGAGGCTGTGGTGCCAATTTAGGATAAATACAAGATGAACCTAAGAACAATAATTTTTTTACTTTGTGCTCATGGGCAGCATGGATAACATTGGAACTGATCATTAAATTGTCGTACAAAAATTCTGCACGATAAGTATTGTTCGCCAATATACCTCCAACTTTTGCAGCCGCTAAAAAAACATAATCAGGTTTTTCTTCAGTGAAAAACGCATTAACTTGGCTTTGATTTCTTAAGTCAACTTCCTTCGAAGAGCGGACGATGATATTTTGAAAACCTTCTTGTTTTAATTTTCTGACGATTGCTGAACCAACCATTCCGTTGTGCCCAGCAATATAAATTTTAGCTTCTTTTTCCACGCTCAATATTGTATTATTCGAATTGATTTAATGTCTTGTGTCCACCTTTCGCTAGGTATTTATCGCGTTGGAATAATTCAAGATCGCTTTCAACCATTTCTTTTACCAAAGCATCAAATGTGTATTTTGGTTTCCAGTTTAATTCTGTATTTGCCTTAGTTGGATCTCCTAATAATAATTCAACTTCAGTTGGTCTGAAATACTTTTCATCTACTTCTACCAAGATATCCCCAGTTTCTTTATGAATCCCTTTCTCATTAATTCCCTCACCTTCCCATTTAACAGGAATACCAACATGGTCAAATGCTTTTTCAACAAATGATTTTACTGAATGTGTTTCACCAGTTGCCAACACGTAATCATCAGGTGTATCTTGTTGCAACATTTGCCACATACCATAAACATAATCTTTGGCATGTCCCCAATCTCTCTGCGCATCTAAATTACCTAAGAACATTTTTTTCTGCAATCCTAGTTTTATTTTAGCAACTGCACGTGTAATCTTTCTTGTTACAAAAGTTTCACCACGCAAAGGACTCTCATGATTGAATAGTATTCCATTACAACCATAAATCCCGTATGCTTCCCTATAATTTTTTACAATCCAAAAAGCGTATAATTTTGCAACAGCATAAGGACTACGTGGGTAAAATGGCGTCGTTTCACTTTGCGGTGTTTCAATAACTTTGCCATATAACTCAGAAGTGGATGCTTGGTAGAATTTTACCTTGTGTTCCATTTTTAAAATACGAATCGCTTCTAAAAGCCTTAAAGTACCCATGCCATCAGCATTGGCTGTATATTCAGGGGTGTCGAACGAAACTTTAACATGCGACATGGCAGCTAAATTGTAAATTTCATCTGGTACAATTTCCTGTACCAAGCGAATTAAATTAGTTGCATCTGTTAGGTCTCCAAAA
The DNA here is from genome assembly GCF_000621625.1 of Crocinitomix catalasitica ATCC 23190. GTDB lineage: Bacteria > Bacteroidota > Bacteroidia > Flavobacteriales_D > Crocinitomicaceae > Crocinitomix > Crocinitomix catalasitica. Next base: position 62,310 of record NZ_JHXV01000001.1, read on the forward strand.
TGTAAAAATAAACGAACATCTTCTTCGTGTTTATCTTTATATAAATGGTCTATTCTATCCGTATTAAAAAGAGATGATCTTCTTTTAATGCCGTGAACAATATATCCTTTTTCAAGTAAAAGTTCTGCTAAATATGCACCATCTTGTCCCGTTATACCAGTTATAAGCGCTACTTTTCTTTCCATATTATTCGAATTGATAATCCTTGTTTTTTGCTATAAAAAAGGGATTGTATAAATTTTCTTTATTGTAATTTAAAGGCGCAAAATTAATAAAATCAATTACTTCACCGCCTAAACTAGTGTAAATTGCTTGACCTGCTGCAATATCCCATTCCATCGTTGGGGCCATTCGAGGATAGAAATCCGCATTGTTCAAGCTTAAATCTACGAATTTTAAGGCACTACCTTTCTGAATAGTGTCTAATGTACCCCATTTATTTTCAATCTTTTCCAAGAGCGCCTGCCCTTTAATTGTTAATCCTGATCTTGAGAAAATAGCCGTCTTATTTTTATTGATGCTTATTGGTTTTAGTTGATTGTCTTCCGAAATGGGATGTGCATCATGATAGTCAAAATAATAAGCACCAATCGAATCTCCACCGATTAATATTTTTCCTTCAGTAGGCTGCGCGATTAAGCCTAAAACTGGTTTGCCAGCTTCAATTAAAGCAATACAAATGCAAAATTCACCATTCTTTCTAATGAATTCCTTTGTTCCATCAATTGGATCAACAAGCCAAATTAAATTTTCGTTTTTTCGAATGGTATAATCTGGAATTTCAGCTTCTTCCGAGATGGCTAGTATATTCGTTTTTTTGAGGTGTTTTAAAATGATTTCACTTGATTGCTGATCGGCTAAAGTTACTGGAGTTCGATCAGGTTTCTCATAAATATTAAAATCTGTTTTGTATATATTCAGTATTTCAATTGATGCTTCGTAAACTGCTTCTAATAAAATTGGGATATACTTTTTTACCATCTAATTGAATTTTTTATACAAGTTATCAAATAATCCACTAGCACCAAATCTAAAGTGACGATTGTTTAGCCAGGCTTCTCCTAAAACTTCTTGAACTATTTCGTAATAATATAAGGCGTCCTTAATTGTTCTAATTCCGCCTGAAGGTTTAATTCCGATGCGAATTCCTGTTTTTATAAAGTGCAAATTGATTACTTGACACATTGCATATACAGCCTCGTAATTCGCGCCATTTTGAGTTTTACCAGTAGACGTTTTTATAAAATCTGCTCCACCTGATATTGCTAATTCAGCTGCGATTTTTACTTCGTCTAGATTTAAATCTCCGGTCTCTAATATGACCTTCAACTTTATATTTCCTAATGCGTTTTTTACACTGTTTATCTCACTGATTATTTTAGCGTATTTTTTTGATTTTAAATCGCCCAAATTCATAACAATATCCAATTCATCTATGCTTGATGATTTTATTTGAGCTGCTTCAAGTAATTGTAATTTAATATCTTGATGGCCGTGAGGGAAGTTACAACCAACTACGACTAGTTTAATGTTTGGATTAAGTATTGGTCGAATGAAATCAATGTCATAATGGTAAACACAAATGGCTGCTGGGAGGTTTCCCTTTATTCCATTATTGGCTTTGTCAATTAATCTTAAGATGTCCTCTCTATTGTCGAAAAGGTTAAGCGATGTTAAATCAATAAGTTCAACGAGTTGAAGCCCATCTTGCTTATTTATTTCCGTTTTTAATATGTTTTCGAGACTTTTCATCAAAAAAAATCCGGAAACCTTGAAGGATTTCCGGATATAATAATTTTATAGTTTATTAATTATCCTAATCTAAAATTAATTGGCAGTACGAAACGTACACGTACTTTTTTACCTTGTTGTTCACCAGGTTTCCATTTAGGCATTCTCTTAACAATTCTTTGAGCTTCTTTGTCAATAGCATCAGATACACCACGTACAGTTTTTACTTGCTCTATCGAACCATCAGAGTTAACAACGAATTGCACGTAAACAACACCTTGCTCACCCATTTCAACTGACATTGGAGGATAAACAATATTCTTTTGAATCCATTCTGCCATTGCTGCTTCACCACCCGGGAATTCAGGTTCAACTTCTGGAACATCAATAATTTCCTCTTTTTTAGGAGCTTCAGGCTTATTTTCTGGAATTACATCTGGTAATTCACCTAGTCCAGATAAATCAATATCAGGAACAATGATTTCGTCTTCTTTTTGCTCAATCTCATCAAGAATCATTGGTGGTGGAGGTGTTTCAACTTCCTCTTCAGGTATGTCTTCTACCACAGGTAATTCTTCGTTTAACTCAGCAGATAATGTTTTCTTCTGCTTTACAGCAACATATTCGTCTGCTGTAAATTGTTGGAATTGAAATGCCATCCCAACAACAGAAGCTATTATAACCAAACCTAAAAAAAAGAACGCTTTACTTTTGTTCTCTAAATTGGCTTCTTTTGATTTTTTAAGTTCCATAATTCTTGTCTTATTAAGGTGCTAATTTACGAATTTCTAAAATAAGTCAACCTTAAATTATTATTAAATTTTTACCAGTCTATTATATATTATACTACCAAAAACTGTTCCAAAACTGTTTATTATAATGTCTTTAATGTCATAAAACCTAAAAGGTATCAAATATTCTTGCATCAATTCTAAACTAATTCCAATAACAATTCCAGCAATTATTATTACTATATACAACCTTGTTTTTGAAAGGTTCATTTTAATTTCACCTCCATTAAATCCTAATAACATTAAAAAACTAAGAATGCTATAAAACCCTAAATGAAAAATGTTGTCAATTTTAACCCATTCAAATTCGACATCTGGTAATTTATTGCCAGGGAATAAACTTAAAACAATAATGATTCCCAACCAATATTTCCAAAGGTGCTTTTTTGCAAATAATTGATTAACCAACTAAAGCTTCGTAATCTGCTGCAGACATCAAATCTTCCAATTCACTTGCGTCTGAGATATTAATCTTAATCATCCAACCTTCACCGTATGGGTCATCATTTACTAATTCAGGATTTCCTTCTAAAGCTTCATTAAATTCAGTGATTTCACCAGTTACAGGCATAAATAAATCTGAAACTGTTTTAACTGCCTCGATAGATCCGAATACTTCTTCTTTGTCAATAGTCTCACCTTGTGATTCTATCTCAATATAAACAATATCACCCAATTCGCTTTGAGCAAAATCAGTTACACCGATCGTTGCAGTATTGCCATCAATTTTTACCCATTCATGGTCTTTCGTATATTTTAAATCTGCTGGTACTTTCATGACTTTTTTTTCGTATTAATTTTCAGACACAAAAATAGAATAATATTATTATCTTTTGTAAAGTCTGTTTATAAGTTTAAAGTTATTTTAATAAGTCATTTTTTTTGAGAAGCTATTGACTTTTAAATGAAAAAAAAGAGCAATTTTGTATTATGATTACACAGGACCAATTAAAAGATTTTGAACGAAGAGTAGATGAACTCTATGTCTATCTTAAAATTGAGGAAAAGAAATTAGATGTACAGGAGGATGAATTAAAATCTCAAGATCCAGATTTTTGGAATGATGCCAAAGAAGCTGAAAAGATTTTAAAAAGAATTCGGAATAAAAAATTCTGGATTGATGCACAAGCCGCCTTGAAAACTGGACTTGAAGATTTAAAAGTTTTGATTGAGTTTCATGAAATGGATGAGATAGGTGAAGACGAAGTAATAGAGCATTACAATAAAATATTTAAAGATCTTGAAGCTTTAGAATTAAAGAATATGCTCTCGGCTGAGGAGGATAGTTTAAAAGCTGTTTTACAAATTACAGCAGGTGCAGGTGGAACAGAAAGTTGCGATTGGACTTCTATGTTGATGCGAATGTATATTATGTGGGGAGAGCGAAATGGAATGAAAGTGACAGAAATTAATTATCAAGCAGGTGATGTTGCAGGTGTTAAAACTGTTACACTAGAGTTTGATGGTGATTTTGCCTTCGGTTATTTAAAAGGAGAGAATGGCGTGCATCGACTGGTGAGGATATCTCCTTTTGATTCCAATGCAAAAAGGCATACTTCATTTGCTTCTGTTTATGTATATCCATTAGTAGATGAGACGATAGAAATTCATGTTAATCCGGCTGATATTTCTTTTGAAACTTTCCGCTCAGGTGGTGCTGGTGGACAAAATGTAAATAAAGTTGAAACAGCTGTTCGTTTAAGACATGCGCCAACAGGAATCATAATTGAGAATTCTGAATCTCGCTCTCAATTGAATAATAAGGAAAAGGCAATGCAGTTGTTGAAGTCTCAATTATACGAGCTTGAAATGCGTAAACGTATGGAGAAACAAAATGCAATTGAAGCTGGGAAAATGAAAATAGAATGGGGTTCTCAAATTCGAAATTATGTAATGCAACCTTATAAATTGGTTAAGGATGTTCGAACAGGTTATGAAACTTCAAATGTTGATGGTGTAATGAATGGAGAAATTGATGAGTTTTTGAAAGCTTTTTTAATGGCTTCAACTTAATCTGGTTAAATTATCATTCATTTAAAACGTTTGAGGAGGTGGCTTTTTTTTTGGTCTAGTATTTGTTTTATTCAATGTGTTATTAAAACATAGAATATGAAACATTTTATACTTTTTTTTATTGGTATTTCAATCTTATCTGGTTGTTTAAAAAATAACGAGTTAACTTATCACGAAAAACGGCTTGTGGGTAAATGGTTTTACTCAGAGGTAGAATATAGAGAGCGATGGGGTAGTCTTAAAAAACATAGTCTTTCAAATGATTATATTGGATCTTTCTTTATGTTGAAGGATGATTTTACAGTGACTTATTACGATAAATTAAAAGAATCTAGTTATTCCGGACAATGGGAATTGGTAGAGAGTTATAATGAGGATGATTCAGAAAATGTTTTAATTCTTTCGTTGGCAAACGATCTTACACATGAAGTTAAACAGTTGATTTTTGAGAATACAAACGTGGTTAGACGTAAAATTGCAGCGCATTACAGAACAAATGAAGAGATATTCTATTTCAAGTTGGTTCAATAATCAATCGTTATTTGATGAATTTTTTTAGTAGTCGAACCAAGGTTAATACTAAATACTTAACTTTGCACCTCAATTAATAAAACATGTTGATAGAAGTTTTAAAATCAAAAATACACCGCGTTAAAGTAACTGAAGCTGATCTGAACTATATCGGTAGTATAACTATTGATCCAGATTTACTCGATGCCGCAAATATGATTGAGGGTGAAAAGGTGCAGATCGTGAATATTAATAATGGTGAACGTATAGAAACTTATATCATTAAAGGTGAAAGAGGTAAAGGTGGGATTTGTTTGAATGGACCCGCAGCAAGAAGGGTAGCAGTAAATGATATCATTATTATAATCTCTTATGCTCATCTCGATTTTGAAGAGGCGAAGACTTTCGAACCTTCTTTAGTTTTTCCTAATACAGAAACGAATAAATTGAATTAAATTTCTTTAAGCAATTTAATTACTAATTTCACGTATCTATCTTTTTCGATGTTATGAAAGACAAACTCATTTCTGCTATTAAATTAATAGTTCCTCTAGGTTTTGGCGTATTTCTTATTTGGCTTTTTTATGATGCCTTATGTGAAGATCAGAAAAAAGACCTTTTTATTGCGTTTAAAAAAGCAAATTATTTCTGGGTAGTTTTAGCCATGTGTTTTGGTTTGCTTTCTCACATGTCACGTGCATGGAGATGGCGGTATTTATTGGAATCGATGGGACATAAAGTGAAATACTGGAATGCTTATCATGCGGTCATGATTGGTTATATCATAAACTATATTCTACCAAGAGCAGGCGAAGCGTCAAGAGCAGGTGTTCTCGCACAAACAGAAAAAGTTCCTTTTAAGAAAGGTTTTGGATCTATTATTGCTGAAAGGGCTGTTGATGTCGGTATGTTAGGGATTATTTGTGGAATTGCATTATTGATGCAGTTTGATATGATTCCAGCCTTCCAAACTAAAATTGAAAGTTTTACTTCAGGTGAATTTGGTTGTGGAAACTCTTCCGCATTCTCCATTTTAGGTAATGTTGTTAAGTATGGGATCATCATAGGATTCATTGGAATTGTTGTGATTTCTGTTGCTAGTCAGAATTTTAGAGCAAAAGTTGTTGACTTTGTAAAAGGTGTTTGGGAAGGTGCTATTTCTATTTTTAAAACGGATAAAAAATTACTATTTATTCTACATACAATTATTATTTGGGTAATGTATGTAGCCATGTTTGCTGTTGTCTTTTTCTCACTCGATTCTACAGCGAATTTAGGTGTTAATGCCTGGTTAGCTGGATTCATAGCTGGAACAATTGGTTTAATAATTGTTCAAGGCGGAATTGGTGTTTATCCTGCTTTTGTTGGTTTAATTATCACAACATACCTGAATCCAGATGCTTCTGGAATTTTACCTGATGCACTTGCGCTAGGTTGGATAATATGGGCGTCACAAACTGGTATGATGATTATCTTAGGATTGATATCTTTGATGGTGAATAGCAAAAATGTTAAATTGGCAAAAAATGAGTCAGCTTCAAACACTTCGGAATAAAATACTTAATCTAGATCAGCTTTTAACAAGTTTAAAAGAGGTGAAGGAGGCTAATAAAAAAGTCGTTTTTACAAATGGCTGTTTTGATATCTTGCATAAAGGTCATGTTGAATATTTAGCAGCAAGTGCTGATCAAGGTGATGTTCTGGTATTGGCAATAAATAGTGATCGTTCTGTTCGTCAATTGGGTAAGGGAGAAAATAGACCGATTAATGCGTTTGATGCAAGAGCAACTTTAATCGCCGCACTTGGTTTTGTTGATTATGTGATAGAGTTTGATGCAGATACTCCTATCGATTTAATTCGAGCAATAAAACCTGATGTACTTGTTAAAGGTGGTGATTATGATCCTGATCAAGCGGATTCAAATGCTAAAAATTATATCGTTGGTAGAGATGTCGTTTTGGTAAATAGTGGTGAAGTAAGAACGATTAATTTGGTGGATGGTTTTTCTACAACGAACCTTATAAATAAGATGAAACAATGACGATAAAAGAATCTCAAAAATTAGTTGACGATTGGATTAAAGAATTTGGTGTGCGTTACTTTAACGAATTGACCAATATGGCTCAATTGACTGAGGAAGTTGGAGAAGTAGCACGAATTATTGCAAGACGTTATGGTGAGCAATCTGAAAAAGAATCTGATAAGGCGAAAGATTTAGGTGACGAAATGGCTGATGTCCTTTGGGTTTTGATTTGTCTAGCCAATCAAACAGGAATAGATCTTGAAGAAGCCCTCCTCAAAAATTTAGACAAAAAAACAAAGCGTGACAATAAAAGACATTTAGAAAATAAGAAACTCAATCCGTAGCTTAATCGGCTTATACTTCACAATGCTCACAATAATCTGCATTGGTATTGTGAACGAATTCGAATTCATCTGAATATAATTCTTCAATTAAATAATGTAACTCTTCTTCAAAACTGTCCAATAATTCATTGGTAATCAAAGGAATTTTATCTTTTGTGAATTGAGGATATTGAACCCAATCTGCGATATTAATCATTGAAACTATCCCAACTGAAAAAGCGTTAATTTCAGGATAAGTCTGCCTGAACATCAAAGCATACATCAATAATTGACGTCCGTAACCCTTTTTAGGATTTTGCAGAAATTTTTCCATTTCGCCTGCGTTTAAGATCTTGTTGTCGATTCCGATTTTGCTTTTGTCACATTTGCCCGACTTATAATCAATAATCCTATAAATGGATCCTATTTGATCTATTCTGTCTGCATTACCAGAAAGTACAATGGTTTTCTTTTCTCCATTAATATTCCATTCATAAGTCGCTGAAATATTTCGTTCTAAATCCTTAATAAAAATGGGGGACTTACTCGCTTTTATCTCTTTTATTTGTTGCTCAATAAATTCATTAATGAACTTTATAGATACATCGAATGACAACTTGTTTTGTCCGAATTTTAAATCTCCTTCAGTGAAGTTTTCTAAATAAGCAGCTTTTAAATAAGCTGGAATGTTCTTTTTTTCATTGGCTAAAACTGCAGCATCTAACTGAATTTTCTTGTCGAAAAAGTTGTCTCGCATTATCTTTTCAATAACCTCGTGAATTTTTGTTCCAAATGTAGAGGATTCAATATTTTCTTCTACAACCTTATTCTCTCTCATGTCAAGAATGTATCGATAATAAAAATCTAATGGGCAAGTGATCAATTTGTTCAAGGCTGACGGCGATAAACCAAACTTAAGTTTCTCGTCTAGCTTCGCCCGTACAATTGCATTACTTGAATAAGAAGTCGTGTTTAAATCTGCGGCTTTATCATTTGTAGAGTAGGTGTATTGTGCTAAGGTGTGACCATATTTTTTATCTAATTCGTTTTCTAATTGAATAATGAATCGACTCTTTTCATTAGATCCCATTCCGTCAGATGATGAATTATAGGTCATGTAAATAGTCTTTGATCTTTGAATTAAACGGTAGAAATGATGCGCAAAAATGGCTTGTCTATCGTCTTCAATCGGCAAATCATGGAATAGTTTTAAATCTCTTGGAATCATCGAATTAATGACGTTGGTCTGAGGGAGATTCCCCTCATTCATTCCTAGAATTATGAGGTTGTCAAAGTCTAACGCCCTTGTTTCTAGGATTCCCATTATTTGAAGCCCATCAATCGGATTGCCTAAAAAAGAAAGGCTTTCTTCTTGCCAAAACTGGTAGAATAACTTTTTGAACGATTTTAAATTCAATGCACGTGGATAAACCGCTGCAATTTGTTCGAACTTTTTATAACCTTTGCTAAAATGATATATAATCTCTAAATCAACATCCGAATTCTTGACTTCTGTTAAAGCTTCATATAGTGCTTGAACGAGAGCGTTGAACGCATCAAAACCATCTTTCAAAGGATTTGACCACAAGCTTAATAATGTTTTAAATGAAGCTAAGTTTGGGAAGTACTCAATAAATTCTTCCCAATCAACAAATATTCTATTCCTAGACATTAATCCATCTTCAAATTTTTCAATTCCTTGTTCATCGGCGATTAATAAACGAATGTAATTATGGTCTAAAAATTTAAGTATGGTCTTATGATAAAGTCGACTAGAATTAAATTTTTGAAAATTGAATTGTAAGTCGAAAATCGTATCAACTAAACTTTTTAGATGTGAGAATTTAATTGGATAACCCATTGTAATATTCGCTTTGCCAATTCCTGCTGGTAGCGATTTTGACAAAGGAATTAATAAGGATTCATCTGCTAGAATAATTGCCGTAGAGCTTAAATCATTGTTCTTTTCGTAGATCTCTTGAACACAATTACCTGCGATTAAGGTTTGAGCCGTTTGTTGAGCAGTCTCTATAACGGTAATATCCTTTTTTATAGTGTTAAAAACATCTTTGATTGGTGAGTTTTTATGTAAATGCTGGTACTTTCTGAAAAAGTGACCGGCTTCATGTTCTTCGTTATTTATATAGGCAGCGTCAACATCAAAATAGATACTGGCTTTTTTATCAGTAATTAAATGGGTGATTATTTTTTCTTCGCTGCGCGAAAGGGCGTTGAATCCAATAAAGTAATAATGTGATTTAACCCAAGTTGCTTGATTTAATGATTCGCTGAATTTTTTATAGGCCAACCCCTGGTAGATTATTGATCGATCGATAAGTAAAGCATTTAACTGTTTATAATAATCAATCAACTTATCCCATAAAGTCAAATACCTAGTTTGGCCTTCAGTTAAATCTGTTGCCAAGAAACTCCAGTTTTCAATTTCTTTTATACTTCTTAGGTCTTTGAATATTTTTTCAGGTGGAATTAAATATCTGTCTATTTCGTCAAAATCTGATAAAAGGATTTTACCCCATTTTATAAAGTCGTCAAAACTTTCTTTTTGATCTCCTTCAATTTTTTCATGTACTTCGTATAAAAGGAATAATAATTCTGTTTGATTAATTATTTTCAAATCTGTGTGAAAACCAATCCATTCATTGATTGTTAAAATTTCTGGAGATTGAATGGGTTTCTGAAAGGCGCCTGCAAAATATTTTTGTAAATAAACAGCTGCTCTTTTATTCGGAATGATAAGTGAACACTGAGCAAGTTGGCCGCCGTTCTCTGTTATTATTTTATCTACAATTCCGCGTAAAAAATTTGTCATGAATTATTCAATTATTTCTTTGTCTAAATCTAGTTATTTATTTTTCACGGTTAATTTATTTTCATGTTTTTCTGATCGAATTGAATATTTTGATTAGTTTTGTGTCGAACATTGATTAATTATTCGTCTATGACAAATTTAAAAATAGGAGATAAGGCACCAAACTTTGCTGCTTTGGATGAAAATGGTAAAGAGATCTCTTTGAAAGATTATAATGGCAAGAAGCTGGTGATTTATTTTTACCCAAAAGATATGACTCCAGGGTGTACAACACAGTCTTGTAATTTAAGAGATAATTATGCTTTATTACAAGAAAACGGTTTTGAAATTCTTGGCGTAAGTGCTGATGATGAAAAAAGACATCTCAAATTTATTGATAAGTACGATCTGCCTTTTAGTTTGATTGCAGATGTAGACAAAAAGATGATCAATGATTTTGGTGTTTGGGGCGAGAAAAAATTTATGGGAAAAGTTTATGATGGCATTCATCGTACGACTTTTGTGATTGATGAGGAAGGCACAATCATTAATGTTATTGAGAAAGTTAAGACGAAGGCGCATGCCGAACAAATCTTAGAAGAATTAGAAAATTAAATTAAATTAAAATGTTTAGAACGTAAATAGTTTATGGTTTGAAGGTGTTCCTTTGAAGTAAAATTAGAAGTTATGGCAGAAGTAAATACAGAAAAGTTAAAAGCATTACAACTAACTTTAGATAAGTTGGAGAAAACCTATGGTAAGGGTGCGGTAATGAAATTAGGAGATAGTGCGATTGAAGATATTGATGTAATTCCATCAGGATCTTTAACGCTTGATTTAGCGCTAGGTGTTAAAGGATTTCCTAAAGGTAGAATAGTAGAAATATATGGACCTGAATCTTCAGGTAAAACAACATTGGCTTTGCATGCAATAGCAGAATGTCAAAAACAAGGCGGTATAGCCGCTTTTGTTGATGCAGAGCATGCCTTTGATAGATATTATGCAGAATGTTTAGGTATTGACACAGAGAATTTATTGGTGTCTCAACCTGATAACGGTGAACAAGCTCTAGAAATTGCCGATAATTTAATTCGTTCAGGTGCTGTTGATATTATTGTGATTGATTCAGTTGCGGCTTTAACGCCACGCGCGGAGATAGAAGGTGAGATGGGTGACTCGCAAATGGGATTACAAGCAAGATTGATGTCGAAAGCATTGCGTAAATTAACCAGTTCAATAAACAAAGCGAACACTTGTTGTATCTTCATTAACCAATTAAGAGAAAAAATTGGTGTAATGTTCGGAAACCCGGAAACTACTACTGGTGGTAATGCATTGAAATTCTATTCTTCTATTCGTGTTGATATTCGTCGTTCAAGCCAAATTAAAGATGGTGACGATGTTATTGGAAATAGAACGAAAGTGAAAATCGTAAAGAATAAAGTAGCTCCGCCATTTAAAAAAGCCGAGTTTGACATTATGTACGGTCAAGGGGTGTCTAAAGTTGGTGAGATATTAGACCTAGGTGTGAGTTTAGGTATTATCAATAAAAGTGGATCTTGGTTTAGTTATGGTGATACCAAATTAGGCCAAGGAAGGGATGCCGTTAAGATTTTAATTAAAGATAATCCAGAGTTAATGGAGGAATTAGAAGTTAAAATTATCAATCAGATTCAGAATCCTGTTGGAGTAAATGAAAAAGATACAGTAAAAGAGAAATAAAAGGTACTTCTACCAGACGGAAAAGGGGATTATTTGTTCATTCAAATGTCCCCTTTTCTTATTTATTTAAAGTTGTAGCATCAGCTCGATCGTGCTAAATCCCCACCTTTATTTAAGTTTTCTTATTAAAGCAAGGGTATATCGAAAATTGAATGCGACAATTGCTAATTGATTGCTACCGTTTAAAGGTTATTTCCTGTAAGTTCAAAAAGAAAGTTCTATTTTTACGCAAAAATAAATACATGAAAATATTTTGGGCATTCTCACTTCTAAGTCTATTTTTATTTAGTTGTAATAATTCTCCCGCTGAAATTACGGAAGAGTTAACAGATACGGAAAAGTCGGATACAATTCTTGTAGCTGATTCCTTAGGGCTGTTAAACCAAGTAATCGTAGATAATCCAGATAATGCATCTGCTTACTTTGCAAGAGCAAAATATCATATGCGGAATTTGAATCCCCAAAGTGCATTGATAGATGTCGAAAAAGTACTAAGTATTGATTCTTCGATTTTAGACGCAAGAATTTTATATGCAAATATTCAAGTTTCTGAACTGAATATAAAGGATGCACAATATCAATATAAATACGTCTTTGCTCAAGATAGTTTATCTACAAAATCTTTATTAGGTTTAGCACGAATTAATTCGCTTTTGGACAATTCAGCACAAGCAATATTTTACATTGATAAAGCTTTAAGTATTGATCAGTATTTGGCAGAAGCGTACTTTTTAAAGGGAATGGTTTATAGAGCAGATACTTATAAAACAAAAAGAAAAGAGAGTTGGGACAGGGCAATTTCTTCTTATCAAACAGCAATCGAACAGGACCCAGATTTCTATGCTGCATATATTGAGTTAGGAGTTATGTATGACGAACGAGATATGACTTTAGCTTTAGACTATTTTAATTCAGCTTTAGATATTGAACCAAGAAGTATAGAAGCTTTGTATAATAAAGGAATGTACTTTCAAAAACGAAATGACTTTGATAATGCCCTAAGAAATTATCGTAAAATATCGAGAATTGATTCCACATGGGCAGATCCTTATTATAACCAAGGATATATTTATTTAGTGAAGTTGCAAAACCTAGATAGTGCAATTAACTATTTAAGCCTAGCTATTAATTACGATGGTAATTATTATCAGGCACACAATAACTTGGGGCTAGCATATGAGCTTGCTGGGGAAATTGATTCCGCAAGGCTACATTATAAAGAAGCTTTAAATATTAAACCTGATTTTCAATTAGCTGAAGATAATTTGAAGTTACTTAAGAAATGACCTTAATAGAAAGACTTAAAAACCCTTTCGTCCAGCAATATATTCTTGAGATTGCTTTTCCGCTTGTTGGGTATTTCTTTTTTGATTGGTCTATTTTTATTATAGCAATCTATTATTTGTTGGATCAATTTGCAATTCAAATAATCTCTTCTATTCGATTGTATAAAATCCGTCAATTCACATCTCTTAATTCAAAATTAGGTTTGTTCTTCGGGTCGATAATTTTATTTTTAATCTTCTTTAGTCTCGAAATCTACGTGATTTATCACACCGTGATTGAAGCAACAATTGCGGATGAAACTACTTTAAATGCTGAGTTTGTAGATTTTGCTAAAAGTGAATTGTGGTTGATAGCTCCAATGCTGATCTTTGTCTATGCTTTTAAAGATCGGTTTACTTTCTATATGCCTAGGCGATATTTGAAATATAGTTTTAAGAAATCAGTCAATGTCGAGTTTTTAAAATTGATATCAATTTTCGTACTGACCATCTCGCTAATGTTCCTCTGGCAGAAATTACACGTGAATGAGGTTCTTGTATTACTAATTTTTGTGTTTAGTAAAATTGGATATGATTTCACAATTCATAAAAAAATGAATGAAAAGTCGTTAAACGATTAAAATTATCGATTAGCCGAATTGATCGATTTAATGAATTGACTTCCTGTATCTTTGATGTAATAAGTAAAACATTATCAATTTTAATTGATGAAATTGCTATACCTCAGTGGGAGCAGGGTATAGCATAAATGATCCACCAGTATTTATACTGGTGGATCTAGTTTTTTTTATCAATTTAGTGCTTTAAACATCTTAATAAGCACGTTCGTTATTACCTTCAATATAATTAATATATGCTTTGTTTACAACCTTGTTTCCTCCAGGTGTTGGGTAGTCTCCTGTGAAGTACCAATCTCCTGTATGATCTGGGCATGCTTTATGTAAGTTTTCTATTGTTTGATAAACAATCTTTACTTCAGCATTGATATTCTCTGGTGTTAAAAGTACCGCGATTTTATTAGAAATTTGTTCTGGTGTAAATGGCTTGTATATGTCTTTTACATGATTGACAATTTCTTCTTTTGGTAAATTCAATTGGGCCTTACACTTTTCGTAAGTCGATTGAATGATTCCTTCTTGTCCAGATTCTTTTAATAATTCTATCGCTGCTACGAATGCAATAAAATCACCCATTTTTGCCATGTCAATACCATAACAATCAGGATATCTAATTTGCGGTGCACTAGATATTACAACGATTCTTTTTGGATGTAAACGATCCAATATTCTTAAAATACTCTTCTTTAATGTTGTTCCTCTTACAATTGAATCGTCTACAACAACTAGATTGTCCTTTTTTTCTTGAACAGTACCATAAGTAATGTCATAAACATGCGCCACTAAGTCTTCACGTCCGTCATCTTGCGTAATAAACGTTCGAAGCTTAGTATCTTTAATTGCTATTTTTTCAACCCTTGTTCTTTTAGCAAGAATCTTTTTAAGTTCGTCATCTGTAAGTGATGCACCTTTTTCCTTAATTAAATCGAATTTTAATTGATTCTGATATTTTTCAAGGCCTTTAATTACACCAAAGAACGAAGTCTCTGCTGTATTAGGTATAAATGAGAAAACAGCATTGTCTATCTCGCCATCAATTGCCTCGACAGTTTGAGGAACAAGTAGTTTTCCTAATTCTTTTCTTTCGTGATAGATATCTTTGTCACCTGGACGAGAAAAATATATTCTTTCAAATGAACATTGTTTTAATTCTCTTGGCGTATTAATCATCGTCTCAGTAGTTATACCGTTCTTTTTGATAATTAAAGCGTGTCCTGGTTTAACTTCCTTAATTTTACTAGCAGGAACGTTAAACGCAGTTTGTATTACAGGTCGTTCAGAAGTTACAACACAAATTTCATCATCTTCATACCAGAATGCTGGTCGAATGCCTGAAGGATCTCTTAAAACAAAAGCATCACCATGTCCTAATAAGCCACACATTGTATAGCCACCATCCCATAAATCAGATGATTTTTTAAGGATCTTAGCGATATCTAAGTTTTGACCAATTAAATTATAAACGTCTCTATTCGAATAACCCTCCGGCTTGTATTTAGCGTACAATTCCGCATTTTCTTCATCCAAGAAGTGGCCAATCTTTTCAAGAACTGTAACAGTATCAGCCATCGCTTTTGGATGTTGACCTAGTTTTAATAATTGTTGAAACAACTCATCGTTGTTCGTTAAATTAAAATTGCCAGCTACTGTTAAACTTCGCGTTTGCCAATTGTTTTGCCTCAAAAATGGATGACAGCTTTCAATCGAATTTCTTCCGAAGGTTCCGTATCTTAGATGTCCTAAGAATAACTCACCCGTAAATCCAGCATTATCTTTAAGGTAGTCAATGTCCTTTAATAATTTTGGATCCTCCTTTTCAATTTCAGCAAATCTAGAATTGATATGACTGAAGATGTCTTGGATAGGAGTTTGTTCGATCGATCTGTATCGACTGATGTACCTTTTTCCTGGTTCTACATCTAATTTGATATTGGCTAAGCCGGCACCATCTTGGCCCCGATTGTGTTGTTTCTCCATTAGGAGATACATTTTATTTATGCCGTAAAAAGCCGTCCCGTACTTGTCGAGGTAAAATTGAAGTGGTTTCTTTAGCCTTAATAAGGCAATACCACACTCGTGTTGAATTGCGTCACTCATGCACTTTATCGAGTTGAAATAATTTGAGTGCAAATTTAAGAAAGACAATCGGCTTATCCGAACAATAAAATATAAATAATATATTTTTCAACAGATTCTTTGTTAATAAATTTAATCATCGTACATTTGCAGCCCAAATTTGGGATAATAGTAATTAATTAAAAACAGAATAATTGTGGATACATTGAGCTACAAAACTGTGTCTGCCAATAAAGAAACTGCTGAGAAAAAGTGGTTATTGGTTGATGCAGAAGGAGAAACACTTGGACGTTTAGCGAGCAGAGTAGCATACCTAATTATCGGGAAACACAAAACAAATTTCACATCACACGCTGATAGCGGTGATAATGTTATTGTGATAAACGCTGAAAAGGTTGTGCTAACAGGGAACAAAGTAACGATGAAAGAATACATTCGTCACACTGGTTACCCAGGTGGTCAAAGAATTTTGACTGCAAGACAAATTTTAGAGAAACACCCAGAAAGACTGATTGAGAAAGCAGTTAAAGGGATGTTACCTAAAAATAAATTAGGGAATGCCTTATACAGAAACCTGAAGGTTGTTGTTGGTGCAGAGCACGAACATGAGGCACAAAAGCCTGCAACAATTAAATTAGATTCAATTAAATAAGCATATGAGCGTAGTTAATACATTAGGGAGAAGAAAAACGGCAGTAGCTAGAATTTATCTTTCAAAAGGTACCGGTAAGGTAACTATTAATAAAAGAGAGGCAAACAGTTATTTCAAGACTCCTGTTCTTTTGGAGAAACTTAATCAACCATTTCAGTTAACTGAGACAGTTGGACAATATGATGTTGTTGCAAATGTTGACGGTGGCGGTGTAAATGGTCAAGCGGAAGCTATCAGATTAGGGATTTCAAGAGCATTGGTTGAGATTTCTGCAGATAACAAACCTTTATTAAAAGCTGAAGGATTAATGACTAGAGATTCTAGAATGGTTGAGAGAAAAAAACCAGGACAGAAAAAAGCGAGAAAGAAATTCCAATTCTCAAAACGTTAATCAATTCCTATTTCCGATTCCATTTTATGGAATTGCGGTTTAGTATCTAAATTGTTAAGATTACTTTTAAGTACTACTTGACAATTGCTTTGTAAAAAAAGACATCGTAAAATAACGCGGTGAAGAAAAAAGTTAAAAAGAAAGTAAACAATATTTAAAAAAATTAAAATGGCGAAAGCAACATTTGAAGAGTTATTAGAAGCTGGTGTTCACTTTGGACACTTAAAAAGAAAGTGGAATCCATATATGGCTCCATATATCTTTACTGAGAAAAAAGGTATCCACATTATTGATTTGAATAAAACCATCGCGCATCTAGACCAAGCTTGTGCAGCAATGAAACAAATCGCAAAATCAGGAAAGAAAATTCTTTTTGTAGCAACTAAAAAACAAGCTAAGGATATTTTAGAAGCTCAAATTAAACCAACACGTATGCCGTACATCACCGAAAGATGGTCGGGTGGTATGTTGACGAACTTCGGAACAATCCGTAAAGCAATTCGTAAAATGTCTTCTATTGATAAAATGGAAGAAGATGGTACAATGAAAACTTTATCTAAAAGAGAGCGTTTACAAATGTCTCGTACGCGTGCTAAACTTGATAAAAACTACGGTACTATTGCTGATATGACTAGAGTTCCTGCAGCGGTTTTCGTAATCGATGTATTGAAAGAGCATATCGCAGTTAAAGAAGCTAACAAATTAAATATACCAACATTCGCAATCGTTGATACAAATTCTGATCCAAGAAATATCGATTTTATTATTCCTGGAAATGATGATGCTACTAAATCAATAGAAGCGATTATGAGTAAAGTTTCTGCAGCTATCATGGAGGGTTTAGAAGAAAGAAAAACTTCTAGAGATAAAGCTAAAACAGCTAAAGATGCTGCTAAAGAAGCGAAAGATACAAAAGAAACAACAGAAGCTCCAGAAGCAACTGCTGAAGAAAAATAATATTAATTAGAAAAGTTTAAAGAAATGAAAATTACTGCTTCACTCGTTAACGAGCTAAGACAAAAAACAGGTGCGGGGATGATGGACTGCAAAAATGCACTTGTAGAGGCTGAAGGTGATATGCAAAAAGCTATCGACGTACTAAGAAAAAAAGGACAAAGAGTAGCTGAAAAAAGAGCCGATCGCGATTCAAGTGAAGGTGCTGCTGTTTCTAAGATTAGTGCTGACGGAACCGTAGGTGTTGCTATCGTTGTTGGTTGTGAAACTGATTTCGTTGGTAAAAACGAAGGTTTCATTGCTTTGGCTAATAAATTGGCTGATATTGCTATCAACTGTGATACAAAAGAAGAGCTTTTAGGAGCTGATTTTGAAGGTATGACTGTTGCTGACAAATTAATCGAACAAACTGGCGTAATTGGTGAGAAAATAGAGATTACTGCATTTGAGAAAATATCTGCTCCTTTTGTTGGAACTTATGTTCACAATAACAGAATCGCTGCTTTAGTAGGTCTTTCTGAAAAGATTGACGATGCTGCTGAAGTAGGTAAGGATGTTTCTATGCAAGTGGCTTCTATGGGAGCTACACAATTGTCTTATAAAGATTTTGATCCTGCTTTTGTAGCTTCAGAAACTGAAGCTAGAATCGCTGTAATCGAAAAAGAGAATATCGAATTAGGTCGTTTAGGTAAAACATTGAAAAATGTTCCTGAATTTATTTCTATGTCTCAATTGAATGCGGATGTAATGGCGAAAGCTGAAGCTGAAGCGAAAGCTCAATTGGCTGAAGAAGGTAAACCTGAGCAAATTTGGGATAAAATCCTTCCAGGTAAAATGGAAAGATTTATTTCTGATAATACAACATTGGACCAAGAGAAATGTTTATTGGATCAAAAATTCATTAAAGATGAAAAAATGTCTGTTTCTGATTATGTGGTCTCTAAAGGGGCTGGATTGGAAGTGACTGGTTTTAAACGCGTTTCTTTAGGATAAATTATTTAATTAAATCCTGACTTTTTTAAGTCAGGATTTTTTTTGCTTAAAATTATAGGAATGTACAAGAGAATATTACTGAAATTAAGTGGTGAGGCCCTTATGGGTGAAAAGCAATTTGGGATAGATAATAGTCGTTTGGATGCTTATGCTGCAGAAATAAAGGACTTACATGATACCAATGTTGAAATTGCAATTGTAATCGGTGGTGGAAATATCTTTCGTGGAGTACAGGCTGCTGATGGTGGAATGGATCGAACACAAGGTGACTATATGGGAATGTTGGCAACAATGATCAATAGTATGGCACTACAAGCTTCTCTTGAAAAATTAGGTCTATATACACGTCTCGTTTCTGCAATTGAAATGAAAGAAATAGCTGAGCCTTATATTAAAAGAAGAGCAGTTAGGCATCTTGAAAAAGGTAGAATCGTTATTTTTGGTGCCGGTACAGGGAATCCTTATTTTACAACTGATTCTGCTGCTGCTTTAAGGGCAATTGAAATGGATGCGGATGTGATTCTTAAAGGTACTAGAGTCGATGGAATTTACTCTGCCGATCCTGAAAAAGATCCTAATGCCGTTAAATTTGAAAATCTGACTTTTGATGAAGCCTATAATAAAGGTCTCAATGTGATGGATATGACTGCTTTTACACTCTGTAAAGAAAATGATGTTCCAATTATTGTATTCGATATGAATACATCAGGAAATCTTAAAAAAGTGGTTGAAGGAGAAAAAATTGGTACTTTAGTAACTGTTTAATTTTAATAGAAAATGGAAGAAGAAATTCAAATGCTTCTCGAAGAAGCTAAAGAAAGTAACAGTAATTCAATTCAACATTTAATTACTAGTCTTGAAAAAATTAGAGCAGGTAAGGCAACTCCGTCTATGCTTGACAGCGTTATGGTTGAGGCTTACGGTTCTGTAACACCAATTAATCAGGTTGCCAACGTGAATACAATCGATGCGAGAACAATTACAGTTCAACCTTGGGATAAATCTAATTTAGATGCTATCGCTACTGGGATTATTAATTCTAATTTAGGTCTTAATCCTCAGAATAACGGTGAAAGTATATTGATTAACGTGCCAATGCTTACGGAAGAACGTCGTAGAGATTTAGTGAAGAGCGTAAAGAATGAAGGTGAACTTGCTAAAGTGAGTGTTAGAAATAACAGAAAAGAATCGAATGATTTTATTAAGAAGTTGAAAGCTGATGGATTGTCTGAGGATAGAATGAAGGGACTTGAAGCAGAAATACAACAATTTACGGATGACAGTATCAAGAAAATAGATGCCTTAGTTGATAAGAAAGAAGTTGATATAATGACGATCTAATCGTTTTAATATAAAGTACTTAAAAGCACTGCGAATTTCGTGGTGCTTTTTTTATGCCAAAAAATATAAAACGCTATGATTAATTTAGAATTACGTTAAATAAAGGCATAAAAAAACCTGAAAAGAGCGTACTGATAGTCTAGGTAGCAAGTCTCTTTTCAGGTTACCGTGCAAGGAAATTAAAACCGAAAGCTAAAAAAATGCTTTCTGTTATAATTAATGACGTGAAGATTTATTAAAAGGTTGTTTATTTTTATGAAAAATATTCGAATTTATATCCAACTCCCCGTAAACTCTTAAAATATTGGGGGTTTTTTGGTTGGTCTTCGAAATATTTTCTGAAATTTAGAATGTAATTGTCGATGGTTCTGCTCGTTGGGTAACTTTCGGTTCCCCAAACTTCATCTAGAATTTCATTTCTAGAAACTACTTCGTTTTTTTTACTGATCAATAACTTTAAAAGTTCAATTTCACGTTTTGAAACGGACATGTTTTTACCCTTAGCAATAATTGTATAAGTTTTGAAATTGATCACATTCGATCCAAATTTGAATTCGTCTTCTATGCCTCTTTCTTTTTTACGTTCAATTAAAATTCCAACGCGCAATAAAAATTCTTCCAAATTAAAAGGTTTTACCAAATAATCATCTGCACCATATTTTAATCCCGTAATCCTATCCAAAGATGTCCCTTTCGCGGAAGTGAATAGAATAGGTACAATACTTGTTTTTCGAATTTCTAAGCAAACATCAAATCCGCTCATTTCCGGAAGCATAACATCGAGAACGACTAAATCATATTTCGAATCGAATTTTTCTAGTGCCTCTTTTCCATTTAACGCAACATCTACATGAAAACCTTCTAATTCAAGATTTAATGTGAGTACGTTAACCAAACTCTCTTCGTCTTCTACTAGTAATATCTTTTTCATTTTTTATTCCGAACTTCTCAGCCATAAAAGTAGTAATTTTACCAGTCTTATAGGATAGTTAAATTGGAAAATCAATGCAGAAAAAGGTATATCTGAGTCTAGGTAGCAATCTAGGTGATAAATCAAAAAATTTAGAATTGGCTTATCGTCAACTAAGATCTGATGTTGGGACAATTGTTAAAATTTCTAAAATTATTGAAACAGAACCTTGGGGCTATGAATCTGATGAGCTTTTTTTTAATGTTGTTATTGAGATGAATACAACACTTTCTCTAGTCCATTTATTTAAAAAGATCAAGGAGATAGAACAACGACTTGGAAGGTCTGAAAAAATAAGTTCGGCGTACGAAGACCGTATTATTGATATTGATATAATTGACTATAATAGTGAACGTTGGATTGATGATGATTTGATTGTGCCACATGCTAAAATGCACTTGAGATTATTTGTTTTAATTCCACTTTTTGAGTTGAATGCGAATTGGCAACACCCCGCATTAAATTTGTCGATTAATGAAATGAAAGCTAAGTTATTATGATTGCAATCTGTCGGTAGGTTTTAGTGCTTGGTCGAAAGTTTACTCTTAATTATTATTAAATAACTATTTCCGTTTTTCTACCTCAAAAAAAATACTTATTATTGCACTGTTTATAGGTAATTTAACGAAAAGGATTTAAAAATCAAAAATAAAATGAAAAAGCAAAGTTATAAAGGATTAGCTGCTATTGTTTTTGCAAGTGCTATTTTAACTGGATGTAAGTTAATTGGCGACGTAGAATATGTTGTTCAACAAGACCCAGTTGAAATGCACGGTGACAGCGTGAAAGTAACAGTTACAGTGAAATTTCCTGAAAAAGGTTTGAACAAAAAAGCGTCGGCCGAAGTAACTCCTAAATTAGGTAACAAGTCGTTTAAAACAATCACTTTCCAAGGTGAGAAAGCGACAGGTAATGGACAAACTATTGCTTTTAAAGCAGGTGGAACGGTAAATTACTCTGATGTTATTCCTTATTCTCCAGATTTAGAGCATGCTGATTTAACAGTGACTGGAAAAGTTTCTAAAGGTAAAAAAGAAGAAATTTTTGAGCCTTTCAAAATTGCTGATGGAACAATTGTAACACCTTTATTAGTACAAAATGATGATAAAGCACTAGTTGGTGTTGATAATTTTGTTCGTACTACTGAAGAAAACTACAATGCACAAATTAACTATCTTAAAGGTAGATCTGAAGTAAGATCTTCTGAAATGAAAGATCAAGATATTAAAGATCTTCAAGCATGGTTAACTATGGCGCAAACAAATCCAAAAGTTGCTCCGAAAAAAATGAACTTAATTGCTTATGCATCTCCTGAAGGTGGAGTTGAAAAAAATGCTAGCTTAGCTGGTGATAGAGCAAAATCAGGACAAGAATCTGCTGTGAAAATTGCAAAGTCTGCTAAGTATGAAACTACTGAGTCTTTCTATGCATTAAAGCCAATTGGACAAGATTGGGAAGGTTTTTCTAAGGCTGTTAAAGCATCTAACTTAGAAGATAAGAACTTGATCATCCGTATTCTTGAAATGACGAAAGATCCTGTAAAAAGAGAAGAAGAGATTTTGAAATTATCTAAAACTTACAAAGAATTAGATGAAGAAATTTTACCTTCTTTAAGAAGAACTCAATTGAATGTTGTTTATGACAAAATTGGTTGGTCAGATGTTGAATTAAAAGGTTTGACGAAATCAAAACCTGATACTTTAAAATTAGAAGAAGTTTTGTTCGCAGCAACTTTATATGATGATTTATCTGAAAAGATGCGTGTTTACAATATCGCATTGAAAAATTACCCAGCTGATTGGAGATCTCATAACAATGTTGGATTTGTATACTATATGCAAAACGATTTAGCTAACGCTACAACTCATTTCAATAAGGCAAACGAATTGAATGAGAATCCTGTTACTTTAAACAACTTAGGAATTATCGCTCGAATCAATGGTGAGAGAGATAAAGCTACTAAATTATTAAAGTCAGCTATGGCTGCAGGTTCTGAAGTAAAGTATAACTTAGGAATAATTGATATCCAAAATGGTGACTATGCTGAGGCAATTGGTAACTTCGGTGGAGAAACTACTTTCAATAAAGCATTGGCACAAGTGTTAAATGATGATTTGTCGGGAGCTTTATCTACTATTGATGCTTCAGTTGACGCTGAGTCTGCAATGGGATATTACTTAAAAGCAATTATCGGAGCACGTCAGAACAATGTTGATTTGGTTGTAAACAACCTTAAAAGTGCTGTATCTAAAGATCCAGGTTTAAAAGCTAAAGCAGCTAAGGATAGAGAGTTTATCAAATTATTTGAAAACGCATCTTTCAAGAATGCTGTTCAATAAGAACTAGAATTACCGAATTACATAATATTATTAAAACGCCTTGCTCTCTGAGTAAGGCGTTTTTTTGTTTAAATCGTTTATTTTCATTACATTGGTAACTGTCACAAAAGTTATAGCTATGAACTAACCTGCGATCAATGAAAATATTTCTAATATCAATTTTTCTTTTTTTCTTTGTATTTACTACCAATGCTCAATTTGGACCTTATAATGAGATTGACGGAGAAGCACTTCAGCCTACAGACATTGTGGTAATTGATTTTGATAGAGATGGTGATGTTGATATTGTTACATTAGGGATGAATAATGTTTTTTGGCTCGAAAATCTTGGCGATGGAAATTATGCTCCCCCGCAAAATATTGCGAGAACAGGGGATGGTTTCGTTTTCGATGGCGAGCTTGAAGTGTCAGATTTTGATATGGATGGAGATTATGATGTTCTGTTTATTGCTGACTATTTTACTCAAATTAGATTTGCTGAAAACTTAGGTGATTGTATTTTTGATCTTGCGGCAACAGTCTTCGTTGACGAAAGTTTTAGTTTTAGTTTTGAGGTCGCGGATATGAACGCTGATGGAAATCCGGATATTATCAATTTAGAATCTGATTTTGTTCATTGGCTTGAGGGAGACGGTTCAGGGGCAATAGCATCCGATAATATGATAGTGGATTCCCGAGTATTTAAATATGATCTCCTATTGGTTGATATTGATCTCGATTCGGATTTAGATTTATTGTGGTGCCTCGAAAGTGATCCGCATCAAATTTTACTTGTTACGAATTTGGGTGGTGGTGTTTTTGATGCGCCAATAATAGTGGCAGAAGGAATGGAAGCTACACCCAGATCTGTTTGTACTGCCGATATTGATGGAGATGGCGATCTAGATGTGGTTTTCTCTGTTTTTTCTGGTGCTATGTATTGGGCCGAAAATAGTGGTCCTGGTGTTTTTGAACCGTTTGTTTTGATTTCTGATATTGGAATTGGGAAGGTTGTTATTGCGCCAGGAGATATTGATGTCGATGGTGATGTTGATTTAATTACAACATCAAATAATGATGATAAGGTATATTTTCATAAAAATGTAGGTGGTGGAATCTTTGAAACGCCATTAATGTTGACTGATGCTGTATCGTCAGCCGATATGATATTATTAGCCGATTACGAGGAGGATGGAGATTTAGACATATTTGTAATCGGTAAATATGAAACGATAGGATGGATTGAAAATGGCACTATAAGTCCAACTTATGTTGAAGGGCAAGTGTATTATGATGAAAATGAAAATGGAGTGAAGGATGGTCTAGAACGAGGGATTCCTAGGAATATGATCGTTTCTGATCCTGTTGGAACGGAATCTGCAACTTTAGATTCTGGTTATTATGTGATGAATTTTTTAGGCTTACCAGACGGTGATTATGAAGTGGTTCCTGAAATGCCCCTTTGGCGAATAACTTCGGCTGTTGATGCCTATGATGTAACCTTGCCTGGCGATTTTGAGTTCTTGGATACTTTTGATTTTGGTATGGTGCCAAACGTTTTAATAGATAGCATTAGAACAGATTTGACCGGTAGTTATAGAGCGCGTTGTCATGATACAATTGGGGTTTGGCTGAGTACAGCAAATCTAGGAACTTCATTCCCTTCTGGTATAATGCATCTCGAATTGGACGATAGTTTGGATTATGTTTCAGCTGATATTGTTCCTGACTCTATTGTAGGACAAAATTTGTATTGGTCATTTGATGATTTGTATTTCTACGAAGTAATGACATTTCAAGTCTTTCTTGGAACGCCATACGGTGAAGGGGGAGACGTTTCTAGTGTATTGACTACTTCAATTATAGAAGATGATGCAATTGTATTCAGTGTATCTGCTGAATTGACACAACCAATTATATGTGCTTACGATCCCAATGATAAAACACCGAACCCAATGGGTGAAGGGCCTGAAGGTGGAATTCCAGCTAGCACGGATTGGATAGAATATACCGTGCGTTTTCAGAATACAGGAACAGATTATGCAGAGGATGTAATTATCAGAGATCAATTGGATGATAATTTGATATGGACAAGTATACAACCGCTATTTAGCAGTCATGATATGGAATTTGAATTTGATCCTTCGGGTGAAGTAGCTTTTGTTTTTAATGATATCATGTTACTGGATAGCAATACAAACGAATTGGAAAGTCATGGTTTTGTGAAGTATCGCGTTCGAATGAAACCGGATTTAGCCATTGGAGAAACGATTGAAAATACGGCATATATTTATTTTGATTTTAACGAAGCTGTTATAACCAATACTGCGTTAAATACAATTGTTGAACCAAAGGGACTTGGAATAGATTCTGATGGAAATGAAACGGAATTAATCGTTTATCCAAATCCTACAAGTGGTATCGTAAATATTCGTTTAAGCGGTGAGCAACCAGATGGTTATTCTGTGAGTGTGATCAATCTAATGGGGCAAGAGGTCTATAAGCAGAACAATGTTAATGGAGATATGCTGAGTATTGAAACGAATTCGTTCGAAGCAGGTGTTTACATTATTAGTGTGGCTTATGGAGAGGATCAATCATTGTTACATGCTACTAAATTAATCGTGGAGTAGGATTAATGTTTTACTAAAAGGTTAATTACAAATATTTAAAACGTCTTCCTTATATTAGGAAGGCGTTTTTTTAATTTAATACTGATTTATAGGTATGTTAATAAGGCGAACTATTTAAGGATGGTCACCATGCCGTTGAACGTTAATTTTTTATCTGTAGTAGATTCTTTGGCAGTGACTTGCCAAATATAAGTACCGTCATCGACGATGCCGCTATTTCCGTAGGTTCCATTCCATGTTGAAGAAGCATCGAATGACTCCCATACAATTTCTCCCCAACGATTAAATATGGTCAAGTGAAAATTGTAAAAATCAATCCCGTCAATATAAATACCCCAACTTTCATTGTAAACATCACCATCTGGAGTAAAGGCATTAGGGGCATAAATAATTACATCCGAAATAATTTCTAAAAAATCAGACACGGTATCTGTGCAGCCAAAATCGTTCGTAACGATCAAAGTAATCTCATATGTATTCGGGATTCCTTCTGGATATAGAATACGTGGTGATTCATCATCACTTTCTTCAGGTAGCCCTTCTGGGGTTAACCACTGATAAGTATCATCAAAATTTTCAATCCCAGGGGTCAATATAATTTCGGTATTAAAAATTGTGGTGGGATTAGGGTTAATGAATAATTTTGCTTTGGGAATTGCAATAGATTCGAAATAATTGGTCGCTGTTATATCAGCGTGGCATCCAAATTCGTTATAAATTTCTAGTGAAATATCATAAAGACCTACAGAAGTGAATCGGTAGGTAATGTCTTGTCGATTGGGAAATGTATTTCCGTCTATTTTCCATATTACTGAATCTGAAAATATGCCAGATGAGAAAAATGTAGCATTCCCAGGATTACAAACTGCGGTCTTGTCAGATGTAAATGTTGGTGCAGGCACTGGTCTCATATGTGTTTCTGTGCAAATGCTAATTGGAGATGTCTCGCATCCGTCATTTACGGTTACACAATATTCAGTCATTACTTCGGGATTGTCATTAATGGTATTGATATCACCACTGAAATCAACGCCGTTAGCTGTCCAATTGTAGTTGTAATCGTTGTCTCCACCAAAAGCTGTCACCATTGAGCTTGTTAAATAACTTGGGCAAACAGAGTCGTTTTCACTTATATTTAAAGTGATAGGATCTTTAAGTGTAACTTCAATTGTATCTTCTTCAGAAACACAACCAAATTCATTTGTAGCAACCACTGTTATCAAAGTTGGAGTTACATCCGGAGATATTGTCTGACTGGGACCTTCGTCGCTTTCAGGTATCGACCAATTATAGTTATAAATTAATCCGCCAATAGCGGAGGCCGTAACTGTGGCAGTGCCGTTTCTGCAGATAATTGTGTCACCAAAAGCTGTAACAATAACAGGATCTGGATTGAAAATTTCAGCATCGCTTTCATAAATACAGCCAATGCTGTCTTCTGTTATTATATCGTAAACACCTGCAGATAAGTCATTAAAAATATTTGATACTTGCCATGTTAAGCCAGCATCAATACTATAGTTGCTCAGAGCTAATGGGTCGAATTCTGTGACTTCAATCCTGCCATCTCCTCCTTCAAAACAAGTTACATTAATTGTCGTTAGCGGTGGGCCGATATTTTCGACTTCGATATCGAACAATCTTGTCGTAGTACAACCCGTGATATCTGTAACAGTTAATCTAACTTCGTGCGTGCCAGCAACTGCGAATGTGTATCGTGCAGAATCCCCCGAAATGACTGTGCCGTCTTCAAATTCCCATTCGTAAGCAGTGAATTTATTATCGTTGTAAATCATTCTACTTTCAGAATCGTCAATTAATAAAACTTCTACACCAGGACAAGGTGCTTCAGGAACTAAATTAATGTCTAGAAAACGTTCGAAGCAAACAGTTTGAATATTTGAAGCTCCTCCAGTTACAGCCGTTGCACCAAAATATACATTTGGATCACCATCAAAATAATTGGTTACCAAATCTTCCGTATGTGTAAATCTGAGAATTCCGTCAAAGTATGTCGTTAATTCTAAGGTAATTGGATCCCAAACAACTCTCAATAAATGTGGTAAATCATCTTCAATATTTGGTAGCGCAATCGGAGCAACTAAATCATGACTTAATGAACCATTTGAATTCATACCGATATGATCTGCTACAATATCACCTGCAACAATACCATCGTCTCCACTTTGCCAAGTGTCCATCTCAATACCAATAGAGTTTAAAATTCCATTGTAACCCAATAACGAGCCTAAACTACCCGTGAATATTCCAGCTTTGCGAAGTACAAACACCATTCCGTCAGCACCACCCCCATCTGACAATCCAAAATTCAATTCATAAGTGAAATCAAACGAGTTGGTGAGGTTAATTGTAGTTGGACTCCAAACACTTCCGGCTTGCGTCGTCGTTGTTGTTAATGTATAACAATCACAGGTGCCTGTAGCTGTGCCACTTCTTACCATTTGACCAATCGTTCCTGTTACATGGAAAAATGTCAATAAAACTAGAATTAAGTAAGTTATTTTAGGTTTCATCATTTGTTATAATCCGATCTATTATTTGTCTAATGTAATCAAATTATTCGAATCTAAACTATCACCTAAATGGTTTTAGATTAAGGTTTCTGTGTTTTTATTGAAGATCCTGTTGCAATATGATGCAATAAAAAATGACAACAGCGATGAGTATTCGCTCATCGCTGTTGTACAAGTCCTAAATTACTTGAATGCTTGATTATATTCTACTCTGATAAGTATACAAATCAAAGTATCGACCTTCTTTTTTGATCAGCTCATCATGGGTTCCTCGTTCCGCAATCTCTCCTTTTTCAATGACTAAAATTTGATCCGCTTGTCGAATGGTACTCAATCTATGCGCAATGACAAATGTTGTTCTTCCTTTCATCAATGCCGCTAGACTCTTTTGAATAAAGGCTTCACTTTCATTGTCAAGATTTGATGTGGCTTCGTCCAATACGATGATTTTAGGGTCGGCTAAAACAGCCCGCGCAATTGCGATCCGTTGTCTTTGTCCACCGGAAAGTTTTACTCCTCGTTCTCCAATCACAGTTTCTAAACCTTCTTCAAATCCATCAGCGAATTCATTCACGTAGGCCGCTTCCACCGCAGCAAGTAATTCTGCTTCTGTTGCATTCGGCCGAGGGAATAAAATATTCTCTCTTATCGTTCCCTCGAAAAGGAAATCATCTTGTAAAACAACACCTAAATTATGTCTATAGCTCGGTAAATCGACTTGTGATAAGTCATTTCCATCCACCAATACTTGTCCTGAATGAGGAAACATAAAACTTGATGCTAATCCAGCAATTGTTGTTTTACCTGATCCTGATGTTCCAACCAAAGCTGTTATTGAACCCAATGGGGCTTTAAATGAAACATTTTTTACTACGTCTTTATCGTCCTCATACGCAAAAGAAACTTGGTCGAATTCTATATTTCCAACTACTTTGTCCAACTTAATAGGTCGGCTATGCAGATCGTTTTCTTGTGTCATTTGTAATAATTCTTCCGTTCGATCAAGACCCGCTAATGCTTCTGTTAATTGGCTACCGATATTTCCCATTTGAACAATCGGTGCAATCATAAATCCAAGGAATAATGTGAAGGCAAGAAAATCTCCCATTGTCATTGTTCCTTCCATCATATAGAATCCACCAATCCCCATTATACCAGTTGAAGCTAATCCTAATAAAAATGTAGATGAACTGGTCATAAAAGCAGTTGCTGTCAAACTTTTCTTCACATTTAGAAATAATCGATTGACACCTTCTTCAAAAATATGATTCTCTTGGTCTTCTGCATTAAACCCTTTTATAACACGAATGCCATTCAATGATTCTGTTAATCGACCGGTAACCTCTGCGTTTATTTTTCCTCTATTTCTAAATATCGGTCGAATATAACCAAAGGCTTTTAATGCAATTACAGCGAATATTATAACAGGAACAAGTACAAAGAAAGTCATCTTAGCATTGATACTAATTAGAATAAAAACAGAAGCAATCGCCGTTATTGAGCCTCCAACTAATTGAACGAGTCCCGTTCCAATTAAATTTCTTACGCCTTCAACATCAGTCATTATTCTAGATACCAACTCTCCTGATTTTGTATTGTCAAAATAATTAATCGGTAAAGAAATAACATGTTTTTGCACCTTGGCTCTTAAAAGGGAAATGAGATGTTGTGCTTCAACACTTAAAATTCGTGTCAATAAAAATGACGTTATGGATTGTAATAAGATGGCAACGCCGACAACAATCAATAAATTTCTTAAGCCAACAAAATCAGATTGTGGCACTATATCATCAATTAAAATCTTACTTTGCCAAGGTAAAATTAAACTCGCTGCTCTACTAATTAATATTAAAATTAATCCTATAAATACTATTTTTCTACGCGGCCAAATAAACTCAGTAAACGCTTTTTTTAAACCAGACTTTTTCTCACTCATGGTACAAAGTTACACAGAATTTATATGTTGCAACATAAGTTGTAAATCATTTTAGTTTCCTTAATTTTACTTTAACTATGATAACTGTAGAAGAAGCAAAAGAAAAGTTGAAGAATACTGTTCCAATACTGGGTTCAGAAAAGGTAGTACTAACCAAAGCATTAGGGCTAGTTTTGGCTGAAAATATTTATTCACCTATCGAAATGCCTGGCGTTGATCAATCTGCCATGGATGGCTATGCCTTGCATTATTCGGATGACATTAGGCAATATAATTTAGTCGGAGAAGTGGCTGCAGGATCAAGTGAAAATCCAAAATTAAAAATTGGCGAAGTTGTTCGAATTTTTACTGGAGCGCGTGTTCCTGACGATGCCAACCTTGTTGCTCAGCAGGAAATTGTAACGAGAACAGACAAACATATTAAATTAACAGAAGATGTTAAGGTCGGTAAGAACATTCGATTAAAAGGTGAGCAAATAAATACAGGAGACTTGGCTTTGGCAAAAGGAACGGTTCTTAATGCTGGTGGTATTGGTTTCTTGGCTGGCTTAGGTTTTACTGAGGTGGATGTTTTTAAACGACCAAAAATTACAGTGATTACAACAGGAAATGAATTAATTCAACCTGGAAAAGAAATTCAACCAGGCCAGATATACGAAAGTAATTCGCTCATGTTGGTCGCTGCATTAAATGAATTCGGCTTTGATGCGGAGGATGTTGTTACTGTGGCTGACAATTATGAGCATACTAAAAACACGATTGATGCAGCCATAGAAAAATCGGATTTGGTGATGATTACTGGTGGAATATCTGTGGGTGATTATGACTTTGTGGAGGATGCTTTGAAGGAGTTAAACGTTGACGAATTGTTTTATAAAGTGAAACAAAAACCGGGTAAACCACTTTTCATGGGGCGGAAAGAGAATAAAATGATTGCCGCATTACCTGGCAATCCCGCTTCGGCTTTAACCTGTTTTTATATTTATGTATTGCCTACTTTGAATCATTTAATGGGGAAAGGGTTTAAAGAATTGCAACAAGAGGAATTTATTTTAAATAATAGTGTCCGATCGAATGGTCAAAGAGCTGAGTTTTTAAAGGCATATATAGAAGGAAGTAAAGTAAGCGCATTGGCGCAACAAAGTTCTGCCATGCTAATGTCTTATGCGAAATCCAATGCTTTAATTTATTTACCTGTTGGTACAACCAATATTGATGCTGGTGAAAAAGTAACCGTTTATCGCATCAATGACTGATCAATTAGATAAAAATTTAACTGTAATTATTCTTGCTGGAGGTAAAAGCAGCAGAATGGGGCAGGATAAAGGTCTGATGTTTTATGATGGTCAGCCAATGATTCAATATGTCATTGAAATTGCAGAACAATTGACGAAGGATATTCTCATTGTTTCAAATAAGGATGACTACAATCAATTTAATTACCCTGTTCTTCCCGATATTATTCAAGATAAAGGTCCGTTGGCAGGTGTCGTGACAGGTTTAGAGTCGTCAACTACTGATTTGAATTTAATACTTACTTGCGATGCCCCATTTATTACTGTCGAGTTTTTAAATTGGCTAAAAATAAGAATGGAACAATTTGATGTTGCTATTCCGCAGTATGAGAATCGAATCTATCCCTTAACAGGTTATTATAAACGAACGACTTTACCTGTCTTAAAGAGACATCTAGATCAAAATAATTTGAGAATAAAAAGCGTTATTGAATCGTTAAATACGCAGTTTATAAAGGCAGATGATTTTAATCAACAGAATTTTAGAAATTTAAACACAGTAGAAGATTTATGATGTATAAGGTTAAATATTTTGGTCGAATAGCTGAATTGATTGGAAGTTCTGAAGAAAACTTCGAAGGTGAAAATATAATTACAATTGCAGATTTTCAAAATAAGTTGATTGAGAAATATGATCTGTTGGCCAATGAGAAATTCTCAATTGCAGTGGATATGAAAATAATGGAATTGACAACATTTCTGAATGATGCTAATGAAATAGCAATTTTGCCGCCCTTTGCAGGAGGTTAATGCAGTACATTATTTGATTTCATTTCTTGTTTTTCTTTCACTTCTAGTGAGTTAATCCATATTTTTGCAGCTTTTACAGTCGAAAATGCTTTGGTGGGAACAACAGGACGATTAATTTTAGTCATGATATCTACCATTATCTTTTGTGCCATGGTAGAAACTACAAAAGCATCAGCTTTTTTAAATACACTTCCCTCTTTGCTTGATGATAATTCCCTTGCGTCTTTATGTGGTAAAGTATGTTGCCCAACTTTTATGATGTGGTAATAGCGATTTCCATTGCCCAATAGCTGAACAGCATCGAATAATTCGTTAAAATCATCTTTTTCAAAAACGACATTCGGTTGAATGTCAATGTAGATTATTTTGCTTTTTTTCAGTTTTACAACTGCTTTAGTACAATTTATTTTCTGCATTTATCTGATTTTCAAGTGAAGATACATAGACTTGAATCCGTTTCTTGATTAAATAAGATATGCGTGCATAATAATTCGATGAACGGTTATTTTTCTGTTCGATGTGTAAAGCGTTCGAATAGAATTAATTATACTAATTATTAGGAATATCTTAAGACAAGACTGCGATAAGTTAGATTTGCTTGGTAACTTTGTAATAAGGCGAAGATATGTTGAGTATAGAAGAAAAACAAAGGTATAATAGGCATCTAATTCTTAGTGAAATAGGTGAGGAAGGGCAATTAAAAATCAAATCTGCAAAAGTTTTGGTGATAGGTGCCGGAGGTTTAGGTTGTCCAGCTTTACAATATTTGGTTGGGGCTGGAATAGGAACTATTGGTATTGTTGATTTTGATACAATCGATTTGTCTAATTTGCAACGTCAAGTTTTATTTACGATTGATGATATTGGTAAGAATAAAGCTACGGTAGCCGCAGAACGATTATCGCAACTAAATAATCATACTGTTTTTAAGGTGTATACAGATAAACTTACCACTGAAAATGCATTGTCTATTTTTGAAGCTTATGATTTTGTATTAGATGGAACGGATAATTTTTCAACGCGATATTTGGTAAATGATGCATCTATTATTACAAAAACGCCACTTGTTTATGGATCCATTTATAAATTTGAAGGGCAATTATCTGTCTTTAATTATAAAGATGGTCCTTCCTATCGTTGTTTGTTTCCAAATCCACCAGAGCCTGGAACGGTGCAGAATTGTTCGGAAATTGGTGTCTTAGGAATTTTACCTGGTACCATCGGTACGCAAATGGCTAACGAAGCGATAAAGTTAGTATTGGGTATTGGTACATCATTGTCTGGTTTTTTAATGTTATACAATGCATTAGAAACGTCTTATACTAAATTAAGTTTTAATCGATCGGCAGATCAGGTAGAGCAAGTTTTAGCAAATGTGGAAAATTTTAAGACACAGGATTATGATTTGTTTTGTGCTTTAAAAACTGCTTTAAATGAAGATGAAATTGACTTAACAGCATTGTCTGGTTATCTCAATACCAAAGACTATACAATTGTTGACATAAGAGAAGCTTGGGAATTGCCTGAATTTGTAGGTGACAATGTTATTCAAGTGAATATGGCAGCATTAAAAGAAGTGAAGTACAGGTTAGATTTAAATAATACAATTGTATTAATTTGTCAAACAGGTTTTCGTTCAAGTCAAGCTAAAACATATTTAGAAAATGAGATTGAAGGAATTGAGATTTTGCATTTAAAAGGAGGAATTGAAGATTATGGAAAATAAGAAACCAATGAAAAAGGCATTGTTTGCAGGGCCAATTAGTCCCGAGAAAATTGCTACATCAATAGCACACCATCAAGTGAAAACTAATATCGGTGCACATGATATATTCTTAGGTCAAGTAAGAGCCGATGAAATTGATGGGCAAATTGTCAAAGGCATTGAGTATTCGGCTTATGATGAAATGGCGGAGCAAAAAATCCATGAAATCAGAGAAGCCGCTTTTGAGAAATTCGATCTGACTTGTATGCATATTTATCACAGTACTGGTTTTGTAGCTGCAGGAGAGATTTGTCTTTTCGTTTTTACATCCTCCAAACACCGTCAAATGGCAATGGATGCTTGCCGTTATTTGGTAGAAGAAATTAAAGCACAAGTGCCAGTTTTTGGAAAAGAAATATTTGAGAATGATACCCACCAATGGAAGGTGAATCAATAGGAATTTTATATGGTTAATATCACAGAAAAATCTAATACACTTCGAACGGCAATTGCTGAAGCTATTGTTAAAGTAAGTAAGATTGAAACAATACAAGCAATCGAAAATGACACGGTTCCTAAGGGCAATGTTTTTGAAATGTCGAAAGCAGCAGGATTATTAGGTGTGAAAAAAACACCGGATTTATTGCCTGATTGTCATCCCATTCCAATTGAGTATACACGTATTTCATATACTATTGAAGGGCTGGAGATTCGAATAGAGATGGAAGTTCGAACGATTTATAAAACGGGTGTAGAGGTTGAGGCTATGCATGGCGCAAGTATTGTGGCGCTGAATATGTATGATATGTTGAAGCCAATTGATAAAGGAATTGAAATTGGAACCATTCGGTTAAAATCTAAAAAAGGCGGAAAAACGGATTATAAGGACAAATTCTTGAATAAAAAGGATTTAAAGGCCGCTGTGATTGTTTGTTCTGATACCATTTCTGCAGGTCAGAAAGAAGATAAAGCAGGCAAAGCGATCATCGCTAAATTGGAGGCGAGTGGTGTGCAAATAAAAGCTTATGATATCATACCAGATGAAAAGGAAAGCATTCATGCTAAACTAAATGATTATCATCAGCAAGGAATGAACTTAATCATTTTTACAGGTGGAACAGGTTTGTCGAGTAGAGATGTAACACCCGAATCAATCGAACCACTATTGGATCGTAAAATTCCTGGTATTGAGGAAACCATTCGTGCTTATGGACAAAATAGAATGCCTTATGCAATGTTGTCGAGAAGTGTTGCGGGTGTAAAAGGAGAATCTTTAGTGTTGGCTTTGCCAGGCTCCACCAATGGAGCGAAGGAAAGTATGGATGCGATTTTTCCAGAAGTGTTGCACGTATTTGGTATTTTGAAAGGTGCGGGACACTAAACTTTAAATGCCTTTTCTACTGAAATTTCAGATCCTTCTGCTAAGAATATCGAACTTGGTTTTTCTTGACTGAGAAAGGCAAAATCTTTGCCATAAACAGCTTCAAAATCAACATCAATTGTATAATCCGTTACTGGATAGATATCCCAAGTAGGATGTTTAACCTCATATTCAAAACTCTTTTCATTATTGATGCGGGTATAGCCCCAATAATGCTCGCTTATAAAATTAGGTAAGCTATTAATTATAGGTTGCGCTGGAGAATTAACTGCTTTCACTTCAATTGATTGCCATTTTTTATTGTTTCTCCATGCATATTTAATCAAAAGCTCATCTTTATTAATGACCCATTCATGTTTCATTTTTCGTGTAACATAATGTTCCTTGTAAATTAAATTAGCGACAGAACTAATGGCGCGTTTTGGCACTATTTCTTGAATAAAAACGACACCTCTTTTTCCTTTATGATCAACATAAAAACGTAAGTTAATTTCTTCAAAATTAATGTGGAATGGAATCTTCATGCCCAGCATTTTTGTGTTCTTGAAGCAAAAGCCTACAATACTTACGTAACATTTACCTTCGAATAAATCTATGCTTGTTTGCGCAGGTAAATATTTGTTGAGGATTACCGGATCGATTTCATAGTTAATGAGGATTAATTTTCGCCATTCTGCATTTAAAAAACTCATAATTTTCAAGGATAATTTTAAGTTTTGAATTTACACAATTAATGCTGAATTTAATGGTGAAGTATAGCTAAATAATCTTTTTCCAGACAACCATTCAAAATTGAGTTCCGTATTTAAAATAAATATAACGATATGAAAAAGATAACATATTTAATCCTAACAATTTCTCTTGGTTTATTTTCATGTAAGAAACACGAAATAATTCCAGGGCCAATTCCAACATCGAATTTAGAAAATGTTTTTACTGACAATGTTGAAGATGCCAAACAAGATTTTACCATTAACAACAATGCCGGTGGCTCATTTACAGGTGTAGATGGAACAATTGTAACCGTTCCTGTAGATGCATTTGTTTATGCAGATGGATCTACTGTAACTGGAGCAGTAAATATTGAAATGATTGAAGTTTTAAATTACAATGATATGGTTTTGATGAATAAACCAACGGTATCAGGTGATAATATTTTAGTATCAGGTGGTCAATTAAAAATAACAGCAACTAAAAGTGGTAGTCAGGTATATTTGGCACCAGATGCAAGTCTATCTGTAATGGTTCCAACTGATGCGCCAGATGATAGAATGGCTTTGTACGAAGGGATTGAATCGTTAGACGGTCCTGTTGATTGGGCTTTAATTGAAGATACAGTTGTGGTGGTGGAAGAAGATAGTTTAGAAGGAGGAGTGTATTATTATTTCGAATTTGATAATCCAGATTTAGGTTGGATTAATTGTGATTATAGATGGGATAATCCAGCGCCACAGACTACTATTTCAGCGGTTTTAGATGCGGAATATAGAATTCGATATACAAGCTGTTTTGTTGTGTTTCCAGAAATTAATTCTGTAATAAACCTTTATCCTAACGATACTATTTCATCAACTTATAGGCTAAATAATGTTCCAACTGGTTCACGTGCAATTTTTGTCTGTGTCGCCGAAATTGATGATGTCTATTATAGTTATATCTCTGATGAGACAGCAATTACAATGGATCATATGGAAACAGCGGTAATGAGCCCGTCAACACTTGAAGATATTGAAGCTGCAATTGCTGATCTATAAATAAATTAGTAGTTAATTTTTGTCCATTTTAACTATTGAAATCAATAGGGTTGAGTCGTTAGGCTTGACCCTATTGTGTTTAAATGCAACCTTTTAACTTCTTTTTGGGTTTAGTACTTGATAGCCTCTAAAATACTGCTATGAAAACTTAGATTAAAACTTAACTTTTAACTATGAAACTTTTTTTATTCTTTTCAATTTTAGCTATCTCATTAAGCTCATTTTCTCAATGTGAAGATCTTGATTTTGATACAACAATCTATCATCCTACTTGTCCAGGATTCTCTGATGGAAGTATTTTAGCAGCCCCCTTTGGAGGTTTAGAACCGTATACAATAGTTTATACAAATACGGATGGCGATGTTGTAAACGATTTAATGGGGCCTGGTACAGGTAACTCGCTTCACGCTGGCTGGTATTACTATGAGATAACAGATGCAGACGGATGTACTTTAAGGGATTCAGCTTTATTAGTCGATCCTGATGCGATAGAAATTGATTATGAAATGACGGATCCAACGCATCCTGATTCTTGTGATGGTTCAATAAGATTTTGGTCTACAATAGCACCAGATGATGTATACGAATTGGAAGATTTGTGTTATGGAGTAGTAACGGTATCCTTAATAAATGAACATGGTTGTGATGCTACTTTCGATATAGAATTAGCGCTATGGCTAGGGATAAATGATCATAATGCAAATGATTTAATTGAAATTTACGCGTTTAACAATCGACTTTATATTAATAATATCAATCAAGCTTCAATTTTAACTTTATATGATTTAAGTGGAAGATTGGTTGAGCATAGACAAATTAACGAAGGGAATCAAATAATTGAGTTGAATACTGAATCGGGAGTCTATATTTATACGCTGCAGGTTGGAAATAAGGTCGTTAAAACAGGTAAGATTATTTACTAGAATGGTTTAATCTTCAATAATATTTTCAAATACCATATCGTAATCATCTTCTTCGTTCAATTTAAAGATACGTGCATAAAGTTTTGTTGAAGCAAGTTGTTCCTTTTTTTGAGCTGTTCCAACAATAATTAAGGGTTCATAATTGTCTCCAGCCATTAAAAATATAAATTCGTTGTCTAGCCAAACATAAGTACCATCTTTCTGTTTTAATCTATAATTATAACCAATTTTATAATCGGAAATATCATCTTTATCAAGGTTTATAAAGTATTTGTTTATGCTAACAAATGTGTTAGAGTTCATTATTATATTATCCGCTGGATGAATTAAATCGTAAAATTTAAAAGGCCCCATTGCGATAATTTCTTCTTTTGTGTAACCTTCTACTTCTGGTGTGTTAGAACTTAAGAAAAGGAATTTTGACTGCCTGAAATCAATAAAGAAGAGAACAGTAGTTTTATCTTCTTGAATAATGTTTTTGTATCGATCTTGATCAAAACAGGACATTTCCACTTCCAAAAAATCGCTGATCGCAGCTGCCTTTGCTTTTTCAAGGTCTTCAATAAATTGATTGTTCATAATGGGAAGTATTTACAATTAAATATACGCATTATATGGATATTTAACGCATCTACTGCTAATTGAATATCCGTTAAGTCATCATTGTTTATGCTAAATAGATCTTAAGATACGAGATTTTTAAAAATGAAGACAACCTCGTCATTGAAGGTGTTGTTTTGATAATTACTATATTCAAAAAAATATTTACTATATGTTTGCAGCAATTTATTCGTTTAAGGTAAAAAAAGGTGAAGAAGATATCTTTATCAAATCATGGCGGTCGTTAACAGAATTGATTTATGAATTTGAGGGAAGTTTGGGGTCCCGTTTGCACAAACAAGCTGATGGATTGTATATTGCTTATGCCCAATGGCCAAGTAAAGATATTTGGAAAAATGCTGGTCAAAATTTACCGGGTTTTGCGGATGGCGTAAAGAAATTGATGAAAGCTGCTTGCTCGAGTATTGAAACAATACATGAACTGGAAATGGTGAGTGATTTTATTCAACCAGATGTTTATTAAATGAAACTATTTTGTCTTAGCGGTTTAGGAGTCGATCTTCGTGCTTTTGATCATTTTGATATTGAGGATGTTGAAATTCAATTGGTTTATCAAAAATTTTAAATGAAATGAATATAAATCATACCTTTTTCGTAATATCGTTTTTAGTTATAATTGCCAATATAAAAGGGCAAGAAATACACAAAACTATAGCTGATAGTGTTTTTCACCAAGGTGATATAATTTTGTGCCCCGAATAAGGTATTCATTTAAACTTAATTTACAAATAGAAGACCTACCGTCAGAATTAATAGAAATCGCGGAGTTTTTGCAAAGGTATCCAACACTTATTTTTGAGCTAAGATGTCATACTGATACGCGAGGTAGTAAAAAAGCGAATCTCGAATTAAGTGAGAAACGTGCAGTTGCAATAAAAAACGATTTAATTTCTCAGTTTGGGATTGTTGAAAAGCAAGTTGTTTCAA
The DNA here is from genome assembly GCF_000621625.1 of Crocinitomix catalasitica ATCC 23190. Taxonomy (GTDB): domain Bacteria; phylum Bacteroidota; class Bacteroidia; order Flavobacteriales_D; family Crocinitomicaceae; genus Crocinitomix; species Crocinitomix catalasitica. Next base: position 102,290 of record NZ_JHXV01000001.1, read on the forward strand.
AAGGTTATGGAGAAACTGTACCTATTTACGAAGAAGTAGTTATAGAAAAAATGCCAATTGATAAACAAGCTGAATTTCATTCTAAAAACAATAGAATTGAACTAAAAGTATTAAGTATTGGCTCTGAATGAGGCAAATAGTTTACTAATTTAATGACCTATGATAAAAATTACCATAATTCTCTCGATTCTAGGAACGATCTCTGCCTGTCAATCGACAGCGCGCCAAGACAAAGTTGCAGCCATACAAATTGATACAATTAATGGTGTGAAGGATTCGGTTCAAGTTGTAAATGAGCCCAAAAGTGAAGTTTTTTCTACCTTATTCGACCGTTCAGAAATTAAAACAGCATTAGCCGTAAAAAAAGCCAATAAGGAAGATTTAATTGTCCATTTATACATTCCCCTTTGTGATAACGAACATCAAGGCATTGTACCAACTTCTAAATCGTTAGGTGATGGCATGAGTATTCGAACGAATCTTTATTGGGCAACCAGCGGTGGAACAAAAGCTTATTTTAAAAAGTTGCCCGATTGGAAATTGCGATATGACGAATTGGATATTGATTCGAATGTGCTAGAAAGAATGGTGTTTGAAAAAGAATTTGAAGGCCAAAAAGTCTATTTAATTGCAGATGCTTATCGTGGAGATAGGATGGAAGAGACCATCAATAATTATCTATCAGCTATTTCAGGAGCACATAAAGACTCAATTCTATTGAATAATAATACGACAATAGTTGCAGCAGGAAATGCGGATATGGTTATGTTTAATGGCCACAATGGAATGATGGATGCTATTCACGTACAAGATTGGCCCAATGTTGATGGTAAACAAAAAGATATTGTCATGAATGCATGTGTTTCCTATGGTTATTTGCAAAACGAATTCATGAAAGCTGGAGGTTATCCTTTAGTTCGAACGAATACGTTACTCTACCCAGGTGCTTATGTTTTAGACCAAATCATTAAAGACTGGGTGAATGGCGTTGATGAAAAACAACTTTGCCTGAATGCCGGTCGCACTTATTGCCAAAAACACGATTGTGGCGCAGGAACGAAAGTGTATAAAACAGGATGGTAATTATAAATCACCACCCCATTTCAATTCTAATATCCTCTTAAAATATTATCCTCAAATTCATATCCTTCAGCAAATCTTTTCTTTGCTAATTTTTTATATTCAACCAACGCCCAAAGCACAAATTCTTTAGCGAATAAACGATCTTTTTTAGCCAATTCTGGCTGATATTTTTCTAGAATATTATCCAAAGGTTTTATTTGATTGATAGCTTTTTCAAATGTCTTTTCATTGACTTCGTTCTCTAATTCGAATCCTGGATTATTGATAAACCATTCTGTTAATTGATCAAAATCATCATACTGACCAGGCTTGGAAAGTTTTTTAATCTCCACAAAATTTTCGTCAAAAAGGGATTTGATCGCATTCCCAATTAATAAATTGGCAACACCTTCAGCGCCTTCTTGTTCTCCTTCATAAACCAATTCAACTTTTCCTGTGATTGCGGGAATGATACCCAACAAATCACTCATTCGAATGCCTGTTTTTTGGTCTCCTGATTTTAATAATCTTAATTCGGCTGTGCTTAAAAGATTCTCATAAGCGGTAATTGTCATTCTTGCAGAAATACCACTTTTGGCATCAATGAATTCACTTTTTCTTGCCTCAAAACTAATCTGCTCTAAAATATCTTTCGCCAATTCAGGCACATGTATATTGCCTGCCAATAACTTGTCTACTTTGGCTTCTTGTGCTGTGATTTCTTTTGAAATATCTCGCGTAATAGGGTAGTGTGTTAATATTTGAGAACCAATTCTGTCTTTTAAAGGCGTTACAATACTTCCTCTATTCGTATAATCCTCTGGGTTGGCAGTAAAGACAAATTGCAAATCCAATTCCATTCTAATCTGGAATCCTCTAATTTGTACATCACCTTCTTGCAAAATATTAAACAAGGCCACCTGAATCCTAGCTTGTAAATCGGGTAATTCATTGATCACAAATATCGAACGATTCGCACGTGGAATCATGCCATAATGAATCACACGTTCATCTGCATAAGTCAGTTTTAAAGTCGCTGCTTTTATCGGGTCTACATCTCCAATTAAATCGGCAACAGTTACGTCCGGCGTTGCTAGTTTTTCAAAGAACCTTTTGTCTCTATGAATCCATTCGACAGGTGTTTTATCTCCTTCAGCTGCTATTTTATCAATGGCATATTTAGAAATGGGTTTCAAAGGATCATCGTTAATTTCAGAACCTGCAACTACAGGCATCCATTCGTCTAATAAATTGACCAATGATCTTGCAATTCTTGTTTTTGCCTGACCTCTTAGTCCTAATAGATTTATATTGTGTTTTGCTAATATCGCACGTTGTAATTGTGGAATTACTGTTGCGTCATAACCAATGATTCCAGAAAAAGGTGTTTTCTTTTCCTTCAACATATTGATGAGGTTCGTTCTCAACTCATCCTTAATGCTTTTGTATTTATAATCGGATTTTTTTAATGCGCCGAGTGTTTTTATTTTATTGTGATCCATAATAATTTATCCTTGAGAATCTTTATTTGATTCGTTTTTTTCTATTCGTTTCGTAATCTTCAAAAATCATTTCACCCAGTCCTTTTAAACCGGTATAGAATGCTTTTCCTCTATTTTCTTGTGTGAACTTTTCTACAAATTCCATTAAATATTCATCCTGTGCAATCATGAATGTGGTGATAGGAATTTGCAATTTTCTTGCTTGTTTCGCCATATTATAACATTTGTCTGTTATCTCTGGATCTAAGCCAAAACTGTTTTTATAATATTCGCCATTCGGCAAACGCAAGCAACTTGGTTTACCATCGGTAATCATAAAAATCTGTTTATTCGTATTCTTCTTTCTGCGCAAAAGGTCCATTGCCAATTGAATGCCAGCAACCGTGTTCGTATGATAAGGACCAACTTGCAAATAGGGAAGATCTTTCACTTTAATCGGCCAGGCATCATTGCCAAAAACCAGAATATCTAATGTGTCTTTTGGGTAACGCGTTCGAATTAATTCGACCAAAGCCATTGCGACTTTTTTAGCCGGTGTGATTCTGTCTTCGCCGTATAAAATCATACTGTGACTGATGTCAATCATCAAGACCGTACTCATTTGTGCTTTATGGTGATTCTCATTGACAATCAAATCCTTCTCAAAAAGCTGAAAATCTCCAATACCATTGTTAATCTGGGCATTTTTGATACTTTCTGTGATTGCAATTTGTGATAGTGAGTCTCCAAAAGCGTAATTCTTAAATTCACCACTCTCCTCTGTTCCCGATCCAATATGTTTTGTGGTATGATTCCCTCGTCCTGATTTCCTTAATTTACCAAAAATCTGGTTCAATGCATTCTGTCGAATGGCTTGTTCTGTTTTTTCAGTGATCGATAAGCCTCCTTGTTTGTTGGGATCATCATCATCTTTTAAGTAGCCTCGTTTTTTTAGATCTTCAATAAAGTCATCTAAATTATAATCGCGCGTACTTAATTTATATTCTTTGTCCAGTTCTGCTAACCAGTCCAATGCCTCATCTACATCCCCTGACGTGTGGGTGATTATTTCTTTAAAAATGTCGAAAAATTTATCGAAAGGTTCTTTCTTTTCTTCAACAAATTCAGTAAAAATAAAGCCACTTCTTGTATTTGGTTTATCCATTTGTTTCTTTGACTTTTTAACTGTTCCTATCTATTAATCGCTTGAAAAGAGATAGCCTTACTAAGTTAAGGTTAAATTTTCGTTTGGATAAAGCAGAATGATTAATTCTCTGTTAATTGCTGTTAAAATTGATTCAGAATTTTAACTTAGCTGAAAACTTTTATACTATGAATAGAATAAGAATTATTGCTATAGTAGCAATATCCCTGCTAATTTCCATTAATTATGGCTTCAGTCAAGTCAAAATGGCGGACAATGATGTTGAGCTTTTTATGATAAAATTTCATGAAAATGATCGCTTACAAATTGTAGAATGCGTTAGTGTTGAATACGGATATCTGGTAATAACTCGTGAGCCAATTAGAGGACCTGGAGGTTGGTATTATTATATTGAAAAGTATGATCATGAATTTAAGTTAATCAGTTCAAAGAATATTACAGAGCAATTTGAAAAGGAAGATTTCATACTTGAAAAATTGCTAGCTGTTGATGGGAAGTATATTGTAATATCCTATAAGTACTCAAAATTGAGTAAAACGCTTATTATTTATGGGCAAGAATTAGATATTGAGTCTACAAAACTTACAGAACCAATAGAATTGTATCAAGAACAGTCAGAGAAATGGAATGGCACAGTGAATTTTGAGGTTATGACTTCACCGAATAAGGACTTCTTTCTTTTATCTGTAAATCCAACCACAAGAAAAACAGGTGAAGCATTATCTTTTTTAGCATTTGATAAAGAATTGAATAAGCTTTGGGAGTCTTTAGATTATATGATCAACGAAGGGGAGAAAGTATTTACTACTTTTGAGGTTGCATTTGGTAATGAAGGACAAGTTTTTCTTCTAACCATGACAAGGCCTGCTACAATCAAAGGTGCTTCGGCTAAATATTCTTCAGATAAATATGAGCTAACAATCATTAATGACGGCAGCGTTGAAGAGAAAATTAAGCTTGAGTCAGGCGTTGAGAGAGAGATAATGAATATGTCTGTTGTAATGCTCGAATCAGGCGAAGTATATGCAGGAGGTTATTACCGTAAAGTTGATAAGGGGCATGGCTTAGATGGTGAGGTGCTTTTTGAAATTGATTCAAAGACAAATGATATTAAAGAAGAGCGTTGGCATGAATTCAGTAAGGAGTTTATTACATCTGAACTGTCAGAACGACAATTAAAAAAGGCGAATGCTAAAGAGTCGAAAGGACGTGATTTAGGTTTGATTGATTTGTTTTTAAGAGATATCATTAAACATGATGATGGAACTATTTCAATGGTCGGTGAAATTTTTTGGATCACAACTACAACAACTACGAATGCAAATGGGAGTACATCGACAAGAACTACATATCATTACGGAGATCTAATCATTAGCAGAGTTAATGGTGGTGATTTTATTAATGCTCGATATTTAAGACATAATACTTATGATGGAGCAACAGCCTATTTTAATGCGAAAAACGAATTGATTCTAGTTGAGCTAGGTCAGTTGCTTGACGCATATGATGGTGATTATGACGTTCTCGATCGTAAGGTTAAAAAATCTTTGAAAACGCGAGCGATCGTACAAACAACTGTTGATGCTGCTGGCGAACAAACTGTTGAAGCTGCTGTAAATTTTGCAGATCCAAAGAAGGATGGCTTAGCTGTAGATAGACAAATTGTTAAAGTTGCAACAGTGAATGTTAATGAATTCGCTAATGAACTTATAATTAGAGGAAGAATAGGAAAGGTAGTTCAATTGATTCGAATTAAATACTAAATTATTAATTACATGAAAAATGATAGTCTTACTAAGCTAAGACTATCATTTTTGTTTTAAAGGGATCCTAACACAATTTCTATGTTAGTTGCTGTTGAATTACCTTTGAAACAATATATTCGTTAAAACATTTATCTATGAAAAATCTAAAATTGCTAATTACCAGCATTTTTATAACTTGTTTAGTGTTCAATATTGGTTTCAGTCAGTCAAATGATGATAGCTATACTATAAAAAAAATCTCCGTTAAATATCAAGACAATGAGAATTTTAAAATTCTTGATGTCATGCGATTTTCGCATGGTTATATTGTTTTTTTAAAAGAGCAAATTGAAGGTAAAAAAAAGGGTAAAATTTACATCAATAAATTTAGCTTGAATTATCAACTAATTTCTTCTGTAGATGTGTCTCAAAAATTTATAAAAGAAAAGTTTTATTTTGTAAAAACAATGGAAATGGGTGAGCGAGTGATGTTGTTTTCGTCTCAATACACGAGAAAAACGAAATCAACAATACTTTATGCGCAAGAATTAGACTTGGCCACATTAGAATTGGGGCCTTCAGAAGTCGTAAAAGAATTACAAGGTAAGATTGCTTTTAATATTGATTCAATGGACGATGAAGAAATGTTTAAGGTTAGCGTTGCCTATCGAGGTTTTTTTGGTAGTACAGGAGCTACTTTTACTTGGTTTATTATTGATGATAAACTCAATGAGTTATGGGATTTATCGGCTTATTCCGATGTGTTTAAAGAGGGGTGGATGACGCTTCAAATAGATTTTGTTTTTGATAAGGATGGTAGGGCATACTTATTATATACTTCTGCGCCAACACCTGAAAGTAGATTGATTTTAGATCCGTCTGATTATGAACCGCAGGCTTTAGAGTTGTTAATATTAGAGATTGATGGTGAGGTAACGAGAATTCCGCTTGAAGTATTTGAGGATAAGTATTTTGATATTTTAAAATTAGTGCAATCAAAAACTGATGAGGTGTATGTGGTTGGCTATTATGAAGAGGAAAACAATGTCGGTACTGCAGGTGAGTTTATTATTGAATTGGATAGACAATCTAAAACAATTAAATCTCATAAATGGCTTCCGTTTTCAACAGATTTAATGGATGATTTAGCAGAAGACAAAGAGAAATTTTATAATCTGGAGAATGATAAATTATACATTTATAATCTATACTTCAGAGATGTGGTGTTGCATGATGATGGCTCGTTCACTATTATTGGTGAAATTTATAAGGTAAGTTCAAATTATAATGCATCTACATCAAGTTATGTAAATGTCTATTATTATGGAGATTATATTCTAAGTAGATATGATAAGGAAGAAATGGCGAATTATAGGGTTGATCAAAATAGAAATATTAAACACGCCTCTTATTTCTTCAATGCTAGAAATAAATTGGTTTTTCTTAATTTAGGAACGATGCTGGATCTTCAAGATAGTAATCCAGACGACTTAACAAAAAAAACTAAAAAGGATCTTGAAAAAAGAGAAGTTGTATTTGAAACACAAGTTGATAAATATGGAAGAATTGAAAAAAATGTAATCTATAATATCTCTCAAAGTAAGTACCAGAATTCAATAAAATTTAGATGGCTGGACACTAATTGTTATTTAAATGAATATGAGGGTGGCGTAGAGTTGTTGTGGCATTATATGAATGACAGAGAAGCAGCCGAATTAATGAAGATTACTTATTAATTTAAATTTTAATTATTCAGTCTATTGATAAATAATTAGCTTAATTATGAAAAATTATAATTTACTTTTGTTGGTGATTTGTATGTGTTTAATCAACCAATTTACGGGTTGGGGTCAACATAATAATAGTAGTTCAGAATCAGAACAGCTTTCATTTCCATTTAATCAACACAGTAATCTTCATATACTCGATTGTATAATCTTTGCAGATGGATATATAGTGGTTAGCAAAGAGAATAAAGGTGACCATTTTTTAAGCAAGTATAATCGTGATTTTCAGTTGGTGTCGTCAAAAAATATGACTGAATATTTTTATCATGAGGAGCATGAATTTTTGAAAATAATATCAATAGATGGTAGAATCAACCTTTTTTCTTCAAAATATAATGAGAAGAGTAATGTTTTAAAAATTTTTGGTCTAGAGGTGGATTTTGAAACTTTTAAAATTAGTCCGCCAAAGTTACTTCATAAAGAAGAGTATCTCTCTTTTTTACATGTACCTCTATGTATTGTTGATTATACCTCTGACAAGAATTTAATTAGGATTGAATTGTATACAAGTTTATATATGTTGAACATACCTCGTGGTTGGTTGATATATGATGAATATTTGAATCTAGTAGCGAATACGACAAATCAACTCGAATTTTTTGATATGCATTGTAGTTATAATTCGCATGATTATTCATTTGATTCCGAAGGGAGGAAGTACTTATTGTATGCTCGAATACGAAAATCCTCAAAATCAGAGGATGTTACTAATGCCGCCGATGTAGAAGAGTTTGGGATAACAGTGCAGGGAAGGGACGAACAAATAACGGATATCATTTTTAAGCTTGAGGAGGATAAAAGAATTGTTGAAATGCGTTTAATAGAGTCTAAGACAGGTGAGATCTATATCGCTGGATATTATAATGATGCTGGATCCGTAAAAGCTAAAGGAGAGTTTGTTTTTGAAGTAGATATCCAGAAAAAAACGATTAAAAGTCAGAAATGGTTTAAGTTTTCGAATGACTTATTAGCTGACTTATCGGAGAAAGAAAAAATAGAAATGGTAGATGAAAAAGGAGATGTGTCTATTAAAGATCTTAATTTGCAAAAAGTAGTTTTGCATGACGACGGCTCTTTTTCAATTGTAGGAGAGATTTATAATCGTGAATGGTATGGTTATTTAGCAACGGTAACCAGAACAGCGGCATCGGTTAAAAATTACTATCTTGACTACATAATCAGCAGATATGATAAAAATGAGATAACCAATCATCGGTATGATAAACAAGGTGATTTTGCCTCAAAAGGCAAGTGCTTTAATGTGGATAACCGTTTGGTCATTTTAAATATTGGTACTTTGTTAGATGTTAACAATGCAAACCCCGATGACTTATCTAAAATTGAAGCTAAATCCTTAAATAAAACTGAGGTTGTATATGAGACTATCGTTGATAAATATGGGGAGATCAGTAAAAACGTTATCTACAATATTTCCAAAAGTCCATATAAAGTTTCAAAGAAGTTTAAAAAACCAGCTTTGAATTCTTTTATCGACGAAAACGCAGGTGAAGTTTTGTATCATTATATGAATGACATAGACGCTCAGTTAATGCGAATAACCTACGATTAAAAGAGCTAAAATTATCGAAACAATAATTAAGCCCCAAATTCTATTTAGATTCAAGCTTTATTAGTAATTTTTCAAAATCAGCCATAAGTCGATTAGCCTCCGCCTTTCGAATTTTTGAATCGAATGCTATTGCAGGAATTTGTTCAAGTAATATACCGTTTGCTATATAAGTCGATTTAACAGTGTTCTTCGATTTTTTACTGTCAAAAAATGCTGTTTCGCCATGCTCAGCTGCAGTGATTGAATCCAAATAAATCGGTAGATTATAAGTGTGATTTATTTCATAAACGAACGATAGCTTTCCATTCATTAAATAAAACTCTTTCGAAGATTTGCCCATTTCTCCGAAATAATCAACACTGATTTTTTCAAGTTTATTCTCGTTGTAATAATAATTAATCTCACCGCCCTCTGTCGATTCATCTTCAGCGGAAATGTGTACTACCTCATCCCAGTTTTGAATCGCTAATATTCTTATATAATTATTGTCAATCGAATCTAGATCGACCGTTTGACCAAAACTTATTGTTATTAGTGTAAGGAAAAGTGTAAATAATAGTATTCTCATTTTAGTTTATATTTGTTAAACCTGCGTTCTTCATTTTCAAGACGACGAGAAAATTTAGTTGGTAGTTCAATTGTTACAATTATTTCTTCACCGTTTATTGGATGTTGAAAAGTGAGTGATTTCGCTGTTAAAAAAAGTCCTTTGTTTTTTAGAATCATACCGTCATCACCATATAATTTATCACCAAGTATGGGGTGACCAATCTTAGCGGAATGAATTCTTAATTGATGTGTACGACCAGTAAATGGATTTAGTTCTACCAATGTGAGGAATTCGTTTTTAAGCGAACTAACATATCGTAGAGGTGTAATTAAAGATGCTGATGGTTTATTATCAATTGGAAACGTAATGTTTTGCGCTTCTGCTAATTTACCGATGAGTATTGCAGCATAGGTTTTTGTGATGCGCTTCTCTTCAAACGCATTGCCTAATTCTATTCTTGCTTTTGCTGTTTTAGCAATTAATAATAATCCTGATGTTTGATTGTCTAATCGATGCGCCGGTTGTGGCCACGGTAAAGCATCTTCCGATTTACTTTGTTTGAGGTTATGGCCAAGTGCATTGAGTACTGTTTTATATTGATTTCCGCTTACTGTGAGTCCTGCTGGTTTATTGATTACTGCAATGAAATCGTCTTCATAAATAACAGGTAGGTCTATCGGGAATACTTTTGGAGGTGTTTGTTCAATATCTACAATCGTAATAATATCATCCTCCTTTAAAAAACGACCGCCTTCAACATGATTAGCGTTGACTAATATTTCACCGCGCTTAATGGCTTTTTTAACTCCCTTTTTACTCGTGTATTCGTTTAAATGTGCTTCAGCAAATTCATTTAAGCGCATACCATCATGTGCGGGTAGAATGGAGTATGTAGCTTTTATTATTGACACTTCTTAAAATTAATGTATCTATGGTGTTTAAACAAAAAAATGCCTGTCCAAGTTGAACTCGAACAGGCAAATCTAAAAAGTGATTGGTATAATTATAATACTTTAACGTCAACTGCGTTTAATCCTTTTTTACCATCTTTTAAATCAAATTCTACGTTGTCACCCTCGTTGATCTCATCAATAAGACCAGAGATGTGTACAAAATACTCTTCGTTAGACTCATCATCAGTGATAAAACCGAATCCTTTTGATTCATTGAAGAATTTTACTGTTCCATTTTTCATTATATTCAATATTTTTTTAAAAATGCAAAACTAGATAAATTAATTGGAATGGTAATGTTTCTAATTGTTTATTTAGTCATTGAAAATAAAAGCCCCTAGTCCTGATGGATCACAAAGTATAATATTATCAACGATATTATTTTTATTAAAATGCGTTATCTCTTGTCGAATTGGAATCTTTCTCGTTCGAATTTCATCTATAATTTGCGGATTGTTTTTCCCGTTGAAAAAGGTCAATGACGGGTTGAAAAACAAATGTGGACACATCAATGGTTTCATAAGGCTGATCACAAATTTGTCTTCATTGACCAATGATGCCCATGGGTCATTCGCACTTCCAGCTGTGATTTTAAATCCCAATAATTCCCAAAATTTAACTTCTTTTTTGAAACTATGTGATTCAATACTGATGCCTGAAAAATTCCCTAGAATGGTGTTCTGTTCCTTTGAAGTATTAAGTATGGGGGCTTCACTTTGTGCAAGATAAACCCAACAGCCACTTGGAGATGTGGTAATAAAACCATTGTCTGTTTTTGTGATTGGAGCAATCTTTTCAAGTGCCGAAATCATTTTAGAAAAGTCAATACTGAAAATCTTAATGCCAATTCTACTGACATGACTGGTGTCAATCTCAATTGTTATTTGATTGTCAAAAATATAATGCTGATCATTTAAACTTTCATATTTGAAGCCTAAGTCATCATAATATTTAATCGTTTGTTTGAGGTTTGGTGTAGGAATTTGAAGAATGGTCATCGCTTAACTTTTGTTTAGTCGAAGATACACTAATTCCTTAAATCATTCTTAAACAAATAACATTAACACAGTAAGGATAATTCCTCCGATAGTAAAATACATTCCTTTTTTAAAGATTTTCGTTCCAGGTAAAAACATCCAGAATGTTGAGATAACAAAGAACAATAATGCAAGACCAAAAAAGATGTTTAAAAAGAATAAAGGACTGCCTGTAGTTGCTTTATGTAGCTTATTTAACTTGTCTAGTATTATTGGATATTCTTTGACTTCATATTTAGCTTCGTGTGTAAGACTATTATATGTTCCTTCTTTAAAATAGACCAAATCACCGTCAGTTTTCTCGATTTTAAACCGTTTTAATCCTAAAGCTTTCCCTAATTCGTCAATTGTGGTCGTATTGGGTAAGGTCTTTTCTATTTGTGTTTCGTACGTAAAAACTTTAGTTTCCCTAAAAATTAATACAATTCCGCTCAGTGCATAAACTGCCATTATTCCAGCTAAAAAGAATCCTAGATATCGGTGGTAAATGCGCATTTTCTTATTCATGGAAGTATTGTTTATTCTTGCGAACTTATTGTTTTAAAGTCCGCCAATAATTGTTGGTAAATTTTATCTTGATGTATGATTGAAGTGAAATTTTTGTCAATATCATCTGCAATCGCTACATGTTCTTTAAACATCGCATATTCTGCTTCTGACATTTGATTTAAAGTCTTACCGCAAAGTTTTTTAGCAATACTATTTTTCTTTTCTGTCAAGTAAGTATTTGCCAAAACATGTTTATGCATTAATTGTTCCCAATAGACTGGAAATTCTTCATATTTAACGCGGTTGGTTTTACCGTAGATTTCTAGGATATAAAAACCATCTTTTTTTGGAATTAATGAGGTGTCGACTTCATTATTATAAATCGGTAAATCGTTGTAAAAAGTATAAGCAACATAGGATGAGAAAAGTTGATCGCGTTCTACTTTATCTTCAATTAAGTTAAAAGCATACTTTTTCATACACATTTCAAGCGCACCATACTCCGTGCTTTTGTATGCAATAGCTCCTGGCTTTGATTGGAAAATAGTTTGATTTTCTTTTCTGAATTTTTTTGATAATGAATCGTATAGGTGTTGGTTTATTTTGAGTCTCCAGTCGAGCAGTGTATCTTGTTTATCCGTTTGTTTTAGTGATGCAATATTATAATGATCAATAGAGTCTTTTAATAAACAGAGGTTGCATGCAAGACTTTCAGAAGGGTCTAATGAAACAAGGTTACTCTTCTCATGCTGGTTTTCGTTGCACGAGAAAATAATCAGCGTACATAGGGTGAATAATAATTTGGAATTCATTCGAGGGATTTATTATGAAAATAATTAGTCGATAAATTTAAAGAATTAAATAAGATTAATATTTAAATCAATCCTTGATTGATTATCTTCTTTTTCCAGAATAAGTCATCGCCTCACCTTTACCAAAACTATAACTAAAACCAATGGTGAAAAAACGGCCTCTTTGTCCATAGTTGTACAAATAATAATCTGGTTGGTCGACAATGCTCTCTCTTATTCGTGAAGCAAATACATCTTGTACGCTGGCATTAATAACTCCTTTTCCTTTCCATAATTTTTTACGGAGACCAATGTTTCCATAAACAAAGCCGGAGTTTACACCTTGCACAGTAGCATATCGCGATTCTTGATTCCCGGATAATTCTACCTCAATATCTGCAGGTAATTTAATTTTAGCAGTTAGTTTTGACGACCATTTGTCACCATTAAAATCGAATACTTGATCCTCAAAAGTTCCCACTCGATTAAAATACCCATAGTTAAAATCACCACTTAACGTTAACCATTTATTCGGTGAATATTTAGCGTTTAACTCAATGCCTAACTGATCTCTTGTTCCAATGTTAGTAGGGGTGACGGTGTTAATATCATCTTCAAAAAAGGATACTCGTTCAATCACATCAACGGTATGTAAGAAGTAAACGCTGGCATTTAATGATATTTTTTCTTTTATAAATATTCCGGTTATCTCGTACGAATCCGCAAATTCAGGCATTAATTCGGGATTACCTTTGCGAACGCTGTATGTGTTTTGAATATTGAAAAATGGATTCAAATCCCACATTCTTGGTCTGTAAATTCGTTTAGAATAACCTGCCTGTAACGAATATTGTTTACTTATTTTATATGATACATGCGCCGACGGAAACAGGTTCGTATAATTCATCGAATTGCTTTCGTTAGTCGTTGCAAGTAATGTTTGAACATCCGTATTTTCGAATCTTAATCCAGCTTTTACACCCCACTTTTCCGCTTCGTAAGATGCCGTTCCGTATAGTCCTAAAACCTTTTGATCGAAATTAAAATCGTTACTTAAATTCGTGTTCAGTGCCCAAACATCGCTGCTTTGATCTAATACACTATACTCATTTCCTACATTATTTAATTCATAAATACCACCAGTTTCTATTGTTATTTTCTTGGTGATTGGATTGGTGTAATCGAGCTTAAAAGCATAGTTTGATTGATAAAAGTCAGTCTCTATTCTTTGGTTGTCAGGCGCTGAAAAACCGAGCGTGTTTTCGTTGATATATTCGGAGGTTTGTTTTTTACCGAAGAAATTACCAGTCGTACTAAACAACAAATTATGGTCCTTGTGATTCTTAAATTGCTTGGCATACTGAACATCGAATTGGTATTTAGGATTGGTTGCTGAAGTTGCACCTGTTCTTGTATATTGACTTAATAAATAACCTTCGTTTTCAAGAGAAAATGTCGTAATAGTAGGTTCGTCTTCTATCTCGTACATATAATTCCCTGAAACAGTAATTGTATTGAAATCGTTTAGATAAATATCAGTGCCCAGAATTACATTGTAGAAATTTTCACTTTTAGATTCCTCGCCCAAACCATAAATTTCAGATCCCGTGATGTGGTTAATATTTTCGGTTTTTCTTATGGTTGGACGCGTTCTATAACCCGCTCCCAATTGCGCAAATAAGTTAAATTTCTCTGTTCGTTGATTCAAACTTACCCCAATACTATGATTATTAGGATAGCCTGTATTCAATGAAATAGATCCGTTGAATGCTTTTTTATCCTCTTTTTTAAGGATGATATTGATAATACCCGCTGAACCTTCGGCTTCGTATTTCGCAGAAGGATTTGTGATCACTTCTATACTCTCAATCATATCAGCTGAAATCGTTCCTAATGCATTACTGCCTTCGTCAGATAATACAGATGGTTTTCCATTGATAAGGATTTGAACACCAGAATTCCCTCTAAGACTTATGATACCCTCTATGTCAACATTAACAGACGGAACATTGTTTAAAAGATCCATTGCACCCATACCTGAGCTTGTCAAATCACTTCCTACATTAAAAACACGCTTGTCTAATTTGAATTCGACTGATGATTTTTCGGCAGTCACTTGCACTTGGTCTAAGCTATGTTCGGTATTAGACAATAAGATTTTACCTAGATTTATTTTGCCGTCAATAATGTCAAATGTTTCAATTTTTTTAGTGATAAATCCAATGAATCTGACCTCAATTATAAATGCAGATGAATCTGTTGTGACATTAAAACTACCATCATCTTTACTTGTCGTTCCAGCCAGAATTTTATTGGTGGTCGGACTCATTATAGCAATTGTTGCATAAGGAATAGGTTGGCCACTTGGTTCATCTATTACTATTCCACTAATTGTTGTCGATTGAGCGAATATTATAGCTGAAGGAATAATTGTCGCTATTAATATAAGAAGTAGATGCTTCATGGTTTGGTTCTTTATTTCATGCAAATTTGAGGACTTAATTTCAATTGAAAAAATTAAACCTGTTCAACGACATAAATGAGCCTGCAAACAACAATTCACTTTCTTATTAATAAAAACGGACTTTTTTCGATGCATTTATTTGACGTGTGACTGTTTAATTCTGTCGTTTGCCGATTCTTTTTTATCTTCAATTACTTTATGTCTAATTTTGATCTATGACTTTTGAAGAAAATCAAACGCGAAAATATTGGTACGAAGCCTTTTTTCAAGTGTTTCTTGTAGGAATGGTTTTTGTGTTTTATGCATTCGAACGTAAAAGAGGTGGTGGGTTTTCGGAGTTTGATTTTGAAATATCTACTGTCCTTTTCTTTCTAAATTACGTAGTTGCAGCATTCTTTATCAATTATGTTTTGTTGCCTAAATTTTTATATCCGAAAAAATATTGGACTTTTGGACTGTCAGTTTTAGCCGTGATTGCCATCGTTATTGTTATAGAGGAAGGGGTGATTGAACAGATTTATTTTCCTGATACCAGAGGAGCAAGTTTTCCAGGTGTTTTTAGAAGTCTGACGGATTCTTTACCGACAATCACCATATTGGCCGGATTTAAATTCGCATGGGATGCTTTGAATAAACAGAAGGAAGTTGATGAATTAAAATCTGCTGTAAAGGAGAGTGAATTACAGTTTTTAAAGTCGCAAATCAATCCTCATTTCCTATTCAATAATCTTAATAATTTATATGCTTATGCATTAGAGAGTTCACCTAAAACACCACAGATAATTTTAGAATTGTCAAATGTATTGCGCTATATGCTGTATGAATGCAAAGAAGAATTTGTCCCATTAGGAAAAGAAATTGATCAATTGGAAAGTTTTGTAAACCTAAGTCAGTTACAATTTGAAGATCGCGGAACGATCAGTTTTGATGCACAGCATATTAATTCTGGCTATCAAATTGCGCCGCTTATTTTATCTGTATTTATTGAAAATGCTTTTAAGCATAGTGCAAGTAGTCAAACGGATGATATTGAAATTGGTATTGCTATTGATTTAGATGAAAAGGGAAGTTTAAAATTCCATTGTAGGAATACTTTTACAGAGGATACAAATACAAATGACTTAGCACATGGAATTGGTTTGGAGAATGTGAAGAAACGTTTGACTTTGCTTTATCCTAATTCTCATACTTTGTCAATCGACAGCCGTGAAAACATTTTTGATGTACATTTAAAGATCAATTTAAAAGTAACACAATGATCACCTGCATAATCATAGAAGATCAAGCGCCAGCGCAAAGGGTGTTAAAAAAGTACATTCTTGATGTTGGTACCATTGAATTGAAAGCTGTTTTCTCAAATGCGATTGAAGCTTTGGCCTATTTAAAACTGAATAGTGTTGATATGATGTTTTTGGATATTCATTTGCCAAAAATTTCAGGAATAGATTTTTTAAAGACGATCACCAATCCGCCAGCCGTAATTTTTACTACTGCCTTTTCGGAATATGCGGTACAGGGGTTTGAATTGAATGTAATTGATTATTTGGTTAAACCGTTTTCCTTCGAACGATTCGTGCAAGCGATTAATAAAGTTCAACCAAAAGAAACTGTCCAAGACACCTCGGCGAACCTTGAGTTTTTCGTGAAGTCGGGGCATGAATATATTAAAGTGAAAAGTGAGGAAGTTATCTATATTCAATCTGATATGGATTATACAGAGATTCATCAAAAAGATAAGAAGCTGTTGACGCCAGAAACTTTGTCGTTCTGGGAAAATAAATTAAGAGCCAATGATTTCATTCGTGTACATAAATCGTATTTGATCAATACCGCTTGCATTGAAAAAATTGCTGGAAATCAAGTTTATTTATTGGGAGACATTCAAGTACCAATAGGGCGCGCTTATAAAGATGCTTTCTTGGAGAAGTATGTGAAGGGGTAGTTGGTTTTAATTTTGTTGTAAATTCTGTTTGGCGATACTGAGTATTCCAATAGAAAAGTTATAAGAATTTATTTTTTTGCCATCAAAACTTATTCTGCCATCACTTATTTGCTTATTGAGCTTATTTTTTAATTTTTCGATATCAATTTTATTAATACTGTCTTTTGAAATATTTGAAATTTCAGAGCGAATAAAACTACGAATAACTGGTTTTAAAACCTCATCATCAAATTCTTCTAGGTTGTTAAATCCGTAACTTTTTAATAGGCTTGTCTGAGTAATAATTGAATAGGAAATGTTTAAGGCAACTTCATTTTCAAGACTATCCAGTACAATAATCGACATAATAATAATGTGATCATTTGGTTCAGGAGCAATTATTGTTGATGCCTTATTTTTGTTTATATCGTAGTTGCAGTTCAATAAAGTGAACAATGGAAATATTAGCCAG
Organism: Crocinitomix catalasitica ATCC 23190; assembly: GCF_000621625.1. GTDB lineage: Bacteria > Bacteroidota > Bacteroidia > Flavobacteriales_D > Crocinitomicaceae > Crocinitomix > Crocinitomix catalasitica. The sequence goes on from NZ_JHXV01000001.1 coordinate 119,777, forward strand.
ATTTTCATTTCATTACTGATTTAATCAAATCTAAAAGTACCAAAAATTACCAGTGTCTTATAAGGTATTTTGAATAGAAGCATCTAATTCAGGCAGTTGTGCAAATTAAATCACATTTTTTGATGTAAATCATTGTATATCAAATATAAAAACGTTTACAAACATTTACAAACGTACTTTATTCGTATACAAACGTTTTGTAACCGACTAAAGATTTGAATCGTCCATTACTTTGCCTCGTCGCTAACAAACAACGACAGAAACATTTACAAATAATTTTTAAAAACAACAACATGAACACGTTAAGAAACAAAGTACAATTAATCGGACACTTAGGTCAAGCACCTGAAATCATTTCATTCGAAAATGGAAACAAGTTAGCAAAGTTAAATATCGCTACGAACGAGTCGTATAAAAACGCCCAAGGAGAAAAAGTAGATGCGGTACAATGGCATCAAGCAACTGCCTGGGGTAAACAAGCAGAGATTTTAGAAAAGTACACAGATAAGGGGCAAGAAATTGCTATTGAAGGTAAGTTGGTAACCCGAACTTATGAGACGAAAGAGGGGGAGAAGCGAACGAAGACAGAAATTCAAATTCAAGAATTCTTGTTCTTAGGTAACGCTAAAAAAGGGTAGAAGTGGGGGATGGGGATTTAAGCATGTTGTAAATCACTTGCTTGATCCCCAACACCTTCAATTAAAAATTAATTAATCGCATTAAAAAAAATCATCATGAATAAATTACAAAACGCAGTAAACTTAATTGGACGCATCGGAGTAGCTCCAGTAATAAGAACTTTCGAAAATGGTGTAAAATTGGCCAAGTTCACATTAGCAACCAACGAAACCATTAGAGAGATCAATGGGAAATCAGTTAAAACACAATGGCATAGTATTGTGGCTTGGGGTAAAAAAGCAGAATTAATCGAGAAATTCGTTAAAAAGGGGCAAATGTTAGCGATTGACGGGAAGCTGATCAATCGGGTTTATACAGATGCGTCAGGCACGAATAAAAAAGTGACTGAGATTCAAGTCAACGAAATTTTAATGATTAATCCTAAAAAGCAAGCGGGTTAAAGGGGGCAAGTTTGCTAACAAAAAAAGGCAGCGCGAACATCGGTTCGGCTGCCTTTTTTGTGTGCTATAATTTCTGCTATTGAACAATGAATTTTTGCTGTTCTACTTTTTCACCGATCAATAATTTGCAGATATAAATACCTGGGCTTAATTGGTCAATCGCAATTGTATTTTGTGCGGCAGACTGCAAACAAACTTTTCCATTTAAATCAATGATTTCAATTTGCTTTAATCCTGGCAAATCACCACCAATATTAACGATTGAATTGGTGGGGTTCGGATAGATTTTCCATTTATATTCTTTGGTGATTTCATCTAATCCAGTGATGGTGATAGCACTTCTAATTGCATCATAAGCATCAATTTTTCCCCATCCCCATGATGTGCTTCCTTCTGGCCCAATTTCTCCGGTATGTCTGTCTAATCTTGCGGTTTCAATAATGATTTCTTTTACTTGATCAGGTGATAAATATGGATTGGCATCTAAGATTAAAGCACAAATTCCAGCTACTGCTGGACCAGACATTGATGTGCCTGAAAAACGTGCGAAATCGTAAGTTCTTCCTTCAAAATCGACTGAGCTCACAACAAAACCAAAAGCATCATCTGTATAAGAAGAGATAGATGAAGTAACGTTTACGCCTGGTGCAGAAATGTCGGGTTTTATTTCACCCGTAATAAGTGGACCATTACTAGAGAAACTGGCTGCACCTCCTCCAAAAAGTGGATCGCCCGGTTCTGCAGCATATTCCGCCGCATGGGCCGCAACAGAAATAGCAGCATGTGAGCATGCCGGTGCACCAACACCGTATTCATTATCTCCTGAAACATAATCAGGGCTCGATCGAGTAAAAGGCATGCCCCAATTCCCGACATCCGAAGTTAATTCTGTCACATTCCAAAAATGTACAGTGCCACTTAGATGAGTTGATTTTAAAATGATTTTATAGGAATCAATCGGATTTTTAATACGTAAACGCATTTGTGGTCTATCGTTAGTCGGGTACGCATCATCCATACTTAAATTAAACCTAACCGTATCAATATCTCCTTCTAGTGCAATATAGCTCTCTATATAGTCAGTGAATTCAGCAGTCGAATACCATTCACTACTTCCAACAATTTCATTTGAAATGTTTAAGACATTAAAACCGGCGGTAAAACTACTTTCTGAATCACCCCAAGCATGAATACTTTGTCCATAAAGTGTCTCCATTTCTGATTCGTAAAATTCAATTTTAGAATACAGAGTATCACCTGTAAACTCTTTCTTGATATGAAAATTTACAGATCCGTTATTACCTCCTGATGTAACAAAAGTGACCCCTAAATCCGAATAGCTGTCTAAGGCTTGTGACAAAATTGAAGTTCCATCTAAGGCACCGGTGTGATATAATCCCCAACTCATATTTATGACCAATCTTTTATCTTCCGCCACAGCTTTATTATACATCCATTCCCAAGCATCTAAAACAGCTCCTTCGTCTGGGAAAAAGGTTACAAATAGAAATTGCGCTTCATAAGCCATTCCTCTGAAGTTTGTTCCAGCGCCACTACCACCAGCTATGCCTGCCACATGTGTGCCATGCGTGCCGTACGAATAGATATTTGCTGTGTCACTGCCAGCTGCTATTAATGTCGCGGGTGAATTAAATTCTGTTCCGTAAGCATAGTCAACAGGATTTGGACCGCTGGTTTTAAATTGATCCCAAGCAGCTATAATTCTTGTTGCTTCCAATAAGGTATCATAAAACATAGGCGATGAATAATCAAAGCCCCAATCTGTAACACCGATAATAATGTCTTTTCCCGAATAAATTTCTGGTAAACCAATTCCTTTGTGAATACTGTCAACGTGGGTGTCATATCTCACTTTATGCAAGTCAGGTTTAATCTTTCCTGCCAATTGAATCGTTTTAATTCCTTCTAGTGTTTCAATTTTATCTAATAGGTGGAATGGTACTTTAAGCGATATGAATTTATTGATTTGACTTCCTATTATATACCCTTCTCCTTTTAATAAACTTGCGTCAAAATCCCTATCGGTTTCAGCAAGGGTAGATAAATAAGATATGCCATTTATTTTATGAATCGGATATTTCTGAATGAATTGTTCAGCTGGTTGCTGATTATTCGATGCGAGGTGAGTCATTAATAATTCAATATCCATTTTACAATTGTTAGACATCACTGTTTGTCCAATGGAGTTTAAGTAGAATAAGTTTGCTAAAAGCAAGATACACAGTCTCATAATGTAGAATTTATCATAATTTAAGTATAAAAGTATAATTGAGCGTGATTAAAACACATTTAAATATATCGAATTGTCATTTTTTTTGAAATAGAGTACTGAAAATATTTTATTTTAAAGCTTTGTATATTAACGGTTAAGGTTTTATTTTTTATTTAACGGAATGCTTTTATTTTAACTATTTATGAAAAAAAAGACAAGTTTGTATGAATAAATTATGCTAAATAGATATATTTATGCTAAATAAGTATATATGAAGATTAATTCGTGCCCAAATTGTAATAGTCAGGACTATATTAAGAGTGGTGTAGTGAATGATCGTCAGCGATATAAGTGTAAGTCTTGCAAGTATTTTTTCACTGTTAATAAGATCGGTAAGAAAATTGATGATTACTATGTCAATAAGGCTTTGCAGTTGTATTTGGAGGGGTTGACTTATCGGGAGATTGAGCGCGTCTTAGGTGTTTCACACGTTAGTGTTTTGAATTGGGTGAAGAAGTACAAGATTAAGCGTCCAGAAAATCCAGGTTATCACCCAACTTATCGAATTTTGAATGCGGCAGAACTGTCAAATTATTTTAGCAAGGTTGAGAATGTAAAGGGGTCTGGTGTCATAGTAACTGAGCTAGGAGATAAGTATATGCTGATAAAGTGGGAGCGATTTAGGGATTAATTAACTATAGTATTAACGATTAACTATATTAGTTTGTAATCGGAACAGGTTTTTATTGAATTTAGTGAAGCGCACTAGGTTAACAATTTATTAACTAAACCTGTTTAACACTATGAAAAATAGTTTACTAAAATTGACCTTCACAATGATCATGTCAGCGATGACTTATCAATTGAGTTTTGGTCAAGACACAAAAGTTACCGATCCTTACCAAGATGGTTTAAAGGTGAAATTAAGTGAAGATGGTGCGCGATACTTCCGATTGATATCATGGGCGCAAGCACAAACTGTTTATAGAGATGATGCCCCGTCGAATACTTCCCCAGTGAATTTTAATTTGCGAAGAGCACGTATTTTGATGTATTCTCAAATCAGTAAAAAATTCCTTTTACTAACGCATTTCGGATTAAATAGTTTGAATGCAAATAATATGAGTCCCACAGGAGTAGCTGATGGTTCTCAACTTTTTTTACATGACGCATGGGTGCAGTACAGCATAAATGAAAAACATACTTTAGGTGGTGGTTTGCATTATTATAATGGCATTTCAAGATTGAACAATCAAAGCACTCTTAATATGATTACGTTGGATAATAACCGTCAATCATGGGCTACTTTGGGGTTGTCTGATCAATTTGTAAGACATGTCGGTGTTTTTGCGAAAGGTTCATTTGGAAAATTGCAATACCGTGTAGCAGTGAATGAGGCAGTAACAAATGGTCTTGATGCTAGAGCTCCAGTCGTCAATGAAGGAGCTGTTTATGGAGGTAAACGTTTACTAGGTTCGGCAACAGCTGGATTTACTTATGCTGGATATTTTGAATATAATTTCTTAGATCAAGAGTCTAACTTTCTACCGTATAAAGTAGGGTCGTATTTAGGAGCGAAGAGAGTATTTAATATCGGCTCTGGATTCTATGTTCATCCTAATGGTGCTGTTATTGCAACTGATACAATAGGTGGATTGAGCGGTCAAAATGTGAGCATTTTTGCTGGTGATGTTTTTTATGAAACACCAATAGGTGAAAAAGGAGCTGCGTTTTCTGTTTATGCCACTTTTCAATACAATAATTACGGCGAGAACTATTTATATAGTGCCTACGGTTCGGGAACAATGATTTACGGACATATTGGTTATGTCATTCCGGGAGATAAATCTAAAACAAGATTCCAGCCTTATGTATCATTTGCTAACCATGCTTATGATGCAACTCCAAATGCAAGAAATAATATTGGTGCAGGAATAAACGCATATTTCACAGGGCATCATTCAAAATTAACACTCGAATATAAAAATGAACAATTTGGTGCTGCACAGGCTAATATAGTCACTTTACAAGCATCGATTTTCCTTTAATAAATAAAAATATGACTGAATTAGATAAAAAAAGTAACGCAAAAGCATATTGGAAGCAAAACATCCGGTATCTCGTAATTCTCATGAGTATTTGGTTCTTGGTTTCATGTGTCTTCGGAATTTTGATACGTGAACAACTGAATACAATTCGAATAGGTGGATTCAAACTAGGTTTTTGGTTCGCCCAACAAGGTTCAATTTATGTATTTGTAGTGCTTATTTTTGTGTATGTACGCTTAATGAACAAACTAGATAAAAAATACGGATATAGCGAAGAGTAAGCTATTTGATAGAATTATAAATATTAAAAAAATTAATTATGAGTTTACAAGTTTGGACATGGCTTTTAGTAGGAATTACATTTGCCCTTTATTTTGGAATTGCAATTTGGGCCCGCGCAGGATCTACTAAAGAATTTTATGTTGCCGGAGGGAGTGTTTCTCCATTGGCAAACGGAATGGCAACGGCAGCCGATTGGATGAGTGCCGCATCATTTATATCAATGGCTGGTATTATTTCATTCATCGGTTATGATGGTTCGGTATATCTGATGGGATGGACCGGTGGATATGTATTATTGGCGTTATTATTAGCGCCTTACCTAAGGAAATTCGGGAAATTTACTGTTCCAGATTTTATCGGGGATCGATACTATTCTAATACAGCTAGAACAGTTGCTGTTATTTGTGCATTAATCGTTTCATTCACATATGTGGCTGGTCAAATGCGTGGAGTAGGTATTGTTTTTTCTCAATTTTTAGAAGTTGATATTAATATTGGGGTTGTTATTGGTATGACTGTAGTATTGGTGTTTGCCCTATTGGGAGGAATGAAAGGGATCACATATACACAAGTCGTTCAATATTGTGTATTGATTTTCGCTTTTATGGTTCCTGCTATCTTTATTTCATTTCAAATGACTGGAAATCCAATTCCTCAGGTGGGTATGGGAAGTAAAGGGGCGGATGGCGTTTATTTGCTTGACAAATTAGATGCTTTACATACGGACTTAGGATTTAAAGAATATACAAGCGGATCTAAATCTACTTGGGATGTATTTGCAATAACAATCGCTTTGATGGTTGGTACTGCTGGATTGCCTCACGTAATCGTCCGTTTCTTTACGGTAGCGAAAGTGAAAGATGCACGTAAATCTGCTGGTTTAGCGTTGTTATTTATTGCGATACTTTATACCACTGCTCCTGCAATTTCAGTATTTGCAAGAACTAACTTAATTGAAACTGTAACCAACCAAAGTTATGAGGAGATGCCAGATTGGTTCAGAAACTGGGAGAATACTGGTCTTATTGCATGGGCTGATAAAAATGGAGATGGAAAAATTCAATATGTAGCTGGTGATGCAATGGAAGGTAAAAAACCACTTTTCACTGGAGAAAGAGGAATATATGGAGAACGACTAGTATCTAATGCTGGTGTCAATGTAAACGAATTATATGTTGATAGAGATATTATGGTATTGGCCAATCCCGAGATTGCAAGTCTTCCGAATTGGGTGATTGCATTAGTTGCAGCTGGTGGTTTAGCCGCGGCATTGTCAACTGCTGCTGGTTTATTACTTGTGATTTCAACTTCCGTTTCTCACGATTTAATTAAGAAACAGTTAAAACCCGAAATATCTGAAAAAGGTGAATTATTGGCAGCTCGAATTGCAATTGTAGTTGCGATTATTGTGGCTGGCTTATTTGGGATTTATCCACCAGGATTTGTCGCCGCAGTTGTTGCCCTTGCTTTTGGACTGGCCGCAGCGTCATTCTTCCCTGCAATTGTTTTAGGGATTTTTGATAAGCGAATGAATAAAGAAGGTGCCATTTCAGGTATGATTGTAGGTATTGTCTTGATGCTATTCTACATGATCGTATTTAAAACTGGTTTAATTGGTGTGATGGGACCTTTACCTGAAGAAGATTGGTGGTTTGGAACATCTCCTGAAGGATTTGGAACAGTCGCAATGATTTTAAATTTTACAGTTTCAATCGTTGTTTCTCGACTAACACCAGCACCTCCTATTGAGGTTCAGGAAATTGTAGAAAATATTCGAATTCCGAGTGGTGCAGGTGAAGCTGCAGCTAATCATTAAAGAAGGAGTTAAAAAACAGCAGTGCATATTAATGCATTGCTGTTTTTTACTATTTTAAGACCTATGAAAAAAAGACACGAGCAAAAATTAGTAATATTAGCAATCGCACTTTTTGTGCTGTTGAATATTCCGTTGGTGTTAATGTTTAATGGTACTAGAGCTATTCTGGGGTTTCCAATTATCTATTTTTCAATTTTTACAATATGGCTTTCAGCTATAATCATTTCTTTTATTGTCTTAAAGCGTCATTTTGAGTAATTACGCTTTAATATTGATCATATTTGCCTATTTGGCGCTACTCTTTTACATTGTTCATTGGGGCAACAAGCAGAGTAGAAGTCGGTGGGTGAATAATCCTTACGTTTACACCTTGTCTTTGGCAGTGTATTGTACGGCTTGGACGTATTATGGAAGTGTTGGAACAGCAGCCGAATCTGGCATAATGTTCTTGCCTATTTATTTAGGTCCCATCATCGCTATTCCGCTTTGGATTGTAGTAATGAGAAAAATAATTCGAATTGCAAAGCATAATAAAATTGCCTCTATTGCTGATTTTATTTCTTTGAGGTATGGACGTGATAAATTATTAGGTGCTATCGTCACACTTGTTTGTATAGTAGGCACCGTTCCTTATATCTCTCTTCAATTAAAGGCGATTTCAGAAACCTTTAAAGTGATGACCGTAGATTCACAGTTCGATTCGAAAAATATACTCCATGATTCAACTTTTTATATAGCACTAATTCTTGCTGTTTTTGTTACGTTTTTTAGTACTCAGAAAACAGATGCCTCAATAAAAAATAGAGGGATTATAGTTTCTGTTGCTTTTGAGGCTATTTTAAAATTAGCATTCTTTTTAGCTATAGGAATCTACGTGACTTTCTATATGTTTGATGGAACGACAGATATTTATAATCAAATATCACAGACCGAAAATTTCGAGAAATTAATTGGTTTTGATGGCATTGAACAAGGTTTGGATTGGTTTTTCCTCGTATTATTATCCTTCTTTGCGATCTTTTTATTGCCGAGACAATTCCACGTGGCTGTAGTTGAAAACGATCGTGAAAAACATCTTAAAAAAGCAATTTGGCTATTCCCATTATACTTACTACTTTTTAATGTTTTTGTAATATTCATTGCTTGGGGTGGTAAACTGACATTCGGTGATACCGTAAATTCGGATTACTATACGCTTTTACTGCCGCTTCAAAATGGAAACACTTTAATCGCTTTACTTGTTTTTCTAGGTGGCTTTTCTGCAGTGATTTCAATGGTTGTGATTTCAACTATCGCACTTTCAAATATGGTGAGTAATAATTTGGTCATTCCTTATGGCTTTTTAGATAAGTTCGTTTCTGGTAATTCGGAAGGGAATGAGTCTTACATTAAATTAATTAGGCGTGTAGCAATTTTTTCAATCATCATTCTAGCGTACATCTTTTACGCTAACTTCTCTGTGCAAATGTCACTCTATTCAATAGGATTAATCTCGTTTGTGATTATTGCTTTATTGGCGCCATCTTTTTTTATTGGTTTATACTGGAATAGGGGCGCGGCACGCGGAACAATAGCTGGAATAATTTCGGGGTTTATTATAATCCTTTATACGCTGATTATTCCTTTCATTATTGAAGCTTACGGTACAACAGATTATTTTATTCAAAATGGCTTGTTTGGTATTGAAGCATTGCGTCCACATGCTTTATTTGGAATCGACTTTTTGTCGCCAGCTTCACATGCCTTTTTCTGGAGTTTAATTGTGAATACCATCGTTTATTTATGGGTTTCAATTTCATCAAAAGGAAATTATAGAGAACGGAATTATGCTGAGATATTTGTAGATCCTAAAGTTACTTCCAGTCTTGATGATAATGCTTATGTATGGAAAGGTGAAGCATATGTAATTGATATTAAAAATGTATTAATTAAATTTTTAGGCGTTGAACGAACGGAGCGTGCGCTATCGTTATTTTTTAGAAAGTATGATATCGCTCCCGATGCACAATTAGCGGACGCTAGATTGATAAATTTTTCTGAAAAATTACTAACAGGAACAATTGGAGGGGCATCTGCAAAAATTCTTATATCAAGTGTTGTAAAAGAGGATGAAGTAAGTCTAGTTGAGGTATTGAAAATCCTTGAGGAGTCGAAAGAGACGATCGCAAGTAATAAATTATTAAAAGATAAATCGCGACAATTAACAGAGCTTACCAGTCAATTAAAAGATGTGAATAGTGAGTTGATTGAGAAGGATAAACAAAAGGATGAATTTTTGGATACGGTAGCGCATGAACTTAAAACACCATTAACTGGAATTAGAGGTGCTGCAGAATTATTATTAGATGATGCGGACGAAATGACTCCAGAAATAAGAGATCAATTTTTAAGAAATATCCTACAAGATTCTGATCGTTTTGCACGCCTTATTCACAATATCCTTGATTTTGAAAAATTATCGGAAGATAGAGAAGAACTTATGTTGAAAAAGTATAATTTTAGAGAAACACTTAAGCATGTTGTGCTCTCACTGAGCCAAGTGGCAATAGCTGCAAATGTTAGAATTAAAGTAACAACGCAGCGAGACGTTTTTATTGAATATGACGAAGACCGAATTATTCAAGTCTTGACAAATTTACTTTCCAATGGAATTAAATTTGCGAATAAAGAAGACGGCATAGTATGGGTTCAATATAAAGTCTCAAAAAAGGTGTTGAATGTGAGTGTTTCCGATAATGGTCTAGGTGTGCCTAATGAGGATATCGATTTTGTTTTTGATAAATTTTATCAATCTAAAAATCAAAATACAATTAAGCCAGAGGGAAGTGGATTAGGATTGGCAATTTCTCAACGCATTATCGAACGTCACAACGGAACAATTGAAGTTGTCAATGATGAAGGAGGGGGCGCCAATTTTAAATTTGAAATACCAGTAAATCAGCAATAGATAATGATAAGAAAAATTTTAATCGTAGATGATGAACCGAATATTGTGATGACACTCGAATATGCTTTTAAAAAGAAAGGCTACGAAGTTTTTATTGCAAGGGATGGTAGTGAAGCAATGGAGATATTAAAACACAATGTGCCAGACATGGTATTGTTAGATATTATGATGCCACAAGTTGACGGATATCAAACATTGGAATGGATTAGAGAAAATGAAGAATTAAAGAATGTAAAAGTCATTTTCTTAACTGCCAAGAATAAATCAACAGATGTTGAAAAGGGAATGAACTTAGGAGTGAACAAGTATATGACCAAACCTTTTTCTGTTAAAAAAATAGTAAACGAAGTAACTGAAATGCTGGCCTGATTTCCTCTAGTGCGCAACTATTGAATCAGGTCAGTGTTTTTAAAAATGAAATTATGAAATTTAGTCTCAGTCCTTTAGTGTCAGATGTGTTTATTTTAATTTACATTACTGCAACACTCTATATAAGATTTAAATTAGAAAATCAAGTTGCTTTATCTACGCTGACTTCGGTATTCGTAGGGTTGATATTTGTCCTGATTCTTTGGGTGATGATTAAAACAAAAGTATTGAATCCTAATTGGTTTGGATTATTTAAAAAAAGGGTAAAATGAATTATAATGACTTGTATAAAGAAAGTATAGAAAAACCTGATGTTTTTTGGAAGCGACAGGTCAATGAATTGAAGTGGCATGAAGTACCAAAAAAAATCATTTCAGCGACTGAAATTTGGAATAATTGGTTTGAGGACGGCAAGTTAAATATGAGCTACCTATGTATCGATGCGCATATTGAAAATGGGCATGGAGATGATGTTGCTATTTACTATGACTCCCCAGTAACAGATACCAAATTGGCGATTACTTATACTGATTTATTGTATGAGGTTGGACGGTTAGCTGGAGGATTAAAAGATTTAGGTGTTAAAAAAGGGGATACGGTTATTATTTATATGCCAATGATTCCACAAGCTATTTATGCCATGTTAGCATGTGCAAGAATTGGCGCAATTCATTCAGTGGTTTTTGGCGGTTTTGCTCCGCACGAATTAGCATTAAGAATTGACGATTGCCTTCCTAAATTAATTATAACGGCATCAAATGGTATTGAAGTAAATCGTATTATTCCTTACAAGCCGTTTGTTGATGAGGCAATTGAATTGGCAAAACACAAGCCTGAACGTGTTATAATCTACGATCGTGAGCGCGGAGTTGAATATGATAACACAGATCGAGATATAGATTATGGCGTCTTAATAGAAATGTCTGAAGTGATTCCAGCTGTGCCTGTGAAATCTACACATCCACTTTATATTCTGTATACATCTGGCACAACTGGAAGTCCCAAAGGTGTTATTCGAGATACGGGTGGTTATGCTACGGCTTTAAAGTTTAGCATGAAGTATATTTATGGTATGGAAGAAGGGGATACTTTTTGGGCAGCAAGTGATGTTGGTTGGGTTGTAGGTCATAGTTATATCGTGTATGGCCCTCTTTTAAATAGAAATACAACAATATTATTTGAGGGGAAACCTATTAAAACTCCGGATGCATCAACTTTTTGGCGCGTTATTTCGGAATATAAAGTAAAAGCAATGTTCACTGCTCCTACTGCCATTCGAGCAATAAGAAAAGAGGACCCAAATGGGGACTTTATTAAGCAATACGATTTGTCAAGTTTGAAATATCAATTTGTGGCTGGTGAGCGTTGTGATATATCGACGTTAAATTGGATGGAAGAGCATTTAAAGGTTCCTGTTATCGATCATTGGTGGCAAACTGAATCTGGCTGGCCCATGTTATCCAATATGGTAGGTGTTGAATTATTACCAGTGAAACCTGGATCTGCCGCAAAAGCTGTTTGTGGATATAATATTCAAATATTAAATGAATCGGGTGAAGTGGCAGCGACAGATGAGGAGGGATTTGTAGCTATAAAATTACCATTGCCTCCTGGTATGTTAATGAATTTATGGAGGAATCCCGAACGTTTTAATAATTCATACTTGACGAAATTCCCAGGTTATTATTTCACTGGTGATGGAGGATATGTAGATGAAGACGGTTATGTCTTTATTACGGGTAGGGTAGATGATATTATCAATGTTGCGGGGCATCGTCTTTCAACAGCAGAAATGGAAGAGATTGTGTCAAGTCACCCTGCAGTTGCAGAATGTGCTGTTTTTGGCGTTTTATGTGAGATAAAAGGACAAAAACCGATGGGTTTGGTTGTTTTATCGTCGGATAATGATAAAAATGATACGGAAATTGAAAAAGAAATTATTCAATTGGTGCGATCGCAAATAGGCGCTGTTGCGTCTTTTAAAGATCTGAAAATTGTAAAAAGATTACCAAAAACTCGTTCTGGTAAAATATTAAGAAAGCTATTGCGAAAAATAGCCGATAATGAAGCGTTTAGCGTTCCTTCAACTATAGATGATGTTTCTATTATTGATGAAATTAAAGAGAGATTAAGTATAAAAATTTAAGCAATTTATTATGAGTAATTACCACATTAAACATTTAGAGGAATATTTTAAAACACACCGTAAATCAGTAAGGGAACCTGAATTGTTTTGGGAGGAAATTGCTGAAGAACATTTTGTGTGGAGAAAACGATGGGATAAAGTCTTGTCTTGGGATTTTCGTAAACCAGAAGTGAAATGGTTTGAAGGTGCAAAATTGAATATCACGGAAAATTGTATCGATCGTCATCTTAGAATGAAAGGGGATAAAACAGCTATTTTATTCGAGCCAAACGATCCGAATGCGCCTGCAGAACATATCACTTATAATCGATTATACGAACGTGTCAATCAATTGGCGAATGTACTTAAGAGTAAAGGGATAAAAAAAGGTGATCGGGTTTGTATTTATCTACCGATGATCCCTGAATTGGCAATCTCATTGCTTGCTTGTGCTAGAATTGGAGCAATTCATTCTGTTGTATTTGCAGGGTTTTCATCTAATGCATTGTCGTCTAGAATTAATGATAGCGAATGTAAAATGGTGATAACTTCTGATGGATCATATAGAGGTTCTAAAACGATTGATCTGAAAGGTATCGTTGATGAGGCTTTGATTGATTGTCCTTGTGTTGAAAAGGTATTGGTTGTAAATCGTATTAATGCTGAAATTGAATTAAAGGAAGGTAGAGATGAATGGTTGGCTCCTTTATTAGAAACAGCTTCTACGGAATGTGAAGCGGAAATAATGGATGCAGAAGATCCTTTATTCATTCTATATACATCAGGTTCTACCGGTCAACCAAAAGGAATGGTGCATACCACTGCTGGTTATATGGTTTATACGGCTTATACGTTTAAGAATGTATTTCAATACCGTGAGAATGATGTGTATTGGTGTACTGCAGATATCGGTTGGATAACAGGGCATAGTTATATTGTTTACGGTCCTTTGGCAAATGGCGCAACAACGGTAATGTTTGAAGGTGTACCAAGTTATCCTGATTATGGACGATTTTGGCAGGTGATTGAGAAGCATAAAGTCAATCAATTTTATACGGCGCCAACTGCTATTCGTGCATTGGCTAAACAAGGTGGTAGTTTCTTGGAAGATTATAATTTAAGTTCTCTAAAAGTTTTAGGTTCGGTTGGTGAACCTATTAATGAGGAAGCTTGGCATTGGTATAATGACAATGTTGGGAAACGAAAAAGTCCTATTGTTGATACTTGGTGGCAAACTGAGACAGGCGGAATTATGTTATCGCCATTGCCTTATATAACGCCTACAAAACCGACTTATGCTACACTGCCATTACCTGGAATTCAGCCTGCATTATTGGATGAAAGTGGAGATGAAATATTAGGAAATCAAGTCGATGGAAGGTTGTGTATTAAATTCCCTTGGCCAAGTATTGCGCGAACAATATGGGGGAATCATCAACGGTATAAAGAAACCTATTTTTCTGCCTTCGATAATATGTACTTCACAGGTGATGGTGCTTTAAGAGATGAGGTTGGATATTACCGAATTACTGGTCGCGTAGATGATGTGATCATTGTTTCTGGTCATAATTTAGGAACAGCGCCGATTGAAGATGCTATTAACGAACATCCTGCTGTTGCAGAATCTGCTATTGTTGGATTCCCGCATGACATTAAAGGAAGTGCATTATATGGTTATGTCACTTTGAAAGAAGCTGGAGAAGAAAGAAATCATGATAATTTAAGGAAAGAGATTAATCAATTGATTTCTGATCATATCGGCCCTATTGCGAAGTTGGATAAAATTCAATTCACAAAAGGATTGCCTAAAACAAGATCAGGTAAAATCATGCGTCGAATCTTACGTAAAATTGCTTGCAATGAAATGGATAATTTAGGCGATATTTCAACCTTATTAAATCCTGAAGTTGTTGAAGAAATTATTAAGGACGCGCAACAATAAACTTATTTCAAGTTTTTGGCTTTTTCTTGAATGATCAATAAAAACCGTTTGGATTCAATTTTGCTTTCAAGCCATGAGATAATATCTAAATAGAGGAATGACCTTTTTTCGAAAGGGTGATCCTCTAGTTTTTTTAAGGTTTCGTGCAAGTTGATAAATGCTTGCTTCAATTGGCTCGGCAGAATTGAATTCAAATTTCTTAAAAATAGAATGATTTCGCGCTGAATTAAGTGCAAATCATTCATTTTTATTAAAAAACGATAGGTGTTTCGAATAAAACTATCCAATTGATCACTGTCCAATTCGAACAGTGAAATCAATTTTAAAATCCGCGTATAGCAGCCCAAATCTTCTCTCAAAACAAGCTCTCTATTGTTAATGATCTTATCTAAATAGGCAATGCTCGAAGCATATTGATCTAAACCAAAATGCATACATGCAAATTTGTAGTTGATTACCATTAAATGGTGGTCGTCGATTTTATTTCGATAGATTTTTAATTCAGCCTCTATTTTGGGGATTTCATTCGCTCCTTCTTGAATTTCGCCACTCAAAAAGTATAAATTGAGTTTGCTATAGGTTTTGTACATTAACCAAAGCGCCCTCATATTATCGCTTGACAATATATGTGGCTCTTCTTCGATTGCCAATAATTTTTGATATTCCGACTTGAATTTGCTCAAGTATCTGAGGTAATACAATGACTCTAAAAGATGATTTTTACCTTTTAAATAATAAACAGGATGCGAAGCAATCATCTGTGGATGTTCAATGAATAGATCGGTCCATTTACTAGCATACTTATACGAACCTCTAAAGTCTTGGACAATTAAGGCGTACCAAAGCTGCGACATATAGAGGTATAATTTTTCTCTGAATCCCAAATCTTCAAATTCGAAAGTAGGGAGGTGGTAATAGAAATAATTTCTACCCAATAAATAATCATCCTCATTTTTAGCATAACCATTGCGCAATAAAAAACTGTACAATTGTAAGGAGAGATTCGATAATTTACTCGCTAATACATTTTGAATACTTAAGTTCTTCGCTTCAATCGCTAAATTATCAGCCCTAAAGATTAAACTTCGTGTGATATATTGTGACTCTATTTCTTTTTCAAATTCCACAATCTCATACGCCATAAAGTTTTTCTCAGCGTCAATTGCATGTTGTTTTGCTTTTTCAAGAATTTTTAAACTTTGCTCGTACAATCCCTTATTGTAAAGAATGGTGGCGTAATCTAATTGTTCTCTTATTTGAATGTTCAACGTTTGATGTTGAGGAGCCAATCGTAAACTCGTTAGAATTTGTTTGTATAAATTGGCTTTTAAGTTGGGTAATTGCCTTTTTTTAAGTTGTGATTTAAGTAGAATGGCATCCTCTTCAAATTCATCCATCTTATCCAAGACATTAAATAAGGTTAGATAATTGGCATCTTCATTTTTGCCTAATCTACCCACATAGAGCTTAAATTGTCTTTTTTCCGACTTAGATAAAGACTTGATTAAAGTAAAAAGTATGTTTTTATTCTCGTTGGACATTGTAAAAATTAACTATTTAAGTAACTGTAATTTAATTTGTTATGTCGTTTTTTCAAGTTGTTGAACATAGTAATATTCGAAAGGCTTCGTTTCTCTAAGCGATATTTACCGCTTAAATTTACACTAGAATTTAAAACAAGTCGCATGAAATATAAAATTGGTGTAAAATTGGCAGAAGGAATTAATGATAAGTTGATCAGAGATTCTCTTGCTGCATTGCGTAAAGTTGAAGAAGAACATAATTGTCAATTCGAGTTTTATAGGTACGGGGAACAAAATGCAATTACCAATCCTTTGGCGAGTTTATTAAAGCCATCCAAAGAGAAAAAAGAAAGTGACGACTTATTATTGAGTTTTGGTGGTGCAGATTAATTTACTGAGAAAGTCTTGATCTATATTCTTTAGGGGTAATGTTTTCTAGTTTTTTAAATTGCCTATTGAAATAGCTGACATTATTAAAGCCTGTACGATAGGCAATGGTTGAAAGCTTTTGGTCTGTCGTCAATATTAATTTTTTGGCAAGTTTTATGCGTTCACTATTGATAAAATCAATAGGTGATTCTCCTATTGTATTGCGAAAGCTCTTATAGAAGTTGGATGTGCTCATATATGCTTTTTCTGCCAATGTAGAAATGGATAAAGCTTCGTGAAGATTCGTTTTGATATAATCAATAATAAAAGCAATGCGGTTATTATTGATCGTATCAGTATTTGGAACAATCAAGTTAAACTTAGCTTTAGTCTGGAGTAGTCGAACGATTAATTCTTTAATCATTAAATCTAGTAAAAGATCCTTTGATTTATTTTTATTGGTATAAGTCTGGACTAAACGTGCTATTAAATGATCAACATCCATATTTTGATTCAGATGATTTAAGTTTGCTCCAAATTCGATCGTATTCATTTGATCATTTTCTATTTGAATCGCATCATTAAAATAGGCGATCGTTTCCGCGATGATACTTTGATTAATCGTTAATGCAATACATTGTGTCGGGTTGGTTTTATCTGCCTCAGGAAAATCAATTATCATTTCTTGATTTGGTGCAAGTACTACAGATTCTCCCGGAAAAAAATCAAATGCTGGTTTGTCGTCGAGATGCATCACCTTTTTACCTTGCATCATACTAGCGATTACTGGTTGGTCAAATGTTAAGCTTACTTTTTGTGCAACTTGATAAGTTTCAAACAAATTCAGTTCAGAATGGGTGGAAGTAAAAACCGTTCTATTCTCAACAAGTGTCGAAATTTTTCTGTCGATAAGGAAGCTATCTCTAATCATTTGTAGTAAATATTTAAAGTTAATTGAATTGTGTTAGTTCTTGATAGGATCGTTCAATTCCTTCCCAATTTAATGATTTAAGTTTATACAATTGTTAAACTAAATAAAAAAATATGTCTTATAAGAAACCAAGTTTTAAAGAGAAATATGGAAATTTCATCAATGGAAAATTCGTTGCTCCCGTGAATGGGGAGTATTTTGTGAATACATCTCCTATTGATAGTTCAGTGATTGCTTCTTATCCGCGTTCAACTTCTGAGGATATTGATATAGCTGTTGCAGCAGCAAATGCAGCAAAAGACGCATGGGGAAATACTTCTGTTACCGAAAGAGCGACTTTATTAAATAAGGTTGCTGATATTATACAAGAGAATTTAGAGGAGTTTGCATTGATTGAAACTTGCGATAATGGAAAGCCAATTCGTGAAACATTAAATGCTGATATACCTTTAGCTGTTGACCATTGGCGTTATTTTGCAGCGGCAATTCGCGCTGAAGAGGGATCTGCTTCGGAATTAGATCAAAATACTTTATCATTAATTATTAAGGAACCGCTTGGGGTAATTGGTCAAATTATTCCTTGGAACTTTCCGTTGTTAATGCTTTCATGGAAATTGCCTCCAGCTTTGGCAGCGGGGAATTGTGTGGTTTTAAAACCGGCAGAACAAACACCATCGTCTGCTACTTTTTTACTTGAGAAAATCGCTGAGGTATTCCCTCCTGGTGTTTTGAATATCGTTCATGGATTTGGTCCAGAAGCTGGAAAACCTTTGGCTTCGCATGCTGATATTGATAAAGTAGCCTTTACAGGTGAAACAACAACAGGTCAGTTGATTATGCAATATGCATCAAAGAACTTAAATCCAGTAACAATGGAATTAGGTGGTAAGTCGCCAAATGTTTTCTTTAATAGTGTGATGGATGAGGATGATGCGTTTTTAGATAAAGCAATTGAAGGCGCTGTGCTGTTTGCATTCAACCAAGGTGAGGTTTGTACTGCTCCATCAAGATTGCTTGTTCAAGAGGATATCTATGATGCATTTATGGAGCGCGTGATTGCTAGAACCAAAGCAATTGTGCAACAAAGTCCATATGATGTGAATACGCAAGTAGGAGCGCAGGCTTCTAAAGATCAACATGAGAAAATTTTATCTTATATAGAAATTGGTAAAGAAGAAGGTGCTAAAGTTCTTGTTGGTGGCGGATCTTGTGAATTAGATGGTGAATTAGGAAAAGGATTCTATATTCAACCTACAATATTAGAAGGACACAATAAAATGCGTGTTTTCCAAGAAGAAATTTTTGGACCTGTTCTTTGTGTTACTAAATTTAAGGATGAAGCGGAAGCTTTAGAAATAGCAAATGATACTTTATACGGATTAGGTGCTGGTGTTTGGACAAGGGATGCCCATCAATTATACCAAATTCCAAGGGCCATTAAAGCTGGTCGTGTTTGGGTAAACTGTTATCATGCATATCCTGCTCATGCGCCATTTGGAGGTTATAAAAAATCAGGATTCGGACGTGAAAATCATTTAATGATGATGAATTATTACAGACAATCTAAAAATATGTTGATTTCATACGACAAAAATAAACTAGGATTTTTCTAGTGGTTATCTGAGGTTTGTTCAAATTGGTGGGTGGCATTTTGTCGCCCACTTTTTCATTAAATTTATAATATGAATAAAGTAGATATAACACCTGAAGCAGTTGAGTTGGTAAAGCAAATAGCAAATAAAAATGGTGCCTTAATTTTTCACCAAAGTGGCGGCTGTTGTGACGGCTCTGCACCAATGTTGTTTGCTGAAGGAGATATGTATTTAGATGAGAGTGATATCCTTTTAGGTGAAGTTGGAGGTGTCCCTTTTTATATGAATAAGGATCAATACGCTTACTGGAAATTTACACATCTAACGGTAGATATTGTCGAAGGTAGAGGAGCAAGCTTTTCTCTAGAAATTCCCTATGGATTCCGATTTTTAGTTCGATCAAGACTTTTTACGGATGAGGAGATCAAAGAATTAGATATTAAGTAGTAAATACCAAATAGGACTGGTAATAAAGGAGCCTATAATTCCCCAACACAACAATTCTGTTGTTAATTTTGTTGCAATATTCCGATCTAATAAAAGAATGGATGCACTTATCATTGGTGACATTCCTGCCTCAATAATGGTTGTCTTTACAATGTCTTCAGGTAGCCCAATAAAGTAAATGCATAGCAATACAATAAATGGAGCAAATACTAATTTGTAACCCAAACCAATCCACGCTTCTTTACTTATTTTTAGGACGATGTTTTTTGCAATATGGTAACCGACAACGATCATCGCAACTGGACTAATGGATTGTCCGATAAAAGAGAGAACCTCCGCTGTAATACCATCTGTCCATCCTGCTGGAATTAAAAACGCAACGATTAAAGCGACGAACGGTGGAAAAGTAATTACCTTTATTAACGGATTAGTTTTGTTCGCTGTACCGCCTGATTTATTGATCAGTAATTGCGCAACTGTAGCAAGGATTAAGAAACCAACTTGATCAAATATTACAGCATAAGGTAAATGCGATGGGCCATAATAGAAAGAGATAAATGGAAAACCAAGGAAGGATGTATTTCCCAGTCCTGTGAGTATCGTTAGTGCCAGTCTTTGTGCTTGTGTTAAATTGGGAATAAGGTGGAAGAAGACAAGGTAAGAGAGGGAAAACAGTCCAATAGGTGTAATAATCGGAATGATTAGTCCAATATCGAATTCTAATTTCGGGATGACAAGGATAGCAACTGCAGGGAAAGCAATATTTATTATCCATTTATTTAAAAGATGGACATGCTTAAATTGTAGTAGGTTAAATTGGGCTAATGTGATTCCGAGTAATACGGTTAGAATTAAATAAATTAGAACCATCTATTCAATTGAATTTTTGGCGTTTTGTTTAATGTATAACCAATCGTAATAATCCATTAAATGAATTCCAGTGAAATAAAAATTAAGAATTTGACTGTAGTTAAAATTGTATTTGGCCATGCCCATCGCGCCTTCTTGACAAACACCAACGCCATGTCCGAATCCTTTACCATTGATGACAATGTAATTTCCTTCTCTAAAACAATCGAACCAAGTTGATTTGAGCTTAAATTCGTATCGTAAATCTCTCAGCGGAACACCCAATTGAGGAAATTGATAAAACGCGTCGCGTTGAGGTTGATTAAAACTATATTGAAGTTGGTGGAGCAATGTGTCGGCTGCAGGATATCCAAACTCTTCAACTAAGAATTTATTCCATTTACTGACTTCAATTTTTTTGGTCCAAGTGGCTTGTCTGCTGCGTGTACAAAAGGTGTCAATTACACTTTTGCAATGCGCTACAGGTGTATTCCATACAAAATCTGCTTCGCTTGTTTGTCCACCGCAATTCGCAAAGAAAAAACCTTGTGCCAGTTTTAATTCTTGATTTAACATCACAATCCCTTTTGTTGCTTTTACAGCAATGTCGATATCCGGTGTGTAAATTAATTTATCGTGGTAAGCTTGGCAATGGACCCGATCACATAATTCAAAACCTTCTTTTGCATGCTTTTTAAGATGTCCTAAGGCATAGGTTCTACTCAAGATGGCTTGTACCTTATAGTATTCCATTGGTTTTCCTCCTCCGCCTTCGCTTTCAATTACACCGCCTAAATAATTCTCCATCTCAACGAGGTTGATTATTTTCATCGCGTTAGATCCTTCTGGCGTAATCATGAAATTATTCATATACCGCCTCGATTTCTTCGTGCTCGGCGCTACACCTTGAATTTTAAGCGTCAAATTGGCTTCTTTTTCTTTGATGAAGATAGATGAATAACTTCCCAATACTTTGCCGTCTTTCTGAATTTTAATTTTATCACCTGATCGAATTAGGTGTACAATTTGACTTTTCCAAAGGGTGGTGATTTCGGTAGAATCTCCATAAAATATATAATTCCCGTCGGTATAAGTAACTTCTAAAGTACTAATCGAATAGTCACGCATTACACCAATTTCAAGCTGTTGACTATAAGTTTGAAAACTGATGAATAGGAGCGATATATAGAATAGTACTTTCAAATTTAATTTTCTGCTATAATTAAATCGGCCACCTTTTCTGATGCTCCACCACCACCGAGTATGGTTTCTAGTTCGGTATATGCTTTAACCAATGCTAAGCGATCTGAAGATTTGGCATCATCAAATTTTTCTAATTCATTAGCAAGACTGGTCTTCGTTAAATCTTTTTGAATTAACTCTTTTACCAATTCTTTATCCATGATTAAATTAACCAAAGAGATGTATTTAACCTTGATCAGTTTCCTTGCGATGCCTACTGAAATTGGGTTCCCCTTATAACATACAACTTGTGGAACTTTGAATAAGGCCGTTTCTAATGTCGCTGTGCCTGATGTTACAGCAGCCATATGTGCAATATTCAATAATTCATAGGTCTCATTTCGAACAATCTTGACAGGTGTTTTTTTAGCAATATCTAAATAAACTTGGTCGTCCATATTGGGTGCACCTGCAATCAATATCTGATAATTAGGAAATGACTGAGCCGCCTTAAGCATGACTGATAATTGGGCTTTAATTTCTTGTAATCGACTGCCCGGCAATAAGGCCAAAACTTTATTGTCGTTGATATTGTACTTCTCTCTGAATTGCTCCGGATTTGAAGTGTTCGTTCTAAAGTCTTGAATGGCATCTACCAAAGGGTGTCCAACATATTCCACTTCCATATCGAATTTTTTATAAAATTCTTGCTCGAAAGGGAGGATGCAATATAATTTGGTGACTAATTTTTTGATTTTATGTCCTCGATTTTGTTTCCAAGCCCAAATTTGAGGTGAAATATAATAATGAACTGGAATGTTAATTGATTTTGCGAAGGCTGCAATTCTTAAATTAAACCCTGGGTAATCAATTAAAATTAATCGATCAGGTTTAAATTCTCGAATGTCTTCTTGACAAAATCGAATATTTTTGAGGATGGTATTGAGGTTGCTGATGACTTCAATGAATCCCATAAAAGCCAGATCCTTAATGTGTTTTACTTGGGTGCCATGAACGGCTGCCATTTTATCCCCACCCCAAAATCTTATTTCGGCAGTAGGGTCTTTCTTTAGAATAGCCTTTATTAGATTGCTACCATGTAAATCGCCCGACGCTTCACCAGCTATTATGTAGTATTTCAATGGAGTAGAATTTAATGAACAAAATTACGACAAAATTGATGTCTAAATGTTCGTAAATTAAATAGAATTAACAATATGATGTGAATATATGTATTGCTCTTTAACATAAAATTGAAGTATTTCAATCTATTTTTGTATTATGAGGCAATTGTTATTTTTCGGCTTTTTATTTATCACCTTAACTTCGTTTGGGCAGGATAAAAAAATTGATAAACTTGAGATGCTTTATGATCAAGCACATTATACGAAGGTAATTCGAAATTCGAATCGGTTATTGGCTGATCCGAATTATGATTATAGCGGAATGCCGTCTTATTATAAATCCTTGGCAACATTCCGTTTGTTTGAGGAAGATACGCATTTTAAAAAACATAGTGCGGATATATTTGAAGCGATTGAATTGTACCAGAACTTTTTAGAGAATGAAAAAGTAGAAGATTATATATTTGCACACTATTTTGAAATAGCCAGTTTAAAAACATATTTAGATCAAATTCAGGTCAAGTTAGAGGAAAAGCAACTTAAAAAAGAAGCTTTAGCACTTGATAATTTTAGGAATAAAGAATTAAAGGAAGTGAATGCTCGTCCAGATTATCGACCTAAAAAACTGAGTCCAAAGGCAACATTACCAGAACCTAAAATAACGAAGATTGAAGCTGCAGAAGGTGATTATCGTGATGCAATGGTTGATTATTCTCGCTCTTTAATTGGAACAAAATATGCATGGTCTGGTCGTGATACCAAAGGTTTTGATTGTTCAGGTTTAGTTGGTCATGTCTATCAGAAATCTGGGATATTGATTCCAAGAACTGCTTCAGCTCAAATGAATGATGCTAAAAAGGTTGATGTAAAGAATGCGCAAAAAGGTGATTTACTATTTTTCGGTTCAGGAAAAAATATTTCACATGTTGGTCTTGTCATCTCAGAAAAAGGTGAGCCATTAGTAATGATTCATTCTTCAACAAGCAAAGGTGTTATCATTACAGAAATCGATCAGTCTAATTATTGGCGACCTAAATTAAAAGGTGCCGGGACTTATTTGTAGATCAATAATCTATAAAAGATTTTAAAGAAGTTGAGAAAAGTGGATATCGTGTCAAGGCTATGTCTCACAACGTGTCTCAGGTAATATTCTTTTTTGTATTTTAACTAATCCTTAACCTCCTTGCAACTATTATCGAACTACTAACAACTAACTACTCTTGCTTCTTGCCTAAAAAACTACTTCGTCCGCTGAAGCTTTTCGCAAGATTTGGAAGCCCGTGGCGAAGATATTAGCGCAAGCGGAACAACTAATAACTCAAAACAGTCTCAATTCCAACCTTTACCTTATCGGCATTTGTCAATAATCTTGCTTCAAGTGCAGAGTTCAATGGAATAGCAGGTGTATCAACAGATCCAATAATTTCAATTGGTGCATCAAGTGATTCAAAACAGTTGCGTTGAATTTTAGCAGCAATACTTAAAGTAAATGTCGCTTCGATAGATTCTTCCGTTACCAATAAACATTTATTATTTCGTCTTACTGCAGCAAATACAGCCTCTTCATCCCAAGGACTTAACGTTCGTAAATCTAATATTTCAACTTGACCAGGGAAAGATTCTGCAGCTTCTAAACTCCAGTAAACACCTCTACCGTATGTAATAATAGCAATAGATTCTCCCGATTGCATTTTTTCTTCGTCAGCTTTAATAACGTTTCTCGCCACGCCAAAAGGAATGACATAATCTTCGTCTGGTTCGACTGTGATTGCGCCTTCAGTTCCTTTTATTTTACTCCAATACAAACCTTTATGCTCTAACATCACAACAGGATTTGGATCGTAAAATGCCGCTTTCATCAATCCTTTTAAATCTGCACCAGTTGAAGGGTACGCGATTTTTATTCCACGAATATTAGTTAGAACAGACTCCACACTCGATGAGTGATAAGGTCCACCAGAACCATAAGCGCCAATAGGTACACGAATAATTGCACTCACTGGCCATTTACCATTCGATAAATAATACGAACGACTCACCTCAGTAAACAATTGATTCAATCCAGGCCATATATAATCAGCGAACTGAACTTCAACTATTGGTCTTAATCCTACTGCAGACATTCCGACTGTCGATCCTATAATAAATGCTTCTTGAATAGGTGTATTGAAAACACGGTCATCACCAAATTGCTGTGCTAAGGTTGCTGCTTCTCTAAAAACACCACCTAATCTTCCACCAACATCTTGACCATATAATAATGCTTCTGGATGTGCTGAAAGAATTTCTCTAATGCCAAAAAGTGCACTATCAACCATTACAGTTGGCGTTTTTCCAGCTGGAGATCTTTCTCCTTTTTCCTCAGTAATTGGAGTAGGAGCAAAATAATGATCTTGAATCGAATCTGGATCTGGTTCTTCAGCATTTAAAGCTTTGTCAAAATCTTCATCAACATGTGCTTTAACTTCTGCTTCAAGTTTATGAACATCCTTTTTAGATAAACCAGCTTCAAGCGCCAAATTAATTAATTTAGGATAAGGATCACGTAAAGCAGCCTCATCCAAATCATCTCTATACCATTCCATTCGAACGCCAGATGTATGGTGATTTAATAAAGGAACTTTTGCATGAATTAAAAATGGACGACGTTCTTTACGCATCGTTTCAATCACATTTTTAATCGTCTGATACGCCAAATCGAAGTCGGTTCCGTCAATCGTAACAACCTCTAATCCTTTAAATCCTTGTGCATAATAAGTAATGTCCTGTGCACGAATTTCATCAGCACTTGCAGAAATATCCCATTCGTTATCTTGAACTAAATATAAAATTGGAAACTGTTTTAAAGCTGCCATCTGAAATGCTTCCGAAACTTCACCTTCAGTACATGATGCGTCTCCCAACGAACATACAACAACTGGATTCTCTCCGTCATAGTCATCCGCTAAACCTGTTAATTCTTTATATTGAATCCCCATCGCAACCCCTGTTGTTGGAATGGCTTGCATTCCTGTAGCAGAAGATTGATGCGGTATTTTTGGCATGTCATCTCTATTCAAACTTGGATGAGAATAATACGTTCTTCCGCCAGAAAAAGGATCATCTTTTTTAGCGAAAACTTGTAACATAATTTCGTATGGACTTAAACCAATACCTAATAAAATCGAATCATCCCTATAATAAGGAGCGACCCAATCTTGGGGTTTTAATTGCATACCTAGTGCCAATTGAATAGCTTCATGTCCTCTTGATGTAGCGTGCACATATTTTGATGTCACTTTAGCATTCGCTTCATAAACTTCAGACATGGTTTTAGCAGTGCACATAAGGCGCAATGCTTTTTCAATTGTTTTTTTATTCGTTTTTATATTTTTCAGCTTGGTTGCAGTAGCCATATTTATCCTCTTATTTGAAGTCGCAAGTTACTAATTTTAGCTTGATTTCTATAATCGAATTTACATGAGCGAAATTATTTTACATGTAAATGGTAACCTTTTAGTTTTTTGACTCACTCAATAAAAACTAAATTAATATGAAACCGATTAAAAGAATTCTTACACTATTATCATTTTGTTTATTCATTCAAAATAGTCATGCCCAGGCAAATAAATCTATTGAACAAGGCGATTTATTAATTGCTCCGAGTATTTCGCTTTTTACGAATACCAATTATATTGTTGGCGGATTAAATGGTACAAATTTAATTCCAGCTGTGTCTCTTAATTTCGAATATGCTTTTCATGATTATGTAAGTGCAGGTCTTGAATTTGGATATAGTTTTAGAACTTATCAATCGAATTTTATATTCTTTATAGATCCTACGCGTTATAATTATTCAACAAAAGTATTTAGCCTTAGAGCCTCATTCCATTATTTAGAGTTGATTAAAAACTTAGTGGGTGAACATATCGGTGGCTTAAATTCTGAAAAGCTCGATTTCTATGTGACATTACTACCTGGTTTTATAGTGACCGATGAAACGCAAAAATGGACTACTGCAGCTGGTGATCATAAAAGAAAAGAAAGAACTACAGGTCCAAGTTTTGGCTCTTACGCCGGCTTTAGATATTATTTTTCAAATGCGGTAGCTGTGCATGTTGAAGGAGGATATGGGAATTTCTCTCGTGCAAAAATAGGCTTGACTTTTAAACTTTAGATTGGATATATTGCCCTATAAGTATCCGATTTTACGCTTCATTTAGTTCTGCAATATGTAAGAATTAGATGAAGCGTTGTTTTTTGTTAAAGTGTAAAATTAGCGTGGTATTCAATAGGATTAGTCGATCAGTTGTTTTGTTATTGGGTTTAAAATTAGTATCTTACCGAAATTGGCTTTTAAGCTCACCTAACCTATGAAAACACTAAATATTATTTCTTTTCTATTATTAATTTTTGTATTTGGATGTAAAAAAGACCCCCCAGTTGAACCCAAAGAGCCAAAAGATAAATACGACCCCAACGTAATGCCACCTCTAACCCATACGGGTGAAAATACTTTTGGTTGTTATATTGACGGTGAGTTATTTGTTGCTGGAGGAGGAGAGTCGGTATGGTCAATACCGCCAGTTAGTGGTAGTTTTGATGAGTCAACAATGAAGTTAGCCTTTCAAGGTACTAGATATATAAACGAATATAGTGATGTTGTCACTATTAGAAGTTATGTATTAGATGAATTAGGGAATTATGAATATACGTTCAATATGGAGGAGGGTTCAGGAGGATACGATAATCGTAGATGTGAACGTTGTGAGTATTATTATCAGAATATTCCAGATTTTAATAATGGTCAAATTACTATCTCATACCTGAATCAAGATGAGAATATAATCGCTGGTACTTTTTATATAAATCTAATTAATCCAGATTGCCCTGATGATACTTTAATGCAAATTACAGATGGTCGTTTTGATTTTCGATATTAACCTATGAAAACACTAAATATTATTTCTTTTCTATTATTAATTTTTGCATTTGGATGTAAAAAAGACCCCCCAGTTGAACCCAAAGATAAGTACGACCCTAATGTGATGCCGCCAGCTACCCATACAGGTGAAAATACTTTTGGATGTTATATTAATGGTGAGTTGTTTGTTGGGGGGGGGGGTACCACAAGTTGGGACTTACCAGCTTTAAGTGGTAGTTTTGATGAAGAAGATCGGTTTTTGAAGATTCAAGGAACTCGTATCACTCCAAAAGAAGATAAGTCGGAATATATATATATATATTATCGTATATAGCAACGGGCTTAGGTGAAAAGGACTTTATGGTTTATGATGAAGGAACCAAAGGTTTCGTAGGTGTACATACTGATCGCTGTGATTATTTTTATACGGATATCCCAGATTTAGGCAAACTAACAATTACCTACATAAATGAATCGGAGCGTATAATTTCGGGTACTTTTTATATGAACCTAGTCAATGACAGATGTGAGGGAGATACCTTAATGAAAGTCACTGATGGTCGTTTTGATTTTCGATATTGATTTTTCATCTTTTTACTAACTAATTTTTCCATTTAAGGAAAAAACTTAAAACCTAATTTATGAAAACTTTTATTTTTATGATAACGGCGTTGCTATGCCTAAATTTTAATGGAACCGCACAAGGCATTCCAGACTCAATACAAAGCTTAAATACTGTAAACATTGCCTATCAAAATAGGTTAGTAGAAATTTTTGACGATGTTGACCTTACTCAGGTTCCGTCAGGTATTTTATATGAACATGGATTTCCATACATTAACTTAACCGCTTTTAATGGGCAAATTACTGACAGCAGTAAAGCCAATAATATGATTTTTGGTTTAGCTTATGCCTCTCTCGCTTCAATGACGATTGATTCGACAGTCGCCCTGCCGGCACCAGAAGATTATAGGAGTATATCTGATACAGTAAGCCCTTTGTCATCAGTTATCCCCTTAGCTCCGCAAGATTAGCTCCGCATGTAGCTGTGCTGCTGCGGCTGGTAAGTCTTGCAATAAACATAAACCTTTACCAAGTCACAATAAAGAAATTGGTTGTCCATAAAACTCATTTTATTTAGAATATACCACAGCAACGCCGCTACTAAAGTGCGCAGATTAGGACTTGATAAATTTTGTGATTCATTTTAAAATCAGTATCTTACCAAATCAACAGCAAGGTGACCTAACTTATGAAAACACTAAATATTATTTCTTTTCTATTATTAATTTTTGCATTTGGATGTAAAAAAGACCCCCCAGTTGAACCAAAAGAACCAAAAGATAAATACGACCCCAATGTGATGCCGCCTTTAACGCATACAGGTGAAAATACTTTTGGCTGTTATATTGACGGTGAGTTATTCGTGGCAGGAGGGGGTACTTCATTCTGGGATATTCCTGCTATAAGCGGTAGCTATGATGAATCTACAAAAAAAATAGTAATACAAGGCACTAGGTATTTGGATTCTTTAATAAGTGATAATGTAAAGATTAGAAGCTTCGTTTTGGATGGACCTGGTGTTTATGAATATACCTATAATGTTGAAAGTGGTTCACGTGGTTATACTAGTTGGGGGATGAGCCGATGTAATTACACTTACGAATCAAAACCTGATTTTGATTTAGGTAAAATTACTATTACCTATTTAAACGAAGAAGAAAATATAATCGCAGGTACTTTTTATATAAATTTAATCAATTCTGATTGTGATGGTCATACTATCCTGAAAATTACAGATGGTCGCTTTGATTTTAGATATTAACTTACGAATAATATCTCTCTCGCTCTTCCGAACACTTACGGGATAGCCTTGGCGTAATGACCGTTGCACTGAGCTTTTGCCGAACGTGTACGTGCTTATTTAGGCATTTGCAATGCCTCACCAAACGGTTTTAGCTGTTTAGAATTGAGTTCTGTTAAAAGTTATAAAGTAAACAGTAATTTGTACATATATATCTTTTTAAACTTTAGGTTTATTCGCATTGCAAATGCGACTGAAGGACACGCTCATTTAGCGATAGCGTAATGAGCGTGAGAAATTAGTTAATGAGGCGTTTTTTTGTTTAAGTGTTTCCCAATTTACACTAAAACTCAAAAACCCAATCCAACCGTTCATAAATAATCTTGACTTTTCGCTTCATAAAATGCTTATTTTTGTTTTCAAATAAAATTAGATGAAACGATTATTTTTATACTTATTTATTGGGGTGGCAAGTGCTACAACCTCTTATGGACAAAAGTCTGAGATTACTTTAGAGCAATCAGTAATGGGCCAACGCGCATTTTACGGCGAAAGAACCTTATTGTTTAATTGGATTCCCGGTACTAGTGAATACTCTTTTTTATCTGCTGATTACCAAACTTTATTGCGTGGGAATGCAAAAAACGGTAATACATCAGCTATTATCACGACCGAAAAATTGAAAGAAATAATGGGTGGCGATGTGCAGTATGTCAATGTCATTGAATGGAAAGATGACCATACTTTCTTAACTCAATCAGGCTTTAGCTATTTTCTGATTGATACAAAATCACAAACTGGAAAGCTAGTAAGTGGAGTTCCCAATGGAGCAGAGAATATTGATGTTTCTTTGGCTGCTGGAGATTTAGCTTATACCGTCGGAAACAAAGTGTATATTGGATCATCAACAAAGGTTATAGAGGATTTGGAAACGAATATTGTTTCTGGTCAAGCCATTGCAAGAAGTGAGTTTGGTATTACCAAAGGAATTTTCTGGTCTAATAATGGAAAAAAATTAGCTTATTATCAAAAAGATGAATCGGCAGTAGCTGATTATCCATTGGTGAATATTGAAGCGCCAACAGCAGTGCTTGAATCTATTAAGTATCCTATGGCTGGTCAATCAAGTGAAATTGCAGGTGTTTGTATTTTTGATAAATCATCTGGAGATATTGTTAAGGTTAAAACAACAGGAGCCAAAGATGATTATTTAACCAATTTTGGTTGGGGACCTAAAGATGAGTTTTTCTATATCGCGGAAGTTAACCGTGGTCAGAATCATATGAAATTGAATAAATATGATGTTACAGGTAAATTGGTGAAAACATTATTCGAAGAGAAAAACGATAAATGGGTAGAACCTGAAAATCCTGTTTATTTTGTTAACGACAACGAATTTGTTTGGATGAGTGAACGTGATGGGTTCATGAATTTATACCTATACAATACTGATGGAGAATTGGTGAAACAATTGACCAATAATAAATGGGTGACCAATTCAATTATTGGTCATGATAGCAAAGGAAACATCTATTTTGAAGGAACTGGCGCTGATCCAAGAGAATCTCATGCTTTTGTTGTGAATACGAAGGACGGTAAACAAAAACAATTAACAACAGGAGCAGGCACACATAGCGTGATGTTTAATTCTGATTATTCATTGATGTATGATGGGATGTCATCTTTTACTGTTCCTTTTAAAGAAGAAATTATAGATGTGACTAAAGGTAAAGTTAAACGTACAATTTTAACTTCAACTGATCCCTTGACCAATATTAATATCGGTACAGTAGATTACGGAACAATTAAAGCGGGTGACAATAAAACGGATTTATATTATCGTTTAGTGAAGCCAAGTAATTTTGATGCGACCAAAAAATACCCAGTATTGGTTTATGTTTATGGTGGACCTCATGCACAAATGATCACGAATTCGTGGTTAGGCGGAACAAGTGGTTGGATGTTTTGGTTGGCAGAACAAGGTTATTTAGTGTATACAGTTGACAATAGAGGGTCAGCAAATAGGGGGTTCGAATTTGAAAGTGTAATTCATAGAAATGTGGGGAATGCTGAAATTGAAGATCAAATGGCAGGTGTAAAACATCTTAAATCTCTTCCTTATGTTGATGGTGATAGATTGGCCATTCACGGTTGGAGTTTTGGTGGATTCATGACTTCTTCATTAATGTTAAGAGAACCAGGTACATTTAATGTAGGTGTTGCTGGTGGACCAGTTACAGACTGGAAATATTACGAAGCAATGTATGGCGAACGTTATATGGATCAACCTTCAGAAAATCCAGAAGGTTATAAAAACAGCAGTTTAATGACTTATGCTGCAGATTTAGAAGGTAAATTATTATTGATTCACGGAACATCAGATAATGTTGTTGTTATGCAACATAGCATGTCATTGATTCAAGCTTTTGTTAACGAAGGAATACAAATGGACTTTTTCCCTTATCCTATGCATGAGCATAATGTTCGAGGTAAAGATCGAGTGCATTTAATGCGCAAGGTTTTGGATTATGTAATGATTAATAATCTGTAAAAAAAAACTAAAATAGAAGCGCTTATTATTTATGATAGGCGCTTTTTTTGTGCCTAATCTTAGCTAAATTAGTGGTGTGAAAATTTGTAAATATTTCCCGATCCTATTTTTCTTCTGCTGGATGAATCATTCGTATGCCACGATTATAGATTCGTTGGCGCAAGAATTGAGTTTGTTAGAGGGGAAAGAATCACTGAATGAATTAGATCAACAAGCCATTTTATGTAATGAAATAGCGATCAAATATCAAGATATAGGAGATCAAAAGAATGCGAGAATTTATTATTTACAGTCTATTTATTTTGCTAAATATCGTATCGAAAAATACAATTTAAAAGACGCGCAGAGTTTCTATGATATTGGTTATCTCTATAAAAATATTTCAACATTCGAATCTACTCTAAAGAACTTTGACAAAGCAATAGGGTATTTTGAAGAGGCTGAAAAAAGCTATTTAAGTCTAGCTAACTTATTACCTCCAGAGGAGTATAGAGCGATGTTGCCAGGGTTCTATAATTCTTATGCTGTTTTGTTTTATCACGCATCTAGATTTGAAGAAGCCAAATCGCAATACGAAAAGGCTTTGAATTTGATGCCTAATAAAGAAGATAAACGTTACCTTGAAATCCGTCGGCAATATGGTGAAGTACTGGTCAAGCTTAAAGAAAAAGACAAGGCAAAATCAATTTTCAGGCAGTGTTTAAGTGATTTCTCTCGATTGTATCCTGGTGACGGTGATATCCATAGTAGTTTTTATTCACTAATTGCTGTGCTGTATAATTCGGGTGAATACGAAGCTTTGCTTGAAGAAATGATGCAATATGCGCCTTATAATAATATTGGTAACCTTGTTGAGTATGCTGAATCACGCTCCGATTTTGAAGTGGCTAAAATAATTAATAATATTTTTGTCATTTCTTTTGCCTATAGTCAACTAGGTGAACGCAATGAAGATACATATCATTACGAGCAAGCATATCGATGGCAATTTATTGGTTTTGAATTGGCAGAAAAATATGCCATTCAAAGTAATGTTGAGAAATTAGGGAGTGTTATTCAAAATCCAGAAAATAAAGTATTGGCAATCCTAATTTCATGTTTGAATTTGGATCAATATAATTTACTCACACAAGAAAAGATTCAACAAGTCATTCGAATAATTGATGTTTACCAGTCAACACAATTGCATTATGAACGAATTTCATTCGAGCAAAATGCCGCTTTATGGGAACGTGAAAAAGAGTTAAAGAATCAGATAAAATACTATAATATTCAACTTGAAAATATTGTTTTAGATGAAAATGATTTGGAAGAAGTTGATTCGATTCGTGCGTTAATTTATGAAGTATCCATGGAGTTGTCAGATATTCGCGCCATTGCAAAGAAAGATGTGATTTTAGCCGAATATCAATTGGGTCAAGAGAAATTTGGCGAATTAATTACGGATCATTTTGAGAAGGAGGAAAAGGATTTACTGGTTTATTTCAATACAGCCGATAGGGATAGCCTTTTTATTTTAGGGTATGCTCAATCAAAATATTTTATGCGGGTTGCACATATTTCCGATCAATTTAAAAGCGAAATTCATGAAAACTATAAATTGAATTCTCAATTAAATACAACCTTAACAGCAATAGAAAAGCAAGTACAATCGAATCAAAAATTCTATCGTTATATGCTTGATCCGGTTATCGACTTATTGGATAAAAAAGGTTTGGTTATTTATCCGTTAGGAGAATTAAGTTATATCAGTGTTGATGCTTTACAAGATCAGCAAAAGGAATATGCAGTAAATCAATTCTCCATTCAATATACTTCTTCATTATTTTCAATTATTAATCAACAAAGTAGTCGTCAATTAGGGGGATCAATAAGTTTTTATCCTTCAAAGTATGGAACAGATGATTTGGCTTATTTACATTATGCTGAAAAGGAAATCAACGCCATTGAAGGTTTAATGCTAACGGAAAATTTTCTGGATGATTCAGCAACCAAGTACAACTTTATTCAATCGGCAAATGGTAAAAAGAGCATTCATATTGCGAGTCACGCCATTTTAGATTTTGAGAATCCTTATGGTTCTTATATTATCTTTAATAAGAACAATGATACCGTTGATTATAAGTTGTTTGCTTATGAAATATTTTCTTTGACTGTAAATGCTGACTTGGTTACCTTGAGTACATGTAATTCTGGTCATGGAGTAATAGAAGAGGGGGTTGGAACATTAAGTTTGGCCAATGCTTTTTATTTTGCAGGTGTTCCGGCCACAGTGAGTAGTTTATGGAGTGCACAAGATCAAAGTTCGGCAGATATTATGACAGGTTTCTATACGAACTTAAAGGAAGGGAAAGGAAAGTCGGAAAGTTTACAAGCTGCAAAATTGGCTTATTTAAAAGAATCAGACGCCATTAAAAGTCAGCCGTTTTTTTGGGCCAATTATGTGATGTATGGTTCAGATCAACCTATTTTTAAGAAAGAAAAATCTAAGGCTTATTTGTATTGGATTTTTGGGATTCTGTTTGTTGCAAGCTCGGTTTTCTTTTATTATAAATTTTCTAAAAGGTCTTGAGCAGACGCGTAATATTCGCTTGTAGGTTTAATTTTCTTCAGTGTTAAAGTCGAATTTTCAATATCATTTAAACCTAAATAAGCAAGTGCTAGATGATATTCAGCAATAGGGTAGAATAAACTCTCTTCATCATTAATTTGAAGAAATGCGGTTGTTGCTTTTTCATATTCTTTAGCGGCCATGTAAGACTCTCCTAAATAAAAGGTAGTCATGATATCATTCGGTAAGCTTTCAAACATTTGAATGGCAGCGGTATAATTTTTATTCTGGTAAGCGGTCATTGCATCGTCAATAGAAACCTTTTCTCCTCTAACGGTGATAATATTATCATAAGGCGTAAAGTTCGCCGCAAGCAAGTCTTCCGGTGATTTTTGATTTAGAAAGATATAACCAAGTCCAAATAGTAAGATTAAACTAGCGGCTATTCCTACCCATTTCAAGGTGAATATTTTGGTTGGTTTTGTTACTTTTTCTTTGTCCCAATTATTCAAATTAGCTTTAAAATCGAGTATTTCAACTTTTTCAATTGCTTGGGTTAAGGTTTTATATGCTTCAAATCTTGTATTAAATTCAGGATCTTCTTGCAGTCGTTTGTCGAATGCTGATTTATCAGATGCGTCGTCGAATAAATAAGCATCAAATATTTCCATTTCATTTTCGTTGTCCGCCATCTTATTGTTTTAATAATTCTTTTAACTTTTTAATACACAGGTATTTTTTCTTCTTAGCTACTTGCTCGTTTTTATAATTTAATTTCGATGCAATGGCTTCCATACTGTTGCGTTCCCAATAGAATAAACGAATGACAGATTTGCATGGTTCGTCAAGTTTCTCCATTGCTGCAGCAATTTGGTTCGTCAACAAGTTTTTGTCATCAGTCGAATCAAATAAATTACCAAAAATGTCCACCTCTTCAATTGGTGCCATATTTTCGTCTAATTCATCCATCTGTTTCTTTTCTTCGCGCCACCACTCCTTCAATACCATCTTTCCGATACCAAATAAATACGTTTCAATAGACGCTTGCAAATCGTTCAGCTTATCCTTTTTAATATTAAAGTAAAGCACGGTGAAACTGCGTTGATAAATTTCGTGACAAGTTTCAATTTGCTTTATCTTATATCGACCTTTAAGCCAATTAACGAATTTCGGCTGAAAAGCATTATAAAGTTCATGTATGACTTTTTGGTCGCCTTCTTTTATTGCTAATATTTTCGCTGTGTTTTCCAATTAGTGTTTTTAAATAATAAAAAGTAACCGTTTAAAACAATTATTAACAAAAATAGAAAAACTTGTTGCTCGTGGTCACCTTTTATTTTTTTTCTGCACTAAAGGTCAAAACAAATAACAATCAAAATGAAAAGGATGAAAAATTCAATGAATATTATAATCGCTACTTTTAGTTTGGCAATGATTTTTACGGCTTGTAAAAAGGATGGATGTACTGATCCTGTTGCTACTAACTATGACAAGAAAGCCAACGTTGAGAATAATTCTTGTATTTATGGTGCAGGCGGTGGTGGCGGCGCTGTGATTACTGATGAAATTAAAGATGACATAACAACAAATACAACTATAAAAGCTGGTGTTGTTAAAATTTGTACTGATATTAATGTTAGCGCAGTATTAACAGTTGAGCCAGGGGTAATATTTATAATGTGCGCTGGTTCAAGTTTAGATATAGAGGAGACAGGTGCCATTAAAGCGAATGGAACTGCGGCATTGCCAATAGTTTTTAAAGGCGAGACAGAAACAGCTGGGTTTTGGGAAGGTATTGCTATTAAATCAAATAACCCTAATAATCAATTTAATTATGTAACAGTAAAAGATGCAGGAACATATTGGGGATGGGATTATGCAAATTTATATATAGCAAATGGTGCACAGTTAACTATGAAAAATTCTACAGTTAGTAATAGTCAGAGTGTTGGTTTGTTTGCGGAAAACTCATCAACAATACCTGGTTTTTCGAATAATACGTTTTCGAATAATGGTACAATTGGTTTAAATATTAATTCTGTACATGTTGGTTCTTTGGATGGGGCTTCAAATTATAATATTTCGAATACAGAGTCTTATATTCATGTTAGAGGAGTGGAAATTGGAATCAACCAAACTTGGCAGAAATTAGACACTCCATTATTGTTAAATGCGACTACAAAAGTAAGTGCAGGTTTGACTTTAATGCCAGGGGTATCCATCTTAATGGAATCTGGGGCAGATTTTAGTGTCGCTGCTTCTGGTTATTTAAATGCTACGGGTACTGCTGTGGATAGAATTACAATTTTTGGAAGATACACTGCAGCTGCATATTGGGATGGAATAAAAATTTACTCAACGAATCCAAACAATAAATTCAATTATGTTAGTATTGGTGATGCTGGTGCATATTGGGGATTTAATTACGCAACAATAGATGTTGATGGTCGTATTGAAATGAATAATACTACAATAACCAATTCTAATAGTTGGGCTGTTTACATGAGAGGGTCATCTAGTATTTACTGCTCGGGAGTTGTACAGACAACACCTGAGGGCGTAACTGCAGTAAATACTTTGTCTGGGAATGGTGTTGGACCCGATGCTGATTGTGTTGATGGTGGCTGTACAATCTATTTTGATTAAGATATTTTTATTGTAAATCGATAAGGGCTGTTATGAGAAATCATGGCGGCCCTTTTTGTTTTCAGTTTTCATATTGTATTTTCATTATCTTTAACCAGATGAAAGCAATATTCCTCAGTATTATTTTCTTTTCAATTACGATTTCATTTACCCAAACGTCTCCAGTAATTCATTTGGATAATGAAAATTTAAGCAATTCTTTTGCTAATAAAACTTCCATTTTAGTATTGGATGAAGATGATTTATCAGCCAGCCAAGTTTTAAAAATTCCAGATAATCAATTTGTAAGTGTAGATCAAGAGATTATTAATTTTGATTTTACAAATAAAACGTATTGGGTAAAATTCTCGGTAATTAATAATTCCGATTTTAAAGAGTTTTATATTGAGACTGCAAGGGCAATAACGAATAAGGTTAATTTATATGAGGTTGTAAATGGCGTCGTAGTTGATAGTTCTTTTAGTGGTGATGATTATCCCTATGCCATTAAAAAAATTGGACATCGAAAAAATTTATTTCAATTAAATCTCGATAAAGGAGATACAAGTACGTTCTTATTGAAGATGGTTAGTGATGGAGAAATGCTATTCTTCCCACTTTATATTAATAATAAAGCAGCTTTTCATACCCAAGATTTTAAAGTGCAATTTACCAATGGTTTCTATTATGGTTTAATCAGTTTAGTCTTTATCATTTATTTTTTCTTCTATATTTTTTTGAAAGACAAAAGTTTTTTGTTTTACATTTTTTATGTGTTGAGTCAAGGTTTATTACAGTTTTCTTTGGATGGTTATTCTCATCATCATTTTTTTAGTCAAGGAGGTTATTTGACGAATCATTCGTTACTACTTTTTGCGGGAATAACAATTGTGTTTTTATTGCTCTACGTGAATTCTTTTTTAGACTTAAAAAAACGTTTTCCAACTTTGAGGAGGGTCTTTATTGGTGTGGGTGTTTTTGTAATACTAGGAATGGTATTGGCTCTTTTTGTTGGTCCCCTTTATGTTATTGCCTATCCGATCATCAATCTTTCAAGTTTATTCGCGATAATAGTCACTGTTTTTTCTGTTTTATATATTCGTGCAAAGGGAGGTAATGTGGATATATTTTTCACAATTGCCTTCATTGTATTAATAACAGGGGCAGTTATTTTTATCCTGGGTAACTTTAACTTGGTTGAAAATAAGACATTTACTTTAGGTGCGCTTAAAATTAGTTCAGCATTAGAGTTTGTAATTTTGAGTATTTCAATGTCTAATAAGTATGGTCAATTGCAGCGTGAAAAAAATCAAGCGCAAGCAATCGCGTTAAAAAGATTAGAAGAAAAGAATACGCTGATGGACGAGATAAATGTCAAATTGGAACAGCAAGTATTGGAGCGTACCAAAAAAATTGAGGAGCAAAACGTCAAACTAGCCGTTATTAATGATGAAATTGTCAGTAGTATTAAATATGCTAAAAGAATACAGGAAGCCATTTTACCAGCTAATGATTATGTCAAAGCATTAATTCCTGATTCATTTGTCTATTATTTGCCTAAGGATGTGGTGAGTGGGGATTTTTATTTTGTTGAGAAGATATTTACATCCAATTCAACAGTGAATGGATATACTTTAATTGCAGCGGTTGATTGTACCGGACATGGCGTACCAGGTGCATTTTTGAGTATTGTCGGGAATAATTTATTGACGGAATCTCTCACAGAAATAAATGTAAATACGCCTGCAGAAGCACTTGATTTTTTGAATGTTGGATTAAGTAAAACACTGAGACAACAGCAGCAGCAAGATGATGCTGTGAGGGATGGTATGGATATTTCCTTATGTGCAATAAGTGAAGATCGTAGTCATTTGATGTTTGCAGGTGCCAAAAATCCAATGTATATTGTTCGAAGAAAAGATGCAAATGGTAATTTTGTTCTTCCTGAGCATGCCGAATTAAGAATAGAGACCAAGGATTTAATTCTTTGCGAAATTAAGGGCGATTCGCATCCGATAGGGAATTATTTTGACAATACATTACGACCATTTACCAATCATAAAGTAGACCTAATTGAAGGCGATATAATTTATCTTTTTAGTGATGGTTATGCTGATCAATTTGGCGGTCCTAGAGAGAAAAAATTTACTTACGGAAGGTTTAGAGAGCTATTGATTAAAATAAGTCAGTTACCCGCTAACGAACAGGAAGAAAACATTCATGAAACACTTGTAAATTGGCAAGGTGATACCTGGCAATTGGATGACATATTGGTTATTGGGGTCAAGGTTTAATCAGAATCAAAACGATTCAATTCTACCTTTTTTTAACTAGCCTCGAGCACTTTGTCCAACGAAGCTTTATGCGTAATTGGATCTAACACTGCCTTCGCATAAAGCTACTATAGTTGAGTAGCGACTTGTACTGAGCGAAGGCGAAGTAAGCGTTCTATCGGCTAAAACCTTTTGCCTTCTGCTTTGCCTTTTTATATTACTAGCGTCTCAAACCAATTATCTAACCCCTATCAACGAACCTCCTTAATTTCCTGTAATTTCAAATTCAGTTCTTCTATTGTCTTGTCTTCCTTGCACTGTAGAATTTTCTGCGACAGGTTTATTAGAACCGTAACCAACTGCTTTCATTCTATTCGCAGCAATTCCTTTTGCCGTTAAATAAGTTACTACCGCATCAGCTCTAGATTGAGATAGTTTTAAGTTGTTTGGAGCAGATCCAGTATTGTCTGTATGACCTGATAGTTCAATTTTTAATCCTGGTACATCCTTCAATAATTGTGCTAAACGATCTAATTCTGTATTCGACTCAGATCGAATTTCAGACTTGCCTGAATCGAAGAAAACGTTGCGCAAAGCAATTTTACTACCGATCTTAATATTCTTCAGTTCTATCGTTTTATTGACTAAATTATATGCACTTCCACTTGCGATATCAAAGTTTTCTGAATGGAAAAGGTAACCATCAGCCTTTACAGTTATGCCATAGTTGGCGCCAGCGTTTAGCGATAATAAAAATTTCCCCGTAGCACTATTCGTTGTGAATGATTCAACTACTTTTCCTGTACCATTATCTGTAATGTCAATGACCGCTTCTACCGCTTTTTTAGTGATAGCATCAATTGTAATACCTTTAAATACAGTCAAAGATGCCATACTTGTTACTTTAACTTCTCCTACAATTTCAGGATCTTGAATCGGTTGTGCAATCGAAGCCAATAAATAATCTTCCGTTGCTAATGAAGGTGCTTTTTCATCCCCCCAGAAAGTTACCTTATAAATGTCATAACCGCCTTTGCCACCATCTCTATTCGATGTGATGAAGGCAAACTTACCATTTACTGTTGCTGCAAAAAAGAAATCGTCATAAGGCGTATTTATAGGTGCGCCCATATTCACTGGTTTTCCCCAGCCTCCACCGTTTAACTTTTCTGAATAGAAGATGTCATATCCACCCATCGAATTGAAACCTTCTGAAGCGAAGTACATTGTTTTTCCATCAGGGTGCATATAGATCGGTCCATCATTAAAATTAGAACTTACTCCTTGCTCCATTCTAGGCAGACCATAAGATCGCTCTCTTTTTACCTTAACACCTGACATGAAAATATCATAACCATTTACGCCACCTTCTTTGTCTTTTGCAAAGTATATCGCACGATCGTTATAATCGTATGCCGCATAACGTTCGTTCGATTTGAAATTAATATCACGTGAAAAACCAACTGGATCGGTCCAAGTATCACCTTTTAAGAAAGATTCATAAATATCTGTATTTCCTGCACCATTGTCTTTACTCATTAACATTTTAGTACCATCAAAAAATAGATTGTTCGAAACATCATCACCCTCCGTATTTATTTTTCCTTTTAAAGCTTGCGGTTTAGACCATTTATTATCGTTGTATGTTGCTGAATAAATATCATTATCATAAATTCCCTCTTCGTTTGGTGTATGCGAATTCGGACGGTTAGACGTGAAAATAATTTCAGAACCATCCATTGAAATTGAAGGGGCAAAATCATCAAATTCGGTTGAAAGTGAAGGCACATGATCAATCCATGCTCTAATCGGTTGGTCAATCAATGCGATTGCAGATTTACATTCTACTTTTCGCTGCTTTACAAACTTTGCAAAATCATCTGCTTTTTTATATTCAGCCTCAAATTTGTCGTAAAAAGTAACGGCTTCTCTAAAATTGCCTTCAAACTGATTGACTAATCCCATATAATAATTCATAAACGGATCAACCAATGGGTTTAATTCGTACGCTTTTTTGAAATATGGAATACATTTAACACGCGAAGTAGAGTAGGCGTGACAAACACCCATTTTAAAATTCAATTCTGCACTGTTTGGGTTGAATTTATATACGGTTTCAAAATGTTTCAACGCTTTAACAAAAAACAATTCCGGACTCTTTACCATAAAAGCTTTTTCGTTCCCTAATTCCCATTGCTCTAGTCCTAGTTCGAAAGTCTCTTTGGCAGCTTTAAAGCCTTCTTTGTCTTCTTTAAAATTACTTGCTTTAAATTCTATATCCTGTGCAAATGATGGTATAAGGATGAATGTGAAA
This sequence comes from Crocinitomix catalasitica ATCC 23190, assembly GCF_000621625.1. GTDB lineage: Bacteria > Bacteroidota > Bacteroidia > Flavobacteriales_D > Crocinitomicaceae > Crocinitomix > Crocinitomix catalasitica. Next base: position 161,656 of record NZ_JHXV01000001.1, read on the forward strand.
GCTATTGTGAATAATAATATTTTCATGATCTTAATTTCTTTTTATAAAACTTTATTTGGGATGCGTTTAGTTCGAACAATTGCCTGATTGGTATTGTTTTGCAAGTTCAGAACCTAATTCTTTACCTTTATTCCAATCTCCACAGGCACCTTCCAAATCACGTAACATTTCTTTTGCCATTCCCCGATTAACATAAGCATCTGCCAATTTTGGATTCAATTTAATCGCTTCGTCAGCATCAGCTTTTGCTTTTTCATAATCGCCTTTTCTAAAATGAGCACCTGATCTATTGGCATAAGATGTTGCATGTTTAGGGTTAATGGCTAAAGATTTAGTGAAATCATTGATCGCATCGTCAACACGATCCATTTTCATATGGGTTACACCGCGGTTGTTATAAGCTAAATAAAAATCTTTATCAACACTTAAGGCACGGTTGAATGCTTCAAGTGCCGCTGGATATTGCTTTAACTTTGTTTTTGTTGTGCCTATATTGTTTAAGACAAAAGCCAAATTCGGATTTTTTCTCGCTGCTTCTTCATAGTCTTTTAATGCCTCCGCATACTTTTCTAACATTCTAAAGCAAGATCCTCTATCATTATATGCTTGTGCATCCTCAGGTGAAAGCATAATTACTTTTGAGAAGTTGGCAACAGCATCAAAATAGTCTTGCTGCATGAATTGCATCGTTGCATAATTATAATAAGGTTTCGGATTTTTAGGATCTAATTCAATGGCCTTCAAATAATTTTTCTCAGCATTGATATTGTCATTTAGTCCTTGATAAGCCAGTGCCAATTGGAAGTATGCTTTTGGATAATTGGCTTTTTTGACCAATAAGGCATCTAACGTTTTTACAGCATCTGCGTGTTTTGCAGCGCTTATTTCGGCAATGGCCTTATTGTAATAAGCTGGTGTGAAATTAGGATCGTTGGTAACAGCAATTTCAAATTTTGCGATTGCTCCCTTATAATTTTTTGATTTAAATAAACTGATGCCTTCGTTATAAGCCGTTTGCGACAATTCAATGGCCGCATTTGATTCATTCAAGTGAGAAATAGAATCTCTATAAAATTTTTCTTCTGGCGTTAAGTCATCATCTTGAGCAAATAATAAGGTGCTCACGAAGCAGAGGGTTAAAATAAGGAAAGTTTTTTTCACGTCAAATGTTTTAGTTAAAGACTATGAAAATACTTTAATTTATCTAGAAATCACCGTAGATTAAAGCATATGTTATTAACAATCTATTCAAGATTGCGATAAAGAAACGTTGGTGCCGCTTAATTGTTAGGCTAAAGATCGAATTTTATCCATGATGTCAAATGCAATTTTATTAGCTTGCACTTTTGTCGCACTTTCCGAATAGATTCGAATGATTGGCTCCGTATTACTTTTTCGTAAATGTGCCCATTCGCTACCGAAATAAATTTTCACACCATCAGTGGTATCAATTTCTTGCGTTGGATATTCTTTTTGAATAGCACTTAAGATGCTGTCAACATCCATTGAAGGATCAAGTTCGATCTTGTTTTTAGATATATAGTAATCAGGATAAGTTGCTCTTAATTCTGAAGTTTTTAATTGCTTTTTAGCAAGTAGTGTTAAGAATAAACCAACACCAACTAAAGCATCACGACCGTAATGACTTGCTGGATAGATTATTCCTCCATTACCTTCACCACCAATTACAGCATTGGTATCTTTCATCTTTTGAACGACATTAACTTCTCCAACTGCAGCAGCTGAATAATTACTGTTTTCATATCTGTCAGTTATTTCACGCAATGAAATAGTTGAGGATAGATTTGAAACGGTATTCCCTGGTGTGTTTTGTAAAACATAATCTGCTACAGCAACCAAGGTGTATTCTTCTCCGAACATCGAACCGTCTTCGCAAACAAAAGCTAAACGATCAACATCAGGATCGACTACAATACCCAAATCAGCTTTTTCTTCTTTAATTTTTGCAGCGATTGCTGTTAGGTTTTCTGGAAGGGGTTCTGGATTGTGTGGAAATTCTCCCGTTGGATCACAGTATAATTCGTGAATGACTTTCACGCCTAATGCGTGTAACAGTGCCGGAATAAATATACCTCCAGATGAATTAACAGCATCTACGACAATTGAAAAATTGGCTTTACGTATAATTTCAGCGTCCACTAGATCGAGATCAAGGACTGCATTGATATGTTTTTCTAAGTAATTATTATCCTCTCTAACTGTTCCCAGGTCATCAATTTCTGCGAATTCAAAGCTTGCTTCTTCAGCTAATGCCAATATCTTTTTTCCTTGTTCGTCATTAATGAATTCACCTTTCTCATTCAATAATTTTAAGGCGTTCCATTGCTTTGGATTATGACTTGCCGTGATAATTATTCCGCCATTTGCATTTTCAAGTGGTACAGCAATTTCAACGGTAGGTGTTGTTGAAAGATTAAGGTTTACAATATTGATCCCTAACCCTTGCAAAGTAGAGATGACTAAGTCTTGTATCATCTTTCCGGATTTTCTCGCATCTCTTCCAATTACAATGGTTGGTTTGATATTAGGGTTGTTTTCTTTGATCCAAACCCCGTATGCAGCAGCAAATTTTACCGCGTCTATAGGTGTTAGTCCCATACCTATTGGTCCGCCAATTGTACCTCGAATTCCTGAAATTGATTTAATTAAAGTCACTTGTTATGTTTTTATTTATCTACAAATATAAGTTAAAACCTTGATGGTAATATGGAGATTTTGAGTTTTTTAGGAACACCCATGGTTAGTAAAAAAAAGTATTTTTTTCATAATTAGTTAAGTATTTATTATAATAATTTGTATTATTGCATCGATTCTTAGTTAATAGGATTTCATTTCACAACAAATTTCAAGAACTAGATTTTCAATCTACTATACATTCGAACCAAGATATATTTATGACTGATGCTTCAGAGCTAAACTCTAAGAAGGTAGCTGAATTAAGAGAAATCGCCGCAGAAATGGGGATTCAAAACACAAAAACATTAAAGAAACAAGAAATTGTAGATTTAATCGCTGGGAATAACAAGGCAAATACCGCTGATACTCCTGAAAAATCAAATGATAAACCGGTTGAAAATAAAACGAGAAAGCGAATTAAACGCGTTCCTGAACCAGTTGAAAAGAAACAAGTAAAAGAGGATTTATTTTCAACGGTTGATGAAGTTAAAGAAGTTGTAACGGAAAAGACGGAGGAAAATAAACCTCAAGAGCGTAAGCCACGAGTTAATAAAACTGAAGACAATACAACTGAAGACAATAAATCTGAAAAGAGTGAAAACGTTAGAAGGCCACAACGCAAACCTAATCCGGTAAGACAAAAAAGTCCGAATGAAGGACCAAAGGCGCAGAATAACGATCAGAATTCACCACAAAAATCAGAAAATCCAAATAGAAACCCCAACCAAAAACCTCAACAGAGAAAGGATCGGGAGAATAGCGGGTCAAATGATCGTGAGAATTCTAACAATAACAACAATAATAACGCTCCTCAAAATCCAAATAAACGCCCTCAAAATCCGAACAGAAAAAAAGCTGCTGAAGATTTTTATGGCTATAATTTTGATGGTTTAATAATTAGTGAAGGTGTTTTAGATATGATGCAAGACGGATACGGGTTTTTGCGTTCGTCTGATTATAACTACTTAGCTTCGCCAGATGATATTTATGTGTCTCAAAGTCAGGTTAAACGTTATGGTTTAAAAAGAGGAGACACCGTAAGAGGTGCTGTAAGACCACCGAAGAATGGAGAGAAATATTTTCCATTAATCAGTGTGGAAAGTGTGAATGGTAGAGATCCAAGTTTTGTACGTGATCGTGTACCATTCGAATATTTAACACCACTTTTTCCGAAAGAAAAATTTAAAATTACAGGGCATAAAAACGAATCAATGTCAACGAGAGTGATGGATTTGTTTGCACCTATAGGTAAAGGACAAAGGGGTATGATTGTCGCGCAACCTAAAACGGGTAAAACGGTTTTATTAAAGGATGTCGCGAATGCAATTGCTGCTAATCATCCAGAAGTTTATTTGATCGTTCTATTAATTGATGAAAGACCTGAAGAGGTAACAGATATGGCGCGTTCGGTAAATGCCGAGGTTGTTGCATCTACTTTTGATGAGCCTGCTGAAAAACACGTAAAATTAGCCAATATCGTTTTAGATAAAGCGAAACGTCTAGTTGAATGTGGGCACGATGTTGTTATCTTATTAGATTCAATCACACGTTTAGCAAGAGCTTATAATACTGTTCAACCAGCTTCTGGTAAGGTTCTTTCAGGTGGTGTTGATGCGAATGCATTACACAAGCCGAAAAGATTCTTTGGTGCTGCAAGAAAAATTGAAAATGGTGGTTCATTAACAATTTTAGCTACAGCATTAACTGAAACTGGATCTAAAATGGATGAAGTTATCTTTGAGGAATTTAAAGGTACCGGTAATATGGAATTACAATTGGATAGAAAAATATCTAATCGCCGTATTTATCCTGCTATTGATATTACTAGTTCTGGAACAAGACGTGAAGATCTATTGATGAGTAAAGAAGCTCTACAACGTATCTGGATCTTAAGAAAATATCTTGCTGACATGAATCCTGTTGAAGCAATGGAATTTATCAAAGAAAGAATGACTGGAACTTTATCTAACGAAGAGTTTTTGATCTCAATGAACGGATAAATTTATCTTTATTAAAAATATTAAAAACCCGTTGCATGTGTATGTGATGGGTTTTTTTATGCTCGAATAAATAACCAGAGGATTACTATTCCAAGTATTACACTGATTAGAATGTTGAATATTCCGATGAGAAAAAGATCGGCCTGAAATAGTTTTACAGTGTCATGACTGAATGTTGAAAAGGTTGAAAATCCACCGCAAAAACCGATGGCTACAAGATATTTTAGCCATTCATTTGCTGCAATCTTCTCTTTATAGGTGAATAGAATGAATCCTAGAATGATACATGCAAGGGTATTGACAATTAAGGTGCCTACAGGAAATTTTATTTTATCAGAAAATTCGGCTGCCCAGTGTCCAATACTAAAGCGACAGATTGATCCAATACCTCCTCCAATAAATACTAAAAGTAATGTCGTGCTATTAATCATTCATCTCAATTTGAGCAAATTTTAACTTTTTACTAAGCCAATATACAAATCCAGCAATAACAATACCCAATATTGAACCTCCAATAATATCTGCGGGGTAATGAACGCCTAAATAAATTCTAGAATAAGAGATTAAGGCAACAAAGGGTATGATGAAAAACCAATAATTTGAGAATCGTCTAAAATGGAAGAGGATATAGCACCCAATAGCTGTTGCTGTGCTGGCATGAGAAGAAACAAAACTAAAAGTTCCACCTCTATATTCTTCACCATTTGGTTTAATAACAGTATGAACGAGATCGCCAATTTCACTATTATGCGTTGGGCGGTATCTTTGGAATACTTCCTTAAAAAGCTCAACAGAAATTCTATCGGATAATAAAATACAAACCGCCGTACCTAACATAATGACCAATACAAATTTGATATTCCCTTTTTTATAGGCAAACCAAATAAAAAATAAGTAGGGCAGTACCCAAATACCGATTGAACTGATATACCACATTATCGGATCAAGCCAATTGGCATGTAATCCGTTTAAGAAAAGAAATATTTGTCTGTCAAATTGCTCTAAAGTCTCAAGCATAGCTCGCAAAGATATTATTTTTTTAGTTCTTAATTGAGCAACGTATTTAAAGGTCTTAAAATTGTGTTTAATTAAGTTGAATTTATTGCGGATTCTCCTAAAGTGTTATATTTACTGACAAGACGACCAATCTAAATTATTAATACTATGAATTCAAAAGGGATAACTACGCTTGTGATTTTTTTATTATTTTCAATCGTAGCACTTGCTCAACCAGTTGGTTATGGCTATGGGAAGTATATCTCTTTTCAAGATTCTTTAGTAGAAGGAGGTGTCGATTTTACTGACTTTACAATTCTAGTTAGTTTGGTTGATGACGACTTGCGAACAGTCGCTAATGGCGGTCATGTAGAATCTGCAAATGGATATGACATTTTATTCACTTTAGGAGATTGTGCAACGCAGTTAGATCATCAAATTGAAAGATATAATCCTTTAACGGGCGAATTTATAGTTTGGGTAACATTGCCTGTTTTATATGCTGCTCAATTGACCAATATCCATATGTATTATGGGAATAGTGGTGTGGTTGCCGATCCTTCTACAACCGACGTTTGGGGCCCTAACTATGCTGCTGTTTGGCATATGAATCAGTCTCCTGATTTGGCTGCACCGCAATTAATTGATTATACAGCCAATGTGAATGACGGAATAGCGAATGGTGGAATGGATGCTGCAGATTTAGTGGCAGGTAAAATTGGTTATGCGATTGACTTCGACGGGTCGAATGATTTTTTTGATTGTGATGATTTACCATCAACAGACCCTATAGAAAGTATCACCTTCTCTGCTTGGATTAATAGTGATGCGTCAAATGGGCATATCATTAATAAGGGGGGCGGATGGTCTGATGATGGTTACAGTATGTTTCATTTAAGTAATCAAATACGAATTGAATTACAGCGTTCAGGTGAAAAGGATATTGTTGATAATAGTGCACCATCGAATGGTGAATGGCATCTTATTACAGTTGTTTATAATTATGATACAGGATTGATTCAATGTTATATTGATGGCGTTGTAAGTGGTACAACAGGTTTGCATACTGGTCCTATGGGCAACCCTGCCGAACATTTAAATATTGGAAGAAAACAGAAAAATGCTTATTATTTTAATGGTCGAATTGATGAAGGACGCGTGATTCATGAATATAGAACAGGAGATTGGATCTTAACAGAATACAATAATCAAAACAATCCAAGTGATTTTTATGCCATTACTGCCGAATTTCTAGCAGGTACTTTATGTGATTTATTGCCTATTGAATTGTTGCATTTTAATGCTTTCTTATTTGATGAGAATAAAGTGCAAGTTGATTGGACAACTGCATCGGAGATTAATAATGATTTCTTCACTATCGAACGATCATTAGATACAGAAAACTGGGAAGAAATAGCCATTATTGATGGGGCAGGAAATTCGACAAGGAAAATTGATTATCAGTATTTAGATCAGTTGGATTTAAGAGGAATCTTTTATTACCGATTAAAACAAACTGATTTTGATGGATCCTATTCTTATTCTGGAATTGAAACGATAGATTATCGATTAAATTCGAGCGATTCAAAACTGACCGTATATCCAAATCCCTCTAAAAACACGATTGTTGTAACGGGGTATAATGGTGTTTATTTTGGAGGGCATGTATACAATACGCTTGGCCAAGAAGTGACAGGAAGAGTTTCGTTAATGACTTCTGAACCTTCAAAATTAATGCTAAATGTGGCGGCCTTATCGCCTGGATTTTATATTCTTGAAATTGGGGAGAAGCGATGTAAATTCCAAAAGTTATAAAGGTTGTTATTTTTTATGTAACTGATTTATTGATCTAACTTATATATAATTAAAAGCTTATGAAAAATCTACTCATTCCAGTGTCAATCGGTTTATTCTTTTTATCAAGTTGTAAAAAAGATGAAATTCCTGAAGATCCATTAGAAAGTAAACAAATAGAATTTTCATTAAAGTTTGATGAGACATTACCGCGCTTAGGTAATTTTGGTGAAGAAGTTGAAGTTGCAGCAGGCAATGCAGCACAACATCCTGAAATGGAAGAAGTGAGTGTGCATTATATTGAGTTTGCACCCAATGCAACGACGCCTTTAGGTGCTGGTCAAATCGTTTATAAAGGAACTGAAACGGAAGTGGGTGGTGCAGCAGCTGTAGATTTTGACAAAGCTCCTCGCTCTGGTGAAGATGAATTGTTTTTATCCGTTGACCTTACAAAATTGGCGCCCGGAACATATACTTGGTTACGTGTTTCTTTGACTTATCAAAAATATGTGATTCAATACCGTTATAATAATCCGCCTTATTTTGAAGATTTAATACTAGACGGTACTTTGGCTTCTTTTGTTGGGTTTAATACTTATATAAAAAGTCATACAATTAAGGATTCTGTTCGCGTTGTGAATGCAAATAAAGCACAAGGATATTGGGCTTTCGAAACGGGGTTAATATATGCAGGTGTACCTTATGGTTCTGTTAGTTCTGGTGATGGAGCTGGTGTGACTGTAGTGAATCCAATTAGCGGTACAAGTCCTGTTCCTCCAGGTTCATGTGTGGTTACAGGGGAGTTAAGAGAACCGCTCGTAATAACCGGAAATGAGACTGATAATGTTCAAGTGGTTTTAGCGTTTTCTATCAATAATTCATTCGAATGGGAAGAGGTTATTGAAGATGGTTTATTCGAACCAGGTGAAGGGGAACGAGTTGTTGATATGGGATTGAGAGGTTTGCATCCTTATGTGAAATAAAATTTTGAACCATTCAAGTCTTTTATTGTACAGGATAAAAACATGAATTATGATTTCTATTCCAACACCTTGTCATGAGGATTTTACCAAAATGACTAAAACAGAACGTGGTGCATTTTGTCAAAAATGTCAGATTGATACTTACGATTTTAAGCAACTGTCTGCAAACGAAATTAAGTCCGTTTTACTCAAAGAAAAAGGAAATCATATTTGTGGTCAGTTGAATCAAAACCAAATAAGTGAATTGAATGCATCTTATTTAGTTTGGCGGAACAATCGACCAAGAACTTTTCAGAGTAGATTTATATTCGCGCTTTTATTGGTTTTTGGTTTATCTCTATTTAGTTGTGAAAATGGAAATGCTCAAATGCTTGGCGAGATAGAGATCATTCAAGAATTGGGACGCATTGAAATCGATTCGACTTATATTAATGCACAGGTAATGAATGAGGACACCGTTAATTTAGTGGAGTATTTGAAAGAAGGCCCGATAGATTCTGTTCCAAAAATTGAAGCTCCTCATCAGATCCTCTCAGGTGTTCCAGCTATTGTTCCAATTGAACCTGAACCAACGGTTTTTTTAGAGAGTGAAATAGAAATGAATATCGCTGGTGGAATGGTTGCTCCTGATAATTTTTATCATTATTTAGAGGATACATTGACAAGTTATACTTTGCCTACACTGAATGTAAAAGAATTAAGGCATTCTGCTGAAACGTTTGAGTTGTTTGTTAATCCTAATCCTGTTATTTCAGATGCTCAGCTTATTTTTTATTTGGCAGAAGAAAAGATGATAGAAATAAATGTATTCAGCTTAACCGGAGCTTTTGTCAAAACACTTTACCAAGGTGAATTGATGCAGGGTGAGCAAGACATATCCTTTAATTTGTCCGATTTATCTAAAGGGACATATATCATAGCTGTAAAATATGATGATAAAGTTGGTACAAAAACAATTCTCAAAAAATAACTTATTTTCTTCTCAGTTGCGTGAAATTCAGACCTAGACTTTTTTCAAAGAATCTTATTTGTTTAAGTTCAGCACTTGTTACAATACTTAAAGAAAGACCTGATTTACCACCACGTCCAGTTCTACCACTTCTATGAACGAAATATGCATCTTTTGCAGGCATCTCATAATGCACAACAAAACTTAAATTCTCAACATCAATTCCTCGCGCTGCAATATCAGTAGCGATAAGAATTTGAACTGTTTTATTTTTAAAAGCCCGCATTGCTTTTTCCCGATCTTTTTGCAATAAATCACCGTGAATAGGTGCTACATTAATTTTGCCTGCAATTAATTGATCGTTTAGTTTTTGTGCCGCTGCTTTCGTTTTACAAAAAATTATACCTCTATTCGTACCTTGACTGGCAATGAATTCTTTTAGAATGTATAGTTTTTCATGCCCTAAACAAATAAGGAATTGGTGGGTAACGTTTTTATTGATTTTATTCTTGTCTGCAGAAGTGAATTTAATGGCTTCTGGAGAAAGGTAAGTATTTACAATTTGTTTGATGTCATCAGGAATAGTCGCTGAAAAAAGCCAGCGTCTGTCTACATTTCTTAATTGCATCAGAATTTCTTCAAGTTCTTGCTTAAACCCCATGCTTAACATTTCATCCGCTTCATCTAAAACAATAGTATTAATTTGTTTTAAATCAACAGCGTCTCTTTTGATGAGGTCGATTAATCGACCGGGAGTTGCGACTAAGATATGTGTTGTGCGCTGAAGTGCTCTAATTTGTTCGTTGATATGTGCACCACCATAAACACATTCTGTAAATATTTTAGGTAGAAATTTACTGTATTTAAATAGTTGCTTCGCGATTTGTTGTCCAAGTTCTCTCGTAGGACACAGTATTAGCGCTTGTATTTTAGTTTTTGACGGGTCTATTGCTTGCAGAATTGGCAGTCCATAAGCAGCAGTTTTACCTGTTCCTGTAGCCGCTTGACCGACTATGTCAACCGATTTGTTTAGTACAGCCGGAATTACCTTTTGTTGAATCTCAGATGGCTTTGTAATTTCTAAAGCCTTAAGACCTTTTACAAGCGCATTATTAATTCCTAATGATTTGAAATCGTCCATAATCAATTACATTTGCAACAAAAGTACGGTTTAACCAACGATATTGACTCGCTTCTCGTTTGAATAATTAGAATTCATTGTACGAATTAGCGTAAATAATAATTATATGAAGAGAATAACAATATTAATTTGCTTGAGTTTTCTGTTTTTTGGGTGTAAAAAAGTAGAGAAACTAACACAGTTCAATATTGATTTTACGGAAGAAATTGAAATTTCTCCTTCATATCCGTTGAATCTTCCTTTTAACTTGATTACACCTAATGTTGAAACCAATTCAGAAGCTGAATTTGCCGTAAATAACACGAGAAAAGATCTTGTTGAAGAGATAAAACTGCTAGAATTAAAATTAACTTTAAATGGACCATCCGAGGGGAATTTTAACTTTTTAGAATCAATAGAGCTTTTCTTAAATGCTGAAGATTTACCAGAAGTTAGAATAGCTTGGGCGCTAGAAATTGGCGATATGGCAGTTAAAGAATTGATATTAGAGACTTCAGACAACGATTTGAAAGAATATATTAAAAAAGATAAATTCACATTACGTGTTAATACTGTAACTGACGAGGTTATTGATGAAAAACACTATATCGAAATATATTCGAACTATTTTGTTGACGCTAAATTGATACAGTAATCATGGAGATTTCAGAATTAGATGGCCGAAATAGGAATGATGTAGCATTGGATCTTTATGTTGGAGTTGTTCTTAAGAAAGATCAAGTATCAGGAGAAATTACCGATGGTATTATTACCAAAATATTAACGAATTCCAAATTCCATCCCCACGGAATAAAAGTGCAATTGGATACTGGTGAAGTGGGTCGCGTCAAAGTCATTTATGACGAAGATTAGATTTGTCTCAACATTTAAATTTCTTTAAGTTTTTTCGCGATTCGAATTACTGCGTCGCCATCGATTTTGTGAAATAATGACATTGAATTTTGCATTCGAGATCAAACAATTTAAAAATCAGCTGTTTTAGTAAGAAGATTTGGTATATTTACTGTCAAAAATTAAATTATTTTGTGATGAAAACTGCTCTTCTTGTATTGATGTTATTAACTGGTGTTTTGGGATTTACGCAAAGTAGATGGGGATTTGGCTTAGATGGAGGAATTGCTAATTTATCATATAACCCAAGTGCGGAATATACAACTTATTCTCCTGGCTATTCTGGTCAATTAGAACTTTACTATGAGACGGATATTCAAAAAACATTTGGACTTATTGTTGGATTTAATGGTGTTTTAAATGCAAGTCAATTAATTTTTGAAAGAACAATAGCTCCGAAGCCGACTTCAGAAAATTACGATTATACTAAGGTTAATTCCAAATTTCTTTATGTTGGAATGCCTATACTTTGTGTATGGCATCACGATAAATTTTCAATTGCAGGAGGTGTAAATATTTCATATTTAGCAGGTGTTACAGAACGTGTTCATCAAAAATACAATTACCGTGTAGATACTATAATTACAGATTTTGATAAACCTGTTTATGATAGAAGTGGTAGAAAAAATTATGATTTAATAGATTTTGGTGCCCGTTTAGATTTGAATTATTGGGTAAGTCCATTGTTATCTATTTATTTAACTGCCTATCAAGGTCTAAATAATATTGATAATCTAAATGATGCGGAAAATATGAAATTTACTACCGCTAGAATTGGTGTCAAAATTAATCTAGTAAAAGATAAAAGACCGGAGCAATTGATTCCTGAAGAAGAGGTAGAAGAAATTGAAGAAGTAGAGTAGTGGGTATAAAGCCAATTAATATTGCTCAGAAATTCGACAAATTTTCGGACGTCTGGAGTCCTAAAATCGTCAGTGAATTAAACGGGCAATTTGTGAAGTTAGCTCGTTTGAAGGGGGAATTCGTTCGACACCAGCATATTGATGAGGATGAATTGTTTTTTGTTATTGAAGGCGTATTAGAAATAGAATTTGATACAAATACAATCACATTAAACCCTGGTGAAATGGTAGTTATACCAAAAGGAGTTTATCATAAACCTATCGCTGAGCAGGAGGTTAAAGTGATGTTATTTGAACCTAAATCGACAATCAATACGGGTGATATTAACAGTGACCTTACCAAGGATCAATTAGATCGATTATAATATTTAACAGTTTTTTAGATAACTGTTATTTTGTAATGCTTTTGTTCGTTACTAGTTAAAAACTAGTATATTGTTTCTGTTCAATTTTGAAACATTATTATTTAATATTACTATTCTGGCTATGAAACTTAGAAAGCATTTTATATGTCTAGTTGCGTATGCAATTCTCTTCAATTTTTCCCATAATATTTCTGCTCAAGTTGTAGGACCATATACAGGAATCGATTATGCAACTGATTATACCAATCCTATTGAAGGGCCAGCTTGTGGAAGTATTGCAGGTGTGAATGCGGCAATAGGAGATGCGGATTTTGCAAATGGTGCTGCGGATATACCGATAGGATGGCATTTCTCTGGCACTTGGTCAAGTGGGAGTACCTATTTTGACGGAATAGGAGATGAGTTATTATTGGTTTCTTTGCATACATATGATGAATCATGGAATGTCGCATTGCGATTGTCAGATGGGACCACTACTTCCTACCGCTTATATGATTTAACTTTAGTAACATCAAATGCACTTGGTTCATTAGCTACATGTGGAGGTGTTGTATTAGGTTTCAATTATGAACGGCCATCACAATTGGTTGATTTTGCGGATTATATTATTCCACCGGGTGAAGGTGTTATTGGTGTTGTTTTTGAACCACTATCGGATGGTGCTGGACCGCCCGATCCACATGGCGTACTTGTCTTGGAAGGAACGCGTATTATTCCGCCTTGTGCTGATTTAGAAACATCTGTTTCTGCTACTGAAATTTGTGAAGGAGAATCAGTTGTTTTAAGTGCGTCTTCAACATTAGGTGGAACCGTTTCTTGGGATGGTGGAGTTGTTAGTGGAATAGCATTTGAGCCTCCTGTGGGATCAACAACTTATACGGCAACCAGTGATGTTGAAGAAGATTGTGATTTTACAGTAACAATTATTGTGAATGAATTGCCAATTGTTACAGCTACTACAGATAATAGAGAAATTTGTTTAGGACAAAGTTTTACATTGACAGGAGGTGGTGCAACAACGTATGAATGGGATAATAGTATTGAAGATGGAGAAGTTAATACTCCAATTGCTGCTGGATCTACAATTTATACGGTAATTGGAACGGATGATAATGGTTGTGAAAGTATGGCTTCAATTACTGTGAATGTGCTTGATTGTCCAAAAAATGTTCCAGGTTTTATTTATGATCCTATCGTTTGTATTGGGGATTGTGTTGAATTACAGGATACCAGCACGGGTCCTACGATATCTACATGGGAATGGGAATTTAATGACGCTGTAGATCCAACAACCTCTGCTGAGCGGAGTCCTTTGATTTGTTTTGATACATTGGGTGTCTTTGATATTACGCTGACCATTACGAGTACTTTTGGTGTGGAAGAAACGGTAACGCGATCGGTTACTGTTTATCCGTTGCCTGCTTTAAATACCGAATTGGATACGATAATTGATCTAGGTGGTACTGCAGATTTGATTGCAACAAGTATGATTGATGGCGAATATACATGGTCTCCTGAATACAATATTACCTGTAGTGATTGTCCAATAACAACGGCAAAACCTTCAGAGAGTACAACGTATAAAGTCGATTTTATAGATGTCAACGGTTGTCCTGCTTCAGATACAGTATTGGTACTTGTTAACTTTATTGAAGGTATTGGTGTACCAACCGCATTTTCACCGAATGGAGATTATGAAAATGATGTCTTATTCGTTAAAGGGGAAGGATTGGCTTCAATGTATTTTGCGATTTATAATAGATATGGAGAATTAATTTTCGAAACTTCCGACCAAAATATAGGATGGGATGGAACCTACTTAAATCGTCCGCAGAATCCGGGTGTGTTTACTTGGATACTTCAATATGAGTTCCTGACAGGGAAAAGAGGAAAACAAAAAGGAAATACTACTTTATTTAGATAACTTAAATTCGAATAAAGTACCTATAAACAAAAAAGGTTGACAAATATTTGTCAACCTTTTTTGTTTAATGTTTTTAAAGATAAAGGATTATCCTTTGCTTACTTTTTTACATTTTAAAATGGTATGAAACTCACCCACTTCATCAATATCTTCTATAACTTCAAAACCAACAGCTTTAATAATATTAATCATATCACGAGAATGATACATTTTACTATTACCATTTGCTATGGCTGTAAAATAAAGACTCGTTCCATGTAAAGAGTAAGCAGCAGCAAAATCTTTTTGTCTGTCCCAGAATAAATCTTGGATATAAACAACTGCATCGTCTGAGATATTATTATAAATATTCGTTAAGATATGCCCAATTTGTTCTTCTGAAAAACAATCTAAAAATTGACTCATCCAAACTGCATCGGCATCACTTGGTAAAGCTAAGTCTTTGCTTAAAACATCGCCAACTATCCCCGTAATTCTATCTTCAAAACCTAATTGTTTAATATTTTCTTTCGCTTTTTCCCATTGTTTCGGTAAATCGACAATTGTCATATTTACAGTAGGATTATACTCGCAACATTTAATACTCCATTTACCAGTGTTTCCACCAATGTCAAGCATGTGCTTATGATCTTCTTTGAATACAATTTTTAATGCTTCAGGAAAAGCTCTATCTGAATAATAGTGATCAAAATCGAACCAACTCTTCTTCATCGGTTCTTGCATTGCACTTAGATGAGGATAAATAGTTTTATCATTAATGCCAATTTCATGTAAACCTGCCGCTTTTTCTTCTAGAATAGACTCTTCAAGGTGGAACATCGCTTTATAACAAACATCGTGAGTAAAGTTAATATTAACTTCTGTAGCCTCGTCAAAAAGTAAATGGTAGCCCATTTTTGTCAATGTATAAACATCATCCTCTTTTAAATAAACAACACCAATTGTCAAACCAGTTTCCAGTAACATGTTTACCCCATAATAAGGTAAGCTCAAATTTTCTACAATTTGCTTTGAAGTAATACCGACCCTTCTTTTCTTATAAACTTCTTTCAGGATACCAGTCGATTTTAAAACTCTTGCAGCTTGAAACATCATTGGATAAAAACTCAATTTTTGAATTTCTTCTTTTGCTTCTCTGGCATTTAAATTGTCTATATAATATTCTTTTAACATATTCTTATTGCTGTCTTTTGTGAAAGATCTCGATTTTAAAAACATAAAAATAAGTTAATTTTCTTAAAAAACTGGGCTCAATTCTTTTTAACGCACGCGGTTCGAATCATTTTTATGATTCAAGTCAGATTTTCGATGCTTTTGAAGTGAATTTAAACTCAATAATTGAGCATTTTTAAAGGTGATGTAAAACGAGGTATAAAAGAATCAATCCACCACCATAATCTATCTGTTATATTGGTTTTAGGTACAGTGTATTCGGTAAAGTGATTTCGCTAATTCAACAAGAATCAATTTCAAATTAGAGCTTAAACTTCTTTTTCGTATTGAAATCGAATATTGAATGTTGTTCCTTCATCAACCGTACTTTTGAGGTCAACAAAACCTCCAATAGCTTCTATTTGATTTTTAGTAATGAATAAACCTACACCACGTGAGTCTTTGTTCTTGTGAAAGGTTTTATACATGCCAAACATTTTATCTTTATTCCGCTTTAAGTCAATTCCCAAACCATTGTCTTCAATATGTAGTTGCAAATATTCTTTACTTTTTACAATATGTAATTTGATAAAACTATCTCTTTCTTCAGAACGGTAACGAATTCCATTGGTTAAAAAATTGAGTATAATACTGTCTAAATAAGCCGGTACTCCAAGAATTTTAATGTGCTCATCAACTTGGTTAATTATCTCTACATTGCCTTCAAGTGCGCTGGATGAAACTGTTGCAATCGCTTTGTCAATAACTGGTTTCAATTCAATAGGTTGCAATTGTTTTAACTGGTTGTCACTAAGCATTGCAACTTCAGCAAGGTGGGAAACTGTTTCATTCAAATTGTCAGTTGATAATTGTATCAATTTAAAAACTTCGTCGTCAGCTAAATCAGGCTTTTCATTGGTGAATAATTTCATCAGTAATGAAAGATTTCCAGAATGACTCCGCAAATTATGAGAAACAATGTAAGCGAAATTTTTTAAACGATCATTTTGATTTTTTGTTAATTCCAAAACGGTTTCTAAATCCATTTTGGCCTTTCTAAGTGGTGAAATATCGACTGCTATTCCTAAGAAACCTGTTACCTTATCTTGCAATTTAATAGGGGTGATATTAAGGATAACAGGAATTTCTTCACCATTCTTGTGTACATATGTCCACTCGTTTAGATCGGTTATTTCTTCTAATGCAATGGTTTTGAAAATATCAAAACCTTCAATTTTTCTATTGAATTTTTCACTTAAAAAACGGCCTTTTTCTATTAATTCAGATGTCAAATGGACAATGGCAGGAGAGCCCTTTTTTACCATCTCTGTAGCCACATGTCCTAATAGGTTTTCAGCCCCTTTATTGAATGATTGTATCGTACCTTCTAAATCTGTTTCGATAATGGAAACCGTCGTACTTGCGGCAAGAACTGCTTGGTTTTTTGCCAATAAATTTTCTACACGAATTTGTGCTACTTTCTCCGGTGTAATATCAATGATTTGCGAGACAAAATTCATGATATTGCCATTGAGGTCTTTTACTACTGAAACAGAAAGGATAATATAAACGATAGATCCTGATTTATGGATATAACGTTTCTGCATCTGGTAAAAATCACGTTTACCACTTATGAGTTCATTTAATAAAGTTAGATCTTTTTCTAAATCTTCTGTATGTGTGATGTCTTGAAAAGTTAATTCTACTAACTCTTCTTCAGTATAACCAACAATCTCACAAAGTTTCTTATTAACTTTTAACCACTCTCCATTCTGTCCAATCATAGCCATACCAATGCCGGCATATTCGAAACTTCCTCTAAATGTTTCTTCACTAATTCTTAATTTCTCTTCACTTTCATTTCGGAGAGTCAAATCCTCAATATATGACCAGATTTTTCCTTTGTCGTTATCGTTTATTTTGATCAGTGAGCCTGTTAATGCTATTGGAAATCGTGTGCCATCTTTTCTAATATACTCCTTGCGAAAAGTTTTATAGTATCCGAATTCATCTAGTTGTTGAAGGGCAATTGTTTCTAAAGGTTCATATTCTTTTGGTGTTAAATCCCAATAACTCAGCTCAAGGAATTCGCTTTTTGTATAGCCAGTAGCTTCAAGTAAAATGTCATTAACATCTAAGAAAGTACCCGTTTCAGCATCATTTAATGCTAAACCGATTGGAGAAACATCGAATTGTGCTTTAAGAAGGGCGGAATTGTATGCTTTTTCTTTTTCCGCATTATGTTTTTCTGATATGTCCCTACCTGAAAAGAAAATCGTTTCCTGATTCCTATTGGCTTCCCATTGAATTAAATGTTTTGAACCGCTGGTATTCTCCATATAATTATTGAAATGAAAATGGGAAATTCCGTCACTTTCATGAATACGTTTCAGTGCCAATTCTCTTTCACTTTCATTTGTGATAAAATTGAATATCTCAAGTCCAACAATTTCTAATTTTGTATGTCCAAAAAACTTACAACTTGATTGATTAGCTTTGATGATCTTTCCGTCATTATCGCAAATGATGATCAGGTCAGTATTTTGATTGAAATATTTTTCGAGTTCTATTTGCTTTTGTTCAAGTTCAACCTTGTTTTTTCGTAATTCAAGCAAGTTTATTACTTGTTTCGCTAATAATTTTAAATCATTTATTTGATCTGTAGTTAATTCTGTTGGTTGATTGTCAATTGTACATAGCGTACCAATAGCATGTCCAGATTCACTAACTAATGGGACACCTGCATAGAAAATGACATCAGGGGCGTTGATAACAATAGGATTGTCAGCAAATCTTTCGTCTTTTCTCGCGTCTTTAACAATAAAAACGTCATTGGGTTCGTTGATAGCATGTGCACAGAATGCTAGATCTCGAGGTGTTTCCCTAACATCTATTCCGTGATGAGATTTAAACCATTGGCGATCCGAATCAATTAAGCTAATTAATGAAATTTTTGTACCGCAAATACTCGAAGCCATTTGCGTGATAAAATCATAATCCTCCTCCTCAATTGTATCTAAAATATTATAGGCCTCTAGTGCAGCTAACCTTTCTGCTTCGTTTTCAGGTATGTTGGGTTTTTTCATATTGAAATGCGCATTGATCTTGAACTTTCAATTCAATTTGTTCTACACAATATAATCATTTCGGGTTAATAACATACCTGTATTTATAGTCTAATCTCTACTCGAAATCAGGATATGATTGAGAATAATCTCCGTTTTCTTATTGTTTAATAAACTTTGCTGTTGAAATTTCAGAATCAAATTGAACGATCAAATAATAAAGACCTTGACTTAGTTCACTTATATTCATTTCCTTTTTAGAAGGATCGACGCGTTTAATTAATTTACCATTCATGTCAATTATCTCAATTTTGGTTGGTGTTTTGGCAAATTCAAAATGAAGCTCATTTGCTGCAGGATTAGGATAAAGATTAATCGTTTCTGGCTTTTCTTCGGATAAAGACAAGAAACTTGGAGCAATGTTTACCACAATATACCCATTTTCTCCTACTCCCCAAACGATTGAGTCATTGTACGAGTCCATGCTGTATATAGGTTGAGCTACGGGGTAAAAATTCCATACAAATGAAACAGGATCATTCTCCAGAATCAATCCCGTCGAGTCAAGACTTGTTCTAGCGCCAACATAAATATCATTTGAACCTGTTTCATGAATCGCATGATAAGAAGGATAATAAAAAGTCCCCGTTTCAGTGTCACTTTCCCAAGTTAATCCACCATCAGTTGATTTTAATAATCCAAAACCTTCGCCTAAATTATCATAACCGGCGTATGCCAGTGAAGCGTTAATTATTTTTACCGAAGTGAGTGGATAACCTTCGCCTAGCCCCGTTTCAATTATTGTCCAGTTTAAACCTCCGTCTGTTGTTCTTAAAATTCTTCCTTCTAAAAAAAGACCACTCGCTGCTAGCCCAAAATCTTCATTTAAAAAGTCTATATCCCGAATCGCTGCTGAGGTAAATTCACCAGTTAATACTGCATCTTCTGCTTCGTCATCGGTCACTTTAATGATTCTTTCATCACCAAAACAACCTGATCCTCCATAAAAGCCATTGTCTTCTTCGAAAAAATATAGGGCATAATTATAACATGTTCCAGTAATTGTAGTCGCAACGTCGGTCCAATTAAAACCTCCATCAATTGTTTTGTATATATTGTTGGAATAAGGTCCTGTAACCATATAACCAGTCGTTTCTGAAACGAATTCTAAATTTATAATATCATTTTCAAGGAATCTGACGCCACTGAAGTCAATTCGTTCCCAAGTCGCACCGCCATTAGTGCTTTTGAGGAGCAAACTATCGTTTCCTCCAATATAACCAATGTCAGCAGAGGGGAAGTCAATGACATTTAATTGATTTGTAACGCCAGACGGAATTTGATGCCAGTCTTGCGAATTGCCTATTGTATTGATGAATAAGCTGAGTAAGATGATAAATGTATTTTTCATGGTGTTTTTTTTTATACAAATATCAAGGATTTTAGATGTTAAGTCGATGTATTATTCATCCTTATGCATGTACTTTTGCAAATTGAGATGGTGAAAGACCTGTTTGGGATTTGAAAAATTTACTGAAATGCGAAGGATCTTCAAAGTTGAGCGCATAAGCGGTTTCTTTTGTGCTGATTTGAGTTTGTAAAAGCCTTTTCGCTTCTAAAATTATCTGTCCATAAATAATACTACTTACAGATTGACCCGTATGTTTTTTAACTGTTTCATTGAGCTGCTTGTCTGAAATATTCAAGATTGCGGAATAATCCTTTACCTTTTTTAAAGACCTGAACTGTTTTTGTAATAATTGTCTAAATTTTCTGTAAATCTGCTGTTCGGCTGATGGGTTATGTTCTTGTTTAGGCATGGTTCTTAAACAAAGCAGTAGAATAATATTTAAGTGCCCAAGAATGATTTCATTCTTTAGTGGGTTTTCTTGATTGTTTTCACGCCAAATTTCCTGCATTAAATTGCTAATGAAAGACTTTTCGTGCTGCTCTAGCATAAAAACAGGCGGTATTTCGGAAACATCGTAACACATTAATTCAAAAATGAATTGAGCTGCGATACTGTCACTTTTAAAAATGTCTGCCTTAAATAATATAACATAGCCATTCGAATCGAAGGCCCGTTGCATGCGGTGCACACGACCGGCAGTCACCACATGAATACAGTGATCGTTTATTGGCAATTCTTGGAAGTCTACTGAATGAATTCCTCCTCCTTTTTCAAATATAAACAGTTCTATATAGTTGTGCCGATGGTGTGTTGAGATATCATATTTGGAAATTGTACCCAATTTTATAATGCGAATATTTGCATTCGAAGAAGATTGAAAATCGTGAATAGGTATCATAATCGTATAAATAATCGAGTGTTTGATTCGATTTTACCCTAATTTACAAATGAAAATGTTAGCATAATGGAGGAATTGTATTTATTCTTTTATTCTCAAAAGGGTTAAAATTCAATATTTGCACTGTCAATCATGTCCACCCATTTGCCCATCTTTTTTTGGATGATTTTGAAGTGATGTTTATCTTCTTCAGCAACGAATGACATCGCAATTCCAGTTCTTCCCGCTCTTCCAGTTCGTCCAATTCTATGAACGTAATCTTTTGGCGAACGTGGTAAATCAAAATTAATCACGCAGGGCAAGAATTCAATATCAATTCCTCTTGCTAATAAATCAGTCGTTACCAATACGCGAAGTTTACCTGCCTTAAAATCATTTAAAGCATTCAATCTTGTCATTTGACTTTTCTTACCATGTATGGATTGAGCCTCCACGCCATTTTTACGCAATTTATTGGCAACATTGTCCGCTTTATAAACCGATGCTGTGAAAACAAGCACCTGATGTAAATTTTGACTTTTTATGAGGTGTCTCAATAAAGGACCTTTCTTCTCTTGTTCTACAAAATAACCGGTTTGATTAATCAAATCGATCGCTTCTTCTTCCTCTTCAATTTTAATCACTTCTGGATTATTCAAAACAATCGCATTGATCGCCTCTATGTCTGGACTTAAAGTTGCGGAGAATAATAAGTTCTGTCTTTTGGTAGGAAGTAGTTTGAAAATTTGCTCCATCTCATCTTTGAAACCCAAATTCAGCATTTTATCCGCTTCGTCAAGTACCAAAGTCTTCACACTTGTCAAGTGCAACGCTTTCGATTCAATCAGGTCAATCAAACGACCTGGAGTAGCGATTAATATATTTACATTTTGCAATGCAATCATTTGCGGATTAATGGAAACACCACCGTAAACAGCTAGTGTTTTTAAGCTTGCTTTTAAGTTCTTATTAAACAATGCAAATACCTCTTGAACCTGTACGGCTAATTCTCGCGTTGGAACCAAGACCAATACATCAATATGCCTGTTTTTATTGTTTTGCACTTGCAATAAGTTAGCTAGAATCGGTAAAACATAACTCGCCGTTTTTCCAGAGCCTGTTTTAGCAATACCTAATACATCTTTTTGAGCAAGAATGGCTGGAATAGCCTTTTCTTGGATCGGATAAGGTTGGTTGAATTTTAATTCAATTAATGTTTTAACAATTGCAGCTGGCAAGCCAATATTTTCAAATGACATATCTAATAATTCAATTTTTAGCAAAGTTAGCCGAATTAGAGAGAAATTGGTCCACATTGAATTAAATGCATGAATACGAAATGATTTCAATACATTTGCGAACATTTTAAAAATAAATCACTCTATGTCTAAGTTTAAGTATATTGTTTACTTGTTTTTCCTTGGGATTATTAGCGTTAATTGTAAATCTGGACTGAGTGAAAGCGATTCAAATAATGCATATTTGGATGAATTAATTAATGCCAATCCTGATAGTTTAACTTATAATGAATTGTATGATAGGGCGATGAGTTTGTGGCCTGTCGATTTTGAAGGAAAAAACATTCAAACGAAATATGGAATAGCGCATGTTATTATTAGTGGACCTGAAAATGGCGAACCTTTGGTATTGTTGCATGGATTGAATTCTAGCTCAACAATGTGGTATCCAAATATCGAATCACTTGCAAAAGAATACCGGGTTTATGCCATTGATTTTTTATTAGAACCGAGTAAATCAACCCGTAAAGACGCACTTATTACAATGGATAATGCATTGGAATGGTATGCCATTGTTTTTGATCAGTTAAACTTAGATCAGTTTGCATTAGTAGGAATGTCAAGAGGCGGGTGGAATGCTGTATCAATTGCGTTGGAAATGAAAGATCGCATCACTAAATTGGCTTTACTCAGTCCTGCTAAAACTTTCACCATGATTGATCCCAGTCTAGATTTAGGTAAGAATATTTCGTATACCCTCACGCCAGAAAGAGATGAATTAAGAGAAGTATTGCAAACAATGACTAACAATGTTGATAAGATTGAACAATTGTATATCGATCAGTATTATAGAGCGACTACCATGTGGAAAGTAGATGAATTATTTCTTACTATGCAACCTTATAATTTATTTGAATGGCGAAAACTAAAAATGCCGATTCTGCT
The DNA here is from genome assembly GCF_000621625.1 of Crocinitomix catalasitica ATCC 23190. Classification (GTDB taxonomy): domain Bacteria; phylum Bacteroidota; class Bacteroidia; order Flavobacteriales_D; family Crocinitomicaceae; genus Crocinitomix; species Crocinitomix catalasitica. The sequence goes on from NZ_JHXV01000001.1 coordinate 184,947, forward strand.
TTTGATAGGAGATGATGATATGATCAATTCGGAGCGAAGCATTCGACAAGCTAAAAGAAAAATAAAAAATTTAACCACCGGAATTATTCCAAAATCTGGTCACTTTTTAACAATGGATCAACCAGCAATCGTGAATGATTATTTATTGGATTTTTTGAAATAGAAGATTGATTTTTTTAGGGCGTTTCCCCTCCTTTCAGTCGGCGTCGGGCTTTTCGCTCTAATCTTTTTCCTCCGCCTCAGGCGAATAAAAAAGGATATCCGCTGCAATCTCTAACGCAAATAGTCGTCTTAGCGTCTTATACTAAAACACAACATCAAAATATTTTTTAGTCCTTCATCTTACCCTCTGCCAAGTCCTGAAGGGACGACATACAATAGCGGAGGAAAGTATTCCTTCGATAATTGTAATAATTAAGTTTTAAAACCCTGAAGGGGTGAAGTAATATTTTTGTATTTGCAAATCTATCAAAACGTAATACCCAAATATTAATGGTTAACTTGAATTCTCCGTGTCCTTTGTGAAAACCTTGGTGTCCTCCGTGGTTAAGAGATACTATTTCCGATCAAATCTCTTCACTAACTCCTCTTCATCTGTTTGAACAATTTCCAGACGCCGAATTTGAGAATAGTGATGGCAGCTAACATTCCTGATAACATGGCGCCAGCCACGCCTACAATTGTAATGTCCTGACCAACGAGACGCAGTCCTTTAATTTTAGTTTCCGGTCGTAGAAAAGCAAGGGTAAAACGTTTTGGAGAATGTTCTAAACCATAAATCTCTCCATGTGGATGATTGGTAAAATGTTGTGTAGAGAGTGGGGTTGAGACCTCTGTTTCTACCACATGTCCTTTTATTTGTGGATATAATTCATAAAGCCGCGCTAACATTTTTTCTTCGAAATCTAATTTTAAGGCTTCGTATGCTTCACCACGCTTCATCCATGGCTTATCTTTATATGCTTTAAACCAATCGTAATGTCCTAATGTTATGGCTTGAATGGTTGACTTGTTGGGATGTGTTTTCGCCCAATCAGGGTCTTTAGCAGAAGGGAATGAGATATAAGAAAAGTTGAGCGGCGCATTTGCAACAGTCGCCTTATCAATAATTTCATCCTGATCATCATGTTTAAAATACCAAATATTGTGTTTGGGTAGTTTTAGGTCTGCATCAGAGGCATCCAATCCTACATAAAGGCAACTATGCCCTGTTGAAGGGTTAATGTTGGATAAATCAAATTTACATTTTTTTCTTTCCTTTTCTGATAACAGTTTATAAAAGGTATTGTCAACACCAATATTACTGATTACGCTTTTACAAGGAATGAATCGGTTGTCAATCTTCACTCCTTTTACTCGATTTCTTTCTACGACAATTTCATCAACTGAGGCGTTGATATATACTTCTCCGCCGTGATTATGAATATTTTCAATCGTTGTCGTCGCCAATCTATCTGCACCGCCAATAGGATAATAGCCACCGTCTATAAAATGTCCAATAACCATGGCATGTGCAGCAAAACTACTGCTTTTTGGTGCGAGTCCATAATTACCACATTGAGCACATAAAACGGCTTTCAATCGTTTGTTTTCAGTAATTGAACTGATAACGTCGTAAGTTGTTCTTTGTGAATATGGCCGGTATAATCGTTGAATCAGTTTACCAATCGTTAAAGCCAAAACGGGTTTGAAAGTCTTCTCAAAGAAAAAAGCACTCCCATATTTATTCGATTTATCAATTAACGCTAAATATGCATCAATAGCATCAACATCTTCAGGGAAATACTCCTTTAATTGTTGGCGCATATTTTCTTTGCCCGCCTTAAATTCATAAATATCATTCGCTATATGAACGCGATCGTAAACATCTCCCATTGATGCCCATTCAACCTTATTATTGGTGATGAAATCAAAGAGACTTTTCAGTGATCCTCCTTTGCCTACATTCCCCACATAATGAACGCCTACGTCCCAATTGAACCCTTTTTTACGCTTAAAACTATGTGTAAACCCACCTGGAACGTAATGTTGCTCGAATACAACTACTTTTTTGCCTGCTTTTGCCAACCAAGTAGCAACGGTTAAACCACCCATTCCTGAGCCGATTATTATATGGTCAATACCAGAAAAATCAGCATCAGCTGTAAGTCGTTTGTGATAGGTTTTCGACATGAATGCGTTAAGATAGAATTATTTCGATATAGGTTTAATCAATAGAGAAATGCGTATCAAAGAATATAAGCATATCCTGCCAAGATTTATTATCAGCAACTTCGTTATAAGCAATTGGCATTCCAAATTTTTCACCAACAGCAGTCGAATTAGGATTTGTGAATGCATGTGTTGCATCAGCATATTCGATAAAAGTATAAGGTGCTTCTACACGATCCATTTCACTTTTAAAATTCTTGATATCCTCTGGTGAAACAAAATTATCAGCAGCACCATTACAAACGAGTACTTGACTATATAAAATATTGTTCTGCGCCTTGAATCCACCTAAACCACCGTGAAAACTAACGACAGTATTCAATGGAACGCCCGCGTTGGCAGCATTTAGAACGACATTTCCTCCAAAACAATAACCAATAGCAGCAATTTTTTCCGAATTGGCTTTATTCGTTTTGATGAGGGTTTCTCTAGCTGCCATCATTCTACTTTTTAATAATTCTGGATTGCTGTATATTTTTCCAGAAGCAATTTTTGCGTCGTCTGGATTATCAACAACCAAACCGTTGCCATACATGTCAATCGCAAAAGCAACATAACCTAAATTGGCTAACATTTCTGCACGCGATTGTGCATAATCATTATTGCCCCACCATTCATGAACGACCAGGATTCCAGGTTTATTTACAATGTCACTATTGTAAAAAAGGTATCCAATTAATGTATCTGCTCCATCAAAATAAATCAGTTTTTCTTTGATCAATTCAACTTCTTCAACGGCGACAATTGTGTCCTTGTTATCAGTTGATACTGCTTCCATTTTATTTGAATCCGAGCATTCAACAAAGAATACTGAAATACAGAAAAGTAAGGTTATTGGATTTAGAATATTTTTCATTTTTCCAGATTAAAAGAACAAGGTACTAAAAATATCATTCCGAATTTATGTTTTAGAATCAGTATTAATACCATTGCAAATTATATTTTTCATTAATTTTTGAATTATACGGATGGTTTATTGGTGCATTTCACCAGTTACAAATAGATCTTCACATGATCCAAAAGTACCGAATCTAGTTTCACAAAGGGTAATTGAAATTTCGTCATCTTCATTTACGGTAACATAGATCGGTTCATCTGTTCCTCCATAAAACACACAGCTCCAACCATCAATAGATCTCATATTGCCATATATTTCAACCGTTTTTGGTTCAGAATAATTTAGATATTGAACACCTGTATAGATACCTGATTTGGTAGGTTTTTCAAGAAAAGTAAATTCTATATTACCTTCACTATAATTGCTGTTTAAAACATATCTATCTCCATTAGTTGAAGTAAAGTTGCTCGCTGTAAAATTGTTGCCATGAATATTGATTATGCCTGGTGTCCAATCACATGGAGCCGGCTCACTTGGTAGCGTTGTAATGTCAATCTCTTTCGAGAAAATATATTCTCCATTAACATAAATGTATGAACGCAAATAATAGGTAGTAGCTGGCTCTAAATCATATATAAAAGTATTGCGTTCATCTGAAGTAGTTACAGTAAATTCTTTATAGTGAACCCCCTCAATTCCGTCTGGAATAGGTTCTTGTTCTGTTGACCAACAGAGACCAGCGGTTTGATAGCTGTCATTTGTCCCAAGCTCGAATATTATTTTAAATTCAGCACTGTTCATTTGAATGTCCTCCATGTATACAGTTGTAGTCCAGTTCCTTCCCTTTTTACAGGAAACTATGGCAATAGAACAGAGTAAAATAAATAGTAAGTGGATGTGTTTAAGTTTCATACTAATTAGGATTTTAAGTAGCTAAGATAGTTTATTCTTCTCTGTAACCAATTTAGCGGTGCGAATTATTACCTTGAATACTAAGCTAGTTAATTGCTTTCACTGAAGTTTTAAGTTCAAAATCATTCGTATTTTCGGTTGTTAATAAAGCTTAATAAATAAGTGGTATGACAATAAAAATATATTTGCTTTGTTTATATTGATGGCCTAACACCTACATTATTATGAGACTATTTTATTTGACTTTGGTTTTAACACTTATTGCCGCCCATTCGTTTGCCAATGAGATAACGATAAAGACCGATCCTATAAAATTGGAAAAGTACGATTGTACGCAGGCAAATGTCATTTACCTTCCTACTGATTTTGCGCGGCCATTTATCATTAGTAAAAAGGATTTAAAACAACTCAAATCTAATAAAATTCATCACGTGGATTTGGTTTATACATCATATAAGGAAGCTGCTGATTTTGATCAAATAGGACTGAACGAGCGAAAGTTGGAAGAGCTTAAAAAATTATTGCCTCAAATAAATAGTGATAAACCAGTGATTTCTCAATACGAGCAAACTGGTGCGACTATACGGTCGGATGCAAAAGCAATGTTCCACGGTTTTGTAATTCATTATGGAAAAGACTTGACATGGCAATCAAAGTCTGAATTTTTTACATCCATTCAAGTTCCTTTTTCAACCATCAAAATAAACAATGAAACTGGTGGTCGTGTTGAGTATTATACGGGTAGTTCTATTGAAATTGAACCTTTAGCAGTTGTAAATAAAGATGGTGCTTCGATTGAAGGTGATTATGAATTGTATTATCGAGAGTTTAGGACGCAGGCAGAATTTATAATGTCAGGCTTGCCAATGACCCTGGATGAAAATGGTATTGAAAAACAGTTTAATTCGGTTGGGATGTATGAGATTCGAGCAAAAAAGAATGGGGAAGAAGTCTTTTTAAAGGATGATGTAATTGTTAATTTTCAAACGACAGAAATACTGCCTGATGTTTCCTTTTTTAAGATGTCAGAAGACGGGCATTGGGATGCTGAGTTTGAATTGGATTACGATGAAACAGATATCACTTTTGAAGAAGGAAGTAAATACACGCTCTATTCGAATGAGATGTTGGGGAAACAAGTGAAATTGTCAAAATTTAGACCGGCTTTTAAGTTTGGAGATGTGACTTTTGAAGGGTACAGCCGGATAGCAGATAAAACTAAAATAGATGAACGTCAGTTTTATGCCATTTTAAGTTCGCAATCTTGGCGCGTATTTAAAGCTTTATATGATGATAAATCAAGTCCATTGGTAGATTGGGTTTCGGATGTGAATTCGGAAATAAAAGGTATGTTATTAAGTCGAGAAAAGAGTGTTGATTTTATTGAAATGGTATTAGAGTTTCCGATCGAATCGATTGATAAAACTGACAATGAAGATGGTTCTACTTCGTATAGTGTTGGTGATATCGGAGAAAAACCTGGATTGAGAAATCTTCTTGGAGACGAAAAGATTCCGCCTAGTCCTGGCTTAATTAGAGGTTTACAGTCGAGAGGATTTGGTGTTTTTAATTGTGATCAGACAAGGAGAATTGTGGAACCTTTGGCTTTATCTCCAACTTATTTTGATGAAGAGACCGGCAAGCAATTGGAGGAATTATATGTGGCTAGTATCGTAGACTTAGATATGAATGCCGCCTTTAGTTTTCATCCGAATCATTTGGTTGTAAACGGTAATTTGAATGCTAAACTGGTTTTGTTTACAAGGTCAAAAGAGATTTATATTTTTGATCAATCAGATTTTGCAAAAATTAACACAAATGAAAATAATGTAGCAATGCAATTGAAGAATATTACGGGAGAGGTAAAGAATACAAGAGATCTACAAAAAATATTGAATCTTTAGATTAAAGCAGTATCCTCTTGATTAAATGCGTACAATAAATTATAATCAAGTACCAATGCCTTTTTTATTTTTCGTTTGGTTGGATGCTGGGTCATCAGATAACTGATTAGAAAAGCACCAATAATGAAATAAAACGAATCGTTTGATAACATCGCTGCTATAATCGAAAACATTGCTGCGGCTTCAATCATTGCCCATTTGACAATAGACGCCGTTTGAAACGTTAATAATTTTACTTTTAAACTTGCATTATTTTTTACTTTAGAAATAAGGTGTCTGAACATTAATGGTCCAGCAATTATTGAAAATACCGCGCATACTGGAACAGCAATAAAGAATGAATCTTGGTTGTTTTTGATGACAACACTCCAATTAGAACTTAAATTAAAGACAATAATTGCAAATAAGGTAGAGCCCAATACAATGGTAAAATGTATAATTCGAATGGTTCGAAGGAATAATTTCGGTGTTAACGTCTTGTTAATCGTGTCCACTTATTTAACTTGAAAGTTTTTGTACGATTTTACCACCAATCCAAGCCATCGGAATATATGCAAAAATGATGTCAACTGCAGCAAACCAAAAGGGGCCAGGTAATAAAATGTTTACAGTGATGCCTCCAATTAAAAAGATTAAACCTACGATTAAGGCGGCGCGCATTTTATTCGATTTGGCAATTAACCCAGCAACCAATGCTCCGAATAATGTTCCGAGTGCATGCGCTAAAAATGGGAATAAGAAAAATTCTGATGTCAGTGTTGGCATTATTGCAGCCAATGCTTCCATGTCATTAGGATCAATTCCTGGTATCGGGTAGAAACCGTGACCAATTGTAATCAGTCCCATGTTTATTACACTACCTATCAGCCATCCAATTACAACGGCGATAATATTTCTAATCAGTGGATTCATATTCGTTTATTAAATTGATTTAACAGGTTGCAATACAAACGAAAATACGAAAATATTACGCAAATGAAAAATATTGATGATTTGAAGGGTATGCTTAACCTTTTTGAGACCTATGCTCATAAGGTTCACCTTTTGGCAATTGATCGAATGCATTTAAGATTTCAGTAGGAGGTGCTGTTAATTTTCTTTTAACCAGATCAATCCAAGCACCTTTTACTGAAATATGTGCACATTTTTCGCCTGCAGCATTAAAAATCTCGTGGTGTAAAACCCATCTTGATCCATCAGGCGAAATTTGTCCGATTGAAAGATTAATTTGAATCACATCCTCTAATTTTAATTCTTTAATGAAGGTACATTCTTCTTTAAATAAGATGGGGCCTATTTGTAATTGCTCCATTTTGGTGGTGTTAAATCCAATTTTCAGGAAAAATTGCATTCTAGTATGTGCACCATAATCGTAATAAGCAGAATGTCTGACATGTCTATTCAGGTCGCAATCCGACCAGCGAACTTCAATTGTTGATTCGAATGAACTCATAAGTTTCTTTTTAAGGATAATGAATAGTTAAAGTTCCTTTTCAATCAATTCTTTAATCTTAACCGCTTTCTCAAAATGATTCAATTTTTGAGTAGAAATCCACCATGTTGCAACTTCCATTAATAATTCTGGATCTTCATTATAATTCGAGAAAAAAGCATAGAATGATAAACCTACATTTTTACCTTTTTTTTCGATTTTTTCGTCACAAATCGTGATTATTTTTTCACAGATGCCTTTATTCATTTGAATTGTTTTACTTGTTGTTTTTAATTTAATCTAGGATGACAAAGTTAGTTGATATAATTCAAAGGGATGTAAAAGATTCAGTAATTTACTTGTCGCTATTTTCTCCCAATTCCGTGGTTTTTTTCTACAATTTTCACGCCTTAAATTTTCTAATATTTATATTAAGTATTTGTTATTCAGAGGGTGTTGCTTTTTATAATGAATGGCAAGATTGATGCATTATAGGTTGTAGAACTGGATAAGATTGCTTTCAAAGGCAACTTAATTAATCATAACTAAAAATATATAAAATGAAAAATACAATTTTTAAAACACTAAGAGATGACCATGAAATTCAAAGAACTTTAGCTGATAAACTAATTGATACTGAAGGTAAGTCGGATGAGCGTGACTTAATTTTTAGAAAATTAAAACACGAATTAGCGATACATGCAGATGCAGAAGAACGGTTCTTTTATAAACCATTAATCGATGCTGATCTGACACAAGGTAAATCAAGACATGGAATTGCTGAGCATCATGAAATGGATGAATTAGTAGAGAAGTTGGAAGAAACTGATATGAGTTCTCCGCAATGGTTGCCAATAGCGAAAGAATTGGCGCATAAGATCAATCATCACTTAGATGAAGAAGAACATGAGATTTTTCAATTAGCAGGTAAAATATTGGATACTGCTAAACAAGAAGACTTAGGTGGGGCATACCTCGAATATATAGAGGAACATAGAATTGCCTAATAATTTGAGTGCGATTCTGAATCTCAGATTAAGTATTAAACTCAGGTTAAGTATTATTACGAATACCCTGTGAATACAAAAAAAGCACCTAGAATATTCTAGGTGCTTTTACTGTTGTTATTATAAAATTTAGGACCTTTTATATCCGCCCATTATTAAACTAATTATAAAAAGTACGACAGCTATAAAGAATACTATTTTGGCTGCTCCTACGGCGCTAGCGGCAATGCCACCGAACCCAAATATTGCAGCTACGATAGCTACTACTAAAAATACTATTGTTAATCTAAACATAATTTACATGATTTATGGTTCGATATAACTATATCTAAAATCACGCCGACAGTTTAAATGCTTGAAAATTAGCAGCTTAATAATTAAGTTTATTGTTTAAAAGGGAAATATGGGGCATTTTCTGTTGAAATTCACCCCATATTTCTTCTAAATATTAACTTATTTCTTTTCTTTTAAAAATGCTGTAATCTCAGAAGGTTCAGCTCTGTTTCTATAATCAGCATCTAAAAATGCATATAGAATTTTACCATCTTCTGCTATTACATAAGTTGCAGCCAATGGCAATTGATTTGATTTGTCACCGTTGTAAGCATTCATATCGAATGAAGCATTATACATTGCTGCAACATCTGGAGTTAAATCGAAAACGATTCCAAACTTATTTGCAATTTTATTCCCAACATCACTAAGGATTTCGAATTCTAATTTATTTTTTTCTGATGTGTTTAATGAGCTATCTGGTAACTCAGGTGTTAACGCTATTAAATTCGCCCCGTTGGTTTTAAAGTTTGGCAATTCTTTTTGTAATGCACTTAAAGTTAAATTACAATAAGGACACCATCCTCCACGGTACCATGTTAAAACTACTTTACCTTTTTTCAATTCGTCATATAAAGCAACATTTTCTCCTAAAGCATTCTTTAAAGTAAAGTTAGGTGCAACATCACCAACTTGCATTGCTGAAGTTAATACACCACTGTTAGCGACTGCTTCAATTCCAGCTGCGTAAACAGCTTTTTTATGCTCGTCACTTCTTAGTGCTGAAGCATCTTTTTTTGCTGTTAAAAGCGACAATAAAGATACATCAATGTCTTTTTGTTCAAAAATAGATTTATCTAAATTATTATCGAATTTGATATCTGTCCAATTCACATAAATCCATGGATCTTCATTTACTTCAGCATCCCAATTTGATTTTTTATACTGTCTTTTTGTTGGAATTAAAACACCTTGAACGTCTTCATATTCCATTTGCATTAACATTGGATCAACAACACCAAAAGCAACAACAGTGAATAAAAACTGATCAACGATACCTGTTTCTCTATTGATGAATAATTGGTAAATATCTGTTGGTTCGTCAGTCGGAGAGTTGAATGATACTTTAACAACATCATAAGTTTTGTCGCCAACCTTATCTTCTCCAATCATTTCATAATTTAAACCTGGATCCATTAATTTTTGCATCATCGTAAACCAATAGAAATTTGTTTTTCTACTGAAAACAGCTCTGTCTATCGCTGCTTGATCATCTGTGATAACACCATTGTGTCTTACCCAAAATGTCTCACCATCAAATCCTTGTTCTACCTTTCCTGATAATTCAGGTAAAGTTCTGTCATGCTTAATATAATCCGCATAAGAATATTCGCCGTCAAATATATATTTCTCTGCAGCAATATCTGTTTTACCATCTGGTGTTTGATAGATGTATGTATAACTAACATCTTTCAAGTCTTTTAATTTTTGATAATTACCGACTTTCTCGGTCATTTTATAGACCAATTCATGCGCTGGGTTTTGAAATTCTATCGTTTCTGACATAGCAGTTTCTTCGGTTGAATTATTGCTACAAGAAGCAAATAAAAATGTTAAACTTAAAAGTGGAATTAAAGAATATTTCATTAAATGTGTAGATTGGTTTTGTTTCTAATTTACGAATATAGTCGGGATTAAGTTAAAAACATTACAGATCGAATGTTTTTAACAATAATTTAAGTTTTTTTCACAGTATATGCGTAACATACTGTTATTTATGTTTCTTGTCGAAGTTTATAATACTGAAAAATAGAGCAATCCCCATCGTGACAATCCCTATAGACAAAAGTAAGTCAACATCTGGCCAATGAAGTGCTCTAAAAATAATGGCAGTGATAAAAAATATGGCTCCATGAATATAAGGAATAATAGTTAATATTTGAAAAGGCCGGTCTTGCACAATGTCTAATCCTAAGAATTTGTAGAATCTTGCAAAAAATGCTAAAGTAAGTGCTCCATTAATAAATGGATGATAAATCTGCTTATCTAGCCCATCTGTATTAAAGAATAGAATACTTGATATGGCCCAAATGATTAGAGCTAAACTAAGAATTATGTTGACGAGATTCTTTTGCTTAGTCAAGATTTGAATGGGGTAAATGATCGCAATTATGAGATATCCGGACTGGAGCCATAAAAAACTAGGCCAATGCATTATATGTACAAACATATTGAAAATGATGAATGCAATTCCAATAACGATAAGTGCAGAATAATACCGTTTCATCACTTTCTTTTCTTTTGTTTCGAATTTTGTCGGTCAACAGTTTCTATATTGAGTTTTGTTCCCAACTCTTTTAAATAAATGCTTGCCTTTTGATAATTTGTAAATTCTTTTAATTCAATTTTATCTTTATCCTTATTGCTAAGTGCTATTAGATAAGCATCAACGTTAACTCTGGTATTAACACTTCTATAATTTTTTACTTCTGTTTCGTAATTCACCAATAATTCAAGTTTTGTAAATGCTTTTAGATCTTTCCAAGTTCCAATTTTAATGAATAAAATATTGAGGTATTGTTTATACCGCTGATTTTTTAAATCGAAAAGGGTTCCACTAGGCGAAAGAAATAAAAAGATACCAATTATAATTCCAAGTAAAGCAGCTGTTTTAAAATCGGTATAAATCATGACTAAAAGACTTGCTAGTATGGCAATTAATCCGATGTAAAAAAAATGAAAAGAAACACCGAATTTAATATCTAATTTGGATGGCATAATTTGATTGCGAGGATGTATAGGGGATAAATATAACAGGAATGTGCCGTTTTGATAAGATATCAAGTCGTTTGTTTGCAATTCTTACTCGGCATGGCTACATTTAGATGCGAAGAGCAAATAATTTATTGTATTATGAAAGTAACATTGAGCATATTAGCCCTATTTCTGTCCGCTTCAATTTTTAGTCAAACGACTATTGTAGCGGATGATTTTCCAAATCCCGGAGATACAAGTATGGTCAGTATTGCTGATGACTTGGCAATTGATTACAGTTCGACCGGAGCGGATTATGTTTGGAATTTTGATTTCTTAAATCATGCAAGTCAACGCATCGATACTTTTAATAGTGTGGGAAGAGCAAGTGTAACGTATCAATTTGTTTTTAATAATGGCTTTTTTGATGCGGAATATCAAGCGGACTATTATACTAAATTTTTGAATTTCTCTTTACCAAGTACTGAAGAACTTATCGGTGTTTCAATAGATAACCCTGTTGCGTTTAGGAAAGTAGAATCGGATAAGGTTGAAATGGTAGGCGTCGGTCTTGAAATAGCAGGAATTGAAGTTCCAGTTAAATGGGAGATTAAGGATGTGGAATATGAATTGCCAATGAATTATGGGGATGATTGGGTATCTGCTTCGTATTTTGAAATTGATTTGAATCCTATTTATGATGGAATCCTTCGTCGTCGTCAATTACGAACAGCTAGCGTTGATGGTTGGGGCACAATTACAACCCCTTATGGCACTTTTGATGCTGTCCGAACGGTCGCAGAAATTGAGTATACGGATTCATTGAGAATTGTTTTTGGTGAAATTGCAACTTGGATACGTATTCCAACACCAACACAAAGAATCTATACTTGGTGGACGAATGATCAGAAAACACCAATTCTACAGGTCACTACACAGATACTAATCGGAACTGAAACTGTTTCATCAATCGAATACAAAGACAAGAAACGGGAGGTTTTAAATGTCGATGATATTGCATCTGAGCGAATTGAAGTATATCCCAATCCAACATCGAATTTTATTACAATAAACACTGAGCAAATATTACATCATGAAATTATTGACTTTAATGGAAAGGTGGTTTTAACGAGTAATGAAAACACGATTGATCTAACTAAATTAGCGAATGGTATGTGCCTTTTAAAGTCTTTCTCGCAGGATAACAAGATCTTGTTTACTAAAAAAATTGTTCGGAAATAGGAGGGTTTATTTTGAAATAATCAATAATTTTCTAAAATCCTTTTCTATTTACTCAAAGGAAAAATTATCAAGAATTAGGGAGGTCAGCACAAGCTAAATCATCAAAACTTGCTTTATCTTTGTACCATATTAAATAGCATTTAAGCTTATAAAGTTTGTTATACAATGGAAAATATTAAAAAAGCATATATCGCAGGTGGTTGTTTTTGGGGAATGGAAGACTTATTCAGAGTTCAGCCAGGAATTATTGACACGGAAGTAGGTTATATTGGTGGGGAGAATGATTCGCCAACATATCGCAATCATCCCGGTCATGCCGAAGGTATTGAATTGACTTATGACGCGGATATCACAAGCTTTAAAAATATTTTAGATTATTTCTACCGCATTCACAATCCAACAACAGTTGATAGACAAGGGAATGATATAGGCTCTAGTTATCGTTCTGCTATCTTTTTTCAAGATGAAAATGAAAAAGAAATAGCGAAAGAGGTAATTGATATTGTTAATGCTTCGAATAGATGGGATGGGACTGTTGCAACAACGTTAGAACCTTATTCTAAATTCTGGCCGGCCGAAGCTGAGCACCAAGATTATTTAGTGAGAAACCCTGATGGGTATACTTGTCATTTTGAAAGATTTGATTCGAGTTTTATTTAATTAATTCAAGTCGATTAATCACTTTTTTAACTCTTTTTTTGAAATCTTCGCTCGCCGAAGATTTGATCCTGTTTAGGATGGCGAAAAATTCGTTTTTCAGTCCTGGATGTTTTATCACAATGCCTTCACATACAAAGATGGCGCGGGACTTTAGCGTTGCGTTAATTTCCTTGTTTTGTAACATGTCGAATAATAAATTGATGGCTTCCGTTTCATTTTCTGCCGGCACGCCAACAATTTGCCAATAGGTAGCAAAAGCATGAACGAATGGGGTGTATTGGCTGTTTTGGCTTATTGTAAAAAGTGTCGCAAGCGAATCCTTTAAATAAGCAGGGTTTAAAATACCAATATCACTCAATAACCAAGTGAAGCGCATGGCAATTTTTTCATCACTTTCAAGTAAAGTGCAAAAGTCGACTATGGCATAATTATTTTGAATGATATCAGCCGCCCATTGTTTACGCAATGTGGCATCACTTTTTACAAGGTTCGACGCTAATTCCTCAAGAAGGGCAGTTTGAGACATTATTCAGGTTACAATTTATTGAATTCACGTCGTTTATCGTCGAACCAATTTTTCATTGCATTAGGAGATTGCATTAATTCCTGCATTTCACGCATTGCCTTTAAATGAGCAGGCTCTTTTTGTTGAAACATTGCTGTGCCGTGTGCTTTGCTAAGGGCTGCAATTTCGTCAAAAGTCTCCGCTTTAAATTCTAAATCACAGGCGCCTCCTAATTGTTTACATGTCATTGTTTTCATCATCTTAATGCTTTTTGGTGAAGTTCAATATAAAGATTTTGTTTTTAATGGCGGTTTCTGCACAAAAATCAGCATCTCTGCTTGCTTTCATTTCACGCGAACAAAATGATTCTGGACAACTTTATCTAAATATATTTTGGAGTTGATACAAGTAAAATCAAGAGGCGCGTCTAAAGTTGAAAATAACCTTGTACCACCGCCTAATAACGTAGGGATGGTCGTTATTATCATTTCATCAATGAGGTCTTCTTTCAAAAAACTATGAATGGTTTTACCACCATCGATATATAGTCTATTGTGACCATTTGTTTGTGTTTTTGCCAATATATCGGTGAGTTTTCCCGATACAATAATTACATTTTTCAGATCATCTGGAATTGCAGTAAGTGTATTGCTCAGGACATAAACTGGAATTTGATAAGGCCATTCCATATCAAAATTACAAACCGTCTCAAAAGTTGTGCGTCCCATAATAATGGCATCAATATTTTGAATGAACGCACCATATCCCATATCGTTATTTTCTGGGTTCGGAATTGAATGTAACCAGTCTATGTTCCCGTTTTTATCTGCAATATATCCATCTAAACTTGTTGCTATAAAAACACTGTTCTTTCTTTTCATTGATATATGAATTTCTGAGTGAAATTAGGCAATGGATGGTGAAATACAAAATAAAAAAGCAATGTTGTATTACTCCTCGCTCAATACCTTCACCTTTTCACCCCAATTCGTGATGATAGTTTTTTGCGTTGCATAGTCGTCAGCAAAAGGACCGCAAACAATTTTTAAAGTCGAATGGTTTGTTTCCTCGTTCGTAGTAATAAGGAACTTTTCCGAATAATTTAAATTTTTATAGTCATTTTGGACATAGAAATTACCGAATAATTTATCTGCATATAAGGCTGTAGATTGACCTGTTTTAGGGTAATGAAAGTTGATATTTGTCGACTTTCTCCAATCAGATTTTAATTGATTCTTCTGGTCGAATATAGGCTGTAGTGAGTTCGCATTTTTTGCATCCGTTAAAATATTCCAAATAGCATCAGGTTTGGCATCAATATCGAATTCTATTGTAACGAATTTTGAACTTGGGAATTTATCAATTTCTGAATCTGGTAAAATTTGTACCTCACTCAATCTTGCACTTCCATTACCTCCATTTAAATACCTGAATCCAACAATTGAGTCATTGTCAATATTCAATGCCTGTATAAGAATGATGAGTTCTTTTCTTTGGGTTGAATAATTATTAAAATAGGCCAGTTTTGGCATGGTCATTTCCAAAGGTTTTGCATCTGGGTACTTCTCCATGTCTACCAAAATTAGTGAAGCTTCACTTTGAACCTCGTCCACCGTAGGCATTCGTCCATTAACAACCGGTACGTTTTTCCAATCTTCAATAGCTACAGCAGGGAAACCGTTTAGGTTATCGGGACAATACCAACCTCCGTACCTATGCGGTTCTTTATTAACTGACTGCACAGGAGCACTTGTTTTTACGATGTCTGTTTTATGCTCTATTTTTTCAAAGTCTTGCGAACAAGAACTTAATGATGTTAGACAAAACACCATAATTAATTGGATTGCTTTAATTTTCATGATCTATATTTTTTAGTTACAGTGCTAAAAGTAGATGCAGGCATCCCCGATTTGATTTAATTAATGTAAATTAATGTAAATCTTCTGTAATTTAGTACAAATCAGTTTTAGAATAAGCTTTATTCAAATAGATTTGCTGTATGGTATTGAAACGATTCAAAAAACACCTATTCGTTCTATTTTTAATCACTTTGGTTATTCCAAATGTGAAAGCTGAAACAGCGCAACAAAAAATGAATATTGTCTTGCGCTCAATCGCCCACGAATTTTTACTGCAAATTGGAGACAAATCTTCTCGCATTCTTCCCGTTGAAATAATTGATAACCGCTATGTAGTTCGTTTTGAAAAGCATTTTGCTTACGAACCAGATATGCTATTATTTGCTTCGACAAAAGTGTTGGAAGAACAGCAACTTTCTGAAAGTTTTATTGTTGAGGTGGAGAAGTGTGAAACAAACGAAATCATTCATGCTTTTGAAACCAATTTAAAGGATGAAGATAAAATGCAACCTTGTAAAGGACGCGCATTGCCAGAAGGGTGTTATGTTTTTTATTTTACGCTGCTTGAAAGTAGCGTAGCTGTTCCGATAGAAGTACAAGAGAAAACAGCCTCCAATCTTATTTATTGGATACTATTTCTGCTTGGTTTTATAATTCTAGTGGCTTATTTCTATTTATACACGAAGAAAAAACGGTCTAAATCGGATTCTAATTTGATAGAAATTGGGCAATACCAATACGATCAAAAAGGAATGTTGCTTTTATTAAAAGCACAGACCATTGAATTGTCGAGTAAAGAATCAGATTTACTTTATTTGCTCTTCACCAATGAGAATAAAACACTCGAACGAGAGTATATTCTGAAAGTTGTTTGGGGTGATGAAGGCGACTATGTCGGTCGAACATTAGATGTCTTTATTTCCAAATTAAGAAAAAAACTAGAAGCTGATCCGAGTTTAAAAATCGTCAATGTAAGAGGAGTAGGGTATCGTTTTGTGATGAATTGATTTTATTTCTCCTTAATTTGTTTGATCAATTCGACATTTTGAGAGTGTTCAGCGCTGTATGACATGACCAAAGTACCCTTTAATCCATCCTCGGCTTCAATTGCAAACAATTCCATATTATCCTGTGGATTGGTCATGCCTTCAAACCTAAAAGTATTAACGATAGTTAATTGGTTTGGTTGATAAGTGTTTTTAGAGTACAAAGCACGAATACAATCCTCTTCTGCCTTAAAACTTTCTTTAAAGCCGTTTTTTGTTAATGCATCAACTGCTGTTGATAGGGTGTCAAAATTATCAGTATTCATAGTATTAGTTTTTAATGTCCTGAATTACGCTTGTCGTATTTCTTATTCTAATAATATAGCCATTTTTGATCGTTTTGACCTGTTTTTGGCGTTAAACAACGTTAATTTATCGTGTTTTAGTTCAATTTGGGGCGAAAAATAAAACTTATTGAAAGTATTGATTTCGATATGGATATATACAAATAACCATTAAATACCAATATTTTTATTGCATCAATTACTTTAATCTAGATAGTTACATTGATCAGCGCATCAGTAAAATTTTCTCTGTGAATTGTTCTCCATTTTCCGTAGTTATTTGCACGTAATAAATACCTGATTTAAGTTCGTTCAAATCGATTCTAATATTATTCGACTCGTTATAAATATGACTTTGTATTGCGTCTCCAATAGCATTATATATACTGATTTCTTGAATCTGGCCTCGGTTCATTATAATGGTCAATTCTCCCCTTGTTGGATTTGGATATAGTTTAAAAGATGTGTTCGAAAAGTCTGAAATTTTGAGGTCGTCAACAACGCATTTTGCAGCAGTAAATAAGGAATCAAAACCACCATCAATAATATCTGCATTCCAAACTTCCCAATAGCAAATGTTATTCTCTATAGCAAGTTCAAGTGCTGCTGGTAAGCCTCCAGGACCAAAACTTGCCGAATCACTGACACCGCTTTTAGCGAATTGTACACCGCTATAAATATTGTTATCAGTTGAGTGTTGCAGTATGCCATATTGCGCAGGATAAACTTCTGTATTGTTCTGCGTCCACCACCAAGCATTCGCTCCATATCGTTCACCAATAGTTTCTGTCGCATAAGTATAAACCACTTCACCTATTTCATCGCTTGTATTCACAGGGTGAAAATCGTTGGTTAAATAATGGTTTGGAAAAGCTGCGTTATATTGATCGATAACAGTGCGCCATGAATTGATCACTTTTTCTTCAGTATATCCTAATTCTTCGTAAGTTGGAGAAGGGGAGAAAGGCATTTGCATCTCAAATCCATTTGATGTGGCATTGGTCATATAAACCAATTGAATGGTTGTGTCATTTTGATAACGCGCGCCTAAATCGATAATCAAACTAGTCCATTCAGCCAAAAAGGTAGAGTCCCATGGAACCGGAATTGTTCCACTAAAAGGGAAATCAAAATGAATTGAATCAGCACCTAATTCATACAACCAATCAGGAGTGTTAGGACCACCACCAACTGCTAGAGATATTTTTTTTTCATAACTATTCGCTGCAGTTATTTGATCATCAATCAATGACCATTCATAAGTGTCATTAATTGGTTCAAGATCACTCCAAACAACACGAACTAAAATTCCTTGCACATAATCCTTTTCTGCGACTGCCGGAACGACCGATCCTGTTCCGCGACCATTGCTTGGTGGACAGCTACACCATATACCGGATGGAGGTGGATAATCAGCTTGACAAAAACTGTTTTGATTGCAGCTTAACGTAATTAAAATAAATAATAGAAATGTTTTATTGTTAACGTTGAAATATTTTGTCTTCATCTGAATCGACGGTGATTGTTTTGGAGTCATTTGCACAATTTAATCATTATTTGATGATTTATAACGAGTCGTTAATTATTGAACATAAGGATGTTAATGATGTAAATAAAAGTCCGATTAGTAGGTGCGCCTTTTTGTTTGAGGTCTTTATTCAGTTTACATGATTGAAACCAAAACCTAGAGGGGCTCAAATTAAGCACCATTTTTTTATTGCATCAATTTCGGTAAAATATAGGACTCAAAAATCTCTTCTGGCTGTTGTCCTTTCCGACTGTTATAATTGCCTGAAGTGATCACAACGACTGAATTTAGACTTGGAATTAGAAAAATGTATTGTCCACCGTTTCCTCTAGCTTCAACAGTTTTGATTGTTTTTCCTTCTGATTGATATGTGTGATGCCACCATAAATAACCATATCCGTTTTGCTCCGGAACATTCATTAATGGTCGATAATTTCTCATTGAGGCTTCGATCCATTTTTCTGAAAGAATTCTTTGCCCTTCAACTTCACCTTTCTGAATGTACAAGGACCCAAATTTAAGCATGTCTTTAGGCGTTAGATACATACCTCCTCCAAAATAAGGCAGACCTTTTAAGTCGGTTTGAATGATATAATTTTTAATGCCTAATTTTTGAAATAGTTTTTCATGCATAAAGGTTTCAAGCGGGCCATTTACAATCGAGTCCATTGCTAAACCAAGTAAAAAAGGATTGGCTGAACCATAATTCGCTTCTTTATTCGGAGGATTCATCATTGGCGCTCTTAAAACAGTTGTTGCCCAATCATTTGTTCTTTGGTAATTGTTTTCTGAAGCCATAGATTTTCGACTATTGGTATAATCATCTGCATCTAAACCTGAGCTCATTGTGAGTAGACTTTGTATATCAATTTTGGACTTGAGACTGTCTTGATATATTTGATAAGCCGGAGGTAAAAAGTGAAAAATAGATTGGCTCACTTCAACGAATAAGTTTTCATCCTTTGCAATTCCTACAATAGCAGAAGAAATACTTTTTGACGCAGATCGCATATCATTCGGTATTTCGGCATTAAAGCCATTGAAGTATTTTTCATAAAACAATTCGTTATCCTTTGAGATCAATATGGATTGGGTATTCACAAAAGTATCATTGAGAATTGTCTCTAAATCGGATAAATTTAATTTCGATTTTTGGTTTTCAGTGGAAGGAACATTGCCTATTGTCCAGTCGTCAACAGAACGAGAGAAGGGAATGCTGGTGATGAGGAATTCTCCTAAATAGAGATCTAGATTAATTTGATCGGTACTGAGTTGACCGGCAAACCTCAATCCTGTTTTGAAATCAACAAATGCGATGTTATTTTCAGCTTTTGTAAAATTCGCGCACCAAGTTCCCGTGAATCGATTGTCCTCAAAAATAGGGTAGGCTTGATATTCATTTTCATTGCCATTCTCAACACTTAAATAAAGGCGTTGCGCTTTTAATTCATCGACCATAAAAATGTTCCAACGCCCTACGTAATAATCCTCTTTATTTTTAACCAGTTCAACATGATAAAGCAGGATACCAGAATGAATAAATCCATTGATTGTTTTAGCATTTGTAGAAAGATTTCCTTCAAAGAATTGATCGGTAGTAAATTGAATTTTAAACTGTTTGCCTCCTGTTGTTTTAAATCTTTTTTGCAAGATGCTTTTATGATTTAAAAGACTGAAATCAGCACTGTCTGAGTCGAGGTTGGCTATCTTAATGTCGAAGTTAAATGTTTGTGTATTTAAGATTTTGCCTTCCCAATTCCCATTATAATTAGCCATGTTTTGCGCTAAACCAATGATTGGGAAAAGTAGAAGAGATAAAATAAGGAATTTCATAATTTGTTTTTAATCACTTCTTGGTTTAAGATGTCTGATTCAGATCATCTTTTTTTAGTGAATTAAAAGTACAGAACTTTTGTGAGTCGGTTAATCCTGCAGTCGTATAAAGTTTAATTTTCAGATGAATGAATTATTCATGAATGTCAAAACCGAATATTTTCATACTGATTAGTTTTGATTTCGCTTTTTCAATTTGATACTTTGATTGACGGCCATAAACAATACAATTAATGCGATTATGAGAATAATTAGATTTCCAGTTGAACTTATGTTGAATGGTTTTAAAATCAAAATTAATACACTGCCCAATACCCAACTTATGTCTTGAATGATAATCCATAATACAAATGGTTTTCTCTGCTTTATTCGTTCGTAGAAAATTGTCACTGAAAAATAAAGTAGTATCAAACCTACAATCCAAAAAACCGTGGTGTTGGAGGTTCCGAATATCTCAGCGATTTGTTGATTGAATAAGATTAAAATAAGTCCTGATAAGCTCGAAAATAATGCATTTAGGGTTAACGCTTTTTGTAGTTGATTCATCTGTTTTGTTTTTTATACAAATTTCGACAATCGTTTATCCAATTCTCTTGACAATTGTTAGTTAATTGACTTTTCTTAATCGACTTAAAGATTCTGGAGCGATACCGAGCATTGAAGCTATGTATTGCAAAGGAACATTATTAAATAGTTCAGGTTCGTCTTGTAATAATTGGTCGAACCTTTGCTTAGCAGTTGTGTGCAATTGGGAGAACATATTCTTCTCCAATAATGCGAACGAATTTGCTAATAATAAATTGTCAAAAGCCAACCATTTTGGTGTGGATTCGCTCAATTCAAAATGAGCAGTTCTTCTGATCGTATAAACTTTACAAGGGGTGATGGCTTGAATATTCCAAAGGTTATTTGTTTGAAAAATAAAGCTGGACAATGAGGTGATGAATTTACCTTCACTACCAATCCAAAAGGTGATTTCTTTGCCATCAACAACGTCATACATACGCAAATACCCTGATGCAATAAATGCCATCTCTCTACAAATGGTGCCAGATTTTAAAAGAAAGGCACCTTTTGGAAGCGTTACTTCTTCAAAGTGAGTAACAATATGATTCAATGTTTCAGTGTCGATTGAGATTTGATTTTGGATACAGTTTTTTAGTTCTTTCATGTGGATGCGGGTTATAGCAATGAATCAAAAGATAAGATAAATGCAAGTTGCTAAAATAATAGGTAAACTTAAACAGATTGTAAAAGTCCATTTTTCAGCATGATGCAAGGCTTTGAGTATATAGCCCCGATTTGATTTGGAAACAAGTGAAAATATTAAGATTAAAATTCCAAAAACGTCTATAGAAGTAGCAATGCTTGTCAAGTTAGGATAGCTATTTAACGAATCAAAAAGCGAAATCTTAATAAATATATTGAGCGTAAAACCTATGATAAAAATAGCAAGGCCAATTAAAGCTATTCGTTTTTTTATCCAGATGGTGGCTGCAATCATCGTAATCGGTACAATAACCAAATCGATAAATATAGTTAGGTTATCCAATTTAGGAATATGCATAATGATAAGCAGATTCAAAATTAAAAGAAGACTGCCAAAAACGGAGATATGTCTATAGAATAGATTTTTATTCATTGCCGTTATTAATAATAACCTAGCCCCGACTCTACAGGTCTATCATAATGCAATTGTTTATTGAATGTTAATACCAATAATGTTCCATTACTCATTGCTGACTAAGATAAACAGAATTGTTTTTGTTTCAAGTGCTTAATCTGAATTAAAAATTAAATCCAAAATGAAAACCAGGTTCCCCAAAAAAGAATTTGGACCATTTATTATTCAATTGTTCGAATCCTACAGGCATTTTATTTTGAATGGGGCGATGTGTTACTGCTATTGATGGTTCAATAAAAAAACGATTATTGAAGAGTTTAAAATGATATCCTAAGCGATAGGTATTGAACATTTGATACCCGTTTTCAATTTGGTTTCCTTTCTCATCTACAAAGAATTGATAAGCGTTCATAATATGAATGCCTGCATACAACCCCTTCCATAAAAATCGTTGGTAGACCAGAGCAAGTCCTATCTCACGAATGTAACCAGGGAATTTTTCTTCAGGTGCCTCGAATGAAGGTCCATAGGGAATGCCTAATGACCAAGCATATTTCCATGTTTTTAATTCGACTGAAATGACATCTTTAGGCGTGATGCGATAACCGAGATTCAATTGCACAAAATCAGGTTTATTGGTTGGGAGGAAATTCCCCAACATGAAGAGTGTGCTACCAATAAAATATTTTCTTTCTGAACTTTTGTTGGATACTGTTTCTTGCCCGATTAATGTACTACTAAAAAAGGTTGAAATGATGAAGAATAAAGAAATTGCTTTTTGCATAATATGTTTTTTATGCAAATGTAAATAGGGGCAAAGCTAGATTTCGTTCACTTAAGATAAGAAAAGCAAAAACACAATGGAATTAAGCTTTATTTTCGAGGATTCTACTTCTAATTCTGCTGAGAGATTGCGCAGTGATGCCTAAATAACTGGCGATTTGATATTGTGGAACTCTTTGCAATAAATCAGGTCTATTCTCCATTAAATGCATATAGCGTAGTTCAGGCGAAGAGGTTTTAAAGCTGTCGAAGTCAGTTTGATTTTTTACCAATAATTCTTCCGATAAAATCCGACATAATGATTCGAATTTTGGGAATTGGGCAAAGATTGTTTCTTCCATTCCGGAATTTGCAACAATTAGTATAGCATCTTCAACACAAGAAACAAAATAAGCGGAAGGTTTTTTAGTAATTTTACAATGTGGTTCGAGTGATTCAGCTTCAGTATAAAATGCTGTTGTTTTTTCTTCCCCATCAATGATGAAGTAGGAACGAATGCACCCTTTAATCACAAAATAACCTTCGTCAGAATGATCTCCTTCAGACAATAAAATATCCCCTTTTTTATATTGTTTAAATATATTTAAATCAATAATCGCTTGCTTTTCATCGGCATTTAATGCGATATATTGAGCGAGATAATCAAAAAGGACTTGTTCCATTTATTGTTTTATGTTACTAAATTAAACGAAATTTGTGATGTTTTTAATTATATCTAAAGTTTATAAAATTCAACTACGTTCAATTATAATCTAAAAAGGATAACCAATTGCAAAATTGAAAACGGGATTTTTATAATCAAATTCCCAACCACCGGCAGGCGTTTTTAACGGAGCTGCCAAGTCGAATCTAATTACAAAACCTTGTACGTCTATCCTCAGCCCAAATCCAGCACCAATTCCAAATTGCTGAATAAAATCTGAAGTAAATTGTCCGCCTGCGACATTATTATTGATATTCCAAATATTTCCTGCATCTACGAACAGTGCACCTTTAAGTACCGATATTATTGGGAAACGATATTCTAAATTCCCTTCAAGTCGAATGTCACCTGAGCGATCAAAATTCAAATTACTATTCTCAACGGGATCGTAAATACCAGGTCCAAGTCCTCGTATTTGAAATGCACGAACACTATATGATCCTCCTGAAAAATATTGTTTTACGTAGGGCAAAGTTTGCGAATTGCCATATGGAATGCCGATGCCTGCAAAAATATGCCCCACTATGGACTGACCCTTTTTACCAATGTCGTAATGATAACTCAAATCAATGTCTCCTTTTACATATTGTGCATAAGGTAGACTGAGAAAACTTTTAGCCGTATCTGATTCTCCTTTTGTACCCAATAGACTTATCGCATTGCCGGCGATATCAAAAGTGAATATGAAATTAAACTTACCTTTTTTCTGTGCATCGTTTAGCTCACTGTAATGAAATGAATAGGTGAGGCCTGCTATAAATTGCTGTTCAAAACTACGTTTTAAAAAGGGGTTAGTATCCAATATCGAATCGAATTGTGATGTTGTATTAACAAGCCTTATATAATTTAAATTGATTGGTGTAACCAGATGACTAACACGTCTGTTTGCGTTCCAGATATATCCAAAAGACGCATTATATGAATTTAACGTATAAAGTTTACTTCTCCGGTAATACTCAAAACCGACACTCATTTTTGTTTTCGGAATAGCATATTTAAAATATTTATCGAGATTGCCAGGGAAAATTAACCTTGGATAGATTAACGCAAGATTCATTCCCAATTGTAAACTATTGGATCCGTTTGTTTTATTGCCGAATTGCTTTTCGTAACCAAAGCTTCCAGTTGCTGAAAAATTTTCTCCTCCGTTAAATGCATTTCTATTCAAATAAGTCAGCCCAACATTCGGTCCTGTGAAATTATTGGACTTTGTTACACCTTGCAGCTCAGCGCGAATTGATTTTTTAGTGAGTGGAGAAAGTGAGATTATTGCATTTAAATATCTAACCTCGAGTGTGTCTATGCCCAAAGTATCTATTTCTTTATAATTGATGTTGATATATTTATAAGTACCGATGGATGAAATTCTTTGACTCGTATATTTTGATTTAAGTGGATTGTAAAATTGACCTGGCTTTAGTAAAATAAATGGTCGCAAATGCTTGGGTTTAAAGAATACGTTATATTGTATGAAAGCGACTTCATCAAGGGTGATGGTGTCTTGGGGGATTGCCGTGGTGTCATTTGTAACGAACGAATAAACTTCAACTTTATTCAGTAAGTATGGTACTTTTGACTTCGCTGGAACACCTGTTTGCAATTTGAGATATAAATTATATTGTCGATTATCAAGTAAATTGGTGTCAGCTTGAAAAAGAATAAAATCAGGATTAAAATTATAATAACCTTGATTTTTCAAATACTGATCGATGCGATCGCGTTCGTTTTTGAAAGCCGTTAAATCATAACGATTGCCTTTTTTAAGAATTGTTTCTGAAAGTGATTTTCGTATTTCTGCATAAACTGGAAGCGAATCCGATAGATCGACAGAATCAATTTCAATTACATAATCTTTCAAACGATAGGGTTGACCGACAACTACGGAATAATTGGTTTTTACTGTTTTTGACGAACTGTCTTTTTGAATGGTTGACGAAATTTTACTTTCAAAATAACCACTGTTGACCAAACGATTTTCAATTAAATCTTCTGTTTTTGCAAGATTAACATCTGAGAAATAAACGGGTTCTTCTCCTAGTTTTTTATTGAGAAAACGAATTATGAATCCAGGTTTTTCTTTTTGGGCTTTGTAATGAATGCTTAAACCCGGATAAAGTCCTAAAATTTTTGTATTTGGTTCAGGGTATAAAAGATCTTGTAATTCATTTTCTAATCCTGATTTATCTTCAATTTTTATGGTGTCTCGTACGGTAACATTTCCACCCCGGAAGAGATTTTCGTCTGCTGGAATATATTTCTTAACACTGCATGATTGAATTGCTATCAGTGCTATTAACATAATATATATGGAAAAATATTTGTGCATTAATTATTCGATTTTTTATCCTTTTCTGGATCGTTATCTTGATTGTCTAATTCCTTTTTTGATCCGACATTTTCATCCTTTTCACTCACTGTTGGTGGCGCATCAAATAATTCATTCCATTTATTAAATTGACGTTGGAAAATTAAGGAAATTCCATTTACATATATCTGTCCATCAATAACATTTTCATATTCACTACTTCTAAATCCTGTTAATCGCCAACGCCCGTCTTCTGTCAATAGGTATTGAATGCTTGCATTGCCAACAATTGGGTTCTCATCTGCAGTACCTTCAACATTTACATCGCTACCAACTTGAACAATTAAACGATCGTCCAATAGTTTTTTCTGAGCGCTTATATTTAAATCTGTACGCTGCTCGGCAGACTCTCCTTGGTAATCGGTATAACTGTTTAACCCAAAATCGAGTTCTATTCCAGTATTTCCAGTTAATTTATCCGAAAAAGCATTCAATTGATCAGATAAGGCATCATTGATGTTTTTTCGAACAAGACTAGCTGCGCCACCGTCACTGCCATCAGAGCCTGCATTTGGATAAAATTTCTTTAAAACCAAAAGTGAAAACACTTGTTTATTTAACTCATCTTCTTCATTATTTAATTGTTTGATTTGGCTATAGACAGTGCCGTCAATTGCACCGCGTGAATCTTCTGGCATGTCTAGACGAAAATCAAGTTTTGGTTGATCTAGTTCTCCTTTAACATTCAAAAATACTTCGAAAGGTAGTTTTTGACGATATTGATTACTGACTTCTTCGCTCGCGCCTGAAGTTTGTGAAGCCATTAAGGCCGATGCTGATGTTTCTAATGCATATTTGGCTGTAACATTCAAGTCCGCATCCATTGGATCGCCATGCCAAGTAATTGAACTTCCAGGTTCGAATTCAAATTTACGTTTCACTAAGTTATAAAGACTCAGATCATAATGACCTTTGTTTATTTCATAACTTCCACTCAAATTCATTTGCCCATTTTTTGCAATATTAAAATCCAGTGCTGCAACGCCGGAAACATTTAGGTTGTCACCAGTTTTAGGATCGATAATTACATTAAATTCTGCATTCTCATCAATGTTTATTTTAGCTTTTAGTTCAATACCTCCAAATACGGCAATGTCTTCTTCTCCAACATTTCGGGTTAAAATATCGTCAGGGTTTTCTTTATTAACGAATTCTACAATGCCATCACGTGTTTCAATTTGGGCTTGGGCATCCTGCACTACATATGTGAAATTTGTGTTTTCATTGATGTCAAGATTCAAATCGACATCAGGGAAACTTAGTTTTCCTTTTATCGTTCCCGTTAAATCGAAATTTACTTTACCATAAAATAGTTCATTGTCTTTTACTGTCGAATTTAATGCTTGGAAATTTTTTCCGTTCACGCTCAAATCGAAGGAGGGATCAGATAAATCTTCGGTAAAAATATTACCACTTAGCGTAAGTACATTATTTGTTTCATCTTCAATTGTAAATTCATTTAAAGTGATCTTTGTATTGTTGACGTCTATTTTATTATTCGCTAAACGGAATTTTGAATTGACTTGCGTGACATTAAAAGCAGCATCGTTAAATTGAAGATATCCTTTGTATTCGGGAGCAGTTGTTTCACCCTTTATGGAGAATTCGCCAGAAATATTCCCCGATGCATCGTTCAGATTTTCTCCTGAAATTGTAGCAATAGTCTCCATACTGATTTTGTTCATTTTTAAATTAAAATCAAGTTCTGAACCTATATTTTGAATGCTGTAATCACCATTTACTGCGAGGTCAACATCATTTCCTTTTACCGTTAGATCTAGATTGTATTTATTGTCATTTGTAGATGTAGCATTTAAGGATAATATTCCTAATGGCGCTTCCAATGCAATTAAATTCTCAATACTGAAGTTGGCTTTGAGCCCAAGATTTTCAAAAGGATCAATAGCCACAATTTGCCCTTGTAAATTTCCAGCTGCTAATAATTCATCTTTATTAAAGAGTGCCAAAATATTGGCTAGTTTGAAGTTCGTAAATCCAATTCCTATATTGTTTTGAGCGGTTTCTAAATAATCATTTGCTATGGCAATGCTTTCTCCGTTTTTGCTCAATATAAAATCTTGTGCTGTAATAGTTTTATTATGAATACGTAGTTGGTTGTTGGCTGGAATGGTCCATTGTTCACCTTGTGCAATTAGTTTTTCTGGTTGAATATGAACTGTGAGGTCTGAAATGTTTCCAGTGATTACAGATTGCATAGCATAAATTTCTTCTTGGCCATTAAAGGAACTGAAATTCAAGTTTAGATTTCCTTTTTTTAAGTCCCCATCAAAAAAGGTGCGATTCATGACAAAAGGATCGGCATTCAGCTGTGCAAAACCGAATTTAAAATCGGCTTCATTTTCGGTCGAATTAAATATTAATTGCAAACTATCCAACGTTTTTTCCGCATAATCTAAATAGGGTAAATTTAAATTTGCCGTAAATTTATGCTGTTCCTGATTGAAATCGATTTCTAAGTTAAGGGTATCCATCATCCTCATATCAGGTAATAAAAAATCGGTGATTAGTTTTGATTCTGAAATTTTCATTTTCATTTTCAATTGCACAGGATCACTAATTGAATCGTTATATGCTAAAGAATCTGAAAAATATCCTTCTAAATGTTGTTGTATTGCACTGCTTATGCCTTCAATACCCGAATTTGCATTCAACATACCTGTAAGGAAATCACTTTTAATATCTAATGCAGTGCTATCTGCAGTGACATTTGCTGAAATGTCAAATGTACCTAGTTTGTAGGTGTTTTCATCGTATACTGCAATTCCCTCGGTAATATGACTTTCAAAATCGAACGCTGCTGAGTTCCCTTTGAAATTAGCTGTCATGATTAATTTCGCTTTAATTTGTTTCTCCGTGAAACCCATAGCATACAAATCGGCTCCTTCCATTTTAAAATCAATGTCAATTTTCGGCGCAATAGAATCCAATTGAATTTTTGAATTAACGAGTAGGTCTAAATTTTCATCATTGTAAACCACTGCGATATCCCCGTTGCCACTATTCAGCTTTCCATCTAATTGAAGGGCTGAGAAATTATATCCATTGTATTCTAGTTTAGAAAAATTTGAAACCAATTTAGCATTCAAGTCGTTGATGTTTTTGCCTTCACCTGAAGCTATCATTTCAAAAGCAATAGTTCCGATTGCTGTATCATTTAAAATTTTACCGAGGTTAAAATCGATGACATTCATCTTCGCAGCAAACTGAATATTATTTTTATGCTTAAAATTACCATCTACTTTTATTTTTCCTACTGGTATAGTCAGTAATAAATTAGCCGCTAAATCATCTAATTTTCCATTTAATTTTGTTTGAAGTTGAACCGTTCGTGGTATGGAAATGCCTAGATCTGCTTCGGAAACAAAATTGCGTAAATCTGTGCGAGTCGAATTAAAAGTGAAGTTGTCAATAGCTGCTGTAAAATCCTCAAAATCTGTTAAATTTTCTAGTTTTCCATAGGTTGAAATCATTGTGTTGTGGCCCCAATTCACCAAGAATTCTGATATGTTTACTGTCGCTAATGTGCCGTCAGCTTTTATTTGCCCAGTGATTTTATGTTTTGCTAGTTTCTGGAGGTATTCGTTCTCCACTAAGTCTGATTGTATAAGAAATGCATCGTTTAAATCAATGACAAATTGTTTTAAATCAATGGTCAATATTGAAAGTTCAGGTTGATTGATGAAACTTTTCAGTGAAGAGAATTCGGCTTTTAAATTGGTGTGAATTGAGCTGTTGCCAAGTGAGAAATCGAAATTATTTATAGCTAATTTAGATGGGTCTAGTGCAATTGAAAATGCTAGATTTTTCAAGTTTAAACCGCTATTCTGCTCAATAAACGAGAAGTTTTCAAGACTTATATTTGCCGTTTCATGACTTGTAAGACCGATGTCTTTGGCCTTAAAATTGAAATTAGCCAAGTCGATAAAATTGGGATCAAAAACATTTTGATTCGTTGATTTTTCACCTGCTTGGTAACGCAAATTATTGTTTTGAAGGACGATAGACGCAACTGTAACATTCCAATCTGGCCATATAAATTCGATTTCTTCATCTGTTTTATTTGCTTTTTTTAAAGTATCAACTGATGGTTGCTGCTTATTAGATTGGTATGAAATATTAGAATTGCTTAAAACAAAATCACCAACATCAATAGCTTGATTTGCTAGATCGGCCTTTGCGACTTTTAAAGCCAATTCAGCAACATTCAAGTCAGCAATTAAACTGTCTGGAATTGCTTTGTAATTGAGGTGGACGTTCTTAATCAATAAATTATTAAGACTTAGATAAGGTAGCGTAGATTCTGTGGTGTCTGAAGGAGGACTGGGTTTGGATTGTACATAATTGAGCTGTGTGTTTTCCAAGACAAGGTCGGCAAGTTCGAATTTCATCTGCTGTAAGTCGAAGTTTTTACCTTTTAAATATAAAGCACCTAAATCTAAATCAGCGTTCATGCCAGTAACGGCGTCATCAAATTTTATATTGAAATTGGAAAGATCAATCGTGCCAATTGCAATTTTAGGAGGTTCACTTGCTGTTGTATCAATATTGGTATGCGTAGAATCGGAAGCAAATGCGTCGATTAAAAATTGAAAATTAAAACCATCAAGAGAGTCTTCACGAATGATATTTGCGCGAAGTCCCGTCCATTCTAAACCATCAATAGAAATGGGATTCCCTCGAATAATTGGCCAAAGAGGAATAGCTACTTGAAGCTTTTCAGAATAAATTAAAGTATCACCTTTTTTATCTTCTAAATACAAGCCTTGCAAATCAAGGTCACCAGAAAAAGTAATGTAAAGTTTGTCTATTGTGACTTTTGTATTGGTTTTCTCAGAAACGTAAGTGGTGAGTTTGCCAACAATTATTTCTTGGCCCCATTGACTACGAACGAAAAGGACCAATAATAAAAGCAGGATCAAAAGGATCAATATAATCCTCCATAATATTCTTAAGCCACGTTTCCACCATGGACGCTTTTTTTTATCTCTTTCCACCAAGCTTTCTTACTACCAATTTTATAAAAACGTATAAAGTTAAGGTTTCTTTATGGCTATCACTACAAGAAAAAGAAATATATTGGATGGATTATAATTTTTGAGCAATTGCTTTGTAATCTGTTTGATATAAGACGAATTATATTTTTGTTCATCAGCTCAATCATTCGGGCTATAGTTTAATTTAAGCGCATAATACAAGTGGAATTTATACGTGTCACTGTTTTATTTTTCGCAATATTTTTTTGTCAATATAAAAAGTACCAAAAGGAATGAAACAAGCTAACACAACTTTCCAAGTTGTTGTTTTGAATTTCCATGCCTGTTCTACACCAACACTGAGAGCATTGAATAAAAAGAGTAAAAACAAGGCGCCATGAATAGGGCCGAGAGAAGTGGATAGGTTGGGATTATCAAAATAATATTTCATTGGAACGGCAATAAATACGAGGACTAAAAGTGAAATGCCTTCTAAAAATCCGATGATGCGTAATCGGCCTATTTTTGTTTTGAATAAATTGGTCATAAATTATCTCATTAAAGGTCTATTTGCGAATGGTGAAAAGGGCCAAGGAATGGCAATAAAAAGGATAATCAAAGCAATAGAATACCATATAAGCATGGTCTTAAACTTATGCTTGTCAATTGTTTGCCTTTTTGATTTGGCAGCGCCAATCGTAATGAATACAATGGCTAAAAGCATTAAAGTCAAATGAATCAATCCAAAGAATGTGGTGTTGATATTGGAAAGTGATGATTGTAAATTCTTCCAAAAATATTTGACAGTTCCACTTTGAGTGTACAATAACATGCCGATAAGCAATTGTATATGCGCAATTGTCGCGGTCCAGTGCCTTAAAAAGTTGTCAAACTTAGAGAATTTTTTCTTTTTGATAATCCCCTTAATTCCTTGGTAAATGCTGAAAATTAAAAATAACAGGACCAACCAACGGAACAGGGAATGGAAATAAAGCAGCGTTTGCATCATCATTTAAAATAATGTTTGCTACAAAAATAATCAAAACATACTAATTAGTATGTTCTAGCAGTAAAGTTTATTTTAATTGATTTAAATATCTTTTAAGTTCTTCTAAATAAGTATGGTAGCAGTCGATGTTTTTAGCTAGTTTCCCATAATTTCTTATTCCCCAATAACCAGCAATAACAAAAAGTGCAACTTGTTTTGGGTTCACAGTCGTTTGAATTGAACCTTTTTCGATTGCTAATTGTAGGCTTTCTTCAATAGAGGATTGCCATTCTAGAATAATCTCATTCAAAGCATTAGAAAATTCGACATTCCATGGCGCCATTTCCTGCGTTAAATTGCCAGCAGGACATCCAAATTCTATTGTCAAATACTCGTTTTTAAGTAGCAAAGATTCCGTGATATTATAAATGTTATCTAATGGATCGTTCGTACTTTCTAAAGGCAAAATGAATTCCTCATGCATAGTAGGTTTGACAATTTCATTGATAATTGCCAAACCCATATCATCTTTGGTTTTAAAATGATAATAAAACGCTCCCTTAGTCACTTTTGTGGTCGCTATTATCTCGTCGATACTTGTTGTTTGATACCCTTTTTTATAGATTAAATCGAATGCTTTTTCAAGTATAGTATGTCTCGTATTGGATGCTTTGCTCATAAAAGATACTGGTTGGTATGAAGTGCAATTTATGGAAAATCGACTAAAATCCTCCTTTTTAGTATCTTTTTAAGCCAATTTCTCCATTTTCTTACCCGTTCTGTGGATTTTAAACTGTAAAATCGCAACAATCGCAACAAATGTAATAACGATTATGGTCGTTAAAATTCCAATTTCTTTTTGAATGGATGCCATATCTCCGCCATAGAATGCGATTTTTCTAAAACCACTTAAAAATTGAGTCAAAGGAATGTATTCTGCAACCGCCATAATGGGAGAGGGGAAGGTTGAAGTTGGCCATGTAAATCCACTTAGAACAAAAGCAGGCGTAGAAATCACCATTAATAATTCAGTTGCTTTTAATTGACTTGGTATTGCAACAGAGAATAGCATTCCTACAAAAATAGAGGCAAATGTCAATAGGGCTACCAATACAAACATTGGATAATTAAAGATGTCTATGTCTATTCTAAAAAAGGGAACAAAACTACTTACAATGCCCCACATAATTGGAATCATCAATAGGAATGGAACAGCTTTTAACGCGATATGATACAAAGAGAATTTACTTTCTTTGACAAGTGTTTTAAAGTAACCATCCTCAAAATCACGGGCGAATACCAAAGCCAATGCTAAGAATATAATTTGTTGCATAATCGCAGCCAAAAGACCAGGTAACATAAAAGTGACATAATTCCCGGAAGCATTGTAGAGTTTATTAAAATTGATTTTAAAACTTTCATATTGCGCCATCGCTTCACTTGCATGTAGTCCTTTTTTCTTCAATCCTTCAATTTCAAAACCTGCATTTAAAGTCATTAATACCGATTGAATACCTTTGCTGGCGGTGTTTGCATTGACCATATTCGCCATATTTAAATCAACCCTAATTTCTGGATGTCTTTTTTGAAGAATGTCGGCTTCAAAATTGCTTGGAATGGTGATCACCGCAGCATATTGTTTTGTTGGCATTTCTGCTAGAATGTCGCCTGTTGTATACCTGATGTCACTTATTTTAACGGTCTCATTGTCGTCAAATGCATCAATTATTTTTTCCGTCATCGGACTTCTGTCTTGATCTACAATGACAATTGGCAGATCTGTTACTTTGGCTTGTTGGTAAACAAAACCGAAGAGTATTCCGTAAAGAATTGGTGCGCCAAGAAAGATCGCCAATAAAACCCCATTCGAAAAGATGCGTTTAAATTCGACGCGGATTAAGCGTATAAATTTTTTCATGAGATTATTGTTTTAAAAGGACTGTAGCGTTCAAGTAAAATGATTGCTCACTAACGTCTATTGTTGGAATGATTTTTAATTCATAAATCGATTCAGAAATATTGTAAATAGGATCTGTACTTGTGATGTCCGCATAATGTGCCAATTGTTTAATTGATACAATTTTACCAGGAATTTTTTGATCGATATAAGGGTTGTCAACAGACATGCTTTGCCCAACCTTATATGCATAAATTTTAGATTCGGGAATCGTGAATCTGAAATAGACACTACTCGTTTTGTAACCATTAAAAAGTGCGTATCCCGGCGTTAATAATTCCCCTTCTTGCAAGCTGATTGTTTCGATTGACATATCTGCAGGCGCAATTAGGAATTGCTCTCTTTCGGCAGTTAGCACCTCTTCTCTGGCACCCAAAGCGCGGTCTAATAAACCTTGTGCTTGGTCTAATTGTTCGCGTCTAGCACTTTTACTCACTTCAGTTCGTTTGGCTTGTAAAGCACTCACTTGAGCATTGGCCATTTCGCGTTTCATCTTTACTTCTTCCAATTGTTGTAGACTGATCAACGAATCTTTGTACATATTATCTAGTCGACTATAACTTTCATTAGCGAAATTTAATTGGGCTACAGCAGCTTTAATTTGACCATCAATTTGTGCCAATTGATCGCTTGTTGCTCCCTTATTGGCCATGTCTAATTGACCAGTTGCAGCAGTGATTGCTCCATCTGCCTGCATCATTTTAGCATGAACTTCGGGAATGTCTAATAATGCCAATGTATCTCCTTTT
Source organism: Crocinitomix catalasitica ATCC 23190 (assembly GCF_000621625.1). Taxonomy (GTDB): domain Bacteria; phylum Bacteroidota; class Bacteroidia; order Flavobacteriales_D; family Crocinitomicaceae; genus Crocinitomix; species Crocinitomix catalasitica. The sequence goes on from NZ_JHXV01000001.1 coordinate 219,398, forward strand.
TGAACAATGTCTCCCTCGTTGACATATAAAGCACTCACACGACCAGCTAATTTACTGCTCACGGTAATTGTTTCGAATTTTACTTTTCCGCGCGGGTCAGTAATTGGTTCTTGGTTGGAGCATGCTTGCAATGTTAGCAATGCAATAAATCCGATGAATATATTTCTACGTGATTTCATTTTCTTCTTTCTAGTTTATTTGATTAATATTTTAAAATGCCTTTTGCATGATGCAATTCAGTAACTGCCCTGCGCTGTTCGTATAATGAATTTTGTAATTTGAAATTTGCCTGTTCAACATCTTTTAAAGCATCGAGTACATTGTTAATCGTTGTAAGATTATTGGTGTATTGTTCTTGTACAAGATGATAGGTCTCGTCTGCCAATTCTATTTCTTTTTCAACGATTTTAGCATTCTGAATAGAAGCTTCATAGTTTAATTCTGCTTTGACAATACTTAAATTGATCATTTCAGTCGCTTCAGAAATTTGGGATTTGTATTTGTCACTTTCTATGACAACTTTCTTACTTGATAAACGGGTTTGATTACCATCAAAAATATTCCATTTTACGCCTACACCAACATACCAGATTGGATCTAATAAGGATAAATCATCTTCTAAGAATTCGTAATGCCCTTGCAAAGCTAATTTTGGAATAAAATTACTTTTGATCATTTTAGATTTATACAATAATGCTTGATCAACCTCTTCTAAGGCTTTAATCTCGTTTCGTTTTTCAATAGTCGAAGAGGTGTCATTGCTAAATTGATTTAATTTAGGATGTAATAATGCTAAGGTCGATTTGTCTTCGTTTGTGAGTTGATGAAGGACCTCGATTAAGAGTGTTTTATTTTGTTCGAACGCTAAAAACTTACCCGCCATTTGTTGTTGTGCCAATTCTATTTTCTTCAAGTCGATTGGTGTCGCTAAACCGTGCTTAATGGCTTTTGTTACGAAGTTGGTTTGTTCGTCTAAGTAGTTTTTTGTCGTTGTTAAGGCTGTTTTGGATGCGTAAACCAATGCCAATTGGTCATATACTTCTATTATTTTTAAAGCGACTTTGTCTTGTTCGGCGAGGCTGAGGTAATTCATCGATTCCTCTTTGTGTTCGCTCGCTTTAACGGCATTGTGAACGGTTAATCCGCTGAACAATACCCAATTCAAATCAACTGAGGATTTAAGAATATTCTTGTCTTGTAAGTTTGGAACAGCTGTTAATGGAACGCTTTCTGGTAATGGGGTATTGAAAGGAATGCCGACAGCTTCTTTAATCAATAGTTTTTGAGTAGACAATAAAAGGTTTTCAGTGTCTTCACCAAAAGTGATATCATCATTCAACCTTGTGAAACTACCGTTCAAAGTAACCTTTGGTAAATAAACTGCTTTGGCTATTTTTTGATCTGTCTGTGCGAGTGCAGCATCTGAATTCCGAATGCTAACGGCGTGACTTTTATTTATTCCTTTTTGAATCAATTCCAACAGAATAGGATCGAGCTGTTGCGCATTTGTGATTGGGGATACGAGGCAAAGAATGGCAATTATAGTGACACCGAGCCTTGTTTTTTTTGTTTGCATTGTTATTGTTTTTAATTACAATACAAAGGTGCGGCGGTATGAGATTGAATCCTTTGACCTAAATCAAAAAATGAATTTAAATTGATTATGCTTGCTCCGATCGGCGCAAACGACTGAGTGTTTCTTGGGTCATGCCCAAATAAGATGCGATTTGCCCCAATGGTGCACGGTAAGAGATGTCTGGGAATTCGGACAGCATATAATCGTAACGCTCTCTAGCAGTCTGAAATTGAATAGAATTTAACTTGTGTACAAAACTGGTTAAAATTTCAATGGCCAATAAACGGATGATGGTTTCCATTTTTCGATACTTCTCTATCAATAGGTCAAGCTTCTCTTTAGTGATGGTGTACAATAATGTATCCTCAATAACCTCTAAATAATAAAAACTCGGCGTCTGTTGGAAAAAACTGTCGGCACTTGCCATAAAATTACCTGCACCAAAAAACCATTGCGTCACTTCTTTGCCATCCTTTTTTAGATAATAGCTTCTACCAATGCCTTTCTCTACAAAATAGAGCTTATTACTGATTTGTCCTTCTTTAATTAATGTCGTGTTTTTTTTAATCGTTTCATGCTCAAAGTAGGACAAAACATCTGCTATTTCATCATCGGTAAAAGGAACTAGATTTTGAAAATAAGCTGTTAACATGCTTGAGTTTTTTGACTATTTAATAACGGAATTGCTAAGATGGTAATTTCAGAGGGAATTAGGAATTGTTTTTGAGGAAAAAGATAGAAAGAGAGAAGACAAAAGATGGGGAAGATCCAACTGTGTTGTTTTTTTTTCTGTCGTGAGGTTAATAAAAAAACTACATTTATTTTTCACATATGTTTAACGATTGTTCTCATGTTTGAAATTTTAAAGATTGAATATTCTTCAATTAAATCCGCGTAAATCTGCGATTTTATATCTGCGTGAATCTGCGGGCATTATTTTTTAACATGATGTGATCAGTGATTCTATTTCCCGGTACCAAATCGGAGGCTGATAATGGCTTCAAAAAGAAAAAAGAGATAAAAACAAATCTAAATTCAATTCCTTTCCTTTTCCATTAGCTCCTAACTTGCAACAACTATCAAACTTGAACGGCTGTCTCAATCGTTCCAGAAATAGCACATGCCAGTTTAACCGTATTGTAAATCGTTCCAAATTTTTCGATGTTCTTTTGTAATAAACGAACATTAATGTCTTCTTCGGTACTATAAACAATCAATTCATAATGAATAGCATCCATTCGGGGTGGTTTTTCAAGCCAAGTGGCATCTACTTTTAATTCGGCTTTTGAATAGGTAAACTTCATCATTTTAGAGAAACGTTCTACATTCTTCAACATACAAGCTGCAAATGACCCTAAGAATAATTCTGCAGGATTGGGTAATTGATTTGCCGTTGTTGGGGTAGTGCCAAAATCAATATTGGATTGTTTAATATGTAGTTGAGCATCTGCGTTGGAAAGAGATGAGGCTGTTATGTGGTAGTTCATGATATTTTAATTATACGTACTAAGTTAAGCGTATCGAGATGAATAAACGGTGATATTTATCAGTTTCGGTTTTGAAGCTGCAGATTCCAAATATCAAAGCTCAATTCAAATAAGCAAAACAGAATAAAAGGTTTAACTATAGAGAAAAAAAGCCCGTAGATTACCACAGTATCGAATTAGGTAAATAAGACATTATAGACGGTTTAACCACAAAGCGCACGAAGGTTGTCACAAAGGGCACAAAGAAAAAAGCCCGTAGATTACCGCAGCATCGAATTAGGTAAATAAGACATTATAGACGGTTTAACCACAAAGTGCACGAAGGTTGTCACAAAGGGCACAGAGAAAAAAGCCCGTAGATTACCGCAGTATCGAATTTTGTAAATAAAACATTATAGATGGTTTAACCACAAAGCGCACGAAGGTTGTCACAAAGGGCACAGAGAAAAAAAGGACCGTAGATTACCGCAGCATCGAATTAGGTAAATAGTCTCAATTACGCTGAACAACCGTTAGCTTTATGCGCGCTAGCAAAAGCTATATTGGACAACGAAAAGAGAAAGACAAATTCCAATACTACCGACTCAATTGGCTTCAAAATCAACAACCCAAATTCCTCTCAATTCGTTAATTGCATAACCAATTGCCATATCGTTGGGGTAAAGTGATTTAATTTTAGCCAGGGTATTCGGTAAGACTTCAGAATTGGGTTTTCCATGACATTGCATACACAATTGGTTGGTCATGATAGGGTAGTAGGCCACGTTTTTACCATCTACAACTGTCAGTTTTGGCGTCGGTTGTTCGCCTTTTGACAAAGTTTCTTTTACCGATGTTATATAAGCCAATTCTTCTTCGTTTGCTTTATTGTTGGGGTTACTGTTTTTGTCTGATACACGTTTGATTGTGGAATTCAATGCTACGGACATGCTATCGGTTAAAGGAATGGCTTGGGTAGAACAAAATGTCAAAGCGTTTTCTGTTCCGTCCGCTGCAATTGCTTTTGTTAGATTGGCCATTAAAACACCTCCGGTTTGCATCGCAATTTTTTTGCCGCCTTCAACTGGGTTTGATTCCACCGTTGGAATTGGTTCCTCAATAGGGGGGGCAATAACTACGTCTTCTTCTTCGGTTTTAGGGTTCGAGCAATTGAACAAGAAGAAAGACGTAAGCATTAGGAAATATGCGCTGCTTTTCATAGGATCCGATTTAATGATTTGATTCGTACTAAGATAGTCGGTATGTTGGGATGATTGCATGATTTCTATGAGTTTTTCCAACGAGGGTTATGGAGATATGCAGATCTATAATCGTTTGCGGTTTGCGGCTATAAGATTAATTTTAAGTACTTTGAAGAAGAATAATAATAGAAAGAAACCAAGTAAAATGTTTGGCTTCTTTCTATAGTAACTTATTTATTCAGTGGAATTAATCATAAAAGATAATTCTCTCGGTAGCCAATATTTTACTTTCGCTCGAAATCTCAACAATAAATAATCCTTGACCAATATCGCTTTTATTCAGTATTGTTTGCTGATTAGTGATAGGCTGTATATAAACAACTTTACCAATTGTATTATACACTTTAACAAGCAGATTATTTGAAGTAGCATGACTGGTTAAATTTAAACTTATTGCATTATTACTTGGATTAGGAAATAGTTCGATCGACAACACCTTTTTTTCCTCTTCAATTTTCGCAAAGTGTTCAATAGCAAATTCAAGAACATCAATCAAGGCGTGCTGAAGTGCTCTCGTTTCATCAGAAAATCCAGCATCAAGATTCATGCTTACCACAGAAAAGTCACTTTCAAGGCTATAATGCATATCACTATTTTGAAATGTATTGCCACCATGCATTAAATATTTTCGACCATTGTATCTTTCCTCTTCAATGCCTAATCCATATATCGAACCGACACCAAGGTAAGTCCCTGTTCGCATTTTTATCATTGAACTTTCACTTAATATGTCGCCGCGGAACAATTGATGACACCAGCCAGCAAAATTTTCTGGAGTTGAGACAACTGCACCTGCAGACCAAGCCGAAGAATAAAGTGCAACGCCTGCCGCTATTTCATAATCTCCGGGCCCAAAGAATGCTCCAGTATGCGTCATGTCATATGCGTCATAGCCTTCTAAATATGTATTGGTTAAGTCAAGCGGTTCAAACAAACGGTTGTATAATACTTCATTAAGTGGTAATCCTTCAACTTCCTCAATTACTTTACCAAGCAATAAATAATTTGTATTGGAATAGTGAAAATATAGACCCACTGGGAATTCTGGTTCAGAGACAAAATTACTTAGAATACTATCAGGATGCCAAAAGAAGTCTTCATCATCTAAAATAGTATCAAAAAAATCTGGATGCTCAGTATAGTTTGCAATTCCACTTCTTTGTTCCAGCAATCGTTTTAAACTAATGCCATAAGGCACATTTGGAATGAAATCAATAAAACTATATAAGCTATCTGAAATATTGAGCTCCCCTTCTTCTTCCAGCATTAATATAATCGTAGAAATCATCGATTTCGTATTACTACCAATATCATAAATTAAATCAGTATGGAGTTCTTCATCTCCATAATGTCCATATGCGCTCGACCAGGTTGAGCCGTCAGGAAAAATAACGGCACTTGCTACGCCTTGCATATCCGAATCATACGCAAAACTTGATAGAGTCGCTTCTAAGGTGTCTGCATAAGTAAGATTCATTTGTGCATTTAGGCTAAGATTCATTATCGAAATCGAAATGAATAAGAATACTTGCTTGAAATTAAATGTTTGAAATACTTTCGTCATAATTGTAGTTATTATATTTTGAATCAAATGTATTGCTGAATATTTCCAACTCAAACACATTTTTGACGAACGCAGGATTTTGGTGGTAAATCCGTTTTATTGTTTTTAAAGTTCAATCCAATGTTATTCATACTCTTCAAATGTATTGTTATAATACTTGTCTATCACAGTCAAAATATTAGCGTTTTCTGGACTTCCCTAATGGATTGATTTCATTTTACTTATTCCGCGTTATGAATTTTTGTCGTGAATATGACTTCAAGCCCATGCCTTGACTAAGAAAACTAAAATCAACTGTGAGCGTTTGGAATAGTCGAGCTGAGGTTACAAGTAACCTATCGTTTGAATGTTGATATTGTCGATAATCTAGCGGCAATTAATACCGAGGGCATTAGTTTAATTAAAAGCTCAAAAATCTTTTCAATGCAATACTTTGTCTTTCACTTACTTCAATTTCCTGATTATTCGTTAATCGAAGCTTTAATTTGCCTTTAAACCAGAGGTTAACATCTACGATATGGTGAATATTTATCAGTTGTTGCCGGTTCACTCTAAAAAAGACATCTTTATCCAATCGGCTTTCAATTTGATTCATTGATTTATGAAGTAAGGGAGATTTGTCTTTAAAAAATACCTTGGTATAATTTCCCTCCGTTTCAAATAGACTGACATCAGCTAACTTTGCGATATAAACCTTTTCAGAATCTTTTATAAAAATACTTTGCTCGGTTGTTAAAAGAGAAGTTTCTTCCTTTTCTGTTACAATTTTTTCAATGGCCTGTTGAAATCGGTCTTTTTTGATAGGTTTTAGTAGATAGTCTAAGGTGTTGTATTCAAAAGATTTAACAGCGTATTCATCATATGCAGTCGTGAAAATAATTGATGGAATGGTATTTATTTCATTCAAAACATCAAAACCATTCATGTCAGGTAAATGTATGTCTAGAAAGATTAAATCAGGGTTTTTTGAATTGATCATAGCAATGGCTTCAGCGCCATTTGTGGCTTCACCAATCAAATTAATTCTTTCCGAATTTTGAATTAAATTGACCAATTCTAATCTGGCTAATTTAGAATCTTCAATAAGTATAGCATTAATCATGAGCGATAGTTATGTTTGCAATTACGGTATTGTTAGCTTCAAAAATTTTGAATTTCACCTTCTCTTTAAATATATCTTTAAAGCGGTGTTTTAAGTTCTTTAATCCTATACCTTCGTCACTTTTGGTTAATAATTTACCGGGGTTAATAACCTGAATAGAGATGAAGTCGGTTTGATTTTTTACTTCTATTACCACCTTGGCTTTATCTTTTATTTCACCATGTTTTATTGCATTCTCTAATAATAGTTGAATGGACATAGGAGGGATTTGAAACGAATTTAATGATTCGTCCACGGATACTTCAAATTGAACGTTATCACCTAAATGAATTGTATTCAATTCGATATAACTTTGAACAACTTCCATTTCTTCTGAAAGTGGAACAGTTTTTCTTTTCTGGTAATTGAGTACATATCTAAGTAAATCAGACATTTCTAATAAGCCAGATCTGGCTCTTTCTGGTTCAACTAAAATCAAAGAACGAATATTATTAATGGCATTAAATAAAAAATGTGGACTAAGTTGGTTTCTCAAGTTCGCAAGTTCAGTCTCTTTTAATTCTAACGACATTTCATACTTTTCAGCCGTTAATTTTCGTTGATGAATAAAAAGAATATAACTTAAATAAATCAACGTCCAATTGAAAAAACTTGGTGCTAAATTTACCCAATCATGTACAATATATTTCCATTTAAATGAATCTTCGTCAAAGAAATAATCTATAATTGGGGTATATGCAAAAATAACGAGTAGCGAAACGACAATCATTAAAAGAGCGGAGAGTATAATGGTATGAACGAACTTTCTTTCAATTACATTAAAATAGAGCAAAACCCATCTTAAAAAAAATGACATTATAAAACTCATGCCACAAATAATAACGGAATAAATGTAGGCATCTGGATTCTCAGTAAACACATTCGTTTGAAAAAAAATATTCACCAAATAAACAGATAGCCAACCCAAGGTGTTGGCTATCCAGAATTCCTTTTTTGCTTTTTCAATTTTTTTTAAAGTCATGCTACTATTTTTTAGAAAATTCGTATCCACTGTAATAGAGGTTACCATTTTCTAGAATTTTTACTGTTTCCCCCGTTCCTCTGCCTATTCCATCAGTAACGGCAATTCCATCACCAATAATTTCTATAAAACAAGCTCCTTTTACCCATCCGGTCGTCTCAACTTCGAAAAAAAGCATTCCTTCCTTTTTACTTAATTTCAAGGTAGATTGTTTTACTTTTGCAGGACAATCGGTACAAGCAAAATCATTGATTGCCTTGTACTTTCCAATCATTTCAGCCCATTCGTCTGGAATGGGGTTTAAGTTCAACCTTCTTCCTTCGTAGAAACCTTGTTGACTATTTACATTTATATTTTTTAAGAATACTTCGCCATTAATTTTAACAAACTTAAATTCTTGCTGCTTTAACTTAATAGGTATGATGCGAAATAAATTAATTTTACCTGTATAAATCATCGAATCATTCTTTTGATTCAAAACAGCTTTACCAAAACCAGTTTTAAATTTAATTACATCTGTATTTTCTACAATTACAGGAAAAGTTGATACCCCATAAAATCCTTTTATTTCAGATTCACTAGGAATGGTTTCAACTAAATTAGTGTTTTTATCTTTTGGTACCCTTAAGTTTAGATTTTTGTCCTTTTCTAATTCAACATAAGTTTTTAATAAGTTGGCAGCCGAAGTAACGCGCGCACCTTTGTCTGTATTGGTCATTATTATTGCTGCAATTCCTAATTCAGGAATGTATTTAATATCAGCATGAAATACCCAAGTATCACCACCATGTCCTATCATTTCAACTAGCGTCGTATCTTTTTCAGACTCTATTTTCACCATTTTTTTGTACAAACCATATCCCCATTTAGAACCATAATTAAAAAGAACATCTTCAATTTGGTTTTTCTCCATTTCTAAAATAGCAGGAGCGGATAACACTTGAAGTTCTCCTATTTTACCACGGTTTAATAATAGCATTAAATAATTCCCCATATCAATGGCATTGCTATGAATTAATCCTGCAGATTGATCTCGAATAAGCGGTTCTACAAAAGGTTTTTTGTCAATATAACCAATGGGAGTCGTGCCTAAAACATAAGAAGATTTCATCCCTATTGGAGAGAATATATTCGTTTCAAGATACTCAGCATAACTTTGTTTGCTTAATCTAGCAATCACTTCACCTAACAATTCAAAGCCAACGTTAGAATAAGATAATTGATAAGCGTTAGGAGCGGCAAAGGTTTGCTTATTTAGTTCAAGAATTGTGAGGTTAGTAGTAGCAGGAGCATCACAGAATGATCCATTCAATACATCACCGGGCAAACCTGAGGTATGTGTGAGGATATCTCGAATGATTAAATCATTTTTTTTAGAGAAACGATCTAACATTGATAATTCTTCAATATAATTTGTGATGGGATCGTTGACATTCAATTTACCAGCGTCTTGTAATTGCATAATAGACATCGCTGTAAATGATTTGGTACAAGAACCAATTCTAAAAATAGTATTGTCTGAAGCTTTTATTTGATTTTCTAAATCAGAAAAACCGTAGCCTTGCGAATAAACAATTTTTCCATTGTCGACTATTGCTATACTGGCTCCAGCAATTTCATTTGTTGTTATAAATTCGTTGTAAATACTATCAATAGTATATTTTGAGGTTTCTTTAATCGTATTGTAAGTTTGACTTAGTCCGGATGAAGTCATCGCTAAAAATAAACTGATTATCAATAAATATTTCATGTTGCTTTTTTTTATTCGGAACAATAGTAAGTTAGAATTGAATGGAAACAAATTGCTTTTTGATAAACGCGTAGATTGATTAGTCCAACGCATGATATGTGTTTGTTAAATGATGAAAATCAACAATTAAATAGAACGAAATTTTATATTAAGGATTCATTATTCTGTCGTTTTTTCAATCCCATAAATATTAACCTGCATCCCTAAAAATTCTGTTTTGAAAAGTATATCCATGCCGTTTTTTTTAGCAACACGTGCAGAATCAACATTGTTCACATCTATAATTGAAATAAAACGTTTGGTTTTGATATGCTTCATGCCAAAATGTTTCATGGTTTGGGCTAGCTCGGTAGCATATCCTTTTCCCCAGAATTTTGGTTTTATCGAATAAGCAATTTCATATTCTTGATGACCATCTATTTCTCTTGGAATGATACCTCCCAATCCAATGAGTAATCCGGTTTCCTTTTCAATGGCAGCCAAATGACCTAAGCCAAATTGCTCATAACGATTGAATTGAGCTCGAATCCAATCTCCAGCAAGGTCGGTGTTTTTTTTTGTTAAATCCATACCGAGAAAGTGTAAACGGTCATTTTCTTGGAAGAATTCAAGCCAACTTGGGATGTCATCTGCTGTGAGTTTTCTATATGTTAAGCGTTCGCTTTCTTGATTGAAATAGACCATTTTTTCGAGATCAGCTTAAAAATAATGAATTTTTCTGATTATTAAAACAGCCAATTGACCATCTGTAAAATGTTCTTGCTTAATCCAGTTTTCCATTTCGTCATATTCATTTTTAATAGTTGTAAAAGAACTTATGCCATGTGCATTTATTGATTCCATTGAGGATAAATTCCAGTTTTCATCCATTTTCACTTTTAAAATTGATCCGAGAATAGGTGGTTCTACAGGTTGATCTGAATTATAAATTTCGTAGGTTGTCTCATTGGTGCGATTCTGACTGTTGAATTTTTGAATAATTTTTTGAGCTTTATTTTTGGATTGGAAATAATTCGATTGATGTGTTATTTTAAGTCCATCTTCTTCGAAATATGCATATTTTGTAAGACTAAATTCAGAACCATCTGCGCTCCTTCTTTCTTCAATTAGTGAATCATTATCATCATAGAAATATTCGATTAAGTTTTTGCCGTTTTGATTAATTTGCTCTACGGTTTTTAATTGAAGATTGTCGTAAAAATAATTTTCAGTAAGCAAAACAGTATCATTTTCATCCATAGTCAATTGTTGAGTGATGTTGAATTTGTCGTCTCTCTCGTATAGTTTTTTTAAGGTTTTATTTTGTGTTGTTTTTACTTCTTTTATTGCATATCCAAGCTTGTTAAAAGTAATTGAGTTAGTAGAAATTGTGTCTTTTAAAAGATTGTTTTGGTCAATTCTCAGGACGAATTCGTTAATAGTTTTGATTTTGCCTTTTAATTTTTGTTTTATTAAATCTGTTGGCTGTTTTTGGTTGTTTGCAGATTGACAACCCACCATAATTAACAATACAATTGGTAGTAATTGCAGGAAATTTATTATGCGATTTAGCATGTTTTAATTCGGCTTATTTAAATGTAAATATTTAGTAAAAACTATTTCAAAGTTGATTAAAAAGCGATAAAATTAATAGGTTATTTGTCAGATTTTTAGTTAGTTGCCTACTGTCTGATGTCCACTAACCACTAACCACTAACAACTCCCTCACCCTCATCACAAACCCCTTCAAACTTTTCATTTCTTCATGTGCCAATTTTTTACCGTATTGTGCCATTAAGAAGAATGCGACGGCTAAAAATCCACAAACTACTGCAATATAAAATCCCCAAGGGTTCAGGTCGAGTTGCATTTGACTTGCTCCGAACATCAGTCCAATCAATACGCCAAAAAGTGTCAATGAATAGCCAAACATAAATAGGGTCCATACAGTTGGAGAAGGTGCCAATAAACAACGCATTTCTGTTGTGCCTTCAAATTCTGGGTCGAATGATATGTCGAGGACGGGCGACCAAAAGTGTTGCTTTGTTGGATTGATAAATATAGTAAAATGACTGTGTTTCACTTTGCCATGAAAGGCATCTGGATTGTCTTCGTTCAAGGCCGTCTTTATAGCCGCAATGATTTCTGCTTCGTTTTGCTCGAATAATAATTGAAAGCGGGGTCTAAAACTTAGGTCTGACATGAGGTTTAAGTGTTTGGGTTAAAAATAACACTTTTTTTATTGCTGAGTTTTTTGTTTTAGCGTTGTACTGATCAGCTTTCGCAATTTCGCATTTCTTTTTTTGTCCAGAATGTATACTCATATTTAACAAAAAAGCTAAGTCCATTGTTCCGATTATACCCTTTTACTTTCTTCAAGTAACCTTTTAAGTCATATGAATATTTGTATATATTCTCATTGTCAGTACCCGTAATTATTCTTCCTTTTTTATCATATGTCCAGGTGCGTTCGTCAATGTATATGAGCGACTTTTTACTATTATAAAATTTTTGCTTTGAATAAATTTTTTGGAATAGATTATTGTAGGTGTAAAATATTGTGTCACAGACTGAACTTTCAGTATATCTACAATTTATTTTTTGGACACATTTCATTTGTGAGTTATAATTAAATTTGGTTTCAAATATTAATTTATCAGCTTCGTAATGTTGTTGTAGCGAATCTAAATTTAAATGGTTGTAAAAAGTTAGATTGAGAAATGTATCGCTCGAATCAATTTCAATATTATAGGGGAGAAGCTCTTTTCTTTTTTGTTGACCTAATGAATCATAAGAAAATAAAATTGTGTCATTTGAATACATGCGTAGTGCAACAATCCTTTCATGGCAATCAAATTTATGATAAGAATAAAGTGTTTTATTTTCTGAAAATTTATCAGTAGTAGGAATCTGCCAAACTGTCTCCGTTTTAATTCTTTCGGTCTTTTTATTTTCTAAGAGCTGTAAATGCAGAAACTCTTGAGTATATATTGAAAGAGAATAAAGCTGGGTTAGCAGGAGTATCACTGAGCCTTTTAAAAAAAACTTATTATTCCTTGTCATAACTACATTGTTTCGAGAAGATATTTACATAAGTGCAACATCATTCTTTTAATTATGCTGTCCATAAATATCCTTTCCAATAACTTATCATTCTCCTTTCAGTTTGTGTCAATATGAAGGGTTTTCTTCCACAAATATGTGGGAATTATATAATATCTTTTTATTTATCTAATTATCCAAGATTTCTACAATTTCAAATTACCTAACAATTGAATTGTGCAGGGGATTATCCATTTATCATTCTTATCGACACGGTTTTTAGGACTTTTTTCTTGTAAGTATTTATTCCTCCACGCTGAGTAATCGAATTTTAAAAATGTTCTCACTTTTCATTTCCATGTACATCTCCATCAAATTACTCTCTTCTTTCTCATTGTCCATTAGCATTTCAATGGTAATATTGATATCAGCGCCGACATAAATTCTTTCATTTAAATCAAAATAATAAGTTGCTTCACCTATAGTTGAGTTTTTATAATCACCTTTTAATTGAGTTGGAATTTCCATTTCTGATACATCAATTGTTCCTTTCAATACAGCACATTCGCGGCTCTCGAATTGTTCTATTCCAATAAATTCAAGTGTGTTAAAACCTTCGGAAATCAATCGGGTGCCATTTGCGTTAAAAGGCATGTCTAAAGGAATTTCAGCCTTGTCACCTTGGTCTAATACTTCATTTGGCAAAGGCAAAATCATTTTAAACATATTGTCTTCAGCGTCTCTATGAAACAAGCCATCCTCCTGCATATTGGTAATGAGTTGTAATGGGGCTTGTGTAACCATAGGTGAACTGATATTTCCTTCTAAATCAGTATCTGTACTCGTCATTTCAATGTCGACTAGACTTAAATCTGCTAAGTTGTCATCCTTTGTAACAATCGTTAAGTTTCCAATTGCTGTCATATGAATCGATTTTTCAGGTCTGTCACGATCCATTTTATTCCAACTATTCACCGTTTGCGTATACGCATAATTGATTGTTTTGGGTTGACTAAAATCCCATGAAAATTCTGTTCCATTACCGCTTTTATTATTGGTGTCTTGCCCACAAGCCGCAAGCGCTAAAACTAATAATGTGTAAAAATATTTTTTCATGTTGCAAATGTTTTTTAAGGTTGATTTTGGTCTAAGTATCTATCCCAAGCAATTCCGTCTGGTTCGATTGGGGTCAATTGTGTTTTATTAATATTTCCATCAAATTCGTTCGAGAGAATTGTATTATTATTGGTGCGTAATCTGACTCTTAGTTTGGTTTTAAAATCACCATTATATTTTGGTATACCGAACATTAAATACGATGCAGGATTTAATGGATTGACACCAAAACTATTCCCACATCCACTATAAATAAAATATTCAATAGGTTGCCATTCTCCATGCTCAGTTAGTGCTTCTTGAATGACAAGTAAACGGCCATCATGATGTTCTATTCCTTGAATGATATCAGTGTTGTTCACAATGAAAACGGGTGTCTTAAGGATGCTGTCATAAGAAGGTTGATAAGGTGCTTTTGGAATTTCATTTGCCTGTTCGTCCAATTCTATTATATCTTCAAAGAAGGAGTGTCGTTCCCAATGCTTCCATTTAAAACACTGTTTTGAATCAACAATTAGCAATAAATCGTTTGCTGAAGAATAGCTCGAATCAGGTACGTTTCTAGATTTAAAAGGAAACATTTTTTCGAAGTCAATTATTGACTCTGCTGAAATGATTAAGGGATAAGTTCGAGATTCAATTTGATGGATCGTATCAATCCTTTCGCCACTATCAGAAAATCCTATAAGTTGTGGTGTTTTGAAACTTAGATCTTCAAAAACGGACTCATTTTTATCCTCAGTTTGGCAACCTGCTAGAATAATGATGAGGATGAATCCGAATATGGAGATAGGGGAGGGCATTTTGTTTTGTGAGGGCTTTGTATTTGATATTAATTTTTGAAGGTAATTATTTTCGATACTTTAAAAAAATAAGACAAGAAATAATAGTCAAGATTAGGATGGATATTGCTCCCCAGAAAATTAGTAATAACCATAAATGAACATTATGAAATCCGGCAGCGAATATTTTTAAGAGAGACTCAGCAGAGAAGAATAGGATGGTTGTCAAGATGATAAATGACAAGAAATGGAGTGTTATGATTTTAGTTTTGGACAAGGTATATTTTGAAGTGTTTAATAACCAGAAAAGTTTCGTGATAAAAATTTAAGCTAAACCCATGTGTTTTATTGTCAGTTTGTTAAGTTGAGTCAAATATAATATTTCCTGTTTAATTGAGGAAGTTTGTCGAGGAATTATTTGTAAAAACAAGAAGGGCTAATAGTTTGTGTGCGTTTTTATTATTCATACGAATTGTATTCGTTTTTGTCCGCATTTTTTTGTTTAAAATATGCAACAAACATGAGGGATAGGGGGAAGAATAAAATGATGAAGATCCATTTCAACACCTTTAATATTACCGTCATTTTTTAGGTTTTTTATGCTTCAAATATCATTATTCACAGGTCCAAACGGTTGTTCCAGATGACGACGCTTCGAGGTCGATCGCCTCATTCTCGTCACAAACCTCACGTACTTCAACGGTTTCATTGCCTGCAACGCCTCCAATTGTCTTTGTACATGTCTGACAATTATCTTTGCATGAACTCATGGCAAGGATCGCAATTGTAATGAAGAATAGATATTTCATATTAGATAAACGATTTTAACGATAGCATATTGTTATTCTGTCACGACCATAAAACTTTAATTATTAAAGTACTTAAGGTCTTTCATTTCGAATTGATTTAATCTTTTTTATAAACCATTAATTTTAAAGATTTGTCATCATCTTCCAATACTAAAATCTTATAATTCTTCCAGGTCAATGTCTGTTGTTTTTTGTCTGACTGATCCGTTGAAGTAAACGAAATTGTTTCCTGCGCATCACCTGCTGAAAGTAAAATGGAATAGGTATTAAATGCCGCTTCTTGATTACCTTCTATATCTTCTGACCATTCTCCTATGCATTGCTCATATTGCAAACTAAAGTTTTCTATAATCGCTATTTGCCCAAGATCAATGAAAAAAGCTTTTTCAAATGCTAATTTTTCCACAACCAAAGCTACTTCCGATTTATTCACTTTTAAATGAAAGGCATATTGTTTAAACGCTTTGGGGTAATTGATTATTTGTTTATCGCTTGAGTCGGCAGCATACCATAGATGGGTTGCATATTTATTGTCGACTTCAATCACGTTCAAGGCTAACTGAATATGTGGTGACTGATTATTGACTGGTTTTGATTGAATGAATAAATTCGTAGGTTCGATGGATAAAGTCTCAAAGTACGAAATTGGATTTTTCCCGGTTTTTAAAGAGATGGTCATTGTATTGTTTTTCATATCCTTTTTTGATTGTGCATGACCAGGTATTTGTATGAATACAAATAGAAAAATCAATAGTTTTATTTCAATTATTCTCATGTCACAATTAGATTAAAAAAGTCGATCAAGTTTGAATGTAGCCATAAAAATGAACATTCCTGCTCCTGTCAATAAATGAAGGCAAAAACCAATATAGTTAATGCACTCGTCCTTAATATTGGAAACACATGAAATACTCTTGGTAAGTTGAACATAAAATTGGATTTATATTACCGCGTAGTTACTTGTTATTACTTTCAATTAATGTGATGAGCTTAGTACTGAGTTGACTATCTTCCTTAAATTGAGGTGTAAGGTGCTTTTTGTTTGATTTAGTTATTGGCAAATTTAATTAGAGCAGTTATATCTCCTTGGTCAGCTTTTCGTAGCGCAACTATGTATTTTTTTCTAGTGTCATCTGCTTCAACCATATTTGATTGATTCCAAGTAAATATCTCTAACCCAAAAATGGACTCCATTACAATATCAGCTAATATTCTTGAATGTCGTCCATTCCCATTTGGGAAACAATGAATCGCTACAATCCTATGTTTAAATCTTATGGAAATTTCTTCTGGTGAAAAAGTTTTGTTATCTATCCAATATTTTACGTCATCAATGAGTGTCTTTAATTCAATGCTAATTTGTGTCCAATCAATGCCAATATTTTTATTAGATTTTCTAAATTGCCCTGCCCATTTCCATACATCGCCAAACATTTTTTTGTGTAAATCCTTTACAAAGTTTTCAGTTAATATTCTTTCACGTTTTAATTTGGAGTGAATGGTCCATTCTACAGCTTTTTCAATATTTAATTGTTCAAATTCATCTAATTCTCCTAGAGTAGATATTGACTTTATCTTGAGGCCTTCTTTTTCTTCTTCATCTAAAGGTGTTTGACCTTCCTTATATTCTAATTTTAATCCCATAGTGACTTTCTCATTTCTCTTTTTATTTCACTTGCTAAGTCTTTTATTGTTTCATTAATTTTTTCGTCTCCAATTCCTTGGTCCTCTAATTTCATGTTTTGATTGGTCCTTAATACTATTTTCTTGGCTAATTTTTCAGCCTTGGCGTTTATTAAATTGTCTATAGTTCCTTCTTTTGGAACAAATCCATAGACAAACTGCATATCCAATGCCTGTCCAACATCCTTTAATTTATTCATGGTTATCTGACCTGTAGCTTCACGTTCCTCAATTTTTTGTATCGCTCCTTTTGTTAAACCTAGTTTGCTTCCTAATTGTTCCCTTGTCATATTTAGAGTGGTCCTAATGGTATTAACCCATCCTTTTTGTGGGACCAGAACCTTTCCAGCATCTTTAAAATGAATCAGTTTGTGGTCCAGTTGTTCTATGAGTAGTTTTTTTTTGTTTCTCATTTCTTGAATTTTTGATACATATACATATGTATTTTAATATAAAAATATACAAATATGTATAAATATACAAATAAAAGAATATTTATATGTATTCTTTTTAGTTTTAAATCATACAAATACGTATGCTAATATTTGTGTAAAAGATGCTGAATTAGATTGTCGGTTTGGTAGATTGATCTGCAGATATTGCTGTTTGCATTGTACAAATTGTTCAAAAATCGTTTTATTTAATCTAAAATTGAGATTATTATTGAAATTTATGGATTGAGATGATTTTGGCAGTGCCTTTAAATTTTTTACCTACATTATTCACTCCAATATAATACCACAATGTTTCTTGTGTTTTGCTATCAAGTTTGTCCCCTTTACTCCAATTATTAAAGTCAGAATATCCAACGCCTTTTTCTAATTCACCATTTGGGCATGAATACCATTTTGCAAATTCCTCGCTATTAAAAGGTCTGTCATAGATGGACGTTTTCTCCCAATTCCCATTCATCAATAAATAGGCTCCAAACTCAATAATTGTTAAGTCTTCATTTGTTGATTTAACTGTTGTTTCATAATGCCATTTGTATTTACCTCTTTTCTCAGGATCTTTTTCATTGAGTTCAGTATAAACCTGCGCGAAGCCTCTTGGGTTTTTCAATTTTAGAATATAAACGCTAGATATCCTCTTCAACTATTTACTATTAATATTCGGAGCACAATCCAAGCTCGCATTGAAGGGTTGAATGTATTTCCAAAAAGCTTTACCGGCGCTATCTTTATAATTCGATGCGTAAATTGATTCTGTATCTGGTTCGACCTTATAAATATATTCCAGTAAACTATCCGTTGCTCGTTTTCCTTTGAAACAAACAATCGCAAAATTAAGGGGCTCGTTTTCTAACGTGACATTGTAGAATGTGACTTTTGAAATGGCCGTACTATTGCTGCTTGTATATGTCGTTCCTTGACTTTTTGACTTAACGAGTTGCAGATATTCTTCGCAAGACTGGGCATGTGTAAAAATACATGTAGCAGTAAAAATTAAAATAAGAATTAGCTTTTTCATCGTCATCTTTTTTATAACTGACTATTGACGCTTTGTAACACAAAGACTTTCATTTTTATATACCAAACAAGAATCAAATAATTGATTAAACCGCTTTGTATATAAGTCGATGTTTCGTTTTGAGCGAGTTAGGGTTATTCAAATATATGTTTTTCGTATCATATTTCTAAGCCGTTCCGTACGAATTAGGAAAAACCCTGTATAGAATTAGGAAAAACCCTGTGTCAAGTATTTCTTGTTTAAAGGTTGATATTCTTGTGGTTATGGTTCGTTTATAGGTTTTTGATATTTTTATGATGCTTTCGAAACCTTTGGTATCTGGGGGGGGGGGAAGGTTGATAGGATGAATCTCCAGACCTGCTATCCGAATGTGAATTGGTTGGGGAGGTCGCTATAAATTAGCAAGAATTCTAATAAATAAGAATCATTCTAAATTTCTCAATAAGCTGTTCTTATTTTTGATAAGGTGTGAATATCATGCTTTATCATAAAGGTCTAGACCTAAATGAAAACACCGCAGGAATTTATTCGCTGCGGTGTAAATCATCAATTATGAATCAGTAAATCATTTATGTTAACCTAAGTAAAAATCTTAAGCTTACTTTTTCCAAGCAAATTTTTGGAATGGTTCATCAACTGGCGTATGCGCAGCATGGTTGGTATAATTACTCATTACTTTTTGAGCATATCCAACTAAAATATCTAAGTAATTTCTTTGCGTATATCCTGCATCAAAGAAAGTCTTCATACTTGCTTCAGAAATAACTCCTCTGTCTCTGATTACCAATAAAGTCATATTTCTCAATGCTTCTAATTTAGCTGGCAAAGCCGTATTGTTGCGTAATGCATCAATGATCTTGTCATCAACTTTCATTGTATGTGCGATTGCAGTATGTGCAGGAACACAATAGTGACATTCGTTTTCTACATTAATTGTTTGCCAAACAACTGTAATCTCTTGAGCGTTAAAAGCTGTATTTTCTGTAAATGTTTTTCCTATTGCTTTGTAAGCTTCTAATAACCCTGGAGACTCAGCCATTACACCGTGTAATTTTGGTAACATACCAAATCCTTTTACTGATGCCTCAAGCATTTCTTTTGATTCTGCTGGAGCTGATTCGATTGTGTGTACTTTAAATTGTGTCATTATTTTGGTTTTTATTTATTTGATTATTTATTATGATCTGCAATTGAATTGCAACTTTTACTTCCTTAAAATGTTTTTAAAATTTCTGCAACTGGAATGTGATCGCCGAAATCTTTTCCGTAATGTGCTTTGACAATTGTTTGATTTTCATCGATCAAAAAATCTGCTGGAATGATAGGTTTTTTCGACATGGATTTAACATTAAAAAATCCGCTTTTCATTGCTTTGAATACACTAGAGGGATTGAAAATTGTTTTCATCATACCACCATAAGAAAATTGAACACCATATTTCTTATAAATTTTAAAATCAGGATCCGCAAGTATTGTAAAAGGAGGGTTTTGCTTTCCTGCATAGTGTAAAATTTCTTCAGCAGGAGAGGCGAAAAGTGCGATTACTTTGATTCCTTTTTTCTCAAGCTCTTCATGTCCTCTAATTAATTCTTGAACCGCCATATTACAAAATGGACAAGAGGCAACTCTAAAAAAGGTGAGCAATACTTTTTGACCTTTATAATCTTTTAAATCAATTTTATTGCCTTGAATGTCTGTTCCAATAAACTGGTGTGCGGAATCTTTTGCTTTTATGTGTTTCATGCGTCTCTGCTTTTTTAATACAGGACAAATTTAGGCAGGTATTATCCATCCAGTATGGACATATCGTTCAAGCTTAAGGATATTTAATTCAAACGCTTTTTAAGGAACGAATTTGGGCGGTTTTGCCTTGAAAATCTATGTTTTAAGAAGTCGAATAGGTAGAATTTGATGTATGATACATAATGTGTTTCCCAAAATCATTTCATTTGAATCGATTGATGGCAAGCAATAAAAGATGATTTTAAGATTCGATATAAATCTGATTTGATTTTCTATATTCGGAGGGACGTTTGCCCATGATTTTAGTAAAAGTATTGCTAAATGTTGGTAAGCTATCATAACCAACCATATGGGAGATCTCCGATATGTTATAGGCCGAATTCATCAAATAATCTAAGGACTTAAAGATGCGTAATTTTGTATAATACTTAATGTATGACATACCTACATCCTTTTTAAATAGGCGATATAACGATTTATCGGTCATGCTAAACTTTGAGGCCAACTGCGGTAATAAATGTTCTTCGTCAATTTTTGCAGTTAAGTAATTGATGATATGTATCAGTCGTTCGTCTTTTGGCTGCGGTAATTCAACCGATAGAGAGGAGGAAGCCTTCTGTTTTAAAAGTAATTTAAAGGCCAAAGCAACGGTGTATTTATCTTTTTGAGTCTTGACAATGTCACCTGTCCAGCTTTTTGTGAATAGTAGCAATTCTAATAGTAGATTATTGATCGGATAGATGCCTTCTTTTTTATAAAAACCATGCGCAGTTACATTCATAGGGAAGTAAAGATTCCTCATAATCACTTTTGGTGAATTAGGATAAATAGCATGCGTAACACCCGCTGGAATCCACATATAGTGTCTGGCAGGTAAATAGTATACTCTATTTATTGTTTTTACATGAACTACGCCACCTTCGGTATATAAAAATTGTCCTTTTTGGTGACTGTGAGATTCGATAAATGTTTCCCCCATTAAGTTATGATAACAATAAATGCTTTGTGGATGCTTATCAACCTCAGTTAAATAGTACTTACTATTCATATATAATTACAATTCGAATGGCTATTGCACTAAATTAATAAAACATTGTCTGATTTAAATAAAAAGACAATGAATATCTTGCATAAATTGCTAAGCGTTTTTATATAAAACGGTACTACAAATTGTAAATCAATCTTTTAGATTCTTTTTCGCTTCTAAGAGTTTATTAAATAGATATTAAATAATTATTAAGATGGATAGAATTAAATATAGCCCTTATTTGGATATTGTTCAGACACCAGAAAAGGCAGCTTTGAATATTAAAAATAAACATGTAGTAGGTGTGAGTGGTTTTACAAAAGCAGGAGATAGTAAAACTGTTTTACCAATAGTTGCTAAAAGGGCTTTACATGAAGATTTAAAAATAACAGTATTAAGCGGTGCTTCCTTGGGGTATGATACAGATGCTGATTTGGCGAAGAATGGAGCTTTATACAAAAGGATGCCATTTCAAGCAGATCCTACCCTGAGGAAGGCCATTAATAATCATGAGGTGCTGTATGTTGATCAGCATTTAGGGCAAACTGCTGATATGCTCCAAAATATTGATACATTTAAGATTGATATTGCAATTATTGAAGCCGTTGGCATCACTAAAGAAGGTTATATTATTCCAACAACATCGGTTGGTAACTCCCCAATTTTCGCAGAAAAAGCGGATAAAATTATCATTGAAGTGAATCGTTCGTTTCCGGAAAGTCTAGCCGGTCTTCACGATGTTAAAATTCTAAAGAAACAACCCAATCGTGAAGTCATTCCTGTTTTAGATGCTTACACAAGAATAGGGGATCCGTATATAAAAATAGATCCTAAAAAAGTGGTTGCAATTGTTTATACAGAGGTTCCAGATAGTCCTGCTGTAATTTCGGCGCCAGATGAGAAAACCAAGGCTATTTCTAACCATATTCTTCGTTTTTTAGAGCAAGAAGTTGAAGAAGGCAGGTTAACAGAATCTTTATTGCCTTTGCAAGCAGGAATAGGTAAAACGGCGAATGCTATTCTATCAGGATTCAAGGATAGTAAGTTTAAAAATTTGACCATGTATTCTGAAGTACTTCAAGACAGTACGTTTGAATTAATTGATGCAGGAAAATTATTGTTTGCATCCGCATCATCAATTACTGTAACAGAGAGTTGTTCGAACAAGGTTTTTGGCAATTTTGATCAATACAAAGACAAGCTTATTTTAAGGCCTCAAAATATCAGTAATGCGGCTGAGGTTATCAGTCGTTTAGGTGTAATAGGAATTAATACGGCCATTGAATTTGATATATATGGGAATGTGAATTCAACTCATATAACAGGAACTAAAATGATGAATGGCATTGGAGGTTCTGGTGATTTTGCAAGGAATGGTTATTTGAGCATCTTTGCTTGTCCATCTATTTCTAAAGAAGGTCGAATTTCACATATTGTACCAATGGTTTCTCATACTGATCATACCGAACATGATGTTGATATTTTAGTGACAGAACAAGGACTGGCAGATATCAGAGGATTGGCACCGATCGAGCGGGCGTTACTTATTATCCAAAATTGTGTTCATCCAGATTATAAAGAACAATTGCTAGACTATTTTACTGAAGCATATAAATTGGGAGGGCATACACCACACATCTTAAACAAAGCTTTGAGTTGGCATACATTACTGCAATCAAATGGTACAATGAAAATTGAGGAATTGGAAGTGCACCAAGCTTGATGGATAATATTTAAAATCCCACAGTATAAACATGTTTTGCTGTGGGATTTTACTTTAATCAAATATTCGAATTCATTTACTAGGCCGACCTAGTTCTGCTTCGCAATTAAATCTCCAAGTATTTTTTTAAAAGTCTCTACTGGCTGTGCTCCTGTTGCAGCACTTTTTCTATCGAATACAAAAGTTGGCACAGAATTAATACCTAAACTTTTCCAATATTCTTGGTGTTTGGTCACTTCAGCTCTCGCTTCTTTATCATCTAATTTTGCCATTCCTTCTTCGGTATCCAGACCAACATCTAGCAATGCTTGTTTTAAAATATCTCTTTTGGAAACATCTTTTCTCTCACTAAAAAAAGCCGTTGTTAAACGCATTTTTAATTCGGTTTGTTTCCCAAAATCTCTTGCGTATTCGATTAAAATATGTGCGTCAAATGTGTTCACCATTCGCATTTCATCAAAATAATCAAAAGTAAAGTCAAGTTCTTTGCCAACAGCAATCATGTTTTGTTTTGACTCGTTTTGCTGTGCATCGGTAGAACCATATTTTTCATTAAGATGTTCGTTTATATTTTGACCTTCAGCTGGCATCTGCGGATTTAATTCAAATGGTTGCCATTCAATTTCTACTTGGTCTTGAATTCCAAGTTCTTCAATTGCTTTTTCAATTCTTTTATAACCAATCGTACACCATGGACAAACCACATCTGATACGATATCTATTTTTAATTTTGTCATATATTTATTTTATATTTTTTGAAGTTTTGCCAATTTTATCTTGCTAAATCATGTAATGACTTGACGATGAAACCAACAGATTTCTCCTTAAACTATTCTACTTTAAATAGACGTGTATAGTAAGGTATACTTACTTGAATTGACGATTAAAATTCTTTTTATTGATTTATAACCTTACGCTATAAAATTGATGTAAAAGTTAGGAGAGATATCTTTTACGAATAGGCGGTAGATCCTTTAAATCGAATCTAATTGGCTTTGAATATCAACTGAAATGCAGTTCCTGCTTCTTTTAATAATTCAATTTTACCATTTAGTTGTTCTGTTAAACTTACAACAACTTGCATACCGAGGCTTTCTGTTTCGTTAAAGTCGAGTTCCTTAGGGAAACCAACACCGTTGTCTGAAACAATTAAAGTAAAATGGTTTTCATCTTTAGATTTGATCAATATATTAATTTGTGCATCGTTTGGCTTATCTGGGAAAGCATGTTTAAATGCATTTGTTATTAATTCCAATGCAATCATTCCAACAATTGTAGCCGTTGCTAAAGTAGGAGTGAAGTGATCGATATCTGTGTGTATTTTAATATATGAAGTGTCAAATGTAAACGAAATGTTTACAAGTAATGAGTCTATATAAGTTTGAAAATGTACATTCTCATATTCGTCAGATGTATACAAAGCTTCATGAATTAAAGCCATTGCTTGTATTCGATTGGCTGTTTGACCCAATAGCGCAATTGATTCGGAATCCTGTGCCAAATTTTTCTGCAAATTGATTAAACTTGAAATGATTTGAAGGTTGTTTTTTACACGGTGTGTAATTTCTTTTAGGAGTAATTCCTTGACTTGGAAAGCGTCTTTTATTTTTTCTTCCGCAGCTACTCTTTGTTGAATCTCTTTATTTAGTTTATCTACGGTTTCTTCTAGTTCTGACGTTCGTGCTTTAACCAGTTGTTCTAGATTTCTATTTATATTTTTAATGCCAAATTCAGCTTGTTTCCGTTTGGATATATCGGTGTGAGAGCCGAATAATCGAACAACTTCGTCCTTTTCATTTAAGATGACGTCAGCTTTAGATTCAATCCAAATATAGGAACCATCTTTATGCCTGAAGCGGAATTCCATTTTGTATTCCATTTGAGGATTTTGCATATAATCCTCAATTCTCTTCTTAATTACATAAGTTTCATCAGGATGTAAATGGCTAATCCACGATTCGTAAGTGTTATCTAATTCGTGATCTTGGTAGCCAATTTGCGCTTTCCATATTTTTGAGAAATAAACCTCTCCAGTTTGGACATGCCAGTCCCAAATACCAATGTTAGCGGCATTGATGGCAAGTTCAAATCTTTTGTTTTCAGCGTTTTGTATTTCTGCTTGCAAGTTGTGATTTTTGTCCATGGTTATTTCTCTAAACCTAAAAATACAAATTCGTACTATACATAAACTTTAACAGTAGACATTCTTTTTAAATTTAAAAAACTGTTAAAATTGAAGTTTTGGGTGTACCAAAGATAGTCGATCTGGTTTAATTAAACTAGTCAATAGATAATTAGTTAGGGTATTGAATAAAAGACAGTTCTAAAGCAGTCTGTTGGTTTTTATCATTTTTGGAGTAAATTGCAATGAAGTTTTAATCCAAAAAAAATAATTATTTAGATCAATCTATTTAACTTTCTCATTAAATTTATATCCTATACCAAAGCTTAGCATTTCTGTAAAAACCCAATTGTTTAAAGCTAAAATTTGATTGTTTTCATCTAGATTCTTATAGAACATAATGCCAACTCCGAATTTTTGAGAAAGGTATATATTTTTTAAAATAAAAATTTCAAAAGCGATTCCAATATTGTTTTCGACCGCTAAAATTGGGCCAATTTCGTTTTCGTGTTTGATGTAGCTATAATCGAGTTCAGAAGTCGGATTCTCGACTAATTTATCAAGTGCATAATGTGTTTCAAAACGAATATGTGATTTTGTAAATTGATTGCTATAGAAAACATGAGCAACAAAAACATCCTTTAAATTAAATAGACGATATTTTAAATTTAAATCGGTACCCCAATGCTCACTTTGAGTCGTGGAGTAAAATGTCTTTTTGTAGAATACTGATTGAGGGAAATTATTTAACTTATTTATATGATATTTAACACCAATACCTATCTGTAATTTATCAAATTTATAGTTGACCAATAAGCTCTGATTCCGACCGGTGCCGACAACATTAAAATTCGATTCAATTTGAAATTGCGCAAATGTTAAATGGCAAAAGAAAATGAAGGGAAGAATTAGATAATTTTTCATAAAGTTTAAAAAATAAGTGAGGTCATTATTGTAAACACTTATTTTTTAAAAATATTTAAAGGAAGACAAAATAAATTTGTAGAATCGAATGAAATTAGTGATGTAACTTATTTCAAATCATCAATCAATAACATTAATTTCTCAATAGTAACATGTTCCATAATTACAATTTTAAACCATTTTGGTGCAGCGTGGTTGTCCGGAACCAATCCGAATTTGCTGGCGATCGCTGGTTGAACAAATTGACTGCGAATTGTGATAATATTCGACATGTCATGTCGGTAGAATTCGATGTTTAAAGCAGCCAATTGTTTGCACATCCATTCCGTTCTTTTTTGAAGGATGAATATTTTTTCTTGCCAACCAAAAGGTCCGTTTTTCACTAGAATCATCCAAACGGCTATTGCATTTGCACCCGATCGACTGCCGATTAATGTAAAATCTTCTCCTTCAACATAACTCGCTTCTTGGGTATTTACATTTTGAATCAATCCTTTTCGAATCAAGAAAATCCCTGTTCCATAAGGTGCCTGTGCCATTTTATGCGCATCTAAAGTAAAAGATGAGATGTTTTTATTCTTAAATGTAAGTCGACTTTCAGCATCTGTGAATGGATAATAGAATCCACCATACGCACCATCAATATGTAATTTAAATTCGCAAGCGAATTCGGTAAGTGGATTGGTATAAGCCTCAATATTATCCACAGAACCAAACATGGTTGTCATCATATTGCAAATTACAATGAAGTACTTTTTGCCTTTACTTTTTGCTTGTTGAATGGTTGCTTTCACTGCCGATTCTGATATGTTTCTTGTATCCTGATCAACGGCTGTTTTAAATATGTCGATTGACAAGAGGTTGGAAGCCTTATCCATCGAATAGTGACTGTCTTCACTACAGATGATACAAATCTCTTCTCTTTTAGCTGCATGATGATTTACAAAGGAGTTACGGTAAATCCAAATCGCTTGAATATTTGCTTCTGTTCCACCTGAAGCTACATAGCCATCTTGTGCACCAGTTTCACCTTGAAGGATGTCGACTGCGCAAATCTCAATCAACTCCTTTTCGAGGTCTTGTGTACCTTGAAAAAACGATTCAGACTTCCCCAATGTATGGCATCCAATATGATTCGGGTTTTGAATTAAACTCGAAATAAAAGGAGCGTCTTTGACAAATGTTGCATCTTGATTAAACACTTTATCATCGAGGTAAGAAGCTGGAATGCCTAAAATATTCTCTTCGTCATAATTTACATTGTTTTGCAATGCATTAAAAACGATTGATTTGATCTCCTCTTGTGATTTTTTTTGCCAGTGCTTATTCATAGGTGGTTGTTTTTAATCAGTCGGCAAAATTAACTATTAATAGAGGAATGATTGGATTTATGATGATGATATTTCTCATGTTTATTCGCTACTTAATAACTGGTATTGTTAAAATGTTTTCAATTGAATAATGAGCAAATATTGATAATTATAGATCGATCATGCTTTGCTGAAAATGTTGTGTTTTAATATATGTTATCGGTTAATCATTGTCTCGAATTTTATCTTTACCCCAATTTGTGGGGTTGTTGATAATGTATCGTGATATGGTTTCAAACGATTTTTTATCACGGATAATATGGTCATAAAATCGAGGCTGCCATGCAAAATCAAAACCCAACCGGTTGGCGTGTTTTGTTACGGCAGATTTGTATGAACGAATAATGGTTGATATTGAATTTGATTTGGGCGAAATATTTGCCATTGTTTTGTTTTTTTGTTCATTGATTGCGGGTTTTTGATAATATGATAGAGGCGTTGCATGCAACGCCTCTATCATATTATCCGTCGATCCGTGATTTTCTATTTCGTTTTCTATTTTATTCCCTTTCAAAATCAATACACCGTGAATATGATCTGGCATTACCACAAATTCACCCAATTTTACATTTTTTGTATGGTTTTTAATTTCGTGCCAAAACACATTGGCCAAAACACCAATATTTGATAAAACCATTTTTCCATTTATTATTTTACCAAAATAATGATCTCTGTTTTTGGTGCAAATGGTAATAAAGTACGCACCATCCCATCGATAATCCCAATTTTGCAATCGGGTAGATTCGATTCGGTATTTGTTTTGGAATTTAGTACTCATCGTTAAAACGCTTTTTTTTAATTTAACCAAATAATTGTGTTGCCGCTTACGATACATTTTTTTTACCGAACAGAACGTATTTACTCACAGTTTCCATAGAACCCTAAATTCAACTCATAGGTAATTGTATTATTTTGATCTTTTTATGCTTACGTAGTATCATGAATATAGAAATAATTCAACAAATTATGACTTGTTTTTGATGATATTTCTCATGTTTATTCGCTACTTATTGCAAAAAAAAAGCAGTTAAAAACAAAATTAATTGTCTTTAACTGCTCATAATGTTTAATAAAAATTAATTATTAAACTCACTCAGAATTATCTTTAAATCTTATTTAGAAGTTGCCGCTTTTACAGGGCAGCCAATTGCTTTTGTGATGTTTGGATTTGGTGCTTCACCTTTTTCTAATGCAGCGATTGCATCTTCAAGGAATTTAACCTTTACATCTTCAGGTGATTTTGCGTTATCATCAATGGCTCCAATATATTGCACCTTTTTGTCTTGGTCTAGTAAAAAAACATGTGGCGTTCGAACAGCTCCATATTCTGGATATATTTTTTGACCTTCGTCTACTAGATAAACAAAAGGGAATTCTTTTTCAGCAGCTCTTTTTTGCATCGCTTCAAAACCTTCACTTTCATTCTCTGGACTGTTTGGGTTGATTGCAATTACAGAATAACCTTTGGCGGCGTATTCGTTGTGTAACTCAATCAATCGATCTTCATACATTTTAGCAAAAGGACATTCGTTACAAGTGAAGACAACGATATAACCTTTAGCATTTTTAATATCACTTAAAGAAAACATCGTTTCGTCTACATTTTTCAATATAAAATCAGTTGCTGTATCACCGATTTTATAACCGCCAATCTCATCTATAGATTTAGATTGAATGGGACTGTGTTTACTTTCTGGTGGTGGTCCTTTTCTATCTCCTGGAGGTGGACCTTTACGATCTTGCCCGTAAGAATTTGTAATAAATAATGTCCCCATTAAAAGGGTAATTAGGAAAATAACATTTAGTTTTTTCATTTGAGAATTGATTTATTTACTTCGTTTTCTAGATCTGCTAAACTTTCAAAAGATCGTTCGTAATGTGCACGTTTTTGATTGTTGAATATTATGGTGAATGGTAATGCTCCTGACCAATTTGGATCTACCTTATCAATCCATGTATTGGCATCAGCGTCGTCTAATAAAACGACTTTTGATGTGATACCTTTCTCTTTTAAAAAGGGTTTTAATTTGGTTTCAATGTCTTTTGGGAAATCTAGACTGACAAAAATAACTTCCGCTTCAGGATGTTGATCAGCATATGCTTTAAAATGGGGAAGTTCTTTTACACAAGGAATGCACCACATTGCCCAAAAGTTAACGATAACCGTTTTCTCAGAATCGGTATATAATAATGGTTCTAATTCATCAAAATTATAAACAGGAATGTCAGTTTTTTCAGTTTGAATAAATGGTTCATCATACGAATAAGTGAACCCGAAACTGATCAATATTATACTTAATCCAGTAAGAATAAATTTTAAGTCCCTTTGCATTTTTATTGTGTTTTTAAATCGACAATAATGCTAAGACTCCGGTTTATAAAAAAGGTTTAATTCGGCAGGTGTTTTTTTCTGGAATCGATATTTAACGATCAGTATAAATCAATTAATACTAAATATTAAAACGAATGGGTAAAACAAATTTCACCCTAACGACTCTATTGTACTGCTTGCCAGGAATCCAATTGGGCATCTTTTTAATGACACGGATTGCTTCAGCATCTAACAGTGGATGTGCCGATTTGAGCACCTTTACATCAGACAGGGATCCATCTGTTTGTACTATAAAATGTATGTAAGATGTGCCTTTAATATTCTTTTTGACAGCTTGACTTGGGTACTTGATATTGTCTTGGATAAAACGTGCCATCATATCTTCACCACCTACAAATTCAGGGTCAACTTCTTTGGATAAATTTTCAGGTAACTCGGAACCTTGTTCGTCAAAATATCTGCTTCTAATGAATTTACCGTTTGTATAATATTCGATTGCTGAAATTTTACCGCTATAATGGTAATAAGTGCATTCACCGTGTTTTAGGTCATTAAGAAAATGTTCCTCATTGTCCGTACCTCCGTCCTTAAACCATTCTATCCATTTTCCGGTTTTACCATTGGCATCATAACTGCTTTTAGAAGCAATTTGCCCCGATTCGAACCAAGTAGCGCAATCTCCATATCGCTTATTTTTTACATAATTATATTCCGATTTCTTTTGACCATTATCATAATAGTAGATAAATGTACCATTTTTAATTTCGAATTTTTTAGTGATATAAGTTCCTGACATTTGAAGGTCTCCATTCAGAAAATAATCCTTTACAATATATTGACCTTGTGTATCTTTGAATGCTTTTCTATAATAAACCGCTTTCTTTATTGATCGTACTTTCTCCCAATCACTGTCATAATAAACAGTGATGGTGTCTTTACCGAATGATATGTTCGAACCAATAAAGAAGATGATAAAAAGGGATAATATACTTTTCATGAAGCAATATTTAAGTTAGGTTTAATGGATCTAAAATTAATATTTTCGGTAGAATAAATCGCTATACAAAAAAAAGCTCCTCTCAACAAGTCAAGAAGAGCTTTCAATAATGTTAATTCTTTTAAGCTTCAATTGCTTCGTCAGCTTTTTTTTCAGCTTCTTCTGTGTGATCAACTGTGCAAGCTTTATCACATTTAGTTCCATCACATTTTGCCATGTCACCTTTTGCTTTGCAACATTTACTTTTATCGCAATTCGTTTTGTCGCATTTAGCCATGTCACCTTTGTCTTTCTTGCATGACTTTTTCTCAGCTTCGTGAACTTTGCAATCGTCTGCGCATGATTCATCACAACATTTGTGATCAGCAACTTCTGTAGCCGATGTTTCAGTGCCTTCAGTTCCTTCTTCATTTCCTCCACATGAGAACATGAAAAGACCAGCAGAAAGCATAAATAATAAAAATATTTTTTTCATTTTTAAAGATTTTTGATTCTATACGAATTTATTGAAATTTATCATATATTAATTCTTATTCGACTCTAATTAAGTTTTCTATGGAAAAATACTGAATTTATTTAACGAGGATACCTATTGAATATGTTTTACTTTAATTGACGCCCCAATTCAGTTATTTTACGCAGCCATTTATCTCTAAACTTAGGACTAGAACCTTTAATCGTTGCGATATAAGATACCTTCGTTTTTTTAATTCCACAGAATGCCAATGTTCCTTTTTTAAATTGATTAATGGCTGGACTTTTCATCATTAAAAAATCATACCATCTTGGTGTGTCAGCTGTAATAATTATTCTTGCCGATTTGCCTTTTAGCAGTTGTTTGGGAAATGGTTTTCCTGGTATTGGTTGGTAAGTAATTCCAGGTAAAAATGTGCGATCTATGAATCCTTTCATTATTGCTGGATAGCCATACCACCACATGGGGAAAACCCAAACAATATGGTCTGCTTTTTTTATTTTTTCTATGGCAATCAACAAATCTGGCTCTAGTTCTGTGCGTTTCGAATATCCATGAGCTAAATTTGGATTGAATGCCAATGCTGCAATATCAATTTGATCGATGGTTGCATTCGTTTGTTTCGCTCCATTGCAATAAGCATTAGCAAGCGCATAATTATAACTCGTTTTATCTGGATGTCCGTTGATGATTAATATTTCTTTCATATTTCCTACTTTTTATTTCAACAAAGAACAGTAGAAAGATGAAGGCAGAAAAGGACATATGTCTAATTCGCTATTGATTTACGGATGCGACTTAAATGGCGCTGTGTTATTCCTAAATAAGAGGCTAAATAATTCAGTGGAATTTGCTGTAAATAATTGGGTGTATTAATCAGTAAATCCTTGTAACGCTTCTCTGCCGATTCTTTTTGTAATAGAAAGACTCTTTTCTCTAAATATAAATATTCTTGTTCGGCCAACATTTTAAGAAGTTTTACCCAATTTGGACTTGATTTTTCTAATTTTAGTATTGTATCTCTTGAAATCTTGAAGATTTCTGTATCTGTAATGGCTTGTACATTTTCGATTGATTTTGTCTGTGTTAAAAATGAAGAGTAAGCTGTCACGAAAGAATTCTCGAATCGGAAACAATAAGTAACCTCTTCGTCGGCAGATGTTGTATAAAAAGACCGGAATATACCTGAGCTAATAAACGCCACTTCTTTACTTGTTTCGTTTTCTCGAATAAAATAATCGCTCTTTTTCAAGATTGTCGGTGTGACTTTGTTGGCTACAAAGGTTATTTCTTCTTCGGAAAGCACATTAAATGAGGTTAAATAGTTTTTCAATTTTTCGTTCATCACTATTACAGTCATTTAAAATTGGATTGTTTATTTCATCAGAACAATGGTCCAATAAGGTTTGTTATCGGCGCTAAATTTAATTTTTTTACTCGAATTTTCATATTTAACAATGCCATCTTCGTCGGCACGAACACGATTAATTGTAGTTCCATTAAAGAATAGTTTTTCCCATACTTGAAAAGCATCGAGGAAAGGAAGTTTGAGCCGATCAAATTTATATACTTTGGTGCCTTCTATCTCTAATTCTTCTCAGCTCCTTGAATTGAATGCGTAAATTCTACCGTATAATATTCTATACCAGCTAGTCGAATACCGGTATCTTTTATCTTTGCGATATCTTCCTTACTCGTTGTTGCTGACACAAAATAAACGAGAAAGCTAGTATTCCCTTCGTCGAGTTCGACTTGAATCCATGGTGTTCTAATATTCGAATTTACTTTATTGGCAAAAGCAATGGCTTCAGCTTTGTCCATCTTAAGCAAAGGGGTAATGTCTTGAGCCGTTGAGAATAAAGTAGCAAATATGAAAAGACAAAAAATGATGGATTTAGTCATTGTAATTGTTTTAATGATAATGACTAAAATACAAATTAATTATTGGAGCTGAATGTTTTAGCAAATACTATATTGCTTATTACGCATTAAATCAGATTCTTAGGTTAATTTTTTATACCTCGAAATTCATACGTTTCAGCTTCGTAATTAACAGAATGAGAAGAGGTGAAATACATGCTGTCCCCTGAAAATTTTAAATGACCTCTGACACCAATTGTATTGCATTGCGCGTCTGTGTAAACTTCACCAAAAGCATAGTGGATGTCATCCTTTACTGAATTTTTATGAAACGAATTAAAGTTACTTTCTGGATTATTGTAAACTTTAGTATTCTTTATCGATTAAACTGACACTACCTTGTCCTTTTAGAATCGTTCCATTATCTGTTTTTACTGAATAAGTGTAAAAGTAAACACCATTTTGGCACATTTCTCCGCTTTTGTTTGTACCGTTCCAACTGTCCTTAATATTATTCATTTCAAAGATAGTATTGCCCCATCTATTGACAAAAACACAATTGAATTCAGAAATTGAGGCAGATTTATATTCGAAGGAAAACACATCATTTATACCATCTCCATTTGGTGTAAAAACATTTATTTGTGAGAAAGAAATTGGTTCAAAGATGGTTAATGTTTTACAAGTCGTATCAGAACATCCATTTTTGTTAAGTGCTACAAGGCAAATATCAATAGTGTAAGATTGACCTTTTGCTTTGTAAGTAGTATCTAGTATTTCAAAATAATTTTGACTTAATTGCCAGTCGGCATTAGGTTGATTGAGATTCCAAAAGAAGTTTGTATCTGCGAATGGATTGTTTGGATTCGTAAAATTTTCAGAGGTATTAGTCAGAATGACTTCGATTGGAGCTGTTCCTTTTAAATTTCCTTCAAATTGCTCGGAATCAACAGTGAAATTAGCGATTGGGTTAATAGAATCTAGATATATTGTTCGCTTTATGGTGCAATTTAAAGCATCTGTAGCTGTTAGTTCATAATAACCAGGATTTCTTGCCCCCCAAGTAGAGTTTGAGATTGTTTCATCTGTGTCTAGATTTTTCCATTTATAGTCATATCCTGATGTGCCGCCAATAACTGCGCCAAAAACAACGCCATTTCCGGATTGATAATTATACAACCTACAATGGGCAGGTTCTGTCCCAAAATCAATAAAATACATAGAGTCAGGTTGTATTATATCAAAATCAAACACTTTAGAACATCCGTTTTCATCAATTACAGATACTACATAATTACCCGCTTTCAAATTATAGGATGAGTCTGCAAAAACACCTCCAATATCTGCGGGGTTTGGATTCCAGATATATGTTATTTCGTTATAGTCACCAGTCGCATTAATTACTTCGTCTACACGAGCCCAACCTGTATTTTCACCATGGCAAATTACATCCCCCGTACTCATTTCAATATCTAATTCATTTGGTTGGTTGAAAAATACAGAATCGATGGCGCTACAAGAATAACCATCAGAAATATCAAAATAATACCAACCGCTATTTAAAGAATTAGCCGTATTTGAATTAGATTCATTCAGGACATGCCCTTCTTGATCTGTAATGTTAAATATAAATTCAGTGCCGCTACCTATAATACTGACTGTTGCCGAGCCATCGGAAAAGCCATAACAAGTAGGTTCATTCGTTACGATATCGATTAATAATCCATCAGACATAATAATTTCTTTTGTAAATGATGCACTGCAACCATTAGATGATGTTACCGTTAATATTACAGTATACGTGCCAGCAGTGAGATAATTATGTATCGGGTTTTGTTCATCCGATCCCTCGCCATCACCAAAAAGCCAGGCCCAATCTACAATATCTTCTGGTTCAACAATAGTGGATAGATCATTGAACTGAATTTCACTTTCAATACATCCACCGAGTATACCCGTTTGAGATGAAATTCCCCCAATAATAAATTCTAAATTTACATTGGGCAGTGGGGATACTAATAGATCTACCATAGCTGATACAGAACATCCAAATTCATCTGTGCCAGTAACTGTATAAGTTTCAAGACCAACTCTCACAGGTTCGAAAGGTTCGTTATTAATTACTTCCTTATCCCAAATATAATCTGCGAGCCCATCACCTGTGAATATTACAGCATCTCCGAGACATATAATTTCTTCACTTACATTCGCATAAATTTCTGGTTTATGAACAAGTATATCGATACTGAATGTACAATCATCCTCGTTATCACTAGTTGCTGTATATGTTGTGGTTCCGCCTGGAGGATTAAAGGAAATACCATTGGTGACTCCACCATCCCAACTAATTGTTCCTCCGTTTACAGAACTGGCGTTTAGTGTTAATTCCTCACCAAAACACAATTCCGTTTCAGATATAGTTGTTGTTAACAGGTCACATTCTGCAGTTACCGAATTAGAAGCAAATGATATATTCCAATAAGTATTTTTAATTTCTTCGTATTGAAATGTGACCAACATGCTTTCATCTGTTGCAGTAAATATTAATGTTTCTTCAGACCAGCTATAATCAAAACCTCCTGTAAAAGGGTATAAAATGTCATCACCGCCAATATTTACCAGTAATGTACCATCGTCATATAAGTCTCCAGGAAAAACTGCAATTTCTGCCATGTAAAAATTTAATGAATATTCTACGCCTACAATTAGATCTGTAATTGTTGTTCCAACTATCTCATTTGTAAATCCACTTACCCAAACTGTATCACCATTCGGAGGGTTGTTAACAACGCCTCTCCAAGGAATCATTCCTCCCCAGTTTAAACTGTCAGAAATATCTGTTGTACTTCTAATTATCGTCCAACCTATAGGAGCAACTGAGGTACCAACTGGCGAAGAATCTGTAGGAAGAATTGTTTGTCCTGTCGAGCTTAACGAAAGAAATAGAAAAGTAAAGACATAAAACAATTTCATAGAATAGAATTTAAATTTAAAACGTATTACGGCATGGAAAGGTGGCATGTAATATGTTATTTCTATAATTTAAATATGGATTGTCTATTTCATTAGGACAATGGTCCAATAAGGTTTGTTATCGGCGCTAAATTTAATTTTTTTTACCTCTGAATGCATACGTTTCAGCTTCGTAATTAACAGAATGAGAAGAGGTGAAATACATACTGTCCCCTGAAAATTTTAAATGACCTCCAACTCCGATTGTATTGCCTTGCGCGTCTGTGTAAACTTCGCCAAAAGGATAATGTTCATTGTCAATTATCTCATTCTTGTGTACGGAATTAACGCTGCCTTCATCATTCTTATAAACTTTAGTATAAGTATATGTTTTTTTGGAATAGGTAATGGTAAATTCCTGAAGATAGGTAGTGTCTATATAATAAATCTCGCCAGTAGAGTCAACCTTAGTTTGGGTTTCAATGCCATAATAAGTACCTTCATACTTCTCCTCTTTTTTACGACAAGAAAGCATTGTGATTGAAAAACTAAAACAAAAGATCAGGAGGTATTTATATGTATGTTTCATAGTATTCAATAATTTATTCATTTAAAAATTCGGCTTGATGTGTTTGATAACAAGGGTTTTAGTAAGTAAATTCTAAAATAGAATATAAAAAACAACTAATATCAAAAGTAAAACGATAATTGAAAGATATAGTTGCTTTTGCTTGTCTCTTTTCAATTCCTTATGAATTTTTCTCTTGATTGCTACAAGTTCTTCATGTGGAACTTTTTTGAATTCAGTTCTGTGATTAGGAATCGCACTTGAATTGTTCGAATTGGGTTCGAATTTTTGACGATTGGATGTTTTTGCAGAACGATTTTGCTTCATTCTATTGATCATGTCCATGATATGTCCGGCACCTCCGCTCATCGTTTTTTTTTGTCTGATTTAGTTAGTGAATTTAATAATTCAATACATAAAATTGGGTATTGCACATGATATATAGTCGGTGAAAATTTTTGCTTCTACAATATAATAAAAAAAGCAACGTAATAACTTAATGCGCTTATGTTTAATGAAATTATTGGTTTGTTCTTTTTGGTCTTTTAGTCAAGATTTTCCGTTGACTTTTACTGAAATTGAAGGAGCAGTTAAAAAGATTAAACAAACTTGTGTTTTATCAGATTCATTAACCTTTATTGATTCCAATTGTACTTATTTTAAGGATGATTCTCCTTTTACTGGATATGTTATTCACTTCTATGAAGATCAATCAAAATTACACGCTTTCGAGCGCGGTTTTTTTACTGGTGAAGAATGGGTTTTTAATCTTGCTGAAGCGCATTGGAATTCAGATTCCTTGCTCAATCGATTACATAAAATTAGCATCCGATCTGATACAAATGAATTTTATATGATTGTATCTACTTATTATGACTTTAAAACCAATAGTATAAATGAAGTATTTATTGAGCCCAGATATCAATGTGCATCGATAGAACGACGAAAATTAGAGGTTTTTACCAATATTTTTGGAAATGATCCACCACGAGATCTAGCTTATAAATCATTTTATGAAAATGGAAATCCAAAAGAAATTTACAAAGATTTAAAAGGAATTAAATGGGAATACAGTACTTATTATGAGAATGGTCAATTAGAGGCTATTAGTGGGCAGGGAAAAGATCGAGCTGATGAGTATAAAAAGAGATTCGACGAGGACGGAAACTGTATTGATCGACTCATTGTTAAAAATGGAATGTATAGAGGAGGCTATGTGGTGTCAGGCGGAAAAAAATCACTGGCATTTATAGAACGATATAAAGACAAAAAAATAAGACGTAAAAGAAGGGCTAATGAAAAGCGCTTGAAGGAAAAGTAACTTCTTCCTAAAGTTCGTATCTCTAGGAAGAAGTTTTAATTCATTTACGGATTAGTCGACCATAAAGCAGCACTTTTCAGCATTGCTCTTCGTGGTAAGTTTAATCCCGCAACAATTAATTCAGCAAAATCTTCTGGTTGTAAAACTGAATCAACAGAATCTTTATTCGCTATGCCTAATTCGATAGACATATCAGAAGCAATGGTACTTGGTGTTAAAGTACAAACGCGAATATTGTTCTTACGCACTTCTTTCATTAACGATTCTGACATACCAATAACAGCGAATTTAGAAGCTGAATAGGCAGAGGTATTTGCATTTCCATTCAGTCCAGCAGTTGATGATACATTGATAATGTCTCCTTCGTTTTTCTCGATTAAATGCGGTAACACTTCTTTGGTTACATAATACATTCCCATTACATTGGTCTGCATAATCTGACTCCATTCAGCAACATCCATATCATTAAAAGAACCAAAAGCAGCAATTCCTGCATTGTTCACCAAAATATCTACAGTACCTAATTCTTCAATAATCGTTTTGATTCCTGCTTGTACTTCCTCGTAATTGCCAACATCAAAAACTGAATAAATAGCATTTACGCCATAAGTTTTTAATTCGGTAACAGTTGCTTGCATTACGGCTTCATTACGGCCAGTAATTGCAACATCAATTCCTTCTTTAGCGAATGCAATTGCAGTTGCTTTTCCTAATCCTCTTCCACCGCCAGTGATGATGGCTTTTTTGTTTTTTAATTTGCTCATTTCTATTGTTTGTATTCCTCACGAATGAGGTTTGTTTTATTTAGATAATTCTAATATTCAACCGAAGTCAAACAGGGTGCAAAGTTAATGAATTTAGAGCCGCCATAAAATTCGAATTTTAGAAGTTTACAATGATTTAACATTATGGTTGAATCCATATAAATATTGAAAAGGTTTACGCTATCGTTCTCTCTGATTATTATATTGAGTCTCAGTCAAGATCAAAAAAAAACAGGGTCTTGACTGTTCAATCTTGAATGAAAGGAATAAAGAAGATCTATTTTTTATAGATTTTCATAAAGCCTCAATCTATTTTTTAAACTATTTACTTCGTCTCTGAGTGCCTGTTCCTTTTCCAATAAATTGTAAATAACATCTATGCCTTCAATATTTACATTTAATTCTTTATGAATTCGAATCATTTTCTCTAATTCACCAACTTGATCTTGATGAATATATTGTTGCTCTTCAATCAACTGAATTTGAATTCGACCGATTTTATTTAAATCATCAACAAATGAAATGTCGATATTATAATGTAAACAGAGGGTCTTGGTTGGTATTAATTCTTGCTCGCTCATCCTTGCTTAATTTTTTGTAATGATTTAAATAACTCAATTTCTTCGGGACTCAGATTTGTAGGGGTTTGAATCTGATAAGTCACAATTAAGTCGCCAAATTCGCCTTCTTTTTTGTAGACCGGGAATCCTTTTCCTTTGAGCTTTACTTTGGTTTCATTTTTAGTTCCAGGTTTAATCTTAAGTTTAACTTTTCCATCAAACGTGTCAACGGTAATTTCTCCGCCTAATATTGCTGTATATAAATCTAAATCAACAGTAGAATAGAGGTTGTTTCCTTCGCGTTTAAACGAAGTATGATTGTTGACGATGAACTTGATAAATAAATCTCCAGCTGGACCGCCATTCGATCCTGGTCCGCCTTTTCCTTTTATTTT
Organism: Crocinitomix catalasitica ATCC 23190; assembly: GCF_000621625.1. Classification (GTDB taxonomy): domain Bacteria; phylum Bacteroidota; class Bacteroidia; order Flavobacteriales_D; family Crocinitomicaceae; genus Crocinitomix; species Crocinitomix catalasitica. The sequence goes on from NZ_JHXV01000001.1 coordinate 259,153, forward strand.
AATGACTTGTTCATTTTCAACCCCGGCTGGAATTGTAAGTCTTATTTTTTTGTTGTTAACATTAAGTACTCTTTGATGCGATGTATAGACATCTTTTAAGTCCAAATGAAGCTCGGCATTAAAATCTTGTCCTTTGTATTTTGGACTGCGACCACCTCCAGCTGAAGAACGGCTTCCTCCAAACATCGATTCGAAAAAGTCTGAAAACTCTTGATCAGAATATTGTTGTTGGCCACCTTGCTGTTGTCCAGATTGGCGACGCTGACTTTGTGCTTGTTCTTGTGCCTCACCGTGTTTCCAATCCTTTCCGTATTTATCATACTTCTTGCGGTTCTCCTTATCACTCAATACCTCGTTCGCTTCGTTAATTTCTTTGAATTTTAATTCGGCGTCTTTATTGTCAGGGTTGAGGTCGGGATGGTACTTCCTGGCAAGTTTTCTATAGGCTGATTTTATTTCCTTTTCGGTTGCTGTTTTAGCAATGCCCAATATTTTGTAATAATCAATAAATGCCATTTGGTGTTTTGAATTTAGGTTAAATAAGCATCCACTAACGAATAATTTTATTCGTGCTAGATCTTACTTTAAAGGTACGAATTATCTACTTAGAATGAAAATAGATTAGTTGAAATTTTGGCTGTTTAATAGTTATTAAATAACCACATTTACCAATGTTATAATTCCTATTAGCAAGATTAAAAACAAAGAGATGCGTTTGAACTTGTCTTGCGGGATATGATTCAAAATACGTTTGCCGATATAGGTGCCAAGGATACCAATCACCAATAGAAAAGGTAGATAAATAAGATGTTCTTTATGGATATAACCGTTTTGATAATAAACAATTGTTCTGGTGAAGTCGATAAAAAAATCAATAAATGCAGAGGTTGCAATGAATACACTTTTTTCTAAATTAAATGCTGCCATTGTCAATCCTCTAATCGCTCCACCTGTTCCCAATAAACCTGCAGAAAATCCGGAAAGAATTCCACCAGTAACCGCATTGTTTCTATTGGCTTTAATGACAAGATTTCTTTTGTAAAGGAATAAACCACTCAAGGCAATTAGAAAAATAGCCAAAAAGATCTCGAGCAAATTCCCATTCATATATTTTGACAATACACCTCCAAGAATTACAAATATCACTGAAGGTATACCAATATTCATCAATAATTTCTTGTCAATGCCTTGTTTGAATAGGAATATTTTACTCAAATTACTCGACAAATGAAATACGGCTGTAAGTCCTAAAACGGAATGAAAATCGAAATAAAAATTGCCAATAGGAACGAAAAATACAGAAGATCCAAATCCGCCAACCGTACCGATTATTTCAGCAACTAAAGCCAATAATATGAATACATAACTGATATTACCCATTTATGACCTTTAAATTACCTCTCTTTTTCTCCTTGATTTGTACATATAGAAATCTAAATATAGGCCTAATTGACTTACGAAGGGGGTTTATTCGATTCATTTGCGATTTTATTTTTCAACCAGTTGATACTTGCCAATGTGGTCTGTCAAATCACCACCTAAATATAGGTAACCGTTGTATTCTTCAATCGAACTGGCTTCAGAAACGAACTTACCTGTTGTGTCATAATAAGTTTTTAAGATCTCTCCATTTTCACTTAAATGCATCAACATACCGAAAGGTTCTTGTTTTGGCTGCATCCAAAGTGGAATGGCATAGATGAATTTTTTAATTCCTTTTTTTGGTTGAATTTTATCTAATACATCGTCTCTTCTTGTTGTGAAACCCAGCCAAAAACTACCGTCTTCTCTTCTTGAAATACCATTCGGTAAACCGGGTAAATTTTCAATAAAAATGTCTGTTTCTCCACTCTTTTCTCCTTTTAACCAATGTCTAACGATGCGGTATTTGGTTAAATCGACCATTAATACAAATGAGTCGTCTTGCGATACAGCAACGCCGTTTCCAAAAAACGAACTGTCAATAAGTGTTCGAACGATTTTTGTTTTAGGATCATAACAGTAAAGACCGCCGTCAGGTTTTGCTTCCATTAATATTTTGCGGGCGCTTTTCCTGGTAAACTTTACTTGCGATGATGTATTTGAAAAATAGATGATGCCATCGCTGGCAATGTCCACATCGTTGGGGATTAAAAATTTATTTCCCTCAGCATCTTCATTTGCTAAATCTGTGATGTTTCCCTTTTTATCGATAGCAACCAATCCTCTGTTTTGCACGCAAGAAATTAAATTTTCATTGGCATCAAAGTGTAAACCCGTTACCCAAGCATTTGTATTGCAAAATACAGATACCGTTCCATTTGTGTCTATTTTTAGTATGCGTCCATCAGAGAAATCTGTTTTACTGATATGTGCCCCACAATACAAATTTCCTTGCGTATCAACTGCTATATCTTCTGGGCCATACCAACCTTCTAAATCAATCCATTTTGTGTTTTTCAATAGGTCGTTTTCCGCTAAAACACCTGTTAATTCAGGTTTGACTGGAGGTGTCCATGCCAATGGTTTTAACGCACAGGCTTGAATAAAAAAAATAATAATAATTACAGTTGTGATAAATAGGAGTGATCGTTTTAAGTTACTCATCTTTTTTACATTTAAAATTAAAATGCAAAGCAACAACCTTTCTAACCTACCTACATTGACATTTGTTAAGAAATGGATATTTCTTTCCGAACCCGACTGAGTGATTCGGGTGCTATGCCTAGAAAACTAGCGATATGAAGTTGAGGTATACGCTGTACTATTTTCTTATCGTTGGTTTTGATGAATGCTAAATATTTTTCTTTAGCCGATTTTGTCTGCATGGCATACGTTCGATCAAGTACACATAAATAGTTTTTCTCAGCTAAGATACGACCGAGTTTTTCGAATTTAGAGGATGTTTCGTACAAGGTGTTTAATGTTTCAAAGGATAAAGCATAAACGATGCTCTCTTCAATCGCTTCTAATATCTCAAAAGAAGGGGTTTGTGAAATAAAACTCGAATAAGTAGAGATGAATTGATCGTCACAAGCAAAATACGTATTGATCTCCTTTCCATCTTCTAAATGATAAGTGCGCATTAATCCATATTCGATAAAGTAGATGTTTTGGGCTGTTTTCCCCGATTCTATAACGATCTCTTTAGACTTGTATTCTTTTCTAACGAGTTGTTGCTGGAATGCATTCCATTCAATTTCAGATAAGCCGATGAGGTTGGTCAATAATACTTGTAGATTCTTCATCATACATTCGTTTTATAGGTTGAATTTCATAATCCTTCCCACCAAATTTCGTAATTATTGGTCGAATCTTTCACATTAAAAAGCTGACCAATTTCTGGGGTGATTACAGGGATATTTAATTCTGCTGCTTTAGTTCTCAATCGGGTAATAGGTTCTGTCCACGAATGCATCGCCAATTGGAAGCCTGCCCAATGAATGGCCATAATTTTATCAGCTTTTACTTCTAGTCCTGCTTGTGCTGTTTCTTCAGGTAACATATGTACATCTGGCCAATTTTCATTGTATTGCCCACATTCCATTAAAGCAATATCAAAAGGTCCATATTTCTCACCTATTTCTTTAAAATGGGGCGAATATCCGCTGTCTCCACTGAAAAATATATTGGCATCAGACGATTGAATGATCCATGAGGCCCACAATGTACTTTGATTATTGCTCAGTTTCCTTCCAGAAAAATGCTGAGAAGGCGTGCAAATAAAAGTCAATGATTCGAATTTTACTTCTTCCCACCAATCTAATTCTGTTATTTTGTCACTGCCAATTTCCCATTCCTCAAGATGAACACCTACGCCTAATGGTACATAAAAATGATTGGTTTTATCTCTGAGTTGCAATACGGTTTCATAATCTAAATGATCATAATGATCGTGTGAAAAAATCACGGCATCAATTATAGGTAATTGCGTGATAGAGATAGACATTTCCTTATTAAAACGATTGGCACCTAACCAAGGATGAGGTGCTGCGACCATACCAAACATGGGATCAATTAAAATGTTTTTACCATCCAATTGGAATAAGAAAGAGGAATGTCCAAACCAAACTAATCGCGCTTCACCAACATAATTAGCGATCTCAATAGAATCTATATGATTGACTGCAAGGTTGGCTTTCGGTCGACCATTTGGGGTAGAGGTTGTGAAAAATTTATAGGCGATACCCATCAAGTCTGAAAAACTCATCTTCTTTGGGACATCCCTCGTATTGTGGAATTGACCCGTTTTAAATTGTTGTGATGATGTGTAGTTAAGTTGTCGCTCTTCAGAAACATCTCCTCCAAAACTTGGATAGAAAGTAGTGAATAGAAAATAGAAAATAACCAACAATACGATTAAAACGGAGGAATAAAGCAGTGTCTTTTTTAAGATTTTTTTTATCATTTAATTTACTGTTTATTCCTCATTTTTAGTCGACTTTTCTTTGAGTATTTTCACCAAACTTAAGAGTGTTTTTTCAAAGGCTGCTACTTCCGTATCTGAAATATTATCATCTCTAAAAGAGCCCATTATTTTCTCTGGAATAACAGCCGCTTGTTCTTTTAAGTTTTCTCCTGCTTTGGTCAATGAAATAATAACCGTTCGTTCGTCCTTATTAGAACGATTGCGTTGAATGATTTCTTTCTGTTCTAATCGTTTTAAAAGCGGCGTAAGTGTATTTGATTCGAGCATTAATTGCTGACCAATTTCACTTACCGATTGCGTTTGATGTTCCCATAGAATCAATAAAACTAAATATTGAGGGTAGGTGATATCCAATTTCTTTAAATGTGGCGCATAGAGTTTAGTTGTTAAACGCGATGCAGCATATAAAGGAAAACACAATTGATTTTCTAAATATAGATTGGTGAACTTCTTTTTCATTCCTCTGTTTTTAGGACGGATGCGACAAAGTTAGAAGGAATGGCTTATTTATTCCTCCTATTCATTAAATATTTTAATCCGCCTGTTGACCATAAAGCCCAAAGAATTAGTACAGGTTGAAAGAATAAACGAATCAATCGTTTTCGGTCAGTATCCAACGTGAATGCATCAATACCGTTCATATATTGCGAAATATTACCAGGGAAAATAAGGATGTAGAAAATGGCCAATGCAATACCAACTTTTACTTTGTGTTTGAAGAGGAATATCATTGATAAGCCAAGAGAGATTTCAACTACTCCAGATGACAAGACCACAAAATCCATAAATGCAGGACTGGATGGTAACCAACTCGGAACTTGTGCTAAGAATTCATCGCGTTGAAAGGTAAGGTGCCCAACTCCGGCTGTTGTCATTAAAGCGCCTAATACTACTCTAAGAATATTTTGTATTGTATTCGTTTTCATTTTAATATCGTTTAAGATTAAATCGTGTACGATGCAAATGTAAACGAAATTATTGAAGCAACAATAATTAGTTCGATTTTTTTTTCTTTAAAGTTATTTTGTGGATTAGTCTACCGATATACTATTTGCGTTCGTATTTTTAACGATCTCATGTATAATCTCATCTAATTCGTTAGACGATTGTTTTAAGTATTTGAGTGTCATTTTTTTCTCTTGTTCAGTTTTGAATTTATTTCTTTCAAGTACATCGACTAAACCAAGAATATTCGCTAGTGGTCTTCTAACCTCGTGTGATTGTTGCCACGCGATTTTTTGCATGGCTTCATTCTGTTTCAAAATGTTTATGTAAGCTGGTTTGATCACATAATTCACTTCAAAGAAAATAAAGATCAGAGTTAGAAGGGCTAAGAGTATTTCAATTATTACGAGCAGCAATAATTTATGATCAGCTTTTTTATTGAAATCGTTTACAATTGTTTCCATTACCACTAAGAATTGATCAACTTCATCATTTATTTGCGTTAATGCAGCTTTGTTTATAGGACTTGTGCGCTGGATAATGTCTTCAATTTTCTCAATAATTACTAGCGATTTCTCTAATTTGGAATAAATTTTTTCATCGGATGTTCCATGAATGGCTAATTCAGGATCACCTTCCATTAAACCAATATGAGATTTTTTCCAAGTTGTAATAGTTTGATTTAATTCCTTGTTTTTATCGTTGTCTACGTAGTTTTGGTATGTCTGTAAATTTACACGTTGACTGAGCATTCTTTGCTTACCACTTATATTGATAATGCGCGCGTCTTCATTTTTTTGATATAAGAAGTATTGGATAATTAATTGGTTAAAAATGATAAGTCCCAGGGTTACTGAAAAGAAAATTAGATACTTTTTTTTTGTATTCATTTGCAGATATATCTTTGCTTTGAATTTATTATAATTCCACCAATTAATTATAATAGCTCCCAATTAGCAATTCCTCATTGTAAGACAATGATTATCCTAACGGGTGAATTTGAAAAGTTCTGAGCTACACAGCAATAAATATAGGCAATTGATTTTAAAGAAGAGAATACAATTGAATGGGATATATGAGTCTGCTCTTAATTTATTAATATAAAAAAACGCTCTATTCCACTATTATCAGCGGAATTGAAATGCTAGGACATATTTTCTTGCCTCGGTAATTCTCAATGATTAAGAATTTTTTAATTCGATCGCTTATTTTTGAAAGTGATGGTCACAAAAATCATTTCAACTTGGCCTTGTTTCAAGTACTAGGGCAGGAATAAGATCTTCTCTTGATTCGGATCATTCCCGAGGATGAAACTGATTATATTATTGGAGTTTTTTCGTTGTATTTAATTATATCTTTTGATTCTAATAATTCTACAATTGGTATTAGTTGATCGACTGAACAATTGCATTTTTCGGCGATGTCAAATAGGTTATTTTTTCCATTAGCCATTTTTAAAAGAATCATTCGATAATTAAGTTCTTTATTACTATCTAATTGATTATCGTAAGAATTATCTCCATTTATTTTTGAATTTAGATTGGGTGATGCGACTCTTCTACTAATTTGAGGTTTCTCAAATGGTTTCATATTAATCGGATTCCCACAAATTTCAACATATTTTAATATTTTTTCAATGACGTTGGTACTTTCAACTAGATTCTCAATTCGCATTGTGTTTTTATTATCAAGTGAATTCTTATACTCGTCATTTCTATTGTTTAGGATTCTTGAAAATTGCCCCATTGGTAAGTTAAAACCATTTGAACTAAACGGACTTTTATTTGAGGTATCATTTCCGCTATGGGGAATGATATTTATAGGCATCAACGATTTATTTCGAAAGTTAGAAACAACCACGTCCATTAAAGAATTACCTTCTTTACTTTGTTTATAATTTAGCTCATTGGACGGTCCCCCTAAACAAGTTAAAACAAGTCCTGACTTCAGGTTTTCCATTAAATGACTACCATGTTCTTTCAAAAAACAAATAGAACCAATGTTTTCTGGATTTAATAAAAATCGATAGGTATACCTTCTTTTTTTCCACCCTTTTATTCTATTGTATAAAGCTAAAATAACCAATGGTCCTGACAATTGGTTATTCGCCATTGAAGGATGACATAAATAACTTGTCAATAAAATCTCTTTACTGCTTTCACCTGGTAAAATACATTGGGCGATAGGCAATCCTCCATCAACAAATTTGGTTTCTATTTTTGCATGATAGATTCCTTCTTTAAGGCTTTTTTTTTGGTCTTCACTTAAACAAAAGCCCCATTTCTTTTTGTAATAAGATGTGACGTAAGGTATTGAATGAGGCAATTTAGGATTCGTATAAATATGTGGTAAAAGTTCGTCTAAACTCAATTTTTTATCTACACTTTCCGAATAGTTTAAAACGTGTAAATTATATACATCAGCATCACAAATAATTTTGTTATTAGGACCTCTAAGTACAGCTTTTTTAAAATGCCATTCTTGTGGCACTGTCCAATCGAAGACTTCACTTCCACTTGGTGTTTTGGTAATTACCAATGGCATATATCTCTTGAAAATCTTCATGGATGCCTCAATTCCAGGCCCAGTAATGCTTCGCATTATAGGGAAAAGTTCATCGAAAAGGTTATCTAATAAAATAGTTTCTTCGCGTCTTTGCATGCTGTTTTGGGATAGCTGTCTTTTTATTAAAGTTAGGTATTAAAAAGATGTTGATATTTGGGTAATGTAGACTCATATCTCTACATAATCTTTTTACTATTCCAAATATAGACAAAATACATGATTTGCTTAAAAAAACAAAAATAAATAGTTCAATTAACGATTTGTTTATTAAGTTTTTAAGTGTCTAGGTTCAGCTGCGAGAGCTAATTGGTTTTTTAAAAAGAACAGTTAGAATTCAGCTTCCTTATAAAAGGTCATTTTCTCTCTTGTAGTAGGATGCGTAAATTCTAAAGTATCCGCATGTAAATAGAGGCGATCAGCTTTTGTACCATATAAATCATCCCCAACAATTGGAATATTTAATCCAGCTGTGTGGGATGCATGAACGCGCAACTGATGTGTGCGTCCTGAGATAGGGTAGAAGTGGACTTTGGTCTTTCCATTTTTACGTTCAACCACTTCCCAGCGTGTTTCTGATGGGCGCCCATGTTCATAGCAAACCAATTGTCTAGGTCTATCATCTAAATCTACCCGTAACGGAAGATTTATTGTTCCTTTATCTTCTTTAACGAGCCCGTCTAACAAAGCAGTATAGCGCTTCGTAACTGTTCTTTTAATAAATTGATGTTGTAGAAACTTATGGGCTCTTTTGTGTTTCGCAATGAGTAATAATCCCGAAGTTGACATGTCTAATCTATGGACTACTATTGGTCCAGATATGTCTTCAATCTCTAGTTTCATTCGGGTGTAAACTGAATCTTGAATGTGGATGCCAGGTACGGATAAAAAATCCTCAGGTTTGTATATCACAAGCAATTCGTCATCTTCAAAAATGATTTCCAATTCTTTGCCTACAGCAGGATTTTCAAGTAATGGATTTTTATCCATTTCGATTCCTGCTAGCATATGAGCTAAAATAGGTTTGCATTTCCCTTGGCAAGCAGGATAGAATTGCTGATGTTTACGTACTTCCTTATTAGGGGATTGTCCCCACCAGAATTCCGCCATCGAAATCGGTTTTAGATCGTGTTGAAAAGCATATTGTAATAATTTGGGAGCTGCACATTCTCCCGAGCCTGCTGGTAAATTTTGAATGGCAGTGTCTTCAAATAATTCGGATAAATTCTTGATTTCTTTCTTCGAATTAAAAAAATGATATTGATCTGAAATAAACTGTTGTAAAGCAACTGATTTGGCTTTTCTTTCAGCTTTTAATGCCGAAATCCGATCTTCAAATTCCGCGATCTCATCCTTAATCGGCTGTAAAGTATACTTCCAATACCTTGTGACATCATTAAAGAAATATTTAGACGCTAAACTTTCCTTTTTTAAGGTCTCTTCAAGTGCCGCATATTCTTCTGACGACAATATCGACTTTGCTTTTGTTCTTTGTTCTTTTCTCGCGCTTTTTGCTGCGTTTAATGCGTCTTTTTTATCTCGAATGTCAATTGCACCTCTTTTATTCTCTGCCTTGAAATGCGCCAATAAGGCGATGTATTTGGTGTTGTTTTCTAATTCGTTTATCGCAATGTCTAATGATTTTAAAGCTTCTTTTTCTTTTAAATAATAAGATGCTTCTGTCAACATGTCGTAAACGGGCGGAACGAATTTTATATGTTCGTTTTTATCGGCTAATTTCCCTGAAACTGCTGAAATGTATCCAATTTCTCCGTTTTGGTTTTCAACGACTAATACACCGAACATTTTTCCTATTATTGCTCCTTTTTTAGTATTGTCTAAACCAAAATTATGTTCAAAGTCAGTCTGTGTTTCTAAATAATTTTGAACCTCCTTGGCTGCTAATATGCTCAAAGTATGTGGCTCATAATAAAAAGGGAATGTAAACTTTTTTGGAAGTTCAATTTGGTCGATGGGACTTGCGAAATATTGAAAATGTGTATGCACAGTATTTAGAATAAAATTCGACGCAAAGATAGTTTATTTAATGAGTGATTTGGAATAGTTGTGCGTTGGTTAACAACAGTTTTATGATATAATCAGTGAATATCATATTATAAATTCATTGACAATAAGAAGGTGCCAACGAGCCATAGTGTGATAGACAATACTCCTCCAATAACCAAGAAGTGTTTAAATTTATATGCACCGGTTCCATAAATCAATGTGTTGGTTTGATAGCCAACAGGTGTAAAAAAACTAAAGTTGGCACCGAACATTACAGCCAATAAAAACGGTTTAATATCCAATCCTAATCCACTTGCTACTGCTATAGCAATAGGTGTCATAATAATGGCTGTTGCATTATTGGACATAACACCAGACATCAACATTGTTAATCCAAATAGAAGTCCTAAAACAATAAAAGGAGCTTGATCGTTCAACATTACCATTAAATGTTTTGATAACCAAGCATCAGCACCGCTATTAGACATTGCAATTCCCAAAGGAATCATTCCAGCCAATAGAAAAATGATTTGCCAATTTACTTTTTGATAGACGCTTTCTAGTCGAATTATATTTGTTAAAAGCATAATTCCGACGCCGACCAGAGAGGCTGTCAAAATACTTAATATGCTAGTCGCTGCAAGAAAAATTACAAATAGTAAAATACCAAGTGCGAGTAATCTTTTATAATTCGGCACATCAGGTTCAAATTCATGTTCGTTTAAGATCGCAATGTTTTCAATTTTATATAAATCCGAAATTTTATGCTCTTGCATTTCAAGTAATACTCTATCACCTGGTTTTAGACTGATTTCTTTAATGTTTTTTCGAAGCAAACGCTCTCGCGTATTTCGAATGTTTTTCCGTTTTTTGATGGCAATCGGGTACGCTCCTTGAAAAGAGATACGTCGCAATCCACCGAGTGTTTTTCCAATTAAATTAGATCCTGGTAGAATTAACGTTTCAACATAAGTCATCTTATATTCAGATTCGTCTTTATCGTTTGACTCATTCAGTTGTTTTTGCCTTTCTTCATTAATAATAAAACCATTTTCTTTAATAAAGGATTGAAGATTTTCCAAATCACTCATTAAAATCAAGTTATCATTGGCCATCAATTTGACATATTTACCAGGATCATTAATGACTTGCTGATCTCGAATCAATTTTAATACTTTAGTATCATCATTATTGAAGAACTCAATATTCTCGAATTTTTGACTAATTAAAGGTGATTCGTCAGTAACCTTAACTGTGAAAACGTAGGAGTTAATTTCATAATCACTAGACAAACTTGTGTCCTTTTGTTTAGGTAAAAATTGTGAAGCAATTGTCATTACTACCAATCCAATCAAAAAGAAAACGATACCATACCAAGCGAATTCAAAAAAAGTAAAAGCTTCAACGCCATTGTTTTTAGCGATGGCATTTACAAGGAGGTTCGTAGAGGTCCCCATCAATGTGCAACTGCCGCCTAAAATTCCCGCGAATGAAATAGGCATTAATAAACGGGATGTGGAGAATCCGTATTTTTCAGATAGTTGGTTTACTATTTTTATAAAAATGATAACGACAGCTGTAGTACTTATAAAGGCAGAAATTCCAGCAGATATAATCATAAAAGCAGGCGTCAATAAAATGAGAGGCAATATTTTTAACTTTTTAATTCCTTCAGATAGTAATTGTATTACACCATTTTCCTCGAGGCCAATTGCTAAAATCATAAGGGCTAAAATGGTTATGGTTGCAGGATTGGCAAAACCACTAATTGCTTCCTCAGGACTGGTTAATTGCAATAAAACGAGGGCAACTATTATAAAAAATGAAATTTTATCAACTGGAAATAACTCCGTAATAAAGAGTAAGACACTTACTCCAATAATAATGAAAACCAATATGATAGGTAATTCCATAGTTGCGGTTATATTAAAAACGACTTTAAATTAAACATCTTTCGTTAATGCAATTCTTTTGAGAATAAAAATTATGAAGTCTGTTTCAATTTATAAATGATGCCCAATTTTAATGGGAATTCAAAAAGCTGATTGATTGCTCCGTAATTTTTATAAGCAGGGTTACTCGTGTAACGAAAACCGATACCAATATTGAAATCCATTCTTTTTTTTCTGAGCCATGTTAATTCAGGCATGAATCCAAGTGACCAAATATATTGCGGATTCTTGTAAAATAAAGCCATTCCAATTCCTGCCGTAGTAGTGCCGTTTAACATCCATTTATCTCTGACTATAAATGCTGTTTTATATCCTATATTTATTGAAGCTTGGTTTCCCCAGTCAACAGAACGGAATGCCAATCCTGTTCTTAACGCGCCACTTAATAATGGTTGTTCGTACAAGATTTCTATTTCACCACCGCCATAATAATAGCCAGATAATTCATTGTTCCATACCCCATAAAATGACTTTAAATTCAATTCAATATTTTGGCTGAATAAGGTCGCAATGGAAATTTTAAAAACGAACAGGAACAAAAGTATTTTTTTCATGATGCTTAGTTTTAAAGATCGTTAATAGTTAAAAATTTGCGTAACATGTCGAAGACAAGTAAATGTTGCATGTCTGTGGTGATCGTTGCATCTCCATCTCCTTTTTGTGCTCCATAATTTCCGAATTGCCCGTGATTTCCTCCTTCAATGTTGTAATATATCGTCTTACCTATGGTACTTTCATTCGGCAGCAATTCGGGCGAATCAATCATCAATGCTTCAGGTAGATTTACTTTGTTTTCATTGAGACTTCCAAGGTCTAAAACATTATCATGGGATGCGGTGATTGAAATGATTGGAATTTGAATATCTGCTAGTTCTTTTGTGGAATAAGATGCCAATAAAAACAAACCTTCAAAAGCATCTTGGTTATTGAAAATATCAATACAAGCTGTACTTCCCCCTAAAGAATGCCCCCCAAGAATCCAACGATCTACATTTGCTATTTTGTTGGTGGTAGTAGATGCTTTTTTCGAATTTAGAATGGCAAGATTAGAAGCGACTTTTAGAATAAGGACAGTTCGATTATCTTCCAATGCAAACTTCTCAAGTGGTTTGATATAAGCGTGAGGGTCAACCAATCCTCCAGGATAGAACATAATGCCAGATTGGCTATTATCTGTTGAAATAGTACTTAGTATTATGTATTCAGCAGTTTCTTTTATTATCAAGTTCGGATGCTCTGATTTTGTTTCGGGCAAATAACTGCATGAAAAAAGTCCCAAAATGAACAGCGAAATCAGCGTTTTAAGTGTTGCACTCATTTTTATTATTAGTTTTGGATGTTTTGTGATTATTGGCTTCAGCAATCTTGCAAAAGCTGTAATGTGAAAATAGTTGATTTCAATAAATCCAATAGCATAAATCATAGAAAATTTATTATTACTTATATTGTATTTCTTCAAATGAACCAAAACTTTTTTGAGTGAAACTAATCGATTCTATTTTTAATTCTATTTCGCGATTACAAGAGAAACCAATTTTGTTTTTTGCCTTTTCATTCATCGTATTTTTTGGACTTGCTATTTTGTTCCGTTTGCCTCATTTTCTATCGAATGCTTTTTGGTTCGACGGTGACGAAGGAATAATTGGCATAATGGCGCAAGATTTAATCGCCGGTAAACACTTTCCAATTTATTTTTATGGTCAGAAGTATGGTTTAAGCACTTTTGAAGTTTTTTCGGTTGCTTTTTGGATCAAATTAATCGGTACTGGTGTTTGGGCCTTGCGATTGGGTGGTTTAACCTTGTTTGCGCTGGGAACTACATTTCTATTTAAGGGTTTACTTAATCGCGGTCAGCCCTTAAAACTAAGTTTTTTGATTGTTGTTGCTGTTTTATGTTTCCCCAGCTGGACACTTTGGGCAGGCATGGTTAGAGGTGGGTATGTCACGGCTTTTTGCGCCATTTCTATTCTGTTTTATTTGTCTAGTCGATTCAAATTCTCTATTTTAAACTATTTGATCATAGGTTTTTTATTGGCAGTCGCTTTCGAATCTCACGTCTTTTTATTGATACCCATTTTACCATTACTCTTATTTAATTGGAGGTCACAAGGAGGGTCAATATTGAACTTGCTTATAATAGGAATCATCTCAGTTTTGTTTATATTCGGAATAAAATCATTGGATTTTCAAGATGTTTTGGTTTGGAATTCACCTAGTCTTGATGTTGATTTTTCTGCTTTTTATGATAGGGGACTCATATATGGAAAAGGAATTCTCCATTCGTTTGGGAACTTTACTTATTTCACAGCTGATATGGAGATTCCACTATGGTGGAAAATTGGATTGTCGATATGCTTGCTATTAATAGGTTTTTTAGCTGTTAGATTATTCCTTAAAATTTCAAATGAAAAGAAAATATATTATTTATTGTCAGTTTTTGGTTTGCTACTTATCTTCTTCGTAGCGTTGTCAATGAGAATTTATATTCCTCGCTATTTAATATCAATTTATACTGGTGTTTTATTTTTACTGCTTTTCATGTCTAAAGACTTATTGGCTGATCAATTGAATCGTTCATTGTCGGTTGTGATGCTGGTGTTATTTATGATTGGAATCGGTGCTGGCCCACGGCAAAAACGGGATTTTTTTCCTTCTGATGTAAATAAACTTGAAGCTTTTAATGCATTGCATGAAGAAGTCAAAAAGGGTGATTTTAAAGCTGTTTTTGTATGCGATCATTTTATTCAATGGCAATGGAATTATTTATATGGTGCTGAAATTCCAGCAAACGCATTCAATTTGGTTGAACGAACGCAACAATTTAATCTTAAGGTTGATTCGATTTATTTAGCCAACCCAAAGGAGACTGCGATAATTAGTTATTGGGGTATTTTTTATAATCTTGAGAAAGTAGAAGGATTTGATAAAACAAGACGACAGGTTGGAAACGATTATTGTATTCAACCTATTGTAACCAAAGCGTTTCACGATAAAGGATATGAGACAATGGGAGCGGAATATGTTTACCCTGAAAGGAATTAAGATAAGGTATTATTTTGATGTATTTGTGAATTAAATTTCATATTTTACTGGTTATGAAACTATTGAATTTCCACTTTTATGCCTTTTTTATTTTAATATCAATGTTTTCAAGTTGTGTGAGTTTGGTGAATTTGAATTATGAGACGGCTCAAATATTAGAAAAAGGTAAGGTTTCTGGAACGGCAAGTATAAGTCAAGATGGTGAAAGATCACAGACACTTAAAGACACGGTTTGGTCGACACGAGAGTTAAGTTATGGATTTAGATTCGGAGTTGGAATAGGGGAAAAAACTAATATTTCAGTGAGATATGAGAATACTTTTTTGAAAGAAGGGGTTCGTCAAAATTTTATTGAAGCACAATTCAAATGGGCACTTGGCAGAGATCCTAAAAACTCTATGCACCCAGTTCGTCTTACTTTAGGATTACCTGCACAGTATTATTTTTATGGCGATTATCATGCCGTATCTTTTAACCCGAGATTATATGTTGGCTTATTTAATTTTAATCCGTATTTCAGATTGACTTTAATTCCAAAACTTCACTTAATTATGGATATATCTACGCCTGAACTTAAATTTAATCCTATCGATTATCCGGGTTTTTCATTGAATTTAGCCTTTTCTAATAATTTTGATAAATGGGCTATAATTCCTGAAATTGGTTTTTTGAGTGAAACTAATATTAGTTTTGGGTGTGGATTTGTATTAAAACCGTAGAAGCAATGTTGAAGGTAGATTTATTGGGCTAAAACGTTTTTTATCTCTCCATCCTCTTGGTATTCTGTATCTGTGTTGATCTGCCATAAGTCAATCGGTTTTTGATCTGCAATTTTTTCCGCAGCTAATAACCCCATCAAAATCGAATGATCTTGGTTGTTGTATTTAAATGCTCCATATCTTCCAATAGGGTAGAGGCCTTCAATACTATTTAAGTAATCAATAATAGGATTCATATTGTCTTGATAGCCTGTTTTATATACCGGATAACATTTTGGAATTTTTAAAACTTTAGTGTTGAGAATTTTGACTTCATTTGAAACTAAATTAATCTTGTATATTTCATCTTTTGCCATATCTACAACATTCTTCTCTGGTGCTGTCCAAATTTCATCTTCTTCAAAACACCAAAACTCAAGGCACAATATTGTCGTTTTTTTATCTCTATTTAAACTTGGACACCAGTTCCTGAAATTTGTTATTCTTCCGTGCTTAACTTCAGGTGAATGAATATAGATCCAGTTGTCTTCAAATAAATCAATTTTGTCAATTTCTAAATACACTAAAATTGTATTTCTAAAGTTCAGTTGGTTGACCGCATGCATTACTTTTTCAGGTACATTTTCAAATCCTTTAATGAGTGTTGTTATGGGCATAGTAGAAACAACTGATGTTGCCTCGACGATAGTTCCGTCTAATAATACGACGCCTTCTACTTTATTCCCCTTCTCATTTAAAATGATTTTTTTGATGGGTGTTTCTAAATTTATTTTACCTCCATTATTTGTGATATAATCTGCTGCTCGTTCATACAAAGTGCCAGATCCGTTTTTAGGATATGCGAATTGGTCAACCAAAGTTTTGTGCTTATTTCCTCTATTCCCAATTATGGCAGATTTAACGGCTCCCATTAAAGTGAGTGTCTTGATCCTCTGTGCTGCCCAATCGGCATCAATCTCAGTACATTTTATGCCCCAAAGTTTTTCTGTATAATGTTTAAAGAAAATTTCAAATAATTTTTTTCCGAAACGATTCGTAATCCATTCCTCAAAATTTTCAGCTTTTTTTTTCGGTTTGATTTTTTCGATTCCAAAAAACCATAAAATTTGAAAAATCACTAAAAGAGGTAAATTAGATAATACATTACCTAATTTTAAAGGATAATCAAAAAATCGATTCCTATAGTAAATTCGAGTTTGACGATCAACGACAGTAAAGTCATCTTGAATAAGTTCTGTAAAAAAATGATTGATTTCTTTCTGTTTTGAAAAAAAGCGATGAGGTCCAATATCTACTCTTTGACCCCATAAATCGAAACTTCTAGCCATTCCACCAATGTTTTTACTCGCTTCAAAGACTTCTACATCAACACCTTTTTTACGCAGTTCATAAGCGCAACTTATTCCAGCTGGTCCAGCACCTATAACTATCGTTTTTTCTTTCATATATTTCTAAGTCTAAAGATTCTATTTCCCGCTGAAATTCAAACATCTACTATTGGAATGACAGTAAAGATAAGAATGATTTTTAACCACCAACTGAATAATAAAACTAGTTTAAAAAGTGTATTTTGTTTAATATTTATGGAAAAAGAATGGTTATTTCTTACTATTGACTATTTGCTCAATTTTTAGACGCAATTCTGGATTTAATCGAGGTGTTAAGCCTTCATTAAAAGAGAATTTGACTCCCTCAAGTAAATCGATTTGATAGGCTTTTGGGTATGTGCTAATTAATTCAACCAATTCTATAAGTTTTGTTTCAGCCTCGATTTTATCTAAATTGTCATTGTCGAATAATAAGGATGCGGAAATTCCCCATCCGACACCTTGCCTTAATAAAATCTTTGAATCGGGATTATCTTCAATAATTGTAACAATTGCTTTTGCGTCGTGTCCTAACTTCGTTCCAATTATCCATCCTGCAGCTTTTGTTATGCCATCACTTTTAGGTGATATTTGAGTTGTGAATAATTGTCCCGTTCTTACCATACCTAGAATAAAAAAAGCAATAAGTATCACCTTGTAGCGATAAGATGACAAACCAGCAATAATAAATAGCGACAGTAATGGTAAGATGTAAGTTAAATGTCTAAAATAGATATAGCTACCCATATCTCTTAATTCAAAAAATGGACTGAATGTATAAACAACTAAAAAGAAAATGATAATCGGAATGATCATATAGTTACTATAAGCAAAATTGTTTTTTTTATGATAAATGATCATGCCAATACAAGCCACGATAAAAACGAAATAGTAGAGTAACCTCAATGATGGCATATAGAGGTTTGATTGTGGGATGGCTAATGTTGAATTAGCAACTACTGTAGGGAGATTCGTAAGTCGGTTTAGGATATCAATATCATGTATTGAAAAATCAACTCCTCTGATAGAGGTTAATCCTAATTCGTTTAACTGGAAACCGGCGTCTAAAAACTTTCTAACTAAAATATGGAGTATTATTACACCTATGAACCCTAAAAGAGAGTAGAGCAATCTCTTTATGTCGGTGCGACTCATCAAACGATAGAGAAAGAATGCCGGGATTAAGATTAAATTAATATATGAAAACCATAAGGCGACACCCAAGAAAACTCCACATAGAATGTGATGTTTTATCGTGTCTCTTTTTTGATGAAGTAATAATAATAGGAGGAAAGGAAAAATAGCAGAGAGGGCGTGTAAGCCAAAATTTACAGTTCCCCAAGGAATTATGGTCGGTGTGGCAAAAACTGTCCATACGCCAAACAGTGTGGCTATTTTAATGTTGAAAATTTTTTTAACAATTTTTATTTGAATGAAACGAATGACAAAGTCGAGTATAAAAGCTGAAATTGTCAATGAACTAATATTTGTGAACAGTTCAATGAATTGTCCGAGTAATGAAATTAAAAAACTACCCCCTTCGTGCGGGTAATGAATTAAGTGATCATATTGTAGGTTACCCTGCTCAATGATAATTTCCCATGCTAAATGATCAGGCGCTTGCTGCCAAGGTGTATAGATATATCCAAATATTAGCCTTATAATTGATCCCAATACACAAAGAATAATGATTCTATTGACAGAGAAAAATTCGCGCATATTCGTGTTCAGTCGTTTTTTTTATTTTTTTAAATTAAGCATTAATTTCTATTATAATCAAATGCATAAAAAAGATTAAAGCTTTAAAGTACGAAAGTTTCAATACTCACTTGACTTTATTAGATTGGTTTCAAAGAATGTTATAAGTTCTCAACTACAAATCTTGATTGTTATTTAAACTTTTTATTGAAAATTGGTGGTGATTTATGTAAATCATAAATTGTATGACAACTAA
This sequence comes from Crocinitomix catalasitica ATCC 23190, assembly GCF_000621625.1. Classification (GTDB taxonomy): domain Bacteria; phylum Bacteroidota; class Bacteroidia; order Flavobacteriales_D; family Crocinitomicaceae; genus Crocinitomix; species Crocinitomix catalasitica. The sequence continues at coordinate 278,109 of NZ_JHXV01000001.1, forward strand.
TAGAATGGTTCCAATTGTGATTGCCGAATAAGCTTCCAACCAGTCTGAAACATAACGTCCAACAATTAATTCCGTTGAAAATACAATAAGTAAAATAGATCCAAATAGCATTCCTTTTAGAATGTTTAGTTGGGTGTTTTTGATTGTTGGTTTGTACTTAAAAAGAATTAAAAAAAGAACGAAGTAAGGGAACCATAAAAATATGAAATAAGCTTTCCACGAAATAGGTGTTAATAATGGTATAACGGTGAAAACTATTGAATATTCGAGGATAGCCTGAAAATGATCTGTTTTGGCGTGTTTTTTTCTGAATAATATAAGAGGTATAATTCCTATGAGAGCTATAAAGGCGTAAACCATTGTTCTTACTTTTTCTGGATTTAAATTCATAAAATTGACGTACATACTTTGCTCTGGATCCTCGGTTGTTAGAAATCGGAAGAACATCGCAAAGAGTGATTGATTTCTATGAATAGCTGTATAGGCTTGTTCGGTGCTAATTGTTAACCAATGAAGATATAAGTCGTGTGCATTTTGAAATCCATAAACTAATAAGGATATAAAATTCAAAACAATGATGAATACAAAAGTGAACCCTACTAAACGATAAGCACGTTTATAAATAAAGTAGAGTAAGAAAAATATGGTGTAAACTTTCAGTGATATTGTTAATGCAATTAACAGTCCTGCCCAAGCAAACTTTTTATGGATGAATAAGTAGATACTCAAGACAGAACAAAAGAGTAAGTATATATTGATTTGAACATTTGCCATATTATCCAATATATAACGCAACATAATAACTAAAGGAATGAGCACAATTGGATTCCGTAAAAGGGACAAAGTACGTTTCCGAGTTTGTTGAATAGATTCCTGAAAACAAATAGAAACAGTTAGTAGAATAGTTCCCAACATAGCCATAAGACTTCCTAAATTCCAAACAAACCGAACAATAAAAAAACTTATACTATCTCCCCAAGCTAGGGGAACGCTGAAAATTGAAAATAATGGAGGCCAAGTATTAAAATGATCGGCATAAATAAATCGCCCACTTAGCACTGCGTTTCCTGCACGAACGTAGCCATCAAAATCAGAAGGTCTCAATGAATCACGGATTATCTCATAAATCAATGCCAATGAAAAAATAACAAGTACAGTATTTACAATATGCCTTTTATTATTGACCAGCTTGCTTTTGAATGAATTATTGTTATCCATGTTTCAATGTGATGCGGTAATTTAGTGTTTTATAAAGAAGTACGAATTTAGGATAAGAATTTGATTTCGACAATATTATAATTTATTATTCATTTAGATTACCAAGTTTTAGGAATTTTGAGAAAGCGGACAATAGTATGAGATACTGTAGTATATTAAACTTAAAAACTACAAGTGTTTGTATCATAGATTAAAAATATAAGACAAAAAAAAAACCAACCGTAGACAGGTTGGTTTTTTATATTTTATAAAGGAAGATTAATTATCCTCCAAAGTCATCAAATCTTACGTTCTCTGGTGGAACTCCCCAATCATCACACATTTTTATAACCGCTTGGTTCATCATTGGTGGTCCACAGAAATAGAATTCTATATCTTCAGGAGCTTCGTGCTTAGACAATTGTTGATCGATCACTGCTTGGTGAACGAATCCAACGAATCCGTCTCCATTAGGATCATCCATATCTTTCTTCGCTACCCAATTGTCATCTGGCAATGCATCAGACAATACCATATAGAATTTGAAATTTGGAAATTCTTTTTCTAGATCTCTAAAGTAGTGGATATAGAACAATTCAGCTTTAGATCTACCACCATACCAATAAGTTACTTTACGGCCAGTTTTGATCGTTTTAAATAATTCATATAAGTGAGATCTCATTGGTGCCATACCTGCACCACCACCGATATATAACATCTCCGCGTCAGAATCGTTGATGAAGAATTCACCATAAGGACCTGAAATAATAGCTGGATCACCTTCTTTTAAGTTGAAGATATAAGAAGAAGCAACACCAGGGTTAACATTCATCCAAGTACCAGTTTTACGGTCGAAAGGAGGAGCGGCAACACGCACATTCAACATAATCTTTCTTCCTTCAGCAGGGTAAGAAGCCATTGAGTAAGCACGAACAACCTCTTCGTCATTCTTCATTACTAAATTACGCAATGCAAATGGTCCTTCAGCCCAATCTTTTTCGAATTTTTTAGGTTCACCTGGGTGATCTTGAGGATGTGCTGTAACATCCATTTCAGAGAATTTTACAACACATTTAGGAATTTTAATTTGGATATATCCACCTGCTTTGTAATCCATATCTTCTGGAATCTCAACAATGAATTCTTTGATATAAGTTGCAACATTGTAGTTTGAAACTACTTTTGCTTCCCATTCTTTTACACCCAATACTTCTTCCTCAACATGGATCTCCATGTCTTCTTTTACTTTTACTTGGCAACCTAATCTCCAATTGTCAGCAATTTGCTTACGAGAGAAATGAGGTTCTTCTGTAGGTAGAATTCCACCACCACCAGAATTCACCTGGCAAGTACACTGGATACATGTTCCACCACCGCCACAAGCAGATGGTAAAAAGATACCATTATTACTTAGTGTGCTCAATAAAGTATTACCGCCGTCAACCTCTAAAACGTGATCTCCGTTAATGGTAATTTTTATTTTACCCGCAGGTGAAATTTTAGCTTTAACATATAGCAATAAACTCACTAACAAAAGTGTGATTATTGCAAAAACGATTACTGTAACTATAACAACTTGTCCCATTCTTACTCCTTATTATAAACTAATTCCACTAAAACTCATGAATGCTATTCCCATCAAACCAGTGATGATGAATGTAATTCCTAATCCTCTTAAAGGTGCAGGTACATTTGAGTATTTTATTTTTTCTCTGATTGCTGCAATTGCAACAATTGCTAAGAACCATCCAATTCCTGAACCAACAGCGAAAGTTGTTGCCTCACCAATAGTTGAATACTGTCTTTCTTGCATGAATAAAGCACCACCCAATATAGAACAGTTAACGGCGATAAGCGGTAAGAAGATACCTAATGCACCATAAAGTGCAGGAGCAAATTTCTCAACCAACATTTCAACCAACTGAACGATTGAAGCAATTACCGCAATGAACATAATGAATGAAAGGAAACTTAAATCCATTGTTGCGTATTCATCACCTAACCAAGACAAAGCTCCAGCTTGCAATACATAATTTTCTAACAACCAGTTAACAGGAACGGTAACAGTTAATACAAAGATTACTGCTGCACCTAAACCTACTGCTGTTTTTACCGTTTTTGAAACGGCCAAATAAGAACACATGCCTAAGAAGTAGGCAAAAATCATGTTCTCAATAAATATACCTTTTAAGGCAATGTTAATATAATCTACCATGTCCGTCTAAATTAATGTTCTTCAATTAATGATTTGTTTCTGGCACGTTGTACCCAAATAATAATGGCAACTGCAAATAAGGCAAAAGGTGCTAGAATAATGAAGTTATTATCCATATACCCCAATTTGTATAAACCTGTATTTTCAATTCTATCTCCGAATAATGGAATACCAAAGAATTTACCTGCTCCTAGTATCTCTCTCATAAGAGAAACGAGTACCAAAACAAATCCGTATCCTAAAGTATTACCAACAGCATCTAAGAAAGAAGGCCATGGTTTATTCGCCATTGCGAATGCTTCAAAACGTCCCATGATTATACAGTTCGTAATAATTAATCCAACGAATACCGAAAGTTTCTCTGCCATGTCAGGTAGAAATGCTTTTAAGATTTCATTTACAATAATTACTAAAGCTGCTACAACAACCAATTGAACAATAATTCGAATTCGAGAAGGAATTAAATTACGCAACATTGAAATAATTACGTTCCCTAAACCTAATACAAAGAATACCGAACCAGTCATTACTAAGGCTTGCTCAATAGACACTGTAATTGCCAAAGCCGAACAAATCCCTAATACTTGTAATGTAACCGGGTTATTATCATTTAAAGGTTCTATCACCAATCGTTTGTTTTTCTTAGAAAACAATGGCTCTTTTGGTGCTTTTATTTTTTCTTGATTTTCACTCATGATCAATCAATTATTTATTAAAGTAATTTACATAAACTTGCAATGTTCGGTCAACCATTTCTTCAACACCTTTTGAAGTAATCGTTCCTCCAGTAATTCCATCTACTTTTTGAGGCTCAGTACCGCTACCATCTTTTACGACTTTAATCTTCTTATAATTTCCGTCTTCAGAAATAGTTTCATTGTCGTATTGATTAGTAAAGAAAGACTGCTTGATTTCAGCACCCAATCCCGGTGTTTCTCCTTTGTGATCAAAAGTAGCACCGAAGATAGTTTTCTTATCTTCAGATACAGCAATATAACCCCAAATTGGTCCCCATAATCCTGAACCGATTACTGGAATTACATATTTTTTGCTTCCATCAATTTCAGCTACATATAAAGGATATTGTCTTTCAGCAACTGGTAAATTTTTGTTTTTGTATTCTTTTTGAATGTCGACATCAAAAGCAACTGCACCAGTGATTTCTCCTTTTTCATTTAATACAATACATTCGTCTTCTAAGATGTACTTATCGTATAATTCGATAGCGTTTAAACGCGATACATCTTGAATTTTAATGGCATTTAAAATGTCCATTTTCTTTTTAACCACTTGGTTCTTTTCTTGTGCGGGTTTTAATCCCATAGAAATTGCAGCCAAGCAAGATCCTACTATTACCACCATGATGATGGCAAATAGGAACGTATAACTATTCTTATCTTTATTTACTGCCATGATTATGCGGTTTTAAGTCGTTTTAATCTTCGTTTAACATTTGATTGAACAACATAGTGATCAATCATCGGTGCCATAATATTCATGAATAGAATAGCCATCATTACTCCTTCAGGGTAAGCCCCGTTGAATACACGAATTGTAATTGATAATGCACCTCCTAAGAATCCATAGATATATTTACCCGTGCTGGTTTGTGAGGCTGTTACAGGATCGGTTATCATAAAGACAGCACCGAATGCAAAACCACCGATTACCATATGGTGTAAAGGATCTAATTCCATATAAGGGTTAACAGCAAATGTGTTTGCTAAGAAACCTACAGCAAGACCACCCAATACAAAAGAAGTCATGATTTTCCAGCTTGCGATACCTGTATATAATAGAATAGCAGCACCAATTAGAATAGCAATTACAGAAGTTTCTCCGATTGATCCAGGAATCATTCCAACAAATGAATCCCAAATACTCCAGTGATCAGTGAAACCACTAATACCTGACTGGAAGGTCCATTCCTCTTGCGGGAATGTGAAGGATGCAAGATCTCCTAATTGTGTAGCTCCTGTAACGCCTTCTGGAACTTTATCACCAGCTTCAGCAATTCCAGACATCCATACTTTGTTACCAGACATCATTGTTGGATAACCAAAGAATAGGAATGCTCTAGCAGTTAAGGCAATGTTTACGATATTCATTCCTGTTCCACCAAACACCTCTTTACCGAGCACAACAGCAAATACTGTAGCTACTGCAACCATCCACAAAGGAATGTCAGCAGGAACGATAAGTGGAATTAACATACCAGATACCAAGAAACCTTCTTGGATAGCATGTTGGTTTTTAATACAGAAGATAAATTCAACTCCTAAACCAACACCGTATGATACGATGACAATTGGTAAGACTTGTAATAAACCGTAAATTAATTTATCACCGAAAAAATCCATATATCCACCAGCTTCACCTAGTGCAACATAATGCCAGTGACCAGTATTGTAAATACCGAATAAAAGACATGGAATTAAAGCAATGATTACTGTGAACATTGTTCGTTTAAGGTCAATACCGTCACGAATATGTGCTCCGTTGTGCGTCGTTTCGTTTGGCGTAAAGGCAAAAGTGTACAAAGCGTCCCATACCGGATGAAACTTTGCCCACTTGCTGTCCTTGGTAGGCTCAAACTTGCGCATTAAATTTTCTAAAGACTTCATTGTTATATCAGTTCAATTTTATGATTCAAATTACATACATTCTTCCTGGATCACATCCAATCCACCTCTAATCGATTTTTGGATGCTAACTTTTGAAGTACAAACGAATTCGCATAAAGCAAAATCTTCTGGTGCTACTTCGTAAATACCTAAGTTTTCCATTAAATCAATATCATTATACATCGTTGCTTTAACTAACTGCATAGGATAGATATCAAAAGGGAATACTTTTTCCATTTCTCCAGTTACCACAAAAGATCGAACCTCACCATTTAAGTTGGTGTCTAGATTGTACTTTTTATTTGGCATTAACCATGAAAAATATGAACGATTGATTGAGAATTTACTAAGTCCTGGACTTAACCAACCTTTGGTAATCATGAATTTAGATTCATTCCCTTCAGGAATAACGGTGACGTGATTGTGGTAAAAACCTAAAAAACCTGTTGTTTCTACTTTATCACCAGTCAATACATTACCGCTGATATAACGTACATTATCACCTTCAATATTATCTTCAATTATTGCTGCAATATTTGCTCCAATAGCTGTTTTAATATATTTTGGTTTTTTAACTTCCGACCCTGTTAATGCAACCGTTCTAGAACCGTCAAATTGACCAGCTAATAATGAACGACCGATTAAAGCAACGTCTATTGCATTCACTGTCCATACAATTTCATTTTTATTGATAGGATCAATATGATGAATTTGTGTACCGACATTTCCTGCTGGATGTTTACTGTTGATCTTGTTGATTTGAACACCTTTAGCACTTGTGAAAGTACTGTCAATATTCATATCACTTCTTACCGTTAAATGTACTTTTCCTTCAGTCAGTTTTGACAAAGCTGTCAATCCTGCTTGGAACGCATCATTCTCACCGTGTAAGATATAATCATAATCAGGAGCCAAAGGTGACGAATCAAACGCAGATACGAAGATTGCTTTTGGTTTGTCATATGGATTAGCTACGATATCTAATGGACGCATTTTAATAAATGGCCAGAATCCGTTCGCTAATAACGCTGCTTTTACAGCTTCACCGTCCATGTTAGAAGGATCGATTTTGCCGAAAGATTCGGCTTCATTCGAAGCATCAGGTTTGATGGTTACCGCTAATATTCTACGTTTTTCACCACGAACAATTTCAGCAATCTCTCCAGAAATAGGAGAAACGAACTTCACTTCTTCTTGATACTTATTAGTAAAAATTATAGAGCCGGCTTTCACCTTGTCTCCAGCCTTTACGGTCATTTTTGGCACCAGGCCGTGAAAATCAGGTGGCTTAATTGCAAATATTGGAGCGGAAACAGTAGCTTTCACTTTGTCAGCCTCACCAATTAATTTGATATCTAAGCCTTTCCTTATCTTGATAGTCTTGGACATATCCTTTATGGAATTAATTAGATTAAGCGACAAAAATAGAAATCTGTTGACATATTTGAAACGTTTTAAAAGACAATTATTTATTTTAGAATGATTCTAAATAAGGTTTTATCGATTTGTCTTGATTATAAGAGTTTTTGAAGTTCTTCTAAATGATTTATTTGGATCGAATCAATCGTTAAATTCTCTTTGTTTGGATTGAATAAGATTGTTTCAAACCCAGCGTTTTGTGCTCCCAAAATATCTGCTTCAAGGTTGTCACCAATCATTAATGATTCGGCCGATAAAGCATTAGCCTTATTTAAAGCTGTTTCAAAAATTAATTTATGTGGTTTGTTTGTTCCTATTTCTTCACCACAAAGTACAACCTCAAAATATTGGGTTAAATCGCAGTTTGTTAATTTTAAATGTTGCACCTCAATGAATCCATTGGTGATTATATGTAAGGTGTACTTTTCTTGTAAATAAGCTAAAGTGGAATGTGCCGCAGGGAATAAATTAGTTTTATAAGGACTTCTAGCCAAATAAGCACTACTTAATTTTTTAGATAAGTCAACATGTGGATCGCCGGTGAAGTGCATAAATGTATCCTTAAATCTGTTCAATCGAACTTCGTATTTGTCTACTTTTCCATGGTTGTATAAAACCCAATACTTTCGGTTAAAATCTTTGTATAGCCGCATGAAATGGGCTTGATCTGGAACTATTTTGTCTAATTCGAATAATGGATATAATTCGTTCAATGCTTCAGTTGAGTTTTTTTCAAAATCCCAAAGTGTATGATCTAAATCAAAAAAAATATGACGGATATGTTGCATTAAAATATGATTGCAATTATAAAACTCATTAAAAAACTATAGCCTATAACTGTAAAAAGCATTAAAGGAAATGTCTTTTTTTTGTGGCGATAGAATTTGGCGCAAATTACTGAACCAATAGGGATTGAAAGAAATAGTGGTGCTAAAAAGGTAATGCCATAAATACCAATGCCATTCTTAATTTTGACGATTTTTTTATTCAAATAAGTGAATTTCTTTTTCTCGACATAAGGTAAGCCTGCAGCTAAAGCATTGTGATAGGCAATGTTTCGTTTTATAGCAGCCCTTTTCATGAGTGCTTCACTCGAAAAATAGAAAATAATCATTGTAATTAGTGCTCCTGCAGTAGTTGGAATAAAAAGCTGAAAGAAAGTCAACTCAATATCATTCCCTAAAGCCGCAACGTGAATTGACCAATGTGAAAATAGAAACTTAAATGTTCCTAATATGAATCCTAATGTATAGATATACCGCATGCCTATATTTTTGTACCATAGGCCAAATCGCCTGCATCTCCCAAACCAGGAACAATATATGATTTTTCGTTGATAAGTGGATCGATGTCTCCTACCCAAATCTCAATGTTTTCTGGTAAATTTTGTTTTAAAAAATGAATGGCTTCTTCACTCGCCAATGCAGCTAATACAAATATTTTCTTGGGTTGACCATTCTTGATTAAAGCTAAATATGCTAACCATAAGGATTGTCCTGTAGCCAACATCGGATCTGCAATTATTAATGTTTTATTCGTTAAAGAAGGTCCTGCTTTATATTCGACTTTTACATTTACGACATGGTCTTCTCTCGCTTCGCGATAGGCAGAGATAAACGCGTTCTCGGCTTTGTCAAACAAGTCTAATAAACCGTTGTGCATTGTCAATCCTGCACGTAAAATGGATGCAATCACGACTGTGTCTTGTAATTCTCTTCCATTGGATTTACCCAAAGGAGTTTGTGTTATTACGTCCTTATAACTTAGTTTTTTACTGATTTCATAACCAATTAAAAATGCGATACGCTCTAAGTTTTTACGGAATCGCATTTGATCCAATTGTATCTTCTCGTCTCGAACTTCATTCATATAATGCTGTAAAATAGCATCTGTTTCACTCAAGTTAACAATTGTATGGTTAGGCATATAATCCGCCATTTAAATTAAGTACCTGTCCCGTTAAGTAATTTGATTCGTCTGAAATGATGAAGGCAATCAATGCTGCTAAATCTTGTGGGTTGCCTAGTTTGCCTACTGGAATTTGCGTTTTGAGTTGTTCTTGCATGTCCAATGGAACATCATTGATCATTCCAGCATTGAAATACCCTAATGCAATTGAGTTGACGGTAATGTTTTTATTGGCCAATTCCTTCGCTAATGTTTTTGTTAGGCCGATTAGTCCTGCTTTTGAAGCTCCATAAGCAGCAGTGCCAATAAACCCTGTTTGCGCTACGACAGAGGACATGAAAATGATTCGTCCAAAATTCGCATCTCGCATATAAGGTGTCACGTATTTGCTGACTAAAAACGGTCCTGTTAAATTCACTGCAATTGTTTCATCCCAATCTGCTTTGTCTGTTTTCCAAGACATATTATTTCGTGATACACCTGCATTATGAATCACGACATCAATTTTACCAAAATCCTTATAAATCGCTTTGATCATTTCACTCACTTCGCTTTCAATTGTAATGTCTGCTTGGTAAGTTTTGATATTATTATCAGTATAAGTTGGAGATTGATCATGGAAATGTAGCGCCAATTGATAAAGTTTATCTTCAAAATATTGAATCAATTCTGTACCTAATCCTCCAGCGCTGCCAATAATAAGAATGGTTTTATTTTTGTCTGTATTCATTTATCTATGCTTCAATTTTTTAAGAAATTTAAACCAAAAAGGTGAATTATCAAGCGTGTAACTGAAATATTCTTGATCACTTGCACCAAACTTACGAAAGAAATTAGCGACTCCTTCAATTTCGGATCCGCCAAAATCTAATGTTTTAAATTTTGATTGATGTGTATTTAAAACATAATTGAAAAGACCGAACATTGCGCCTGATTTTTTCGCAGCATCTGTTCCTGCTCCTTTTAAATAAGTGATTTTTGTTTTGTCAAATAAGAAAAATCCAGCAGCGTGAATATTGTCTTCATTATCTTTGGCAATATAAAGTAGTCCTTTTTTATGATTGATCGCCGCATTTAATAATTGATGTAAGTGGACCAATTCATTTTCGCCAAAGGATTCAATTTTATGGGCAACATTATCCTTGAATAGATCAATTAATATTTCCATATTATCACTCGATTCGTATTCCAGAACTTTATCCGCTTTTTTTACCAATCGTTTGGCATTGGTTTTGAATTGCGCCGCAAAATCATCACCGATGTTGATGTATTGGTATTTACGACTTATTGGTTGATCTATGGATAGTTTGTGTTGATGTCTAAATGCTATTACTTTAAAATGTGTTTGTAGATATTTATAAACGTCCTCCCAGTTAAAGTCATCACCAATAATATCCACTTCACGCGTGAAAACAGGTTGATACATTTGTCGAACACCAAGGCGGATGGTGTAGGGGATAGGTAGAATGGTTTTGTAATCATTCGATACTAAAGCACCCCAATTTTCTGCAGTTGCATCTAAATACCAACTGTAAAGAAATATATTTTCAATGGCATCTTGTTGGATGCGCGTATCCCATTTTAAGGAATCAATTGCCTTCCGTTCTATAAACTTCATAATTCTTCAGCTATAGATTGAAACGTTAAAAAGGTATCTTTATTCTTATGTTTATTAATGAATTTTTCTAAACGTTTTAAGGCGAACTTTGTATTGGCTTTTGGGTGACCGATAATAATGGTCTCTTCAAATCCTTTTGCTTTATTCTGCTTAATGATTTTGTCCAATTTGGTCACAAAATAACCATCTACTCCAGCTGATAAATTCATGCCCTTTGTCAACATTGTTTTTCGCATTCCTGGTGAAGGCATAGGAAAGCCATCACCAATTGGTTTGTGCAAGTCTGGTTGTAAACGACCTAAAATGAAAAGTCTCCAAAAGAAAAGGGGCTTGTAAAAATGGTTTGATATCGGATATTCCCAAAAGGCACCATTTGTATTTTCTTTACATAAATCATCTTGGAATTTCCATTTTGATTTATTGGGGATATCTGTAAAATCGTAATAATAATTCCCGGCAGTAAACTTGCCATTTCTAAAAACAGTAGAATCTATTTTAAGACCTACATTTAAAAAAGCTTTTTCAATTCGATTAAAAGGTTGTAAGCACCAACCTCCAGCTCTGTATGAATGGATAGGTTGATTGGTCCAACGACTTAAAATAGTGTGGTATTCTTGAACGATTTTGACAATCTCATCGTCGTTAAAGTCGTCTAGCTTATAGCGACTGGTATTCATTTCCCAATTTTCACCATTGTGTTTTACATCCTCCCAATGTGGGTGTATATGTAATTGACAATCATGACCTTTGGTGGTGAGGTTCTGGATTTGCTCTTTAACCAAATCGTGTTCTTTTGCTACTTTTGGGAATTGATTTCGATAATTTTCAAGCTGTTTTAAATAACCTGTATCGATGAAAAAAACCATTTTTATTCCAGTTCGCTCGGCAATGGCAAGAATTTGATTTGTTGGTTCAATGATGCATTTCTCTGCAGAACCTGTAGGATGGCCAAAAAAAAGTTCGTAATCGTAAGTGATAAAAATTTTCATTCGGCTATAAGCATCTTATTGCGCGCTAGTATTCTTTTGCTCTTTCATGAATTTTTCAATTAAAGCTTCTGCGTCAAGTGAAATATTATCTATTCTACTTTGAGCATTTCCAACCAATTCAGAGTTCGGATATTCTGCAATAAAAGCAGTGTATGCCTCTTTTGCTCGTGTTGTATCTCTTAATTCAAAATCGATATGACTTGCACGTACAAATTTAACGGATTCTATTCTGTCAAAATCAGGATACTCAGCAATGATTCTATCTAATATTTTAACACTCTTTTCGTGCTTTTGAATGCTGTGTGAAAAATCAGAAGCTTTTAGCAAGTACTCCGGAGAAATTGGATCTTCTGGAAATAATAGCGCGTAATTTTGAAATTCATTAATCGCTTTACTAAATAGTGTTTTATCAGGCACACCTCCGTTTGACATCACTTGTTCTTCAAGGGTATTAATTACATTTGTTAAACTGTCCTTGTTCAATTCTTTTTCAACAGGTTCAGTTGGTTTATCAGCTTCTCCTGCACAAGCAAAGAATAATAAACTTAAACAAATCGGAATAATAATAGTTTGAATTTTCATTTTGATAAATATTAACGGTTACCTTTTTTTATTTGTGGAAATTTCATGCGGTAAGGTGCATCAACTTCTCCCTTTGATATATTGATCAATTTCTTTTTAAGCATTCGTTTTTTTAAAGGACTTAAATGGTCTGTGAATAAAATGCCATCAACGTGGTCATATTCGTGTTGAATAATTCGTGCAGCATAACCTTCGTATTCCTCTTCTAAATAATTCCAATCCTGATCGTAATAAGAAATTTTTATTTTGGGTTTGCGCATTACTTCTTCACGAATTTTAGGAATGCTTAAACAACCTTCCGCAAATGCCCATTCCTCTCCTGACTCTTCTTCAATGATAGGATTGATAAAGACTTTTTTAAATCCATCTAATCCTGCTGCCATCGGGTCCGGTTCTTCACCTTCTTCAACTTCAGCAAATGGAGAAGCATCAACAATAAAAACTCGAATAGATTGGTTGATTTGTGGAGCTGCTAATCCAACACCACTTGCTTCATACATTGTTTCAAACATATTCTCAATCAACTGGGCTAAACCTTCATGGTTTTGCTCAATTTCTTCTGCTTCTTTTTTTAATATCGGTGATCCGTACGCTACAATCGGTAATATCATTTCTTAATCTTGATTTTTTACAAAAATAGTTGAAATTATTAGATTTTAAGCTTGATTTATGTGATTTAGAGCGGCTTCTTTATTAAAATATGTCAAATCTATATTAATTGGGATATTCAATTGTGATATCTGCTACAATAGTATTCTTAACTGAAGAGTATATTTGTAGTATGAATTGGATAAAACAAAATACATCACTTTTTTTAATTGCGAGTTTAACCTTAGGACTGGCACCTTTTACACCGCCTCATATTTGGGGTAAGCTACAATGGATAGCTGGTGGTGGAGCATTCTCGGGTGAACAACCGATGCAGAGTGCTGATTGGTTTGATTTAGCAATGCACGGTGCGCCATGGCTTTTATTGATACTGTCTTTAATTTTAAGATTAATTCCTAATAAAAAAGCATAGTTTAATCCTCATCATATTCAATGTCGGCTAAGAATAAGCCACCTGCCAATGCTGATTTCCCTGCTTTATTCCTGTCCTGTTCTGCAACAATTTCCTTAAATTGATTCAATGTGATTTTGTGTTGACCGAGGTCTAACATTGTTCCAACAATTGCACGAACCATATTCCTTAAAAAGCGATTGGCAGTAATTGTAAATTGAATTTGATGATCGTTAATCCGTGTCCATTTGGCAAATGTTAATTCACATAGATAATTACTTTTCTCTGAAGGAACTTTACTAAACGATTTGAAATTTTGCTGCGACTTTAAAAATTCTCCTGCCGCATTCATGATATCCAAATCAAGTTCATGTGCAAATAAAGCAGAGGTATCATTGATAAAAGCATCTTTTTGTTGATGAATATAATAATGATAGGTTCTACTTTTGGCGCTGAATCGTGCATGTAAATCATTGGGTACTTCCCAAATTTTATGTAAAACGATGTCTGAAGGAAGCATACAATTCAGCTTAAATAGTAAGACGTCCAATTCAAGTTTTATCTCCATATCAACATGCGCGAAGTATTTACTCGCATGAACGCCAGTGTCTGTTCTACCGCAACCAACAATATTTAAAGGCTGATTATGATTGATGCGCGTAAGTGCTTGATTGATTTTTTCTTGAATAGTAATTGCATTCGGTTGAATTTGCCAACCAAAATAATTCGTTCCTTTGTAGGATAGTTCTATAAAATACCGTTTCAAATGCATGATTTAAAGTCGTGCAAAAGTATTAAAAACAAAGCGATGAAAAAAATTGGTCTCATGTCGGATACACATAGTTATCTAGATCCTAAAGTATTTACTTATTTTAAGGATGTTGATGAGATTTGGCATGCCGGTGATTTGGGTAAGATTGAATTGATTGATGAATTAGAAAAATTCAAACCTACAAGAGGTGTTTATGGTAATATTGACAATACCGACGTACGTGCTACTTGGCCAAAAGTGAATGAGTTTACAGTTGAAGGCGTAAAAGTATTAATGACGCATATCGCAGGGAAACCTTATAAATACAATAAGGAGGCCTATGCTGAGATTCAAAAAAGTAAACCTCAATTATTTATTTGTGGGCATTCGCATATTGCTTTGGCGCAATTTGATAAAAGTATAAATAGCCTTTGGCTCAATCCTGGGGCTTGCGGATTTCACGGATTTCACAAAGTAAAAACATTGATGCGGTTCGAATTGAATGCTGGGAAAATTGAAAATTTGGAACTGATAGAAATAGGACCGCGAACGAGTTCTATCCCCGATTTCGATTAAAAAAGTTTAGACAATTATTACTTCGCTTAAAATAAATTATATTTGAATTCGTTTGTAATGCGATTCTAAAGCATTTTTAATGCTTAATTTTATACTGAATGAAAAAAATAATCTACCTACTTGGTTTAATTCTTATTGGTCAAAATCTGGCAGCACAAGTTGGAGGTACAAATAGTTTTCAATTTTTAGATTTAGATTTTAATGCACGGTCAGTAGGATTAGGTGGAGATTTTATTGCAGTTAAAGACAATGATATTGATCTTGCCGTTGCTAATCCTTCGTTGATTACTGAAAAAATGGATGGCAACCTTTCTTTGAATCACTTTTTTTATCCAGCAGGTATTAATTATGGTATGTTGGCTTACGGTAAAAAGATAAAAGATTTGGGTGTGTTTACAGGTCATTTGCGTTATGTCGCTTACGGTAAATTTCAACGAACAGATGAGACAGGTGTTGATCAAGGAACTTTTACAGCGGGTGACTATGATATTGGTATAGGGTATGGTAAGGAAATCAATGAGTATTTTTCTATCGGTGGAAATATTAATATGATTTTATCTCATTATGAATCCTATACGGCAATGGGAATTGGAGCAGATGTTTCAGCGACTTATTTTAACGAAGAAAAGAATTTTACAGTGACATTATTGGCAAGGAATATAGGCTATCAATTTAAGGGATATACATCTGATAATAATGAACCGTTGCCAATTGAAGTGTTAGCCGGTATGTCCTATAAATTCGAACATGCACCTATACGTTTAGGTTTAATTTATAAGGATGTTACGAATTGGGATTTAACTTATAATGATCCAAGTTTGGAACCAACAATTGATGAATTATCAAATGATACGATTCCTGTTCCTTCGGCAACATTTGTGCAAAAATTAGGATATCACACGAATTTCAGTGCTGAGTTTTTAGCGACTGAAAATTTTAACATCCGAGTAGGATTTAACTTTCAACAAAGATATGGATTGGGAATAGTTGACCGAAAAGGATTGAGTGGATTTTCAATGGGATTCGGTTTTAAAGTGAAACGATTCGCCTTTAATTATGCCATTGCTTTTAATTCTGCTGCAGGAACGACCAATGTATTTGGTATTCGTACCAATTTTAATGAGTGGATTCGATAATTACGATTCCATCAATTGAATTGCACCTCTACTTAATTTTACCATTCCTTTTTTCTCAAGCTGTTTAAGAATGCGTGATACAACTTCACGTGAAGTATTCAGATTATATGCCAAAGCCTGATGTGAAATTTCGACTGTAGATGTCTTATTGAGTTTAACAGTCTCTGAAAGGTAGTTCAGAATACGACCATCCATTTTTTTGAAAGCCAATACATCCACAATTTCTAATAACTCGTCATAACGCATCGCATAGCTAGATAAAATAAATTTCCGCCATGAGCTATATTTAACCATCCACTCATCCATATAGGCGATTGGAACGCTTAAAAAGGTGACATCTTCTTCTACAATTGCAAGAATATTACTTTTTTGATCATTCATACAGCAAGTGATAGATGCTGCGCAAGTCGAACCCGATTCGATATAATACAAGAACAATTCATTGCCATCCTCATCTTCCCGAAGAATCTTAATGGCCCCTTCAAGTACAATAGGCATGACTGCAATTGTTTGATTGATATCGATTAGAATTTCACCCGCTTTAACTTTGACTAAACTGGCGTTTTGAGCCATTTCTTCAATTAGTTTTACTTCAAATATTGGGTTAAATTTATTTTGTAAAGTCAACTGTAGATCCATAATGTAAATAAGATATTAGTCGTTAGTGTCATGTGTCATGTCCTGATAAAAGTAGGCAGTTAATTAAACTATTACCTCCAAACGCAAAAAAAAAAATCAAATAAATTCAAAGTCTACTCGTCTATTAAAACTCTTTCCTACAGATGTATCATTCGATTTGGCAGGATCATTTTCACCGCGGAATTCAATAATAATTTTATCAGGTTTAACGCCAGATTTTTCAAGAAATGCACGAATCACTGCAGCGCGCCTTGAAGATAAATCGATATTGTATTTGTCTGGGCCGTTTGAATCGGTATGTCCGATGATTTTAATACGAAGATCCGTATGTGAGTTGACGATATCTGCCATTTTTTTCAGGTAGGATTCAAAATCAGTCCTTAATTCATCCTTGTCATGCGCGAAATAAACAGGTACGAATTCGAAACTTCTCATTTCGGCATTCCTCACATAATAGGCATTCCAACCTCGACTTAAGTCAGCAACCAAATTATTGAACCAGGAATGGTATTTAGAAACTGTATCCGTTTTCGACATATTATCCCGCGAACGGAAGAGGATTAATTGACCTGATAAACGTTTGCAATCCGTCGAAGACCAAGTACCTTCAAGGTATCCCGTAGTGTCATTGTATTTTAATTCACCTTTATTTAAACACCAAACATTGGCACCAACATTTTTTTGCGAACCAATAAGGACATCCTGAAAAGTTAAATCGTTGCGACTGGTAGTTTTACCAAACATACTTTTATATGCATAATAATTGGTGAATGGAGTTTCCATTCTGCACTCACCCGTCATCTCACCTGAATCTTTATCAATCTTCATTTCCATCCAAATAGCAGTGCCGTTTTTAGGAGATTGATTTTGTTCGATCAAAACTCCTTGCCACGTGCCTTCCAAAAAGGCCAATTGTGCAAAAATGGATTGAGATATGAGTAAAAGAAGGAGTGTTAAATATCGCATATTTATTGAACTATCAAATAGTGTTCCTTTTAATATACGTAAGTAAGGAATTTGGTTACATGTTTAGAAAAAAGAGCAAAGAAAAAAAGAGCAAAGAAAAAAGATAATAGAGGCAAGAGGCAAATAGGCAAAAGCGAGAAGGCAAAAAAAGGCAATAGGAATCATGCCTAATTTCGGTTCGTAGCCGCTATAGTGTACCGGTGCGAAGGGTTTGTGAATGGCTGCTCAGATGTAAGCCATACGCTACATTCAACACTTTGCGACAACCTAATTAATTGAGGTTTTATTCAAACATCGTATTT
Source organism: Crocinitomix catalasitica ATCC 23190 (assembly GCF_000621625.1). Classification (GTDB taxonomy): domain Bacteria; phylum Bacteroidota; class Bacteroidia; order Flavobacteriales_D; family Crocinitomicaceae; genus Crocinitomix; species Crocinitomix catalasitica. Next base: position 296,031 of record NZ_JHXV01000001.1, read on the forward strand.
AATGTTATTTTTAGATGGTGAAAATTGTATGTTAAAAAACTTTGTAGATATACCAGAATATATGTTGCCTAGTAATAACTGCAGCAGCGCAGCTACTACGGAGCGGAGGAACGAGAAAAAAGTGCCGACTAATGAGAAATTTACTAACCATCATATCAATTTGCATAGCGTTTTCAACAACAACTAGTTTTTGTATTAATTATCAGCCACGCTGCTACATAAAAGAATTTATTATTGATGTTGTTAAGTTAGAGGATAAGCAAGTTTTAGATAAATACTTTAATAGTTTGGAAGAGAGATTAAAATACAATCTTGAATATGATGATGTTGCAGCATTCTATTCGATTATTTTTGAAGGAATTCGTAGTGAAATAAATTTGAATAAGAGAATTAAAGTAAAGAATGTAAAAAATAGACATTTCAAAGTACAACAAGAAGATTATACTTTACATTTAAAATTAATAGATGGAGAAGATATTATAGAGGGGTTTGGAATTCAAAAAGGTGATAAAGTTGAAGGATGGATTTGAAGGGATTCTGAAAATCCAGTTCTAGCTTTGCGCCTATTACGGAGCTGGGTGAGTAGGGTGCAATAAATAAACATAAAACACAGCAGTCAAATCTGAAATAAAATTAAAACTTAATTATGGGTATAGATTCTTTAGTATTAAACAAATCTAAAAACACTAAGATTTTTGCTTTGTTATTTTTTCTAGTTATGACTATTATTTTATGTGGAACTATTTATTCTAAGGGAGTGATTTTAGACTCATATACAATATTAATTTTTCTTGGGTTCATTCTAACTTTTTGGAATTTTATTCATGCGATTATTGAACCATTTATAATAATAGATAAAATTAGCAGTACAACTTCAATATTAGGTGTTTTTTTTAAACGGAATCAGATTGTTTTTGATGATTTAAGATTGAAAAAAAATAAAAAAGGTGACATAACCCAACTTGATTTTTTTAAGGGTGGAAAAAAACAATTAAAAGTTTCAACATATTATTTGGATATTGATGATTATTTTAAATTAAGAGAATTGGAAATCTAAGTGTTGAAAGGCATTCACAAAACCTGCCGCAAAATTTGAGATATTAGGTAGCTTCGAATTATTATTTATTGGAGCTTCTAATGCGGTCGGTGAAATATCTAATAAGGCTATTGTTGTACATCAATAAATTTTTTTAACCTATGATTATTTTTAAGCCTACTTACTATTTTGTTTTATGCTCACTTGTTGTCCTATCTCAAATAATCATGTTTTTTGTAGATGGCAGCCTTATAAAATTGAGTTTTATTCTCATGTCATTTATGCCAATGATAATTTTTTATATGCCACCTAAAAGATTATCTGGAAGCAAAACTTTTATTATGTTAATATTGTATATTGCAATACTACTTCATAAACTTGTAATGCAAAAATTGGGAATACTAGCAATTATCGATTATTTTATACTTGTAACGGTTATTATTTTTAGTATAATATTGGAAATAAAAAGAATATTTAATAAGTAATATTGAAAATTGGCAGTATTTTTTTCGGTAAATTGTAACTAATTCCCCGGTGAGAAGAGTTTGTGAATGGCTGCGCTGGATATTGATCCTGTACTTACTAACTAAACCTGAAATAATAACTATTCCAACAAATAAACACAGGCAACTCCAAACCTAATTTCGAGGATATTTATCCTCTATGCCAACAGCTGCAGATGTAAACCATGCCCTACATTCAACACCTTGCAACAGTCTAATTAATTGAGGTTTTATTCAAGCATCGTATTTAATGTTATTTTTAGATGGTGAAAATTGTATGTTAAAAAACTTTGTAGATATACCAACTTATAAGTTGTTTAGTAATAACTGCAGCTTCGCAGCTACTACGGAGCTGGAAGTTTCTGATGAGTAAAATTATGGAGAGAAAATGGTGTGAAATTTTTCTAAAATCTGAAGAAAACGTAGATTATATTGGCTCACTAAAAAGTTCACAGATATTTGTTTTAGTGATATTTATACTATCAACGTATTTATATTTTGTTTTTTTAGTTTTTCTATTTAGCCTTATGACTAACTATGAGTATGTATTTTATAGCTCAATATTGAAATATGGAGGATATTTTGTTTTATTATTATCAGTTGTCTACAGCGTTTTAATCTATCTTAAATTAATTCATGAGGCAAAATATAAAGGTATTGCAAAAGAAAAGGGTTATGTTTCGTCATCAAAATCATTTTTGTTGTATTCACTTTTGTCTATATCTAGCCTATTAATAATGCTTTTTCTAGTCATTTTTTTGAAACTGTAATAAGGTATAAGCAGCACAGCGAATTGTAACTGATTTTTAGACAATTGATTCGTTATAATCAGTCATACATACCGGTGCGAAGAGTTTATGAATGGCTACGCAGATTTAAACCATGCCCTACATTCAACACCTTGCAACAACCTAATTAATTGAGGTTTTATTCAAACATCGTATTTAATGTTATTTTTAGATGTTGAAAATTATATGTTAAAAAACTTTGTAGATATACCAAAATATATGTTGCTTAGTAATAAGTGCAGCTTCGCAGCTACTATGGAGCTGGTACTACGGAACTGGGAGCTATTAGGGAGCGGAGGAGATTATAAATAAAGCAAAAATGAAAAATTTAATTCAAATATTAATTGCATTTTTTGCATTATTATCTTGTAGTTTTAATCAGGAAAACAAAATTGATGAGAGATATAGTAATGCTAGAATCGAAGACTTAATGATGTCAGCGGTTTCGAAAATTGACACCAATGCAACTGTAAATGTTACACAAATAGAAAAGAACGATTCAATAATAATTAATGTAAGAAACATAATTACCGTAAATGAAACGTTAGAGTTTGCAGAATTATTAAAGGATTATCTTCTCGCTAAAATTTTTATTCAGAATCAGCAAGAGATACCATCTAAAATATTTTTTAAAATTCATTTTAAACGTGGGTTTGATTATTCTTTTAATGGAAGGTTATTTCCACAAGTGCAAGATAAACTAAAAGACAATGAATTTACTCAATATATTGAGTACTTATTAGTGAACATAACATATATGGATGCGGCCTATTTTGATCTTAAAACTTCAGTTACTAAAGAGTATTATCAAAAATATGATTACCAAGGAACACTTTTAAGTTTGCTATTGGACTTTTACTTTGCAAATAATGACAATAGATTTGAAACTTGGATGGCTTTATTTTATCTATATTCAGATTTTCCATATAATGATGATGTTAAATTTAATAAATCCATTTTGGATTCTTCGTTTAATTATATTGGTTTTAATACGGATAAATGGACAACAGAGTATGTGAAAAAATTATATATGAACACATATATTGTTGACACAATTTATACACCAGAAAATGAAGTCTTTTATTATCGTGGTATGAAAAATTAGACCGTGCTTAAAAACAAGGCATTCACGAAACCCCACAAATAATTAAAAACTAAACACCGGCTGCGCGGGATATTCATCAGCCATTAGTCAGACACGTTTGGCGTTAAAACCAAATTGTGTGGATAGCTCGTGTTACTCAAATCCACCGTAGTTTTGAACCAACATGGTCTTTCCTCTTTCCATCTTTTGTCCTTTATCTATTCGCGTTAGCGATTGCAGCGGATATCCTTTTTTTGTTAGAAAAAAGATTAGAGCGGAAAGCGCGCCGCCGACGGAAGGAGGTGAAACGCCCAAATCAGTATTACTCCGTTAAAAAACGACCTAAAGTCTCGGCTTTTCGTTCGGTTTCTTCCCATTCCTGATCTAGTTTTGAGGGAAGTGTGATGCCACCACCTACATATAATTGGGCTTGGGTGGCGGTTAATTGCATGCAGCGAAGATTGACGTAGAATTGTTGGGTATTTTCTTCTACTAGACCGACAAAACCTGTATAAAGTGAGCGGTCATGTTTTTCGTTCGCCAAAATAAATGTCTTTGCTTTATCAGTTGGTAAACCACAAACGGCTGGAGTAGGATGGAGATCGAAAAGGATTTTTTTCCAATCGTCTTTATTGTTCGTTACTGCCGAAATATCGGTTTTTAAATGTTGAATTTTACCAGCATCAGCAGTGTAAGTTTCGGAATGGTGAACTTCTGCGCAATTGTTTTTTTGCAAGACTTTTAAAATCTCTAGCAGTACTATATGCTGCTCTTCTTTTTCCTTCTCTGTCCAATTTTCTTTGGGTGTTTTTGTTCCTGCTAAAGCAACTGTATTGATGGTGTTATGCTTGCTTTTTAATAATAACTCAGGTGTTGCAGCCAGCCATGTGCCGGTGCTTTCAGCGCTTAGCAAATAATTAAACGTATTGGAATAATTACTATTTAAGGCATTAAATATTTGAAGTGGATCTTGGTTTCGATCTTTTATTTTAACTCTAGAAAGGACTAGTTTTTCGTAATCAGGGGAGTTTAAAGCGGATTTGTAGGCTGTGAAAACTTGTTCGTATTCGGATTTGGGTTGCTCAATATTGGTGTTCTCAGCCAGATGGAATTCAAATGCTAATAGGTTGACAGGTTCTAAATCTGTAATGGCATACATTTGATCACCGTCAAAAGAGGAGATCAAAACTCCCTTGGTAATGTTATCAGTTTTTGATATTTCTGAGATATTACCTTTAAAACTTTTGGCGGTGCTTTCACCTGGTAAGCGGTATGCGAAATAGGCAATCATTATTTTATGTCAATCACCATTACTGTCAATCGACCAGTTGAGACTAATTTTTTATTTTCATCACGCACATCAATTTGCCATACATGAGATTTTCTTCCAGCATGAATGATTACTGCTTCGCCAGTTACAATTCCAGATCTTGCACCTCGTACGTGATTGGCGTTGATCTCAAGGCCAACAACAGAATGTTTTGTTCGATCAATCAACAATGACGAACCTAACGAACCTAGCGATTCCATTAAAGCTGCACTGGCTCCGCCATGCAATAAACCCATAGGTTGGTGTGTGCGTGCGTCAACAGGCATTGTTCCAACAATAGCGTTTTTCTTTACCTCGATTATTTTAATTCCTAAATGAGAGATTAATGTATTCTCAGAAAATGCGTTTAATTTTTCAAGTGATAATTCTGTGTTTAACATCTTATTTTGGGGCTTTTAAATACAAAAAGTAAGCGATAAAACTAAAGATAATATTGGGTGTCCAAACAGCTAAAAATGGCGTGAATCCCATGTTCAATGCAGCAACTGTTGTAATTTGCATGGAGAAGATATAGAGGAAACAGATGCCGAATCCGATGGCGAGATTAATTCCCAGCCCACCTCTTGATTTTTTACTAGAGACTGAAACACCAATTAATGTTAAAATGAAAATGGCAAATGGAGATGCCCAACGTTTGTGTTTTTCTAATAAGAATTTGGGCACGTCATCTGAGCCTTTTAATTCCTGTTCTTTTATAAAGTTATTGAGTTCTTTATAATCCATCGACTCAATGATATTCGGTCTGAAAATTAAATCTTTGATACCGAAATTTAAGGTGGTATCGAAATTTTCATAATAACGCACTTCATCGTTGAAAGCACCTAATTTTCTTATTTCACAATTTTCAAAAGTCCAATTTTTAGAAAGCGTATCACCGTATGCAATTTCAGAGGTGAATGAATTCACCAAACGATGGTCTTGCCAAGTTTCTAAAGTGAAGCGTTTAATACGATTGGTTGATGCGTTATAATTGTAGAAATATAACATTTGATTGTCAGTGACTTGCAGTCTAAAATTCGATTTATTGACCTTGACACGGTAATAAGTTTCTTCGAATTCAATTCGCGCTTTATTGGAAACGGGCAATACGAAATTGTACATTAATATAGTAACCAAAACTAAAATTGAAGAGGATATAAAGTAAGGTCTTAAAAACCTCTTAAATCCTACGCCAGAGCTTAGTATTGGAACAATTTCAGTATTTCCAGCCATTTTAGAGGTGAACCAAATTACCGAAATAAAGTTGAGTAGGTAACTAAATTGGACACCGTAATAAAGGAAAAAGTTGGTGTAATAAATCAAGAATATTTCATCCCATGGAGCACCATTGGCGATAAACTCGTTCAGTTTTTCAGATAAGTCGAACACCATACTGATTGACATCAGCAAAAACAGCATAAAGACAAAAGTCCCTAAGAACTTTTTAATAATAAACCGATCGAGTTTTTTTAGGATCACAAATTATAATTTCTGACTTAGTTTCGGAACCATTTCATCTTTCCAAGCCTTAAACGTTCCTTTTTCAATTTGATTGCGTGCTTCACCGACTAACCAAAGATAAAAGGCTAAATTGTGAATACTTGCAATTTGTAAACCTAAATATTCTTTAGCGTGGAAAAGATGCCTTACATAAGCTTTTGTATAAACAGAATCGACATAAGACGTTCCGTTTTCATCTAAGGGCGTAAAATCAGCTTTCCACTTGGCATTTTTCATATTCATTACGCCATTACTCGTAAATATCATGCCATGTCTTGCATTCCTGGTAGGCATTACACAATCAAACATGTCAATTCCCAATGCGATACATTCTAATATATTCGCTGGTGTTCCAACGCCCATTAAGTAACGTGGCTTGTCTTTAGGTAAAATACTTGTAACCACTTCAGTCATTTCGTATAATTCTTCAGCCGGTTCACCAACAGATAATCCACCAATTGCATTTCCTGGCATGTCAAAAGATGCAATGGTCTCAGCACTAATTCTTCTTAAATCAGTATAGGTACTTCCTTGAACAATGGGGAATAATGCTTGTGAATGGCCGTATAAACCATCTGTTTTATCCATTTGATCTTTACAACGTTTTAACCAACGATGTGTCATTTCCATACTATTCTTAGCATAGTCATAGTCACAAGGGTAAGGTGTACATTCGTCAAAAGCCATGATGATATCTGCACCAATTACACGTTGAATGTCAATAGCACGTTCAGGTGTAAAGTAATGTCTACTACCATCAATATGCGAACGGAATTCAACACCATTCTCATCAATATTACGTGTGCTAGAGAGCGAATACACTTGATAGCCCCCGCTATCAGTCAATAATGGCTTCTCCCATCCATTAAATTTATGTAGTCCGCCAGCACCTTGAATAATTTCTAAGCCTGGTTTTAAATATAAATGATAAGTGTTTCCCAATATTATTTGCGCGCGAATGTCATCTCTTAATTCGTGTTGATGCACCCCTTTAACCGTGCCAATAGTGCCCACAGGCATAAAGATCGGGGTCTTTATTTCTCCGTGGTCAGTTTGGATGGTACCAGTTCTTGCATTGGTATCCTTATCTTGTGTTTCTAATATGAAATTCATTTTGTTGATAAAAAAAAGAAAAACAAATATAGGGTATATTAAATTATGTGAACCTTTGTGAACACTTTAATATGCATTTAATTCCACATATCTCAACTGATTTTTTAAGCATTGTCTTCATTGTTTTTCTAGTCGCCGTATTTTTACAACTGCTGTACCTGTTTTTGGTACCGTTTAGATTACTGATCTATAAACAGAAGAACATCAGTGGGCAATTGAAACCTGTTTCCATCATTATTTGCGCGCGGAACGAGGAGGATAATTTGGTGAAAAACCTGCCTTTAATCCTCGATCAGCATTATCACGAATTTGAAGTAATTGTTGTCAATGACCAAAGTGTTGATGATTCGGGGCATTTAATTAAAGCTTTTCAAAAAACATATCCCAATTTAAAATTAATTGAGTTAGAGCGCAATAAACACCGGAAATTTGGGAAGAAAATTCCTTTAACGGTTGGAATTAAAGGAGCGAAATACGAACATTTATTATTGATTGATGCGGATTGCAGGCCTACTTCAAATAACTGGGCAAAGGAAATGATGCAAGGTTATGTAGATGATAAGTCTATTGTTATAGGTTATGGTCCTTATCAGGTTGAAAAAGGAGTTTTGAACAAATTAATTCGTTTTGATACAACTGCAATTGCAAGTACTTATATGGGAATGGCTTTAATGGGAAGGCCATATATGGGGGTAGGCAGGAATTTATCTTATACCAAACAACAGTTTTTTGATGTGCTTGGATTTAAGAAACATTACCACATTCAAAGTGGAGATGACGATTTATTCATGCAAGAAGCAGCAAACGGCAAAAATGTTTCCGTTTCTATTCAACCGGAAAGTTTTGTTTATTCGGAACCAAAACGCAGCTGGAAAGCGTGGGTGAGACAGAAACAAAGGCATTATACAACAGCAACAGAATATAGACTTATTAACAAAATATTTTTAGGAATATTTCCTATGAGCATGCTTTTGATGCTGTTTTCTTTCTTTATTTTAATGTTTTATTATGAATGGTGGTTATTCGTGCTGCTAATTTTTGGTTTGCGATTTGTCTTTTATTGGCTAATTAACGGATTATTATTCCGAAAATTAAAAATGAAAGATTTGGTTGCGGTGTATCCATTAATTGAGTTGGTTCACTTTTTTTTAATGCCGTTCATATATTACTCATCAGATAGAACAGAAAAGGGTAAATGGTAGAAACAAATGATAATTTATCGGATAAAGGTAAAAGAGATTTAGCATTGGTTGAAAAGGCGCTGAATGGTGACCAACTGGCTTATGCTAAATTAATGGAAATGTACCGCGAGTCTATCTATTATATGATGCTTAAAATGGTACGGATAGAGGATGATGCGGAAGATTTAACGATCGAAGCGTTTGGTAAAGCCTTTAACCGACTACATCAATATTCCCCAAGCTTTGCTTTTAGTACTTGGCTTTTTAAAATTGCATCGAATAATGCGATCGACTTCATTCGTAAAAAACGAATCAAAGTAACCTCTATGGACACGGCTTATGTGAACAGTGATGGTGAAACTGTGGGGATTGATGTGCAAAGTGAGGCAAAGGATCCAGAAGAGCTTACAATGCAAGTTGAGAAGGTGAAGAAGATGAGAGAAATTGTTCAAAAATTGAAACCAAGATATCGTGACTTAATTGAGAAAAGATATTTTCAAGAATTGACTTACGAAGAGATTTCTATTGAGATGAAATTACCATTAGGAACTGTAAAAGCGCAACTATTCAGAGCGCGTGCATTTTTAGCTGAAATGATTGTTCACACAAAAGACACTATTTAATGACCGGCGTTGACCTGATTTATTCTCATTTTCCGAAATTGAGTGATAACCAAAAAGCACAATTCGAAAAGTTATATTCGATTTATGAAGAATGGAATGCACAAATAAATGTTGTAAGTCGTAAAGATTTTGAATTCTTTTACGAAAGGCACGTGCTTCATGCTTTAGGTATAGCTAAGGTTGCTCAGTTTAAACCTGGGAGTGATATTTTAGATGTTGGCACTGGTGGTGGTTTTCCGGGTATACCGTTGGCTATTCTTTACCCGAAGGTAAGATTTCATTTGGTTGATTCTATTGGTAAAAAAATAAAAGTCGTGCAAGGTGCTGCTGAAGCTTTGGGGCTTAAAAATGTTAAAGCCGAACAAATTAGGGCGGAAGAGATTAAAGGTAAATACGATTTTGTTGTCAGTAGAGCAGTTACGCAAATGGAAAAATTCATTCCTTGGGTTGATAATAAATTCAAAAGCAAACAAATCAATGCTTACCCTAATGGTATTTTTTATTTAAAAGGTGGTGACTTGGATGCAGAATTGAAGCCTGTAAAACGACATAAAGAGGTAACCGAATTATCGAATTATTTTGAAGGGGAATTTTTTGAGACGAAGAAGGTTGTTTATATTAAAATGATTTAAAACTCATCTACTTCTATATATTGAAAAGTACAATTATCGAATAAACTAGCTAATTCCTGTCCTGTTTCAAGGATGTCGATATCATCTAATTCATAAAACCAATTCACATCCAGCGTTCCTTTGGGCAATTTATTGTTCAATTTTAGAATCAAGTTTCTTACTGATAAGGCTGAACCAGTATTAAGATATTCCATTTTAAAATTCAAGGTAGTACGTTCACGCGGATTGGTGATATAATTGTCTAAGAGTTCGTGTAACGGTAGAAAGTAATCATAAGCATTCTCAGGCAATGATATGCCTGAAATCTCTATGATTCCATCATCGAAATCAGCTCTAATTTTTGGTGTACGTTTGCTTCCCTCAGTAATTACGTCCATCAGGTGGTTGTGTTTTACCAAATATAACTAAATAATTTAATTTTATTGGGCCTAAGGAATTATAAAGATTAAATAATTTAATCTCTATTTTCTTTCAGTTCGGCTTCTTTGAGCTTAAGTGCTTCACCCTTTAGTTCTTTACCTTCCCAGTATAGTTTATAACCTTCTTGTATGCCTTTTAAGTCATAGGCTATTTGATAACCATGTTTCACAGCATATTTATAACGTTCAAGCAAGGCGATTTTACCGTTTTGGTGATAATGTTTAAAAACGCCATCTTTATTTCCGTCCACATAATTCCCTTCTGCGGCAAGTTTTTTATTAGGATGATACTTTTTGTATTCGCCATGCAGAACACCGTTTTTGTAGTTAGAATATTCGGCCACAGGATAAGTATTCCCTTCAGGCTCGTAATAAACGATCTTCTCGCCATCTAAAACTCCGTTTTTATAAGATTCTTGAAAACTTACAAAACCGCGATCATCAAAATGAATCCAAGTACTGTCTTTTATCTTGTTAATATATTTGCCTGATGACATTAAGAATCCAGATTCGTGATACATTTTTGCATAACTGGTTTTACCATCTGACTTAAATTCTAAAGCGACTTTTAAATTGCCTGATTGATAGAAATAGTTAAATGTTCCTACAGGTTTATCATCTTTAAATTGACCAACATATTCAAAAACAGTATTGTTGGCATAAGGTTTTTTCCAAACCCCTTGTTTTCTTCCTTGGCTGTCTTTCTGGTTGACTTGTGATATTCCAGCTAAAGGAAGGAGAAGTAGTATAGTATAGATCAATAATTTCATGGAATAGTTAGTTTTTGTTTATTAGTGCTTGCGCAACTTGAAACAAATTTGTAAAAATATAATCAGCTTTGGTAGAAACGTTACCACCATTTTTTAACATTATAGTTTTCATACCTAATTTCATACCAAACTCAATATCGGTTTCTGAATCACCAATCATTAGAGATTTTTTAAAATCAATTTCAGGATAGTCTTTTTGTGCGGCCAATCCCATTCCTGTGCCTGGCTTTCTATAATTGCTCTTTTCTTTTGCCAGCTGCGGGGCGAAATAGAATTCGTCTATTTTGCCATCATTGCTTTTTATGACATCAGCAATAAAACCATGAATGATCGCTAAGTCATCTGCAGTCATATTGCCCTTACCAATTCCTTGTTGGTTGGTTACAACAACGATTCTATTGAATTGTTCGGTGAAAATTTTAATGGCTTCTGGCACACCGTCAATTATTTTTAACTCGTGTAAATGTTTAACATAATCATCAATTAGTCGATCATTAATAACACCATCTCTGTCTAAAAACAAGGTCCAGGTTTTATCTATTTTAAGGTCGTTTAATTTCATTATTTTCTTGGTTTGAACCTGTTTTCTATTAAAATTGATCTAGATTGTCGCATAAATACGACCATTCAAATCTGCTTTTCTCTATCTCCATTCCATTTCGATAACGTTGAATGTTTTCGGCTTTTCCCATTTGTATTAATCCTTCAATGATTGCTGCTTGATTAGCTTCGACCACAAATCCGGCTTTGTCGTGAGGGATTGTATTTGATAAATCTCCGACATTGGTAACCAATACCGGTAAATTCATGCTATACGCTATTTGTGTTACGCCACTTTGTGTCGCATTACGATAAGTCAATGCCAAGAAATCGGCAGCTGAAAAATAATATTTGACGGATTGATCATCTACAAATTTATCGATGCGAATGATGTCTTCGGTTAAACCGTATTTTTCAATTTTATCTTGATATAGATTCCAGTCGTCATAAGCTTCACCCACAATTAAAAGTCGGTGGTTTGGAGCATTCTTTTTGAATACTGCAAAAGCATCGATTAGTAAATCAACGCCTTTATATTTTCTAATCAATCCAAAGGAAAGGATATAATTCTTTTGTACGTCTAATTCGAGTTGCTTACATGCTTTCGTTTTTGAAACAGGTTCACCATAAATGTCAAAAACCGGATGAGGCGAGTAGGTGATAGGCTTTTTTACTTTAAATATAGCTTGTAAATCATTTATGCCACGCTCAGCCATCACGATGAAAGCATCCATTTTCCCGTAGAAAAAACTTGATAATATTTTGTCTCCAAAACGTTTTTCATGGGGAATAACATTGTCAACTAAAGCGATTGTTTTATTTGATTTAGCTAACCAACTTATGGTGCCTAAACATGGTGCGAGGAAAGGAAGCCAATATCGAATGATGATTTTATTCGGTTTTGCCTTTTTTAAGGCCAATCCAACACGAATCCAATTAAACGGGTTGATTGCATTGATTTTGCGTTTGATGATTACATTTTCTGGCGCCTGATGCTCGTCTAAATCGTGGTATTGTGTTTTGCCCGGGAATATAAGTTGAGGATACAGTAGTTTATAAGTCCATATTTCAACGTTCGCTCCACGTTTAATATATTCTTGCGCCAAACGGTCAGTTGTAGCTGCTATACCACCTCTATACGGGAAGGCAGTAGAGATTAAAATTATTTTTTCTGATTTATTCGCCATGGCGGCAGCAAAGAATTAAATTTCTTTTTCAATGAGGTAATTATTCCTAGTCGTAGAATTTCTTCCAATAAGTTCTGCTATAAAACCCGCTAAGAATAGTTGTGTTCCGATAATTATTGTTGTTAAAGCAATATAGAATTCGGGTCTGTTCGCTAATAGTCTCGATCCTGTGTCAATACATAATTTATTGATGATTAACCAAAGAGTGATGCATGAACCTATGGTAAAGAATAATGTGCCCAATAATCCGAAAAAGTGCATTGGTTTTTTTCCGAACCGAGTAATGAATGTAATTGTGAAAAGATCTAAAAAACCATTCACAAAACGATTTAATCCGAATTTTGTCACACCGTATTTTCGTTCTTGATGTTGTACAACTTTTTCTCCAATCTTTCCAAAACCAGCAGCTTTAGAAATGACTGGGATATAGCGATGCATCTCACCAAAAATTTCAATTGATTTTACTACTTCACAACGATATGCCTTTAAGCCGCAATTCATATCGTGTAATTGGATGCCACTCATAAATCTATTTACACCATTGTAAATTTTTGTAGGTATGGTTTTAGAGATCGGATCGTATCTTTTTTTCTTCCAGCCAGATACCAAGTCAAAACCATCTTCCTTGATCATCTTAACTAAGCCTGGAATTTCTTCAGGGCTATCTTGTAAGTCTGCATCCATTGTAATTACAATGTCACCTTTGCTGGCTTGAAAACCAACGTGCAATGCAGCTGATTTTCCGTAGTTCCGCTGGAATTTTATACCCCGTACATGTGAGTCCTTTGTCTTTAATGATTCTATCATATTCCAAGAACCATCTGTACTTCCGTCATTAATAAAGATGATTTCGTATGTCAGCTTTTCTTTCTGAACAACTTTTAAAATCCAAGCATGCAGCTCACTTAAGGATTCTACTTCGTTGTATAAAGGAACAACTATTGAAATATCTAAATTATCGGTCATATTAGAATCAAAGTTAATTCTTTGAATTTTTTTAGAATAGTAATGGAGCGTTAAATTAAGCTAAAACAAAATTTATTTAACGGTATTACATGTTTAATGTTTCGCTTTTTAGGTTCATTAGTACACTAAAAGCAGTACTTACCTCGGCAGTGTCAACAATTATCGTGAACTCATTTGTTGTAGAAATAACCTCTGATAGATTAATTCCTTCCCAAGCTAGTTTTTTCAATAGATAATAATAAACACCAGATATCTCTGTATTAATTACTGGCAGTTTCATAGTGATAGAAGATAAGTTTGACATTTCTGCAATCAAATCTTCTTGCTTGAACATCTCCATGATTTTCGGCTTGAATTGTTCGTTTGTGATAATAGTTGTCTCAGTTACCCCACGAGATACAGTGTAGAAGTTGTCACTTATATCTTTAATTTGAGATAAGAATTTTGCTTGATCTTGAGAAATACCAACGTAATTCTTGAAAGTACAAGTAACAAGATTGCTTCGTACAATTAAATCGCCCAACTGACGCATAAAGTTTTTTATACGGTGCTCAATCTTCTGATTCGTGCCAGGTGGCATTCGTTTAATCGCCATTATGATAGCACTATCCGAAATATCTTTCCCCATGAGTGTTTTAATCTCAGGGTTTAATTTCCTCGCGAGCGAACTAATATTGATCAAGCCTTCTGTAATGGCCTCCTGTACAAAAGGAGACTGATTAATGAGCTTTTCGATGACCTTACTTAATCTATCCATGTTAAAAATAAAACAGTTTGTTAAAAATGTATTGCAAATATAATGAAAATAACATTTGTATTTAAATATGATATAAATTTGTACAAAAAAATTGAAATCAATGGAAAATACACCATATTATTTTTACGACCTTGACGTCTTAGATGCTACTTTGGAAGCTATTAAGTCCAATATTATGGGCGAATCTTTTTATGTTCATTACGCTATAAAGGCGAATAATAATATGGAAATTTTGAAACGTATTGCTAAAAATAATTTCGGTGCTGATTGTGTTAGTGGTTGGGAAATTGAAACGGCAATTGAAGCAGGTTTTGATCCTCAATCTATTGTTTTTGCTGGTGTTGGGAAAACGGATGAAGAAATAATTATCGCCTTAACGCATAAAATAGGGATGATTAATTGTGAAAGTTTAGAAGAAATTCATGTGATAAATCAGTTGGCTACACAGTTGAATGTTTGTCCAAAAATTGCACTCAGATTGAACCCAAATGTGAATGCTTTGACACACGAAAAAATTTCTACTGGATTGGCTGAAAATAAATTTGGATTGACTGTTTTAGAATTCAAAGCTTTATTAAATGATCTTAGCGAATTAAATTCGATCGATATTACTGGTTTGCATTTCCATATTGGTTCTCAAATTACAACAATGGATGTTTTTGCCAACCTATGTGAGCGCATTTTGGAAATTATTCCTGAATTTGAACAGAAAATCGGACCATTAACCTCTTTAAATGTCGGAGGCGGATTAGGAATAGATTATGATCAACCTGATTTGAATGCAATTCCAGATTTTCAAGGTTACTTTAATACATTTAAAAAAGGACTGACTAGTTTAGTAAATATTCCTGTTCACTTCGAATTGGGAAGATCGATCGTTGCGCAATGTGGTAGCTTAAGAACGAAAGTGCTTTATGTTAAACGATCTGAGAATAAAAACTTTGCAGTGATGGATGCCGGAATGACAGAATTAATGCGTCCTGCTCTTTATGGGTCAGTGCATAAAATTGAAAAATTAAATGCCGATCCTGTTGATGTTGCTCAATTTTACGACGTTGTTGGTCCAATTTGTGAGTCGAGTGATTGTTTTGGAAAAGACATTCGTTTACCTGAGTTACACCGAGGTGATATCGTTACAATTCGTTCGTGCGGCGCCTATGCTGAATCCATGTCATTGCGTTATAATGGTAGAGAAGCAATAGGGAATAATTTAAAGCCTAAAGTGAGTACGTCTTTAAGGATGCTTAAGTACGCTTAAGAAAATCGTCTTCTATTTTTTTTAGCTTGATTAATTCGTGTTCGCCACGATGTGTCAATCCTGCCGATACTTTTTCTTGAACAAGGATTTCTATTTGGAATCTGACTTCTCGAATGAGTTCGGGATATTCCGTACATATTTTCCTGAGAACCGTCATTGAGAATGCTTTTACCGCAACAGGTTCGTCTATTGCGATTAAATAAGATAGGGCGATATCAAATAACTCTCCAGTAATTGATTCGTCAATATCGATGAATTGAAAAAATCGCATCGTATTTCTTTTCACAGCAGGAATAGGATTCCTTTTTAGGTTTTTGATAATATCCGCTAAATACGGACTTATTAAATCAGCGTTTTTTTCGACAATGATAGAAATTGGCTGGCTGGCGCGCTGAACTGTTCTGTATTCACCATAAAGAAATAAATCCATTAATTCAGCAAATTTCTGTTCATCGTTACCTATATAGTTGATAACGAGGTTGGCATTGTCTCTTGAATGTGTTACTGCGAGCTGTTCTTTTATATTCATTCTCGATTCTACAATTTGCGTTGGTAAGCGATTATAAAATTATTATCTTTGTGTTCAGAAAATAAAGTTAAGAAGATGTTTGAAAATTTGACCGATAAATTTGACAGGGCCTTTAAAGTTTTAAAAGGGCATGGACAAATTACTGAAATAAATGTAGCAGAAACGTTAAAAGAGGTGCGAAGAGCCCTATTGGATGCGGATGTTAACTTTAAAACAGCTAAAGATTTTACAAATACCGTAAAAGAAAAAGCAATAGGACAAAATGTGTTAACCACAATTTCTCCTGGTCAATTATTGACAAAGATTTGTCATGAAGAGTTGACCAACTTAATGGGGGGTGAACAAGAGGATGTAAACTATAAAGGAAGTCCAGGAATTATTTTAATGTCTGGATTGCAAGGTTCTGGTAAAACAACCTTCTCTGGTAAATTAGCCAATTGGCTGAAGAATAAACAGCGTAAGAATCCTCTTTTGGTGGCTTGTGATGTTTATCGTCCTGCTGCAATTGACCAATTACATGTATTGGGTGAACAACTAGGAGTAGAGGTTTATTCTAATCGTGAAGAAAAGAATCCTGTAAAGATTGCTGAAGCAGCAATTGTATATGCAAAAAGTAACGGCTTTAATGTTGTTATTATAGATACTGCTGGTCGTTTGGCTATTGATACGCAGATGATGGACGAGATTGCTGCTGTTAAAAAAGCAATCAATCCGACTGAAACATTATTCGTTGTTGATTCCATGACAGGTCAGGATGCTGTGAATACTGCAAAAGCATTTGACGAAAAAATTGATTTTAATGGTGTTGTATTAACCAAATTAGATGGTGATACACGTGGTGGAGCTGCCCTATCTATTAAGACAGTAGTGAATAAACCAATTAAGTTTGTTGGTACTGGTGAAAAAATGGATGCCTTAGATGTTTTCTATCCAAAAAGGATGGCGGATCGTATCTTGGGAATGGGAGATGTTGTTTCTTTAGTTGAAAAGGCTCAAGAACAATTTGACGAGAAGGAAGCAAAAAAGCTACAGAAAAAAATTGCTCAAAATAAATTTGATTTTGACGATTTCTATGCGCAATTGCAACAAATCAAAAAGATGGGTAATGTCAAAGACCTTATGGGAATGATTCCTGGGGTTGGCAAAGCAATGAAAGACGTAGATATTGACGATGATGCCTTTAAAGGTATTGAAGCAATTATTCAATCAATGACGGCTAAAGAGCGCGCAGAACCTAGCTTATTAAATGGATCGAGAAAAAATAGAATCGCAAAAGGTTCTGGTAGCTCTATTCAAGATGTCAATAAATTGATCAAACAATTCAGTGAGACCAAAAAAGTGATGCACTTAATGAGCAATAAAAAGAATATGGCGAATATGATGCGTCAAATGAAAGGTATGCGTGGGGGTGGACTTCCAGGAATGTAGTCGACATTAACTAAATATTCTTTAACTTACCGGATGCCTTTAAAATTAACCATACTCGGATCTGGTTCTGCAGTTCCAAATTTAAATAGGGGCGTATCGGCTCAGTATTTGAATTTTAATGAACGCCGAATTTTGATTGACTGTGGTGAAGGTACACAACTACAACTGCGCAAATTCAAAATTAAATTTCAAAGGCTTCAATATATTTTCATCTCTCATTTACACGGGGATCACTTTTTAGGAATTTTCGGTTTAATCTCCTCCATGAATTTATTGGGAAGAGATAATAAATTAACCATATTTGCCCCGGTTGGATTAGAAGAAATTATCCGACATCAATTTAAATTAACAGAAGTCTATTTAGGGTTCGAACTCGAATTTATTACTGTCGATCCAACTGAAAAAACTAAAATATTTGAGGATGATAAACTCAATATATACGCTTTTCCATTACAACATCGCATTCCTTGTAACGGCTTTTTATTCGAAGAGAAAGCAAAAGAACATAAGATTAGAAAAAGTGCAATTTCTAAATATAACCTCAGTCTTGTTGAGATTTTAGCCTTGAAGAAAGGACAAAATGTAATGCGTGATGAAATCACAATTAAGAATGAGGATTGTACTTTGCCTCCTGAAAAATCGTTGCAATTTGCCTACTGCTCAGACACGAAGTATTTACCGCGTTTAACCGATTGGATTGAAGGTGCGGATCTTTTGTATCACGAAGCTACTTTTTTAACTGCGCACAAGTCAAGAGCAAAAGCAACAGGTCATTCTACAGCTGCTCAAGCTGCTACGATAGCGAAGGATGCAAAGGTTGGGAAACTACTTCTAGGTCATTTTTCAGCACGTTATAAAGACACCGTAGAACTCCTAGCTGAAGCGATTGGGGTTTTTGACAATGTCGTTTGCGTTGAAGATGGCCAAGCTTTTAAATTATAACCGTTTACAAATTCTCGTAGAAGTCATCTGGAATATGATGGTTTTTAATTTATTTCGACTTATCTTTAAATCATGGGTCAATTAGCTCCTCTTTTTACAATATTGGCTGCAGCTGGAACAGTGATGCTGCTTGTAGGAATTATTATGTTGATCTTTCCGCCTAAAAATATTAACCATATCTACGGGTATCGCACAAAACAGTCAATGGAATCAGAAGAGAATTGGCAATTTGCTCAAACCTATTCTGCGAAATTAATGGTGATTCTAGGGGCCTCATATGTTATACTCGGTTTTGGTTCTTCATGGTTAGAATTATCAGAGACATTGAGTGGAATAATTTCAATTTCAATGGTGGTTTTAGGAGCCGTTTTATTGATTCTTAAAACGGAGTCAGAATTGAAAAAAAAGAACAAACATTCACGTGAATAAGCTTTGTAAGGAGATTTAGTTTTGAACGACCTATATTTAAATAATTCTATGCGCTTCTGCCTGTTTGTTTTATCCTTTTGCTTGTGTCAACCGCTGATAAGTCAGGTTGATAGTGCTAATGAACCGAATGATAGCATAGCTTCAGATACTTCTTACCAATCAAAAGAAGATTTTAATATCACCGCTTTCCCATTGGCCTTTTATTTGCCTGAAACGAGTCTTGCTTTTGGTGCTGTAGGAATCATGGTATTTAATGCGGGAGAATTTAAGACTTGGCGCAAATCCCAAATTCAATTGGGATTATCCTATACCTTAAAAAAACAATTCCTCCTTTTTATTCCTTACGAAGTCTATTTTAAACAAAACTGGAAATGGCACGGAGAATTAGGTTATTATCGATATTTCTATAATTATTTTGGTATTGGAATCGATGCTGAAAAAGACGATTTAGAAACGTTTGATGCTACTTATCCAAGAGTGATTTCTACTTTGGCTTATCGGCTAACCGATCATTTTTTGGCTGGAATTCAATATCGATTTGATAATTTTAAAATTCCACGGACTGATAGCTTATTAACTGCTCAAAATCCAACAGGAATTAAAGGCGGAATAATAAGTACGATTGGTTTGTCGCTTACTTATGACAGTCGTGATGATATTTTTTATCCAAGGAAAGGTCTGTTTGCCAATGCCGTTTATGAAGTGTCTGATCAGTATACTGGTTCTAATTTTGATTATTCATTGCTGCAATTTGATTTGAGCTATTATTATACCATCAAAGAAAAACATACCATCGCTGCTAATTTTTATTCAGGATTTACTTTCGGAGATGCACCATTTTTCACCCATTATTATTTGTCGTCAGGTAAAAGAGGGAGAGGGTTTAATGACCGTCGATTTATCGATAGAAATATCGAATTGCTACAAATCGAATATCGTTATCCTATATATAAACGTTTAAGAGGAGCGGCTTTTGTATCTTCAGGAACAGTGAGTCCAACTTTGAATGATCTTTTTAATACAAAACAAAAATTAAGTTATGGAGCAGGTTTGCGTTTTCAATTGAATAAAAAACAAATGAGTCATATACGAGCAGATGTCGCACATGCTAACGAAGGGTTCCAATTCTACATTACAATAGGTGAAGCGTTTTAAATTACTCCCCTAATAATTCTAAATATTTTGCACGAATGGCTTCGGTAGGTTCTCCTTTTCCATACATCTTAAAAGCGAAGTAATTCGCACGACTGACTTTTAACCAGGACCTACCATTGTATTTCCGTGTTGAAATAAGTATCGTTTTAGGAATTACAATTAAATATTTGTTTTGCATTAATTTCTCCAAAAGCGGATACTCTTCCATTATTTTGCAATCCTCATTATATCCGCCCAGGTCGTAATATGTTTTTTTATGGATAAATAAGGATTGATCTCCACCACGAGAGATCAGCCAATTAAATCGCGTGAAAAAGGCATTTAATTTAAGCATGAAAGGTCCCTGCTCAAATTGACTGCGGTATGTGGCTGCTTTATTCTTCTGCAATGCTGTAATACCATCTTCATAATAAGTAAGAGGTGGTAAAGTATCTGCGTGAACTAGATATAAATACTCATTTGTAGCTTGGGCAATACCATCTATTAATTGTACAGCTCTACAAGCTTTTGAATGAATGACTTGAACAGGTAATTCCGCTAAAATTTTTAAAGTATCATCTTTGCTACCTCCGTCAACCACTATAATTTCTAGTGCTTCGGAAGGAGCTGTAAGCAATCGTTTGATTAATCGTCCTATAGATGAAGCTTCGTTTAAAGTTGGTATGATAATGGATAGTTTCACCGTAATAATAGAAGAATTATGAGATTTAAAATTTATATATTTTTATTAATATTTCCATTAGGGATTTTGTCGCAAGCTCAAGAACATCTGGAGCATACACAGTGGACAAATCTACTAAAGAAATACGTTGATGCAAAAGGTAATGTGAATTATAAAGGATTTAAAAAGGATGAGGCCGCACTGGATAAATATTTGTCTATTTTAAGTAATAATCATCCCAATTCTACCTGGTCAAAAGATGATCAATTGGCGTTTTGGATTAATGCTTACAATGCTTTTACGATAAAGTTAATTGTGAAAAACTATCCAGTTCAATCTATTAAAGAATTGGGTGGAGGTATTTATAAAGTGAATACAGCATGGGATATTAAATTCATTAAAATTGGAGATGAAACGTATGACCTTAATAATATAGAACACGGAATCATTCGGAAGGATTTTAATGAACCTAGAATACATTTTGCAGTTAACTGTGCTTCTGAATCTTGCCCGCCACTGAGAAATGAAGCTTTTGTTGGAGCAAATCTAGAAAAACAACTGGCCGAACAATCTAGGAACTTTTTAAAGGATAAATCAAAGAATATTATTACCGCTGAAAAAGCACAATTATCAAAACTTTTTACTTGGTTTAAGGGCGATTTTACAGACAGATATGAATCAATTAATGCTTTTATCAATGAATATTCAAGCGTCAAAATATCGGACAATACAGAAATTTCATATTTAGATTATAGTTGGAAACTGAATGATTCGAAATAATATTACTATTCTCAGCTCGATTATTACCGTTTACTGCGATTTCTTATTGCAGTAAATTATAGGTTTTAGAGGGCGTCGGGCATAAGATATAACTTAAAATCTGGGGATTAATTCTACAAAAACTGCGTACTTGCTGCTCAGTTTTTTTTATGAAATTATATTTAATCAACTAGTATATAGTACTTTATTGTTTTTAGCCTGATTTTAGTTATCTATTAAATAAGTTAGGATAGTATTAAGAATCATTTATTAAATTAAAAAAAAACGAATATGAAATATCTAATATATGTTGCCAGTTTAGTCTTCTTATTTTCTTGTGCGCAGAATAAAGAATTAGCAACAGCAAATAAAGTTGATTTAGAAAAATATGCTGGTACTTGGTATGAAATTGCGCGCCTACCCAATAAATTTGAAACCAACTTGACATGTGTTACCGCCAATTATTCCTTAATGGAAGATGGTAAAGTACGTGTATTGAATAAAGGAATGGATTCAGAAACGAAAAGATGGGAAACAGCAGAAGGTTGGGCGAAAATTCCAAATAGCGACTATCCTGGTCAGTTAAAAGTAACATTCTTCTGGCCGTTTGCGGGTGATTATTATATCATGAATTTAGGTGAGAATTACGAATATGCAATGATAGGTTCACCATCAAGAGATTATTTCTGGATTTTATCACGTGATAAAACAATGGATAAAACACTTTATAACGACTTAATTCAATTGGCTAGTGAGAAAGGTTTTGATACAGGTAAGGTTAAAATAGTTGATCAAACTTGTGTAGAAAAGGAGTAAATCTATTTGCGATAGGTTAAATTGAAAAAAGCGCTAGTTTTGTAACCATGAATCTAAAATCATTGGTTACTGGAGGTGCAGGATTTATTGGATCTCATGTGGTTGATCAACTAATAGCAAATGGACATGAAGTGATCATCCTCGATGATTTGTCAGGTGGTGTAATTGATAATATAAATCCTGCTGCTATATTTTGCAAAGGGAGTATTACAGATGTTACCTTAGTGAATGAATTATTTAAGGAGTATAATTTCGATTATGTTTATCATTTAGCTGCTTATGCAGCAGAAGGCTTAAGTCATTTCATTCGAAAATTTAATTACGAAAACAATTTAATAGGCAGCATTAATCTAATTAATGTTGCCGTTAATTTTAATGTAAAGTGCTTTGTCTTTACATCTTCTATCGCTGTTTATGGACAAAATGAATTGCCTTATCACGAAGGACAATTTCCTAATCCTGAAGATCCTTATGGGATTGCAAAGTTTGCTGTGGAAATGGATCTTAAAAATGCAAAATCAATGTTTGGTTTAAACTCAATCATTTTTAGACCACATAACGTGTTTGGCGCAAGGCAAAATATTGGAGATAAATATCGCAATGTGGTAGGTATCTTCATGAATCAATTATTAAAAAATCAACCTTTATCAGTTTTTGGAGATGGAAATCAAAGTCGTGCTTTTACGGCCATTGATGATGTTGCTCCTTTTATTGCCAATGCAGTGAATATTGATGCTGCTTACAATAAGGTTTTTAATATTGGCAGTGACAATCCAATTACCATAATCGAATTGATAGCAGCGTTAAATAAAATTACTGGAATCAATGCGCAACCTAATTTTCTTGAAGCAAGAGAAGAGGTGGAACATGCGTATGCGAATCATAACCAGTTTAATGATCAGTTCGAACCGGGCAGCGTGACCCCTTTTTCGAAAGCATTATCAGAAATGTGGGAATGGGTCCAGAAAAACGGAGCAAAAGAAAGTCGTGAATTCGATAATATTGAAATACTTAAAGAATTGCCATCGGCATGGCGAAAATAAAATTTATGAAAGAACAAGCATTGGTGTCAATTATTCTAGCGGCTAAAGATACTGCGCCATTCCTCCGAGATTGTTTAGATTCTATTTTGAATCAGACGTATAAAAATTGGGAGTTACTGGCAATTAACGACCATTCAACTGATGGAACGAAAGAGATTATCGAGGAATATGCAGGCCTTGACAGTCGAATTATAGCATTGAATTCTGATACCCCGAAATTAATACCAACGCTACAATACGGATATAAATTCGCCAAAGGTGATTTAATCAATCGGATGGATTCGGATGATAAAATGCCGCACGATAAACTGGAGACACTTGTTGAAGCATGGATGCCTTATGGGAAAGGAACGGTAATAGCAGGAGGCACAGAGCATTTTGTAGATGAGGGAGAAGTAGGGGACGGCTTTTTGCGTTATGAAAAATGGTTGAATCACGTTGCTAAACATAGTCTACACAAGGATGAAATTTATAAAGAATGTGTAATTCCTTCGCATTCATGGATAATTCACAAAGATGATTTGGATTTAATTGATGCTTTTAATCCTTTGGTTTATCCAGAGGATTATGATTTATGCTTTAGAATGTATAAGCACAATTTAAATATCGTTGGAATAGATAAAGTATTACATTTTTGGCGCGATCGTGATAATAGAATTTCGAGAACCTGGGAGGAGTATAAAGATAACCGATATTTCGATATGAAAATGCGCTATTTTTATGAGATAGACCGTGATCCTACACGACCTTTGGTTTTGTGGGGTGGTGGAAGAAATGGGAAGGATATGGCCAAAATAATTCTAGAAAACGAAATGGAATTTATATGGGTTTGTGATAGTGAGCGGAAAATTGGTAAAGACATTTATGGTATACGCATGCAACATTTCGATGTTGTAAAAGAAATCGAAAATCCACAGATCATGATTGTTGTATCATCACCAGATGGGAAAAAAGAAATTCAAAATGAAATTGATGCTTTAGGTAAAATTCCCCGAAAAGATTATTGGTTTTTTATATAGTATTGGTATTCAGTTGTTAGTGTTGGGTTTTTGGATTTTGGCTTGATGTTTGTTTAATGGAATTGTATATCGATAAGACGAACGAAAATTAAATTGAAATGAAACTGTTTCTCGCTCGTCTTAAACATATTATAAAATATTTATTAATAAATTAAAACCAAATTAAATTATGAAACGTTCTATTTTATCACTTCTATTCATCGCAGCGGGTTTAATGAGTTTTGCTCAAGAAACAACGGATACTGAATTTGTATCTGATCATTACATTGTCAACAATACAAGCGCAAATATTGAAGTTGTTGTTGACAAGTCAAATAAAAAAGTAACACCAATTCCTCCAGCGCAAACTTTTGTTATTGCTCCTGGTGAAGAAGTGAAAGTTTCGTCAATTTCATGGAAAGGTCAGTTTAGAGTTCCAAATGCGATGTATATTATTACAATTAAAAATGTTGAAGGAATTAAAGATCCTAATGTTTCAAAGAACTGGGAGTTAACGAAGATAGACGAAACGCATGGCAAATATGTATATGCGTATGACGGAAAACCACAAGCAACGAAATAATATAATTCGTACATAGTTATTTTGACCTCAACTTTAATTAGTTGAGGTCTTTTTTTTAATAATGCTCAAAATTTACTTTTTGAAGCAAGGAATGACAGCTTTTCAATAATAGATAGAGTATTTTTGTATACAAGATTACTTTAAACTTGGTGGTTTGATTATTAATCTGTTATTTTAAGGAAAATTATTTTTGAATGAGGATTACAGCGAGAAGACTGAATAATGAATATTTATTCGAGGCGAAAGGAGAATCGGGAGTGCCGGTTTTAATGGATAATACGGATAGTGTAACTGTTAAAGGTGCCAGTCCAATGGAAATGCTTTTGATGGGGGTTGCGGGATGTAATGCTATCGATATTATAATGATTTTGAAAAATCAAAAACTAGAGGTAGAGGATTATACTGTTGAGGTGATTGGTAATACTGTTCCACTTGCAACAAGTACTAAACTCGAATCGATGGTATTGAAAATTGATATTTTAGGAGACATTCCTGAAAAGAACCTCGTTCGTGCTGCTTCATTGAGTTTTGAAAAATATTGTTCTGTAGCGCTAACCTTAAGAGAATCAGTAGAGATTACTTATTCTCTGCATTTAAACGGGAAAGAAATTGCACACTAGTATATGCCAGACACTAATCCACAAGCCAATAATTTTTTGCATGGTGTCAAATTAGCTGATATCGTAGAGGAATTAGTTGAAGAATATGGTTGGGAAGAATTGGGAGAACGTATTAATATTCGTTGTTTTAATTTTGATCCTTCAATTAAATCAAGTCTTAAATTTTTAAGAAGGACACCTTGGGCGAGAAACAAAGTAGAACGATTGTATATTGATACTTTTAAACCTTAATTTATATTTTCTTTTCTCCTTTTTTAAATCATTGATTCATAGGTTTTTTTTGGTAAATTTATAATGCTTAAAAACATTAAATTATGGCATCTATAAAAAATTACGAGACATCTTCAGAAGCGATTAACGATTTGAATAAATGCGGTTATACAAGTGATTTTAATCTAAAAGCAGATGATAATTGTATTTTCTGTGCGCAGTCAAAGATTCAAATTAATCATGAAGATTTTGAAATCGATGAATTTTATCGATTCTATGGAGCCTCAGATCCTGCTGATGAAGTTGCTGTCTACGCTATTTCTTCTGAAAAATATAACTTGAAAGGTGTATTGGTGGATAGTTATGGCGCTTATGCGAGTAAAGGTGTAACGGAAATCATTAAAAAATTAGACTTCCATAAATTTTAGATAAAATAAAATGAAACGATTAATTACATTTCAAGTCTTATTCGTATTGTTAACCTTTCGTTTATCAGGTGTAGGTTTTGCTACAGCCCAAGTTGCAACGCAAGTAGATATTCCGATTGTTTTCACAAAATCTCATCTTAAACTCATTAAAAAACAATTAAAAGATTTACCGGTTGGAACTGAATTGTCCATAGTCATTGTGACCGATAGTGTCAGTTATTATTTAGGGGTAAGAAAAGGTGAAAAGAAGGTTTCTTATGTTAATAATCACGAGAAAGCTTTTGAAATAGGATCGATTACTAAAGTATTTACTTCGACTATTTTGTCGCATTATATTTCAATTGATAGTCTTAATCAAAATGCGCTTATCAATCCTTATTTTAATTTCCAATTTAAAGATGAAACGGAAATAAGTTTTTTGTCCTTATCGAATCATACATCGGGTTTGCCTAGATTGCCCAATAGTTTCAGTCCTGCCAATCCTTTAGATCCTTATCTCACATATAATACTGACGATTTTGATGCTTATTTGAGATTAGATGTAGTTGTAAAGGATTCCTTATCAAATTATGCCTATTCTAATATTGGTGCAGCACTTTTGGGTTATAGTTTAACTAAAGTAGGAAGCGCGAGCTATGATGAATTATTGAATGATATTATTCTGAAACCGTTAAAAATGAATAATACAGTCGTAAATCGGGAAAAATTAAATGTGGCTTTAGTTCAAGGCTTGGACGCAAATGGAGCGGCTTTTGCTGGGTGGAATTTTGATGCGTATGCACCAGCTGGGGCAATTTTATCTACTACTAGCGACTTAAGTAAGTTTTTATTGGGGCATTTTTATGGATCAAATAAAGCTTTTATTCTTTCTAGAAAGGAAACAATTAATATTAGTGAGGACCTAAGTGTCGGGTATGGATGGCATATCTTAAAGAACAAAGGAGTTGATAAATTATATTGGCACAATGGTGGCACAGGAGGTTATACATCATCAATGGCAATGGACCTTCAAAGCAAGAATGGTATTGTGATTTTGTCGAATGTTTCCGCATTCAGCGAAAACTCATACCTCATAGATGATTTAAATTTTAAATTATTCGAATTATTTAGAAACAATTAAAAGCCTTGACGCGTTAAAACATTTATTGAATGAAATTAAATCTAGTAATTATGTATCGTTTTGTACTTGTTTTCTTGTTGCTTTGTCCGAGTATCTTGTTGGCTCAAAAAACAAAATTACAAGTCGATAAATACGATGACTACCGTGTAGAATATCATGTGCTTAAAAGTAATAAATATATGAAGCAAGGTGGGTATCAAAAGTTCAGTACTGATGATGTTTTGATGAGCTCAGGTCAATACAATGAGGGTAAAAGAGACGGTGTATGGACTTTTTATAATGAGCAAGGGGATACAAGTACGGTTGGTGCCTATGATGCAGGTTTGAAAAAAGGGGAATGGAGTTATTATGGCTCAACTGGATTAATAGAAGAGGTATATGATTTTACAAAAAGGGAACTGACTTATTATGATCCTTTAGCGGATACAGTCACAGAAACTATTATTGTAAATGGGGAGAGAAAACGCGTGAATTTATCGTGGCCGGCTGTTTATAAAACGGGTGAAGATGGCATGTGGGACGATATCCAAAATATTTCTGAATATCCAGAGGAGGCCAGGCAAAAAGGAATCGTTGGAGTAGTTGAGGTAACTTTTACGGTAAGTAAACAAGGGAATATTAAAAATGTCGCTGTCACTAAAAGGGCGCATACCTTATTGGATGATGAGGCAATTCGTGTTATTTATGCCTTGCCAAAAAAATGGTTTCCAGCTAAATTTGAAGGGGAACCTGTAGATGTACTCTTTAAAGTCGAACTCAGCTTTATCTAAATTAAAGGGGAAAAAAGCTCCAATAAAGTATATACTAACCTTTATTGAAGCATTTTTATTTATTTTTTCTTCGCGCTTTTTTTCTTTGAGTCAGCCTTCTTCTTGTCTGTAGACTTTTTCTTAGTAGCTGCTTTCTTCTTGTCAGCTGCTTTCTTCTTAGCCGCTTTTTTCTTAGCGTCAGCCTTTTTCTTGTCAGCCGCTTTCTTTTTTGCTGCAGCCTTCTTTTTAGCCGCTGCTTTTTTCTTTGCGTCTAATTTTTTCTTGTCTGTAGCTCTCATCTTTGCTGCAGCTTTTTTCTTATCTGCCGCTTTCTTAGTCGTTGCTTTTTTCTTTGCTGGTGTTTTATCAGTTTTCTTACTCATATTGAATTTTTTTAAATCGGTACTAAAGAGCTTTGTGCTAGTCGTTCCTGAATGCAAAGTTAAACGATTTTAACGCTAACATTAAGTAAGTGTTAGGTTATGCTTGTATTATCAATTTATTAACGAGTTCTATATCGTTGTTGTATAGTGCTTTATGTTTTGGTTTAAGATTGCAATGCGCTAATATGAACTTAATATTAAGACAAAGTTAATCATGCGTCTTGCTAACCGCTTATTGGTTCATGTCGAATTATACGTTATGTTTTTTAAAATATTGAATTGTTATTTTTTTTTATGACGAACATGTTTATTTATTCGACGAGTGGTGTATTTATTTCGATTAACATTGCTTTTTTCTAATTTTAACCTATATTTGTGCCAGTTGAACCCCCCTACTCAACTACAATAAATTACAAATTGCTATTTTAACTTTTGATTTGTGGTATGTTTTTAAATAAACCTCTTAGTCTAAATCATTGTTCTTTTAGAATAATTTGATTTAGACTAAGAACCACATTTTCAAAATAGAACACAAATCATTATTTATTTAGCTTTTAATAGAAAAATAAATAAATGAAAAAAATTCTTCTGTGTATTGCCCTGGTAAGCAATTTCGCATTTTCTCAAAATGACAAATCGTCTGATTCAAAAGGGACTGTAGGTATAAATCCTGAATACAGTTACAAAATGTTAGAACCTGTATACGATCTCAGGAAAGTTGAGGTCTTCATGGATCAACGTGCAGCAGGTGCTTTAGATAATAAATCTTTAACAATCGGCGCATCAATAATTTCAATCGGTGATTATCAAAAATCTAATATTGATTCGAAATTTGCTTACCTCATGCGTCATCCAACTTCTAGTAATCAAATTGGAAAAGAGGTTAGTGAGGCAGCTTTACATTCGTTTCAATTAGCATTTACAGCTGTGATTAATAATTGGATGGCAGGATATGCTGAGATTCTTTACAATCCAGAACAAAGTTTTGGAACAGGAACAATAACTGACTTGAATAGAAATCAGTTACAATTGAGGAAAGGGTACGTTTTAATTGGCGATTTAAATGCTTTCCCACTTTATGGTGCAATCGGTAAAATGGATGCTCCTTTTGGTCAAATGGGCGGTATCAATCCTTTTACAAATACGTCTACTTGGCATGCATTCGCCGGTTTATGTTATGGTGCGCAAATTTCATTTAAAAAATGGGATATTCATGCAACTGTAATGGCTGCTCAAGGTGGTTCGCAATTCCGTGCCATGTTCACTCCAGTAGGTGACTCAACTAATGTTCCTTCGATGGTGAATAATTTTACAGCTGATTTAAATTATACCGTTCACTTTGGTGAAAATTTTCATTTGAATTTTGGTGCCTCTTATATGCATGGTACTGCCTATAGTCACGATTTTCCAGTACAACATTTTCAGGCAACAAGCAATAGAAATCCTGCTTATACTTTTTACGGAAATCTTAAATACAAAGAAAGATTCGAATTAAGAGGTGGCTATGTTAAAACACTTGAAGTTTGGGAAGGGACACATAATCCAACACCACCACTTGATATATATGCCGCATCAAAAGTGTCGTCTTATGATGCGGGAGGAAAGATTAATTTTAACCTAGATGGTAAAGCCGTTTTTGCACTTTCGGGTGAGTTTTCGAATTTTACAGCAGGACCAGATGGAGCGCCATGGCAAAGACAAAATCAATACATTCTTGGTTTTTCAGCAATGGTCAACAAGTCTTGTAAAATATTTTTAGAAGGATTCAGAACTGAAGGGTATGTGCCTTTGAATTGGATAAGTGGTAGTGATCCTTTTGCACCGTTTCCTCCAGGGACAACACATAGTTCAAGAGATGCTATTAGTCATGGCATAGTTATTGGAGCTATGATTGATATCTAAGGTTTTTTAGATTAATATTGATTCAAAATAAAAATAACCGCTGTACATTAATTTGTTTGGCGGTTATTTTTTTGTCTACCTTTAAAATTGAATTGATTGCGCTATGGAAAAACCCAGGTTAATAAGATTGACGGCTATTCTGACTCTTCTACAGTCTAAAAATCTTGTCACAGCTAGAGAAATCGCCGAAAAACATGATATAAGTATTCGAACGGTTTATAGAGATATTCGAACACTAGAGCAGTCAGGCATTCCTATTGTTACCGAAGAAGGGAAAGGATATGCGCTTTTAGAAGGGTATAATTTACCACCAGTAATGTTCACCGAACAAGAGGCAAACGCACTCATTACAGCGCAATTATTGGTTGATAATAATAAAGATGATTCGCTCATCGCTAAGTATAGTGATGCGGTTAATAAAATTAAATCGGTACTCAATTATTCGCTCAAAGATCGGGTGGAATTTCTATCTGAACGCATGGAAATTCGAACATACGAAAATACTGCGAATCAAAGTAATTACCTCATTCAAATTCAATCGGCGATTACTAATTATACTTGTGTCGACCTGCTTTATAATTCGCTTGAAAATAAGGTGACAAAACGAATTGTAGAACCTTTTGCGCTCATTCAAACAAAGGACCAATGGGTGATGATTGCACATTGCCAATTGAGAAATGATTTTAGAGCTTTTAGATTAGATCGAATGCAAGAATTAATTATTTTGAATGTGAAATTCCGACCGCATGAACTGAGTTTAAAAGAATATTATCAGAAATATTTTTAACCCCTGACATACCTTTGACATACCTCTGTTGTAGTTTTGACCCAACATTAAAAATAAAAGGATGAAAAAGGTGAAATTAGAATCGAAAAAAATTATTGGAATCGCTGTGAGAACAACGAACGAAAACGCGCAAGCCGCAACTGATATAGGTATGCTTTGGGAACAATTGATGGCTCAAAATATTGTGGAGCAAATCCCGAATAAAGTTTCAAATGCTATTTACTCTGTTTATACCGATTATGAAAGTGATTATACAAAACCATATACTGTAATTTTAGGTTGTGAAGTAACTGATTTAACAGAAATGCCAGAAGGAATGGTAAGCTTAACAATTGCCGAAGCAAATGCCGCTATGTTCACTGTAGAAGGTAAATTGTCTGACAATATTGTCTACAAAGGATGGGAAAATATCTGGTCGATGGATTTAGATAGAATTTACGTTGCAGACTATGAAGTTTATGACGAACGTACAACGAACCCAGATCAAGCAGAAGTTGATATATTTATCGGTATTAAATAATAAACATGAGGGAAATAGATAATTTTTACCTGAGTAAGGATGAGCCGAATAAAAGTTGTCTCATCGCATTGAGGACAATCATCATGAATTATTCAGTTGAATTTACACCAGGATGGAAGTATAAATTACCCTGTTTTCTGCATCAAAAAAAAATATTTTGTTACCTCTGGATCGATAAAGAAACGGGGCACCCTTATATTTCAGTAAATAAAGGTGTGCATATCAATCACCCAGCATTATATGTGGGAGATCGAAAAAACTTTGCCCTTTTGTTTATCGATCCTAATGAGGATATTCCCGTTGACACCATCTACGAAATATTTGATTTAGCCATGGAATTCTATAAAACTTAAAAAGTGTAGCGCAAAGAGATACCTGCTCTATTGGCTGGATTGTAATTAAATCCTCCATTGAAATTATACATAATCGATGGGCGCAAATCAATAGACAATAGCAAAGGAACATTAAGGACGTTAAAGTCATATTCTAAACCAATTTGCGGACCGAATGATAGGACATTATTGAATGTCTGAGGTCCATCTATTGGATTGATATGTTGTGCAGAATAGTTTATACCGACACCTACATACCAATTAAAACCTCCTTTTATATTCCATACATGGTTGTAATAAATACTTCCAGTACCACCAAGTTGACTGTAATTTTTACTCAATGCCCCGTTTGCGTTTAAACTGAAATCAAGTCGATCTGCTTTGCCTAATCCCAACTGATAGGCTATTGACATATTCCGAAAAGGATCAAGTCCTGTTGTCCGAACACCAAGCGTGTGTTTATGAACTTGTGCAAACGAATGATAATTGCACCCAAATAAAAATAGACTGATGACTACTAAATTTTTCATATGAATTGTTTTTATATTATTACTGATACGTATGGGCTTGATCGATTACTACAGCGGAATTTTAGTTTTAAAGTTTTTTAACAAAATGGATCGTTTACCTTATCCTGTTCATCGCGTCAGTCGATAAAAAAGTATACTAAGCTGAACGTGCCTTTTACTGAGCAAGTAGAATTTTTTGATCACATAGTTCTTTATTATGAAAATTTATGGTCTTAATGCAAAATTTAAAGTGTTGCGCAAGTAAGCGCAGAACCTAACGAATCAAATTATATAAATTAAAGGGTAAATTAATGTAGACCTCTGTATTGAAATTGCCCAATTATCTTTCTTATTTTTGCCAAACAGTAGTTAGTCAAATCTGCTGTTGAATGTTTTAATATGGATTTTTGGATTTATCCGATTGCAATTATTGGAGGCTTTTTAGCTGGATTTATCAATACTTTAGCCGGCAATGGTTCGGCAATAACTCTTACTATTTTAATGGAGTTTATGGGCTTACCACCCAATATTGCAAATGCTTCTAACCGCGTTGGAATTTTTGCCCAATCTATAGTTTCAACCTCCGTTTTTCAAAAGCATGGCAAGATAAATTGGCGAACCAGTTTGCCATTTATTATTACCGTTTTTTTAGGAGCGATGGTTGGTCTTTATTTGGCTTTGACGGTAGATAATGCAGGATTTAAACAAGTTTATGGATTTTTAATGATCCTACTGTTATTTGTGATTCTGTTTAAGCCAAGTCGTTGGATAAATCCTCCTGAAGGTGAAAGAAAATTACCATTAATATTTTTATTGATTGGATTCTTCCTGCTCGGAATTTACGGCGGCTTTATTCAAATGGGAATGGGAATTATCTTTTTAGCATTCTCAGTCTTGGTCGGTAAATTCGATATGCTGAGTGCAAATGCGATGAAAATTATTTGCGTAGGTTCTTATACCGGTGTTGTTTTGCTCATCTTCGCTTTAAATGGCTGGGTAAATTGGTGGGCAGGTGGATTGATCGCCGTAGGTCAAATTATTGGAGCCATGATAAGTTCGAGATTTGCCAGCAATCACCCTAAAGCAAATATCGTCGCACACCGATTACTTATTGTGGTCGTTGTTTTTGCAATTGTAAAATACTATTTCTTATAATTGAACGCTGATTTATAATAAAACAACCTTAAACCAAACACGACCTGGATTTGTAAGTTCACTATAGGTCCCAATTTGAGGCTCTCTTTGTTGATTCCTACCGCCCATTCCAACGGGCTGTCCGGTACCTGTTGGTGGTCCATTTTGATCGTCACTTAAATCTGGTTCATCAAAACTTCCCGTAATAATACCAATTGATAAATTACTTAAACCACTTTTACCGGTCTTACTTATTTTTGAAATAGGAATCGTTAAGTCATATATTAATTCTGTTCCTTGCTCAGTTGAAAGGGTAACAAATACAGGTGGATTTGATTGAATGATAGAAAAAGCTTCCGAATATTCATCATTAATATACATTCCATCCTTAGAAGTCATTGTAATTCTTCGATCTATGTCTTTTCTGTCGCCTTGATTCTCTGGCATCGATCCTTGCTTATTCATCGGCATCACTGCTTTTTCGCCTAATGGATATTTAATCGCAATATCTCTTTTCTTTTTGCCAGATGGGTCTAGATAAACGGTAAGTCCTGTCCGTAAAATTTTTGTAATCGTTAATTCATTATTCGATCGCAATCTGAGATGAATAGTCGAATCTGTATTTGTTACTAAGTAACTAATCTTACTTTCAGCATCATAATAACGGAACTTTAAAGGAGTAACCGGCGTGTTTTTTATACTGTTGATTGTTTGCAATGAAACACATTGCGTTAAAGAGAATAACAGTACAAACAGGATACTATTTCGAATGATTTTCATAATGATGAATTTTGAATGCGCTGCAAAGTAAGTCATCATTCTTGGTACTACGAAATTTTTAATAAAAATTAAGACCCATAATTTTTCGCATCTTTCAATAATTAACAAAAAAATATGAATTCATAAACTTATTTTGATTTAAATTCGCCGTGTGAAAGCAAGTACAAAATATACTGTTTTAATATTCCTTCTGTTGACTTATTGTTTTTCAATTGGTCAGCAGCATTTTGTTGTTGCCGATGTTAATCAAAATGAGGAAGGTTCTTTTTCTGCTAAATACGGACAGGAATTAACGACCAATACGGCTAATTATTTTGCTGTTCACACCGCGTTAGAATCAGTTTCAACGATTCAACACTTTATTCCTTTTAACGAATCCATTGATAAATTTGCACAATTCGCAGCAACGATTGATCTTGCTCACGTTGAAAGTTTATCGTTTAAGCAATATTTTACCTCATTGCTGAATGATCTTATCGGTACAGGGAAGGCTGACGGCATTTTTCCATTCCATTATCACTGGTAAATAGTTAAGAATAGTGAATCGGCCAATGCATTTCATTGGCGCAAATTATTTTTAACATAATATTTATCAAAATGAATTTATCAACAACAATCACAGGATTGGTACTTGTACTAGTCATTATTTTACCGTTTGCAGGAATGCGAATGAAGAGAAAAAAATCGAATAAAAAATTATTAGACGCTTTAAATGAATTAGCAGTAAGTAACCATTTTAGCATTAATCAACACGAGTTATTATCTGATATTGCAATCGGAATTGACGCGATAAAAAAACAATTGTTTTTTGTGAAGCGAACAGATCAATTTGATGTCAATCAAATTGTGGATTTATCACATATTGTGAATTGCGAAATCGTCAAAACGCAAAGGAATGTAGAAAATGCAACGACTCCTTTTAAAATAATTGAAAAACTCGAATTGGTTTGTCAATCACAAACAGGTAATAAAAAATCGCAATCAGTCATCGAATTTTATAATGCAGATATTGATATGCAATTGAATGGAGAATTACAATTATTAGAACATTGGAAAAATATAATTGTAGAGAAAATCGGTTTCGCTAAATAATTGATTGGAATTAATAATGTCATGGCGGTAGGATCTTAGCGGTCTTCACCGCCATTTTTTTATCCGTAGTGCTATCCTTAGTTATCACTAAATAATTAATGGATTGAAGGATTTGTCGTCCAATATGGGGATTAAATCCACAATTGAATGATGGAGGAAATACTTTTTATTCTGCAAACTGTTGATTTTTAAAGACCTTCAAGGTTTATGCTTTTTTGGTACAATTATCGTTATTCAATGTCCAAACAAATGAAAACAGATATGAAAAATTTATTATTAGGATTATTAGCAGTTTGTACAATCGGAACAGGTTATTCTCAAGTTAACCCTCACGCAATTGGTGTTAGATTAAACGGTTCTCCATCATTATACGGTGCTGAATTTTCTTTTCAATTAGGCGTAACTGAGAGAAATAGATTCGAATTTGATTTAGGAGGACGAAGTCATAAAAATTGGTCAAGTGTAAGTTTGACTGCAATTTTTCATTGGGATTTTAATATCCTTCAAGGTTGGAATTGGTTTGTTGGTCCTGGTGCGCAAGTCAGTCATTTCATCGGTAAAAATGTTTATGAAAATGACTTTGGCGTTTCTTTGGGTGGACAAATAGGTATGGAATACGACTTCAATCATTTAAACGCACCAATATTAGTAGGTGTTGATATACGACCGATGTTCAATTTTATTGGTTCTTATGGTGGTTTCGGTTATGGAACAGCGTTGAGTTGTAGATATACTTTCTAATTAAAAGGCAAATGATTATTTTAGGCTAAATTAATTTTAACTCTATGAAATCATTGCTTACCAACGCGTTCATTATTTTATCACTATTTCTTTTTAGTCAGTGTAACAACCCCATAAAAAATGAGGATGCAATTGTCTATGTCGAGGAAGGAACAATAGTCAACACGGGAAAGGATACGACTGATAATTTAGTCAATGAAGTAGATCCCATCGCAGAGGAGGTTGATCCGACACTTGCTCATTTAATTGGATATTGGGTAGGTTATTTTAAAATGGCAGATCATGAATACGCTGAATCAATAAATTTGGACGAAGGATATTCGTGGAATAGGGAAAACAAAATCAATATCTCCATCGATAAGATTGTAGGAGATGAAGTGTTTGGACACAGTGTAGTGGCAGGAAATGATAGGCCGTTTAAAGGTGCCATGGTTTTGTTAGAAAATAATAATGGAATTTCTTATATTTTTGATGTACGAGAACCTGGAGATGATAAATATGATGGTCATTTTACATTTGAAATTAGTAATGATAAATTGAGTGGAAAGTGGAAGGCTTACAAAAAAATAGATATTCAAAATAGAGTTTATACATTGGAAAAAAAGCCTTATCAGTATGATCCTAATGTGCAATTGGTGCATGTAAAAGATTATGTGAATTGGGAAAAATTCACGGAAGATATTGAGGTTTATCAAGTCGATGGAGAAACAGAAGAATGGATTTATCGTCAATTTTCTACTGCGACAGAATTAATGTATGAAATCAATGCCTCAACAACCTTGTTGAAAAAAGCGGATGTTGAGAATTTGAAAAAAGGAGATCTTACTATCATTCGAAATACCATCTACGCAAGACATGGTTATTCTTTTAAAAATAGACCGCTAAGGGTCTTTTTTGATGCACAACCTTGGTATATTCCTGTTCATACAGATATCACAACTGATTTTACAGATATTGAAATAAAGAATATCGAATTATTAATGAGTTTTGAAGAGAACGCAGCTGAATATTACGATT
This sequence comes from Crocinitomix catalasitica ATCC 23190, assembly GCF_000621625.1. Classification (GTDB taxonomy): domain Bacteria; phylum Bacteroidota; class Bacteroidia; order Flavobacteriales_D; family Crocinitomicaceae; genus Crocinitomix; species Crocinitomix catalasitica. The sequence goes on from NZ_JHXV01000001.1 coordinate 333,364, forward strand.
CTTTTGGCAGAGGGTAATTGACATTATGCCGTCTAAAAAACAATTTTTAATAAGCGGTTATTATGCGGGAATCATCTATTTTTCCGTATTAATGATACTGATTACTTTACAGTATATCCCGGTAGATTTTAAAGCAGCATTTTTAAGAATTAAACAAGATGAAATTGCGTTGGTCCATTATCAATGGAGTTTTTTTATTCACGTTTATATCAGCATTTTTGTACTCTTATTAGGGATCACACAGTTCTCTAAATCTATTCGTTTAAAATATCGATCGTGGCATAAAGCTATGGGGAAGGCTTATGTTGGTTTGATCCTATTTTTAGCAGCTCCTTCCGGTCTTGTAATGGCTTTTTATGCCAATGGTGGTTTTTTCTCAAAATTAGCCTTTGTTCTATTGGCTGTTTTTTGGTTCTATTTCACTTTTAAGGCTTTTCAAAAGGTAAAACAAAAGGATTGGATAGGTCATCAAAAATTTATGTTGCGCAGTTATGCCTTGACTTTGTCTGCCATTAGTTTGAGGTTGTTTAAATGGGGGTTGGTAGCCGTTTTTGAATGGCCTCCAATGGATAATTATCGCATCGTGGCTTGGGCTGGTTGGTTGGTGAATTTAATAATTGTTGAAATTTACATTTACTTCAATTTACGCAGAGCAATCTAAACTATGCATTAGAAAATCTACGGCGATTACTAAGTTTAATTCGTTAAATTTAAGGTTCTAATTAATTACCTTAAACGGCGTTAAACAAATATTATGTTCAAAAAAGCTTATAAAATTGCAAGTAAATTTACCCACCCTTTAATTATTGGTATTCGTTTTTTTGATGGAACGATGGACAGTGGGATTGGCACTTTTGTGATTCTAAATGATGAAGGTTGGTTAATGACTGCTGGACATATGATGCATCCTTCAATTTTGGCTGTACAACATAAAAAGGAAATAGAACGATACAGAGCTGAGCAAGATAAGATCAATCAGAATTCGACATTGTCTATGGGGCAAAAAAAGAATCAATTGAAAAAATTGGTGTCCAATAAAAAATGGATTGAGCAATATGCACTTTGGATAGGTACACAAAAAACAATGATTGAGAAACAACATGTTTATGTCGAACAGGATATTGCTTTTATCAAGATCGATCCTAAATATGTGGCGAATCTAAAGGATTTTCCAGCTATTAAAGCCCCAACCGATGATGATATTGGAGCAAGTGTATGTAAATTAGGATTTCCTTTTCACCCGGTTAATGCGACTTTTGATGAAGAGAAAAAACAGTTCGTAATTCCAGCAAATTTATTCCCAATACCAAGGTTTCCAATAGATGGTATGTATACGCGAAACTTAAAAACGGGTAGGTCTAAGGATGATACTTATGATATCCTTTATCTAGAAACGTCAACACCTGGTTTAAAGGGGCAGAGTGGAGGTCCTATTTATGATACTGATGGGAACATTATGGCTATCCAATCAAGAAATATGACCATACCACTTGGATTTAAAGGGCGTGTTGAGAACAATGGTAAATGGGTTGAAGAAAATCAATTCATGAATGTTGGTCTAGGTGTGCACGGAAAAATGATTGTGAAGTTCTTGGACGAATTAGGAATTAAATACAATCGCGCTGAAGGGTAGGTGTTACTCGCTTAAAAATCAGACAGTCTCATTTTTTTAGTATATTCGTTTAAACCTAACACAACTTGTTTGAATGGTCTGAACATTCTACTAAAAATTATTATATGAAACTAGAAAATATCTTGGACCGAATGGGGTCTTTAGAAAAGAACTCATTTATTAAAATTATAGACGGTATAATTAGCAATAATCCTAAAAATAAAAAGGAAATTGAAAAGATTCTGATCGCTTCAGACAAGGGTATTAAGTCGGTAGATAATCAGAATATCACAAATATATTTTTACTAATCCAAGACGAATTCACAAAACATATTTTTGAAGCTTTTCAAGAAGTGTCATCACAGTTTGATATTCTTATTGATATCATTATTCGTGATGGTAATTGTATAATGAAACAGGATTGGTTTTCTAGATTATATGAGAATGAAATAAAAAGTATAAAGATTAAAATTAAGGATGTAAAGAGTGAGATTGATGGAGAAAAATCGGAACTTAGTTTTAATAGAAACCGTGATTATAAAATTTATTATTCTTGCTTAAAGACGGCATATTTCAATGATATTGAAGCGAACAGGGAAGCGAAGATTAGTTCTGATGAATTATCCATTATGCTCACTTTGTCGAAAGTTTTAGGGTTGTCACAGGAGGACGTGAAATTAATTAATTATACAATCTTGCCGATAAAAAAGTTAGAAGTTTTAGATGTAATTAATGAATTGAAGAATCTTGGCGTGTTGTTCTTCTCAAAGAAAGAGAATACCGTTTATATTGCTGATGAAATGGTTAAAATCCTAAGAACCATACGTAAAAAGGAAGTTGCTCCAAAATATTACCGACGTACACTCAAAGTTTTAAGAGATCCTATAATAAACCAAATAGCTCGGAATCATTCAATAGATAGATCTTTAGATATAAGTTCAAAAATTGAAATGATTTTAAAGCAAGGTATTTCATTTAGTCATTTGCTTGCATTTGAGATTCATAAGCCGGATGCGACTTTAACTGAGAAAAAAAAGACATTGAATGATCTTTGTGAAACAAGTTTGAGTCTGAATAACCTAAAAGGTAGTACATTGGAAGAGAAGATTGGAAGTCTCATAGCACACTTTGAAGAGATTGAACAAGATGAAAAAGTTGGCATTAGTATAGATGGATTTGAAAAAATGTTAGTAGAGCTAAATGTTACTTTACCCAAATTAAATAAACAACTTAAAGCTATTTTCGAATTGCAAGAAGAGTTTGTTTTAAAGGCAGAATTCTTATTAGACTTCAATATTAAACCAAGGGATATTCTTGATCTTTTAACGAAGAATGACTTAGGTGTATTTATTAAGGCAAATGGTATAAAACAACGTGGAGATGATATTCTAAATATTTTAGAGCATTATAAAGATGTTGAGAATTTATATCTTGAGAATTATGCTAATGTTGGTTATCGTAATCTAAATGGACTTAAGGAAAATGGTATAATAATTAGGGAGGCCGAATTAGGGTTGAAGTTTGAAGAGTTAACTAAAGTAATATTTAATGGGTTAGGGTTTAATGTCGATGAATCATTGAAAAACAGTATTAATACACAAAAGGATATGATGGATATTCTTTTAAATATTGGAAATAATGAAGTAATCATTGTTGAATGTAAATCCGTTAAAGAAAAAGGATATAATAAATTTAGTACTGTATCGAGACAGTTAAAGTCGTATCAAAATCTAGCTTTGAAGAATGATTTGAGAATTGTGAAGATACTTTTGATAGCTCCTGAATTTAGTGATGATTTTGTTACTGATTGTGAATTAGATATTGAAATGAATCTTACTTTGGTTAAAGCTGAATCACTATCGAATATTTATAATGCTTTTAAAAGTTCTAAATATGATGTTTTTCCACACATTCTATTCCGTGATGTTGTCGTCAATGAGGAACGAATTTTAAAAGCTTTGTCGAAATAAAAAATCATTAAAACCATCCTCAAATTTCCAAAACCTATCCTTTATTTTAACTAACTTTACTGCTCTAAATCACGAATAAAAGATGGGCGAATCATTCTTCGAAAATAAAGAATTTAAACATGTGAATTACAGTGGTTCACCATTACCTAAGGGGGATTACGAACTTTGTATTTTCAATAATTGCGATTTTTTGAATGCAGACTTGATGGAAATAAAATTCATCGATTGCGAATTCAATGATTGTAATTTTAGTGGCGCAAATATCAGTAATACGGCTTTCCAATCTGTTAAGTTTGAAGGTTGTAAAATGCTTGGATTACACTTCGAATATGCCAATCCTTTTGGCATGTCATTTTCATTTTCACATTGTCAATTGAATCATTCTTCATTTTATAAATTGAAATTACCGCGTATTACAATTAACTTTTGTAATCTTGAAGGTGTCGATTTTACCGAAGCGACATTGATAGGTGCTGATTTTGGAGCATCTGATTTTAAAATGGCAAGATTCGATCGAACGAATGTCGAAAAATCGGACTTTAGAGGCGCTACAAATTATCAGATTGACGTTGAGAACAACCGCATTAAAGGTTCGAAATTTAACCTTGACGAAGTAAGTGGTTTATTGACAAAGTACAATCTCAAAATTGAACAATAATTCGAATGAACCATACGGTACAAAGATTGTATCAAGAGTCGAATATTAAATATATGGAATCTTGAAAAAAATACTCATTGTACTGCTATATTGTTTCCCGCTTATCGGAAAAGCCGATCTCAATCCAAGTTTTCTGTCGCTCGAATTAACTGCAGATAAATCTGCTTTTTCCATTGACGAAACATTGCAATGGAAAATTAGGTTTGTAAATGAAGGTGACCAATCGCGTGGTGTTTTATTGCCGGGCAGTCAAAACAAGGGAAATCGACTAATTTACTTCTCGTATTTTACCGTAAAAAACAATATCTATATGGAAGTGGCACGTGAGTCTGCCGAATTGAATATGGATACAACAAGAATCGGTTACCATGATTTTAAATATATTCTAGCTAAGCAATCTTTAGCGATACCAATTTTTATGAATGATACGATTAACTACCCTGTTAATAATGCTGCCCATCATAAAATTCCAGATTTACCTATTGGCGAATATAAAGTGTTGGCTTGGTATGCTCCTTTTAGTGTAAAGAATGGGGCCTTGTTTTTTAATCGAATCGATCCTTTTGGCCATATAGATGAAACGCATTATAATGTAAATCGTTTTAATGTATACGAAGATGGTTTAATGAGTAATTATATGGATATTGAAATAACCACGAATCCAACGCCGGCGGTTGCATTTGAATATACGGAATTCTGTCCAGTAAATTGTAAGCTATGTGAGGCGATAGATGACAATAATTGGTCTAAAGTCAATGCCATAATTGATGATCAGACCTATTATACAAACGCGATAGATAGAAATTTTATAGATAGTAATTGGACACAACCCCATCGGAATGTGGCATTTTTATATCATGGACCGGATGCCATTCTTGCCTCTATGCCATCTAGTACTTCTCGCCGAATTATTTTTCAGAATAAGGATGGGTATCACTATTACGACTTAACTTGGCAATTGGGTATTGTTTATGCTGGACGTTCTCGATTTTATTTGATTAAGAGATTATTTGCTCCAATGCGTATCGATATTCCAACTGAAAATCACGATTTTCAACAACTTGTTCGTTTCGAGCGTTTTGATTAAATTTGGTGACTGCTGTTTACATTAAAATATTAAAAATATGTTAAAAGCGAATAAAAAAGAACGTTCATTCTTTTTTATGTATTACCTTTGAACTGTCAAAAGACAAAAAGAATGTTAAAACTTCAAAAAAGTAAAGATAAAAAGCAGGCCTTATTAAAGGCTACACTACTATTGGTTAACGATGCTGGCTTTCAAGGAGCATCAATGGCTAAGGTAGCTAAGGTGGCAAATGTGTCGCCCGCAACAATCTATCTTTATTTTGAGAACAAGCAAGATTTGATTAACCAATTGTATTTAAACGTAAAAGAAGAATTCAGCAAAAGTGCATTTAATGGAATTGATATGGCTCAACCCGTTAAAAAAATCTTTGAGCAAATTTGGTTTAATATCGCAGATTTTAAATTTAATGAGGTTGAAGAAGCGCAGTTTTTATCGCAATGTGATAATACGCCTTTAGTGGATGAAGAGTGTCGAGCAGAAGGCTTGAATCATTTGCAACCACTGCTGGATCTCTGGTTAAGAGGACAAGAAGAGGGGATAATTAAACCGTTATCACCATATGTATTGTACGCTTTTACCATTTATCCGATGGCTTTTTTAATGAATAAGCAAACCAAATCTCATTGTCCGTCGGATACAATTAAACTCAAAGAAACCTTTCAAGCTGCTTGGGACAGTATTAAAGTTTAACATTTTTTATTTAATCAAAAAAAGAATGAACATTTATTAATTTTTTAAGAGAAATGGAATTATTAGACAAATTAAATTGGAGATACGCCGCAAAAGCAATGAATGGCGAAAAAGTATCAGAAGAAAAAATTAACGCTGTTTTAGAAGCGATTTCTTTAGCACCTACATCAAGTGGTTTACAACCATTCGAAGTGATGGTGGTAACGAATCAAGAATTAAAAGAAAAAATTAGACCAGTTGCTTGGAATCAATCAGTGATTACTGACTGTTCGCACTTATTAGTTTTTGCTGCTTGGGATACTTATACTGCAGACAGAATCAATAAAATGTTCGACCTGACAAATGAAGTGAGAGAAATGAAGAATGAAGGTTGGGAAAATTACCGTCAGCAATTATTGGCAGCTTATCCAGGGCGTCCAGCTGAAGAGAATTTTCAACATGCAGCTAGACAAGCATATATCGGATTCTCAATGGCAATTGCTGCTGCTGCATTCGAAGGCCTTGATAGCACACCGCTTGAAGGTTTCGATCCTAATTCGGTAGATGAAATTCTAGGACTTAAAGAAAAAGGTTTAAGAAGTTGTGTAATGTTACCTATTGGTTACCGTCAAACAGAAAACGATTGGTTAGTGAACTTGAAAAAAGTGCGTAAACCAATGGAAGATTTAGTAACAAATTATAAATAAAAGTAGTGCCGATTTAAAACGGTATATAATTTATTAAATAGCCATAAAAAGGAGCAACTGAAGAGTTGCTCCTTTTTTATTTTTACCTAATTATTCGAATTTCAAGTTCAATTATTATTATTTTAAAGGCATACTCAATTAACATGGCGAAAAAGATAGGTTTAAAAGAAGCAATATCAATTGGAATAGGTGGAATGGTCGGAGGTGGAATATTTGCTGTGCTTGGTCTAGCGGTCGCATTAGCAGAAGGTGGAACACCAATCTCATTTTTAATTGCTGGTTTAATTGCCTTAATAACTTCTTATAGTTATGTGAAATTATCTTTGAAATATCCGGATAGAGGAGGTACAGTTAAATTTGTAAATCAAGGATTTGGCAAAGGTGTTTTTAGTGGTGGAATCAATAACTTGCTTTGGGTAAGTTATATCATCATGTTGTCATTGTATGCCTCCGCTTTTGGTTCGTATGCCCCAAATTTATTAGCTTTAACTAATGATGTTGCCTTAGATGGACATATCTATGCTTCAATTATTGTCGTTTTTGCAACGGCGATTAATTATTATAGCATTAGTGTTGTAGGTAAAATTGAAGCGTATGCCGTAATCATTAAACTCATCATTCTTCTCGCTTTTGTAGGCTTTGGAATTTATGGACTATTCGGGAATCCGCATTTATCACAATTGTCACCAGAGAATTGGGAATCACCTTTTAAATTATTGACCGCGGGTATGGTGATTTTTGTGGCGTATGAAGGATTCGAATTAATAGCCAATGCCGCTCCCGATATTGAGAATCCCGAGAAAAATATACCTAGGGCTTATTATTGGTCAGTGATTTTTGTGATCTTCTTATATGTCATCATAGCGATTATAACGGTAGGTTCGTTAGCATTCTCTCAAATTGCTACTGCGCAAGATTATGTATTGGCAGAAGCGGCTAAACCTATGTTAGGCAAGGTTGGATTCACGATAATAACCGTGGCAGCACTTATTTCAACTTTTTCAGCTATCAATGCTTCTTTATATGGGGGAACAAAAGTGAATTATGAAATATCTGAAGATGACGAATTACCACATGAGTTTACCAGTAAATTATGGAATCAACCTATTGGATTGATGGTAACTGCGGTATTGACTTTAATTTTGGTCAATACATTAAAGCTGGAGAGTATTTCAACCGCAGGTAGTGTTGGATTCCTTTTGATTTTTGCTGTGGTCAACTTCACAGGATTTAAATTGTCTAAAGAATTAAATGCCAATCGAATTATTCCAGTGATTGGATTTGTGTTCTGCCTTATCGCAATGATTGCACTATTGGTCCAGCATTTTTCAGTAAGCCAATCGGATGTTTATATCGCATTAGGAATAATACTTTTCTGCTTCTTATTTGAATTCATTTATAAGCAAACAGAAAAGTCAAAAGGATTTTAAAAATCTTTCGACTATAAATCGTCAACAACAACTTTATAAGTAGGGTCTTCTAGAATGTTCACATCTATGATATTCACAGCGTTGCCCAATAATTTTTGACAATCAGCACTCAAATGTTTTAATTGAACACGCTTCCCAACCTTATGGTAACGCTCGGTTAATTTATTCAATGCCTCAATCGCTGACATATCAACTACACGACTTTCTTTAAAGTCAATTACAACTTGTTCTGGATCGCCTAATACATCAAATTTATCTGCAAAAACCGAAGTAGATCCGAAGAATAATGGACCGTAAATTTCATAGTGCTTAACACCTTGATCATCGGTGAACTTTCTTGCTCTAATTCGTTTAGCATTGTCCCAAGCAAAAACCAATGCTGCAATGATAACACCTATCAATACTGCCAATGCAAGATTGTGCAAGAAAATAGTAACCAAGGTAACAACAACCATCACAAAAATATCTGACTTCGGCATTTTATTGAATGTTTTTAAACTCGCCCATTCAAATGTTCCCACTGCAACCATAATCATCAATCCTGTTAAGGCTGCCATTGGAAGTTTTTCAATTAAGCTCGAACCGAACATAACAAAAACCAATAACATCAATGCAGCTACAATTCCTGATAATCTTGCTCTTGCTCCAGATGAAATATTAATTAAACTCTGACCAATCATCGCACAACCACCCATTCCTAACATGAATCCAGATAAAATATTCGCTGATCCTTGCGCTACTGCTTCTTTATTCCCTCGACCACGCGTTTCTGTGATCTCATCAATAATATTTAATGTTAAAAGACTTTCAATTAATCCTACACCAGCAACTATAGATGCATAAGGTAATACCAATAAAAGTGTTTCCATTGTAAAAGGTACATCTGGAATAGAAGGTATAGGGAATCCACCTTTTACAGATGCAATGTCACCTACTGTTGTTGTGTTAATATCGAATAAATAAACAATTCCAAAAATCACCAAAATAGCCGTTAAAGCTGCAGGAATTACTTTCGTTAATTTGGGTAATCCCCATATAATAAGAATCGCAACAGCTACTAATCCAACAAATGTAAATAATTGTGTTCCTTGCATCCATGGCGCATTAGGATCAGTGCTATCTACTGTGAATTGACTCATTTGAGACATGAATATGATAATGGCTAAGCCATTAACGAATCCGAAAATTACAGGATGAGGAACCAATCGCATTAATTTACCAAGCCGCAATAAACCTGCAATAATTTGAATAATTCCGGCAAGAATCACCGTTATAAATACGTATTGTGTGATTTCATCAACACTAATGGCTGGATTTAACTCCTTTAAAGCAGTTATTAAACCAAGAAAAACCACAGCAACAGCGCCAGTTGCACCAGATATCATACCAGGTCTACCACCTAAAATTGCTGTAACAAGCCCCATTACAAAGGCCGCATATAATCCCGTTAGTGGTGAAAGTCCAGCTAATAAAGCAAATGCAACTGCTTCAGGAACCAATGCTAACGCAACGGTTAATCCTGAAAGAATTTCATTTTTGTAATTTACTTTTTGAGATAAATCAAAAAAGTTCAAATACTTTCTCATTGTTTTCTACTTGTTGATGGTTATTTCTTTTCAAAGTGCAAAAGTAGGACATTAATCTTAATAAAAAATTTTTAGCTAATTTCAGTATAAGATCAAGCATGTTTATAAATGTTAATTATAGTGTTATAGTAATTATTGATTTGACTTATATCAACAAAATGTCGTAATTTGTAAATAAAAAATAAGCATGGCAAAAAGTAAAAAATTAACCACCTCTGCAGGTGCTCCCGTATCAAACAACCAAAAGTCATTAACAGCTGGAAACAGAGGTCCTGTTTTAATGCAAGATTATAAATTACTTGAAAAGTTAGCACACCAAAATCGTGAGCGAATTCCAGAGCGTGTTGTTCATGCCAACGGATGGGGAGCGATGGGAACTTTTACTGTGACGAACGATATCAGTAAATATACGCGTGCAAAAGTATTTAGTGAAGTCGGAAAACAGACTGAGATTCTATCTAGATTTTCAACTGTTGCTGGCGAAGCAGGTGCAGCGGATACTGAAAGAGATGTACGTGGTTTTTCTTTAAAGTTTTATACGGAAGAAGGAAACTGGGATATGGTTGGTAATAATACGCCAGTATTTTTTATTCGTGATGGATATAAATTCCCTGACTTTATTCATACGCAGAAAAGACATCCTAAAACCAATTTAAGGTCGAACGAAGCGATGTGGGATTTCTGGTCGTTAACACCTGAAAGTTTACATCAAGTTACCATCTTAATGTCTGATAGAGGAATTCCAACTGCGCCCATGTTCATGAATGGTTATGGCAGTCATACTTATTCTTTTTGGAACAATGACGGCGAACGTTTTTGGGTGAAATTCCACTTTAAAACACAACAAGGACACCAACATTATACAAATGCTGAAGCTGCAACTGTAATAGGGGAGACGAGAGAGAAATATCAAGAGGAGCTTTATGGTGCTATTGAAAAAGGAGAATTCCCAAAGTGGAAGTTAATGGTGCAAATTATGCCGGAAACTGATGCTGAAAAAACACCTTATAATCCTTTCGATTTAACACGTGTTTGGCCACATGGTGATTATCCTTTACTTGAAGTTGGTATTTTAGAATTGAATAAGAATCCAGAGAATTATTTTCAGTATGTTGAGAATGCTGCCTATTCACCTTCGAATATTGTCCCAGGCATCGGTTTCTCGCCCGATAAGGTATTGCAAGCTAGAATTTTCTCATACGCAGATGCACATCGATATAGATTAGGAACACATTATGAAGCTTTACCTGCCAATGCAGCAAAAACAGAAGTGAATCATTATCATAAAGACGGTGCAATGCGCTTTTTCAGCAATGATTTTGGAAATCCAGATGCATATTACGAACCGAATACTAAAAATGGACCAGTTGAGGATCCAAGTGTTGAAGAACCGCCAATGAAAATTGATGGAGATATTACACGTTACGAAGATCAGGATCAATTGGGAGATTATAAACAACCAGGAGATTTATTCCGCCTATTTAATGACGAACAAAAACAGCGTTTATTCAATAATATAGCGGCAGCAATGCAAGGTGTTTCATTAGAGATTATTGAAAAACAATTGGCACATTTTGACAAGGCTGATCCAGCTTATGGTGCTGGTGTTCGTAAAGCATTAAATCTGTAAATAGAAAAATATCAATCATTAAAACGGGCAAGAGATTGCCCGTTTTTTAAAAAGAATAGCATGACAATTTTTGAAGCAATAAGACAAGAGGACTTAGCATTGGTGAAACAAGTTTATGATGAAAATCCATCGATTTTAAACGAACAAGATCAAAGAGGTTCGACACCATTATTATTGGCGACTTATTTTGGTAATGAAGAAATAGCAAAGTTTTTAATTGACCAAGGAGCAGATTTAAATGCGCAAGACAAATCCGGAAATACAGCCCTAATGGGTGTTTCTTTTAAAGGATTTGATGTTATCGTTGATCTTTTAATAACAGCTGGAGCAGATGTGAATATTTTGAATTATAGCGGTGCTAATGCAGCTAGTTATGCTGTTACTTTTAATCAAAAAGGAATTTTACAGCGCTTAATTCAAGCAGGAATTGATTTGAATATTAAAGACGCCAATGGCAAAACCTTGATTGATTTAGCGAAAGCGCAAGGTTTAAAGGAGTTTGTCGAATTATTGGCAGCTTAATTAATTTTTTAGTAGCACTTTTATACAATGGAATTGAGTCAGGAGTACGTATTTAAGTCGGAGCGTTTAGGTTTTAGGAATTGGATTGATTCGGACATAGTCAAAATGATTGCCATAAGTGGTGACCAACGCGTAATGGAATTTTTCCCTGCAACGGCAACGCCAATTCAAACCAAAACATTCATTCAACGCATGCAGGAATTGTTCGAACGTGAGGGATTCTGTTATTTCGCCGTAGACAGTCTCGAAGATGCAAAGCTCATTGGGTTTATCGGTTTAAACGAAGTGAATTACGAAGCCGATTTTTCACCTGCCATTGATATTGGCTGGCGTTTAGGAGTTGATTATTGGAATAAAGGTTATGCCACTGAAGGCGCAAAAAGATGTCTTGAATTTGCTTTTGAAACATTGAAATTAAAAGAAGTGATTGCGACGGCTCCTGCGATTAATTTAAAATCAATCGCTGTGATGAAAAAAATAGGTATGCAGCTTAAAACGCCATTCAAACATCCTCGATTAATAGGGAATAGTCGTCTTGAAAATTGTGTTTGCTATGCTATCAGATAAGAATTGTAGTATTTTTTCAACGAATGTCAATTCGAATTAAAATCTCAAAAACCAAGTCGCCATCGGAATAGGAAAAGATTGATTTTGGTTTTGGCTATTAAAAATACTCACACCTGCCAGTGAAAATTGAAAGGCAAAACTTGGTCTCGACTGGAATCTTAACCCCGGCATTAAGTATAGCAATTGTTGTTTTAATTCAGTTGCTGTTACGGTGACCGTATTTCCTGTTATATCAGTTTGACTTTGAATATTTGGATAGGTGTCTGTTCGCTTATTCACGAAAAGCATTCCATCAATAATAAAAGTGGCGGTACGACTTATTTTTGCCGCGAATCCAATTGAAAAAGCTGGTGCAACTAGGGCTTTCTTCTTTACAAATTCGTAAGGTAGAATTTCGGGCGAACCGGTTGGGAAAAAATAAGTGCCAATTACGGGTTGATATGAAGCTTCATTATTGGATATACCATCTATATCAAAATAAGAAATTCCAGCAGACAATGTTAGGTTGATATCAGTTTTACCAAAGGTTACCATGGCCCAATGAAGTCCCCCTAAATTATTAAAAGCATTTAAATAACCAGATGTGCCGAATAGTGTTCCCAAGCCAAAATTAATATTTTCGTTATTCGTCGGAATGGTATATTTTAAAGCTAAAACTATAGGAGTAGCGACCCAAGAAGCCATTATTCCAACGGATAAATTATCAATCGGAGAGAAATGTACTTCAGGTCCATAAAGATTGAAAGCAGCATAATTCTCGTTCTTTTTGACAGGAAATGAGTTGGTCGTAAAATGGTATCGGGTATTAAAGGAGGTTGGAGGATTGACAGGATCGTATTTATCCTCAATTTCTTCCGCTTCAATTTTTGTAATTGAAATGATGTCATTTTTGTCCAAATAAATATGGCCAACTTCTTTAGAATCTAACAATACTTCTCTACCATCATCTGAAAGAATGTATCCTGTTTTTGTTGAACGATCCTTCATTGTTATGCGGACCAATTCTTTTTCTTTAGTCACGGTAGTTTCTTGTCCGTAAGCTTGTGACGTTACAATTTGCGCCCCAAACATATAGGCTGCTATGAAGAATAAAACCTTAAGCACTTGTAGTTTCATAAGTATATTTTTATGATAATACGGAAAAAAAATACAAGCGTTGTATGAAAGAGCCAATTAAATTTACGATTTACTAATTCTTTTAGTTGATCTCTACGTTTGTGAATTTGAGCAGATCTTTAAATCCTAAAATACCATGTACACATTGGAATGATAGGTAAACCATCATTAATTGTAATAAATCTATTTAGATAATAGCCACTTAATGATACTTGGAACGCTTTTCCTTCGCTTAATTCGAATCGGACACCAGGCATGAAATAGGCGATTGTGACTTTTTCAAATTCATCCGTGACCGTTATTATTGGAGCGGATGGATTTGAATTATCTAAATTAACTTTTTGATTCGACCCACCAGATGAACTAATATAAACGGTAGCGTCAAAAGTAAGACTCACCTTTCTGCTCAATGTTTTACGTGCGCCAAGAGAAAAATAAGATCCTTGTGTAATTTGTGGTCCTGCATCTTGGATGGGTAAATTCGTGTAATTATCGTTTCCAAAAGCATTTTCACTATAATAATAATCGTTGCCATCATATTGACCAGGGATATAGGAGTAATTATTGTTTTTCATGCCTAAATCGGCATAACCATATCCGTAGGATAAAGAAATATTGTCTTCATGATTTCCTATCGTTCCAGTCAACCAAAGATTTCCTCCATAACCTCTAAATTTATTTAAGTATGCAGACGACCCGATTCTTGTGCCAATACCTAAATGAAAAACATCACTATTAATCGGTAAGGTGTATTTTAAAGAAACAGTAAATGGACTTGCAATCCAAGAGGTAGCGAGATTAATGGTTAAATTATCCATTACTGTATAATGCAGCTCCGGTCCGTAAAGATTAATTGCAGTGTATCCTGTTCCTTTTTTCAACGGTAATGCATTTGGTGAAAGTTGATACCGTGCTGTAAAACCTGCTGGATCTTCATCAAAAACAGGATCTGCTTCTTGCGATTCAGCCTCTTGTTGATTAATTTTTTTGATTTGTGCAATCTCAGATTTTTTTAAATATAATTTACCAACTGTTTTGGTCTCAATCAAGGTCTCTCGTCCATCATCAGAAAGTATTTCCCCAATGTAAACTTCCCCATTGTTCATGGTTATTTTTACAGGTCCTTTAATTTCATTTTCAATTGGTTGTGCAAATCCTGAAACTGAAATAAAGAATACGATTAGAATTGTGAGTAATGATGAACTAACGCTCTTTTTCATAAAATACTTTTTAAATTAAAATCTGAAAAACCATGATACCATTGGTATCGGGAAAGAATAAGCTAAATAAGTTTCAGAAGATCCTATATTCTGTTTGAAAACACTAACGCCCGCTAATGAAATTTGAAATGCGCGTGATGGTTTGGATTGAAACCTCATACCTGGCATTAAATATAATAACTGACTTTTTTTATCTGAAGCTTTAACTGTTGTAATTTGATTTACGCCAATTGTCTCAGTGGTCTCAATTCGATTAGCTCCTACTTTTTTGCCCATAAAAAACATACCATCCATTATAAAAGTGGCATTCTTGCCGATTTTTGCTGCAAAACCAACAGAAAATGCAGGTGCGGTGAGGTTGTTGTTTTTAACTGTTTCTTGCTCAGGATAAGCTGGGTTGGACACGGTACCATAATAAATACCTTCTTTACTAACTGTTTGAAAACTGTTTAAACCGTCTGTGTCAAAATGTGAATATCCTGCAGACAAGGTTAAATTTAAATCTGCATCACCAAATGTTACCATCCCCCAATACAAACCACCGTAATTAGCAAAAGCATTCCAATAACCAGAAGTGCCAAAGAGTGTTCCCAAG
This sequence comes from Crocinitomix catalasitica ATCC 23190, assembly GCF_000621625.1. GTDB lineage: Bacteria > Bacteroidota > Bacteroidia > Flavobacteriales_D > Crocinitomicaceae > Crocinitomix > Crocinitomix catalasitica. The sequence goes on from NZ_JHXV01000001.1 coordinate 348,733, forward strand.
CCGAAATTTATATTTTTATTGTTCGTTGGAATTGTATATTTCAGTGCCAATACAAATGGACTTGCCATCCAAGTTGTCATTATGCCTATTGATAAATTGTCTAATGGAGCCAGATGAACTTCAGGTCCATAAAGGTTAATCATCGCATAATGCTCGCCTTTTTTAAGGGGTAAAGAATTGGTTGTGAAATGATATCTTGTATTGAATGAAGGTGGGAGCGTAACTTCTCCCGTTGTCGATTCGTCAGCTTCATCGCCGAGAATTACAATGTTTTTAATATCACTTTTTGGTAAATATATTTTTCCTACTTCTCTCGAATTTAAAAGGATTTCACGCCCGTCATCGGAGAGTATAAAGCCCGTTTTAAAACTGCCATCTTTCATGTTTACTTTTACTAAGTCATATTCAGAATAGGTGACATCAACTTGGCTATAAACGACGTTCGACCCGCTATAACCAAAGCAGAAAAGCCCTAATGCTAAAATGAATTTAAAAATATTTGTCTTCATAATATGAATATTTAATCTAATATATGAACGATTTTTTAGATAGGGCGATAGTATTGACTATTCTTTGGTTTAATTGCGGAGATCGCGTTTTTTAATGAGGACTTGCAGTATTTAATTTGCGTTCTAAATAAATACATGTAAATTACCCTGCTAAAATGAAATGTTATGGTAAATCAAAATAATAAAATTCCAACATGGTTTACGGTCGTATCGATTCTGTTTTTACTGTGGAATTTAATGGGATGCATGGCCTTTTTTAGTCATGTTATGATGCCGGAAGCTATGCTTGAAAAAATGCCGCAGGAAGAGCAAGAATTGTATGCTTCAATTCCGTTGTGGTCGACCATTGCCTTCGCATTAGGTGTATTCGGAGGTGCTTTGGGATCTATTGGATTGGTGATGAAGAAGAAGTGGGCCAAATCATTATTCTGGCTGTCGCTTTTAGGGGTAATGGTCCAGACTTTTCAGAGTTTAGTATTGGCTGATACCTTGACTATATATGGATCTGGTGCTGCTTTATTGCCGCTATTAATCGTGCTTTTAACCGCTGTTGCAGTTTGGTTTGCGCAATATGGAATTACAAAACGTTGGCTTAAATAAAAGGTGAGTTTAATCAGATTGTTAGCGTGCTAATATGTTGTAAGGCGATCGAATATTACCTAAACCGCAACTACCTTTTTCGACTCTGTATAATAAATTTCCCCACTTACTTCAGGATATCCCACACTTTTAACCAAGTCGATATATTGCAATAACTGCTCAATATGTTTGGGTGATTCTTGTCCCGTTTTAAAGTCAATTATTTTGGTGCTTTCTGGTCGAATGATAATCTTGTCAGGAATGAGGATTTTACCCATTTCGGTGATGAATTCTTGCTCGTTTAATACTTCTACGTCATCAAAATATGTAGCGAAATGGTTGTCTTCAAAAAGTGAATTAATTTGATCTTTTATTGCATCAACTTCTGTCGGAAGAATGATGCCTTTTTTTAATGCAGCATCCAATTGCTGAGGTAAATCTGCTAAACTGCTAATTTTAGAAAGAATTAAATGGACTTTAGAACCAAACATCCTTTTTTCATCTAAATGGTGAATGTCCCAAGTCTCTGCGCTGCGGAAAGACAGCGTAGGCTTGTCCATTTTTTTACTGATTGGTTTTACTTCGTAATTGGCAATATGTGTGCTCGTTTTCTCATGCTTCTCTTCAAAACTGCCGTATTTATAATAGTCACCTTCAATTTGTCCAAGTGGAGGAGCACTGACATAGGGTTGAATCCAAGTTTTTGCCGGCGACTGCCTTTTCTCAGCATCACCAATAATGAATAAGCCATGCTCTGCACGCGTGAATGCAACATATAATAAATTGATGTTATCTAAATTGAACTTGGCCTGTTCTGTTTCAAATAAGGCCGATTGATTTGTTGATTCCAAATCTTTGGTCATATTTAAAAAGTATGCCGGCAATTTTTCATCTGTTTCTTCAACCCAAGCAATTTGTTTGTCTAAACTCATTTGCCAGTCAAAATTGGCACAAATTACAATTGGGAATTGTAATCCTTTTGATTTATGAATGGTCATTACTGTAATCGCATCGGCGCCGTCTGGACTGATGATGGACTTTTCGTTGCCCATATCATAATACCAATCAATAAAATCACGTAAACTCGAGCTATTGTTCCGCTCGTATACATGAACTTGTTCCGCTAATGTTTGTAAATATGGATTCTGATTCAAATCGAATTCGAATGTTGCAATCAATGCATCTACAAATTCATACATATTGTGAAATGCAGTAGGCAATTTTATTTCATACCCTAATCCACCGAAGATTTGCTGAATTGATCTATTGTACAATGCATCTCTTTCAGCAGGAATGATTTCACGAGGATCTTTTTTAGTGAAAATATTGGCATAATGTTCAAGTGCCTTAATCTTAAAATTACTCTGATTAGGATAAACGATAGCTCCAATTATACTGGTCAAAAATTTAACCGAATTATCTTTCGATATAAATAAACTTTCACTAGAAATTACATTGAAACCTTGCTCAGCCAAATGTCTCGCGATTATCGCCCCAGGTGCTTTTCTATAGGCCAAAATACAGATGTCCGACAATAGATATCCTTTTGAAATTGATTCACGAACAACTTTACTGATATAGTTCAACTGCTCTTCCTCCGTTAATTTGGGTTTGATAAAAGCTTCAACATAACCTTTGAATTTTTTAGTAGGCGTTTGTTTTATATCGTTGTAAATTATTTTTAAAGATGGATCCAATCCTTCAGCAACGTGACTAAAGAATGAATTATTGAATTCAACTATTTCCGGAGCAGAACGATAATTTTCATTTAAAGGTAAACGCTCTCCTAAGTTTTCAAATAGGGGAGCAGCCTCGTTTAAAGTGGCTATATTTTGAGGGTTGTATATTTTATTCGGTAGACCGGTAAATTGTTCAACCTCTCCATTTCTCCACCTGTAAATGGCTTGTTTACCATCCCCAACTATTAAATTGGTTTGGGCTGATGCCAATGAATTGTGTACCAAAGGAATCATATTGATCCATTGCAGATGAGAAGTGTCTTGAAATTCATCCAAAAGAAAGTTCTCATAACGTACGCCTAATCGTTCATAGATAAATGGCACAGGTTCTTCAATAATTATTTCAGATATTTTTTTGTAAAAATCGGTAATTAATAGGATATTTTCATCCTCCTTTATTTGTTCAACCATCTCCAAAATATATTTCAATAAAGAGAGGTTGTTGAGGTTCTTTAATTTTTTCTTGTTGAGTATATAATGTGGTTGACCCGTTTCTAATAATTCAACGATTTGATTGAAGTATTGGATGATTAAAGGTGCAATTGAATCTGCGGTACCCACATTGGCACTTGATTTATTAATAATGTCATTGTCGCTTACATTACCTCGAATAGTTTTGCTCGGTTGATCGGTATATTCTCCCTTAACCATTTTATTAAAAAAGGCTAAAATCGAACGACTCTTACCTTTAAAATCCTCAAAATCTAATCCTTTTGATTTCGCTAAGTCCAATGCTTCTTGCCCATTTCTGGCAATTTCATTTTCAAACTTTTTTACGTCTGCTGTTAATGATTTTTGAATCGATAAGAAATCTTCAGAGGATAATTTCTTTAATTTTTCGATGGCACTAATCGCATTCTCCTTAAACACTTCATCACTAAACTTGAATAATTGCTCGGAAAAATTCCACGATTTATCTTCAGCGAGATTGGTTTGTGCATAATTAAGCATCAATTTACTCAATTCTTTATCGCGTCCAATTTGGTCGAACATTAAATCCGTTACTGATTTTCGCAACTGTTTAATGTCTAATTCCACATCAAAATCAATAGATAAATTCAAATCTTTCGCAAATGTTCGAATGATTTTATGGGTGAATTTATCAATCGTCATTACCGAAAAAGATCCATAATTATGTAAAATCTTATTCAAAATAATATTGGCTCTCGCTTCAATTAATTGGGGGGATAATTTTAAGTTTTTTGCCGTTGCTGCTAAAAACTCCAATTCTGAAACCGATTTTTTTTCAAAAGGAATCTTCAATAGAATTAAACTATCTAAAATTCGTTCTTTCATTTCCGAAGCCGCCTTATTGGTAAAGGTCATCGCAATAATATTCCTAAATTTTAAGGGGTTTTTATTATTGAGTATGATCCTTAAATATTCTTGCACCAATGTGTAAGTTTTACCACTTCCGGCAGAGGCATTGTAAATTTTAAGGGGCTTATTCGACATAAAAATAATTCAACAGATTTGGACTAAATTACAAAAAATGACCTCAAAAGATTCGCTGGCTACTTGAATATTCTTATATTCATAGCAATGAGAACTTTACAACTGATTTTTTGTATGAGTTTATCAGTATTAACCCAAGCCCAAATTCTCCCACAAATCGGTGCGCGTTCTATCGGCCTTGGATCAACTGGGCTAACTCAAAATGATGTTTATGCAATGCAAAATAATCCTGGTGCTTTTGGCGCAATGGATAAATCGCAAGTGGCCATCAATTACCAGAATAGATTTTTAATTTCTGAATTATCTAACCAAACTTTAGCTTTCGGCTATCATACCAAATCAAAAGGAAACTTCGGTTTGTCTGTTCAGCATTATGGATTTAACCTGTATAGGGAAATGCAAACGGGCTTTACTTATGCCACACAATTGGCAAGACGATTTTATGGAGGTATAGCTGTCAATTGGCATCATATAGCTATTGGTGAGAATTACGGGAATAAAAATTTTGCAACAGCTTCTTTGGGTATCCTTTATTATTTTAATGATAATATTAGTTTTGGTTTTAATGCTAAAAATGTGGCACGAGCAAGATTGGCAGATTATCAAGATGAGCGCTATCCTACCACATTTGGTTTAGGAATATCTTACAGTTTTACGAAAGATTTATACTGGAATTTTGAAGCGGAGAAATCGATAATTCATCCTTTAAATTTAAAGTCCGGAATAGAATATCAATTGCATGAAATGTTTATTGTGCGGATTGGCGCCAATTCATATCCTTTTCAATCTTCATTCGGATTTGGGGTGAAGTTAAAGCGTTTTCAATTCGATATGGCCAGTCTGTGGAATGCAACATTGGGACTGAGTCCGTCAATGGGCTTAAAGTTCGATTTATAGGATGAGAACCTTATTATTCATATCAACTTTTGGAATTGGCATAATTTGTTTCGGTCAAGAATTAGTGAAAGAACAAATTATTGAAAGAAGAATTGAATTCATCGGCGATTATTTTGAAGATTCAGATTTGGACTTAACGACTTATTTTGATGATTTAATGGGGTTTTTAGAAATGCCGCTTAATCTGAATACTGCCAATTCGGACGACTTATTTCGTTTGCAATTATTGACTGATATTCAAATTTTAAACTTGATTAATTACCGTACAGAATATGGAGATTTAGTCAGTGTTTTCGAATTGTCAGCGATAGAAGGATTTAATCCAATAACCATAGAGATGATGTTACCCTTTGTATCTGTGTTGGTATCGGATAAAAAGAAAATACCTATTGGGCAATCTCTGAAATATGGAAGACATGAAATTATAAGTCGATACGAACGTAATTTACAGCAAAAAGCAGGTTATGACGAAGTAGCAGACAGCATACTTGAAAAATATCCGAATAGAGAGTATTTAGGCAGTGCTGATAAATTGTATTTCAGATACCGATTTACTTTTCAGGATAAAATAAGTTGGGGCATCACAGCAGAAAAGGACGCAGGTGAACGATTGGCATTTAATGAGGATTATAAAGGTTTTGATTTTTATTCGGGGCATTTATTTTTGAAAGATGTATGGAAGTTTAAGAAAATTGCAATAGGTGATTACCAAGTGAATTTTGGGCAAGGTTTAACTTTTTGGACGGGGTTTGGATTGGGTAAAACCGCAAATATCAGTAGTGCCAATCGACATGCAGCAGGTTTAAAAGCATATACATCAGTAAACGAGAATCGTTTTTTACGTGGAGCAGGATTCAATATTGAAGTGAAAGATCTAGATTTTACAGCTTTTGCTTCTCACCGAACAATTGATGCAAATTTGGGTGATATTGATTCGTTAAACGAAGATTTTGCACCAGAATTTACTTCTTTTCAGCAAACAGGTTATCACAGAACCGCGGGGCAATTAGAAGATAAAGATGCAATTACTGAAAACTTAGTCGGTGGTGAATTGGCATATAAGAGAAAGAAGTTTCGGATAGGATTGAGTGGTGTTTATAGCCAGTTTAGTCAAAACTATGCGGGTAATCCAGCGGATTATAATAAGTTTAAATTTAGTGGTAACGAATTGTTCACTGCGGGTTTGAATTATCGTTTTGTCTACCGGAAGTTGAATTTTTTTGGGGAAACGGCGATGAGTGATAATTTAAAATTGGCTTCTGTAAATGGCATAACATGGCAAATGAATAGTCGTTTGGATTTTATGTCAATCTATCGAAACTATGACAAAGCCTATCAAACTTTATATGGGGCTGGATTTGGAGAATCATCAAGTAATGCTGGAGAAGTTGGGATATATTTTGGCGCCAATGCAAGGTTATCATCTAAGTTTAATTTTACCACTTATTATGATCAATTTAAGTTTACCTATCTCAAATGGCAAACAGATGATTATAGTGAAGGAAGAGAGTTTTTTGCTGAATTGAACTATTTTCCTCGACGGTCTAGTCATTTTTATGTTCGACTGAGGAATAAAATAACAGAGCGAAATAGCCAATTAGATCATTCAGGCCTTAAAAGTCAAACGGAGGTGAACAAAACGTCAATCCGTTTTAATTATAGTCAAGAAATTAATAAGCGATGGACTATAAAGACTCGGGTAGAATGGGTTAACTATCAATTTGACAAAGATATCGCAAATGGTGTTTTGTTTTTTCAAGATGTTATTTTAAAATTGTTTAATTTACCAATGAAGATATACTGGCGATATGCTATTTTTGACACAGATTCGTACGATGCTCGAATTTATGCTTATGAAAATGATTTATTGGGTGTATTTAGTATTCCTTCTTATTACAATAAAGGAATTCGAACATATCTGATGTTGCGGTATGATATTGGAAATAAAATTGATGTTTGGTTAAGATATGATTTATGGTCTTATGCCAATCAAAAGGATATTTCGTCTGGTCTAGAAAAAATTAATGGCAGCGAAAAATCAACCGTGAAAATACAATTGAAGATAAAAATATAATGGGAATATTTACTGCACCTTCTACCAATTATGAGAATTATTATGAGGAAGCGGCTTTCATTTTAACATGGAAGGTTAGTGTTTATCTTGTGTTTACAAATTTTTTCCTCACAGTAGCAACATGGTTTTTAACTTTTCAAATTTTTTTGATCACGTTGGGCGCTTGGGTGATGGCTGTTACTTTCTTGGTATTTCTAAAACTAACAGGCAAGTACAAAGTAATAGGATATAGTTATCTTGTTGCTACAACTTTCCTGACCTTTTCATTGCTACATATCGATTATTTTCAGTTTAATATTGTTGAATTGATCTTCATGTTTATGACCGTTTTTTATGCTTTTGTAGTTTTCGGGATTCAAATAGGTTTGATCACTCTTGCATTACAAGGATTTTCGTACATCAATTATATTTTTTCTTTTATGAACTCGGAGGTTACCTTGTCAAGAAGAATACCCTATTCTCAAACTGAATTAATAGCCTTTGCAACATGTCTTATTATTGTAATATTTTTAATGGCTATGATGCTTGTTGAGTACGTAAAGCTAAAAGAGAAATCAGAATTAAAGTACATCCAAATTAATTCAGACTTGACTGGATTAAACAAATTAATGCAGCAAAAGACCACTGAAAAAACGGTGATGCTCAAGGAGATTCATCATAGGGTAAAGAATAATTTACAAGTGATTTCAAGTTTGTTGCGCTTACAGTCGTATGAAATTGATGAAGAAAATACGCGTGTCCATTTTCAGGATGCAGTAAATAGGGTTTCAGCAATGGCTTTGATACATGAGAAAATGTACCAGAATGAAGATTTATCCAAGATCAATTTAAAAAACTACATCAAAACACTTTCAGACGAGTTGTTAAATTCACTCGGGCACAACGTTCCGGTGTCTATTGATGTAGAATCTGATATTGAACTCCTAAATACAGATAGTTTAGTTCCGCTTGCATTGATTATTAATGAGCTAATTACAAATACAATAAAGCACGCATTTCTAGAACAAAAAACGGGTGTAATCACTGTTGATGTTAAGAAAATAGATGACAATTATTTTCAATTGGTGTATGCAGACAATGGTGTTTGGAAAACTCCAAAAAGGAAGAATTCTTTTGGCTTGGAATTAATTGCTTCTTTGGTCGATCAACTGGAAGGCTCAATGAACTTCTCTATTGAGAATGGTAGCACGTATAAATTTATATTGAAGGATTTATAACCAAATCTAAAGCTGCATTAATTTGCACATCACTCGCTGTTTGATTAATTACGGCATCACCAATTCCTTTTAACAAGGTAAAATTGATTTCATCATTTTCATTTTTCTTATCGTTCAACAATAGTTTTGTGATTCTTGGTTTATCGGTAGGACTCAATTTAATTGTTGGATACTTTAATTGAATAAAATGGTTGATCTCGTTGAACTCTTCCTGGAGAATCATCTTTTTACTTAAAGCGATTGAAGCCTCAGCCAATATGCCCCAAGCTATTGCAATTCCATGTTGAATAGGTTGCTCTATTTCTAACATAAATCCTTCAATTGCATGTCCGATTGTATGACCGAAATTCAATTTTTTTCTATCGCCTTTTTCAAATGGATCTGCTGTGACAATATCAGCCTTAATTTGAACGGAAGCTTGAATGTATTCGTCAAAATTTTCAGGTAAATTATTTAAATCTAAACTGGTGAGTTGATTCCAGTATTTCCGATCTGCAATCAGTCCATGCTTTATCATTTCAGCATATCCTGACAGCCTTTCAATTTCAGGCAATGTATTGATGAAGTTAGGGTCAATGAATACATGAGAAGGTTCATTAAATAACCCTATTTGGTTTTTAAATGGTCCTAAATCGATACCTGTTTTTCCTCCAACTGAGGCATCAACCTGCGCTAAAATAGAGGTGGGAATATTGATAAAGTTAATTCCACGCTTAAATGTACCCGCTATAAAGCCACCCATATCTGTAATGACACCACCACCAATATTAATCAGCACATCATTCCGCGTAATTTCATATTCGCTTAAGGCATTCCAAATATGCGAGCAAATTTCAAGTACTTTATTGTCTTCACCAGCTGGAATTTGAATAATTTCTGCTTCGGCAAGACCTTCGAAATTTGTGACGAGATATTCTATCCAATGATCAAAAACATTTTCGTCGGTTAGAATGATTTTTTTCGACTGGGCATATTGCCCTGTCAGAATTAATTCGTTGAACACAGAAGAAGAGAGGTCACCGAAATTAATGGGGATGTCTTTATAAATAATTTGACTTTTCATTGGAACAAATTTACAAAAATCGAGTGGAGGTATTAAGCTTCTAATTCAAGGAATTTAAAAGCGTCGCCATCAAAAAGACCGAAATCACTTAGTTTTATAGACGGAATTACGAGTAATGCCATGAATGATAGCGTCATAAATGGCGCTTTTAGTTCACTACCTAATCGTTTTGCAGCAGCATCTACTTTTTCATAGTCTTTGCCAATTCTATAAGCATCTAAACCACTCATTATTCCAGCTATTGGTAGGGGTAATATTTCTTCAATGCCTTCGCCTATCGCAACAATGCCACCTTTACATTTTATAACATGATTGGCCGCTTCTGTCATTGCTTTATCGTTGGTGCCTACTACAATGATATTATGAGAATCATGTGCCACTGTTGATGCAATAGCACCACTTTTTAAACCAATATTTTTAATGAATCCTATGGCAGGTTTCGCTTTTTTATAACGATTAATTACAGCAATTTTTAATATGTCATTCTCGATATCCGAAACATAATGACCGTCCTCAACTTTAGCCGGCAAGGTGAGCTTTTTGGTAATCAATTCACCATCTAAGGCTTCTATTACATTTATATTCTTAGTCTTCGCTTCAACTTTAAAATCAGATATTTCAATTTCATCAATCACAAAATTATTGGGTTGATGAATCAATACCGATTCAATTTTTGGTTCGCCATTTTCAGCGACAAGTTCGCCGTTAATATAGGTTTGTATCGTTTTAAAGTCGATTAAATCCTCAAGTACAATAAAATCAGCAGCATCCCCAATTTGCAATTGTCCAATTTCTAAATTATAATGTGCGATAGGATTGATACATGCCATTTTTAATACATCAAATAAGTCATACCCTTCTTTAATTGCTCGCGCAACAACTTGATTGATATGTCCCAATACTAAATCGTCTGGATGTTTATCGTCCGAACAGAACATCATTTTATCCGCATGATCCTTAATTAATGGAGCGAGGGCATCGTAATTTTTAGCAGCCGAACCTTCGCGAATTAGAATTTTCATTCCTTTTTCTAATTTTTCTAGCCCCTCGTCGTATGAAAAACTCTCATGATCAGTTAATATACCTGCAGCAATATATTTACTCAAATTATCACCACGTAAACCTGGCGCATGACCATCTATCGGTTTATTCGCCGCTTTTGCAAAGGCAAGTTTTTGTAGCACTTCAGCATCATCATATATCACCCCAGGATAATTCATCATCTCAGCCAAATATTTAATGCGATCATCAGCCATTAACCTTTCAATTCCTTTGGCATCAATCACAGCACCTGCAGATTCGAATGTTGTAGCTGGCACACATGATGGTGCACCAAAATTGAAGTGAAATGGTACTTGAGCGGCGTTGTCTAACATGTATTTAACGCCATCCTCACCTAAAACATTCGCAATTTCATGCGGATCAGAAACAGTTCCAACAGTTCCATGACAAGTCGCAATTCGAGCAAATTCGGAAGGAACAAGCATCGAACTTTCAATATGAATATGTGCATCAATAAAACCGGGTAGGATAAATTGATTCGGTGCTGACGATAAAGGTTGAATGGAGATGATGCGATTATTTTCAATCTCTATTTCACCTGGATAAATGTTCTTTTGTTGAATATCAACAATTTGGCCTTGAATTTTCAAAATTTATTTTTTTACAAAGTTAATTCTTTTCGTTTGGAGAAGAGAACGAATTTTAGAATTCATCTTAGAGCTATTGTGATTTAAAATTTTAACTGCACATTTGCATGTAAAATTATAATCTTTGATATCTATATTTGCGTATGATTACTTTCGACAATACTGAGATTGCATTTGCTGGTAAAAACGACCGGGATTTGCAATGGACATATCGCTTGTTCCAATTGATTGGAAAGCCTTGGTTAGTAAAGCTGAGCAAGGTGGGGACTGAATTGGCATTTAAATTAAAATTGCCGATAAATGGTATCATAAAGAAAACCATATTTAAGCATTTTTGTGGTGGTGAATCTATAGATGATTGTAGTAGGAAAATTGAAGAGTTAGCAGCTTTTAATATTGGTACAATTTTAGATTATTCTGTTGAAGGAAAAAGTACAGCAGGTGACCTGGATAGAACCAGAGATGAGATTATTGCGTCAATCACTGCTGCAGCAAATAGTGATTCCATTCCTTTTGCTGTATTTAAAGTTACTGGTATTTCTAAGACAGATTTATTGCAAAAGTCAAACGATGGTATTGTTGATTTGAATGCGCAAGAAAAAGAAGATATGGGAATGGCAATGGCGCGAATAGATGCCATTTGTGAAGCGGCATACGAGGCTGGTATTCCTGTATTTATTGATGCTGAAGACAGTTGGTTCCAAAAAGCGATCGATAGAATTGCGGAAGCAATGATGGCGAAATACAATCGTGAAAAACCGATTGTTTATACAACTTTACAAATGTATAGACACGATAGAATTGCTTATTTAAATCAATTGAAAGAGGATAGTATTGCAGCGAATTATTACCCTGGTGTTAAATTGGTGCGAGGAGCTTATATGGAGAAGGAAAGAGAGAAAGCTGAAAAAGAAGGATATCCATCTCCAATTCAACCGACCAAAATTGCAACCGATCACGATTATAATTTGGCAATGAAATTCTTAGTTGAAAATATCGATCGCTTTGCCATTTGTGCTGGCACACATAATGAGGATAGTTCGCAGTACTTGATCGAATTGATGGAGAAAAACAATATTGCCAAAGATAATCCAAGAGTTTATTTTGCGCAATTATTGGGAATGAGTGATCATATCTCTTATAATGTTGCGTATGCCGGATATAATGTCGCTAAATATGTACCTTATGGTCCAATAAAAGAAGTAATGCCTTATTTATTAAGACGTGCACAAGAGAATACTTCGGTTGCTGGGCAAATGGGGCGTGAATTGAGCTTGATTGTTAAAGAAAGAAAGCGTAGAAAATTAGCGAAGTAATAAAGTTTTAATATGGCAAATCAAATATGGATTGGAATTTCGGTATTGCTGGTCTGTTTGATATTGTCTATTTTAATTTGGTTTAATTTTAAGAAAAAACGCTTTCATTTAACTTTGTGGTTGGTGCTTCTTTTAGGTGTTCTACTACGAATCGTTGCATCAACTGATAGCCAATTACATTTATGGGATGAACGTTATCATGCCCTTGTAGCGAAGAATTTAATTGAACATCCACTCACACCGACATTACACGAAAATTTAATATTGGAGCATGATGATGCCAATTGGGTGGGCGGTCATATTTGGACAGCTAAACCCATTTTTCCGCTCTGGATAATGGCTGGATCCATTCAATTTTTTGGAAATAATTTATTGGCCATCCGCCTGCCTTCTGTGATTTTAAGTCTACTGGCAATTTGGTTGACTTTTTTAATCGGTAAAAAGCTATTCAATGAAAGGGTCGGTTTAATCGCTGCATATTTGCATGCCATTAACGGATTGATTATTGAATTGACCGGAGGCAGGGTTTCTTCTGATCATGTTGAAATGTGTTTTATAGTATTGGTCGAACTCGGAATTGTTTTTGCGCTCAATGATTTATTCAAACAGCCTCAAGAAAAAAAGAGAAATTGGTTGTTTTTTGCCGGTCTAGTAACGGGACTGGCATTTATTTCTAAATGGTATCCGGCTTTACTTGTTTTCCCAGTTTGGTTAATTGGTTATAGTTTGTCTGATGATTTTAATTGGAAAAGTCTATTGAAAAAAACGAGTGTGTTTTTTCTTGGATTGGCATTAACCGCTCTGCCTTGGACGCTCTACATGCTCTTTAATTATCCCGATGAAATGTTCCGAATTCTTTTTAATGCACTTTTCGCCTATTCTGAAACAGTGGAGGATCATTCAGCTCCCTTTTATTATTACCTCTATAAACTCCCAATTATTTTTGGTGAAGCAATTTATTTCGTCTTGGGCTTTTTTATCTATCGACAGTATAAAGTCAATAGCAAAACAATGTGGATCATTCTGGCCTGGATCGGTATTCCATTACTTATTTTCTCCTTGGCAGAGACCAAACGATTTACCTATATTTTAATCGCAGCTCCCGCATTTTTTATAGCGACTGCTTATCTCATTAATTATCTGCTAGAACTATTGCCGCAAAAAAAGTCGAAAGTTTGGATTGGTTTGGCTTTGTTGGTACTTATTCTGCTGCCGTGGCGATATGCAATTGAACGAACAAAAATGTTTGGTAACAATGAAGAATTGACTTTGTTTTATAAAATGGAAAAAACGGAATGGTCGCGATTAAACGATAAAACGATTGTTTTTGGTACGGATGATTATATCGAAATGATGTTTCATACAGATGTGCACGCCGCTTACCGTAAAATGCCGAATCTAGAATTGTACAATGAATTATTAGCGGATGGTTTTGTTTTGCTAACGATCGATGAGCTAAAATTCATTCCTTTATCAACCGAACGAATTAATAATTTCTAATTTCTTCGTAACGATTAAAAAAGAGATTTTTTTATATAATGTCTAATATATAATTGTCAAATGACTAAAATCTAATATGCGATTTGATGCGTGTCATGGAAGTGTTTCCCGCTGATGAACGCAGATTTCTGGATTTGATACGTGTCATGGAAGTGTTTCCCGCAGATGTACGCAGATTTTTGGATTTGATACGTGCATGGAAGTGTTTCCCGCTGATGAACGCAGA
>NZ_JHXV01000001.1:362966-465555 GCF_000621625.1 Crocinitomix catalasitica ATCC 23190
GATTTGATACGTGTCATGGAAGTGTTTCCCGCAGATGTACGCAGATTTTTGGATTTGATACGTGCATGGAAGTGTTTCCCGCTGATGAACGCAGATTTTTCGAGTTGATACGTGCATGGAAGTGTTTCCCGCTGATGAACGTAGGTTTTTCGATTTGATACGTGTCATGGAAGTGTTTCCCGCAGATGTACGCAGATTTTTGGATTTGATACGTGCATGGAAGTGTTTCCCGCTGATGAACGCAGATTTTTCGAGTTGATACGTGCATGGAAGTGTTTCCCGCTGATGAACGTAGGTTTTTCGATTTGATACGTGTCATGGAAGTGTTTCCCGCAGATGTACGCAGATTTTTGGATTTGATACGTGCATGGAAGTGTTTCCCGCTGATGAACGCAGATTTTTCGAGTTGATACGTGCATGGAAGTGTTTCCCGCTGATGAACGTAGGTTTTTCGATTTGATACGTGTCATGGAAGTGTTTCCCGCAGATGTACGCAGATTTTTCGATTTGATACGTGTCATGGAAGTGTTTCCCGCTGATGTACGTAGATTTTTCTATTTGATGCGCGTCATGGAAGTGTTTCCCGCTGATGTACGCAGATTTTTCGAGTTGGTGTGTGTCATGAAAGTGTTTCCCGCAGATGTACGCAGATTTTTCGAGTTGACATGTGTCAAGGAAGTGTTTCCCGCTGATGAACGCAGATTTTTCGATTTGATACGTGTCATGGAAGTGTTTCCCACTGATGAACGCAGATTTTTCGATTTGATACGTGTCATGGAAGTGTTTCGCGCAGATGTACGCAGATTTTTCGATTTGATACGTGTCATGGAGGTGTTTCCCGCTGATGAACGCAGGTTTTTCGAGTTGACATGTGAATAGTATTTATCAATCACAGTTTTTTGATTTTTTTTGCTTTGTCCAACGAAGCTTCAGTGTAGGTTAGACCTCGTCCGACGTAGCTTTATGCGTAGTCGGAACTAACCTCAAACATCCTAAGACAATCATTACATAAACAATTGTCATATTTTTCTTTGATTTCAGCCAATATTTCTGGTGTTAATTTTACTTGCGAACAATGGCAAGCCTTTATATCATTGACGTTACAATTGAACGGTGATTGGCATTTGCTACATTTTTTTATCATCAGTAAATATCTTGTTCTCCAATAAAATCTGGTGTAAAATTAACCAAATAAAGTTGTTCGCTCGATCGGGTGATGGCAGTATAAAGCCAACGCATATAAGTAACGTCCCACATGTCCTGTACAAAATATCCTTGATCGACAAATACGGCAGACCATTGTCCACCTTGGGCTTTATGGCAAGTTACTGCATACCCAAACTTCACTTGAATGGCTTGAAAATAGGGGTTCTGCATTACTTTTCTGTTCCTGCTTCTCTGGTTGCGTTCTAATGGGTACTCTTCTGCCGCAATACGGTAGAACAGGGTGCTCAATTGTTCACGCGAAAGGGAAGGGCCTTCATTTCGAATGGAATCGATATTAATTTTAAGTTCCACATCCTTCATGTCAGGATAGTCAATCAACCTTACTACAACATCTGCAAATTCTGCTCCGAATATATTTTCTCTATTCTGAATCCTCAGAATTTCCATTAATTCACCATTGGCAATAAACCCCGCTTCTGATTTGGCATCCAACCAATGATAATTATTTCTAGTCGCCATTAAAACATCACCAGCGTTCAGGTCATCTTCTTGCCAAAGTATGCGCCTTCTTATTTGTTCGTTAAAACTATTGGCTCTTTTATTCGATCGGGTAACAACGATAACTTCGTCTTGCCCATATTTATTGATCGCCGATTCTAATTCGTCCTGTAATTCAACACCTGATACAATGCGTGCATCATCTTTATTGAATTTTAATAAAGGCGGCTCTTCTTCAAAATCTCTTAACTGACCTGCAATATTCAAAATCCCAGATTCTTCTGCCTGCCTCACAATTTCATTCAACATTTGTTCATGAATCGTTAATCCATATGTGGCGAGGAGATAATCTGGACTTAAGGCAGGGCTTTCTTGCATACCAATAGGTGGCAATTGACCAGTGTCGCCAACGAATACAATTTTACAATTTACCCCGCTATAAACGTATTCGATTAAATCGTCTAAAAGATTCCGCGGTGTAAATTTACTGCTGCGTTCCATACCTGCATCGGTTGAAATCATGGAAGCTTCATCAATTATAAATAGGGTATTGGTATGTTTATTCTGTCCGAGGGCAAATGAATCGTCCCCAAAACTATCGTCTTTAAAATAAATCTTTCGGTGAATGGTGTGAGCGATGGTACGACTATAATTCGAAATTACTTTGGCAGCTCGACCGGTAGGTGCTAATAAAACTGTTTTTAAACGAATCATTGGAAGGGTTTTTACAAGACTTGCTATAAGACTTGTTTTACCGGTACCAGCATACCCTTTTAATACAAATAAATCGAGTTCATTTTTATTCCAAATGAAGTCAGTAATTTTTTCAATTGCGATAACTTGATCGCTTGTGGGGGCAAAACCTAAATTTGTAATAAAATCTTGGCGGAAACTCGATTTTAAGGGCTGGTTTTTCAATACGTGTTAATTTAATGTTATTTCGTTGAGTTAAATATGTAAAAAATATATTGACTGAATAATAAACGTGCAAAAAAAATTGTAGTTTTGTCCGTATTGATGTATAATGCTAACTAAAATTTAAAAATGAGTTTTTTCGATAAATTGGATACAGTAAAATATTGGGCAAATCGCTTTTTATGGCCTACGTTATTTTTAATAATTGGCGTGGTACTTTTACGCATGGGCTTGGTGCCAAATATAGAGACTTTAAATAACGGTGAGACTATAGAAGTTAAACAAAATAGTCAATTCCTTTATGCAAGTTTGTTTTTCATTTTTGCCAGTGTTGTATGGTTTCTGTTTTTATTCAACATTTTTCGTACAGCATTAAGTTATGTTATAATGGCAGTTTTAGCTGCTGTTAGTATTGGTGTTTTATACTGGGATTATAAAATCATTCAAGATAAATTAGTTTATGATGCGGCTTATGATGCGCGCGACGTTGAAATTCGTACAAGAATGTATGATATTAAAAACGCAGAGTTGGCTTATCGTGAAATGCACGGAAAGTATACCGCTAATGTTGATTCATTGATTGATTTCATTAAGAATGGCGAGAAAATGAAAATTTTAAAAGTTGGCGCTATTCCTGGAAGAGCAATTTATCCAGAAGAAAGAACAATGCTTTACGGACCTAAAGATAATAGACCTTTGGATAATTTAATGACGGAAGTTGAAGCAGCAAGATTAGCTAAAATGCCTCAGTTTTTTCCTGATTTAAAAGGATTTAAAAGAGATACAAGTTATATTCCTGTAATGGATGCTTTATTCAAAGATGAAAGATATATTGAGAACAGAAATAAATTAGGAGCAACTTTAGAATTCCATCCTGATTCTTTAAAATATGTTCCATTTACAAAAGATTTGGCTAGAATTGATACATCATCGATTGAAAGAGATGAATTGAAAATTCAAACGATTCGAATTCAAATGACACACCCAATGCAAAGTAAAACAACTGGTGATACAAGTAGATTTGTATATACTATTGGTGCGTTGGATGAGAATCACTTACGTGAAAATTGGAAGTAAAAAGCGTTGACTGAAATATGGGATTTAATACCAATGATGCTTACAACCATGCTTTGTGTATGGACCTGTCAGAGGAGAAGTTTAGGTATGCAATCTATCATCTTCCAACCAAACGAATTGTAGAAAAGCAAGATTTTAATTTAAAAGAATACAGCAGAGAAGAGGTGGTGAAACATATGGATTCACCACTCTTTAAAGCTAGCTTTACGCACTTCATTTTATCAGCTGGGTCTAATAGAAATACCCTTATTCCTGTTGATATGTTCCCTTATTCGACGCCTAAAGATATTTTTAAGTTAAACTTTAGTGAACCACACGAAAATTTAGATTATAATCGAATTCCAGAATTGGGTATTGTTAATATCTATGAATTGCCTTTGTGGATCAAATCTCAATTCGTTATAAAAATACCACGTGTAAAAATTATCCACCGATCAACTGTGCTATTAAAAGGAATCTTTGATCAGGATACATTCTACCCTAAAATTCATTTGTGGATAGAGAAGAATCAGTTTTATCTAATGATGACTGATCAATCAAAATTAACCTACTTTAATCGATTTGATTATTTAGAAATAGCCGATTTAATTTATCATATTCTTTTTATGTTAGAACAAAAAGAAATTGATCAAACAAAAATTGAAATGAATGTCTATGGCGTAAGTCAAGATTGGCTCGAAGAAAATAAATTACGTCAATTTTTTAAATTTAAATTAAATCTGTCTGATCAAAATGAAAATGGTTTAGACTTTATTCTGGGGAAACAATTTCTATGCGTATAATTAGCGGAGCATTAAAAGGTAAAAGATTTTTTCCACCGAAAAAATTCCCGTCTCGGCCAACAACCGATTTGGCAAAAGAGAGTCTTTTTAATATTCTTGATAATCGCGTCTATTTTGAAAAGCTGGAGGTTTTAGACCTCTTTGCTGGAACAGGGAATGTAAGTCTCGAATTCCTATCAAGAGGGGTGGGTAAGTTAATCAGTATTGATAGCCATTTTGTATCGAATAGATTTCAAGAGAAACTAAAACGCGAATTGGATCTGAAGAATTGGCTGATTTATAAGCAAGATGCAATTAAATACCTCGAAAATGCAACGGGGCAATTTGATATCATTTTTGCTGATCCTCCATTCGATTTTAAAGACACCAATAACTTGCCTGCGCTTATTTTTGATAAAAACCTATTGGTTGACGACGGAATTTTGGTCGTAGAACATGGGCAAGAAACAAATATGAGTCATTGTGTCAATTATAAATTGACGCGAAATTATGGCGGTGTATATTTCAGTTTTTTTGAAAAGGATTAATTCTCTTTTGAATTTCATTTTTTCAGAGCATCAATTGTTTTATCTTAGCAACGAATAAGAATTTAATTCGCGCTTAACTATGAAAAGAATTGCCATTTTTCCTGGTTCATTTGATCCCTTCACAAAAGGTCATGAAAATATCGTTCAAAGGGCTATCCCCTTATTTGACGAAATTGTAATCGGTCTAGGTGTAAACAATAAGAAACAGTATATGTTTGATACGGAGAGCCGAATTAAACACATTCAATCCTTATTTCCCAACCAAAACGTGGTAGTTGAAGCTTATACAGGCTTAACTGTCGATTTTTGCAAAGAAAAAAAGGCAGGGTATTTGCTCAGAGGGTTAAGGAATACGAATGATTTTGAATTCGAGAAAGCAATCGGTCAAATGAATAAAGACCTGAATGGTATCGAAACGGTATTCCTAATTACGGATAAAGAATTTGGAGCGGTTAGTTCTACAATCATCCGAGAAATAAAAATAAATGGTGGTGACGTTAGTCAATTCGTAACCAACTTAAACTTTTTGATTATTAATAAATGAGATCAATATTAAATATTTTCTTCCTACTTTTTATTACAAGTCCTGTGTTCTCGCAAGGAACAACATTAAAAGGTTTTGCACCCGATTTTGTAGGGCAAATAGTGAATTTATACGCTTATCAAGACTTTATTACCCATTCCAAAATTAAAATAGGAGAGGGGCAAGTAAATGCAAAGGACAGTACTTTTGAAATTAAATTGGCCAATAAATCAACCTTGAAAGGTGTGATTGAAATTGAAAATACAGAAGCTGATTTATACCTGAGTGAAAATTCGAATTATACCATCTACTTTCCTAAATCGAAACAGCCAATTTCATACAATAACAATAAAACACAATTGTATTTTAACGACCTGGATACGTTGGATATTAATTATTTAGTGATGCAATACCACGATTGGTTTGATAGTTATATTGCTTATAATGAAATTGCAATTTCTCGTGGTCAATGGGGTGCTTATTTAGATACTTTTAAGACGTATGCAGAAGAGGCTTATGAGGAGATTGATAATATTTATTTCCTGACTTATGTGCGTTACGATATTGCTGAAATGGAACAAAGTATTCCGCAGAATAGAAGTGGTAAAGGTAAACTGAAAACCTATTTGAATTATATCGAACCGTTCCCTGTTTACTTTGAGAATGATAGGTATATGAAATATATATTAGGGTTTTATGATAAAGACTTTATTGATTATTCACCTGAAACAAGAAAAAAAATATTCGAAGGTATCAATGCAAGCAGTCCAAAGCAATTAATGGCAGCTTTACAAAACGACCTCTTTTTAGCGCGCCCTGAAATTAGAGAAATGATCATGTTGGATAAACTAGGCAAGACTTTCTATACTGATCCTGTTTATAAAGACAATATTCTTAGAATTCTAGATTCTGTGATCACGTATCCAACCTTTAAAATAAATTCAGCTATCGCTAATAATGTGCGGAATTATGTAACGAGTTTAGAAAATGGGTTCCCTGCGCCGGCTATTAATTTACAGTCAGATGAAGAGCAAATTACATGGGCAAAATACAAAGGGCAATATGTCTATTTTAATTTCTTTGCTACATGGAATGATCAAGCCAAAGCAGAAATGGAAGTGATGGAAAAATTATACAGAAAATACGGCGCTGATATTTCGTTTTTGTCTGTTTGTGTCGATGAGAAAGTGTCAGATTTTAAGCAATTTAAAAAAGAGAATCCAACATACGACTGGGATATCGTTCATATAGGTGATCAAAAACATTTATTAGAAGATTATAATGTAAAAGGAATTCCAAGTTATGTAATGGTTGATCAGGAAGGGTTTATTCATTCTGCTCCGGCATTGTCACCGTCTCCAAGTGGAGGAGAATATATGTCCATTAACCAAACGATGTTTTATATCCAAAAAGCCTTACATCCTACTGTGAAGATAAATGTAGGTGGGAAAGAGTAAAAGAGGAGACATGAGCCGCAATGGAATTAATATTAGGGGATTCGTTTTATTTTAAAAGATCAAATGAAAAGGGTTTGGAATTGTTGCTATGTCTAAGGAATGGTAATGGTATCTATTTTGACTCGAACGATGTTGATTTTAAAACGAGCGAGCAAATCAATGTGCTATTATCGTTTTCTTTTAAAAAGATTCGAATCGACGAAATCGTCGAGAGTCAGGTCTTAAGATTTTTTAAAATTGAAGGTGTCGGTTTTTATTTTATGCTTTCTGACCAAACTGTTTTGAGGATATATGATGAGCCGGCAGATGTTTATGAAAATGATTTTATGCAACATTTTGATGTCTTGTCTAAAAACAATATGGAATCCGAATATGTCGAAATGATGGATGATATCCATTCGTTAGGGATAGAATATTTTGTTTGATCTACGAGTAGATAGAGGATTCGTATAACCTAGTGCTCTAGCTGAACAACATAATTTAAGGAGTTTTTCTTAACGTAAGTCCCAAATGGCATTTTTTTTCCCCGCACCTTCGATATTCCATCGCGAAGGGTGATCAACTGAACCAGTATTATGAATTCTAAATATTAATGCTCAACGACTTACCAATATTAAGTTGAAAAACTTATATTTGAGCAACACAACCCGAATACCTAACTTTAATGCTGCCTTATTGGCTAACAAATATTTACAAGCGTTTACAAACGGATAAGTTAATATTAACTTTATTTAGTTGTTAGAATTAATTAGAATGATGAAATTATCACTTTGTTTAATCTTTATAACATTTTCCTTATTAGTAGCTTCCCAAGAATATCTTGTAAAAGCATCAATCAAAGAGCAGGTTGAAGATTTTAAAGTATTTAAGACAACATTGATAGAATGTCATTCAGGAATTTATGATTATAACGACTCGACTTCTTTATACACTGGTTTAAATTCACTGGAAGCAAAAATAAATTCTCGACCAATGACACGCATAGAGCTCGTGGCAAGTTATTCAAAATTTGTTTCTTCATTAAAGTGCATTCATACTTGGGTTTATCAAGAAAATGTGGCTATAAAATTTTTAGATGCTAAGTACGAATTACCATTCCATTTATACTTTGTAAACAATACATTATTTTCTAAAGAAGATTATAGATCCGATAAAAACGAAATTGATAAAAACGATCAAATTGTAGCCATTAATGGTGAATTGATTAGTGATTTAAAAGACTCCCTTTATCAATTTATCTCCTCTGATGGGAACAATACATCTCGTAAAGATCAAGTATTGAAACATAATTTTCTGTATTATTATTTCCTATTCAAACAAAGGGAAACTAATTTTTTACTGCAATATATTCACAAGGGAGACACTTTAAAAGGTGTATTCAATTCACGCTATTCACAAAATAAAAATAAAAATCGGAAAAAATATAATTCAATGTGCTATTCAATTGATACCTTAACAAGTCATGCAGTATTAGTACTTCCCATTCCATTGTTGGCAAACAAAAAGTACGAAAAAAGGTTGGAATCTTTTATGGAAGAAATCAAATCTCGTAAAATTAAAAACTTGGTATTGGATCTTCGAAATAATGGTGGTGGAAAATCTCAACAATTTCTTGCAGGGTTTTTTATCAGTTCAAAAATAGCATATGGGCAAAAGAATTATTCATCAATTCATACAGCAACATACAAAAAGTACTTCCTTCACAAAATGAATCCTCAATTTCTAGTATCAAATTTAATGGGACGTTATACTTCTGGAAAGGTTAGCAATAGTTATATTACTCCTCAAGAACAGTATCGCGGGAAACTTTTTATTTTGATAAATGGGAATACTGGCTCAGCAGCATCTAATTTTGCCGCAATTCTCAAAGAATGGGGGAATGCCACAATTGTAGGAGAGGAATCTGGTGGTGGTTATAATTCGTATAATACTGGAGGTGGAACGCTTCAGTTGCCAAATTCAAAAATCAGAATAACCATAAGGAGTATTAAAAGCTATAATAACATACCTCAAAAATTCAGTTCAAGTGGAGTTACCCCACACTACAAAATAAAAGAATCTAGCACATTTGATTGCACCATTGACCCTCAATTAAATTTTATAGTGAATGAACTAATTCTAACAAAACCTAAACTGCATTAAAAAACGCAGTTTATACAAGACGCAGCAATAATAGTAAATAATGACAACTGATTTTTTGCAACAAACAAAATCTTGAATGATCCATTGATAGAAAAGTTAATTTAATAGCAACATTGAGTAATTATATGATACGTTTAAAGATTTTTACTGCATTCTTTCTCACAATTAATTTATTGTATGGGCAAACCTATGATACTATTTCCCAAAAGCAACTGCTAGCAGAACAAATGGTAGAGGACTTGGATATTCTTGTCAATTCATTGGCTGATGCACACCCAACCCTATATCAATATATTAGTAAAGAAAATCTGCACAAAAAAGAACTAGAAATTAGAGCGGAAATAAATAGTACTAAAACAGTAATGATGTTTTATAGATACGTTGCCGAGTATGTTAAAGAAATAAGATGTGGCCATACTGTTGCAATGCAATCAGCTGATTACTATCAGTTCCATAAAGAAAACCCATTATTTATTCCTCTAGACGTTTATCTACAGGAAGGCAAATTATACGTTAAACATATCCACCAAAAAGCCATCAACATTCCTAATGGTTCAGAAATTTTAGAAATTGATAACCGGACTGCTGGCCAGATACTGAAAGATATGAATTCTATTGTATCCCGAGATGGTTTTAGTTCTAATTTCAGAGATGTAAATATTGAAGGAGGATTTTCGTCCCAATACTTATTTTTATATGGACAAAAAGAATACCATACAATTGTGATTAAAAACAACAATACCCGGAGAGTTGTAATATTGAAATCTGGCAAACCTGATAAATTGAAAAAAACTATACAAAAAGACACAAGCTTGTATACTTTACAAATGTCAGTTCCCGGTATAAATTATCATACATTTGGTTCAAATAGCCTTCCTTTTATTGATTTAAATTCGTTTGAAAGAAATGGCTATAAAAAATTTTACAAAAAAGTCTTCGCGGATCTAGAAGAAAGTGAAGCAGAAAATTTAGTAATTGACCTGAGAGGAAATGGAGGTGGGTATTTTTTACATGTAGCCGAACTTCTTAAATATATAGCAAGGGAAGATTTTACAATTGATAAATATAGAAATAGAAAATTCTCGAGAAAAAACAAGTACTTAAAATTTCATTTGCCTACTAAAGCATTAGTGAAAATTGCATTTGATTTTTTTCCCGATTCAGATAGAAGTGATCCTCGGCGTAATTATCAATTCAAATTCAAAATCAAAAGGAAAAATCATTTTAAGGGTAAGATATATGTTTTAACTGATGGGTACTCCTTTTCAGCGAGTGCTAATTTAGCTTCAAAAATTAAGCATCATTGTAATGCAACCTTTATAGGCACAGAAACCGGGGGGAATGAAGAAGGATGTAACGGAACTCTTTTTGGTAATCTAACGCTACCCAATTCAAAAATACGTATAACTGTACCGATATTTCATGTAGACAATAAAGTCAAACTTGACAAAAATGGGCGTGGTGTAATTCCAGATATTCAAGTTGATTATTCTGTCGAAGAAAGATTGAATGGAATTGATAAAGAAATGCAAGAATTAGAAAAATTAATCATGTCACATTAGCTGTTTCATTAGTTAAAAGTTATTTATCAGAGATAAGGTATTTAAGAAAATAAGTAAATGAACCCAAAAGCACACCTGCAAATAATAATTATTAATGTTCTATACATTTTGGTGCTTGGACTTAATTGTCTCAACTTAATTGATGGGTTAAGCTTTTTTGACGGGAGAATTGTAGTGACATTTTTATATTGCTTTACGACACTTCATTTCTTGACCGTTACCGTTTTTATTTATAAATTTATTACTTCCCGAAAAAGGATTCTGTTCTTTATTCTTAGTTCGATTCTGGTAGTTACAATAGGTCAAATACTAGAAATATTAAGAATGTTTGAACTTTTTAAACTTAATCAGATCTGGGACAATTCCTCACCAAATATGATTTTTTCAGGAACGTTATTATATGCTATAATCATACTCCTAATTAAGAGAAAGAACTTTATTTTAATTAAAATTTACGCGCTGTCTATAATAACAGTATTTATAATAATTGCAATCAGTGTCATTGTTTATCATAATAGATTGAATGGAATTACCATGCTGTTTTTGTCAATTCCTCCAGTAATTTTCCTTTCTGAACTAATTAAAAATCAGAAAAAAATGTTGAAGACCGCAGAACAAACAAACTAACGAGAAACAAGAAGATGAAAGGAACTTTTGCAATACTAATTTTATCATTGACGCTTTTTGCTTGTGATGGACAACAAAAGTCAAGCGTGACAAATTTTGAAAGTGGTTTTTCTCTTATTCAAGACACAATCTCTATAAGCGTAAATGGCAGAATGACTCACGCATTAGCGTATAACGACAAATATTATGTGCTTTTTGAACAGCAATTAATGAAATACGGTGGCTATGAAAAAAGATGGCTTTATATTTTTTCAAACAATCAATTAGAAAAAGTGATTGACTGTCCCGAAGAAATGAAAACAGTCTACTTGGATTTTTATGTGCAAAACGATAGCATTATTTTAAAGCCGTATATTGACAAGCAGAGCTATTATTTTGACAATACAAATTTTAAGTGGAACAAGATTGATAAGACAGAGGACTTAATATTCGAAGATTCGGATTTTTATGTCTACTCTTTAGATTTTGGCGAATGGGGTGGAAAAACTTGGTTTAAAGAAAAGAAAACAGGTAGTCAGTATGTTTTAGAATCCACAACACCATTGATTAATAAAATTGATGACACCTATTATTTGACTAATGCTTATCAAGTTCTCAAAATTGAAAACCCAAAAGAACTTACAAAATGCGATAGTGATGTGACTTATGAAAACATACAAAAAACAGGTAAGTGTTATTCTTGGTACAGCCAATCAAAAGGCTATGAAGTGATTTATGAAGATGAGCATGTAGACTATTTTGATTTTTCAAATCACCCTAGGGTTGTCAGCTCTTATACTTTTAATAATGAACTTCTACATATTTATGAAACAGACACAGCTTCGTATCTATCACGGATAGTAAACAATAAAATACAACCATTTGAAAAGGTACTTGATGATATAAAATTTTTTAATTGGCATTTCTCTTATCGTTGTAAAAACATAAATGGCACTAATGAATTGCTCAAATTCAATACAACGAATGACCAAATTTATGGTTTGACAATTATTAAGGGTAATATAATTTATGTAACTTATTTAGTTAATGACGTTGAATTAAAACCAAAAATATTAGGAGAACAAAGGTCAAACGAAATTTTTGAAAATAGACTTAAATCAATCCTTGCTGATTTTTCAAAACTGACCCTGACGAAGGTGGAATCTAAAGAAAAGAAATGGAAAACTTTTGACATTACCCCAAATCAAAAAATTGGAATTGGAGACAGTTGGAATACTAAAAAGTACAATATTGACATTAACAAATCTTATCTTGTTGTAGAGGATACGATTATTTCAAACGTAATTATGTATTACGCTACTAAAAAGACTGACTTGGTTAGAGCGGTAACGATTAATTGGGAAAAAACACAGCATTCAAGAATAGTATTTGAAAATAATAAGTCAGCAAGTGAAATTTTTTTGACAAGATTTAATGACCTGATATTAATTCTAACGAGTGAGCTAGGTGAACCGAATTTGATACATAAAGAAAAGAAAAATCAATCATTTGTTTGGACAATACAAAACGGCTTAAATATTGAACTTAAACTTTCAAGTCTGGATAATTATAATAACATAAGAATGGTGATGTATGAGAGGTAATAAAAACGAACACTCAACAATAGGTGAAATTTACAGAGAAGCTATTCGCCATCAACCTACAGCAAACCTACTGCTCACAAAGTAAATGCCTAATTTCACCCAATCGCTATCAGAGAGGACAATTAATATGAGAAAAACACTTCAACTATTACTATTGATATCAGCAGTTAATTTTAGTTTAGCTCAAGAAATAAATCATAATTATTCATTCTTAATAGACGCGTCAAAAAGTGCAGCTTGCAATATCTGTTTGGTTGAAGATATGAAAAGCGAAGCTCAATATAATTTGTTAGTGAAGAGAGCTTCTGGCGAAAGTTATAAATTAGAACAGTTAATTTTTGATTCCTTAGTTAAGCAAAAGTCTGAAATAGAAGAAGTTTATAAAACAGAACTGGGTGCTGATTCAGTGCTATTTAATGTTGAGAAATACGCGAAAATTCAGTGTCTTGCTAATTATTCATTCCCTTCCTTAAAAGAGTCTGAAATGACCGCGCTATTAGTAAAGTTTGATGCTTATTATTGGCCACTTGAAATTCCCCAACCGTATTATTCAAAATTTGATATTGAAGATTCCGAAAAAGATGAAAGTGGAAAGTATGTCTATCTGTATAGAGGGCATAAAACGCTAATGACCAAAGACGAGCTTGAAAATCAATATAATAAGGTTGATACTAGCTATAATAGTCTAAATAATTACAAGAATGCTATGGCTGACAAATTTTATATGGATTACACTGGAAAAGTGTTTTCTGAAATTGATAGAACAGAACAATTAATGTTTTTAGAATATAAGAATAGAACACTCTTTGGATTGTATAAAATGGATTTCGAGCAGTTTGATAAGCAAAAAGAGGCAATCAAAAGAGATGATGTACAATTACAATTATTGAAAAAGAGATATTTAGATATAATAGAACTAAAAGAATAAATAAAATAGAATTCACTGCTAGCCCAGGTCAACGTTAAGCTTTAACCAAATTTTCGGTTAACGAAGAAAATGTCTATTTTAACCGTCAAGGCACATAAGCGAACAAATGAGAATACAATTTCTGTCCATATTAACCATTGTTTTTTTGTTCAATACTTGCGCTCATCCAGTGAAAAAATATCATCAGGGTTTATCAACAGTTTGGCAAAATGAAAAGCTTAATTGGAACGCAACTTCCTTACTTTTATTGAATGGATATTTATATGGTAGCTCACTAGATAAAACTATTTTCAGAGCAGACTTTTTAACAGGTGAAATTGACTGGAAAAGTAAGTCATTAACTAATTATTCAAATCAAAAACCATTGATTGTAAACAATCAGATCTTTATTGGAGGATCGGATGTGTTGAATGCATATAACCTCTCTGGAGAACTGATTTGGTCCCATCAAACGAATAAAAAAGTTGGGCATTCCATTATTCATTTTGATTCTTTAGTTTTTGGGTCACTTACCAATAAAGGCTTAATGGCTTTTAATATCAACGACGGAAGTCTAATGTGGAGCCTTGAGCCAGATTATCAGATGTTATCCTCAAATGCCCCATCAATTCAAGACAGTTTAATAGCAATTTCTAATTTTGACTATTCATTAGCCGAACATTTTAGTAATACCAAATTAATTAACGCTAAGAGTGGTAAATCTATTTGGAGTCGCAGAGATAGTAGTTCGGGCGGTGAAGCCTTGTTCTATCAAAATAAGCTTTTAATCTGCTATGATTCGGCATATGTAGACGGGGCGGTTTTAGCGATAGATCTAGAAAGTGGAGCTACATTATGGGAGGTGAGTTCTAATCCAGAAATATATTTGAAGCCTGCTCTTATTTGGCATTCACTATTGATAGCTTCTTATGAAAGAGGACTAGATTGTTTAGATCCGAATAATGGAGAATTGAAATGGACCTTAGCCAATAAGAAATACGCTCCAGCTACTGAATTCATAGCGTTTAATGGTTTGACATATTTTGGAACGCAAGGACGGCAATTAATTGGGGTAGATTCTTTAGGTAAAATTCAATTTGAATCGGATTTTGAATATGGAATTGGCACACCCGTATTATTTGAAAATGGTCTTTATATTACCGATGGTAATGACGCCTTATTCAAATTGGAAGAATACTGAAACATTTAGGAGGAATGAATGAGGATACATTGGCAGTAAATATTCATGACTGCTGAAAAGTCTGCCAATTTTTATAAATTTAAAAAACGGTCAGGCAGTTCATGATAAAAATGAATTACTCCATACAAGCCACAATGAAACGATACTTAATATAATGCAGATCAATCAGCAATTTAACGGAATTATAATTGGGGGAGTATTTACTCTTGCTAGTTTGATGCTGGCTTTAACTTTTATTGTTCCTGTTGTGTCAGTGCTTCCGGGTATGTTTCTTGAAGTGATTATGGCTGAAATTGTTGACAATGATCCTTATTCTAATGTTGGAAAAGCAACGCTGGGTGCCTTACTATTTATATTGATATTATCGTTTGTTCTAATTTTTGTGCAGTCACAAAAGGTTGTGTTCAAAAATAGAACAATCATCGGAATTATGTTTTTTGAATATTTTATAATTCATGCCATTGGATTTTATATTTACTGGGCAACTTCGCTAGATTTTAGAAGTGATGGACAGTTAATTTTCGGCGCGGTTAAAAGTTATCCATTTAGCAGCTTTGGGTTTTTAGGCTTAGGAATTCTCATTGATCTAATAAAGTCAAAAACTTTAGGGGTAAAAGATGATCTAAATACTATCGATTAGGAAGAGTTTGATTGAATTAAATCCTTTCTGATATCTCGAGAATGAGAGGCGTCTATAAACATGTTGTGTAAGACACACTACTTCGATATTCCATCGCGAAGGGTGATCAACTGAACCAGTATTACGATTTCTAAATATTAATCCTCAACGACTTATCAATATTAAGTTGAAAAACTTATATTTGAGCAACACAACCCGAATACCTAACTTTAATGCTGCCTTAGTGGCTAAGAAATATTTATAAGCGTTTACAAACGGATAAGTTAATATTAACTTTATTTAGTTGATACCTGCAATTAAAAAACGACAGAAAATGAAACTGACAGAAGATAAATTTCCAATTTTGAGTTGTGTAGAAAACAATATTCTATCGGACAGACTTCACGAGTTCTTGGACAGACAAGTTCCCGACAGAAAAGAACAAAAGGAAATGCTAAGCAGTTTTCCGTTTTTTGTAAATAAGAGACTTCAGATAAACTACATTTCAAAGTCTATACACGAAAAACTAATTGACACTTCAAATTTTATAAAGGCAAAAGACCTTTTAAAAGATTCACCTGCTACGGTTGCATTATTACTGCTTCCAGAAACAATTTATCCTGACTTTACGAATGTCCCTGACTATGTGGGTGTTGACCCAAATGATTATCCGATTAACGCAATTCTGTTTAGTTGGTTAAATATGGATGACCACGACAAAATATCCAACGCATACACTTTAAATGACTTAAAGAAACGTATTAGTGAAGGCGAAACACCACTACAAGGAGCAAATTGGAAAAATTTGATTGAACAGTTAGAAAATGGAGAAGGAGAATGGGGCAATGATATTGACCGTGAATTACTTATAATGCCAATTTACGATGATGGAACAACTCAAGCAACTAAACAATATGAACTTCAAAGTAATGATGAAATCTATGGTTGGGAATACAGCGAACAAGAAGGCAGAAGTTGGTATGGCAAAATTCACGATTATGTAATGTCATTTATTTTGTTCTACAACTATACTGAAACGGAAACCAAAATCATTCACGGAATAGATAGTGGCGAACAAAGGCGTGTTAAACTTAATGGAGAAAAGTTTATTAATAGTTCAAAAAATGACATTGAAATAATCGACAGTTCTTACTTTACAAAAATTATTCGGACGGGCGAATTTGGAGTAAGCGGACACTTTAGAGTTCAAAGACACGGAATTGAAAATAACGAAGCCAAAATAATATTCATTGATGGATATAAGAAGAGCGGATATACTAGAAATGCAAAAATTGAAAAGAAATAAAAGCAGGTAACGATGTATATAAAAAAAAAATAGGCGAAATAGCATTAAATTCAAGGCTTTAGGCTCGTTTCAAACTTTGTGTTTAACCGAAAGTTTAGTGCTCCGAAATCATTTACGTTTCTTATACTCACAACCGTAAGCGCCTCTATTATTTATGATGAACTTCACGAAATATAGCTTTACCCGTACGGATAATAAATAACTTGCTATCCATTTTATATCTTGAACGATTGAATTATTTCGAATAGCTAAATTTATATATGCGTTTAGTTCACTTGTTATTTTTCTTAACTTTTATCAGTTGTACTTTTGAGCAAAAAAACTATGAAAAGGAATCCGTTCAGAGCAATCAAATAGCACAAACTAAGGATGAGGATGTAGTTTTTGAGGAGGATTCGTTAGCTACAGCTGTTTATCATCCTATAGAGATACAATGTGACTCCATTTATAATGGGGAAAATATTACTGTTCAACTTTGGACGCCTGAGCCAAATTATGAATATGATAGACCGAATTCAGCGTTTATATTCATGAAAAACGATGAAGTTATTTATCGAGACTCAGTATTTAGTTTTGTTCAACAAATTGAATTTGTAGATTATAATAGAGATGGTGTACAAGATATATTAATTCAAGAATATTCAGATGCACGCAGTAATTGGACTTACAACTTATATTTGGTTGGCAAGGATTATATGCCGGAGCACATTATTGAATTCTCAAAAATTAAAAATCCCAATCTAAATTCAACAGGAGATACGATTAAAAGTTATGTTATTTCAGGCGAAATATACAGTGCGCAATATTTGCTCGACGATTCAAATAATATAATTCAAATCGGTGAGTCAGTAATTATTGAAGAGCAGAATTAGGTCATTAAATGATAAGAATTTTAATAATCTTAATACTATTTGTTTTTGTTGCTTGTGTTGACAAGGGGCAAACAGATATGGAAGTGAAGGCGAATGAAAAAATTGAAATTAAAAGCGAAAAGGCGGATATAGAAGATATTGATGAAAGACTTCAAAAACATTTTGATTTATATAGATTAACGCCATCAATTGAAATCAATAATACAGTAGAAAATTATACAGAATTTCAAATTGGAATACACAATTTCGAATGGATTGATACGGATGAAGAAACTAAAATCAAAATAAATAATGACCTTTTCACGCTAAAAGATAAGACTACATTAAACATTGTAAGCGATCGAAAAGACAGTGTTGACTTTGCTAATTATTGGGATGAGATAAAACTCTACAAACATAATGATAAAGAATATATTGGAATAAAGATGCTGTTTTCTCCTTGTGTTGGTTTAGGATGCAGCGTGGCGTACTTTTTAATTTATGACATATCGACAAAATCAAAAAACTTCTTCGGGACGTTTAAAACGGGTCAAAACCTGGATCTTTATGATTTTTTAAATGACGATAAAATTGATTATGTATCTAAGACATTTAACGGATATTCTTATGACTCAACGCCAAATGAAATTATTTACGAACGCTATTCAATTGATGTTAATGGCCAATTTAAAAAGCAAGAAGATGAAAGCGGTTTGACGAATCCGTATACTTCGACGGCGCCCAGCACAATTAGTACCCATAGGTAAAACGATAACTTTCTTATTGATTTAGGGAGTACCCTCTTTCTTCGTGCCCTTTGTGACAACCTTTGTGCCCTCCGTGGTTAATAAAACCAATTTCAT
The DNA here is from genome assembly GCF_000621625.1 of Crocinitomix catalasitica ATCC 23190. Taxonomy (GTDB): domain Bacteria; phylum Bacteroidota; class Bacteroidia; order Flavobacteriales_D; family Crocinitomicaceae; genus Crocinitomix; species Crocinitomix catalasitica. The sequence continues at coordinate 381,574 of NZ_JHXV01000001.1, forward strand.
ATTCCTAATAAACAATGATTGATGCGTTCGGTAAAGTTCTGTATGCGTCAAATCTATTACCCTCCACACCAAAATAAAGAGACGAATATTAAAATATCGTATTGTGGAATCTCTAAACGCTCACCGCTAATTTTGATTCGTAATATGACTTCCTTTCATAACCAATTCTTGAAAAATTAATGTAAATTTGTAGAAGAGCATAAATTTAAATTCGCTACATAATCAAAAGCGAAAGGATCTAAAACCTCTTATTTTAAACCTCAATTAACTAAAAAAAAGATTATTATGAATTATTTTAAAACCGCAGCGATTATCCTATTAAGTTCAATCGTTTCATTATATGCATGTAACGAAGATACGACGGAAGATACTGATGCAACAGAACAAACTGATGCGAAGTCTTCTGAAGTTTCAGATGCACCAACTGCACCAACATCACCAGCAATTGCTCCAGCAGCGAATACTACAATGCCAAATACAATGCCTGCTGAGCCTGCTCAAAATGCAGCTGGTGTATGGCATTATACATGTGCGAATGGTTGTGCTGGCGGAGCTGGTTCTGCTGAAGGTTGTGCAACTTGTGGAAATGTATTGGTACATAATGCTGCTTATCACCCAGCACCAGGAACACCTGCACCAGGATCTCAAGCACCTGGAATTACTGCACCTGGTCAAAACACACCAGAACCTGCACAAAATGCAATAGGTGTTTGGCATTATACATGTTCTAATGGTTGTGCTGGCGGAGCTGGAGCAGCAACTCCTTGTTCTACTTGTGGAAATACATTAGCGCATAACGCTATTTACCACCAATAGTAAAATTCAATTGTCTTAAACTGTAATTCGTCAAGAAGAATCGATATTTTTATTTGTAGATGAGTTGCTTAGGATAATTAATTACCTTGAATTAACAACACATTAAATTTTGCTTTTCATTAAGCAATTTTTCCCCAAAAAATAATACAGCCTATTATAGCTGCCGTTAGACTCAACGTCCAAACGGCAGCTGCGGCTAAGTCCTTAATTATCTTTATTTGAGGATCAATATTCGGTTCAACTTTATTGCAAAGCTTTTCAATCGCGGAATTGAATATTTCGGCAGCGAATACAAGTCCGATACAAAGGACTAGAATCAACCATTCCATTCGAGTTACTTCCAAAATAAATCCTAGTATAACCACAAGAATAGCTGCAGTTATATGGAGCCAACTTTTAGGATCGTCCTTAAAAAAAGAACGCAATCCCTGATTTGCAAATTTTATGCTGCTCGCTATTTTACGGATTGATATTTTTGACATTAACGCTTCAGTTTTAAAACATTTAATAGGGAAGGTGTTATGATCAGTCCAATTAAACCACCTGAAATAGTCGTTGCAATGATGTCACCTGCATTTTCTACACCGCGTAAAACTAAAACAAGAAATGTAATTAAGCAAACTAAAAACCAATAGGTGAAAATTTTACTGTCTATTTTTAGTGAGATTGACCGATCCTTAGGCCAGAATAATACACCTGCAATTACAAGCGCTCCTAGTAATGATGAGCCCATTTGTGCTAAGTCTGTATTGGTAAATACATAACCCAGAATATTCGTTTTTCCTTGCAAGAAAGGAATATATTCCACAAAAAGACCATTGGAATGTGTAAAAGCATCCCAAAATACATGAGATACAATGCCAATCATAGCCGAATATCCAATCATAAACCAGTGTTTTTTGAAATGTTGAATCCAGTTGAAATCTGAAAATTCAGCATATTTCTCTCGAATGATTTTTGGAGAATGAGCGATTAAACCGCGTCGAACAAAAGCATGGAAAATAAAACACAAGGCAATGGTCATTGGTAAGTCGAAATAGAACAAGCCTAATAGCGAATGCCCATGTTCTTGGTACATCCGCATATGAATAAAATATTCGAAATCAGGAGACATGCTACCCAAAATCATAGCGGTTGCAGATAATCTTGTTGATTTAAGTTTACTTAATGGTAGAATTATAGCTGGGTGACTGAATGTAAAAGGCATAATTTTGAGTTTATGGATGCGTATTTAATGGTTCGGGTAGTTGAAATTGATGCGCTTCTCGAAGGGTGTTGAGGTTCATTCGAATGGACTGCAAGAGCTCTACATCTTTTAAGTTTGGATTCGATTTTCCCAATAAAAAATCTTGCCTTAATTGAGGGATATAATCAGGAACAAAAAGCACAGAGGTGAAGAGGTAAATTATTGCCAAAGGATTATAGTTCCGATTCCCCAATAGAAACGAATGTAAACGCAATTCGTCTTTTACATGCATTGAATAACCTAAGAATACATGTTTTAGATCGTGACGGAGGAGTTTTTCTTGAAAATCTAGCCCTTGTTGTTCAATGGTACTAGAGAGTAAAGCACCCATGCTGTTTTTTGGCATCGTTTTAAGGTCAGATGCTTGATAATGATGCGGTCTCTTTTTGAGCAATAAGGCATTCATCCTGGTGCAAATATCTGAGAAATGATAAACGATTTTCCACCTTAAATTGAGTTGTGTTGACATGGGATCATTTTTTAGTTGAACGATAATGTTGCATGTAATTTTCTTCTCTAATCACCTGCGATTTCCAAGAACGGTTATCTGCCCGATTTTTCATACGGAAATAGGCAACTTCGTATGGCAATTCAATATTTACGAATATGTATTCAGGGATATTTTCAGTTTCGTTTTGATAATCAATAAGGCTAGGGTAGGCATCCGTTCCAAAACTGATCAAATACGCAATGTCTAATTTATCGTAGGGAATATGTTTGAGGTTATAGCGGGTGATAAATGACGACCAATTAAAAAGTCCAATAAGAGAGAATAAGAAGAAATAATTTAGAATTCCAGCTCTTAGTAAAAACCATAGGGAGTGTTTTTTGAAAATTTTGTAAATCGTTATGCCTAATCCAATAATCGCCATTCCAAGGTAGATATAGACTCCGATTCGTTTAAAAGTCAGTCCAAACTCTGCGATATAAGCATAGTTCTTTACCATTGTGGTGAAACACATGGCAATATTTAGAAGCAACCAGATGAAGCCAAGAATTTTAATGAGTGGTTTGTCGAGATAATTTAGCTGACCTCTGAATAGGATAGTGACAATAATAAATACTAGAATAATTGAAGTGATGAGGTTATTGATACCACTATGAACAAAGGCTGATAATTCTTGCGGTTTTGTTGCATCAAGTAAATCGGTGCTAATTGTTTTAAGATCGATGAGAACATAGGCTGTAAGTAAGACTATAAGCGTAATTAAAATACTTTTCGCCAATCGAATTTCATTGTCCTTACCAAGATACTTGAAAAGTGAATCCGTTGTATTATTGGGGATGTTATCGGGCAGATCTGCTTCGACATCATCAAACGTTGAAGATTTAGTAAAATAATACGTCCCGTAAAAAAAGATGAAGATAAAAAAGTAGAATCCAAAGAATCCCCATGATATCCAATTTAGATTGAGGAACGCTGTCCATTCTTTAAAATTGGCATCTGCTGCCTGGTAGAGTTTTAAAAAAAGCAATCCAATTATTATCGGTGCTGCAAACAACAGTACGCGAAGGACAACGTTCTGTTGTTGTTTCTCCTTTTTCTGACCGACCCATTTTATAATGACTTCAATGATGCGGTTAAAGGCGAGGATAAAACTGACTAATGTTTGTAGAACTTTGGTGATGAACGATGTTGAAATTCCATTTGCTGTTGCAGAAAGGAAAAGATAAGAAAATACAAATAACGTTGTATTCAGCATGTTTTTATTGAGGTATACGGCGAGACCGTTTATGATAATTAAACCAATAGCGATCCACCATACTTTGTTCCGAAGTAATTCCTTTTTGCGAATGGTAAAGAGTAAGGGGGTAAGGATGGACAATACTAAAATATTAAGTCCCCATACTTCTTGATAAAAAAGGAAAGTGACAAGGAAGGTGTAGATGAGATATAAAATTTGGTTCTTTTTCATTTTTATATATTTAAAAGTGCTTTGTATTTCAAAGTTTATAATTAAAAAAAATATTAAATAGAATTCAACAGTTTTTCAAGGGCATTTATATGTTGTTGAAAGGCCGCTTTTCCAAGTGGAGTAATGCGATAGCTCGTATTCGTTTTTTTTCCAATAAAGCCTTTCCTCACAGTGATATATTCTAGTTTTTCTAATCCATTAATATGACTGGCAAGGTTGCCGTCAGTTAAGTTCAATTGCGTTTTGAGGGATTTATAGTCCATCCAGTCATTGACCATTAATATGGACATGATTCCAAGTCGTACGCGACTTTCAAAAGCCTTATTTAATTGATCAATTTTACCCAAAATTCTTTTATTTACGATCGTATTTAAAATACATTATCGCTCCGTATAATATATGTAATACACCGAATCCCACAGCCCAAAAATAGATTCCATAATAGAGGAAAAAAGCTGCAGCAACACCTAGTGCCATTTCACACAAAGCTAAATATTTTATGTCAACATGTACATATTTAGAGCAGTTTAACAATGCCAAACCATAGAATATCAAAGTCGCAGGAGCAACCAATCCATAAAAACCATGGTAGAATAAAGCAAGTACAAATGCGCCACCGAAGAACAATGGAACGCCAAGGCTAATGATTAATCGTATCGATAGTTTGGAGACCAATTGTTTGTTTTCTTTTTTTGCTTTAAGCCAAGTGAAAAGGAATCCTGTTCCGATAGCAACCAATAAAACTGTTCCTGCGATTAATAATAACTGCTTTGATAATTCCTGACTCGCAATACTGGTCTTACCTAGAATTTCGTAGGTAATATAATTATTACTGAAGTGTTTAATTTCAAGATGAGCAAAATAAGCTCCAACCAAAGCTGTTATTCCAGCAAAAACGCCTGAAAGTCCACTTAGTGAAAGGAATTTAGTTGATTCCTCCATCATTCGGCGAATTTCTCTGAGGTCTTCTTGTGTTTTGTGTTGATTCATACAAAAGTGCTTTGAAAGTCAAAGTTAAATTATTTTTTGAATTCTACAAGAGGAATTAGGAAAAATTAACTTTTGAATAAAAAAGAAAAGACAAAAGAAGGAAAGATCCGCCTACGTTTCTCAGCCGTTAAAGCTTTATGCGAGCACGGCACGACTTTGTTGAACAAAGCACAGCAACGCTAGCTGAGTACACTGTGGTGCGCTGTACGATAGCTAAGTGAGAATAAAGCTGCAATGGTCTCGATAATTGTCGGGACGAAGAGTGTAAAGCGGCAAAGAATTACATTCTAAAAGTCTAAAGATTGAATATTAGTGACTAAATACTCAATTATAATATCCGTGTACATCTGTGAAATCTGTTCGAAGGAATGGTTATTGGTTATGCGTTTTTTTGTGATTGAATTTAGAAAAGGTAGCATTCGCAGAATTATCCTCTCAATAACTTTAATTCGAAGCGGTTTTAATCAACCCCTGACCCCTGGTGACTTATTATTTCTTCCTTTTCCGTTGTTTTCTTTGGGCATTTGTTTCCTTTTCTTCATGGAAAAAATAGCGTAGATCAATGGTAAGGTAACTTCCTCTTATATTGTCAATGGACAAATCATTCCCTCCTTGATATTCGTATGAAACGGCGAATGTATAGAAATCAGAAACAGGTAGGTTATAAGACGATCCTAAATAGAAATAGCCCATATTTTTCGTTCGATATTCAAACCCTACATTAACCAATGCAGCGACCTGGAATAGTGAGCGTCTTGCTCCTTCGAATTGAAAATTTTCTGATAATCGAATGTATTCTTTTACTTGTACATCTGATGCGAAATAATTCAGCGAAAAACCAAATGAGGCATTCAAAAATAAGGCATCGCTCAATTGAATATAGACAAGACCTTGAATAGGTATTTCGTATGCAACTAAACCAACTGTTGAATTGCCAGAAAATCCAGAATCTGGTACATCATAATTTACTTTAAAATTCCTTTGCGTATAATTAATTCCTGTCTCGATGGATAAGGTATTGGTAAATCCACGTCGTATCACCATGCCAAACGAATGACCTAGCGTTTGTTGTACGGTAGAATAGAAAGGGTCTGAATCGAATTTTTGATCGTATGTACCAATTAATCTGTTAGGCACAATAGGTTTATATTGTATACCAAAAGTAGTAATGTCTTTTTGAGCAAAAACATTCGACTGCGTGCAAAAACACATCAAAATTAAGATCGAGAAGCTTATCCGCATAGGGTTTTATAATTTTACCTTAAAAATAGAGATTCGTATTCATGTATTGTGATGTATAAAAATCAAATTTTCTAATTCTTTACATATCCAATCAAACCTAATGTAATTACGGCCAAAACAAATATTATTAAACTATAACGTAATACTGCGTTTTTAATTATAAATCCTTTGAATTTTGCGGAAACATCAAAATTGGCTTGTTGTGCTTTTTCAAAATGTTTTTGATGAATCGCGTAGAGGTATAGTAATTCGTCTTTAACAGTTTCAGTATCCTTCTCAAATCCAACTTTAGAATTATTTAATTGTTCTTCAAAAAATGATGCTTGATCGTCACTATTGAAGCTGAATACTTTATAACTTTTATCAGTAGGGTGATCAATATAATTGACCAAACCTAAATTGCCTATTCTTCTACCCATGTCGTCATATATTCAATTGGTTTACGTCTACTTTTTGGCCATTCTAAATCTGGTTTTGGGTAACCAACAAAAAGTAAAGCCAAACATTTGTCCTCTTCATCAAGACCCAAAAACTCGTTCATTTCGGGTTTGTAAATTATACCAGGACTGGCCCAAAAACTACCCAATCCCCATGCGGTACACGTCAATTGCATATTTTGAATAGCACAAGCGACTGCTTCTACTTCTTCAATCTCTGGAATTTTTGAATTAGGATCACGTTTCAACGAAACAACTATGACAGCACCAGCCATCAATGGTCGTGTAGTCAATTTGTCGAACTTAGCTTGCTTAAAATTCTCAGGTGACATCAATTTAGTATAGGTCTCCCCTAAAAAAGTAGCTAATTTTTGTCTGCCTTCACCTAAAAAAACTTTAAAAGTCCATGGCTGTGTTAGACCATGATTGGGCGCCCAAATGGCATTGTTCAACAATACTTCTACTTGCTCTTTGTGAATTAATCGATCCGAAAATTGCTCAGGTAGAATCGTTCTTCTCGACTTAATTAAGTCTGATATTTCGCTCAAATTAAATTTCATAGTACAAAATTAATTCTAATTTTTAGAAACGCGGTCTTCTTTTAATCTTTCGTTACAACAGGGGGTTGATTTAACCGAATTTTGTATCTTTATTGAAACATTAAATATTTTACTTGGTTAACTTTCTAGTCTTGCGTTCGCGTATGCTAAAGAATTATGAATAGTACATTTAAGGCGTTTTTTATGCGAAATTTAAATTCATTTGCTGCAATATTTTCTGGTACTAAATTATTAAAAGCGATATTTTTATTGCTGCTAATTCCAATTGTATCATGTACTAAGGGGCATATCTGCGTTTGCAGTAACGGGGGGAGAATGGAGATGTATGAAGAGGACCGAGAATTAGCAAGAAATGAATGTTCGACTCACGAATATGGTTCGGAAATTGCAGATAATTATGTCTATTGTAGACTTAGGTAGAAATGAGGTTTAATTTAAAACGATTTTAAGGCCTTGTAAACCAAATGAAGAGGCAATCCCATTACATTGTAGTACGAACCTTCTAATCGTTCTATACCAACGTAGCCAATCCATTCTTGAACGCCATAAGCGCCAGCTTTATCATAAGGTTCATACTTTTCAACGTAATAGCTTATTTCCTCTTCAGTAAGTGGCATAAATGTTACATGGGTGTTGTCGCTAAAAACCATTTCTTTTGTTGCTGATCGAATGCAAACACCGGTAATCACCGTATGTGACGCTGCAGACAATTGACTAATCATGCGAATGGCATCTTCTTTTGATTTTGGTTTTTCTAAAATGTCATTTCCTCGAATAACGATGGTGTCAGATGTAATGAAAATTTCATCTTCCGCAATTTCTCCATCAAATGCTGACGCTTTTAACTTTGCTAAAAATTCTGGAACCTCTTCAGGCTTTAAAGTTGAAGGATAATTTTCATCAATTGGTTTAACACGAATTTCAAAATCAATATCAAGTCCTTTTAATAATTCTTGACGACGAGGTGATTGTGAAGCAAGGATTATTTTTTTGTCCTTTAAATTTTCTAACATTTCAGGTAGTGTTTTGTTTCCGTTCAGGTATTAAGAATAAAATAACGCTGAGATGACACCAAATAACATCGCGAATTTGATGAAATTAGATGCCATTAAATAATGTTTTGTGGTATTCTTTGAAAATAAAATAACGATCGAGATCATGAGCGTTATAATGACCAACCACAATAAATAAGTAAAGATTAAAGCATTGTTGCTCGTGTCAGGGTAAAGTGGAAGAGCAATAACATAATAGATAATTGGAATGACAACGAGGATATACAATACGCCCAACAATATTTTAGACTTCGCAAATCCTATTTTAATCGGCAGCGTTTTACTTCCCAATAATAAATCACCCTTAACATCTGCCATATCTTTAATGATCTCACGAATGAGATTTACCATAAAGGCAAAGAAACAATAAAGCAGAACGACCCAAATATTATCTTGAATAAAATGATCGCCCGTATGAGCCAAAGGAGAACTGTCGCTAAAACTTGAGAATGCTCCGAAAATGAAAACATAAAAAGGAACAAGTGCAGTTAGAAAAGCCACGAGAATATTCCCCACAAAAAACTTGCGTTTAAATACTGCAGAATAGAAGTAGAGTAAGTTTATTGTTGTAAATGAGATGAGAAAAATCCACCAATTATCAAATCGATAGGACAAGTAAGTAGCGATAAATAGCCCCAAAATATTCAAGGTCCAATTGAAGATAATCGCCCATCTCCTTTTAATATATTTATCGATAATTAATCTTTCTGGCTTATTTACACGATCGGCCTTTACATCAAAATAATCATTGATAATATTGCCGGAAGCTCCAATACAAAGGACAGAGAAAATCAGCAATAAAAAGTTGAAATCCATTAACCCAATTTGATCAATCAATAAACGCTCAGCCAATAAATTCTGATTACTTAGAATAAAAAATTCACTTTGTCTACTTGCTGAATAATTGAATAAAAGCGCATAAAATGCCAACATGGTTAGCACCATGACTAGAAGATTGCCAAACCGGATAAGTCTAAAGAATTGATATACGGTTTTCATCTTTAGTTTATTGAGCCGTAATTAAATAAACTGTACGACGATTTAATTGATGGGCTTTATTTTTCTCTTTTTCACTTGCCAAGCCATCAATATACGCTTCTGTTAATTCTATTGTTTGATCGCCTTCGTTATAAGTGTATGGTTTTGTTTCTCCAAATCCCTTTGATGTCAATCTAGATGCTTCAATTCCTTTTTCAATAAGATAAGTCATTACTGATTTTGCTCTATTTGTTGATAGTTCTAAATTGTGCGCATCATCACCTCTAGCATCCGTATGTCCTTGTAATTCGATTTTAACCTTTGGATTTTCATTCAAAAATTGGGTAACTAAGTCTAATTCAACGAATGATTCTTTACGCAATACATAAGAATCTAAATCGAAGAAAACATTGTCTAAACGAATCGCAGATTTACTGTACATTGGTTCCATCGGAACATCCATATGATAAGGTTCGTTTGAGTTTTCGGCTACATTCAAATTGAAATTGACAGAATAAGGATTGTATTTATCCTTTTGAACGCTCAACGCATAATTCTTGTTAATCGGTAAAGTCACTACAAAAGATCCATTTGCACGATCCGAAAATGAGCGTACAACTTCTTTTTTTGTTTCTAAATCAATCAAGGTAAACTCAGCTTCTAATTTATCCTTCGTTACATTGTCGAACACTGTTCCAGACATATATATTGTTCGAGTTGGTTTGATATCATCGGGCATTTTGAAAGTGTATAAATCACTTGCTCCCAATCCACCTGGTTTATCACTTCCAATAATTGCTAATTCTCCATCAGGATAAACGATAATAGCATTTTCATTCTCATGTGTATTAATTGGATAACCTAAGTTCTCAGGGTCCGACCATGAGCCGTCAGGTTGCATTTCTGTTTTGTATAAATCATATCCACCAAAACCTAAATGACCATTCGACGAGAAATATAATGTTCTACCATCGGCATGAATAAAAACAGAAGATTCTGAATTCGGAGTGTTGACATTGTCTGGCAGTTTTACAGGTTCGCCCCAAGCACCGTTTGGTTCAATTTTAGACATGTAAATATCACCTCTTTTTTGATTCGTTCTTCCTGAGCCTGTTAATATTCCTCGAATGAAAAATAAGGTCGTTCCATCTGATGACAAAGAAGGCTGCGTTTCCCAATTGGCTGTGTTTACTCGTCCTGGTAAGTTAATTGGATCAACCCATTTATTCCCGATTTTTTCGGTAATGAATAAATCACAACTTCCATAACCTCTTCGTCCTTCGCCATAGCCATATCGTTCATCTTTACAGCCTACAAATATTAAAGTTCTGCCATCAGGCGCAAATGTTGGTCCACCTTCATTAAATGGAGTATTGATATTTGGTGGCATCGGTGCTGCATTTCCCCAATAACCATTCATGTCAGTACTTGTAAAAAAATCTTCTTGAATATATCCGCTGCTATTAGAAACTAAACGCGTAAAGAGTAATTGCTTTTGATCAACAGTTAATGTTGGTAAATATTCAGGGTCTTCACTATTCACACCAACCCCAACATTAATTGGCTTATATGGCTTGGGATGTTTTTTCGATTCTATTGCGAATTCACAATTCTTGATTAGCCATAGCACATCTTCTTTAAATTCAGGATTTGCACCTGGAATAGAAGTGTATTTCTGCGCGTGAGCCAATCCTTCAACATACTCACCATTCGACCATTCTAATTGTGCCAATTCGAAATAAATATAACCAGTACTCGATAATTCAGGATTAACAGCGATGGCACTTCTATAGGCATCAATCGCTGTAGTTTTGTCACCTAAACGAATGGCAAAATCAGCTTTCATTCTATACGCATCTGTGAAATTTGGATCTTTTTCTATCGCTTTTTCAATCAAAGGCATCGCTCCAGCATAGTTTGGAAGACCCGTTGATTGATCAAGCTCTCTTGTTTTTTCGATAGCGCTTTCTACATACTTAATTGCTTTTTTATTCTTTGTGTCCCATTGTGCAAATTGCGCAGTAGAGCAGGTACTGAATAATAAAAGGAAGAAAATCAAAAATAAATTTCTCATGCAGTTAATTTATGGGATGTTTAAATATTTATGTGTTTGTAATGAAATATTCCATTCGCTATTATCTTTAACGTAGTCAATGATTAAAGGTAACATCTTTTCACTTTGATCCCATTCTGTTTGCAAGAATAACTTACAATCATCACTCACTTTGTCTTTTAACTCTTCTGACCATTTAAAATCATGTCGATTGAAGATGATCATTTTTAATTCGTGTGCCTTTTGATAATTCTCTGCTAAAGGCATTTTGAATTTTTTAGGCGATAAGCAAATCCAGTCAATTTGTCCAGTGATAGGATAAGCACCTGATGTTTCTATCGCAATTTCCATACCAGCATCTTTTAATGCCTTGGTCAATGCTGTTAGGTCGTACATTGTCGGTTCGCCTCCAGTTATCACAACAAAGTCCGTTTTAGAAGCTTTAACTTGCTCTACAATCGTTTGAATTTCAACTTCTGGATGTGCATCCTTGTCCCAACTATCTTTTACATCACACCATACACAGCCAACGTCGCAACCAGCTGTTCGAATGAAGTATGCGGCACGTCCAGAATGAAATCCCTCACCTTGAATGGTGTAAAAGGCTTCCATTAGTGGAATTGATTTTGTGTTCTCCATGGTTTAATGCGTTTTGGTCATATTTGAAGGAACGCAAATTATAAAATCAGCTAGATTTTTATTTTCCTCGTCCAATTCATCAATTGATTCTTGTTCGACTGTTGTAATGGTCAATATCTTTTCAATGTCAACATGTGGTTTTAAATAATGAATTATTCCTTCATTATTATTGCTGTGAAAAGCACCGTTAAAATGCAACATTATTTGATCTGATCGAGTAACACTTTGTCGAATGAAATGCGCCATTGTTGCATCTTTTAATGCTTGAGCAGTTGCCAAACTAACACCTCCGTGATCTCCCATTTCAGTAATCATCTTGCGATAGCAAGCTACAGTCGAGTCAAATTCAAATTTGTCTAATGGTGCGATGAACGTTTTTGCCAATTCGGACAATTCATTCAATGAAGAGATTCCTTTTTTATATGCCATGCTCGCATAACGACGAGGGACGTTAGAAGCAATGAATTTTAGTTGGTTCTGTTTAGCAAACTCTACCAAAGGTTTATAGTCCGTATTATAATTAGGCCATAACCTTATTTCGTCGTGGAAGTTTTTTGAAGATATTTGCTCAGCAAGATATTCATCCAAAATGAATTGATTATCTGCCTCAAACATTTCAGCACCTAAAATAAGTTTCTTTTTATGTTTAGCAAAAAGTGATTTTGTTAATTCCAATTGCAACCAATGTGCAATGGTATTGTTATGTAATTCTCCAAAGAATACATATTTTTTTTCTTCACAGGCCTTTAACAACTTGTCATAATCAACTTTTTTACCCTTATTATTATAGATCTGATAAGCAGGGAGTTCTTTCGCTATTGAAGCTGAAGTGAAAATTATAAATGTAAAGAGGAGTGCTAATGTTTTAAACATAATTCAAAATTAGGATTTTTATCTATAATAAGTTCTAGAGTTCTGATTTATCTAGCGATTGTTATCAACGAATTTAATAAAGGTAAAAAAGTTTAAATATTCTCAGATCCATTAATGAGACGATTAAAGCAAAAGGAAAGATAATACCAATGCATACCAAACGCATAATAGCAAAATTAAAATTCGGTCGTTTATAGTAGAATATGATAATTGGAATGAATAGTATGATGGGAGCTAAGGGAAAAGTTCCGTATATCGTAAGATTCCCATATATCTTTTTTAAGGGAAATTCATTGTAAAGTTTGAGGTCGTAAAACTTTGGGTTTTTCGGATTTTTTAGCTCTTCATATGAGGGTAAATCAATTATACTTATCGATTTAAGGTCTTTGAAAAATGGAGAATATTCTAAACGAATAGGAGGGGTGTATGCATAATATAGGTAAGAATCTAAATCGAATGTAACATTTTCTTGAGAAATACTGGGTCCGTTACTGCCGTAGTTATAGGTAAAAAAAGGTTCGTCCAACGTTACGGTTTTTCCGGGTAAGGACATATCTAACCAAAGGATAAGTGACAAAACACAACAGTAAATTGCTCCAATTTTGAATCCTTTCCATTGCCAGCCGGAGGTTATTTTTTTATAGTACTGGGCATCCTTTCTTTTTTCTTTTTCTTTGATGCTTTCATATCTTCTTTTTGCCTTTCGGATGTGTTCCTTTTTAATGTCTTCAGGTTTTTTGACAAAGGTTTCGGAAGGTTGTTTTATTTGGCCAGTTAGAATTTCGTAGGCATTTGTAATCGCAATGAATTTTTCCTCTGCATTTTTAGAAGGATTCATATCGGGATGATATTTCATCGCTTTTTTTCGATATGCTTTTTTTATGACATTCCTATCCTTGGTGGGTTCAATTCCCAATAGCGTATAATATTTTTTAGCGTGATACATCCTTGTCGGTCAGCCTAAAAATAGATATTAAAAAGAATGAGTAAACTACCTGGAAAAATCAACAACAAACATGCCAGTCTAGAGAATTTGAACCATGGCTCTTGTTCTTTAAATAGGAATACGAGTAATGGTAGAATCAATGCAATTTGTAAATATGGAAAGTAATTGTAGATAGATTGTTCTTGTAAAACGCGGTGATGAACTTTAAAAGGTTCTGCAGCGCTATAAGTATCAATTTTGTCGAAGTGAAAGTACTTAGGAATTCTGAAAATAGGTGAGATTTCTACTTTGAAACTTGAAGCTTCAAATCCTGCTAGGTCTTGAATGGCCGGCATAAATAAATTACCGTCTATAACAACCGATTGGTAACCGATGGCATAAATTGAACGATCAAATGAATAAGATTCGACAGGTTCGAGTTTATTTGTATCGACGAAAGTATCAATTGTAATTAAGATATTTAAAATGAGGCAAAAGAAAGTTAGAATGGTAAATATCGTCCAGTTCAAACCTGTAGTCATCTTTTTATAATAAGCGTCTTCTTGCGCTTGTGCTTCTAATTTTTCAAGTCTTAATTTTTGAGCCTTAATCTTTAATCTTTCATGGGTACTTGTCATGGTCTAAATATAATACAAAAAAAACCGTCCCCAAATAAATGGAGACGGCTAATAGTATAGTAGGGGAGGATTAAAAAATTATTTTTTTACTTGCTCAACAACAGCTTTAAAAGCTTCAGGATGATTCATTGCTAAATCAGCTAATACTTTTCTGTTTAATTGAAGACCTTTTGCATTTACTTTCCCCATAAATTGAGAGTAACTCATTCCATGTTGACGTGCTCCTGCATTAATTCTTTGAATCCAAAGTGCTCTGAATGTTCTTTTCTTTTGCTTACGTCCAATGTAAGCGTATAATAAACCTTTTTCAACTGCGTTCTTTGCAACTGTCCAAACGTTTTTTCTTCTACCAAAGTAACCTTTGGCAAGTTTCATTGTTTTTTTTCTTCTGGCTCTTGCAGCCACTGCGTTTACCGATCTAGGCATAATTTAAATTTTTTTGGTGATTAGTGACAATACTTAAATTGCTCTTTTTTATACTAGGCACCCGGTTGATTAATTTAACCAATAATTCGTCCGAAACGAATTAGATACACAATTGTGTTTTGATATTTGACTTGTCAGATTTGTGAACCAAACCAGCTTTCGTCAATTTTGCTTTTCTTTTCTTCGACTTCTTAGTCAAGATGTGACTTTTGAAGGCGTGTTTTCTTTTGATTTTACCAGTGCCGGTTACCTTGAACCTTTTCTTTGCACTAGCTTTCGTTTTCATTTTTGGCATCTTCGTACTTTTTATCCTCTACTTACTATTATTTTTTCTTAGGATTGATCATCATGATCATCTTCTTACCTTCTAATTTCGGCATTTGCTCTAAAGAACCAAATTCTTCAAGCTCCTGTGCGAATTTCAAAAGTAAAATTTCACCTCTGTCTTTAAAGACAATCGAACGACCTTTAAAGAATACATAAGCTTTCACTTTTGCGCCTTCTTGTAAAAACGTTTTCGCATGATTTAATTTAAAATTAAAATCATGTTCCTCCGTATTAGGACCCATTCGGATTTCTTTTACAACTACTTTCGTCTGCTTAGACTTTAATTCTTTTTGTCGCTTTTTCTGCTCAAAAAGGAATTTTTTGTAGTCAATTATTTTACACACAGGGGGATTAGCGTTAGGCGAAATTTCAACTAAATCTAATTCCGCTTCAAGAGCTTTGCTTAAAGCTTCACGAATTGGTAACAATTCTGCACCAGTATCGCTTACCAACCTTACTTCCCGCGCGGTAATCTTTTCATTAACTTTGTGAAGATCTTCCCTCTTCTTTAAGTTATTTCGGTTGTTATTTCTACGTTTTATTGCTATAGCTTTGTCCTCCTGATTAATTTCTATTTCTACTTAACTAATTCTTTTTCAATTTCGGTGTTAATGAAGTTTGTAAACTCCTCTATTGTCATTTTACCAATATCACCTTCACCTTGTTTTCGTATTGCGACTTGTCCGTTTTCCTCTTCTTCTTGTCCTACAATCAGCATGAATGGGACTTTTTTAAGTTCATTATCCCTAATTTTCTTGCCAATCTTCTCGTTTCTGTCGTCAACGAATCCGCGAATATCGGAATAATTTAACAAATTCAAAACTTTTTTCGCGTAATCATTATGTTTTTCGCTTATTGGTAATATTGCAAATTGCTCGGTTGTGAGCCACAATGGAAATTTACCCGCACAATGTTCGATTAATACCGCAACGAATCTCTCCATCGAACCAAACGGTGCACGGTGAATCATTACTGGTCTATGTTTTTCATTATCCGATCCTGTATATTCTAATTCGAAACGCTCAGGTAAATTATAATCTACTTGAATTGTTCCTAATTGCCATTCTCTATTCAGTGCATCACGAACCATAAAATCTAATTTTGGTCCGTAAAATGCTGCTTCGCCATATTCAATTACAGTATCTAATCCTTTTTCTTGTGTCGCTTCTATAATTGCAGTCTCAGCTCTGTCCCAATTTTCATCTGATCCAATATATTTCTCAGGTTTATTTGGATCACGTAGAGATATCTGTGCTCTGAAGTTCTCAAACTTTAGTGTCTTGAAAATATAAAGAACAAGATCAATAACATTTTTAAATTCTTCTTTTACTTGCTCTGGCATACAAAATAAGTGCGCATCATCTTGTGTAAAACCTCTTACTCTTGTTAAACCATGTAATTCACCACTTTGTTCGTATCGATACACCGTTCCAAATTCTGAATAACGAACGGGTAGATCCTTATAAGATTTAGGTGAAGTTTTATAAATTTCACAGTGATGAGGACAGTTCATTGGTTTTAACAAGAATTCCTCATTTTCATGCGGTGTTGTAATTGGTCGGAACGAATCTCCACCATATTTTTCATAGTGACCAGAAGTAACGTAAAGTTCTTTGTGTCCAATATGTGGTGTGATTACAGGTTGATACCCTGAGTTTCTTTGTGCCTTACGTAAAAAATTTTCTAATCGCTCTCTTAGTTCAGCACCTTTAGGTAACCATAATGGTAGACCCATACCTACTTTTTGAGAAAAAGCAAACAATTCTAACTCTTTACCTAATTTACGGTGATCACGTTTTTTCGCTTCTTCAAGCATTTCGAGATATTCTGTTAACTCTTTTGCTTTAGGGAAAGTAATTCCATAAATACGTGTTAACTGTTCTCTATTTTCGTCACCTCGCCAATATGCTCCAGCAATTGACATCAGTTTTGTTGCTTTAATAAATCCAGTATTCGGTATATGTGGTCCACGACATAAATCAGTGAATCCTCCTTGCGTATAAAAAGTAATTGTACCGTCCTCTAAATCTTCTAGTAATTCTAATTTATAAGGGTCAGCCTTATCTTTAAAGTATGCAATGGCATCCGCTTTTGAAATATCCTTTCGAATGAATTCGTTTTTTTGACGAGCCAGTTCAAGCATCTTCTTCTCAATTGTAGGAAGATCTGCATCTGTTATATGATGTTCGCCAAGATCTATGTCATAATAAAACCCATTCTCAATCGGCGGTCCTATTGCCAATTTAACACCTGGATACAAACTTTCAATAGCTTCAGCCATTAAATGCGCTGATGAATGCCACATCGTACTTTTACCGCCTTCGTCATTCCAGGTCAATAATTTTATCGTTGCATCTTCATTAATTGAACGGGTTGCATCAATTATTTCTCCGTTCACTTCCGCAGCAAGTACATTTCTTGCTAAACCTTCACTAATACTTAAAGCAACGTCTAAGGCTGTTGAACCTTTATCATAAGACCGTTGAGTACCATCTGGCAATGTTATTTGTATCATTTTATTTACTGACTTTTAAAAGCATCAAAAATAAGAAAACCCGAGGATATTATCCTCGGGTTCACATGTAATTTTTTTTATTGACTAGTTTTTGTATCCCATCACCAATACAACAGCTCCTCTTTCTTTCATTGTAGGTTCTTTGTTTTGGGCACCTGCAGTTTCAGGTATGATGTAATCTACATAAACTCTTTTTAATCGAACTTTTTCATTTTTTTGTACCAAATAAGAATCGTTCAATTCGCTTGATTCAACAACAATATTGTCACCAATAATGTTCGTAAATTCTTTTAATAAAACACGATCTTCTGCAGATTTATCTTTGTCATAAATAGCAACAGTTATATCATTTGGTAATGATTTACCATTGAATGAAAAACGATAATCTGTTTCGTTAAATAAATAAATCTCAACTTCTTTTACTTGCTTATAGGTTTTAAAGTTGAAATAAGTGATTTTAGAGCCATCATAACGGTAAGCTTTCAATTTAGATTTTGCTTCCGCTTTTTGTTCAGCGATATTTTCTTTAAATTCTGTCAAATTAGCAGCTGTTTGGGCGAACAACACTACAAAACTTAATATCCCTATAAATGTTAATATTTTTTTCATTTGTCAATCTGGTTTAACCATTCGTTATTTTGGTTCTTAAGGCTTTTATTAATGATCCTAATTTATTGTATTCACTTTCAATTAAATTAATTTCTCCTGGCATATCATTTTCATAATAGTTTTTTACAGAATCAAAATTGTTGAAAGTATTTTCAATTTCAGATAAATCTGTAATCAACCATTCAATTTCCATGCCATCGTTACGAGGATCTTTTAATCCTTTTATGATATTGTGTAAAATTGCCATTTGTTCAGCAATCTTAGTACCAATTCCATCATTAGAATTGTTGTTTTCGAAGTCATATACTCCTAGGTACATACCTTCAATCCACGCACCAGAAAAGTGAACTGATGATTGGTGTTCCATATCATTCTCATCTAAATATTTTTCAGATCTTTCATGAATGTCAACCATTAAAATTTCAAGAGAATCACTGTTCTCAATATTTGCATTAAAACGATCGATTAAGTCAGCGTTTTCAAAAACAGCTTCCATACCGATTTTTGCAGCAAGTTCAGTAATTACTTTTAAATACTTTCTTCCTTCGTTCGGCTGATTATTCATAACGCAGTATGCCATGTCAGCAGAATAAACACCAAAGTTTAATAGCAATTCTAATTCATCTGTATAATTTGCAGCAACTTCTGTTGGGTTAGTAGCAGCAGAATTGTATTGCAAACCTGATTTTTTGAAAATACTTGCAATTTGTAATGGAGATGGAAGATGGTAATCTTCATCTGGAGATTCGAAATTAATACTAGCTTCATCACTAGTTTGGGTTGTGTCTACTATGTTTAGTTCACCTTTATCTCCGCTGTCATTACCGTTACATCCAGGTAATAACAATCCAAGTGTGATTCCAAGAATAGGTATAGCAAATTTGGTCATTCTCATTTTTTATAGGATTTAATATAATCGCTAAATTATAAAATGATTTTCATTTCTACTTCAAATACTTCCGTTTTTTACAATAATTGTTTAATTTAACGGAAGTTTAACCCAATTAACCCCTTTTAAATTAAAGCTTTAAATCATAAAAGATCATCGGTCATACCTTTGGCCTTGAAACTAATATTGCCGCTCATTTTGGGAGTGATATTGGGTTATTATTTGAACCTTGAAATTGGTATTGAATGGGTATGGGGGCTTTGGTTATTAATGTTCGTTTTAGCCGTAAGTTTTTCGAATACAAAATTATCTTTTAGGTTATTCTTCGGTAGTCTTTCTTTACTTTTTTTCTTTGTTTTGGGTGTAATGCTAATTGCCATTAATAAATCTGAAAATAATAGGCATTACTTTGCGGGTTTATCAGGAGCTAACAAGAACTTTTATCAATTGCGATTGATTGATGCGCCAGTCTTAAAAACGAATGCTATTCAATGCTATGTGAGTATAGAAAAGGTGAATGATGAGCGTTGTTATGGGGAGGCAATTGTTTATTTGGCGAAGAATAATAAAGCGCATGGATTGCGTTACGGAGATGTGATTGCAACTTATAATTCTTTTGATAAAATCGCTTCAAATAAAAATCCAAATACATTTGATTATGGGGCATATTTAGCTTTGCAAAATATTTATCATCAGGGTTATTTAAATGAAAATACCTGGCGAAAAATTGGTAATGATGGAAATGTGCTATACGAATCGTTACTGACGGTGCAAGCACGATTTAAAAATGAATTGATAAGTCATGGTTTAAACGGTAAAAATTATGAGGTTGCCAGTGCATTATTGTTAGGTGATAAAACTGGTCTTGAATTTGAGACACGGAATTCGTTTGCTATTGCCGGAGCAATGCATGTATTGGCGGTTTCAGGATTGCATGTTGGAATTGTAATGCTTATTGTCTCGTTTCTGTTTAGACCAATTAAAAAGACGCGAAATGGCAAGTGGATCTATGCCATCTTAGTTGTTTTAGTAATATGGTTTTATGCGCTGTTAACTGGGATGTCACCTTCAGTAATGCGGTCTGCATTGATGTTCTCTTTTGTCGTTATCGGTAAAGAATTTGAAAGAAGTACGTCCGTTTATCAATCCATTATTATTTCTGCCTTTATATTGATATTAATAGATCCTTTTGTGATTTTTCATGTAGGTTTTCAATTGAGCTACCTGGCTGTATTTGGCATTGTTTATATACAACCTAAAATTTATAACTTGTGGTATACGGACTATTGGTTGGTAGATAAAATTTGGCAGATTACGTCAGTTTCAATAGCGGCGCAATTGGCTACTTTTCCGCTCGGATTATATTATTTCCATCAATTCCCGAATTATTTTTTAATTGCCAATTTAATTGTAATTCCTTTGGCATTTGTTATCCTTTTTGTTGGTATTCTGTTTTTTGCTTTCAGTTGGATACCGATTATTAATTCTTTTTTCTATTATTTATTAGATCTAGCATTGTCTATACTCAATAATGCTGTTAATTGGATAGAAGGTTTGCCGTTTGCAGCGCTAAAAGGTGTGAATTTTCCTTTCTATTGGCTGGTTGGTGCTTATGTAATTATTCTCCTGTTTATATCTGCCTTCGTTCGAAAGAAAAAACGGTTATTATTTGCTGGGCTTGCCATGTCCATTGGATTGTTGTTGTATCAGTTTGTTCAAAAGAATGAATTGGATGCCCGAAATACATTAATCGTCTACAGTTTGAAAAAGGCTGTTGGTTTGGATATATTTCATGGAACAAAGAATTTCTTCGTCTTTAATCAATCTTTGTTGGATGATCAAGGAGAAATTGATTATCAAATTAAGCCGAATTGGATTTATAAAAGGAATACTGACCAACCTGCAAAAACAGTTTTATTGGAGGATCATTATCCTGTATTATATTTTGGACATCAAAAATTGTTTTATTTAGATTCGGAGATGATTGATAGGGTGTTGGAAGAAGGATTTCCTAACACTGATATTGTTTATTTGAATGATTTTAAGTTTATTCCGAATGAAATTTTGGAACGTATAGAAGCAAATAAAAGTGACGTGATTTTAGGGAATCAAATTGCTTATGGAAGTAAGCACTATATTGTCAGTAAATTAAAATCGAATGCTATACATGATTTAAAAAATGATGGTGCTTTTCAGTTGGATTTTGAGTAGTTGAAGGTTGTCATTTATTATTTATTCAATGGCAGTGATGCTTGTTTATTTGGCATCTACCTTAACCAGGCCTTCTTTATTTTGATAGACAATTGATACATTTTTATGTTTCCCAATGGCACTCTTTTCTCTAGCGTGAATAACCTCGAATAAATTATTTACGCACAATTCAATTCCGTAATAGACAAAGGTACCGTTGGATACTTTTATATTGGACCAGAATGTAATTTTATATTGGGTAACTTTTTGCATTAAATTTTGCGACTCTTCAACTATATTCTGAATTGATAGTTTCAATTTGTCAACCTCCTTTTGATATTCTAAATTGGATTTCGTGTACTTTCCAGATTTTTTATTCTCTTCTAAAACATCGAGCTGTTCGCGGTAGAATTCTTCTCGCATTTTTAAAATGCTGTATTCTTCCGTGTAGAATGCTTGAAAATTCTCGAACTTAATTCCTTCATGTTTATATAAAGTTGAATCAGCCCAGCGAATTACTGCAGTTTTTACTTTTTTACCTTCAATTGGATTCCCTGGCTCTTGTAAGATGCCAGGATTTAAACCTAGGAAACTAATTGTCAATATTTGTAGTAGTGCTATCATCTAATTCTAATATATAATTGTCAAACGGCTCTTCCAGTTGATAAATGTCGTCAACTTGGAAGTAGGGCGTGAACTCAATTAGTACTACATTTGTGTCCATCGTTTCGTTGTAAATACCGCTGAATTCATGAATATAGTAATAACCTAGTTTGCTATTGTCGGTTTTATCAACTAATTCATATAAATCTGAAAATTGTAGTGGCTGATACGATTTAATTTCAGGATGTTTTCCTTCGATATATTCGAGACTTAATTTACCTAAAAAATAATCTTGTTTAAATTCTCCGATTGACTTAATCGAGCTACATATTTTGAGTGTGTTTTCCAAGAATTCTGATTTTTCATCAATCGAATTAAGATTTTCTAATTCTTCTTTGAAATAATTGTAGAGTGTCTTACTTAAATCCCTTGCCTCTGTATAAGTTGGAGCCTTAAAAATCGTTCGTTCATAAAAATAGTCCGGAAAAATTTTAGCTGCCTCGTTGGATATGATTAAATCAATTTGCAGATTTTGCCCGATTACCCCTAAAGTATCATTCAATGTAAAATCAATTTCAATTAATTCAGTAGTCGAATCAGTGGGAGTATAAGAGAAAAAGTGAGTTGTTTTCACTGATTTACGGATGTTGTTTTCTCTGATGTATTACGTCAATGATTTAATTTGACTGCTGTCTGCGGCGTTTTTAGGTTGAATCAATTGAAGTTTTTCTAAACTATCAATCTCGTAAGGTTTAATAATCTTAACAGCACTGAATCCATAAGCCTCGTAGTTTGGTATGAGCGAATCACTTCCAAGTAATAGTTTGATTTTGTCTTCAGTTCTGGTTTGCAGACTTGTTGACGACTCATTTCCCGCTTCAGGTTCAATAAAAAACTCATTCGCAATGAAACATCCCTGCAATAGAAAGATGGATATAAAAAACGCCAAGAATAATCGCATAAAAGTAAATCTAGCTTATAGTTATAAAACTGAAATGCTACAAATTTTATACCCAAAAAAAAAAATATGAGTTTATCTAATCATAACGGGCATTACAAGCATAAGAATGTCTTCATTTTCATTCTCATTGGCACTTGGTAAAAGTATACCAGCCTTGTTCGGTTCACTCATTTCTAAGATCACTTCGGTTGTACTGATATGGTTTAGCATTTCCATTAAGAATTTTGAGTTGAAGCCAATCTCCATATCGTCACCTTGATAGTTACAAGTTAATCTTTCTTTTGCTTCGTTAGAAAAGTCTAAATCTTCAGCAGAAATACTTAATTCACTACCAGCAACTTTTAATTTAACCTGGTGAGTTGTTTTATTCGAGAAAATAGAAACCCTTTTAATAGAGTTTAAAAATGAGATTCTATCAACTGTTAATACATTTGGATTTTCGTCTGGAATTACAGCTTCGTAATTAGGATATTTTCCGTCGATTAAACGGCTCGTCAATTCGATGCTACCAAAATTAAAACGAACAGTTGTATTTGTATAGCTTAAAGTAACGTCAACATCATGATCAACATTTTGCTTTAATAGATTAAGTGGTTTTTTAGGTAGAATAAAATCTGATGCCGTTGAAGCAGTCGAATCAAATCTTCCATAACGCACTAATTTATGAGCGTCTGTAGCAACAAATGTTAATTTATCAGCTGAGAATTGGCAAAAAACACCACTCATTACTGGTCTTAATTCGTCATTACCTGTTGCAAATAGCGTTTTTTCAATTGCATTGGCAATAATTTCACCTTTCATTACCAAAGATGATGCGTTTTCTAATTCAGGTGATTTAGGAAAATCATCAGCATTTTGACCAACTAATTTATACTTTCCATAATCTGAAGATATTTCAATTCCAAAATTAGATGGATCAATTAAGAACGATAAAGGTTGATCTGAAAAGTTCTTTAATGTGTCTAATAATAATTTTGCAGGAATTGCAATTCGGCCATCCTCTTTTGATTCGTCCGGAGATACACTAGTTTTCATAGTGTTTTCTAAATCAGATGCTGAAATCGTTAATTCACCATTAGCCAGTTCAAATAAGAAATTATCTAATATAGGCAGCGAATTACTACTGTTTAAAACTCCACTAATATTCTGTAAATTTTTAAGTAAAGTTGAACTTGAAATAATAAAGTTCATAGTCGTTTTAAATTATTTGGTTTAAATCAACTACAAATATAGGAGTTAATCATTTTAAATAAATTCTTTTTATTAACATTTTAAAAACAATATAAATGACAGTTGTTTTCTGACGTATTGTCATAAAATAAAGACACGTTATAATAAGATATGACAAAATGATGTGAGAACTGGCATATTCTGGCGGTGGCATAAAGATTGACTATATGGTTTTAATTAAAATTGAATTATAATCATCAAATAATAGAATATGAGTAAGATAATTGGAATTGATCTCGGTACTACAAATTCATGTGTATCTGTAATGGAGGGGAATGAGCCTGTAGTTATTACAAATTCCGAGGGTAAAAGAACAACGCCTTCAGTAGTTGGATTTATAGAGGGTGGAGAAAGAAAAATTGGAGATCCTGCTAAAAGACAGGCAATAACTAATCCTACAAAAACAGTTTATTCGATTAAACGTTTCATGGGAACTAGTTTTGATAAGGTTGCAAAAGAAATTGCACGTGTACCTTATGATGTTGTAAAAGGAGACAATAATACACCACGTGTAAAAATTGACGATCGTTTATACTCTCCACAAGAAATTTCAGCAATGATTCTTCAAAAAATGAAGAAAACTGCTGAAGATTATTTAGGACAAGAAGTAAGCGAAGCAGTAATTACTGTTCCTGCATACTTTAATGATGCGCAACGTCAAGCGACTAAAGAAGCTGGTGAGATTGCTGGTTTAACTGTAAAAAGAATTATAAATGAGCCAACGGCAGCTGCCTTAGCTTATGGTTTAGATAAAAAGAATGACGATCAAAAAATAATTGTATTTGATTTTGGTGGAGGAACGCATGATGTTTCTGTATTAGAATTAGGTGACGGTGTTTTTGAAGTATTGTCTACCGATGGAGATACGCACTTAGGTGGTGATGATGTTGATGATAAAATCATTAACTGGTTAGCTGAAGAGTTTATCAAAGATGAAAATATTGATCTACGTAAAGACCCAATGGCTTTACAAAGATTAAAAGAAGCTGCTGAGAAAGCGAAAATTGAATTGTCTTCAACAACTTCAACTGAAATCAACTTGCCTTATATTATGCCTGTTGATGGAATTCCAAAACACTTGGTTAGAACTTTATCTAGATCTTCATTCGAGCAATTGATTGACGATTTAGTAAAAAGAACAATTGAGCCTTGTAAAACAGCATTGAAAAGCGCTGGTTTATCTACAAGTGATATTGATGAAGTAATCTTGGTTGGTGGTTCTACTAGAATCCCTGCTATTCAAGAAGCTGTTAAGAAATTTTTCGGAAAAGAGCCTTCTAAAGGTGTAAATCCTGACGAAGTTGTTGCTTTAGGAGCTGCAATTCAAGGTGGTGTATTGACTGGAGAAGTTAAAGATGTATTGTTATTAGATGTAACTCCGCTTTCAGTAGGTATTGAAACAATGGGTGGTGTAATGACTAGATTAATTGAGTCTAACACAACTATTCCAACTAAAAAATCAGAAACGTTTTCAACGGCTTCAGATAATCAACCAGCAGTAGATATTCACGTATTACAAGGTGAACGACCAATGGCTGCAGATAATAAAACCTTAGGAAGATTTCAATTGAATGACATTCCACCAGCACCAAGAGGGACTCCTCAAATTGAAGTAACATTCGATATTGATGCGAATGGTATTATGAATATTTCAGCGAAAGATAAAGCAACTGGAAAAGAACAATCAATTAAGATTGAAGCTTCTTCAGGGTTATCAGAAGATGAAATCGCAAGAATGAAAGCTGATGCTGAAGCAAATGCTGAATCTGATAACAAAAGAAAAGAAGAAGCTGACAAAATTAATGCTGCTGATTCTTTAATTTTCCAAACAGAAAAACAATTGAGCGAATACGGAGATAAAATTCCAGCTGAGAAAAAAGAGCCAATTGAGTCTGCTTTAGCAGAGTTAAAAGGAGCTTTTGAAGCGAAAGATTTTGCTTTAATGGATTCTTCAATGGAAAAATTGAATACAGTTTTCCAAGCAGCTTCTGAAGAAATGTATGCAAATCAAGATGGTGGTGCAGATAATGTAACGCCGCAAGATGCAAACGGATCAGACACAGAAGATGTTGCTGCTGAAGATGTTGACTTTGAAGAAGTGAAGGAAGATTAGTCCTAAACCGTTTTAAGTAACAGATAATTAAAAAAGCTGTGTTATGTCATTTATGATGTATCACGGCTTTTTTTGTGCTTTTTTTATACAAAAAAATATTAACATTAATTAGATTTTTTGTAGAAAAAAATGTAAATTGCATCACGTTTAAAAATTAAATTAATAAATAAAAGTTATGAAGAGAAAATTACTTTTGGTTTTTGCCTTAGGGGTGGGAGCCATGTCTTATGGACAATGTACGCTTGAAGGCCCAGAGCCGAGTATGTGTCTAACGGATGCACCAGTTTTTTTAAGTTCTGATGCTCCAGGTGCTGTATATTCAGGTCCCGGAGTATCAGGAGGGGTATTTAGCCCATCTGCTGCAGGTGTTGGAACACATACTATTTCTTTGGTTGCTCCAGGTGATGGTTATACAATGGATGAAACAATTCCTTATGATCCTATTGCAATTCCAGGAGGAACGACAGTTACTTTAAGTGATGATCAAGTTTCTAGCTCATTACCTATCGGATTTACTTTTAACTTTTTCACTGAGGACTATGATAATTTTTACATAAGTTCGAATGGATTTATAACATTTTCTTCAGGAATGCCAAATGGCTGTTGTAGTGGGCAACGTTTACCAAGTGTATCTACTGCAAATAATTTAATTGCGTTTGGATGGGCTGATAAATACCCTCCGGGGGGTGGGACAATTAAATACGAAACTGTAGGCGTTGCGCCGAATAGAATTTTAATTGTGGAATTTGAAAATGTACCTAGTTGTTGTGGTGCTTCTGGTTACATAACAAGTAGAACTCATCTATATGAGTCTACCAATTGTATTGAAATACACATTGATAGACAAGAAGATGGTGGTAGAAATCAAACTTTAGGTATAGAGAATCGAGCTGGAACAGAAGCTTTTACAGCGCCTGGCAAAAATAGCCAGACTTGGACAGCGGATGATTATGCAATAAGTTTTTGTCCTAATTCGGGATGTGAAACTTCTATTGAGGTAACAATTACTGCTGGTCCTGAAGTAATTGGAACTGTTGATAATAGATCGATTTGTTTTGGCGAAGAAATTACATTAACGGCTTCTGGTTCTTTAGATGAGTATGTTTGGGGTAGAGGAATTGTTGACGGTGAAGCATTTGCTCCAGCAACTCCGGGTGAAAAAGTATTTATCGTTTCTGGTACAGATGATGAAGGATGTACAGGTTCTGATGCTGTAAATGTTATGGTAAATGCTATTCCATATATCTACGCAGGTGATGATGCTGAATATTGTGCTAATGAGGAGATTGTTCTTGAAGCTTATTCTGCGGTTCCTGGTATCGTTTGGGATAATGATGTCGTAGATGGGGAAAGATTTATGCAAGATCCAGGTACAGTTGTTTATACAGCTTCTGTGACGGATCCTTTAACAGATTGTGCGAATGAAAGTTCTGTAACTATTGTTAGCAATGAATTGCCAACTGGTACAGGTGTGGTTACGATGCCTGCATACCTTTATGATGGTTCAATTGACTTTACGCCTTCTGGTGGTGCTGGCGGACCTTATACTTTCTTATGGTCTAATGAAGCGACGACTGAAGATATTATGGGTATAGGAACTGGAACTTATACAGTAAAAGTTTCTGATGGAAGATGTGAGAATAGAATTACTTTCAATGTTGATTCTCAATTGGGAATAGCGAAGAATGAAATTGATAATCTTTCTATCTATCCTAATCCTGTTGTTAATGAATTCACTATTGACTTAGCTGCTCAATACGATTGGTTGATTTATGATAATGTAGGGAAAATAATTTCTACTGGAACTGCTAACGGATTAAGCAAAGTGTCAATGGAAAATGTTGCAACTGGAACATATTTCATACAAGTAACTTCTAATGATGAAGTATCTGTAGTGACACTTGTAAAAGAGTAAAACAGAATTAATTTATATTATAAAGGACGCTTGCCATTTGGTAAGCGTCCTTTTTTTGTTTTATATAATTGGATTTAGGGAATGTAAAACGAGTCGACCTGAATAGCGTCAGTTGTCTAAAAAAGGAATGTTCTACATATTAGAAGTGGGCTAATTGAATATAATTGAAAAGTACTGGCTAAGACCCAAATTAACGCTTTTGTGCGCTTAAAGGGCTCAAGTGATTATTATAATAGTCGGGAATTAAAAAGAGTGGTGCTTCAATCAAAGTACTTGATTGCTGAGTTAAAATAAAATCTTTTGTCTTGCTACTATATCGTCATCGAAAAAACACGTGTATTCGGTGCTTTTCTACTTAAATGAAGATCAAATGCCATACAAACATTTCGAACGAATGGTCGTGCTGTTTCAGGGAGTTTAAGTCCTGTGGAAGTGATTTCGACAAGACCATCTTTTGCCATTTCTTCTAGTTTTTCAATACATGTGTCTAGCTCAGGAAACTTCATGCGATCCTCTGCCCAACTTGTTTCAAAATGACACATGATATTAAGGATGTGCTCACGAATAATCAAATCCTCATCACTGAGTAAATGTCCTCTAAGCAAAGGAATCTCTCCTTTATTTACAACTTCTTGATATTCCTCAACAGTTTTTACGTTTTGAGCAAAACTGTACCACGAATCACTAATAGAACTCATACCTAAACCAATCATTAATTTGGTTTTACCCGCTGTATACCCCATGAAATTACGGTGTAATTTCTTTTCAGTCATACTAGTGTATAGGTTGTCACTTTCTAGAGCGAAGTGATCCATACCAATTTCTCTATAACCAATATCATAAAGCATCTTCTTACCCGTTTCGTACATCTTTCGTTTGAGATCTGCACTTGGTAAATCTGCTTCGTCATAACCACGCTGACCAACTCCTTTAATCCATGGTACATGAGCATAGCTATAGAAAGCGATTCTGTCCGGCTTTAAGAGTTTAGTTTTTTCAATCGTCGAAATAATGCTTTGCTCTGTTTGATGTGGCAAACCAAATATTAAATCATGACTTACAGATGTGTAGCCAATATCTCGTGAGAATTTAGTAACATCTTCAACAGCTTCAAATGATTGAATTCTATTGATGGTTTTTTGAACCTTTGGATCGTAATCCTGAACTCCAAAACTATTTCTATTAAACCCTAAATCGAATAGGGTTTGTAAATGTGCTTTAGTCGTGTTGTTTGGATGTCCTTCGTAGCTGTATTCGTATTCTTCACTTCTAGTCGCTAAAGCGAATATTCCATCGATTAGTTTTTTTAACGAATCGGGACTGAAAAATGTGGGTGTTCCCCCACCTAGATGTAGTTCTTTAATTTCAGGTTTTGTAGGTAATAAATCGCAATACAAAGCCCATTCTTTTAGAACAGTATCAATATAAGGTTCTTCAACTTCATGTCTTTTGGTGATACGTTTATGACAACCACAAAAGGTGCACAGGTTTTCACAAAAGGGTAGATGTATATAAAGACTAATGCCCTCAGTAGAATTTGATTCATTAAACGCACGGACTAATGTGCGTTTCCAATCCTCAATATTAATTCCCTCTGCATTCCAATAAGGAACGGTTGGGTAACTCGTATATCTTGGTCCTGGAATATTGTACTTTTGAATCAGTTTATCTGTTGACATTTTCTTAATTGTCTTCTAAAAACCATTCCGCAAAACTAGACTGTGTCTCTTGAAGTTTGGCATATTTTAATATAATTCCTTCAGGCATTTTCGCGACTAATCTTTTGACCATGTCTATCAACATGTTTTCACAAGTAGGTTGATAATCACAAAGAATAATTTTTGAAAATCCATTTTCTACATCCTTGTATTTAGCATGTGGCGTATTACCATTAACCAATAAAGCATGATCAAAATCTTCAACAACGGCAGACTTAACAATCTTTTTTAAATCACTAAAGTCGATAATCATACCATTCTTTACAGCTGAATTGTCATTTAAAACTTCTCCAGCAATAGAGACAGTAAGTTTATATGAATGCCCGTGAATATTGGCGCATTTACCATCATAGCCCCAAAGAGCATGCGCTGTTTCTAATTCAAATATTTTTGTTACTCTTAAGTTCAAAGCCAATTATTTAAAGTGAATGCCAATCAATCAAATTAACTTCAAACATTAAAGTTGAACCACCAGGGATAGGGCCGTAATCGTTAGCACCATATGCAAGTGAAGAAGGAATAAGTAATTTACCTTTTCCGTTTTTTCCGAAATAAGGAACACCAATTTGCCAACCTTTTATCAAACCGGTTAATGGGTACAATAAAGGAGCTTCATCAGAACCGTCAAATTTTTCTCCATTTAAAAAATAACCTTGGTAGAACATTGTAACTTCATCCGTAACAAGAGGTCTTTCTTCACCTGTTCCTAATTCGTCAATAACAATATACATGCCTGAAGGATCTTTTATTGCTTCCCAACCTTTGTCAGCGATATAAGCTTGAATAATATCGTCTTCACTTTCAACTGCTACAACTTCTTCTGTGACAGTTTCTTCAGGTTTTACTTCGTTTTGGTTTTCCGTTGCGTCCTCAGCTTGCTCTGAATTACAAGCGAATAAAAATGATGCTGCTAAAACAGCAAAGAATATTTTTTTCATTGATTTAGATTTTTAGCAAAGATAACATTAAACTATTGATTTGAAAAAGCAGACTTAATCAGTTTTCATTAAAATTGGTGTCAATTGGTATCCTTCTTTTTTTAATAAGGCTAGAATTCCATTGTCATCGAATAAATGTGCTGCACCTACGGCAACGAAACACTTGTCTTTATTAAATTGATCGACCAGTTTTGGAATCCAATTCAAGTTTCTCTGCGTAAGAAAAATCTCCTCAAAATCCATGATTTCAGGCGATTCCTTTTTAAGCATCGGAATTAACTTGTCAATTTTTTGGTTGGCATATAATTCCATTAATTCTACTGTACTCTTTTTTTCTTTTTCGTGGTTGCGAATACTCTCTAAGCAAATATCGGCTACGGCTTGATTCGATATTGCATCAAAAAAACCTATCTGTTGAGCATAAGTCTCTAAACCAACTAAAGCTACTTTATTGTTTTTAGCATATTCCATGATGTCTAAATCGTATGATTTAGGTGCGCCATCAAAAAATGATTGGGTTATCGCTTGTAATAATAAAAAAGGCTTCATCGTGGAATAGACCTGTTCGTATACTACTGTACTAACATTGTTGTCGTTTAAATATTGGATAACTTCCGCTAGTTCTTCGGCAGTATAGAATTGTGCTATTGTACCTGAATCAAGTTTTAATAATTCGAACATTGCGAGTGGGTCAGGAGCTTCACTTACTTCAACAATAACGGCATCAGACTTTTCTATTGCACGTTTTAATTGAGTTGAAAAGTTGTAGTATTCCGCATTTATTAAATGCATTGTTCCAAAAATATAAGAAGGCTTAATCCCTTTGCCTTCAATTTTCCAAAGCAAGCTTTTCTCATTCTTTGCGATAACTTCTTCTTTACTGTTCGAATTGTCGCTAACCGTCGCACAGGCGTTTATAAAAAGGAGTACTAAAAAAGAAAGGCAATATTTGATTAATGTCATACGATATGTTTTAAGCTAGCCAAATAACTATTGTTCGATCCGTCAAAAACGATCTCAGCCAATAAACCAACCTCTTTGGCTTGCTGTTGTAATAATTCAAACTCAATATACAACCATTTAAACCAATCGGTAGCAATATTGTTATAGGTCATTTTAAACTTCATTTCACCGTGATAACGTGCGTTAAGATCAACCCACATCGAACCGTCTTCTTCTGCATATAAATAACGAATATCTGTAGAGTCGCAATAAGCAATGCCATCAGGTTCAAGGACAGCTTTAATATGGCTTAAAAAACTTGGTAAATTATTTAAGTCTCCAGCAATCCCAATACCATTCATTAGAATCAGTATGGTATCGTATTTGTCTTTGATGTCATTGAAGTTAATCAGTTCGGCTTGAATGTCCTGTGTCTTTAAATAAGCAACTGAACCTGCCGATAAATCGATGGCTTTAACATCTAAACCACGGCTGAGCAATTCTTTAGTATGACATCCAGCTGCAGCGCCAACGTCTAAAACTTTACCTTTTGCCGAATCAAGCGCAATTTGTTCTAGTTCAGGCATCATGTCATAAGTCCTGAATAAGTATTCAATTGGTAAAACGTCTTCATCACAAAGATCAGATTCAACTTTTATTGCGTCGGTTATACCATTTACTTGATAATTGTAAATAGCTGTACCTATGGGGTCTTTTTCAAATTCCATTAGAAGTCATAATCATCAATATTTTCAAAACTGCCAAAATCTTCCTCGTCGTCATCCTCGTCGAATTCCGAAAAAATATCATCAAGATCATTACCGAAATCTGCAGGAAGTGCACCGTCCAGTCCACTTGCGGCTTCTTCTCTTTCGTTTTCTGAAGGAGGATTGCCTATTGCTAATGCAACAGTCGGGAGCGTGATTTTTTCTTCTGTAATATCAATTAATTCAATTAAAAAACACCACATTTTAAGGAAGTCATAAACCAAAATTAATTTTTGTCCTTTATCTTCAATATGATCAAGCAATTTAGTCTCTGCCATAATTGACGGAGCTTCATCTTGTTCATTATATCCCATTTCAAAGAGTACAATTTCATGACCTTTATCCCAGTCATCGTTACTCATATAGAATGATGCTAATTGTTCTCCTGAAAATTCAAAACTTTTTATAATCTCGCGATAAAATTCTTCGAAATTTGAATCTGGTGAAATCACTATATCTCTGAAGACCTCTTCTGAGGAATCAGTATCTATTAATATCCTAAATTTATAGGCTGACATTTGCTTTTTGTACAAAGATAACAACCCTGATTTATTAAACAGGGCTTTATTTTGCTTATTTCATACTTTTTCGGAGGTATCCTAAATACTAATTGTTATTTTCGTTATCTTTATTTCTATCTTTTATTATGATTGAGGCGCAGAAAAATAAATTGTATTATTCTATTGGCGAAGTTGCCAAACTATTTAATGTGAAGACTTCGCATATTCGCTTTTGGGAAAAAGAATTCGCAATTTTAAAACCTAAAAAGAATAAAAAAGGCAATCGACTTTTTACGAAAGAGGATATCTATAATATTGAGAAAATTTATCAACTTGTAAAAATTGAAGGGTATACACTTGATGGTGCAAAACTGCAACTCAAAAGTAATACGCCAATTGAAGTCGCTGATGATGCAAATGTTGTGATAGGTAAGTTGTTAGAAATAAAATCTCAACTCTTAAAGATTAGAAATGAAATTTAAATTGGAACGATATTTGTGTGTCCAATAGAAAATTTAAACTAAAGTTTATGAAATCAAAATTACTCCCATTTATAGCGATAACCATACTGTTTTGTGGTTTTAGTGCATTTTTTGGTCAACAAGAAGCTTTGAAGCTATCCAGCGTAGATAAGTATAAAGTAATTCGTGTAGATGGCAAAATTATTTTTATGCCTACAAAAACACCAATGAAAAAAGGTGATGTGTTTTTATCAGGAACAGCGTTAGACTTTGTTTCTCCTCAATCTAGAGCCGCAGTAATTAGTGCAATTAAAGGAAGGTTTGTATTGACGCCTGCCGAACAAGGACAAACGAAAATATTGCCAGCTGCGAACAATATCTCTTCCCGTTCTGGTGCATTGATCAATAAAATTGATATGACAAACCATTTTAACGGTAAGTATTTAATTTTAGATGAAATTGAACTCGAATTGTCAAATGCCGCTTATCCAATGAATGATAATAATTTTTTCTACTTAAGTTATATGCATAACGGAGAAAAAATTAATAAAAAATTGGCGTTTAATGCGGATCACCTTATTATATCGAAAGATGAATTATTTAAAGTAGATGACCAGCCGATTGACGTTGAAGAAAAACAAATGGTGCTTTATTATAAATCATCAGATAAAACGGATAAGATAAATGAGTTTACACCCATTTTTCCAGATATGGAAGAATTAAAGAGTGAAATTCAAATCATATTAGACGAATTCAGCAATAAGGATAAGGAAGTTCAAATTAATGAAATTACTGCTTATCTCGATCAGTTTTATGGTAAACCGAACAAAGAAAATTTAAAGAATTGGATGGAAAAAGAATTCAAATTCTAGCCATTTTCTATACAACAGTTTTAAGTTACTAATTATTTAGCTTCTAAATTGTCAAAAAAAGATTCTTGTAATTATCTTTGCAGCATGCAAGAGACGATTCTTATTTTAGATTTTGGCTCTCAATACACCCAGCTTATAGCGCGTCGATTGAGAGAACTTAATGTATACTGTGAGATTAAACCATGGAATAAGCCAGGTGAACTTACACCAAATATTAAAGGTGTGATATTATCAGGAAGCCCTTTTTCAGTGAGAGACGAGGCTTCTCCTCAACCGAATTTAGATGTTTATAGAGGTAAATTACCCCTTTTAGGTGTTTGTTTTGGTGCGCAATTTATGGCCAATAATTATGGCGGTCAAGTATTGCCATCTGAAACAAGAGAATATGGAAGGGCTAATTTAAGTTTTGTTAATAGTAACTCAACACTTCTTAAAGATGTTCGTGAAAATTCGCAAGTGTGGATGAGCCACGGTGATACAATCAAAAAATTACCATCTACTTTTAAGGTGATTTGTAGTACGGAAGATGTTGAATTTGCCGGATATGAAATTGAAGATGAACAAACATATGGTATTCAATTCCACCCTGAAGTTTTTCATTCTGAAGATGGAAAGTTCTTATTGAAAAACTTTATCGTCGATATTTGTAAATGTAAACAAGATTGGACGCCTGATTCTTTTATCGATGTTACAATAGAAGCACTTAAAAAACAAATTGGGAATGACCGTGTCATTTTAGGATTATCTGGTGGTGTTGATTCTAGTGTTGCTGCAACCTTATTACATAAAGCAATTGGTGAAAACCTTTATTGTATTTTTGTTGATAATGGGTTACTTCGTAAAAACGAATTTGAAGATGTTTTAGCATCCTATAAAGGCTTAGGTCTTAATGTTAAAGGTGTTGATGCAAAGTCGAATTTTTACGATGCGTTAAAAGGTGAAGCTGACCCAGAAAAGAAAAGAAAAATTATTGGTGGAATCTTTATTGATGTTTTTGACGAAGAATCTAAACTAGTTGAAGATGCTAAATGGTTGGCACAAGGTACTATTTATCCAGATGTTATTGAATCAGTTTCAGCAACAGGAGGACCGTCAGCGACGATTAAATCACACCATAATGTTGGAGGACTTCCAGCTTATATGAAATTAAAAGTAGTTGAGCCTTTGCGCCTTTTATTTAAAGATGAAGTGAGACGTGTTGGTACAGCTTTAGGAATTCCAGATTTTATTATTGGGAGACATCCTTTTCCTGGACCAGGTCTTGGAATTCGAATTCTAGGAGACATCACAGCAGAAAAGGTACGGATTTTGCAAGAGGTCGATCATGTATTTATTAGTAGTTTGAAAAAATGGAATTTATACGATGAAGTTTGGCAAGCTGGTGCAATGTTATTGCCGGTGCAAACTGTTGGCGTAATGGGCGATGAGCGAACATACGAAAATGCAGTGGCCTTAAGAGCTGTAAGTTCGACTGATGGCATGACAGCTGATTGGAGCCATTTACCATATGATTTTTTAGCAAAAGTTTCAAACGATATAATTAATAATGTTAAAGGGATTAATAGAGTGACTTATGACATAAGTTCTAAGCCCCCTGCAACAATAGAATGGGAATAATTATGATTCGATTTTTTGGTTTTTTTATCGTTTTTCTAACGACTTTAACAGTATTTGCTCAACACGATCAAACACAAATAGAGACGATTAATGGACGTAAATATTATGTGCATATTGTAAAACAAGGTAATACACTTTATGGCATTCATCAACATTATAATGCAAGTGTTGAAGATATTCTAAATGCTAATGAGGGAATGTCTAATAATTTAATCTTAGGTCAAAGAATATTAATACCAATAAACTTATCGAATAAGGATTATTATACCGAACATACTGTACAAAAAGGGGAAACACTTTATGGTATCTCCAAACAATACCAATGTTCTGTCGCTGATTTAAAGCAGTTGAATACGGATTTATCTGAAGGTATTGCATTAGGACAAAAGATAATCGTTCCAATACCAGGTTCAACAAAAGCGGTGAAAAGTGAAGTGAAACAGACTGAACCTATTAAAAAAAATGTTGAAGAAGAACCTAAAAACAGTTATTCCGTTTCCTTTCAAGATTCAGTGATTCTGCACAAAGTTTTAAAGCATGAAACCATGTATTCTATTTCAAAGAGATATATGGTCCCAACGGATACGATCTTAAAATTTAACAATTTAACTAGTTTTAAAATTAGTAAGGGAGATATTCTGAAAATACCAGTCAAGAAGGTTAATTATGAGGTTGTTGAAAAAGACTTAAACAATCTTGTAAACGGTGATAGTACTTTAGGACAAAATGGAAGTGAGTTTAAAGATAATTATACCATCGCCTTATTGTTACCATTGATGTTAGATAAGAATGAAAGTGAAATGGGTAAATCACTGAGATTGGGCCAAGCAAGGGAAATGTTTCCGACTACAAAAATTTCATTCGAATTCTATCAAGGTGTAATGCTCGCGATTGATTCATTGGAAAAAGCAGGGTTGAATGCTAAGCTGTTGGTGTATGATACCAAAAAAGATACCAATGAAATAGCGAGAATAATGAAGTTGTCGGCTTTTAATGAGGTGGATTTGGTAATTGGACCACTTTATAGTCATACTATTAAGTACACAACTAAAGCTTGTAAAGAAAGAAGTATTAGAATCGTATTGCCTTTTAATGCGGATACAGATAATTTATATAACAATCCGTATGTTTACAAAGCAGTTGTTTCAGATATTACTTTAATGGAAGGAACAGTAGATTATGTTATTAATAATCATGCACACCATAATGTAATATTAATTAAGCCGACAAGTACAGCTGATTTAGCCTTGTTTGAAACGGTTCGTAAGAGTTATAACGAGCGTATTAAAGGATCGAAATCACCGTATAATCTTAAAATTATTGAAGCAAGTCAAGGGAGTAGTAGTGGTAGAGAATTAAATGCTTTGATTCGTTCGGATACTGTTAATATATTTATCGTTCCTTCAAACGATCCAGCTTTTGTATCTGGAACAATGAGTAGGTTAAATAAAGTAATGAATTTGAATCCTTATAAAAAGAATTTTAGCATCATCGCTTTCGGTCTTGAAGAATGGAATAAATTTGATGATTTGGATTTGAACTATAGAAATCGTCTAAATCAACATTATGCATCTTATCGATTTGTTGATTATAATACTTCTATGGGGCTAGATTTTGTTAAAGTATTTAGACAAAAATTTGCTACTGATCCTAACGTGTTTTCAACCCAAGGGTT
Source organism: Crocinitomix catalasitica ATCC 23190 (assembly GCF_000621625.1). Classification (GTDB taxonomy): domain Bacteria; phylum Bacteroidota; class Bacteroidia; order Flavobacteriales_D; family Crocinitomicaceae; genus Crocinitomix; species Crocinitomix catalasitica. Next base: position 419,207 of record NZ_JHXV01000001.1, read on the forward strand.
CGATATTGGGATGTATTTTATTTCATCTTTGTATTTATATGGAACAAATTTTAATGCAGCATTGGAAACCTATAAAATGAATTTAGTGCAGAATGATTTTAAGATGAAAGAAACCCTAATTAATTCGGGTTATGAAAATCAGAATGTTAGAATCATAAAGTATGACAACTATAAGCTTGTCCCTGTAGAGTAATAATTGGTTTTTTCGACTATTTTATCGATTTAGGCATGGCAACCTTCTACATTTTTTAAACGTCTAAAGTTTAACAATTATTTATATATTTGTTTATCTTCTATTTAAATGTGCCAAAACTCGCATATTTCAATAAAGGATATCATTAAACTTTTGTTTAAAACGTATTCGATGGCAACTAAAATTTTTCTATTTTTTACCTCAATTGTGTTCAGCCAATTTCTATTGGCTCAAGTCCCGACCACAATTATTTTAAACGCTGGTAGTGACGGTACTACAGTGACAACATGCCTTGGAGGCTTATTTGACTCAGGTGGGGCTGGAGCGATCGCTGACTATTCAAATGATGAGGATTATACCATCACTTTTTGTCCAGATGCACCTGATGTTGGTATCAGTATATTATGGACTTCATTTGATTTAGATTGTACAGATGAAGATCTTGATCCAGATGTAACAGACGCCGATCATATGATTATTTATGATGGTGATGATGTTGGTGATCCAATTATTGGGGTATATTATTGTTTTGAGATTGATCCATTTGATGTTTTTGCGGCATCAATAGATAACCCAACTGGTTGTCTAACTATTCAGTTTGTTTCTAATGGAACTGGTACTGGAAATTTTACAGCAGACATTACTTGTGATCGCCCTTGTGACCCTTCTACAGCAGCAGCAATAATTGTTGATGCGGATAATGTAGAAGGTGATTCAATTGCTATTTGTGTAGGTGAAGAGGTTACTTTTGCTGACGACGGATCAACTGCTGGAGAAAGTGGTTTGTATGTGCTTGAAAAATGGGTGTGGAATTGGGCTGACGGTTCTGATGCTGATACTTTATTGGCTCCAGATGATATCACGCATACTTTTGATGAACCAGGATGGTATGTTGTTACGTTAACTACAATTGATGATAATGAATGTACAAACAATAATTCAATGACGTTAAATGTGTTTGTGAGTACATTTCCAACTTTTGATCCTTTTCCTGGCCCAGCTAATGTCTGCGCAGGAACTGAATATATTTTAGACGCGAATGCAGTAACATACGGTGTGACTTGGGATGGGTTTCCCATCAGTGTAGATGTAGAAGATAACTGTATGGAAGATAGAGCTACAGTTTCTACACCATTGGTTATTTCGGGATATGATGACGATATTTCATTGGATGCAGGTGTTCCTGATATTTTGAATATATGTGTAGATATTGAACATTCATTTATGGGAGATTTTGTACTTACAGTGCAATGTCCAACGGGTCAAACGATGCGATTGCACAACCAATTGGGAGGTGGAACCTATCTTGGTGAACCAATTGATATGTCAATTGATTGTGATGATCCAAGTACTTATGGTGTTCCTTACCATTATTGTTTTACTCCAGAGTTCGGCTTGGATACTTGGGCTGAAGCAGCAGCTTTTGTTGCTACATTGCCTGAAGGGGATTATGCACCTGTAGACGATTTTAGTGATTTAGATGGATGTCCTATTAATGGAACATGGAACTTAATTTTTAGTGATCTTTGGGGAATTGACGATGGCTCATTACCTGGTTGGGAAATTAATTTCGCCGATTATTTATCACCCGAATCAACTTCTTTTACGCCAACTATTGGTGCGGAGTCTGATTCTTCTTATTGGGGAGCTGGTGATCCAACAATTATTGATTTTTCTGCGGATGCAAATACAATAACAATTTTACATGAAGATGCAGGTGTATACGAGTATACATACTACGTTGTCAATTCATTCGGTTGTGAATACGATTCTACTGTGACAATTACAGTTGGAGAACCTGCTTTGCCTTTTGCTGGTTTTGATGATGGAATCTGTTGGGATGAAGATTTTGCAGATGGTTATGTTTTTGCAGGAACATTAGAGAATCCTGACGCAAGAATAGACTGGGAAATGGATGAGTTTTTTGGTGGCCCACCAGCTCCTTTGGTGCTTTTTGCTCCGGATGATGATGAATTAGATGCCATGGCGATAGCAAGTGAACCTGGTACGTATAGATTTGTATTATATGCTAACGAACGAACGGGTATTTGTCCCGAAGAATCGGATACTGTACTTATTACTTTCTCTGTTGAAGAACATACAACAGATATTATTCCTCCTTCTTGTTCTTTAGATGATGGTGAGATAATAGTTAATTCAACCGGCTTTTTAGGAGCTGAAGAATATAGTATTGATGGTGGTTTAACTTGGCAACCTTCAAATGTTTTTGATGGGTTAGCGCCTGGAACATACACTGTTATTTCAAGAGATCCAGCAAGTTGTGAATTTGAAAGTGAAGCGGTTCTACCTTCTCCTGGTGATGTAGGTATTTCAGTGTCTTCGGATACAACAATTTGTATAAACGGCACAGCAAGTCCTGTTGCGGTAGGTACCGGAGGATTGAGTTATACTTATTTCTGGTATTATGATGATACGGAGATTTCAGAACCTACTGGATCAATTGATATTCCTTCGGCTGATGGACCAACGACTGTATATGTTTATGTGCAATCGGGTGAAGGTTGTGTATCTGATACTTTGGAAATTGAATTGACTGTCTTTGATCCTTTAAATGCTGTTATTACAACTAGTCCTAAAGTTTGTCCAGGTGATGAAGCTGCAACAGCAGTGACTGGTGTAACTGGTGGAGATGGTACTTATTTTTACAGCTGGACAACAAATGGTAGTGGCTTATTAGGAGTAACGACTTCTGAGGTGCTAACAAATCCTTTAGTCGAAACGGAATATTGTGCGACAGTAACAGACGGTTGTGAGACAGACCCAATATTAATTTGTGCTACAACAGAGATGGGAGAAGTTTTATCGCCTTCTTTTACGTCTGATATTGTTTGGGGATGTGAACCTACGACGGTTAACTTTGAAAATACAACGCCTTCAATCGGACCAATTGATGAAGCATTATGGAGTATAGATGGAAAAAACTATACGAATATTAATGAGATTTCACATGAGTTTTTTCTAGAAGGTTTATATGATGTTAATTTGAGATTAACTTCTGCAGATGGTTGTGTAAGCGCTTTCACAGCGAATAATTATGTGACGATATACAGTGCGCCTAAACCTGCATTTTTTGCTAATCCTAATCCAACTAATATCTTTAATACTGATGTTGGGTTTGTTAATCAAACATCAGGCGATGATAATACTTACGAATGGTTAATGCCAAGTGCTTTACCTGAAGTTTCAAGTGAGTTTGAACCTCAAGTGAAATATCCTGAAGGAATTGCAGCGAACTATGAAGTTAAATTATATGCCACTAACGAACATGGTTGTGTTGACTCTACAACGAGAATTGTACAAATCTTTAGTGATGTATTGATTTTTGCGCCAAACGTATTCACGCCTGATGGTGATCAATACAATGAAACTTGGAGAATCTATATAGAAGGAATTGATATCTACGATTATCACTTAACAGTCTTTAACCGATGGGGTGAAAAAATGTGGGAATCATTCGATGCTGAAGCTGCTTGGGACGGTTCTTATGGCAGTTCAGGTCTAGTTAATGACGGTATGTATGTTTGGATGATTGAAGCAAAGGATCGTTCGACAGATAAGAGATATAGATTTGACGGAATAGTTCAAGTAATGAAATAAAGAAAATATCATATAATTGATACAAAAGGAAGGCCTATCAGCCTTCCTTTTTTTATTTTTGTACCAAAATTCAAAGTATGAGTAAATGGATAGGCGATAGAGTTAGTTTTGAAGACGATAATAATATTACAACGATTATCATTCGTCCTTTGCGTGTATGGTGGAAAGAAATGTTATTAACTCTTTGGGTTTTGGGATTCACTTTCGTTGGATTGGTAATGATCTATTTAGTATTTACTGGTTTTGCTAGTTTGAATTATCAAGGTGAGGTTGATCAAGAGACTATTGATAATCAATTAATATACGGAATTGTATTTATTGCTTTCTGGGCATATTTTGAATTCAAAGTTTTGAAGTCGTTATTATGGTACCGATTCGGTAAAGAATTAATCAAGATAAACGAAACGGATATGAGTATTAAAAAGTCTATCTTTTCTTACGGAAAGGCAAGCCGTTTCTTGTTTCAAAATATTAAAAATTTTAGCCAACGTAAAGATGAAAATACTTCATTCGGTGCCTACTTTGAAAATGCCTTTTGGGCACTCGGAACGGATGCTTTAGTTTTTGATTATTTCAAAAAAACAAAATCCTTTGGCCGTCGTTTAGATGCGAATTCAAGTCGACTTTTATTGCGCTTAATTGATGATCGCGTTAAAAAACAATTGCGACGAAATAAATAGTTATTCGCTTATTTTGAAAATTGAAGAGCGCACATAAGCGATTGATTGTCCGTCAACAGTCGAATGAGATATTAATTTCTGAGCAGCTGCTGATTCGAAAACAGTCTTCAAATTTTTAATTTCAGCAACAGGAATCATGCGTTGATGAAACCGATCCAAATGCCCGTCGATATCTATTTTTCCAATCGCCGCTTGCAATTGCTTCGCTAAGGCTATTCTATTGATAACACGTTTGGCATTGTCTAAAAATAAAGGATCAATACTTAATTCAGAAATGTCTAATACATTACATAGTTCCTTAAATTGTTTATCGTTACCAATAGCGAATGTAATTTGAACCTCGTCTTTTGTTGTAAATAACTCCCCGTATGGCGCAATATTGGGATGTAAACTGCCCATTTTTTCTGGAATGTGATGAGCCATTAACCAATTTGTTGCTTGATTGGCTAGTGAGGCCAATGCCGTATCATATAGAGAAACCTCAATTTTAACAGCTTGAATTTTACCCAAGGCTTGTCGGTACATCGCAACCAATATGCCTTCTTTTAATTGATGTCCAGCCAAGATGTCAATTAAGGCAACAGGCATTTTTACGGGGGACGAATCCGGTTGTCCATTCATTGACATAAATCCAGATTCTGCCTGTAGAATTAAGTCATAAGCTACACGGTCACTTTCACTGCCAAAACCACTGATTTCTCCATATATGATTCGACTATTATATTTTCGTACAGTTGCAAAATCTAAACCTAATTTTTCTGCAGCGCCATGCTTGAAATTCGCAATTAGAATTTGGGCAGAACTTATTTCCTGATATAATTGTTCTAAATCTGACTGAACAGTAAGATCGAGAAAAATGACGTCTTTCCCCGTGTTTACGGAAGCATAATAAGCCGAAATTCCATTGTTTTTATCTTCAGTTGGTAATTTCCATGATCGGGTTACATCACCTCCAGTTTTTTTGTTTTCAACCTTTAAAACATGGGCACCCATTTCTGCAAAAAATAAGCCTACCGAAGGTCCCGCTAGAACACTAGCCACTTCAATTATTTTTAAGTCCTTAAAATCGTGTGATAACATATGTGTTGAGAAGAAAAGATTGGATATTATTATATCATTACTAAGTCTAAAAGTAATGATTTTACCTAAATTAGCTTCTTTAAATTTTTGGTATGAATAAAGAGCAATACGTTGAGCAATATAGTGGTCTTGGGGGAAAGTCTATTTCCCGAACTATTCAATTATTAAAAGAGGGAGCATCCATTCCTTTTATTGCGAGATATAGAAAAGAACAAACCAATAATTTAGATGAATTGGATATTGAGAAAATAGAAAACCTATCGAATCAATACGATGAAATCGACAAACGTAAAACTTATATTCTAAGTGTTATAGAAGAGAAGGGGATTCATGATCAAAAGTTAATCAACAAGATTAAGGAAGCTTATGATTTGGTGACTTTGGAGGATCTCTACCTGCCTTATAAAACTAAGCGAAAAACGAATGCCGAAAAAGCACGATTAGCCGGTCTTGAGGTGCTAGCAAAAATCATCATGAAACAAGATAACGGCGATATCATCGGAATTGCAAATCGATATAAATCGAAAGATTATCCAAAAGCTGAAGATGCCGTTCAAGGTGCTCAATATATTATCGCTGATTGGATGAATGAAAATACAGTCGTTCGTCAAAAATTAAGAGAATCTTTTATCGAACATGGCGTTGTAACAACCAAACCGGTAAAAGCAAAGATTGAAGAAGCTACTAAATACCGTGATTATTTTGATACTACACAAAAGTTGGCGAATTGTCCGGCATATCGATTACTTGCCATATTAAGAGGTGTGGACGAAGGTTTTCTTCGCATGAAAATCGAACCAAATAAAGAGTATGCGATCTCTTGGTTGGAACGTTTTTTCGTGAAGAATGACAATCAAGCTGCAGATATCGTAAAGACAACAATTTTAGATGCTTATAAAAGATTATTACAGCCTGGTTTAGAAACAGAAACTAAAAATTATTATAAAGATCTTGCTGATAAACAATCTATCGAGACCTTTTCAAAAAATTTAGAAAATTTATTATTTGCGCCTCCTGTTGGTGGTAAACGAACCTTGGCAATTGATCCTGGATTTAAATCTGGTTGTAAAGTTGTTTGTCTTGATCACAAAGGTGATTTGGTTCACAACGAAAATATTTTCCCACATCCTCCGCAAAAAGAGGTGAGCAAAGCAGCGTCGAAAATTAGTCAATTGGTGCAGGCTTATAAAATTGAAGTGATAGCGATTGGAGACGGAACTGCAGGAAGAGAGACGGAGGCATTCATTAAAAAGATACATTTTGATAGAGATTTGGATGTGTTTATTGTAAGAGAGGATGGAGCATCCATTTATTCTGCTTCTAAAATTGCTAGGGAAGAATTTCCTAGTTATGATGTCACTGTTCGTGGTGCAGTATCTATCGGAAGACGTTTAATGGATCCTTTGGCGGAACTGGTTAAGATAGATCCCAAGTCTTTAGGAATAGGTCAATATCAACATGATGTTAATCAAACTTTGCTGCAAAAGCAATTGGATAATGTTGTGGTTAGAGCCGTAAATAGAGTAGGAGTAGATTTAAATACGGCTTCTAAATATTTATTGGCTTATGTTTCAGGATTAGGTCCTAAGTTGGCGGAGAATATTATTAAATATAGAGAAGAGAATGGCGTTTTTAAAAATAGAGAATCCCTTAAATTAGTTCCTCGAATGGGGAATACTGCATATCAGCAGGCAGCTGGATTTTTACGTGTGAAAAAGAGTGATAATCCCCTTGATAATAGTGCTGTTCATCCGGAAAATTATGCATTTGTAAAAAGCTTGGCAAAAAAAGGTAAAATAGCGTTAAATGATTTGGTTGGATCGGTTGAAGAGGTGTCAAAAATAAAAGGAGCAATTACAGAAGAGGAAAGAAGTACAGTTGGTGCCTTTACGATCGATGATATTTTTACGGAACTTGAAAAACCTGGTCGCGATCCACGCCAAAGTGCAACTGTTTTTGCATTCTCTGATGCCGTTAAATCTATATCAGACTTAAAAGAAGGCATGAAACTCAATGGAATTGTAACGAATGTTACGGATTTCGGAGCTTTTGTGAATATTGGAATTAAAGAAAATGGTTTGATTCATAAAACACAGTTATCAAATGAATATGTAAATAACCCGACGGACTTTATTCAAATACACGATAATATACTGGTTAAAGTGATTTCAATAGATAAGGAAAGGAAAAGAATTGGTCTTTCTCTAAAGGACATTTAAACGATTATAGCATGTTAATTAAACTTTTTTGTCCTTTTACACGTTAGTATATTAATAATTTTCTTTTCAATAATTAGTACCTTTACAATAATATAAAAAATTTACATGCAAGATAAGAGAAGATTGACGACAGAGGAGAAGGCATTGAAAATAAATTTGACCCAAGATATTTATGGATCCTTCGCTGAAATAGGTGCGGGACAAGAGGTTGCGGCGAATTTTTTTAAAGCAGGTGGCTCGTCAGGAACAATTGCTTATACGCATTCAGCATACGATATGAAAGTATCGGACAGCATGTACGGAAAATGTGCACGTTATGTCTGTGAAGACAGATTGATGCAAATGTTGAATAAAGAATATTCAACCCTCGAAAAAACTTTGCATGAAAGACATGCAACTAGCCGATTTTTTGCATTTGCAAATACTGTTGAATCTCTAAATTATCATAAAACGAATCAAGGTCAAGGTTGGATTGGATTAAAATTTCAAGATCAAATTGGCATGGCGCCAAATGAAATTGTTATGCATATCAGAATGCATGATACAAGTCATAAAAGACAACAAGAAGCCTTAGGTATTTTAGGGGTAAACCTAATTCATGCTGCTTATTTCGAACATAGTGATATCGAATCTTTCTTAGATGCTTTAACTTATCGTCTGTCAAGATCAAGAGTAGAGATAGATATGTTACGTGTTTCAGGTGCTGATTTACAGCAATTGGACAATAGAATTATCGCTTTAAAATTAGTAAAAAAGGGATTGACAGATGCTACAATGTTCGACCAAAGTGGGACAGTATTGCAGCCAAGTACAGCATTGTACAAAAAGAATGTTTTGTTAATGCGTGGTCGATTTAGACCAATAACAAAGGTACATGTTGACATGATTCAACATGGTACAGAATTGTATTTGAAAGAGGAGGATGTAGAGAAGGAGAATATGACTGTTCTTTTAGAATTGACTTTAAAGGATTTAACTGCAGATGGTAAAATATCTGACAGTGATTTTATTGATAGAGCTGATTTATTATGTTCGATGGGATATACGGTAATGATCAGTAATTACCTGAAGCATTATAAAATGATTGAGTATTTGTCTTCAATCACTAAAAAGAAGAAGATTGGTGTTCTATTGGGGATTTACAATCTGCAAACTATTTTTGACGAAAAGTATTACAATACGCTTAACGGTGGACTTTTAGAAGCTTTTGGCCGAGGTTTTGGACACAATATTAAAATGTATGTTTATCCTGCTGTAAACGTGGAGAATGGAGAGTTATATAATATTGATAATTTTCAAATTCCAGATCACCTAAGAGGGTTGTTGGATTATATGACTAAAACAAATAAAGTAGAGGGGATTAAAAATTTCAATGGGAAATTATTACATATCCTTTCAGATGATGTTTTATCTAAAATTCATTCAGGTGTTTCTAATTGGGAAGATGATGTGCCAGAAAGTGTATTGAAAGCGATTAAATTCTATAATTTATTCGGCTATAGAGAAGAGAAGTTTATTAAAATCGCTCCTCAAGTTGAACAAGACTAATTATGAATTAGTCTCGTAAATAGTTTTAACCAAATTTCCGGCTTCGTATTTTTCCATATACATGGTTAATCCTTGCTTGTCGTAATATATCGAATAACCATCTAATAAGCCGGACTTATAGTTTCTTTCCAAATAAATTTGATGACTTTCAGGGTAATTCGATCGACATTTGCCTGTGTAAGGAATATTGTCTAACTCCACAATATTAACCACTTCACCTGCGTCATTTTTAGTTTGATTTGGCTTCAATTCGTTGCAATCACAAGTCAATCGTTCTAACTCTCCCGACCTTTTTGTTTGTCCAGATTCATACAGCTCTTGCATCAATACTTCCCCATCTTGACCTAAATAAACAGTTTTGCCATGTAATTCACCGTTCATTAAACTTTTAATCATATATTTTTTATCGCTATTCGGGTAAGTTGAATAACAAACTCCTGTAAAAGGCTTTGCGTCTTTTAATATATTACCGAGCGAGTCAATTGTCAAGTCACTACATAAACAAGTGTCTGCAACTAATCCCGAACCTTGCTGCCCGAGTTCGACCGCAGTTTCATTCTTTTTATTTGAACATGATACAAGTGTGAAAAATAGGGCAATTGATATTGTTCTTAACATTTTATAATTCTAATTATTTTAATAAATCTTTCTTTATAACCAGTGGTTTCTAAATTTGATAGAATAACACCATTATGCTTTTTAGAGGAGGAGGAATGTATAAATACAATTTCATCTTCATCAATTGAATGAATAATACCAACATGGCCAATTTCCTTTTTTGATTTTGTTCCACTAAATATAATGATATCACCAGGGGACGCTTCTGACTTTTCAATCTCTATACCCACATCTCCAAAACCTCTACTGGTTCTTGGGACTGAATAATTAAAATGGGTATATACATGGTGAACTAATCCAGAGCAATCGAATCCTTTTTTCGATCCGCCACCATATAAATATGGAGTTCCTATAAATCCTGTTGCATATTTGGTGACACTATCCCTAACTGAACAATTTATAGTATTGTCAGTTTGACTAAATGAATTCAGTCCAAAACTAAAAATCAATATTATTATTGCCTTCATCGTCTGTAAAATTAATATGTTTTTATAACTTTATTGAGTAAAATAGTTACAAATGTCAAAAATCAAAAATGCCCAATTACGCTATCGAATAATTGATAGAAGTTTACGAAATAAATACAAGCCCTTTCCTACTAAAGAACAGTTGAGAGAAGCTTGTGAAGAAGCTATTTTCGGTAGTACGGAGGGAAGTGATATTTGTGATTCAACTATTGAAAAAGATATGTTTGCGATGCGTATGGAATTTGATGCGCCGATTAAATATAGCAAAATAGAAAAAGGATATTATTATTCGGACGATGAGTATAGTATCGATAAAATTCCTTTGTCTGAAGATGATATTGATGCAATTAAATTTGCCTCTAAAACACTAATGCAATTTAGGGATGTGAATTTATTTAAGCAATTCGGTTTTGCAATTGATAAAATATTCGATCGTGTTCATATTTCTAATAATCCAACTGATTTAGCTGTTGATAATTTTGTGCAATTTGAAACGGTTGAAGAAACAGGCGGGAGTGATATGCTACCTATCTTATTGAAATGTATCAAAGAAAAACAAATAGTTGATTTTGAATATACAAGTTTCATTAGCGATAAGACGAAACCGAGATCTGTTTTACCGCTATTATTAAAAGAATATAGAAATCGATGGTATTTAATATCCTATTCAATATCCAAATTGCAAATTATAACCTTTGGTTTAGATCGGATGTCGAATTTGACAGAAACGAATACCAATTATTATGAACCGATTGATTTTGATCCTGATAATTATTTTGAAAACTCAATTGGTATTACAGCAAATGATACTTCTCCCGTACAAGTGGTTTTTAAAATTGATAAAATAGGTTCTAAATATGTCGAATCTCAGCCTTTACATAAAAGTCAAAAATTAATTAAAGAAGGTACAAACAGAAATACTTTTCAATTGAAAGTTATCATTTCTGAGGAGTTGAAACGTACTATTTTATCTTATGGGTCACAGATAGAAGTGATTAAGCCAAAATCTTTAAGGAGAGAAATGCAAATAATTGTGCTCGAAATGCATGAGAATTATGACTAAAAATCAGGTTTTATTTTTTTTCGTAAAAAAGTATTGATTTAACCTTATTATTCATTTAACTTTTCCTACTTTTGTGGCGGGTAAGTCCTGTACGACCAGCTCCTGTTTAATCCCCCAGGGTGGGAACGCAGCAAGGGTCAACGGTTGTAGCGGTGCGATACAGGTAGCTTACCCACTTTTTTCTTTTATTCCCCACAACTTTATATTCTGTTAATAAATAATTCGTCAATTGTCGGGGCATACTCCTATCTTTGTAACTGAAATTATTGGTCTGAATTTTTTGGACCATAAAAATTAATTAGATGAAATTTTTTATTGATACAGCAAATTTAGATGAGATTCGCGAAGCGAATGATTTAGGGATATTAGATGGTGTAACTACCAATCCATCCTTAATGGCAAAAGAAGGTATAACAGGTAAAGACAATATCTTGAAACACTATGTTGACATATGTAATATAGTTGATGGTGATGTTAGTGCAGAGGTAATCTCTACTGATTATGCTGGAATGATAAAAGAAGGTGAAAACTTAGCCGCATTACACGATAATATCGTTGTAAAGATTCCAATGATTAAAGATGGTATCAAAGCGATTAAATATTTTTCGGATAAAGGAATTAAAACGAATTGTACATTGGTTTTCTCTGCGGGACAAGCACTTTTAGCAGCTAAAGCAGGAGCAACTTATTTATCTCCATTCGTTGGGCGTTTAGATGATATTTCTTCTGATGGCATTGACTTAATTGCTCAAATCAGATTGATTTATGATAACTATATGTTCGAAACACAAATTCTTGCAGCATCAGTTAGACATTCTATGCATATTATTAATTGTGCTGAAATAGGAGCTGACGTAATGACTGGACCTTTAAGTTCAATCACTGGATTATTAAAACATCCTTTAACCGACAGTGGTCTTGCAAAATTCTTAGAAGATTACAAAAAAGGAAATAGCTAATTCGCCTATATATAATACTAAAAAAGCCAACTGATTTCAGTTGGCTTTTTTTATGTCTTCTTGTTAAAGGATTAGGGTAGGTGTCTAATCAACTAGTCCCAAACAAACTTTCATTCGAATGATTTTACGAACTGACGAATAAACCTCTGATTTAAACGCTTTGTCTTTTTGCATTTGACCAACTATGTCAAATAATGCTTTCTCTTCGTCAATGGGCATTAAAATTAAGTCACAACCAGCTTGAGCAGCCAATAATTCACAATGAGGTATGGAACTAACGCCTCCCATGTTCATAGCATCTGTAACAATTAATCCCTTAAATTTTAATTCGTCTTTTAATAAACCTGTTACTACTTTTGGAGATACCGAAGATGGTAAATCATTCGTATTATATGTGTCGTTGTTTTTAATGGCAATGTGTGCAATCATTACAGCCAAAACTCCAGCTTCAATTAACGGTGGATAATTTTTTAGCTCCCGCATTTCACCGTCGATATATACAAGTTTTTTATGTGTGTCACCAACTACGTAACCATGACCTGGGAAATGTTTAGCCGTAGCTACTATTCCATGTGATTGTGTCGTTTCTATAAACATTTTTGACCATACTTGCGCAGTATCAGGATTGTCTCCAAATGCTCGATATGAAATCGCTTCGTTTGGTGAAACATCTACAACAGGAGCATAATTGAAATTAATTCCTATATCTATAAGATCATTACTGATTGAGTTGGCAGCATATTTAACCTCGTTGCGATCAATCATTGATCCTGCTTTTTTAACAGGTGCACAATTTTTAATCTTATAACCAATTAAACTTGGCTCAGCATCCGCAGAATATAAAAACGGTAGACCTTTAACTGATGAATTAATGGTATTAAAATCTTTTACCATCGTTGTAAAACCAGCTTTTGTTCCGTTTAATAGAAGAATACCACCGATGTATTTTTTTTCAATTAATAGGTTGAGATGTTCTTGTGATTTTCCTAATCTACCTGCAGCTGGAATGATCATTTGACCGGCACGAGTTGTATCGTTTAATCCGTCGAATATTTCAGCAACCTTTTGTTCTAGATCAGGATTGTAGGTATAGAAATCCTCAAGCGTATATGTTCTTTGAGAAAAGGAACAAATAGATAGTATAATTCCCGTAATAGTTAGTGTAAGTCTCATCTGTCTTAAATTAGTAACTTAAGATTAAAAGTAAATAACGTGAACAATCTTTGTTTTAGAACAACGTGATTTCCGTTCTTCTATTACGCTGATAGGCTGTTTCTTTCTCCCTGTTCGTTGACATTTGTTGAATCTCAGACAATCCAACTTTAGGTTGAGACTCTCCTTGTCCTTCCGTTTCAATACGACTTGCGCTAATACCTTTTTGAATTAAGTATTTCTTAGCATTGTCCGCACGTTTCGACGACAATGTTTTATTGTACGAAGCCGAACCTCTTTGATCTGTATGTCCAGTTAACTTAACTTTTAAAGAAGGATTGTTTTTTAAGTGAGCAGCAAGTTCGTTTAATTCTTTTTGACCATTAACACCAAGAGCTATATGATTAACATTTGATTTGTCAAATTCGAAGTAAATATCTTTGATGTCAAAGCTAGTTTTGACATTGTCAACTACATCACCTGTTTTAACTTTGTCCTCAACCTTATCTTCAACTTTGTCCTCAACTTTATTATCTTTTTCAACAGGGTCAGTCTTTGTTAATTCAGATTTTTCTGATTTAGTATCAGTGTTATTCGCATCGACAGGAGCAGTTATATTTTTGTTTTCAGTCTTGTCTTCTTCTGTTTTCTCTATTGTTTTGATTTCAGAAACAACAACAGGTACAAGATTGAAATCGAATTTAGTAATTCCACCGTCCAGCATTTTGACCGTTTTAGTTTGAGACACGTACCCAGGAGCACTCGCTACTAGTTCGTATGTATCACCAGGTTTTAAGTCAAATTTATATTGTCCGCTATTACTTGTTTCAACAAATTTTAAAGCTTCTTTTTTATTCGTGTTTCGTGCAGTAACCTTACTGTTAATACCGTTTTTAGTATCGCTATTTCTAACAGTTCCACTTAAATTGGCCAAGTTTTTACCAGGCGTTTCAATATTATTTTTTGGTTTACCGTCATCGTGTAAGTCAACCATATAATAAGCTCCAGCACTTGGAATTGCACTGTAATCATTTACAGGGTTAAGCATAGAAGGCTTTTTCTTTTCTCCTAAGAAAGTAATCTTGTAGATATCTTTTTCACCATATCCACCAAATCTAGAAGAAGAATAATAACCGTAACGACCATTACCAGTAACAACGAAATAAATATCATCATCAGGTGTATTAATAGGATAACCTACATTTTCTGGTTTTGACCATTCGTTTGTTTCTGGGTTAAGATCTGTTCTAAAAATATCTAATCCACCTATATTATCATGTCCATCAGAAGAGAAGTATAGTGTAGTTCCATTTGCCATTAAGAAAACACCCTTTTCTTCGAAGCGTGTATTAATTGTTCCACCGATGTTTGTCGGATCTCCCCAAGCACTATCTGCATCATTCCATTTAGTAATATAAATGTCATGCTGACCATATCCACCTGGTTTATCAGAAACGAAAATCATCGTCTTTTCATCAAATGATAAAGTCGCACTTGACTCGTGATGTTTTGTATTAATTTTATCACTTAAAGTTTTTGGCGTTTGCCACGTTCCATCAGGATTTTGTTTTGTAATTAAAACGTTTCCATCTTTAGAATTAACACCTTGATAAGTTAAAACACTTTTACCATCTGGTGCTAAACCAACTGTCGGATCATGCGTTGATGTATTAATTGGTTCACCAATATTCTTAGCTTGTGACCATTCTCCTTCAGACTCTCTCTCCGAATAATAAACATCTTCATAATATCTGTCAAGTCTATCCGTCTTTCCACCTTTAGAATCTGGACGTCTAGCAGTAAAAAGGATAACTTTATTATCCGCAGAAATTACCGGTGCATATTCAGGATACTCTGTATTGATACTGTCACCAAGATTTTCAATCCAAACCAATACTGGATCAGCCATCAATTCAATTCCTTTACGAGACTCACGAATTTTTTTATTAATATATGCTTGTTGTTCAATATCCCCAGAACTAGCAATGTTTTTATATTTTTGGTAATAAACAATCGCAGAATCAAATTCGTTATTCAACTGATAAGCTTGCGCCAAATAAAAAGGTAATTCCTTTTCTAAATCAGGATTTACTTTTTGAACAAATTGAAGATGTTTTAAACTTTTCGCTTTTTCCGAACCATATAAATAGCAAACACCAATCTTATAATTTAAAACAGAAGAATAAGGATTGAAGGCTTGAGCTTTCAAAAAGTGCATATTTGCATGCGCTATATATTCATCTTGGCCATCATAGAATAAACCATCACCTAATTTTATTTGCTTAACAGCTTCATTGAAACCACTCTTGTCGTTTGCGAAAATTTTCTTATCAAATGGCACATCTTTGTCTTGAGACCAAGCTGTTGATGTTTGAAAATTTAAAGCAAGAATTGCTATAAAGTATATTAATTTATTCATTACAAATTGCGCTATTTAAATATTTTTCTGCTTCTAACGAACCTAAAATAAAGGCTGTTTCCCAATCACTACATGCTTCATAAACATTGCGAAGCATTTCATTTGCTATTCCACGATTAAAATATGCTTCTTTGACTTCATCGTCAATAGCAATCGCTTCATTTACTTTTTCAACTGCTTCTTTATATTTGCTTTCAGCAATTAAAACGCCTGATTGATTTACAAGAGTAGATACATTGTTTTTATCGATAGCGTATGCAGAATTAAAGGCTTTTTTAGCTGCCTCTATATTGTTTTGTTTGAAATAATAATTTCCTTGAACCAATAACAAATCAATTTTATCTTTAGCTTCTGCCGACCCACTGCGTTTTACAATTAAGTCATCAGCTTTAACACTGTCTCCAGCTGTATAATATGCTTGAACTAAATTAAGATATGCATTTTTATCTTCTGGATTGATGTCTATTAATTTTTGAAGATCTGAGGTTGCTTTTTCAAAATCTCCTTGAGCACTGTATACCTTAGCTCTACCACGATAAGCATCGTTATTGTTTTTGTCTAGAGCGATTGCTGAATTAAAGTTAACCAATGCCTCTTCATATTTGTTTAAAGAATAATTAGTCCACCCTAATAAGCTTTGTGAAGAACCTGTTTTTAATCCTCCAGCTATAGCTTTTTCTAGATTAATTTTCGCAGCTTTATAATTCCCTAATTTGAAATTACTTTTGCCTAAAAATAAATTTGCATCGGTCGAATTAGGTTTTAACGCCAAAGCTTTTTCTGCATTTTCGACTCCGTTTTGGTAGTCTCCCTGCATATAATTAATGATCGCCAAATTTGTAAATCCTTCATGCAATTTGACATCTTGCTTGGTTGCGGCTAAAAATTTTGTTTTTGCTGTAGCCAAATCTCCGCTTTGAAACGCCTGTTGACCAGCTTTGAACATTTCTTTAACGCTCTCACCATCATTAGATTGGGCGAAAGAATTAATAGAAATTGATAATAATATAACGAATAGTTTCTTCACAATTTTTTTAAAAAATCAAATTTAATACTTTCTTACGTAAATCCTCAGCTTTAAGCTAATTATTTTAGAATTAAGATATTAATAATACAATATTGAAAAATAGACAATATCTGAAATTGTATTAAAAAAAAATAATTATTTCTAAAATAAAAGTTGAAATTAATAGAATTTAAATGAATAGGATGCATTGAATGACGAAAAGATAATTTTTGTCGTATTTTTAGCCTATGGGAACAGCGAATTACAAATTGTCAAAATCATCAATTCAATTTTTAGAAAAATACCTAAACAATCCTTCTCCTACGGGTTTTGAAGCTGAAGGTCAAAAGCTTTGGTTGGACTATATTAAATCGTCAATTGACGATTATTGGGTAGATAATTATGGTTCTGTAGTTGGTATTATAAATCCCGAAGCAAAATATAAAGTAGTGATTGAAGCTCATGCTGATGAAATTTCATGGTTTGTTCATTATATCACTGATGATGGTTTTATTTATTTAAGAAGAAACGGTGGATCGGATCATCAAATTGCCCCTTCTAAACGTGTAAATATTCATACCGATAATGGTATTGTGAAAGCTGTTTTTGGATGGCCTGCTATTCATACACGAAAAGGAAAAGTTGAAGGGCCAACACAAGCTAATATTTTCTTAGATTGTGGATGTGAGTCTAAAGACGAGGTTGAAAAACTCGGCGTACATGTTGGTTGTGTAATCACTTATGAAGATGAGTTCATGATCATGAATAAAACGAAGTTCGTTGGTCGTGCACTTGACAATAGAATCGGTGGGTTTATGATTGCTGAAGTTGCTAAATTACTCAAGAAGAATAATATTGATCTTCCTTTTGGTTTGTATATAACGAATTCGGTTCAAGAAGAGGTTGGTCTAAGAGGTGCACAGATGGTCGCTGAAAGAATTAAGCCTGATGTAGCCATTGTTACTGATGTATGTCATGATACTTCAACGCCTATGCTTAATAAAATATTGCAGGGTGATTTAAAAAGTGGACTTGGTCCAGTTTTAACTTATGGGCCTGCGGTTCAGAATAATTTATTGTCCTTAGTTATTGATGCGGCTAAAGAAAATAAAATACCATTCCAACGTGCTGCTGTGTCAAGAGCAACAGGAACAGATACGGATGCATTTGCTTATTCTAACGCTGGTGTGCCTTCGGTTTTAATTTCAACGCCTTTACGTTATATGCATACAACTGTTGAAATGGCACATAGAAATGACGTAGAAAACGGAATAAAACTAATTTATAACGCGCTTTTGAATATTAAATCGGGACAAGACTTTAGATACTTTAAATAAAGAATACGAACGTAAATAGTATTATAAACTACTTGCGTTCATATTTTAATTTTTTCTCAATTGCGCCAATCATTAAACCTGCAATATCGATTCCTGTAGCTCCTTCTATTCCTTCTAACCCTGGTGATGAATTTACTTCAAGTACCATTGGCCCCTTGTTTGATCGGATGATGTCTACACCTGCAATTGGTAAGTTTAAAACTTTGGCAGCTTTGATTGCTAGCCGGCGTTCTTCAGCTGTAATTCGAATGACACTTGCTTTTCCTCCCATGTGAATATTGGAACGGAATTCACCTTTTTGCGCTTCTCTTTGAATGGATGCAACAACTTTATTATCAATCACAAAACAACGAATGTCTTTTCCGCCAGCTTCTTTGATGAATTCTTGAACGAGAATGTTTGCGTTTAAACTTTTAAAAGCATTTATTACACTTTCTGCAGCTTTATTCGTTTCAGCCAATACAACACCTTTACCTTGTGTGCTCTCTAATAGTTTTACAATTAAAGGAGCGCCACTCACCATTTCAATCAATCCTTTTGTGTCTTGTGGTGATTTAGCAAAGCCTGTAATTGGTACGTTTATACCATGCATCGCAAATATTTGTGATGAAAATAATTTATCTCTTGATCTTGAAATTGATGCTGCTTCGTTAAGACAATAAGTTCCCATCGATTCGAATTGACGTACTAATGCACATCCATAATGTGTCATTGAAGGACGTAATCTTGGAATAATGGCATCCAATTCTTCTAAAATAGATCCACCTCTGTATCTAACTTCTGGTTGGGTGGCATCCATTTTCATGAAACAGTGCTCGATGTTTAGAAATGTAATGGTATGTCCACGCTCTTCTCCTGCTTCAATAATTCGTTTATTACTATATAGTTCTCGATTCGATGCTAAAAGACCAATCTTTAAACCGCTATTTAATTTTTTTACTGATTTATAAAAATTATGGATTTGACTATCCGTATAATCTGCCAATAAATACGTTGCTGACGGATCGACTAAAAATCGTTCATTCATAGCTTCTCTTCCAAGAAGCATTCTGAATCCCATTGCGTCACGATTGGCTAATGTTAGTTCTATTTCAAATTTTTCTTGGCCAATAGTAACTTTCGTTTTGATTACATAGCGTCTTTCACTGACACCGCCTGTGTTTTTTACTTTTCGTATCGCTACTACTGGACATTCATTCTTAATAATTACTTTTCTGGATTCACGCAATGGGTGAATTTCAAATCTAACCCATTCTTCACCGTTCTTAATAAAAGGTTCAATGTCTGATGCATGAATTGACGAAGTTTGTGCGCCTGAATCTATTCTAGCACGAATAGCAGGAGTTCCTAAATCTTCAAATGCACACCACTCTTCACTACCTATTACTGTTAAATTGCTGTAATTATCCATTTTATAGCCTATACTTTTTTTAATAAAGAACAATACTAAATAAAAAAATATTCATTTCGGCTATTATTTTTTAAAACTACAGAATTATTGAACTGATTTGTTCTCTAATTGGAATATTGTTCATTTTAGGATGGTGATTCATAATCTGCCTGCCCAGTTCAAATTAAAAAATTCCTATCTTTACCCATCTTTAATCAAAAAGCCAATTTATTAAATCTATTATGCCAAAAATTCTAATTATTGATGATGAAAGAAGTATCAGAAGAACACTAAAAGAAATTTTAGAATTTGAAAATTATACTGTTGATGTTGTAGAAGACGGAATTGCGGGTGTTGAGGAAGCAAAGAATAATAAGTATGATGTTATTTTTTGTGATATTAAGATGCCGCAAATGGATGGAATAGAAGTGCTAACTAAGTTAAAGAATGATGGCTTAGAGACGCCAATTATTATGATTTCTGGTCATGGTAATATTGAAACGGCTGTTGATTCTATTAAAAATGGTGCTTACGATTTTATTGAGAAACCTCTTGATCTAAATCGAATTCTTGTTACCATCAAAAATGCGCTTGACAAAACCAATCTGGTTGAAGAGACGAAAGTTTTGAAGAAGCAAATAAAATTGCATTCTAAAAATTATCAAATTATAGGATCTTCTGAGCCATTGAATCAAATTCGAGAAATGATTGTGAAGGTTGCCCCTTCGGATGCAAGAGTTTTGATTACTGGACCTAATGGCTCGGGTAAAGAACTTGTGGCAAGACAGCTTCATGAAAATAGTGCCAGAAAATCTAGTCCTTTTATTGAGGTGAATTGTGCTGCAATACCTTCTGAATTGATTGAGTCGGAGCTTTTTGGACATGAAAAGGGCGCTTTTACCTCTGCTGTAAAACAGAAGAAAGGAAAATTTGAATTGGCATCTAAAGGAACGTTATTCCTTGATGAAATTGGAGATATGAGTGCTTCTGCTCAAGCGAAAGTTTTGAGAGCTCTTCAAGAAAATAAGATTACTAGAGTAGGTGGTGAGCAAGATATAAAAGTGAATCCAAGGGTGATTGCCGCAACGAATAAAGATTTGCGTAAAATGATTACTGATGGACAATTCCGAGAAGATCTATTCCACCGATTAAGTGTAATCATAATCGAAGTGCCTTCTTTAAACGATAGAAAAGACGATATTCCAATTCTAGCAGATTACTTTTTAGAAAAGTTATGTGCTGAATATGGTATGGCTAAAAAATCAATTGCTCCAGATGCAATAACTGCTCTACAAGATGTGAATTGGACAGGTAATATCAGAGAATTGCGGAATATTGTTGAGCGTTTAATAATTTTAGGTGGTAATGAGATTGTTAAAGAAGATGTCAAAAAATTTGTAGTTACAGTGTAATTTATGATCGACTTAATAGAAAATAAAAAAGCAGAACTATTCGATATTATAGACAATGCTTTTAAAGAGGATATCGGAGATGGTGATCATACATCATTAGCTACTGTTCCTGAAAATGCAACAGGAAAAGCAAAGCTACTCGTTAAAGATGATGGAGTTCTTGCTGGTGTTGAATTGGCAGAAATCATCTTTAAAAGATTAGATCCAAGTCTTAAATTAGAGGTTTTAATTAAGGACGGTGCGAAAGTCAAACATGGTGATATCGCTTTTTATGTTGAAGGATCTTCTCGTTCTATTTTAAGTGGTGAAAGATTGGTGCTAAACTTTATGCAACGCATGAGTGGAATTGCAACCAAAACGAATGAATTAGCAAAGTTGATTGCGCATTTACCAACACAATTATTAGATACTAGGAAAACGACACCTGGAATTCGTTTGATGGAAAAGTGGGCGGTTCAAATTGGTGGTGGAAATAATCATAGGTATGCATTGTACGATATGATTATGATCAAAGATAATCATGTGGACTACGCCGGTGGAATTAAAGAATCAATCCTAGGAACAAAAGATTATCTTCAAAAGAATAATTTGGATTTAAAAATTGAAGTTGAGACAAGAAATTTGGATGAAGTAAAAGCCGTTTTGGCTGTAGGTGGGGTCGATAGAATTATGTTGGATAATTTTAGTCCTGATCAAATTCGTGAAGCTTTAAAGATTATTGATACATCAAAATATCAAACGGAAGCTTCAGGTGGAATTACTGGCGATACAATTCTAAGTTATGCTGAAACG
The DNA here is from genome assembly GCF_000621625.1 of Crocinitomix catalasitica ATCC 23190. GTDB lineage: Bacteria > Bacteroidota > Bacteroidia > Flavobacteriales_D > Crocinitomicaceae > Crocinitomix > Crocinitomix catalasitica. Next base: position 441,160 of record NZ_JHXV01000001.1, read on the forward strand.
GGTGTGGATTTTATTTCATCAGGAGCATTAACACATTCATATCAAAGTCTTGATTTAAGTTTGAAAGCTTCGTTTAATTATTAACGGATACTTATTTTTTGTTTAGAATGATTAATGGCTAAGAAATATATTCCAGCCGGTAAAAAACTAATATTGATTGTTTCAATTGTGTTTTTCAATTGCTCTTCAAATACTATTTTTCCTGTTAAATCTATAATGCGTAAATCTTCTCCTGCGTATACGCCATCAATTTTAAAAATACCGTTATTTGGATTGGGGTAAATTGAGAATGTTGTTTCATTATTTTCAATTCCTGCATCTGCAGCTAGATTCATTATTAACGATCGTGTACTCGTATCACAATCATTATTTGTTGTCAATTCAACTGTATATTCATTAATAGCAGGGAAAGTGTGGATTGGGTTTTCTGTTAAATAAACTGTTCCATCTATATTCCATTCCCAAGCTGTAGCTGCTTCGTCTTCACTTGAAAAAGAATAAGTAAGCGGACTTGTTTCTTCATAATTAAAGTTGGCAAGAAGGTCATTGGCGCCTATTCTCCAAACTTCTGGTGTTCCAAAAACAACCTCGTCTGCCTTGGTTTGAAAATAAGCAGCAAGTTCTGCATCAATTCCTGCAGTATAAGTTGTGCCTAGACTCGGGCTTTGAAACATCGTAGCATACATTACGCATGCGGTTAAATAAGTGCCATTTATATTAGGGTGGCTACCGTCGCCAGAATATAATTCAATATCTGGATCGTCGTTAATAACCGCTCGCCAAGCTTCGCCAGCTGGAGCAACTGTTGCATCATTTTCATTGGCCATTAAGACATAAGCTGAACTTAGCTCATCTTGCATACCTTCATAAGTACAAACAGGTGGGTAATCAGGGCAAAAGTCCGCATCTCCTGTCTTTCTTCCCCAAGTCATGTAAAAAACGACTTCGGTACATGCGTAATTATCTTTAATAATATCGTTCAAATCTGCTGCGTTTTCAGGCGAATTCATTGCGCCAACAATTTCGATTGGTAAAGCTGGAATTTGACTTTGGTCTTGTAATACAATATAATCCCAATTTCGGCTGGCTATTTTGTCAAGTGCGGTTGGATTTGTTTTATGTTGTTCAAACCTCGTTCCGCCGGGATTGTGACTGTCAATAAATACGGTGTGTTCATTTGCAACAGCTAGGCTGTCGACTAATGCTGGAAGGTGATATGCAGCGGTGTAGCTATTACCAATAAATAAAATTGACTTCTCTTGTGCGATCACTGCGCTGGTAGAAATAAAAAAAAGACATATTACAATTAATCGCATGTTTTAATTTGTTTTATTGTACAGGATCATTGTGATAAAAATGGATACTGTGTTTTAATATTTAACAGTTTGGTTATTGAATACAGATTTTAAACTGGCGGTCTCGAATTTGTAAGATGTAAATACCGTCAGGTAATAAATCTAAACTAATCTCAGTTTCCTTTTCATCGATTTGAAAATCTATTATAGTTCTGCCACTCATGTCCAATATCGTAACGGGTGTTGATGATGTTACGTTGCTTTTAATTTTAAATATTCCTTGATTTGGGTTGGGGTAAATAGACAGGTGTAATTCGTTATTGTTTAATCCTAAATCCGTTAACGTTAATATTTCCGTACTAATAATTGTATCACAATCATTGAGTGCTTTTAATTCTATTTCATAACTACCATATTCAGGAAAGGTATGTGTTGGATTCTCCTCTGTATATAGTATTCCATCAATTGTCCATTCCCATTCATCAATTGTTTCATCTTCACTTGTAAATGAGTATGTCATTGGACTGAATTCTTCGAAATAGAAATCAGCAGATAATTCATTAAATCCAATTCGCCAAATATCGGGTGAACCAAAAACAATTTCGTCTGCTTTAGTTTGGAAGAATAATGCCAATTCGTCATCAATATCAGCGGTAAATGTAGCGCCTACTGATGGCGATTGATAAATTGTGGCAAACATTACACAAGCTGTTAAATACGCACCATTAATATTCGGGTGTCCACTATCCATGTCATAGAGTTCAATGTCTGGATCTTCATTAATTACAGCTCTCCAAGCTTCGCCCGCTGGTGAAACTGTTCCTCCATAATCATTGGCCATCGCTATATGTGCATCTCGCAATTCATCTTGCATACCTTCGTAAGTGCATACTGGTGGATATTCATCGCAAAAAAAGGCATCGCCATATTTGATGCCCCAAGTCATGTAGAAAACAACTTCCGTACAAGCGTAATTGTCTTTAATGATAGTGTTTAATTCTGTTGCATGTGGCGGAGAATAAGCATCGCCGGCAATTTCTTCCGGCAATACCGCAAGTTGGACATGTTCTTGTAGCACCACATAATCCCAATTTCTACTTGCAATTTTATCCAAAGTATAATCTAAAACTTTATGAGTTTGAAAACGAGAACCGCCAGGCATACTTGCATCTACTATCATTGTTTCACCTTTTGATAGAGCAATATTATAAACTAGGTCAGGCAAGTTGTATGCACCGGTAAAACTGTTACCAATAAACAAGACAGACTTATCTTGAGAAATTCCTAAAATTGATACAATACAAAAAATAAAAGTTGAAATAAGTCGCATTTTAATGTATTTTAAAACAGGGTTCTCATCCTAGAGAAAATTTAAAGGATTATTGTTTGCCGTATATTTTGTCGTATAAAACTTTATACTTTTCTAGAATTATTTTTCGTTTAGGCTTTAATGTCGGTGTCAGTTCTCCAGTTTCAGGAGTCCAAACACTATCAACCAATTCGAATAATTTAATTTGTTCCCATTTTCCAAAACCAGCATTCAATCGATCAACTTCTTCTTTGATTCTATCTTTTACGATATCAGAATTGGCCATTTCTTTATTAGTGGTGCCGATATTATGATTTTTTAATTTGATCCAAGCCTTAACAAATTCGAAATCTGGAACAATTAAAGCGGCTGGCATTTTTTGATTTTCACCAATGACCATCAATTGTTCAATGAATCTAGATTCTTTAAACTTGTTCTCCATTAATTGAGGTGCAATATATTTGCCTCCAGAAGTCTTAAAAATTTCTTTTTTACGATCTGTAATTTTAAGGAATTCATTTTCTACAAATTCACCGATGTCTCCAGTATGAAGCCATCCGTCTGCATCAATTTCTTCCGCAGTTTTTTCTGGCATATTATAATAGCCCATCATTACATTAGGGCCTTTTACTAATATTTCACCGTCTTTAGCTATTTTAACTTGGACACCGTCAATAACAGCCCCCGTTGTTCCAATTCTTACCTTATTGTCTGTTGCACAATTCACACTAATCACTGGAGAGGTTTCTGTTAATCCATACCCTTCCATAATTGGAATGTTTGCGGCTAAAAATATTCTAGCCAATCGCGGTTGTAATGCCGCACTTCCAGATGCTACAGCTTCAGCTCTACCGCCTAAAGCTTCTTGCCATTTACTGAAAATTAACTTTCTCGCAATTTTTAGTTTAAATGTGTACCAAGCAGATTTTCCGACAACGTCATATTCTTCTCCTAGAGCAACAGCCCAGAAGAATAATTTTCTCTTAATTCCAGTCAATGCTTCCCCTTTCGCCATTATTTTGTCGAACACCTTTTCAAGCAGTCTCGGAACAGCGGTAAATACATTCGGTTTTACTTCTCTCAAATCGTCTCCGATTGTATCCATTGATTCGGCAAAATAAATAGATACACTTTTATATTGGTATAAATAAAGTAGCATACGCTCATAAACATGACATACGGGTAGAAAACTCAAAGCGGTTCCTGTAGGTTCAACTGGAAGTCTCGGTTCGCAAGCTTTTACATTGCTCAATAAATTATTATGCGAAAGCATCACGCCTTTCGGATTTCCTGTAGTACCAGAAGTATATATTAATGTTACTAAGTCTTCTGGTTTAATTGCAGCTTTTCTCTTTTCAATCTCTGCATCTAAAGTAGCGTCTGGTTCACATAAAATTGATTTCCAGTTTTTACAATCTGACACCTTTTCAAAAGAATAAATTTCTTTTAAAGTTGGTACACGATCTTTTATGCTTTTTACTTTTAATTGTAGAGCTTCGTCAGAAACAAAGCATAAGCTGATTTTGGCATCATTAAAAATATAAGCATATACTTCCTCGCTAATAGTTGGGTATACCGGAACACCGATTGCACCAACTTGTTGAATGCCGATGTCCATTATATTCCATTCCGATCGATTATTAGAAATTAAAGCAATCATATCACCAGGTTGAACACCTAATTTAATGAGCCCTCGACTTACGGCATTGGCTTGGTCAATATAACTCTGTGTGGATGTTTTTTTCCATTCCCCATTCACCTTATCATTAAAAGCATCAGCCTTTGGATAGGTATTTAATTGATTGTAAGGGAGATCAAATAAGCGTGTTACGTTCATGTGATATGTACTTATAAATTATATAATTAATATTCTCTGTAAGATACTAAAAAACATGATACGTTGGGCTACCTGATAATAATTTTGTAAATTGTAAAAAAATAAATGTTAAAAAATTTTTATTGAAATGTAACTTTTGATGAGTTAGATTGTTTTAGCTGATAAAAGGGACTGAATTTAATTGATCCACTACAATTTTGACAAGAAAAGAATACAATATTATCGTTACTGATTTTTCTTCAAGGTTATTCGGTTATGCACTGAAATACCTAAAGAATACGGAGGACGCAAATGATATTGTTCAGGATGTTTTTGAAAAATTGTGGAAGAATCGGAAAAAGGTTGAAGTAGAAAAGGCAAAAGCTTGGTTGTTTACATGTGCACACAATGGCATGTTAAATATGATTAAGAAAAATAGCCGAATTTCTTATAGAGAGAATAATACTTCAGAGCCGAATGAAAATTGTCACACTGCTTCGTTTGAAATGAAGGAATTAATTGACAAATCATTAGGATTGCTTCCGCCGCTTCAAAAATCAATTCTCTTATTGAGAGATTTGGAAGGATACAATTATAAAGAAATAGGCGAAATCTTAAACCTCTCTGAGGCACAGGTGAAAGTTTATTTATTCAGAGCTCGTAATAAAATTAAAAAGCAGTTAAAAGATCTAACACTTATCATATGAATATACCTGAGAATTTTGACAGGTGGATGTTTGATTATTTGGAAGGAAATCTTTCTCAAAATGAGAAAGACGATTTTGAAAATTTTCTACAAGAAAATCCAAATTATGAGATTGATGCAGAGGTTTGGAAAGAAACTTTTGTTGCAGATGACAATGTTATCTATATGCATCAAGACTCGCTTATCAAAAAGCGTCGCATTTTAGCATGGTTGAACTGGCGTTCAGCAGCAGCTATATTATTACTCTTCGGTACAAGTTCAGTACTGTTTTTTGCCAATCGTCAATTTCAAAACACTGATGCAATAGCAAATCATCCTATTTCTACAAATGACGGTGAATTAATTTCAACGGTCTCAAATAATAAAACTACACAAGAATCTTATACTAATAATAGATTAGGAATAAATGAAGAAGATGCTAATGAATTAAATAATCAAAATCAACTATCGTTATTAGCCGTTCAAACGAATGCTAATTCAAATTCGTTAAATAGTCGACACAATTTGAAAAGTAGGTTTGGTAATGGAAATAATTCAAATAATAATAGAGCAAATACTAATTCGGCAAATACGCAAACAACCCGTACATTTGATTATCCAACAGAGAAGTTTGGAATGGCAAGTGCAACACCTGTTTTTTCTGATGATACAAAAAATGAAGCGAGAAAAACTAAAAGTGATGCGATTAAACAAGCCGAAGCTAAATTAAATGGTGATAAATATTCATCTGCATATCAAAATAACCCGAAAGATGACGGGTTAAATCTTGACATGAAGCAGAAAAAAGAGTTCAAGTCACAAGGGACTGCTTTAACAGCTTTGAAAAAAGTAAAAAACAAAATTGAACGTGCATTGAGCTACCCTGTTGGACTGGTCAATTTACGAGATCCAGAATTGTTGATGCCTGAGAATTCATTAATGGCATTTAATCCTGGGTTCACTGGAGCAATGTTGAAATCTAGATTTGAAGCACGTTACCGTAATCAATGGTATGGTACTGATCAGAATTCGCATAGTGCAAGTTATAGTTTTGATACCTATGCTTCTTCTATAAAAGGAGGTATTGGTATGATGGTCAATGCGAATTTCCTTTCGAATGGTGGATTTGGAGATTATAATGTGGCTTTATTTTATTCACCTAAGTTTTCAATTTCAAAAGATATAGTGTTTGAACCTGCGATTAAAGTAGTAATGGGACAAATTGCTCAAAAGACTTCTTTAGTAGGGGCAAATAAAGAATTTGAATTGATTAGGGGAGAGGTCTTGAATTCAGGATCGGAGGCAACTACCAATACCATTAGAAGTGCTTGGTATAAAGATTATGGATTAGGATTCGTATTGAATACGACATGGTTCTACCTAGGAGCAAATGTTGACAATATCGGAGGTCATTATGCTAATGTATATGCGACCGAAGATGGAGATCCTAAACAAGCTTCACTAGTCTCATCAGTAATTATTGGTGGAGATTGGGAAAATGATAAAAAAACAGTAACGTTTAGTCCTTTTGTCGCGTATAAAAAAACCGGTGAAAAATCGGAGGCGTGGACAGGCTTAAATTATAGATATAATAATTTCTTGATCGGGGGTTCTGTTTCAAGTGATAAAGATTTTGTGGGTTCGATTGGAATGAAGTTTAGAGCATTCAAATTAATGTATCATATCGATCAGACTCAATCTATTGTTGAAAATGACAAGTTTTTGTCACATAATTTGACAATTAGATTCAATGGCAAACTTAAAAACACACGTTTTAAATATTAAGATAATGAAAAAACTTATACTGCTAATATTAACTATCACTAGCTTAAATGGTTTTGCTCAAGATCCGGAATTCACGCAATTCTATGCGAATCCGATATACTTGAATCCTGCTATGGCTGGCTCCAATGGTTGTCCCCGTGTTAATCTGAATTATAGAAATCAGTGGGCAAATATTTCAGGAGCTTTTGTTACGAATAGTATTTCTTATGATCAATTTGTGAATGTATTGCGCGGCGGTGTTGCGATTATGGTTACAAATGATATGGCTGGAAAAAACACCTTAAATTGGACTACTTTAAACTTGGCGTATTCTTACCACCTTCAAGTTTCAAGGAAGTTCACGTTTTTAATAGGTGCGCAAGCTGGCTGGAATCAAAAATTCTTAGACTGGAATAAATTAACGTTTGGTGATCAAATTGATCCGCGTAGAGGTTTTATTTATCAAACTGGAGACTTGCCTAGAGGTAGAGTGTCAGAAAGTGGATGGGGAACGAAAGGATTTATCGATTTATCAGCAGGAATTGTAGGTTATTCGAAAAACTTTTATTTTGGATTTGCAGCAAAACATTTAAATACACCTGAAGAAAGTTTGATCTTAAACCCTGACGGACAATCAAATCTACCAATGAGGTTTACTGCTCACGTTGGAACAAATATCGAATTTGGTAAAGGATCTCAGTATAGTAATGTAACTTCTATCTCTCCTAACATTATATACACATACCAGGATGGTTTTATGCAATTGAATTTTGGAACATATATAAAGTACGGAGCGTTTACAGCAGGAGCATGGTGGAGAGCGAGAGACGCATTTATTTTATCAATTGGTGTTGATAATGGTTCTTTTAGACTTGGATATAGTTATGATATTACAATTTCACCTTTGACAAACGCATCTGGCGGATCACATGAGTTATCTTTAGGATACAATATACCATGTAAAAAGCCAACAAAAAACTTTAGAACGATATCATGTCCTTCGTTCTAAAAACGACAACGATTAGCGTTTTGGTTTATGCTAATTGTTTAATAGGGGGTGGTTCCCCTTCCGAGTTAAATCGGAATTGATTTCTTTGTTTTGGTTTGAAAAGCGATTCGCCCATTAGGTGGATCGCTTTTCTCTTTTTATGGAATTGATCTAGACAAATTTCCTCTCTCAAAAAGCTTATTCTTTCTTGATCTGAACATTACGCTAAGCAATATCCTGAGGTTAGTGGCGCTTATATAATCCGATCTTTAATCTATTACCAGGTGTGTATAATACAATGAACAAAAATGATTTATTTGATCTTTCTGCGTTAGTGATTGCAGCGGATATCCTTTTGTCTCGCAACGAAGTTGAGAGACAAAAGATTAGAGCGAAAAGCACGCCCGCTGAGCAGAAGCGGGAACGCCCATATTTAAATAAATTTTATGGACATCTTAACTAACAATGGTGCTGTATAATCTTTGTTGAAGACATGCAAAACACTGCTGTTTGGAAGTAAATAAGTTTTTTCTAATCACTATTACTTCGTCCTTCGTTGTTTTAGCGAAGAAGGATCAACTAATCCCCATTATAAACTTCTTCGCCATTCAAAAATGTTTGAACGACATAAGTGCTGAGGATTTCACTGTCATCAATGGTCATAATATCTTTGGTAAGGATGACAAAGTCAGCAAATTTACCGATCGATAAACTCCCCTTTTCATCTTCTTCAAAATTAGAATAAGCAGGCCACAATGTCATGCCTAATAATGCTTGTTTACGCGTTAATTTTTCGTCTGGATAAAAGCCTCCTTCAGGTTGACCATCTTTCGACTGACGAGAAACGGCTGCATAAAAAGTCTCTAAAGGTGCAATGTTTTCAACTGGGAAATCTGTTCCTAATACAATTCGACCTGCTTTTTTTAGTAGTGTTTGATAAGCGTAGGCGTATTTGACTCTTTCCGAACCTAATCTCTCTTCGGCCCAGCGCATATCGGATGTGCAATGCGTAGGTTGAACAGATGGAATAATACGAATGGCTTCAAATAAATTAAAATCGTTAGGGTTAATGACTTGTGCATGTTCGATTTTCCAGCGGTGATCGGCAATTTTTTGAACGGTTTCGGTGTAAATATTCAACATTACACGATTGGCAGAATCGCCAATGGCATGTGTATTGACTTGGTAACCGATTTCGGCTGCTAATTCAGCTAGATCTCGAATTTCGATATAGTCACGCAGTAAAAAACCGTGTTGATTTGGTTGGTCTGAATACGGATGAATTAAACAGGCTCCTCTTGATCCTAAAGATCCATCAGCAATTAATTTAAACGATCGAATAGCGAGGTTGTTTGTTTTGTATTTGCCTTCTTTACTGGCATAATTAATATTGTCATCGTCAGGAAATAACATGGCATAGTCTCGTATTGATAAAGCGTTATTGCTATACCACTCTATAAATAAGTCTCTGTCTATAGCATCTATTCCGGCATCATTAATTGAAGTTAACCCGACTTGAAAAAGTTGTTGTTCGGCTTTTTGCAATACGGCTAGTTTTTCAGATTCGGTTAAAACTGGAACCTGTTTCATCACTACATCATATGCATTGTCTAATAATAAGCCCGTTAATTGTCCATTTACTTTTTCAATCAACCCTCCTGGAATTTGAGTTGTTGTGTCGATTCCTGCTATATCTAAAGCTTTTTGATTGGCAATGGCTGCGTGACCGTCAACCCGGCGGATAAGAACGGGGATTTCTGGATATAATTCGTTTAACATTGCGTTTGTCGGGAAACTATCATTCGCCCATAAAGATTGATCCCAACCTCGACCAATAATCCATGGTCTTTCATTTTTGGATTGATAAATAGCAATTTTATTCAGTACTTCGTCGAAGGATTTTGATCCACGTAAATCTACTTCAGCAAATCCTTGTGCATATCCTAAGAAGTGACAATGCCCATCATGAAAACCTGGGTAAACTGGACGCAGTTTTGCATCAATAATATTGTCACATTTATAGCCATTTAAGATTTCTCGTTCCGGCCCTAATTGAATTATTTTACCGTCTCGAATGGCCATCGCATCATAAATGGTGAAGTTTTCATCGCACGAATAAATTTTAGCGTTGTGAATAATCAAATCTGCTGTATCACTTTTATAACAGCCAACGAATAAACTTAGGATTAATCCGAAATAAATTATTTTCATTTGAGTTATTTTTTAATAGGTTTTAATCGAATAAATACGGCAATGATAATTAGGAGTTCTGCGGCCATTTTATATCGAACAATTGCTCCTAATATAGGCGTTGTCCAACCAATAATCAATAAAATTAGTAGCGCCGCAGCTATTAGATATGTAAAGATATAAAGTTCTTGATTATTAAGGGGCCTTAAATAAAAGAAGGCAATTAGAATAATAAGTAAGAATAAAACATTGTTAACCAAGGCTAAAAATTTAATGGAACTTCCATTGTCCCATGGGAAGGGACGGAAAACAGTATTGAGGGCAACATCAGGCAAGCTTTTTACTAAATTGATGCGTTGGTAATTGATTGGATTTGTTTTAATATAGCTACTAGATGGTGTTACCACTAGGTATAAATCGAAAAGTTGGTCACCGCTGGGCATTGTAAAAAGATTAAATTTTGAAACACCAAACAATTTATATTTGCCTACGGTAGGTTTTAATACTTCTATTTTTTTTCCTTCATGGAGTTTGAAATTCTGATTGAATTTATAATCAAAAGCACAGAAGGAACTATCGGTAATGAAAAAATATCCACCTTCTCCAAAGTTGATTAAATCTTGTTGTTTGTAGGAGATTTTGTGTAGCAAGTTTATTTTGTTGGGGGTATAAGTTGATATGGTAATAAGGGCAATAGCTAGGATAGGGGTGATATAAATCCATTTTTTAGACCAATTCGATAATGCACCCAATATAAAGAGGAAACTGAAGGATATTAGAATTAAACCAATATGTGGTTTATTGAGAACCAATAAAAATATACCTAAAAGTAAACCTGCAAGATGTGTCCAACTGAATGTTTTAAATATTTTGAATAGATAAAAACAATAAATACCAATAGCGAAAATCATTAAACTTTCTTTTGTGATTCCGCTCGACCAGAATGCGATTGAAGGGAATAATAGTAGTGTCCAATAGAAAAGTTTAGGATTTTTAATAAAAGGAGAGAACGATCTGTGAATTAATAAGAGGCCGATAAAAGCCAATAAACTCATGGTAAATGCATGAATATATGGGTTGTTATTCGAATAGAAATGGACTAGAGAATTGATTCTGATTAGTAACCTATTGTCATTCATGAGGTCCCCATTATCACCGTAAGCCCAAATGTTTGTATTGTTCAAGTGACCATTGACATGTTCTTCGTGAGAAGGGTTTACGCCAACCATTAATTTTAAATAGTCCCAGGTATTTTCTTGAGCGAACTCATTCAGTACGCGACTGTCATTCATAAAGGAATAGGCATCACCGTTGAGGTGATTGTCTCCATAGTAATGCGTGAATACAAGAATGAAACTAGTCGCGAAAATTAATTTAATTCCAAAGCCTAATAGGATCGTTTTAAAACTCAATATCGATTTTTCTGCTAAACGATATAAAGTATAGATTGCTCCTAATAGAACTATGAAAAAGAGTAGGTAGGACATATTGCAAAGCAAAAATAAGCATTTGCTTGAAATGATTCATTTAAATAGATATTGAAAAAAATAGTAAAGAATCCGATTGAAATGAGTGTGAATCCTTCGTTTAGATAAGTTTATTGTCAGGTTGATGGACTTAAATTGAAAACTTGTCATTTTCAATTTAAGCAATCAGGATTAATGCTGACATTTTTTTAAAAAACAATAGTCCAAATTTGAAGAATAGATTAATTGTTGAACTATTATTTTTTAATCTATATCTATATAATTTTTATTTTTTTATAAATCGTCAGCCACTGGCGAAAAAATTCGTGAATTTTACGGGGTTAAACCATAGAGAATAATTAACTTTGTGGCCAAATCATTTAGGAGTTAAAAATGGAAAATAATACACAAACTATTGCTACAGTTGACAATGCTATAGAACTTGGTTTACTAGCCGAAGAATTCGAATTAATTAAACAGGCAATGGGCAGAACGCCGAACTTTACTGAACTGTCTATCTATTCAGTGATGTGGTCGGAACATTGTTCGTATAAAAATTCAATTAAATGGCTAAAAACATTGCCTAAAGATGGACCACATATGTTGGTTAAGGCGGGTGAAGAAAATGCCGGTCTAGTTGATATAGGTGATGGTGTTGGTTGTGTATTTAAAATTGAATCGCATAATCATCCAAGTGCTTTAGAACCTTATCAAGGTGCAGCAACAGGTGTTGGTGGAATAAATAGAGATATTTTTACCATGGGTGCTCGACCAATTGCGCAGTTAAATTCATTGCGTTTTGGAGATATCACAAAAGATAGAACCAAATGGTTGGTAAAAGGAGTTGTAAAAGGTATTGGTGATTATGGTAATGCTTTTGGTATTCCAATTATTGGTGGTGAAGTAATGTTTGATAAATCATACAATACAAATCCATTAGTAAATGCATTTTCTGCAGGTATTTTAGAAGGTAAAATGATTTCTGCGACATCTGCGGGTGTTGGGAATCCAGTTTATATCGTTGGTTCTGCTACAGGAAAAGATGGAATTGCAGGAGCGGCTTTTGCAAGTAAAGATATTACTGCAGAGTCTTCTGAAGATTTACCAGCTGTTCAAGTTGGAGATCCTTTCCAAGAAAAATTATTATTAGAAGCGACTTTAGAATTAGCAAAAACTGATGCCGTTGTAGGTATGCAGGATATGGGAGCGGCGGGAATTACTTGTTCTTCATGTGAAATGAGTGCAGCAGGTGATAATGTAGGTATGGATATTGATTTATCTAAAGTGCCAACAAGACAAGAGGATATGAAAGATTGGGAAATCTTATTATCTGAATCGCAAGAAAGAATGTTGGTTGTAATTGAAAAAGGTAAAGAAGCAATTGTTGAAGGTATCTTTGATAAATGGGATTTACATGCTGCCAAAATTGGTGTTGTAACTGAAGGTGGAATGATTAACTATTCTATGCATGGTAAAGTTGTCGCTTCTGTTCCAGCTGAATCACTTGTATTAGGTGGTGGTGCTCCAATTTATGATAGAGAATATAAAGAGCCAGCATACTTTCAAGAATTCAAAAAGTTTAATATTGATGACGTGCCAGAGCCTGAAGATTTGAAGGAAGTGGCAATGAAATTATTGGCTCATCCTAATATCGCATCTAAAAGATGGGTATATGAGCAATATGATTCGATGGTTGGTACTAAAACAATGAGTACTAATCGCCCTTCTGATGCAGGGATCAGTAATATAAAAGGTTCTAATAGAGCTTTAGCAATGACTGTTGATTGTAATTCGAGATATGTAAATGCTGATCCAGAAATAGGAACACAAATTGCCGTTTCAGAAGCAGCAAGAAACATTGTAGTTTCTGGTGGTGTGCCAAGTGCAATAACAAATTGTTTGAACTTCGGTAATCCATATAACCCTGAAAGTTATTGGCAGTTTGTCGGAGCAATTAAAGGAATGTCTGCAGCATGTTTAAAATTTAAAACGCCGGTTACTGGTGGGAATGTATCTTTTTACAACCAAACAGTAATTGATGGTGTTGAGGTGCCAGTTTTTCCAACACCAACTATTGGAATGATTGGTGTAATTGAGGATAAATCTAAAATCATGACTTTAGATTTTAAATCAAAAGGTGATTTGATTTTTATTCTTGGAGAATCAAAGAATGATATCTCTTCTTCTGAATACTTAGTTTCGTTTCACGGAATTGAAGCTTCACCAGCACCTTATTTTGATTTAGATAAAGAAGCTGAATTACAAGAAACTGTGAAAGGCTTAATTCAAAATAGATTGATTAATGCAGCGCATGATTGTGCAGATGGTGGATTATTTATCACACTAACTGAAATGGGAATGCCTTCTCATCTTGGATTTGATATTGTATCGGATGCTGAGGTTAGAGAGGATGCTTTCTTATTCGGTGAAGCACAAAGTAGAGTTGTTGTTACGATTAATGAAGATCAAGAAGATGACTTTATCGAGTACATGATGAAACAATCTGTACCATATACATTATTAGGTCATGTAACAAAAGGAAAAATGTGTGTTGATGATGAACACTTTGGTTTCGTAAATGAAATTAAAGATATTTATGATCACGCTTTAGAAAATGCCCTGAATGATTAATTAGGTCATTTTATAAGATTAAAAAAGCGGCTATCGAATTTCGATAGCCGCTTTTTTGTTTAAAATCTGATTGCGATTTAGTTTTATTTCTTGTTCAGACTGTATAAATCCAACCTTCTGTCTTGAAGGTTTTTTACAGAACCAAATTGATTGAGTTCTCGCAATAAGGAGATGTCTACGTCGGCAATCAATATCATTTCTGAATTGGGTATTGCTTCAGCTTTAATCCCATTCGTGGGGAATGCAAAATCACAAGGAGTGAACACCATTGATTGAGCATATTGAATGTCCATATTGTGTACATTTGGAAGGTTGCCTACAGATCCTGCAATTGCAACATAACATTCATTTTCAATAGCTCTTGCTTGAGCGCAATGCCGAACCCTTGAGAACCCATTTTGTGTATCCGTTAAGAAAGGAACGAATAATATATCCATGCCATCATTCGCTAATAATCTTCCCAATTCAGGGAATTCAACATCATAACATATCAATACACCAATCTTTCCACAGTCGGTATCAAAAGTATGTAGTTTATTACCTCCTTGCATGCCCCAAACTTTTGCTTCGTCTGGTGTAACGTGGAGTTTTTCATATCTATCAACAGAACCATCTCTACGGCATAAATAACCAACATTATATAAGCGGTCGTCAACTACCTCAGGCATACTTCCGGTGATGATGTTGATATTGTATGAAATGGCCATTTCAGAAAACTTTTGTACAATTGTTTCTGTATGCTGTGCCAGATTTTTAATCGCTGCATGTTCTTGAAGGTGGTTATCTTTAGCCATTAAAGGTGCATTGAAGAATTCAGGGAATAATGCAAAGTCACATCGGTAGCTTGAAACAGAATCAATAAAGTATTCAGCTTGTTGTAATAGTTGATCAAGATGCGAATACGAACGCATTTGCCATTGAATTAAGCCCAGTCGAACATTTGTTTTTTTTCTACTCGGTTTTTTTTCTTTTTTCTCATAGTAAATATTGTCCCATTCTAATAAAACGGCATAATCATCAGATGCTTTATCACCATCTAAATAATTTTTAATGATACGAACAGGGTGGAAGTCGTTTGATATTTGAAAGTTAAAAACTGGATCGTGAATTTCTTTCCGTTTCACTTTTTCAATATACTCTTTTGGGGTCATCGTATCCTTAAATTGTCCGTAATTTGGAATTCGACCGCCAAATGCCACACCTTTTAGGTTCAAACTTTCGCAAAGTTCTTTACGGTGATCATATAAACGTCTACCTAGTCTTAAGCCTCTAAATTCTTGTTTAATAAATACATCGATACCATACAATACGTTCCCTTCAATATTGTGGGTGTTAAAGGTATAATTACCAGTAATATCATTGTAGGTATGGTGATTGTCAAAATCGTCATAATCAACAATAATAGATAATGCACAACCTGCCACTTTTCCATTCACTTGAATTACGATTTGTCCCTCGGGGAATTTTGTGATTAGCGTTTTAATGTGCTTCTCACTCCAAAAAGGATTGGGTAAATCAGGATATGCTAATTTAATAGCAGGTTGCAAATCCTTGTAATTTTCTAACGTTAAAAAAACGAGTTCAATGTTTTCTATTTCTTCCATTGTAAAAAGTGAAAAATTAATTCTTTTATTTGTCAATTTTAATGCTCGTATTCATCTCTTTGTCACAGTTGTAGCGCGATGTTTACACCCATTAAATAATTGCGTAAAGTTGCATATTATTTTAATGATATAATACGACAAAAAAAATAATTTAGAAAATAATAGTTACCTTTTTTTTATTTGGACATACAGTAAAGAGAAGACGCAAGGGTTGGGTCTTTTTTTCATAGTAAATTATTATTGATTTAGCCACCGGGGTGCCAGACCTGGTGGTTTTTTATTTCCAGAGTGTGGCGAATAAATTGGGGCAATGTTTTTGCAAAGTTTCAGGATCATTTTCGTCCCAACGAATGGCATCATTCAAAGAAGGTGCAGTTTTCAGCTTTTTTGAATCAATATAATCTGCTATTTCTTGTTCTGTTAAATTTTTGAATGCTTTTGAAGCAATACGTTTGAATCCTTCAAAATCATAGAAATTAGTTTCAGGTGAGATTTCGCTTATCAAATAATCAGCATCAATTAAAGCGGTATCATAAACTGTCTTGCCACGAGACAGAATCCAATATCTAAAATGTTCGACTGTTTCAGTGAGATCATTCCCATTAATGATGAATGAAGCACAAGAAATTTTAATATCTGTTAACTGATTAATGAAGTGAATTGTTTTGAGATGGAATCCAATTATTTCTTCAGGATTGAATTTGATTAATGCTTCAATCAAATAGTTTTCTTGCTCGTATTGATTTTTCGTTAGCGTAAGAGAGTCTTCAATGAGGGTCCAATAATTATTGTCAGAAATATCCTTTTCTAAAATTCGTAAGTTCGCCAATTCCGCCAGCTCAGTGATAGTGCCTTTTTTAACTGGTTTTTTTCCGAAAAGTTGATTTAAATGCTCCATTAACTATTTGGCATTGCCAAATTCAAATTATAATTCTTCAGTCAAATTTAAGCATTTAAGTTAAAAAAGCCTGAATAAAAGGGCGAACTTTTATTCAGGCTTTTTTACAAAATTGTATTCCTAAAAGTGTGTTATTCTCCTACTGGAATTTCGAATTTTATTTTAATATTAGTTTTTTCAGGCTTCTTCTTTGAGAAATTTCCCATTTCGTAATCAGTAGCATTAATTTTCATGGTACCTGTGAATACGTTGTCACTAAAAGTGAAAATAACTACTTCCTCACGAACAGTTTCTTTGATTTTTAATTTCCCTGTCATTATTAGTTGATTGTCTTTTTCAACTATTGAGGTACTTGTAAAAGTCATTTTTGGATATTTCGCAGCATTGAAATAGTCCTCACTTTTTAAATGTTCGTCTCTTTTTTTTGTGCCAGTATCCAATGTACTTACATCAACACTTCCTGAGATAGTAGATTTGGTTAAGTCGTTTTTATCAAAGTTAATCTTTGCTTCAAATCCACCTATGCTGCCAGACGTGTTTTGCATATCTGCTACAAATGTCACCTTAACCAGGTTACTTTTAATTTTTAATGATTGCGAAAATCCTAATAAGGGAAGTAAAAAGGCAATACTCAAGATAATATTTTTCATTCTTTTAGTTGTTAATGGTTAGATAAATACGCAGGAATTGTTCCTGATAAAATCCAAAAGTACAATTATATTTGTTTAAACATGTATTTTTAGCAAGGAAAAGTTTAAACTTAATTTTAATTTGACTGTTGAAAACCTTCCTGATCAATCGAAATTCAGTTACTTAAATTAAGTAATTTAGCGTAACTAAATGCGGAATTTGAGTTTTTTATCTGTACGCGACAAATATATTACATGAAATACTTTTATCTATTTTTATTATTAATAACGAATATCGGCTTCACGCAAACCAGTTGGGACGATCTGTCTGGAGAAGAAAAAACATACCTTTATTATGTTGCTCGAAAAACTGAGACTCTACAACCAGAATTATTCCATCTTTTCGAATTTACAGATTCTATACCGTACATCAATGATACGTTGCCCGATTATAAATATATCGAAGCGCAAATAATTAAATCTCCAGATAAATTAATCTTACATCAAGATCAATTCCAAAGAAAGTCGAATGGGATTGTGCGAGATTTGGCAATACGATTTGCTTTGTGGGAATTAGGAGAAGCTCTTCATTTTAGGAATTCAACAGATGAAGCCGATCAAATTTATAGAGATCGACTTAAAGTGTTTGAAAAATTTGTACTCGAAGAAGTACCTCAAAAAGCTGTTCGCACCCTGAATAATGGAGATTATGTATTGATAGAATCATTACAAGGATATTATACACATTCATTGACGGTTCACGATAAGTTGGCGGCGATAAGAAATACAAATTTCGATCAACTTGAGCAAATGTTGATTATTAATGCAATAATGGCTGCACAAGAGAAGTATGTTAATATGCGAGCGAATCAAATGGTAGAATTATTGACGGGAACAAACATGTCAAATAATAGTGATTTATCTGCCGTTGGTGATGGTTCAAATTGGGCCGATTTAGAAGGTGGTTTTTATACCCCGTTCACAAGGAATTTGCCAGATGAAAAAGGATTGTTTCGATTTAATATAAACCAAGTATTAAATGTTGAGAAAGAGTTGGATGAATTGAAGACTGATGATGTATTAATTAGAGAATACAAAAACGACGGGAATCAATCAACTGTCATGCATTTTGATGTTTTTGGTTTTCATCCAGAGCGGCAAACAACTTTAGTGATCCAAAAAGGAGGGAATTCGTATGTGCTTTATGGCAAAAATGAACATCGTTTAGTTTCTCCAGATTCAACATTTGGTGAAGGAGTTACTTATTGGCGTTTAATGCACGAGCTTGAATTTGTGCATATTGCACAATTAAAAGAAGATTTATATGGTAAACGAGGTTATGAATACCAGATAGATCTTTATGAAAAGAAAATTGAAAGTACCAAAATGGCTATTAAAAAGTCTGAATATAGATTAGATGTCATTCGGCATACACCTTCCGCTCCACCAAAAATAAAGAAGAAAAAATTAAAAAAGAAAGACTTGTCCTTGTCAGATCAAGATAGAAGTGGTCACATTCAAGGTGCCATGACGAAATTGGATAAGAAGAGAAATATTGAACAGAATCATTTATTGCAATTGAATGGAATTTTAGTCAAGCAAAAATCAATTTTAGCTAAACTAAAAATTGAAATGGAGAAAGCATTTGAAACACTGACGAAATATGAAACCAAATTGGATAAGATGAAGAAAAATATGGGGTATTTGGTAATGGAATATGAACAAAATAATCATATTTATACTTTTATCGATGGTGCGATTTTTAATTATAAAACACAAGACTTTACTTTTGCGCCTTCAGGTAAATCAGAATCGTTTAGGGTATATCATATTACATTCGGTAAGGATGTTTTTGAGAAAAGAACTGAGGAGAATTTTACGCATATTGATTTAAGTTATGTGGACAATGCTGATAAGTATACCATGCGAAAAATTCAAAAGGATGATCAAGTTAAAGATTTTACGGCAAGTGATTCGTTGCAAACTTTTGAAATATTCAAATTACTGGCACAAGAAAAAGTCGACTTTAATTTAACTTGTACATCAGCTGGAATTAGCGTTGTAGAATCGAATAGATTTAAGTCTTTAAAAGGAGACCAAGTTATAGCTTATGATCCTGAACATCCAAAAAGTGACGGAGCTGTTCTTTATTATGCCAAAGAGAATGATATTATCGAATTACAATTAACGGTAGGCGATGACAATATGTTGCCCATTAATTTTTCACAATATAAAACGGGGTATGATAAGTTTAAAAAGAAAAATCCAACGTTAAATGAGATAGATTTTTATGCGGGTGTGCGTGCTAAACATGAGGCTGACTTGTGGATTGCAACGATGAAAAAACAAGCTGAATTATGGATTAAGGATGAAGCCGAAAAAGGACAAGTTCTTAAGAAGTTAGGGAAACTAAAAGTGAAAAAAGTTTATTTTGAAAATGCTGAAATCAAATCGAAAGTTCCAGCTTATATTCAATAGTTTTAAATAAGAATTAAAATGTGCGTAAAACAATCAAAAGGTGGTTTAAAATATAGTATTTTTGCAAGCTGTGAGTGAAGAAAATACAAATATGCCGTTCTTATCCCACCTCGAAGAACTGAGATGGAGATTAGTCAAGAGTATAATTGCTGTGGTTGTTTTTGCCATTGCTATTTTTTATTTTACATCTTGGATAACAAATAATATCTTTTTGGCTTTAGCCGAACCGGAATTCCCCATCTTTAGATTCTTCTGTTGGGGGTTTAATATTTGCTCCGGGCGTATTGATATCGATTTTCAAAGTGTTGAAATGTCAGGACAGTTCAGTACTAACTTAATGATGGCTATTATTGGAGGGTTAATAGTAGCCTTCCCAATTGTTTTTCATCAGATCTGGGGATTTATTAAGCCCGGTTTAAGACAATCTGAAGTGAAATCGGTAAGAGGTATTGTGTTTTTTGTTTCGTTACTTTTCTTTATAGGAATTGCTTTTGGGTATTTTGTGGTTGCGCCATTGTCTGTTCAGTTTTTAGGAAATTGGAAAATGGTTGACCAAATTGAAAATAATATTACCATTAATTCATATTTGAAAACAATTATTTCAACTGTGTTTTTTACGGGACTTTTATTTTTATTGCCTGTAATCATCTTAATCTTCTCAAAAATTGGAATCATATCAGCCAAGTTTTTGAAGAAGTTTCGAAAGCATGCGCTGGTTGCCATACTTATTGTGTCAGCAATTATTACGCCGCCTGATTTATTTACGCAGGTGATTGTCAGTTTACCGATTATAGTATTATACGAGATTGGTATAATTATTGCCAAGCGAATTGAGAAGAAAAGATACAAAGCTTCTTTAAAAAAATAGTGCTTTGTTGAGCCCAATATGTTTGCAGCTAGAAAAATATGAAAATGCATTTTAAATTAATCGCAATAGCTTTGCTTTGTTCGCTTAATTTAAGTGCTCAAATTAAAATTTCAGGTACCGTCACAGACACAATAACCAATCAGCCGATACCTTTTGCAAAACTATTTTTTGAAATTTCTGAGAGCGCTGTTCGAGCTGATATTAATGGTGTATATTTAATCGAATCGAAAGAAAAATTTGATACTCTTATATGCGGTGCAATTGGGTATACTTCCATCAAAATTCCATTAAAAAGAGGTAAGTACGTAGATTCAACTATTTATCTTAGAGAGTCAATAACTAGTCTAACTGAGATTATCATTTCACCAGGAGAAAATCCGGCTTTTGCAATTTTGAAAGAGGTACATAAAAATAAGGTCAAAAACAATCCAGATAATTTATCGGCGTTGCAATGTAATATTTACAATAAAATGCAATTCGATATTAACAATATGACCGAAGAATTTAAGAAGCGAGCTGTCTTCAAAAAATTTGACTTTATCATGGATTACATGGATACGGTTAATAATAAAAACTATTTACCTGTGCTTTTGACTGAAGGAATCTCATCCTATTATTTTAATGGTCAACCAAAACAAGAAAAAGAAATTATAAATGCATCAAGAGTAACAGGTGTAGATAACTTACAATTGGGGCAATTCACTGGTCAAATGTATCAAGATGTGAATGTTTATGAAGATTATGTAGAGCTCTTCAATAAGGAATTCATGAGTCCAATTGCAAAAGAAGGACGGCTATTTTATAAGTATATTTTATTAGAGAATGACACCATAGAAAATGTGCCCTGCTTTAATATCCAATTCCGCCCAAAAAGAAAAGGTGATGCAATGTTTAACGGCAAAATATGGATTACACAAAAAGGATTTGCCTTAAAGAAAATCATTGCTGAAATACCAGATGATGTCAATTTGAATTATGTTTCAGGTTTTTATGTTGAACAAGAATATAAAGCTGTAAATGATAGTTTGTTTTTATTGGCGTCTGAAAAGATGGAAGCCAATTTTGATCTCTTTAATGATTCGAAAGACGTGAAATTGATGGGGGTAACTATTCACAAGAATGTCACCAGAAAAGATTTTATACTCAATCAACCTAAACCGTTCGACTTTTACCTTTCAGATGTTGTTTTGTCTGATAGTGCAGAATCGCGTGATAATAGTTATTGGGATGCCCAACGTTTTACAAGTTTAAGCAAAGAGGAGGCAGGTGTAATAGAAATGGTTGATTCTTTAAAAGGGAATGCGAGTTATAAATTTATGGAAAATCTTGTTTACCTCGCTTATACTGGTTTTTGGAAGGTCGGACCAATTGAGATAGGTAGTTTATACGACGCTTACAATAGGAATGTAGTGGAAGGGACTCGTTTTATGTTGAGTTTAAGAACATCGAATAAATTCAGTAAAAAAGTAGAAATTTCAGGTTTTGCAGCTTATGGTTTAAAGGACGAAGTTATAAAGTATGGAGGGTCATTGCGATGGAAGATTAGTGACAATCCGAGAGAGATGTTGCGTTTTGGTTATCGAAAAAAAATTGAACAATTAGGATTGACATCGACTGTTGGAGATGTGGGGAATTCAATAACCAGTTTATTGTCAGTCGGTCCAGTTGATAAGTTAACAATGGTTCATCAGGCTACTGTAGGATTTGAAAAAGATTATCGTGTTGATATGCGTACCTTTCATACGGTAGAATGGAAAAACTATATTCCTTTGGGAAGTTCTGATTATAGCCGATTGAATCCAGAGTCGGGAGATACCATTCAGATTTCTGATATTACATCCTTCCAAATTCGAAATCAAATAATGTATACAAGGGAAGAAAAATTCCTCGCTGGCCAATTTGATCGAATCTCAATGGGGTCTAAATATCCAATTATATCACTTACCCATACCTGGGGAATAAAAGATTTTTTAGCAAGTGAATATGGTTTTCATCGACTTGATTTTATTTGGAATCATAGACCTCGTCTAGGTTTGTTAGGTCGAATAAATTATACTGTCTACGCAGGAAAGATATTTGGTTCTGTTCCTTATCCTTTTTTGCAGATTCATCCGGGGAATGAGACCTATTATTTGCAAGCGACATCGTTTAATTTAATGAATTATTACGAATTCATTAGTGATGAGTGGGTAGGGGTAGATTTTGAACATCATTTACAAGGATTTATTATGGATAGAATTCCTTTGGTCCGCAAATTGAAACTGAGATTGGTGTACAATGCGCGAATGGTTATTGGTAGATATGATGATAGACATAATGCTGAAATGTTATTGCCTGCATTTTCAAATAAATTTACGAGCCCGTATTATGAAGTAAGTTTAGGCTTAGAAAATATTCTTAAATTTATACGCGTTGATGCAGTTTGGCGTTTATCATATAGAGATAATTTAGATCTCTATGGACAGCCAGTTACAAACTTTGGCATTAAATTTAAATTTTCATCAGATTTTTAAAGTATGAAATTAAGAACAGATAATATAAAGAAATCATATAAAGGTAGACAAGTTGTAAGAGGGGTATCTGTTGAAGTTAATCAAGGTGAAATTGTTGGTTTATTAGGTCCTAACGGTGCTGGGAAAACAACTTCTTTTTATATGATTGTTGGTTTGGTTAAGCCTAATGAAGGTAAAGTATATTTAGATGGTACTGACATAACCAAATACGCCATGTATAAAAGGGCGCAATTGGGGATTGGTTATCTTCCACAAGAAGTGTCTGTTTTTAGAAAGATGTCAGTTGAGGATAATATCATGACGGTATTAGAAATGACAAAACGGACAAAGGCCGAACGTTTAGAGAAATTAGAAAGTTTATTAGATGAGTTTGGTTTGACACATGTCAGAAAAAATTTAGGACAAAGTCTTTCTGGTGGTGAAAAAAGACGAACAGAAATTGCAAGAGCCTTGGCTACGGATCCTAAATTTATTTTATTAGACGAACCTTTTGCAGGTGTCGATCCTATTGCTGTTGAGGATATTCAAAAAATTGTTGCACAACTAAAAGAGAAAAATATTGGGGTCCTCATAACTGATCACAACGTACAAGAAACATTATCTATTACTGATCGAACATATCTTCTGTTTGAAGGGAGTATTCTTCGTGAAGGCAAAGCCGAAGACTTGGCAGCAGATGAAATGGTGCGAAAGGTATATCTTGGAGAGAATTTCGAATTGAGAAGAAAAGATTTCGATAAAAAACCTATAAGTTAAAAGATGTTATTGATTTCATATGGAGAGAATCAACTACCTTTTCTCTGAAGCTTTCGTCGATGTGTGATATAACGAAGGAGGAAAAACTACCTCGTTTACCGAAGCCAGTGGCAAAATAAATATCATTGGGGAATCAACTAACTCGTCCTCCGAAGCTATAACAAGGAATGACAACTAACAACTATTATCTAATCACTACCAACTAACTGTAAAGTTTCACAAGGTTGTTAACGGAAGTTGATTAATCTTGTCTTGTAAATTTAGTAGTTTATTTTCAAACTTTTTTGGTTCTACAATAAATATTTCAGGTTCTAATTGATACCATTTATAAATTGCTTGAATTGGTGTTTTAACATCAAGTTCTTTTCTCAGTGAGCCATGTCTTCTGTATAAATTGTAGTTACACATAAAATTAAAGAGATCTTTATGCATCTGGTCGTATGAATTATAAGAGTGTTTTAAAATTGTATTAGACTTAATGGTTCTATTTACTCTTTCTACCATGC
>NZ_KK211318.1:0-210204 GCF_000621625.1 Crocinitomix catalasitica ATCC 23190
CTGCGTCCCCTCAGACGAATGGCATGGTAGAAAGAGTAAATAGAACCATTAAGTCTAATACAATTTTAAAACACTCTTATAATTCATACGACCAGATGCATAAAGATCTCTTTAATTTTATGTGTAACTACAATTTATACAGAAGACATGGCTCAC
Source organism: Crocinitomix catalasitica ATCC 23190 (assembly GCF_000621625.1). Classification (GTDB taxonomy): domain Bacteria; phylum Bacteroidota; class Bacteroidia; order Flavobacteriales_D; family Crocinitomicaceae; genus Crocinitomix; species Crocinitomix catalasitica. The sequence continues at coordinate 157 of NZ_KK211318.1, forward strand.
TGAGAAAAGAACTTGATGTTAAAACACCAATTCAAGCAATTTATAAATGGTATCAATTAGAACCTGAAATATTTATTGTAGAACCAAAAAAGTTTGAAAATAAACTACTAAATTTACAAGACAAGATTAATCAACTTCCGTTAACAACCTTGTGAAACTTTACAACTAACCACTATTATCCCTACATTCCGTAACTTTGACAAAGCCTAAAACAATACAAAAGCAGCTATGAAATTCAGATCGACATTCTTTTTAATATTTGCACTGACAGCAACCATTTCGAGTTGCACAGCACAAACAAAATCTACTTCAACTATGGCAACAGATTCAACCCAAACCAATCCATTATTATGTGATATCGAAACAGGCGTTTGCGAGACGCCTGGCGACTCGACTGAAAACAAGTCGTTGAAGGCTGAAGTAAGCGGGAATAAAACAATTAAGGTGGTCTATTTTACTGATCCTATTTGTTCGTCATGTTGGGGAATAGAGCCACAATTGCGGAAGTTGAAGTTGGAATATGGTGATGCGATTGAGATTGACTACCGCATGGGTGGTTTATTGCCCGATTGGAATTATAATAGTGGTGGAATAAGCAAACCGTCAGATGTGGCACATCACTGGGATGAGGTCAGTATTCATTATGACATGCCAATTGATGGGGATGTTTGGTTAGAAGATCCTTTAGATTCGTCTTATCCACCTTCAGAAGCATTCAAAGCGGCGCAGATGCAAGACGAGCATAAGGCATTATTGTTCATGCGTGAGATGCGAGAAATGGTATTCTTAGAGAAGAAGAATATCGCAAAGTGGGAAGTGATGGAAGAGGCCGCGAAACAAGTCGGTTTAGATGTTAAACAACTAAAAATCGATTTTGACGGCCAAGCGAAAGTTTTGTTCGAAGAAGATTTAAATGTAAAAGCGTCATTCGGCGTTCGAGGATTCCCTACGATGTTCTTTATTGATGATGCGGGGAATAAAGAAATGGTCTATGGATCGAAAGATTATGCATTTTATGAGATGGCTATTCTAAAAATGAATCCTGAAGCTGTTAAAAAGGAATACCCTAAAAATTGGGAATTCTTATTCGAAAAATACAATACGTTAACAGCTAAGGAATTTTCGGTATTGTCGGGTAAACCGAGGGTAGCCGCTGAGGTATTTTTGAATGACCTCACTACAAAAGGCAAGTTGTCTAAGCTGACAACAAAGAATGGGTCGATTTGGGAAGTGAAGTAAATGAATAATATGAACAAGAATTTTTTAAGGACGACACAGTTTTTTGTCTTGTTGAATTTAATAAGTCATATTTTTTGGTTCACAGGTATGATAGAAGGATTTTTATTTCGATTGTTCTTTGAACAAATGGAATTAGTAATTATAATAGTTGGCCTTATATTCTTAATTTCTTCGTTATTTATAGGGATGTATTTTTTTCTTAATCAATTTAGATTTACATTATTTGCTTTTGCTCTTAATGTGTTAGGTTATTTGGTTATTTTTCTGATTTATTGGCAAATAGTAAACAAAAAAGTAGATTATTTTGAAGCACTCGCGGAGCTACAGTTTATCGTTATGTTGATATCACTTTTATATGGAGTATCGATTCTCATTTCTAAGGCACGAACAAAAAAATGGTTGAAACGGATTGGATTCTTTATGGTTGTCTATTCTATTAGTATAATTGTAATTGAATTGATAACAATTGAAGCGGATCCCGTTTTTAATTTTATTCGTATGATTGTAACCTATTCTTGGTGCTTAGTTCCTATAGCGTATCTCCTAAACTTTAAAGAAGAGATAAAGGTGTTATTTCCTGTGTCAAATAACGATGTACTTGATGGTTAGTGATTTTCGGTAAGTATATGTGACCCCTCCAGGGTCAAGGTGTTGTTCCATATTCTGAGGTTATGTATTTGTGACCCCTCCAGGGTCATGGGTGTTGTTCCATATTCTGGGGGGGTATGCGAATCCTAGCCTTCAACAGCCACTTGGACTGTCACTTCGACTGTGCTCAGTGCAGCGGCTCAGTGCAGTGGCTTAGTGCAGTGGCTTAGTGCAGAGCATGGTCAGTGTTCTTGTATTGGATTTCAGTTATGAGCGACCCTGTAGGGGTCGTAAATCACTAAAAATATGAATGTCTCCGAGAAACTATGACCCTGTATGGGTCACATATCCACCACGTCAAATCGTTTTCCTTGTAGGCTCACAAAATGTAGTAAGTATATCCTTTTTTTACTATTCTTCCAGCAATGTTATATCATCAAACAAATACTCGTCTTTATACACAACTTGAAAATGTTCTAACAACGTCTTATATTCAGCTGTGAATGTTTGTTTTTGGTGATGTTCCTTTTGATTAAGAATATAACGTATCACATTCGGAATAGCACTAGTGCTGTAAGAAAATACGCCATATCCACCTTGCCAACTGAATTTTTTATCTAAATAATTGTTTCTGTTAACAAAGACATTTGAAGCTTTTTTTACTTCTCGGACTAAATCTGATATTAGACACGTTGGTTTAATTCCTATTAAGATATGGACATGATCAGGCATTCCATTTATTGCCATTATTTTTTGACCTTTACCTTGGACTATCCCCGTGATATATTTATAAAGATCATCCTCCCATAAAGAATGAATGAGTTTTTGTCGTCTTTTTACTACTATTACTACCTGGATGTAAATTTGAGAAAATGTTCCTGCTGCCATAAAATTTGGGTTTTATTCGTGATTAAGATACAATTAATCATTTGATAGTCAAGTTTTTGATTGAGTATTATTTGGAGGACATGTGATGCAAAACAGCATTATGGTTTTGTTTCATTTTAATGGTGAGGATATGTGACCCCTCCAGGGTCAGGGGTGTTGTTCCATATTCTGGGGTTATCTATGTTTGCCCCTTACACGGGGGCAAAGTGTTGTTCCATGTTCTGGGGGGGTATGCGAATCCTAGCCTTCGACAGCCCCTTCGACTGCGCTCATTGCAGTGCCTTAGTGCAGCGGCTCATTGCAGCGGATCAGTGCATAGCAGGGGTCACGATTCTTGTTCTGTATTTCGGGTCAAGGATCTGTGATCCACAGAGGGCAATGTTCTTGTTTGGGATTTCAGTTATGAGCGACCCTGCTCCGTACTGAGCGATAGCCGAAGTGCCCCGCCCTGAGCGATAGCCGAAGGGTATGGGTCACATATCCACCACGTCAAATCGTTTTCCTTGTATGCTCACAAAATGTAGTAAGTATATTTTGATGACGTTTTTAATGAGGGTTCGTATACTAGAACCTGTCAATTCCCATCAAATTGTATAACCTACCCCTTCATCCTCCATAATTTAAGCAGGGGTCCGAATTCTCTGTCGAAGGACATCGCAAAGGGAAAATCACTAATCAATAACTAACCAACTATTTAGGCCATTTAAAAACCCAAGCACTTGGCGCATCATTCGAAACAGATGATTTACCTTGATAAGCAGCACTACTTGAAGGGAAAGAATTTAATGACACCAAATACAGTCCATCAAATTGACCAATAATTCTAGCAGGATGACCTTTTGATTTCATATCAGCTAAGAAACGATCAGCATTTCCTTTCTCTTCAAAAGAATTCCCGATTAAGTGGAAATTACCGCTGCCTGAACTTTGTTGCACAACTGGCTTCGATTCGACAACAGGTTCTTCAACCGGCGCTTCTTCTTCTATTGCATCAGCTGAATTATCATCTTCATTTAAACCTTCGTCTGTTGTTGCTTCAGTACCATCTTCGTTCATTATTGCTTGAGTAGAATCCGACGAATCCATATTTGCGTTTTCTAAATCTTCGCTTGTAATAAGGTTTGCGTCTTGAATTGAATCATTTAAGTGTGTATTTGTAGAATCAGACAAAGCGACATTGTGGTCGCCCATTCCTACAAAATTCATTATCTCACCTTTATAGAAATAACCAGCAACTCCTAATCCAATTAAGAATAATAATAGAATCCATGGCCAAGCTGCACGTTTTTTCTTCTCTTTTTCGACAATAACCACTTTCTCCTTTTCAACCTTTTTCGAATCTTTTGGCTTAACGCCTAAAGTTGCTTCAGTTTCTTTGACGATAGAATTTGCTTTCGCTGAGAATTTTTTAGCATCCTCTTTAAGGTTTTCGTTCGGTACATACTTATTTAGACTTTGTTTTGAAACTTTTGATTCCTCTACCTTGTCTTTTATACTTTCGACCACTTTGTCCTTTTTCGAATCAACCGTTTCTGGAGTATTCTTCAGTTTGTCAAAAATGGTTTCTTTAGATTTTTTTACATCCTCAACAATCGCATCTTTTTTATCTTCTACTTTGTCAACAATTGCATCAATCTTATCTTTTGCTTCGGCTTTCGCTTTTTTAAGTTCTTCAACCGTGTCGCTTACTTTATCGCTGACAGATTTTGCCGTTTTATCAGCAACATCTTTTGATTTAACAGCTGAGTCTTTAACAATGTCCGCTGCTTTGCTAACAATTTCTTTTGGCTTTTCTACTGATTTTTTATCCGTTTTACTTTTTACTTTATCTACTTTTTTCTCAGTAGATTTTGGTGCGTCATCCGTTAAAATCGCAACATCTTTATCCATTGTGAATACAATATCTCCAGCTGTATTTTTAGTAAAAACACCTAATTCGAATACCGCATAATCATTCCCTTTACCCAATTCTGCTTCAATCTCTCTAACATGTTTGGCCATTTTATTCTGTGCATCCTGTAGTTCAATCTCTTCCTTTTCAGCAATGTATTTAGCTAAACTTCCATCATTAAATTTAAGGTGTGGATTAAATACAACCTTGCCTGATTTTTGGCTAGGAACCATTAACGATCCTAAACCAGGTATGATCACAGAACCTTGTGCTTTTAAAATGTCTATTAGATATTTATTCATTGCAATTGAAGTTATTGTCAGGTGGAACTTGATTAATGGCTACAAAATAAGAAAAAGCGCCATGATTTTGAAGTTTTTTAAAGAATTTCTTTTAAGTCAAACGTTTCGCCTAGTCTTATTCCACGATCTGTTCTAATTAATGTACAACATTCGTTGTTATAATCATGCTCTAAAAAGAGCGTATAGTTTTCTCTTTCAGCCTTATCTAAAAAGCTTTCTTTCTCACTTAAAGTTAATAACGGTCGTGTATCATACCCCATTACATAAGGCAAAGGAATATGCCCAACACTTGGTAATAAATCGGCCATAAATACAAGTTTTTGATCCTTGTAATTAATGATTGGCAACATTTGACTATCTGTATGTCCATCAACGAATTGAAAATCGATATTCGGGAATACATTAGCCGTAAAGTCATCAATACGGTCTATAAACTTTAACTGCCCACTTTCTTGGATCGGTAGAATGTTTTCTGATAAAAATGAAGCTTTTTCTCTTTTATTCGGTTCTGTAGCCCACTTCCAATGGCGCTCATTACTCCAATAAGTTGCATTTTTAAAGACAGGTCTAAAACCTTTTTCTCCTTGTCTTGCGATTGCGCCACCACAGTGGTCAAAATGAAGATGTGTAAGAATAACATCCGTAATGTCATCTAATTTAAAACCTGCTGCATTAATACTCTTTTCTAAAGTATCATCGCCAAACATATCATAATAGCTGAAGAATTTTTCAGACTGCTTATCTCCAATTCCAGTATCCACTAACATCAATCTGTCACCGTCTTCAATTAATAAACAACGCATGCTCCATGAACACATATTATTTGCATCTGCGGGATTGGTTCTGTTCCATATTGATTTTGGGACAACACCAAACATGGCACCACCGTCGAGTTTAAAATTACCTGTTGAAATGGGATATAAATTCATTCTTTTATCTTTTTAAGCTATTTCTATCAAAGATGCACAAAAATTAGATTTTCAGCGTGTATTTGTCACCTTAATTTATCAAATTTCAACTTTCCATGTTGAAAACTAAAGTACTGTCGATCGATTCTTATTGATTTATTTATGACCTTAGTTGAAAATAAATTTATGCGCGTACATTTTATAGCAATAGGGGGGAGTGCAATGCATAATTTGGCTATTGCACTGAAAAGAAAAGGGGATATCGTTACAGGTTCAGATGATGAAATATTTGAACCATCTAAAGGTCGATTGGACAAAGAAGGAATTCTTCCCACTAAAATTGGTTGGGATATCAATAATATTCATACTGAATTAGATGCTATTATTCTAGGGATGCATGCACGAATTGATAATCCAGAATTATTGCGTGCACAAGAATTGGGATTAAAAATATATTCTTATCCAGAATTCGTTCAATCACAAGTATTAAATAAGAAACGATTGGTCGTTGGCGGGAGTCATGGTAAAACAACCATCACTTCAATGCTTTTGCATGTAATGAATCAATTGAATATTGAGACTGACTTTTTGGTTGGTGCGCTTTTAGAAGGATTCGATTGTATGGTGCAATTAACTGATGCGCCATATATGGTGATTGAAGGAGATGAATATTTATCTTCTCCGATTGATAGAAGACCAAAATTCCATTGGTATGCGCCGGATATTGCAATTATTAGTGGCATTGCATGGGATCATATTAATGTCTTCCCAACTTTTGAAAATTATGTGGATCAATTTAAAATCTTCACAGATAAGATTGCAGAAAACGGCACCTTGATTTATTATAAAAATGATACGGCTTTAAAAGGGTTTATTAATGATGTGCGCCCTGATATCAATACGATTGAATATAGTGCTCCGAATTATACGATAGAAGAGGGATTGACTTTAATTAATTTAGACGGCAAAACATACGAATTCCAAATCTTCGGTCAGCACAATATTGAAAATATGATTGGTGCCAAATTAATGCTCAACGAAATAGGTGTAAGTGATGCTGATTTTTATGCGGCGATGGGAAGTTTTAAAGGAGCAGCTAAGCGATTAGAGAAGATTGCTGAAAATTCGACTGCGATAGCTTATAAAGATTTTGCCCATTCGCCTTCTAAATTAAAAGCAACGGTGAAAGCTGTGAACGAACAGTATCCGGATAGAAAATTAGTAGCATGCATGGAATTGCATACGTTCTCATCTTTGAAGAAAGACTTTCTTCCCCATTATAAAAATGCAATGGCTGCTGCAGATATCGCAATAGTATACTTCAGTCATGATGTTGTAGCACATAAAAAATTAGATCCTATAACAAAGGAAGACGTAAAGGCAGCCTTTGGAACAGACAATGTAGTTGTATTGACAGATGCAGACGAATTTGTATCTACGCTAAAAGAAATGACTTGGAAGGATGCCAACTTACTTTTGATGAGTTCAGGAAATTTCCATGGACTTGATCTCAATAAATTTGCGAAGGAGCTTTTGGGGCAATAATTTTATTGCCTCAAAATTACTTTTCTGATTACAATAGTCACGAAAAAAGAATAGAAAAGCGAGAACATAAATAATACAAATAAATGTATTAGCGCCGTGAATTTCGCTGATATAAACGATCTTGTTTGTATTTCTTGATTTTCTATATAATCATCAAAACTTTTATCTTTCCAAGTCGGATCTAATTCCTGCATCTTTTGATAAGTTGCATTATCAGGAACTTGTTCGTTAATTGCCATGATGCGGTCCTGTATCATACTTTCTCTGATAGAAGGATCGATAGTTTCATGATAAACATAAATAAACGATGTGATAATAATTGTGTATAATAATCCAGATTGCATCCCTACTTTAAAGTCATCTAAAGCAGGACGCTCATCATATCCTTGTTCTTTTTTAGTAAGAAATAAGCCCGTAAAGACAGCTCCTAATAAAGTGAATAGTCCAAATAGTTCAACCGGTCTAAATAAGTCAACTGAATAACCTAATAGATAGATTGACATTACAGTAATAATCCAGATTAATGCGAATATTAAAGCCGCTTTAATAGATGTCTTCATGTTTGTATGTGTGGCTTTAAAATTAAGCTTTCGCTAAATTAGCAGCCGTAGGCATACCTAGTTGTTTTAACATTTTACCATGACTGATAATCGCGCTGATAAAGGTAGGTTCAGAATAATAAGGAATTCCGTACTCTTTTGCAGTTTGCTTAACAATTACCGATAATTTTTTATAGTGAACATGACAAATATTCGGGAATAAATGGTGTTCAATTTGATAGTTCAAACCACCAATCAACCAATATAAAATTCGACTTTTAGGTGCGAAGTTTGCAGTTGTTTGTAATTGGTGAATGGCCCAGTTATTCTCAATTGTAAGATCTGTTTCTGGAACAGGGAATTGTGTATCAGGAATAACGTGTGCAGGCTGGAATACAATCGCTAAAGTAAATCCTGCAATTAAATGCATCATCAAAATAAAGATTGGAATTAACCACCATGAAATATCTAATACCAATAACGGAATAACTAAAACGTAAGCATAATAAACAACTTTAGTCAATAATAACTCCATGAACAGCTTACCAAATTTGATGTTTTCTGTTTTGGTTAAGTCCATTTTCTTATATCTAAACAACTGTTGAAAATCTTTAGTTGTGATCCACATTACAGTCATTAAACTATAAAAGAACCAAGCATAAATAAATTGAAAGCGATGGGCTTTAATATATTTATCCGTTGGTGAGAAACGAAGTAATGGTAATGCTGGAGAAATATCTTCATCATAACCATGAATATTTGTGTAACTATGGTGTAAGATATTGTGTTGAATTTTCCAAGTCGGAGCATAACCACCAACTAAGTTGACAATTCTACCTACAAAATAATTTACTTTTTCATTTTTAGAATAAGCACCATGATTAGCATCGTGCATTACTGATAATCCTATACCAGCGACTCCGAATCCCATTACGACCCAGCATAAAGCAATAAGCCAAACATTAGTAACTGCACCAAATATCATTAAGAAATATGGTGTAAAATATAACAATACCATAAAAGCGGTTTTCACTTTCATATTGGTATTAGCGTATTTTGAAATATTATTTTCTTTGAAGTAAGTACGTACTCTTTTCTTTAAAGTCGTGTTAAAATCTCTTCCAATTATATTGGAAAATTTGATGGGTTTTAGTTGTTTGTGGGACTTCTCCATACATTTTTTGTTTGTACAAAGATACGCTTTTTTGACCAAACGGAAAAATAAATAAGCGATCTACCTTTTTTGTGGTAGGGTATTCAAACGAAAATAGAGGGGGGACAATTAAGACATCGCCAGATTAACTTCAGTTGGCTGCCCTAGCTTATGAAGCATTTTTGCATGACTTTTAATCGCACTAAAAAATGTAGGTTCCGAATAATAAGGTACTTCAAATTCAAGCGCTGTAGCTTTTACAATTTTAGATAATTCCTTATAATGTACGTGGCATATATTAGGAAAAAGGTGATGTTCAACTTGATAATTTAAACCACCAACAAACCAATAAAGTATGCGACTTTTAGGTGCAAAGTTTGAAGTAGTTTCTAATTGATGAATAGCCCAATTGTTTTCGATAGTTAAATCCCTTTCTGGCATTGGAAATCCAGTGTCAGGCGTAACATGTGCCGGTTGGAAAACAATAGCCAGAATTAAACCTGCAATCATTTGCATCATAAGAATTAACAATGGAATAAAATACCAAGCAATGTCAATAAATATGATTGGAATAACCATGATATAGAGGTAATAGAACACTTTTGTTAAAATCAATTCACGAAATAATGGTTTAAAGTTTACATTCTCTGTTTTTGTTAACCCCATTTTTTTGTAACGGAACAATTGCTGAAAATCCTTTGTAGTCATCCACATTACAGTCATTAAACTATAGAAGAACCAAGCATAGAGATATTGAAAACGGTGAACTCTACTATACTTATCAGTAGGAGCAAAACGCAATAAAGGCAATGCGGGAGAAATGTCTTCGTCATACCCGTGAATATTTGTGTACGTATGGTGTAATATATTGTGCTGAATTTTCCAAGTTGGTGCATAACCACCAACTAAATTAATTACACGACCAATTATAAAATTAACCTTTTCACTTTTAGAATAAGCGCCATGATTGGCATCATGCATAACCGCCAGTCCAATCCCTGCTGCACCAACCCCCATAATCATCCAACATAAAGTAATAAGCCATGGATTGGTGATAACACCAAAAACCATTAAGAGGTAAGGAGAGAGGTAAAGGGATACCATGAAGACAGTTTTAATCTTCATATTGGTATTGGCATACTTGGAGATATTGTTGTCTTTAAAATAGGCGCGAACACGTTTTTTTAAAGTTGTATTGAAATCTTTACCAATTAGTTTTGAAAATTTTAAAGGCTTTAATTCTTGGTTTTTTATATCCATGCAAATTTTTAAATGTACCCAAATGTAGGCATTTAAAAACTAGGATTAGGGATTTGATCAATTTCAAACGTTTTTCACAGAAATTTAACGCACCTTATATACCGTAATTTATACAGCAGGAGTCGGTTGGCCAAGTTGTTTTAGCATTCTTGCATGACTTCTTACCGCGCTAAAGAATGTTGGTTCTGAATAGTAAGGAACGCCAAACTCTTCTGCTGTTTGTTTCACAATAACAGAAAGTTTTTTGTAATGTACATGGCAGATATTCGGAAATAAGTGGTGTTCAACTTGGTAATTCAGTCCGCCAATAAACCATTGAAAAATCCTACTTTTTGGTCCAAAATTTGACGTTGTCTCCAATTGATGAATAGCCCAATTGTTCTCTATACGCAAATCATCTGTTGCTTTAGGGAAAGCTGCTTCTGGAACAACATGTGCTAAAATAAAGACAATAGCTAAAGTAAATCCGGCAATTAATTGTTTCATTAATAATAACAATAAAAGTCCCCACCAAGGCACGTCCATAAATATTAATGGAAGCACAAAAATATATGTGTAGTATACAAGTTTCGAAATCAATAATTCCCAGAAAAGTGGTGTAAAATTCTCATTCTCTGTTTTGGTTAAGCCCATTCCTTTATAACGGAATAATTGTTGGAAATCTTTAATTGTAATCCAAGCAACTGTCATTAAACTGTAGAAAAACCAAGCATATAAAAATTGATATTTGTGAATCTTGCGGTATTTATCGTGTGGTGTAAATCTAACAATTGGAACTGGTGGATCAACATCCTCATCGAAATGTGTGATATTGGTATAAGTATGGTGCAATACATTGTGTTGTATTTTCCAGTTAGGCGCAAATGCACCAACTAAATTCATTGCTCTTCCCAATAAGTAATTGACTTTACTATTCTTCGAATAAGAGCCATGATTTGCGTCATGGATGATAGACATACCAATGCCTGCCATACCAAAGCCTAAAAGTGCCCAACAAAGAACAATTAACCAGATATTGGTAACAACACCAAATATCATTAAGAAGTAAGGAATAAAATATAGAGAGAACATAAAAATCGTTTTGATTTTCATATTCGTATTCGCGTATCTAGAAATATTATTGTCCTTAAAATAAGCACGCACGCGCTTTTTTAAAGTAGCATTAAAATCTTGACCTATAGTATTCGAGAATTTTAAATGCTGAAATTCTTTTGTTTGATTAGCCATGAATGCGCTGTTTTAATTAATTTGAGGCAGTGCAAAGATAAGGCAAAATAATAAAAGTGCTCACTTAATTTTTAATAAACAAAAAGGATTTATTTCGAATTAAATTGAATAGCTAACGTTTATTTTTTCGATTTTGCGCGTTCTTGTTGCATTTTTTGTGCTTCTTCTAAACGTTGAGCAAACTTAGATTTACCTTTCTTTTTAGGTGATTCACGATTGGCTTGAATCTTTGCTAAGATTTTATCTTCATCTAGCATAAATGCTTTAATGGCAAACATAATTCCAATTGTAAACAACGTAGAAATAAAGTAGTAATAACTTAAACCAGAAGCGTAGCTATTAAAGAAGAAGATCATCATGATTGGCATGAAGTACATAATATATTTCATGTTCGGTAAACCTTCCATCGTTGGTTGTTGCATATTGCTAGAGTTGTAATGTGTATACACCAATGTTGTAGCTGCCATCAATAAAGTAAATAAACTAACATGCGCTCCGTATAATGGAATGTTGAATCCAAAATCTAGAATAGAATCATAAGTTGATAAATCTTCTGCCCATAAGAAGTTCTTCTGACGTAGAATAATCTCAGCAGGGAATAATCTAAAGATCGCAAATAAGATCGGCATTTGTATTAACATTGGTATACAACCAGCCATTGGACTAACGCCTGTCTCTCTATACAATGCCATAGTCGCTTGTTGCTTCTTCATTGCATCATCTTTCTTAGGGAATTTTTTAGCTAACTTATCTATTTCAGGCTTTAATACTTTCATCATTGCAGATGATTTGTACATTTTATAGTTAACAGGACTTAGAGCCAGTTTAACAATTAAAGTCAATAAGAAGATTGCAATACCGCCACCTAAACCTAAGTTCATGAAGAATGAGAATACAGGCATTAAGAGGTAAACATTAATCCATCTGAATAATCCCCAACCTAAATCAACAATATCTTCACTACCGTTATTGTGTAATGCTAATATTTCGTAATCATTCGGTCCAAAATACCATTTCAAATCAATTGTATTGGCTATATTAGTAATGCCTAGATTTAAGTTCGCTTTGTATTTTTTGATATAAGCCGTATCCGTCTCTTCTAGACTTAGTACTTCTAATTTTGAATCGTTTGTTGGTTTAAATCCTGTTGATTCGTTAATCAATAAAGCACTGAAATAAGCTTGTTTAAAAGCGAACCATTCTAATGTTTCTTCTAATACCTCTTCGTCATCACCTCCAATTGATAAGTAATCGTACGAATCATCTTTGTATTTAAAGAAAACAGTACTAATTCTTTGCTCTGAAGGCAAATCTTTTTCAGTAGACAATAATTTCATATTGGCATTAAAAGCCAAGTCATCAGCTTCTGCATCTGAGAAACCTTTGAAGTAAATGCTGAAATCAACATCGTAAGTATTGGCACCTAAAGTATATTTATAACCAACAATTTTACCAGATGGATTGGCCATCTCTAAAGTTAAAGTAGAATCTGTTTGATCAACCAAGTTAAAAGCAAAATCAGATGAATTCATCTTTCCTTTACCATCGTAAAAATCGATTCCATAATTAGAGTTCTCATCAAAAAGCTGAAGATATTCTTCTTCTTCGGCCATATAAGCACGATATGTTTTATACTCTTTTAGTTTAGCAACATTAATGTGACCACCTTGATTGGTTACTGAAATAGAAATTTTATCGTTTTCTAAAGTATAACTTTCAGGTGTGATTGAAGCAACAGGTTCTGATGCTCTAATTTCTTCAATAGTACTATCAGTAACCTTAATTAAAGTGTCTTGATTAGTAATGGTATCTTTGAATAAGAAACCTTTTTGAATGCTATCGTAAATTTGCTCGCCCGTTGCGTTGTCTAATACAGGAACTAAGTTCGAATTAGATTTGATTACAGCCGCATCATTTCGAACAATTTCTTGCGAAGCTTCTTCAACTTTTGCCGGTTTGTTTACCGATGCAGTGTCATTTTCTGCGACTGATTTTGCATTGAAATAACTAAAAACAAATAGTATTGCGGCAATTATGATTAATCCTAATATTGATCTTTTATCCATTCCTTGTAATATTTGAACCTTTTTTTAAGGTTAACGGGTGCAAAATTAATATTTATTCTCTTTGTCTGCAAAGAAAATCCTATTAACCTCAGTTCGACTATTTCAAATGCATATAGTTGTTTTCAGTTTTCTTAGTCAATGTATGGGTTTGAAGACGAATTCACGACGAAAATTCATTACACTGAATCAGTATAATGTAATCTACCAGTTTTTGGTGAGAAGCCCTGTAAACGGTGTTTTTTGACTAATAAATCCTTATATTAACACGCGCTGCTTACGGAAGTAAACGTATTTTTAGTAAGTTAACTCATTTTTTTTAGCCCAAGTCTAACTCTGTTGTGGGCTATTGAGAAAATTTGTAATAATAGAACAGAGATTATTCATGAGGTATAAAAACCATATTATAATAAGCATCTGCAATTATTCGGGAAAAAGGAAACTAAGATTTGTTTATTAATCTCGTTTATTATCAATAGCAGCTTTTACAAATGCCAAAAATAAGGGGTGTGGACGTTCAACTGTACTCTTATATTCTGGGTGGAATTGTGTACCAACAAACCAAGGGTGATTTGGTAATTCTACAACTTCCACCAATCCTGTTTCAGGATTTTTACCCGTAGCCATCATACCGTGCTTTTCGAATTCAGCTAAATATTCGTTATTGAACTCATAACGGTGACGATGTCTTTCAGAAATAATTTCTTGATTGTACGCTTCACCAATTTTAGAATCAGCTTTTAATTGACATTTATAAGCCCCTAAACGCATTGTTCCACCGTAATCTTCAACATTCAATTGATCAGCCATGATATTGATCACGGGATGTGAACAGTCTTTTTCTATTTCAGTTGTATGTGCATCTTTCCATCCGATTACATTACGGGCGAATTCAACAACGGCACATTGCATACCTAAACATATTCCTAAAAATGGAATATTGTTTTCTCTTACATACTGAATAGTATTAATTTTTCCTTTAATTCCTCTTGATCCAAATCCTGGGGCAACTAATACACCATCTAAGCCAGCTAATTTTTCTTCAACATTGGCCAATGTTACTCCGTCCGAATGAATCCATTCTAATTCAACTAAACAGTCATTGTAAGCACCAGCGTGAATAAATGACTCAACAATTGACTTATAAGAATCTTTAAGCTCAATATATTTCCCAACTAAACCAATCTTAACAATGTGTTTAGGATTCTTTAATTTTTCTAAAAAACCTTTCCATTCTGCTAATTCAGTATCACCTATTGCAGGTAAGTCTAATTTTTGAAGCACAACCTTATCTAGCTCTTCTTGTTGCATTAATAATGGAACTTCGTAAATTGATGCAGCATCAATTGACTCAATTACAGCTGTAGGTTTGACGTTACAGAATTGAGCAATTTTTTTACGAATCGTACTGTCTAAGTGATGTTCTGTACGGCAAACTAAAATATCTGGCTGTACACCAACTTCTAAAAGTGATTTTACAGAGTGTTGTGTAGGTTTTGTTTTCAATTCACCAGCGGCAGCCAAGAATGGAACCAATGTTAAATGAATAACAAGACAATCATCTGGGAATTCCCACATCATTTGTCGAACAGATTCAATATAAGGTAACGACTCAATGTCACCAACTGTTCCACCTATTTCAGTAATAATTATTTCAAAATCACCTGACTTACCAAGTAATTGAATTCGTTCTTTAATTTCGTCTGTGATATGAGGTATAACTTGAACAGTTTTACCTAAAAATTCACCTCTTCGTTCTTTATCTATAACAGATTGATAAATTTTACCAGTAGTTACATTGTTTGCTTGAGAAGTATTAACATTTAAAAAACGCTCATAATGTCCTAAGTCAAGATCGGTTTCAGCACCGTCATTCGTTACATAACACTCACCATGTTCGTATGGATTTAGAGTTCCTGGATCAATGTTGATATAAGGATCTAATTTTTGAATGGTAACAGTATAACCACGTGCTTGTAATAATTTTGCTAGAGACGCTGAAATAATTCCTTTACCTAAAGAAGAAGTAACCCCGCCGGTCACAAAAATGTACTTTGTTGAATTGGACATAATTTGATTTTGTAACTACGGGACACAAAGGTAGAAGAAATTAGAGTCCCGAAGTGAAATTTTATAAAATATTCTTGAATTATTTTTTTTAAAAAAACACAGATATTACTATAACCGATTAAAGGTTAAGATAAGTAAAGGATAAAATAAATGGGGAAAGTATTACGGAGAATTATAATAATTCGTTTTGTAATCCAATCATTTTTAAACAAGCAACTGCTGATTCAACACCTTTATTTCCGTGTTTACCACCAGATCTATCAATAGACTGTTGTTTATTGTTGTCTGTTAATACACAGAAAATAACCGGTGTATTGTATTCTAAATTTACAGCAGCAATACCTTGAGTAGCAGCTTGGCAAACAAAATCAAAATGTTTTGTTTCACCTTGAATGACGCATCCAATAGCAATAACACCATCTAACTCTTCGTCATGCTCTAATAAAAACTGGCATCCTAATGCAAGTTCGAAAGTACCTGGAACACTTTTAATAGTGATGTTTTCTCTATCAATACCGTTTTCAACTAAAGTATCAACAACACCTTTTAAAAGGTTGTTCGTAATGTCATCATTCCATTCTGCTACAACAATTCCAATATTGAAATTTTCACATGCAGGTAGATTATTCTTAGTGTAATCTGAAAGGTTTTTAGATGTCGTTGCCATTACTTGCTCTTGCAATATATTTATCGATGTCCGAAGCTTCTTTAGATTCAGACCAATTCTCTTTAATTTTCTTGTATGCTTTAACAGCTTTATCGTTTTGATCTAGTTTTTCGTAAACTAAACCAGCTTTCTTCAAGTATAAAGGTGTTGTATAATTATTCTCTTCGCGATTAGCAGCTTTCTCAAAATGATTAACGGCTTTGTCTAATTGATCAAGCTCAACATAACAATCACCAATTAAACCAATTGATAAACTTCCAACAATGATATCTTCGAAATCACATTTTTCAAAACTTGAAATTGCAGTTTCAAAATCTTTATTCTTCATAGCTGCAATACCAGCAGCATAATTAGCAATATCAGCAGAAGGGGTACCGCTATATTGAGATGCGATATCTTCCATTCCTAAATAATCGTCAGTGCCTAGCATTGCCGTTGATAAAGAATCTTTTTCAAAATCGTAAAATGATTGCCAACTTTCGTTTTGCGCTTTTACAATTTTGGGAGCTTTCACAAATTTTTGGTAACCCACGTAACCTAATACACCAACAACTATTGCAACACCTGCAATAATCAAAGGTTTTTTAAATTTATCAATAAAATTTTCCGTTGATGTTAAAGTTTCAATCGGTTCTACTGTATTAGCTTTTCTATCTTTTGCCATTGCTTATTAAAATAAGATGCAAAAATAATTTTTTTTTGGTTCATTTTGATAGAAATTATAGATTTTTACAATTTCATTTTACAATTATGGCAAAACTTCAGAAAAATTTCATTCCAATTCAGCTCATTTTATGGTTGCTTTTTGCAGGACTTATCTTGTCAATCGGCTATTTTACTGAGCGTACAGATTTTTACTTCTTCATTTCTCAATATTTAGCAGCCTTTTTTATTTTTTATCTAATTTGGTTGAAATTAGGTCAGTATAATTTTAAATCGATACTATTTGGGGTCATAATTTTGCGATTATTGCTAATTTTTGCCTTGCCAGAGTTGTCAAATGACTTTTATCGTTTCATTTGGGATGGTGAAATCATGACGAAAGGAATTAATCCGTTTGCTTATACACCAAACGAATTGATCAGTCATATTGGCTTTATGGATAGTGCTTATATGCGGGAACTTTATCATGGAATGGGCGAATTATCACAACGCCATTATTCTTGCTATCCTGTATTGAATCAATTTTTATTCTTAATCCCTACATTATTCACGGATTCTGTTGTTACTAATGTAATCTTACTGAAAATAATAGTTATTCTAGCTGACATTGGTGCGGTTTTCTTTGCCTTAAAAATTGCCAAAATTTTAAAGATAGAAACGAATAAAATTTGGCTGTATTTCTTAAATCCATTCATTATACTCGAATTCTCAGGGAATTTACATTTTGAAGGAGTGATGATATTCTTCTTACTTGGTGCTGTTTATTTTGTACTTAAACAGAATTGGTGGATGGGTGGTGTCATGCTTGGATTGGCGATTCAAGTTAAATTAATTCCTTTGATGTTATTGCCTTTTTTCTTTAAAAAGTTAGGATTCAAAAATTCTGTTGGATTTACAGCAATGACCTTATTTGTAACCTTGGCGATAGGGGCAATATTATTGAACGAATCTTATATGGCGAATATGTTAGCAAGTATCAACGAGTATTTTGTGAGTTTCGAATTTAATGCTTCTGTTTTTTATATTATTCGTGAAATCGGCTTTCAAACACATGGTTATGATACTGTTCGAACAGTTGGTCCATTTCTTTCTAAAATGGCGGCTGTTTTAATTTTATTGCTAGCCGTTTTTAGAGCATATAGAAATGATTTAGATTTGTTGAAAGGGATCATGTTTGCCTTCCTAATTTATTATACTTTTGCAACAACTGTTCATCCATGGTATATCGCATTGATTCTGATATTTTCAGTTTTCACTACCTATAAATTTGGATTGGTTTGGTCGCTTGTTGCCATGTTAAGTTACTTTGCATATGGCAATGCCGATTTTAACGAGAGTCCAATTTTACTGATAGCGGAATATGTATTAGTCTTTGGTGTATTAGCTTTTGAAATCTATAAATATTGGGATAAAGAAGCGATTGGTTTGCAGTTAAAAACATTTTTTAAGCAATAAAAAGAATTTGAATGACTACAGCTACTTTGGTTAGAATCAATAAAAATAGAGTACTTCGACAAATTGTTATTTATATCTCATTGGGTTTATTGTCTATAATAGGATTCTTTTATATCGCAGAAACGCAAGATTATTTTTCACCGCTTATCTTCAAAACGATTGGTTTTATCCTCTTCGCTATTTTTGGTGTTGTAGCCGGGACATTTATTAATCAATATCGAACAGAAAATGCGGGAATCCAATTCGATAAAAACGGTATTTCGGATCTTACATCATCAATTTCTGTTGGTTTAATTCCTTGGAAAAGCATCACGGGCTTCACTTGGCTTGATGATAAAACAGTTTTAGTATTGGTAAAGAATCCGGAAGTGTTTATTGAGGAGGCAAAGAATGGAGCGATTAAAAAATTACTTGAACAGAATTTAAAACTGAATAAAACTCCCATTTTAATTAATTGGGGAGCTTTAGAGCAATATGAGGGTGGTTTTGAAGCGATCTGTACAGCATATTACTCAAAGTATGGCAAACAAAAAAAATAATATGAAAGTAGATTTTGTTGCGATTGGTGCTCACCCTGATGATGTTGAATTATCAGCGGCAGGAACATTGATGAAGGAGATAGAACAAGGTAAAACGGTTGCTTTAATTGATTTAACTGAAGGAGAATTAGGATCTAGAGGAACCATTGAAACGAGATACGAAGAAGCGGCAGCTGCGAGCAAGATAATGGGGGTAACCGATCGTGTTAACCTGAATTTAGGTGACGGTTTTTTTGATTTATCGCAAGAGAATAAAATTAAAATTATTGAGCAAATTCGTTATTACCAGCCAGAGGTTGTTTTTGTCAATGCAAAATCTGACCGTCATCCTGATCATGGCAGAGGAGCACAATTAGCCAAAGAGGCATGTTTTCTTTCTGGATTGGTAAAAATTGAAACGAGTTATGAAGGCGCACCTCAAAAACCTTGGCGACCGAAAATCGTTTTGGGTTATATTCAAGACCGTTATTTAGAACCTAATTTTGTTGTAGATATCACGGCACAAGTACCTAAGAAAATTGAAGCTATTTTAGCGTATAAGACACAATTCTATAATCCTGATGCAGAAGGACCACAAACACCAATTTCAGGTGAAGATTTTATCGACTTTTTAAAAGGTCGTTGGGCCGGATTCGGTCGAAGTATTGGTGTGGATTATGCAGAAGGATTTACCGTAGATCGTACCATTGGAATTAAAACTATTTCAGACATTATATAATTCATTATTTTGATAGAAAAAGACAAACAGTATATTTGGCACCCATTTACTCAAGCATTTAATGCTGTAGATCCTTTACCTATTGTTCGAGCAGAAGGTATTTGGTTATACGAAGAAGGGGAGAAGAAGTATATGGATGTTAATTCATCTTGGTGGACAATCAATCACGGACATGGGAATCCTTATTTAATCAAAAAAATTAGTGAACAATTTTCAAAAATTGATCATGTGATTTTTGCAGGAGTTACACATCCAATTGCTGTTGAGGCAGCTGAACGTGTCGTGAATTATTTGCCGGAACAATTTTCAAAGGTTTTTTTCTCAGATAACGGCTCAACTAGTGTAGAAGTCGGTTTGAAAATGATATATCAGTACTGGTATAATAAAGGGGAGTCTAAAAAAAGATTCTTAGCGATTGAAGGTGCTTATCATGGTGATACTTTTGGAGCGATGAGTGTTGGACAACGCGGTTTTTTTAATGAACCCTTCGAGCATTTATTTTTTGATGTTGATTTTATTCCTTTTCCTACGGATGATAATTGGCAGGATGTCATCAATCAAACCAGAGCTTTATTCGAAACTAAAGAATTTGCTGGATTTATATTCGAGCCATTGATTCAAGGTGCTGCAGGAATGCGGATTTATAAAGCGGAATGGCTAGATGCTTTAATTGCTTTAGCGAAAGAATTTGATGTACTTACTATAGCGGACGAAGTGATGACTGGTTTTTATAGAACAGGAACCATGTTTGCAATTAATCAAATTCAGCAAGAACCAGATATTATTTGTTTATCTAAAGGGATCACAGGTGGAATTCTGCCTATTGGTTTCACGGTCGCTACAGAGGCCATATTTGACGCTTTCTTAAGTGAGCAAACATCCAAAGCATTATTACACGGGCATTCCTTTACAGGTAATCCTATGGCTTGTGCGGCTATCTGTGCATCACTTGATCTATTTGAACAAGGTGATTCACTAAAAGGAGTTGAAATGTTGACGAAGTCTCATCTCAAATTCATTGAGAAATACAAAGACCATCCTAAAATTAAGGATGTCAAATCGATTGGAACAATATTAAGTATTGAGGTTGAAATAGGGGCGGAGACAACTTATTTTGCAGGAATAAGACAAGAAGCATTTGCCTTTTTCTTAGAAAATGATTTGTTCTTAAGACCATTGGGGAATATTATTTTTATCAATCCTCCATATTGTATCACAGCTGAGGAGTTGGAATATACTTATGATAAGATTATAGAGTTTTTGACGGAGAGAGTTCGATAGTTTAGTTCATCTGGTTGTTTATTCTTTGTAAATCATTGTTCAGGATGGTCGCTATAGGTTGATCACGTGAAGTAAATCTCTTTAAACCAGTTCCGCACGTCAATGGGGGGGCGCTAACTGTATTTTGAATAAACTATTTTAAGGGGTAAGTCCTGAAGGGACGATTTAAAATGGCGGAGGAAGTATTCTTTCGATCACAAGCATGTAATCAGTAGTTTTAAAACCCTGTATGGGTGGAGTAGGGTTTGAAATTGCAATTTTTAGACTGTAATTGATTTAAAAATGCATCATATTCATAGAAAATGCTGCTAGTTTCCAACAATTGATTTTGATCCTATATCTGCCTCCATTCGCATGCAATATTATTAATAGCAATGAATCGACAGGCGTTTTTAATGCAAAAAAAAACCTTGCCAAATAATGACAAGGTTTTTTAAATATTTTGAATTCGGATTAGTTTACATACTCATTGTAAAACTCCATAAAGATTTCATCTTCTTCGAACCATTGTTTTACTTTACCTAATAAAGTTTTAGCTCCATCTGGTTGACGTGCATCGATTAAGTATTTTGAATATTCTAAAACACCCATTCTTAGCATTAATAGATCAACTTCACGCCAATCTTCAACACTTGTTACTTCGGCTAAAGCAGCTTCCGCTTCTTTTAATGCTTCTTTACCACCTGATTTATCTTTCAAGTTGTATTTAGCAGCAGCCATTAAGTATTGCGAACCTACATCCGTTGGATCTAATCTTTGAACTTTAATAATTGTACCACGCATACGACTGTAATCGCCAACGTCTACCATATTACGTAATTCTTCAACTACAGCTTCTTTTAGTTCTGTAAAGTATTTTTTATGCTCGTCAAAAACGCTTCCGTCTTTATCGTTTTTTAAAGCCTTACCAGCATTTTTAATCGCATCATTATAAGCCTTTGGAAAGTCTTCTTCGTATTTTTGATCCTTAGACATTTCGAAATTTCCTTTTGACGCATATAGATATACAAGCGGATCACTTTTAGTGTCTGAATCCGACATGTATTTTTCTGCTTTGGATACCAATTTTTGGTAATCACCATCAGCAAAGTAGATCAATAAATCATCATACATTGGAGGTTGGCCATTAACATTAAAGGTGAGCGCACCAGCAAATATTATTAAGAATAATTTTTTCATAGCAATTGTAAAATTTTAATAGATATAACTCAATTATAATGCCTAAAGTTACAAAATTGTATTTATTAACGAAATTTTAACAAGACTAATCTTTGTAGAATTTCAATAATATATTTAGGACATCTATAGCAGCTTTTGCAATTTTTGTGCCAGGTCCAAAAATACCCATCACACCTTGCTTGTATAAAAAGTCGTAATCCTGCGCTGGTATTACTCCTCCAACGATTACCATTATGTCTCCACGACCATTTTTTTCTAGCTCAGCAATCACTGCTGGAATTAGGGTTTTATGCCCTGCAGCTAATGAACTTACACCAATTAAATGAACGTCATTCTCTATGGCTTGTTTAACAGCTTCTTCGGGAGTTTGAAACAAGGGACCAATGTCAACGTCGAATCCGATATCGGCAAATGAAGTAGAGATGACTTTTGCCCCTCTATCGTGCCCATCTTGGCCCATTTTAGCGACCATTATTCTCGGTCGACGACCTTCTAACTTACTGAATTTATCAGCCAATAATTTTGCTTCATTGAACTCTTTGTCTCCCATAGCCTCTTTAGAATAAACGCCAGAAATTGATCTTATTTTCGCTTCGTATCGACCAAAAACTTCTTCCATTGCGTCTGAAATCTCGCCTAATGTAGCTCTTTTTCTAGCGCAATCTACCGCTAATGCTAGCAGGTTGTCGTCAGATTTAGCTCCGGCTGTTAAGGCAGCTAAGGCAGCTTTAACGTCGGCATCGTTTCTATTCGCCTTGGTATGATTCAGTTTTTCAATCTGTGATTTACGAACTTCGGTATTGTCAATTTCTAAAATTTCTATGGCATCTTCCTTCTCTCTAATAAACCTGTTAACACCAACGATAATATCTTTATTCGAGTCAATTTTTGCTTGCTTACGAGCCGCCGCTTCTTCAATACGAATCTTTGGAATGCCGGCTTCAATTGCTTTGGCCATTCCTCCTAACGATTCAATTTCTCTTAAATGTTCCCAAGCTTTATCAACCAAATCGGAAGTTAATTTTTCCACATAATAAGAACCGGCCCAAGGATCGATTATTTTGGTAATTCCTGTTTCTTCTTGTAAATAGATCTGCGTATTCCTTGCAATTCTAGCTGAGAAATCGGTCGGTAAAGCAATGGCTTCATCTAATGCATTGGTATGTAATGATTGTGTTCCTCCAAAACTAGCAGCTAAAGCTTCAATACATGTTCGTGCTACATTGTTAAAAGGGTCTTGTTCAGTTAAACTCCATCCAGATGTTTGACAATGGGTCCTTAAAGCCAACGACTTGGCATTTTTAGGTTTAAATTCTTCTACCATTTTTGCCCACAATAATCGACCTGCTCTCATTTTTGCAATTTCCATAAAATGGTTCATGCCGATTGCCCAGAAGAATGATAAACGCGGAGCAAAGGTGTCAATATCCATTCCAGCAGCAATTCCTGCTTTTATGTATTCCAGTCCATCTGCTAATGTATATGCCAATTCTAAATCTGCCGTTGCACCTGCTTCTTGCATGTGATAACCTGAGATAGAAATAGAGTTAAACTTTGGCATAAATTGCGATGTATAACTGAAAATATCAGCAATTATTCGCATGGATTGTTTGGGAGGATAGATATAGGTGTTTCGCACCATAAACTCCTTTAGAATGTCATTTTGAATGGTACCCGCCAAATCTTTTTTGTCAACACCTTGCTCTTCTGCAGCAACGATATAAAAAGCTAGAATTGGAATAACTGCACCGTTCATTGTCATTGAAACGGACATTTTATCTAAAGGAATTTGATCGAATAATACTTTCATATCCTCAATCGAATCGATGGCAACACCGGCTTTACCAACATCACCAATCACCCGTTTATGATCTGAATCATAGCCTCTATGTGTCGCCAAATCAAAAGCAACAGATAATCCTTTTTGTCCCGCCGCTAAATTCCTACGGTAAAAAGCATTCGATGCTTCAGCTGTAGAAAATCCTGCATATTGCCGAACTGTCCAAGGACGCATAGTGTACATGGTAGAATATGGGCCACGTAAATTGGGCGCTATTCCAGCTACAAAATTGATATGCTCAACTTTTTTGATGTCCTCAGCCGTATAATAATTTTGTAATTTAATTTTTTCAGCTGTTTCAAAATTGACAGCTTTTTCTACAGGTTGTGCTTGAGCAGATCTAGTAGGTTTGATATGATCGAATTTAACGCGCTGCATATTAATTTTCTTTATAATATTCTTCCAATCTAAATAATTCAATTGGAGTAAAATCAGTATTCTTTATTGCTTGTTCTTTTGGTTCAGTTGCAATCCATTCTTCTGTTGCATTTTTGTATTTATTAATTCCCAAAAATGTTTTTTTACCACTGTTCAAATCTGCGATGAGTGCATCTTTATTTGTTTGAATGATGGCTTGAACATTGTTTGCTTTCAATTCTACAATTAAACCGCCTTTATTTTCAATATCTTGGAATAAGATCCAAGATTTTTCTAATAATTGTTCAGTTAAGTTCTCTATATAATAAGAACCACCAGAAGCATCTTTCACTTGAGCAAAATGAGATTCCTCTTTCAGAATTAATTGAACGTTTTTAGACATTCTTCTCTGAAATTCGAGTTCCTTTTTTTCAGTTACAGCTAAATATTGAATGGTTAATAATTCCGCACCCCCAATTATCGAAGACATCGCTTGTGTCGTTGCTCTCAATAAATTATTGTGGTGATCATTCCTTGCATGGTGTCGCAATGATGTCACTCCACTTAAGTTGAATGCTTTTAATTTGTAAGTCGAATCGTATGCGCTGAATACCAACTGTACTAATTCCCTAATCACTCTAAACTTAGCGACATTGACAAAATAGTTGTCATTGACAGCCAATTGAATTGTCAATTTAGAATTGATCGTTTCAAGATCAATACCCTCACTTACAAGCGCATGTAAATATTCGTTTAAATGCGAAATCGTAATTGCTAATTCTTGTATTGTAGATGCTCCAGCTTCTCCATAAATGGATCCATTAACAAATACAGTTGCATTATTCAAATGCGTCTTGTAAAAACTGATAAAATCTGAAAAATCAAAATCATTTTTACCTAAAGCTGCATGATTAGCAAGGATATCAAAATTCAACCTTGTATTTGGGTCAAACTTTGTGCTGACAAATGCTGAAGGGTTTGTAATTGTAATATCACTTGCGATATGCTCAAAAAGTACATCCTTCGTAATTTTTAGATAATCTTCAGGTGTATCACAAGAAAAACCAATCGCATCAACACCATCATTCAGTGCCGATAGAATGATTTTATTCAGATCGTTTGGATCACTCTCATTAAAATACTGCCTAATTCTCCAGCTATTGTCTTTACGATAAAGATTTCGACTTAGATCATTCTCCGGAGTTGAAACAGTATTGTCAGCGTGATGAATCGCACTAACCTCCAAATCTGGTTCTGGTTTTGAATTTAAAAGATCTAAAGGTTTGCCTTTTAAATCCTTTTCAATTTGAATCAGCCATTCGGCTAAATTAATTTTTTTAAATGCTGAAAAAAGTTCATTCATTTTTATTGATTTCCTAAGGTCAAATATAATTTAATTTATTTGGACTTTGTGCCTTATTCCTATTGAAGACAAGTTTAATTGAGATAGTCCATTATTATTTTAACGATTACGCCTAAAATTCCACAGGAAGCAATAAATCCTGTTACAAAATAGTATTTAAAAGTGTATCCGTATCTGCCTGCTAATTTGCCACTAATTATAGCCGTTATTAAAGATAAGACTAAAACTATTGTGATGGCTTCTGATCCTGTCATTATATTTTAGATTTTGAAGCTTCCCAGTATTTATCCATTTCAGAAAGTGGTAAATCAGATAATTCTTTATTGTCATTTTTTGATTCAACTTCCATCCATTGGAACCTTTTAATGAATTTTTTATTCGTTTTTTCAAGTGCATCTTCCGGATTTATTCCTTTCCATCGAGCATAATTAATCAGTGAGAAAAGGACATCACCAAATTCCTCTTCCATTTTTTGTTCATCCCCGGCCTTCACTTCGTCTTGAAACTCATCGATTTCTTCAAGTACCTTGTCCCAAACTTGATCACTGTGTTCCCATTCAAATCCTACCCCTTTAACTTTGTCTTGAATACGTGTTGCTTTAACAAGAGCAGGTAATGATTTTGGAACGCCTTCTAAAACCGATTTTTTACCTTCTTTTAATTTTAATCTTTCCCAATTGGCTTTTACTTCCTCTTCGGTTGTGACTTTTACATCACCGTATATATGTGGATGACGATGAACTAATTTATCAGAGATGCCATTGAGTACGTCTGTAATATCAAAAGCACCTTGTTCTGAAGCGATTTTAGAATAAAAGACCATATGTAACATCAGGTCACCAATTTCGCCTTTCAATTCATCCAAATCATTTTCGATAATAGCATCTGCTAATTCATAAGTTTCTTCGATCGTTAGATGGCGTAAAGATGCAAGCGTTTGTTTTTTATCCCATGGACATTTTTCACGTAATTCGTCCATTATATTTAATAAGCGCTCAAACGCTTTTAGTTTATTAATCATTTTTATAAATTTAGCACAAATTTAGTCTAAACAGCAAACTTTGAAATTAGTTTTACTCATTATTCTTTTGTTTTTCTTAGGGATTAGTAACGGTCAAATCAATGACTCCTTACAATTCTCTATTGCGCCTAAATCGGGAATGATTACGGCGCATAGACCTACAATGGAACATTTGCCTAAAAATCGTTCTAGTATTTTGGAGTTAACTTTTCAAAAGCAGGATATTTCAAATAGCAAGTGGAGTAATGCTTATAAGTTTCCATCAAGAGGATATTCAATAGCCTTCCAGGATTATGGGAATAAGGAAGTTTTAGGTCAGGCCATATCAATTTATCGATTCACTAAATTTTCACTGTTGCAAAATGAAAAAATAGGTTTCATCGATTTTAAATTGGGTAATGGTATTAGTTTTATTACTGAGAAATATGATCCTGTGGGAAATACGAAAAACACAGCTATTGGAACACATTTAAACGGATTTATTAATTGTCAAATTCTTTGGGTAAAGTATATTAATAATTTTAATATCGGTATTGGTTTTGATTTTACGCATCAATCGAATTCTGCAATTAAGGCGCCTAATTTGGGAATCAATACATATTCTGGAATGATTACATTAGGATATGATCTTAAGAAAAGGGTTCGTTTTAATTCGAGCATTCCTAAACCAGAGGACGCTAAAATGCGTGACACACCTAATTGGGAAGTTCATTTTTTTGCTGGTATAAAACAAAATTTACCGAACTTTAAAGTGAGTAGAACTTTTGGAGTGATGGCATTGCAAGGGTTGTATAAAAAACAATTGAGTTTTAAATGGGATCTAGAATTGGGGTTAGACTTTATTTATAGCGAAGCGAATCGATGGTTTTATTCAACAACGGCAACACAATTTACAGATGCATTACAATTTGGCGGTTATGTTGGTTTAGCCGCAAATATTTATAAAACACAAATCTATTTTGGCGTTGGAGCTTATGCTTTTAATCCAGTAGATGCTGCGGGATGGATTTATAATAGAATTGGAGGACGCTATTTAATTAATGAAAATTGGAATATGATGGTGGGTATTAAAGCCCATTTAGGAATTGCAGATTATTTAGAAATGGGAGTAGGATATAGATTTAATTAATGATGATAAGAAGGTATAAATATATTATTCCGTTTCTGCTAATTTTATTTTTAATTGGCGCTTGTAAAAAATCGGAAGATAGAGCTTGTTTTAAAGGAATAGGAGATCAAATTACAATTGAAGTGCCTTTAGATTCTGTTCGACATTTTGTCTTAAATAAGAATATCCGTTATAAAATTTATCAAGACACCTTAAATAAAATAGTAATTAATGGAGGATCGAACATGGTTAACTTTATCACCGTGGGTAATGCAGATCATGTTTTAAATATCAATAATGAAAATAAATGTCGTTTTTTAAGAAGTGAAGAAGATTTAGTGGAAGTTGAAATTCATTATCCTTTTTATGATACTTTTTTTATGGATGTCACAGATTCAGTCATATTTGTGGATACGATTGTGACAGAGAATTTATATGTTGAAATGCGCGATGGAGGTGGTAGTGCTAAGATGAATGTCAGAGCTTATGAATTAGGGTTTATCGTTTCCAATGGAGCAGCAGATTTTACTTTAGGTGGCCGTGTGACAAAGGCCGAACTTAAAGTTCAGAATAATGGGGCTGCAAACACTGAAAATTTGATTATTGATGAATATGTATTTATTTATCAAAATTCAACTGCAAATATTTTATTGAACATGAATCTTAATAAAGCTTTAGTTGTGATTGATGGATCAGGAGATGTTATTCATATTGGTAATCCTAATATACTTATTCGAGAAGGTTTAGGTACAGGTGAAATTATAGCTTTATAATTCTTATAATACATTATTAATCAGTAAATTATTTTTCTTTACAGATAATAATTTTATTTTTGAGGACTAACCAACTAAACTTAATATTATGCATAAACAAAGATTAGCAGTATTAATTGCTTCAGGTATTGGTGTGGTTGCCATGTTTCTGCCATGGGTTAAAGCATATACTTTAATACTTTATGGGAACGATGCGGCAGGGTTTATTCCAATAGCATGTTTCGCTGTTGCAGCGTATTTCGCATATTCAGGAGATAGAAATATTGCTATGGAGCAAAAAATGGTAAAAGGGGTTGCAATAGCTGGAGGTATTTGTACGCTTTTTATGATTTGGAAGCTTTTCGTCGACATTAAACTAACCTATGCCGCAATTGGTGCATATTTAACAATTTTGGCTGGAATTGTCGTCTTAGCTGTTCCTTTTGTAATTAAAGATTCAGGCGATTTTCAAATGCCAACAAAAGAAAGTATTAAGGACGAATTTAACGATATGAAAAATAGTTAGATCGTGTTATAATTCAAGGAAATAACCAAACAGCTTTAGGTTGTTTGGTTATTTTTTTTGAACTAAACTTTATTACCGCCTAAAGTTTCAGTAAATTTGTACCATAATTTAAATGTTATGAAATTAGTATTAATTACAATTGGTTTACTTGCTTTGGGATTTGCTGGAATAGCAATAAAAATTTGGGGTAAAAAGAACGGTGAATTTGCAGGAACTTGTGCGAGCAATAATCCTATGTTCACAGAAGAAGGTGAGAATTGTAGTTTTTGTGGTGCTCGACCAGAAGAACAATGCCTGAATGAAGAAGTTGTAGCTTAATACTTTGCTTACAATTACACCTTTCACTTGATTATATAAAAATATCCTACTACGTATTTTGAACGCAATAGGATATTCTTATTATTTTCTAATCAGCACGTAAAGTACAATATTTATGTTCTGACGGATAAAAATTAAGCTTAAACAGCTACATCATTTTCACGTAATGCATTGTTTAGCGAAGTCTTTTTATCTGTACTTTCTTTTCTTTTTCCAATAATTAAAGCACAAGGCACTTGAAATTCACCTGCAGGGAATTTTTTAGTGTATGAACCTGGAATTACAACGCTTCTTTTCGGAACATATCCTTTTATTTCAACAGGTTCATCACCAGTAACATCAATTATTTTAGTCGACATTGTCAGAACAACATTAGCACCTAAAACAGCTTCTTCACCAACTCGAACACCTTCAACAACGATACATCTTGAACCGATAAAAGCATTATCCTCAATAATAACCGGCGCTGCTTGTAGTGGTTCTAAAACACCTCCAATTCCAACACCTCCGCTTAAATGTACGTTTTTACCAATTTGAGCACAAGACCCAACAGTTGCCCATGTGTCAACCATTGTTCCACTCCCAACATAAGCCCCAATATTAATATAAGAAGGCATCATTATCACACCTGAAGCAATATATGCACCATGTCGAGCAATTGCATGAGGAACAACACGAATACCTCGTTCTTTATAGTTCTTTTTAAGCGCCATTTTATCGTGAAATTCGAATGGACCAACCTCAATCGTTTCCATTTTTCGAATTGGAAAATACAATACAACTGCCTTTTTAACCCATTCGTTGATTTGCCACTCTCCGTTATTAAGTGGTTCTGCTACGCGTAAAACACCTTCGTCAAGTTGCTGAATTACTGCTTCTATAGCTCGTTGCGTTGCTTTTTCTTTTAATAATTCTCGGTTGTCCCAAGCTGCTTCAATTATGTCTCTCATTTGGCTTATTTTTCATTGCAAAGATAATAGATGATCGGTTTTTCTTCAGTATTTTTGTGCTTAATAATTAACTAAAATTTTAGGATATGTTTGGGAATAATATGATGAAGAAGTTGCAAGAAATGCAAGCGAAAGTAGAAGAGACTAAAGAGCGATTGAATCATATTAAACTTATTGGTGAAGCTAAAGAAGGTGCCGTAAGGGTAGAAGTGAATGGGAATGGCGTAATCACAAGTATTGAAGCTAAGGATAATAATTTAAGTCAAGTAGAACTGATTGGATTGATTCAAACGGCAGCGAATAGAGCATTGGAGCAAGCAAACAGAACGAAAGAAATGGAAATGGCGCAATCTGCTAAAGGCATTGTTCCTGGCATGTAAAAATGTGCCTGTTCCTTTTAAAGCATTAAATTTTTTATAGCTTTATTGAATGGATTTGGTATTAATTATACTTGTTTCTTTTGGTGCTAGTTGGCTTACTTTCTTTTGTGGATTTGGTCTCGGTACTTTATTGACACCCGTTTTTTATTTGCTATTTCAAGATCTTACTTTGGCAATAGCTTCAACAGCTATTGTTCATTTTGCAAATAATATTTTCAAATTTGCGCTCATGCAAAAAAGTGTTGATTGGAAGATTGCATTGCCGTTTGGTATTGCAGCCTTACCTTTTGCGGCAATTGGGGCCTTTCTTTTATTGTATATCGATGACTTTACAGTGTGGACTTATCAAATTTCCGATCAGATTTTTAATGTCAATTTATTGAATTTGATCTTTGGTAGTATCCTAATTATATTGGCCTTAGTGGAGATTATCCCCGCTTGGTCAATCAGGTTTTCAAAACAAAAATTATGGATCGGTGGAGCAATTAGTGGTTTTTTTGGTGGCTTATCCGGTCATCAAGGCGCTTTAAGGTCTGCTTTTCTTATTAAGTATCAATTAAAGCCAGAGGTCTTTGTTGCAACGGGCATAGTTGTGGCATTGGCTATTGATATTGTTAGATCTACAATATATTTCACCTCAGACGATATTCAAAATGTTACTCTTCCATGGAATTGGATTGTTTTATCATTGATTGCAGCTTTTGCGGGTGCTATTACTGGAAAATTTCTATTAAAAAAAATCAAATTAAAAAGTCTAAATCTTATCGTGTCTATCGCGATGATCAGTTTTGGATTGGTTTTAATTTTTGGAATACTGACTTAATATTGTTGAGTGGCTATATTTGGAACGTTAATTGTTGTATGCAAATAATAAGTATGACTTTTGTAAGTAATTTACTTTCTATCTGTCTCATGTAAAAAATAAAAGATGAAAAATTTGTTCTTAGTTTTAGTATTAGGTGTTTTAAGTATAAACGCATCGTTTGCCAGTGTTGATCACTCAATTTGGAACAGGTTGTTGAAAGAGAATGTCAGTTCTTCAGGTACGGTGAATTATAAAGGGTTTAAAATTAAAATGGATACGCTTGACGCATACATTCAAGTTTTGCGTGATACTAAGCCGAAATCTGATTGGTCACTTGGTGAGAGAAAATCATTCTATATGAATGCTTATAATGCTTATACTGTAAAATTTTTATTGGTTAAGTATCCCGTTCAATCGGTTAAAGACGCTTCGTATAGTGGTAAAGATATCTGGCATTTAAAATTAGTGAATATTGGAGGTACATCTTATACTTTGAATTATTTAGAGAATGAAATTTTAAGAAAAATGAATGATCCACGTATTCATTTTGGAATTAATTGCGCTGCTCAGACTTGTCCTAAATTATGGAATAGAGCATTTATAGCTAAGAATGTGAATTCGCAATTAACAACATTAACTAAAGCATATATTAATAATACGAAATACAATGTTATTTCAGCGAAGAAAGTAAAGTTGTCTGAAATATTTAATTGGTATGCTACAGATTTTACAAGTGAAGGTAAGACGATTATAGATTATTTAAATAAGTATTCTACTTTAACAATTAATGCAGATGCTAAAGTTGAATACTTGCCATATGATTGGTCATTAAATGAGTAATATGCTAAAGAAATTATTCTTTTTCTATGTGTTATTTGGCTGTTTATCAATTTACAGTCAGCAAACGGAAGCGTCTTATGACGAAATGTTGAAGACACATTATAAAAATACTGTTGAAACAATTAGTCCTGCCGAGTTAACAGCAATGATGAAACAAAAATCAAAGTATGTTATTTTGGATACTAGAGGAGAACGAGAGTATGAGGTTTCTAAAATTAAGGGAGCTGTTCGTGTTGGATTTTTAGGTTTTAATTATGCTAAAAATGAGGATTTAATAAAAGATAAAATTGTAATTGTATATTGCACAATAGGGGCGAGGAGTGAATCTATAGGAGAAAAAATTCTAGCAAAAAATCCGGATCAAATAGTCTATAATTTATATGGCGGAATTATTTATTGGAAGAACAATGATTATCCGGTATATGATAATCAAGATCAATTAACAGAAGACCTTCATGTTTATTCTAAAAGTTGGGGGCAATGGCTTAAAAATGGAAATCCAGTTTATTAATGCGAGAGAATTTACTTTTAATTTTTGCGAAAAACCCTCAGTTAGGTAAAGCAAAAACAAGGTTAGCTGCTACAATAGGAGATGAGAATGCCTTAACTGTTTATAAGGAATTACTGAGACACACAGAAGCAGTATCAGAATCATTAATTGAAGTTGACGTACGCGTTTGTTATACTAATTATCCTTTTGAAAATTATTGGACTTCTGCTGAGCAAGTAAAACAGTCGGATGGAGACTTAGGTCAAAGGATGAATTCAGCGTTTATGCAGGCTTTTAAAGATGGTTATAAAAGAGTTGTTGGAATTGGAACGGATTTACCTGAGTTAACAAGTGAAGATCTGCATACAGCTTTAAAACGTCTTGAAGAGCATGATTTTGTATTCGGACCGTCAATAGATGGTGGTTATTATGTCATTGGGTTAAATAGTCCTGAATTGTATTATATTTTTGAGGACATGCCTTGGAGTACAGATCAATTATTGACTTTAACTTTGGAAAGAATTAAACAACAATCAGGTACATATTCTTTATTGCCTACTAGAAATGATATTGACACGATTGATGATTTGATGATGTCTTGTTTAAAGGATACCTATAAGCATCTCATTCGATAGTTAGAGTCATGTAGAGGATATGAATTTAATCTTTCGCAATCTTAATAATCAAACATCATTTTTAATTTCCAAATTGGTCTTTACCAAAAAAATGGCCGTAATAGGTTGAATTAATTCATCTTAATTTTTTGTTGATTAAAAAGAGCTACAAACATAACTCTGTTGAATTCGAGGTCAGGATTACCTTAATAAAGTATGATGTCAATAACGGTAGTAGAGTCCCTCTTTTAGAATGCTATTAATTTATAAAAATTAGCCCAATAAAAAAGGCGGATACAATTTTGTATCCGCCTTTGAATTATTATAATTCTTTTTTATTTCATAATGGTAATATGACCATTGTGTTGATGACGTTTGTCAGAATGTTTTTCTTTAAAGTCAAGTTGCCATATATAGACACCATCATCAACTAAACCTCCGTTACCGTAAGAACCATCCCATCCAACTGTTGCATCGTATGTTTCGAAAACCATTTCGCCGTATCTATTAAAGATAGTCATGTGGTAGTCGTATGGATCATAACCTGATTCGAATATAGGAAGGAATTCATTGTTAAATGGATCACCGTCAGGTGTAAATGTATTTGGAATGTAGAAGATGATAATACTCTTCACTTGAACATATACAGTTACTTTATCAGTACATCCTAAATAATTCCAAGCTGATAATTCAACAGGGTAGAAGATGTCACCTGGTTCACTAGGGAAGAAGTGAATAGGGTTTTCTTCAGGAGTTGTTTCACTTCCATCGCCGAAATCCCATGAATAATCAGTAGCGAATAATGATTGATTCGTATATTCTACTTCTGTATTATTAGTGAAAGCTGCTTGAGGGTTATGAGAGAACGCTGCTATAGGCATTGTTTCTACCGTTATATATTCGTCATACTCAACAGTACTTTTACATCCGTAGATATCCGTTACTGTTGCTCTTACGTCATATAAACCACCATACTCGTAAGTATGTGATACTGTTTCAGCAGCTGTTCCAATAATTGTTCCACCATCACCGAACGACCAATCCGTTCTAAAGATTTCAATATCAGATGTGATTGTAAACTCTGTAGTGAATGGAGTACAACCTTCAGGATCGCTTACTGCAAAAGATATAATTGGTAACGGGTGAACAATGATAGATAAGTCATCTACAGTGATACAACCATTTTCAGATTCTGCAGTTACAGTATAATTTAATTCTCCTAATTCAGGTGTAAACGGTGTATCGTTAATGATCCCAGCAGGAGTCCATGTATAAGTCGCAGGGGAACCTGTAGCACTTACTACAGTTTCATCACCAATACAAATTGATTGGTCAAGACCAGCATCTAATAAAGGAAGTGGTTGTACTGATATTACAAAAGTAGCGGTATCATTAATACAAGGTTCCGTTCCAAGCGTTATATATCTGAATCTGAAATCACCATCTGGTAAAGGAAGTCCAACTGATAGTACACCTGTTCTTTCGTCAAAGGCACCATCTGTAGGCGTAATCTCTTCCCAGAAACCACCTGCATCATGTCCTGAAAGTAGTGTGTTCAGATTAAATTGATCACCAACTACATTACAAATTTCACCAGTATTATCTTCTCCTGAAGTAGGTTGATCATAAATAGTGATTGTATGGAAAGAAGTGTCATTGTCACAATCACCTTCTACACTAACAATATATCTGAAAGTATAATCTCCAGCAGTTAAACCAGTAGGATCTAGAATACCAGTTAGTGGATTGAAAGCACCACCAGTGGCATCGACTTCTTCCCAATAGAATATATCGTCTACTGTAAATATGGTATCAACAAGGAAAGTATTTAAATCTGCAGTTTCAAGTCCTGAGTTACACATTAAGAAACCAGTACTATCTAGACCTGCACTGTAAACACTAAATTCGATTACAATAGGTTTTTTATCATAACAACCTCCGATTGGATCGCCAATCATTACCCAAATTTCATCTCCAGGTCCAATTGGGCCTCCAGGCCATAGATCATCCATGTCACGCATATTGTCAGGTTCTGAACTATGGAAAGTCATTTCAGTATCAGGTATGTCGAGCGTATCTCGAATTAATAAATCTTCGGGATTTATAGGGTTACATTGTGGACCGGGATTTATAAATTCTATCCCCGGAGCAGTTCCTACACCTCGTATAATTACATAACGTATAATGTCTAATTCGAAACAATCAGTAACCGGAGTTGCTTCAACTCTATATTTTGTCGTACCATAAGGCTCAACAGTTACTGTAGCTTCATCACCAATTTCTTCGCCTGTATCATCGTTATACCAGTAAATATCATAAGCTGGACCAACAAAAGGACCATCGAATGAAAGTTCAACAGAACTACCACCACAATCAAAATCAATTGTATCTGGAACATCTTCGTATAAACAAGATGCCGATGCACCTAATCCACCGTCAAAGTCAACATAATATAAACTTTGAATAGCTTCCTCAACTTGACTAGCATCAAGAATAACTACAAACTGGAAGTTTTCAGTTGCTCCAGCTCTGAAAGTAGGGATTCTTTTACATATAGAAATCGCTTCATCAACTAATCCTCCAGGAGGTCCTACTACACCCGTCATACCTGGGCCCGATGCATTATAAATCCAATCACCTTGCGCTACAGCAAAGTTACCTTTACTAACACGAATTTGAGGATCAATTGCTCCAAGACCAACATAACTTGTCCAAGAGTTAATTTGCGTTGCACTAACAATTGATTTTGAACAGAATGGTGAAGGTTGAGACTCAATTTCATTAAAAGTTACAAAATTCCAACCTATTGTTTGATTGTTATCTGGATCAAATGTTTTATAAAAATAAATATTTGATTTGTCTACAGCATTCGTGTTTACCAAAGTAACATCAACAGTATAGTAAGTAGTTGTAGTATCAAGTTTGTAAAGTAAGTTGATATCAATTCCACCAACAGAACCATTCCACTGAACCATTTTACATTTTCCTATTACTTCGTAGTCACTTACACCTACTGCGGGAATGTCATATTCAGGTGAAGCGGAATTTTGATAATCAATTCCGTCAATTTGAATACCAAAAGTATTTTCTGGAGAACCCGGTAAATAATAATCACCGTCATAATTCGTCCAAGCATCATCTTCAGGATTTGCAACGAAACCTAATCTTGGGCCAAGTCGAGCATGATCTGGTCCTGCTGGACCTACTGATGATCCTTCATAACCATTATTATGGATACCAATTTCAATACTTGGAGCCATTAAGAATGCATTGGTACCTTCAATTTGTGCCCAGTTAGTAAATGGCACAAATACACTGAGGATAGCTATGGATATTTTAATAATATTTTTCATAAAGTCTATTTTTATTAGTGCTGTTATCTAATATTTATTTGGTTTTGACAATCTATTCAAATAAGTCTGCAAATTTGCAGGATCTCTATCATCTCCAATAAATTCTAGCATAATTTGAAGAACAACATAACGCTCTTCATAGTTAAGTACAGGACGAGTAATATTCGCGTAAAGAAAAGCATTGATATAATTATTAGCTTGTTCTTCACTTTCAAAAGATAAATGAGAAATATCGATATAATAATATTCTTCTATTGGTGTCACAGGAACTGTGACATAATAATTTTCATCTATTGTAGCTACTGTTAGTTCTTCTAAAACATAATCTTGTGAGTAAGAACTAACACTAACTAGTACAAATGCGAGCGAAAGTATTTTTATTAGTTTCATGTTGATTAAAATAATTGATTCATTAATTAAGACTCTAAATATTCTGTGAAGTTGCCTAATAATTATTAAAATTTTAATTTTTTTTTAATTTTTATTTCTTTTTACGTTTTTTTAAAATTAACTTTCTATTAAGTCTTTGTATAATAGCGTGTTGTTGGTTGTTTGTTTTTTTTTTAATGCGGAATAAGCATATGAATATAATTTAACAAAAATTGAATATTATTGTTATAATTTGGTCAGAAATTGATCAAAAAAAAGCCCCCATCTTAATAAGATAGGGGCTTTCAGTGTTTTAAATGGTTGGCTTATTTTGTCGCCTTAGGAGTTGCTGTTTTTTTAGCGTCTCCGCCTTTTTTACAACATGCTTTTTCTGCACATGTTTTCGTTTTACTATCAGCAGTCTTTGTTGTTTTTTTAGATTCTTTTGTTGTTTTAGTAGCTTCACTTTTCTTTTCTCCTTCTTGAGCATAAGAATTCATTGTGAAGCCTCCTAAAAATGCCATCAATGACATTGTTATAAATAATTTTTTCATTTCGTCTATGTATTTAATTTTAAAGCAATTTACGAAAAATAATATAAGATTCGAGCAAATAATTTGTTAAAAGATCTAAATATTAAATTTAAAATTTTGCCAATACAGTAGTTTTTCCTTGTACTTTTTGTTCAAGATCAACGCATATTTCTGTTCCGATTGGAAGGAATACATCTATTCTAGATCCAAATTTTATAAAGCCAAATTCGCTACCCGCATTAACTTGGGTTCCCTTTTCGGCATAACAAACAATTCTTCTAGCTACTGCACCAGCGATTTGTCTAAATAGTATTTCCTTTCCATTTTGATGTTCTACTACAACTGTTGATCTTTCATTTTCTGTTGAAGATTTTGGATGCCATGCAACTAAAAATTTACCAGGGTGATATTTGAAATATTTGGTAATACCACTAATCGGATTCCAGTTTGCGTGAACATTAAGTGGTGACATAAAAATTGAAATTTGAATTCTTTTGTCATTAAAATATTCGCTTTCAACAGTCTCTTCAATTACTACGACTTTTCCATCTGCAGGACATAGAATCAGATTATCGTCTATAATAACTGGTCGACTGGGAACACGAAAGAATTGGATTACCAATATCATCATAACAATGATAAAGGCGTTTATGAGCCAATATATAATTGGGAAACCACACAAGAATGTATGATTAATACTGAATAGTATTGCCGCTAAAAGGAATGAGAAAGCGATAATTTTGTAACCTTCTTTGTGTAATTTCATGTTGAAAATCTAGTTAAAAATAAAATAGTCGAGATAAAAAATAATAGGGATTATAATTAAAATGGCGTCAATTCGATCTAAAATTCCGCCATGACCGGGAAGAATTGTACCTGAATCCTTAGCATTGACACTTCTTTTTAACATTGATTCGACCAAGTCACCTGCCGTACCGACAGCAGAAATGATAATGGCAAAAACTGTATATTTTAAATATGATTCGTCTGTGAAGTAAGCAATAATTAATCCTCCAATTATCGCGGAAATCATACCTCCGATAAAGCCTTCCCATGACTTTTTTGGGGAGATACGTTCAAACAATTTGGTCTTACCAATTTTTCTACCAACTAAATAGGCGAAAGTATCACTGCACCAAATAAGAATAAAGATACTAAGGACAGGCCAAAAAGATGTGATCCAAAGCGTTGTTGGATCGAATTCAATCATCAAATTCAATAAAAGAATTGGTAATAGCGTATAAAACAATCCGCTGATTGTAATACCAATATTTTGAAAAGGATTGGATTTATTTCGAAATAATTCGATTAATGCAATTGCACTAAAAAGTACGATGCTAATGGCTAAGACATGTTTTGATAACACAGGCCAATAGAAGCTTAATGAAAATAAAATGTAAATTACAAGACTAGAAGTAATTCCTGTGGCTACTTGTGGCTGTGTATCTGTTGCTTTAAATAGAGTATAGAATTCTTTTAAAGCCAAAATCATTAAAACACCAAAAACTATTTGGAATAACCAGATTTTTAGAACAATAGCTAATATAATTGTAAGAATAAAAAAGAAGCCAGTTATTGCCCGTTGCCACATTTGTTAGTTGTTTTGATACGACCTGATCAATTCTTTTGCTTCATCAGCCAATTCATTAGAAACAAGTAAGTCGATTTCCCCAAAGCTATTATAACTCGAATCTTTTTGATTAAAAACCAAAGAGGGGATGTTGTTTACTTCCAACATCCCTTTTATAATATGTACAATAGCTTCTTGTGTGCTTGAAAAAACGACTACTTTATTTTCCATTCGTCTTTATATTAATTCGTTTCAGAATCAGATTTTGTATCGTTATCTTTATCAATAGTAGAGTCTGAATCGGTGACAGGTTTAATATCCTTTTCATCAATTTCATCAACAACTATATCAGCAGGAGCAGCTCCTTCGACAATATTAGAATCTACAGTTTTAGTCTCTCCCGTTTGCTCATCCCAAATGCGATTACCAAAGATTTCTACTAAGTTGTCTTTAAAGATAACTTCTTTCTCGAGTAATTTATTCGCTAACAAGATCAATTTTTCTTTATTGTCAGTTAAAATTTGAACAGCTCTAATATATTGCTCTTCAATAATTTTAGACACTTCTTGATCAATTGTTTTTGCTCTATCTTCAGAATAAGGTTTTGTAAATCCTCCTTGACCTTGAGAGTCATAATAAGAAATATTACCCAATTCAGCACTTAAACCGTAAACAGAAACCATAGCATAAGCTTGTTTCGTTACTTTTTCAAGATCACTTAATGCTCCAGTAGATATTTTTCCAAACATAATTTGCTCAGCGGCTCTACCACCTAAAGCAGAACACATCTCATCCAACAATTGTTCTGTTGTAGTAATTTGTCTTTCTTCAGGTAAATACCATGCCGCTCCTAAAGATCTACCTCTTGGTACAATCGTAACCTTAACGAGCGGAGAAGCATGTTCTAATAACCACGATGTAGTTGCATGTCCAGCTTCGTGAAAAGCAATCGTTTTCTTTTCTTGTGGGGTGATGATCTTATTTTTCTTTTCTAATCCACCAACAATTCTGTCAACAGCATCTAAGAAATCTTGTTTTTCAACAAACTTTTTCTTTTTTCTGGCAGCAATTAATGCAGCCTCATTACAAATATTAGCAATATCAGCACCTGAAAAACCTGGTGTTTGTTTCGCTAAGAAGCTAACATCTAAATCTTTCGCTAATTTTAAAGGTTTTAAATGAACTTGGAAAATTTCTTTTCTTTCGTTGATATCTGGCATGTCAACATAGATCTGACGATCGAAACGACCAGCTCTCATTAAAGCAGAATCTAAAACATCAGCTCTATTGGTAGCAGCTAGGATAATTACACCACTATTAGTACCAAAACCATCCATCTCTGTCAATAATTGGTTCAAAGTGTTCTCTCGTTCATCATTCGATCCCATATTGGCATTCTTTCCTCTTGCTCGACCAATAGCGTCAATTTCATCAATAAAGATGATTGCCGGCGCTTTTTCTTTCGCCTGTTTAAATAAATCTCGTACTCTTGAAGCACCTACACCTACAAACATTTCAACGAAATCAGAACCTGATAAAGAGAAGAATGGAACTTTTGCTTCACCTGCAACGGCTTTAGCTAATAAAGTTTTACCTGTCCCTGGAGGTCCTACTAATAAGGCTCCTTTAGGAATTTTAGCTCCTAATTCGGTATACTTTTTCGGATTTTTTAGGAAATCTACAATCTCTTCAATTTCTTCTTTTGCACCTTCTAAACCAGCAACATCTTTAAATGTTGTATTGGTTCCTTTACCTTTTTCAAAAACTGTTGCTTTTGATTTACCGATATTGAAAATATTTCCAGCTCCGCCGCCACCGCCGCCGCCTGACATTCTTCTCATGATGAAGATCCAGAATACGATTAGAATAACTGGGAATAATAACCAGCTTAAAACGCCACCGGCCCAATCTGTTCTTGTTTCTCTATCTACTTTAAAAGCATATTTAGGTCCACGAGCTTCGAGTGTGTCCTCCATTTCTTGTAATTGATCTTCAAACGACTCCATATTTGGTGTGTCAAAAATCAAATCAGGAGATCGACCTTCAAAACCTTGTTTTTCTTTAAGGCCTTTGTATTTGGTCGAATCTAAAGCTTTAATTTCATCAAGCTGATCAAGTTTTAGGTAAATTTCACCTTTTTCCTCATTCTTTATGATGATTAATTTTTCGATTAGACCGAGATCAGCTAATTCTTCAAAATCTTTTTTATTGATCTCAATTGTTTTTGGCTTTAATGAGAAAAGGTTAAACGCAATTAATAATACTACTATAATTGCATAGATCCAGTAAGCATTAAATCCTTTTTTATTCCCCTTACTATCGGGAGATTGTTTATTGTTATTTGCCATAATTTATTTAATCAATATTGGGAATTTCTATCAATTCTGCATCAGCCCATAAACTTTCTAAATTATAGAATGATCGAATATCCTTATAAAACACATGTAATACTACATTGACATAGTCTAATAAAATCCATTCAGCATTTCTAACACCTTCTTGATGCCAAGGTTTTTCTTGAATTTCTTTACGTGTTGTTCTAGTAACAGATTGAGCAATTGCTTCAACTTGTGTACTTGATTCACCGCTACAAATAATAAAAAAATCTGCGACAGCATTAGGAAGTTCGGAAAGGTTCAAAATTGTAATGTCTTTACCCTTCACTTCTTGAATTCCATCAACTATGGTATCTACTAATATTTTTGTTTTCAATTCTCTTTCTCCAACTGTTTTCTGCATTGTTTTTTATTTGGTGAACAAAATTAGGTTTTTTGTTTCATTTAAATTTAAAATTGGGCACTTTTGTTTGCATGAACTATAAAAGATTACAATTAAATCTTATCCATTTAAACACTGTTGATTCTACAAACAATTATGCTGCCAATCTAATAAAGAGGACAAAATATGTAAGTGGTACAGTAATCCTGACAAAAAGACAGCTTGCTGGACGTGGCCAAAGAGGTAATAATTGGCAAAGTGAAGCAGGCGAAAATTTGACAGGAACGTGGATGTTGAGAACGGAACTTAATCCCGCTAAAGCCTTTTATTTAAATATTATTGCCAGTTTAAGTATTTGGAAAACTTTAAATGACTTAGGAATTGATGCTAAAATAAAATGGCCGAATGATATTTATGTCAATGATAAAAAAATAGCGGGTATACTAGTAGAAAATCAAATTCAAATTGATAAAATCACAACGACTATCATCGGAATCGGATTGAATATTAATCAAACAAAATTCGAAGATGCTGATAAAATAACTTCTATCCAGCTAGAAAAAGGAAGGACTTGCGAAATTGCAGATGTTTTCTTACAAGTTTATGGTTATATTGATTTTTACCTTGATCATTTAATGCAAGGGAATTTTGATTTATTATTATTCGCTTATTATAAACACATGTACCGAATTATGGAAAAGCACATGTTTATGGCAA
Organism: Crocinitomix catalasitica ATCC 23190; assembly: GCF_000621625.1. Taxonomy (GTDB): domain Bacteria; phylum Bacteroidota; class Bacteroidia; order Flavobacteriales_D; family Crocinitomicaceae; genus Crocinitomix; species Crocinitomix catalasitica. The sequence goes on from NZ_KK211318.1 coordinate 42,956, forward strand.
ATGGTGTTGAATTTCAAGGAGAAATTTTGGGGATAAACGATTTTGGTCGTCTCAAAATAAAAACCAAAAATAGTATAGAAACGTTCGATATTAAGGAGATTAAATTCCTCTAATATTTTATTTGTGTAGCTGTTGGATTCTATTTGCCATATAGTCAAATAGATTTGTTAAAGGTTTAACAACCATCATTTTTAAGAACGCATTGATTTCACCATTAAATTCTAAAACTGTTTCAGTTTGCTCATTTACTTTAGTGAAATTGATATCTAAAGTAAATTTAAAAGGAGCTTTATCTCCAGATATAATGTGAATGTTTTCACCTTCTTTTACAGATGATTTAATCAGCGGAATTAACGCGGCATTTTGAACCTTGAAAGAACATTGATCAAAATCTGATTTCCATTCGGATATTTTATCTTTTGGCAATAACTGTTCAATATTATTAAAATCCAATAGAAATGCATAGACTGTTTCAATAGATGCATTGACTGTTACTTTCTGACTTTCAATTTTAGTTGCCATTATTCGTCCAAGTTTTCGGGTTGAGTTTCCAATTTTTTAATGATGTCAAATCTTTTTCTGAGATATAACTTTCTTTAATTGCTTTTTCTATAAGGATATCGTAATCACTTAAAGTGAAATATGGGCAATTGGCGTTTTCAAAGTTATCAACTGCTTCTTGAAATCCATAAGTGAAAATCGCGCCTAGTCCTATTACATTTAATTTTTCTGCACGTAATGCTTCGACAGCTAATAAACTACTGCCGCCAGTAGAAATTAAATCTTCAATTACAATAACGCGTTGACCGGTTCGGTATTCACCTTCAATCATATTTTGAAGACCATGACCTTTAGCCGATGATCGAACATATATAAAAGGAAGTCCTAATTCCTCTGCTATCAAAGCTCCAATCGCAATTCCACCGGTTGCAACACCAGCAATAACTTCGACTGTTTCAAATTGTTTCCTAATTTGGTCAGAAAATGTTTGTCTGATCGCAGTTCTAATACTTGGATATGATAAAGTTTTACGGTTATCACAGTATATTGGAGACAACATTCCACTCGACCAAGTAAAGGGACTTGAAGGATTTAATTTAACAGCTTTGATTTGTAATAAAAAATCTGCTATTTTTAGGGCCTTATCTTTATCTAAAATCATAGGGAACAAATGTATAAAGTTTTTATAGAAAATAAGCTGATTATTTTTCAAATTAATTCACAATTATCGGGCGGATTAAAACGCAAAGATATTAAACAGAAAATCAAGGACTTTTTAAAGAGTGATGCTAATCAGTTAACAATTGAGGTTAAGGGTAAAGCATCTTTTCATGAAGTGTTTGATGGTTATAAACATATTGAAGCAGCTGGCGGTTTAGTTCAACGAGGCGATTCGTTTATGTTTATCATGAGAAATGGTGTTTGGGATATTCCGAAGGGGAAATTAGAACCGAATGAAACGCCCGAATTTGGTGCCATTAGAGAAATAGAGGAGGAGTGTGGTGTCATTCAACCTAAAATAAAAATGCATTTAACCAATACTTGGCATACTTATAAGCAGAAGAGTAGGAGAATGTTGAAAAAGACCTATTGGTATTGGTTAGAGGAAGGTGAGGAGTCTGTCGAACCTGTTCCGCAAGCTGAAGAAGGGATAACAGCTGTTGAGTTTTTAAACTGGAATGAAATCGATGAAATCTCAGAAAATACTTATGCCTCTATTTGTGAGGTAATAAAGTCTTTAAAAGAAAAGATGCCCTAAAGTGTTACTTTTTTAATTGTTTGTATTCCATCTAAAACTAAATGTACCTTTTTTGAAGAAATTACTAAAAAGAAGTCAAAGCATTGATCATTTATTGGTGAAACAAGCAAAACTTAATCGTGAAGCTTTTGGAATGCTGTACAATAAATATTTTGAACAGATTTATATTTTTATTTTCAAACGGGTACGTGACGAAGCAATTGCAGGAGATATTTGCCAAGAGTCGATGGTGAAAGCTATGATGAATATTCACAAATATGAAGATCGTGGCTTTCCGTTTTCGGCCTGGCTATATCGAATTGCATCCAATCAAGTAAATTTATACTTTAGAGACAATAAAAAAACTGTCAACGTTGAGATTAATGAGAAGGATGCTTTTGTTTTGATGGAGGAACTTACTTTGAATGGGAACGAAAAGGAACAGGAATTAGAAAAAATGCTGTCGGTTTTAAGTCAATTAAAACCTGAACAAACAGAACTCATTGAGTTAAGATTTTTTTCACATTGTTCATTTCAGGAAATTGCTGCAATTTATCATATCTCGGAAGCCAATGCAAAAATGAAATTATACAGATTATTAAAGAAAGTTCGAAAGTTGATTAATGCATCATGAGAAAGTATAAAATAAATAAAGATGGCGCGCCAAAAATACCTTCGAAAGAAGCGATAGAAAAGTACAAGGATTTAAACCATCTTCAGCATGAATACGATCGTTTGACTAAAAAATCAAAGGTGCCTTTATACAGGAATAAAAAAATGTTCCTTGTACTTTTATTGATTCTTTTAGTGGCTTATTTAGTCTCTCAAGCCACTTCTGAAAAGTCTATTGAAAATGAAGAAACAAATTCAGTAGAGGCTACTGAATAGGTTTTAAAGCTAATAATTGAATGATTTCATTTTGAATGGAAACACCTTTATCTGCATTGTACAACTTTTGCAATTCAATACTGATATCTGCATAGGGTAATTCATTTGCACGCATCTCAAGATAGGCTGCTTGTATTGCTGCTGGTCTTGGTCCCCAATCAAAAATATCTTCTCCTTTTTCGTCTCTCACAATAAGTTTAGGAATTGATCTGCCACCGTTCGTTAAATATTTATCAATCAATGGTAAATTCTCATCTCTTAAAACAAAATTTAATTCAATATTATCGTTTAATTCTGCCAATTTTGAGATGAACCCTATACTATGTGCTGCATCACCACACCAAGCCTCTGTTATAACAGTCCAAGTTTGCTTCGTGTCGATGCTCCTAATCGCAGATATAGATTCTGGTAATAATTCACCTTTTGCCAACCATCTATTTAAACGCTTACTGTTTAATTTAGTATAGTTGATCATATCAGGAGCATGATTTGTTCCTGTTGTTTTATCTTGCGCTAATAAATCTGAAATTAATGCTAAGTACTCGTTAATATTATAAGTTGTCATGTCTTCCTTTTTTTTGTTCCTGTTTCGACGACAATAATCAATAATACTTACAATTTAATTTACTTTAATTGATTTCACAATTGTATCTGAAATATCATCACTGTTCCAAACGACCAATTCCACATCGAAAAGTCCTCCACTTGCATAGTTAATACTTGGATTTTCTTTCGAAGATTGTTTTGAGTTCCCGAAATCCCAGCGCCACTTTATGGCATGCGCGGATTGATTATAGAAATAAAGGGTGCAAGGAGCGTTACAATTATTGTTCTCAACATAAAAATCGGCATTCGCTAAAGGAGCTGGAATGTCTTTTTTACATGCCACAAATGTTATCACGAATAATGTGATAGATATGCTGAAAACGAACTTCATAAATTATTTCACGAACTTCATTTCATCAATTAAATGACTTGCTTCGCCATATTTGTCAATTACCCATAATACATAACGAATGTCAACGACAATATTTCGACATCTTGATTCGTCAAACATAAAATCACTCATAGTACTTTCCCAACTTCTATCAAAGTTGATTCCTAATAGATTTCCTTCAGCATCAATAACCGGACTTCCAGAATTCCCACCAGTGGTATGGTTTGAAGCTGTAAAACAAATCCATAATTCATCATCTTGCGCATATTGTCCATAATCACCTTCATTGTACAATTGAATGAATCTATCAGGCAATTCAAAATCAGGATTACCTGTTGCGTGTTTTTGCATTATTCCGTCAATTGTGGTGTAATGTAAATATTCCATTCCATCATAAGGTTGCGAACCGTCAACTTGCCCATAAGCAATTCTCAACGTTGAATTGGCATCCGCCCATATCTTTTTATCCGGAAACATTTCCATGATACCTGCAACATATTTTTGCATTAATTCAGTCTCTTTATCTACAAATGAATTATAGCTCGCACTTGTCTTTTCAAAATAGTTGTTGTAGATTATTCTAGCATAAGCATAAGCCGGATCTTTTCCTAACTTCTTTGCTTTGCCTTTACTCATTTTAGATAAAATTGTTTTAACACTGGTCGAATCTAATAATTGAGATTTATTGATAATGTCATTCAACATCCCATTCCAGTTTTCATTAAAACCATTTGGAAGAAGAGAAGCATCTACGGCGTCAGCATAAATAGGTGTTAATGCTTTAAAAATATCAACATCTATTTCTCTATTGTAGTTTTTAAAGAAACTTTTACGCTTTGATTCAAGACGATCTAGTTCTTCTTGCAATACACCTGCGCTGTCTAACTGCTCGTATGCATTAATTATTTTACTAAAATCTAAAACATATGTCAAGAATTCAGGTCCAACATAAAAATACTCAATAAACATTACTCTAGCGAATTCGTATTTTTCATTTTCACTTTGTAGTTTGCTAAGTTCAGGGATTAAAGTATAATACTCTTTTTTCCATTCTGTTTTTTCAGCTGCTTTTGCAATAAACTCTTCTTCAAAAACCTTCTTCTTCTCTATTGCATCTAATTCTCTTAAACCGCCAATTTGACCGATCCATTTTTTCCATGCATTTGCAATTCTAGCTTGTTTAGAAGCGTATTGAATTCGAACTAAATCACTATTTCGCATAGCTGGTTTTAAAATATCAATTGTTTTTTGTCTCATCTCAATTCTAGCTGGACGTTCTTGTTCGACATAGAAGTCTAGTTTTTTTGCAGAATAATGTTGATCTGTTGATCCTGGGAAACCATAAACCATTGTGAAATCACCTTTGTTTACAGGTTTTAGACTGATCGGTAATGAATGATCAGGATTGAAAGGAATATTTGCTTCGTCATATTTAGCAGACTTGTTGTCTTTATCTGCATATATTCTAAAAACAGAAAAATCACCTGTATGACGCGGCCAAACCCAGTTGTCAGTATCTCCGCCGAATTTACCAATGGCTGATGGAGGCGTACCGACTAAACGAATATCATTATAATCTTCTGTTATAAGCATGTAATATTCATTTCCTTGGTTAAAAGGTTTGATTTTAGCCAACTTCCCATCTACAGAAGCTTCTACTTCCATTATTTTGATGTTCGCAAGGATTGCATTCGCAATATCCTTATCTGAAGCAGTAGTTGCAATTCCTGCATGTACTTTGTCCGTTACATCAATAATTCCTCTTACAAATGTTACACGTAACCATGGACATGCTAATTCTTCGGAATTGTTTTTAGCCCAAAAGCCATTTTTTAAATAATCCTTTTCTACAGTAGAGTGGGATTGAATCGCACTAAATCCACAATGGTGGTTTGTTAATAATAAACCCTTTTCTGAAACAATTTCAGCTGTACAGCCGCCGTTAAATTGAACAACAGCGTCTTTTAAACTAGTTGAATTGGTAGAGTAAATTTGTTCGGGTGTCAATTTTAATCCGTAAGTTACCATGTCCGAATGAAACATGTCAATTAAGGATGGTATCCACATTCCTTCAACAGCTTTTGAACTGGTGTTGATTCCGATAAATATTATTAATATTAGTGCTAATTTTCTCATTAAACTTGACTTTTTGATGTGTCACAAAGATAGTATTGTTTTAAGATTTTTTCGAAGCAATACGGAATTTTAGGACGATTTTTAATGCTGAATTAAGATAAAGTAAGATTTTTAAGTATGAATTTTGAAAAATACATTGTAAAAGCTAAAGATTCTAAATTCAGCCTATGGTTGTTAAATTTAGGATTGGGATATATGATTCCTTTTAATAAACCCCATCGCATTAAGGTAAAACAGTTATGGGACAATAAAATTGAAACCATTATTCCTTATCGACGAAAAAACATGAATCACATTCGAGGTGTTCATGCTTGTGGAATGGCAACTGCGGCCGAGTTCAGTTCAGGTTTTTTAATTCTAACTAAAATAGGGAATGACAAGTATCGCTTAATTATGGAATCACTTGAAATGAAATATCATTATCAAGCAAAGACTGATATCATTGCGAGGTTTGAAATTGAAGAGGATTGGTTATTAGAGACCGTCGTAAAACCGCTTGAGAAAACAGATAAAATAATGGTGACTTGTCAGATTGAATTGTATGATCTTAAGGATAACCACGTCGCTACAGGAAAAACCAATTGGCAAATTAAAGCTTGGGACAAAGTTAAAACGAAATTGTCTTAAGGTGCCAGCTTGGCACAATCAATTGTTGATTTGTCATAGAAACTCAGAAAAAATGTATTTTGCACGCAATTTGTACGGAATTGGTCAAGAAACAACTAGATGGAGATATTAAATTTTATTTTTTTACTTGGAATTAATTTTTCAATTTTTGGGTTTATTTGGGGCGTAATTATTTTAGGTACTAAATTGTTACGTGGCCCAGTTAGAGAAAAACGTCAAACGCAGGATTATATCATTCGTATTGTCAAGTACTTTTTATTGGTTTCTGTGACTGCCAATTTTGTTGTCGTAAATAAAGGTTCCGATTTAGATGGGAATGTTGCTGTTTCTCACATGGTAATAGGTACCATTGTATTGGCTTTATATTTATTAGGTAAATTACAAAATAGAGCAATGATGAGTCAATTGGCTCAGAATCCTATGTTGGCAAGATTTACCAATCAAATAGATCCGAAGGTGGAACGCTTTTTACTGTTAGGATCAGTGGTTTATTTTGTAATCTGTTTAATGGTGCCAGCAATGGTTGATAACTTCATTGTGAATTGGTTTTCAGGAGCCATTTTAAGTATCTACAATGCTGTGATAATAGGGTGGATCTTTAAGATTATTGGATTTTTCTTCCTTGTTAATATTCTACTACGTGCCTCGAATGTTATTGGTAATATTTTGACAGGTCAGCCAATTAACAGTCGACCAAAGTCTAGGTTTGGAGGATTTCAACAAGGTGGTGGAGCAGCATCAAATCCTTTTGAGCAATTCAGAGAACAGCAACAAAACGATGAAGGCTTTACAGATTACGAAGATGTAACTGAGGAAGAAGAAAAAGACAATACAAAAGGTTTAAACTAAATCTCCAAAAAGATCGTAATGATCAGCTGAGTTTATTTTAACATTTGCAAAAGTTCCAATCAATAATTTAGGATCTGCAGGCGCAGGAATTAAAACTTCATTATCAACTTCAGGCGAATCAAATTCAGTTCGTCCAATTAAGAAGTCACCTTCGTGTTTATCAAATAAAACCTTCAGTGTTTTTCCAATCTTCTCTTGATTTAATTCATGTGAAATTCCAGATTGTAATTCCATGATGATATCAGCACGTTCTTGTTTTACTTCTGCAGGAACATCATCTTCTAAAGCGAATGCTGATGTATTTTCTTCGTGAGAATAATTGAAGATACCTAGACGTTCGAATCTTGAACGCTCAACCCAATCATACATTTCTTGAAAATCTGCTTCTGTTTCACCTGGGAATCCAGAAATCAGAGTCGTTCTTAATGCGATTCCTGGAACTTTTTCTCTAATCGTATGGATTAAATCTTCGGTCTTCTCACGTGTAATTCCACGTTTCATTGCTTTAAGCATTTTAGAAGATCCGTGTTGCAATGGCATATCCAAATAATTACAAATATTTGAATGTTCACGCATCACGTCTAGAACGTCCATAGGGAATCCTGAAGGGAATGCATAATGCAATTTCATCCATTCAATTCCGTCAACATCAGAAAGTTTCTCTAATAATTCAGCCAATGCTCTTTTCTTATAGATATCTAATCCATAAAAAGTAAGATCCTGAGCAATTAACATTAATTCTTTTACGCCTTTATCTGCTAAGCTTTTTGCGTTGTTAACCAAAGTATCGATAGGAGTGGAGACGTGTTTTCCACGCATAAGTGGAATCGCACAGAAAGCACAAGGTCTGTCACAACCTTCAGCTATTTTAAAATAGGCATAATGACTTGGAGTCGTTAATAAACGTTCTCCTACTAATTCTTTTTTATAATCCGCTTTTAAAGTCTTTAATAGACGCGGCAATTCTCTAGTACCGAAATAACCATTAATTTCTGGAATATCCGTTTCTAATTCTTCTCTATATCTTTCCGATAAACAACCGGTAACATAAACTTTATCAACCAAGCCTTCTGCTTTAGCATTAGCGTAACGAATAATCGTTTCAATTGATTCTTGTTTAGCATTGTCTATAAAACCACAAGTATTGATAATTACAATTTCAGAATCATCTTGTTGCGCTTCATGTTCGACAGTAAACTTATTGGCTTTCAGTTGCGCCATCATTACTTCCGAATCAAAGATATTTTTGGAGCAACCTAGGGTTACAACATTAACTTTGTTTTTTTTAAGTGTTTTTGTTTTCATGAAATAATTTTGGCATTGATTAGCTAAAAAGCGAATCTACAAACTGTGCTTTATTGAAAATCTGTAAATCTTCAATTCCTTCTCCAACACCGATGTATTTAACAGGGATTTTCATTTGGTCAGAAATACCAATTACAACGCCACCTTTTGCTGTGCCATCCAATTTTGTTATGGCCAATGCATTAATTTCTGTTGCTAATGAAAATTGTTTCGCTTGTTCGTAAGCATTTTGACCAGTAGATCCATCTAAAACCAACAAGATTTCATGGGGGGCACCTGGAATGACTTTGCTCATTACATTTTTAATCTTCGACAGCTCGTTCATCAGATTAACTTTATTGTGTAATCTTCCGGCTGTATCGATAATTGCAATATCTGCTCCTTGAGCTTTGGCTGATTGTAAAGTGTCAAAAGCAACAGAGGCAGGGTCAGCACCCATTCCTTGTTGAATAATTGGAACGCCTACACGTTCAGACCAAATGATTAATTGATCGACAGCCGCAGCACGAAAAGTATCCGCAGCACCAAGAATTACACTTTTATTGTTCTTTTTAAATTGGTGAGATAATTTACCAATTGTTGTCGTTTTACCAACACCGTTTACACCAACAACCATAATTACATATGGTGATTCTGAAATATTTGGCACGTCAAAATTGACTAGATCTGTTGTATTGTTCTCTTCGAGGAGTTTACCAATTTCTTGTTTAAGAACATTGTTAAGCTCGTCCGTATTTACATACTTATCACGGGCAATTCGCTCTTCAATTCTTTCAATGATTTTTAAAGTCGTTTCAACACCAACATCTGACGTGATTAAAACTTCTTCAAGTTCATCTAGAACGTCGGCATCAACTTTAGATTTACCGACAACCGTTCTTGTTAATTTAGATAAAAAGCTCGACTTAGTCTTTTCTAAACCTTTGTCTAGACTCTCCTTTTTGTCTTTTGAAAAAAAATTGAAAATTCCCATTGCTAAATATAACAAAAGCTTCTCCCAAATATATTGAAAGAAGCTATAATATGATTAATAAATCAATTGATTAGTTGTTTTCGAACCAATCTTTAATGATGTCATTGTGTACAATCTCAGTTTTGAAAGAGTATGAACCAGTTTTTTCATTCTTTGCCATCTTGATACACTTTGTGTGCTCTTTACCGCCACCTGTCTGTAAACTTGCTACTGTCTTTTTAGCCATGTCTTTATTTATTTAAAGAAAACGTTAGTTGAATAACGTTAAATTTGTTTTACTTAATTTCTTTGTGAACAGTCATTCTCTTCAAGATAGGATTAAATTTCTTAATCTCTAATCTGTCTGGAGTATTTTTTCTGTTCTTCATTGTTACATATCTAGATGTACCAGCCATTCCTGACTCTTTGTGTTCTGTACACTCTAAAATAACTTGGATTCTATTTCCTTTACTTTTCTTCGCCATTGTGATGCTTTATAAAAAGGTTATTTTAAGAATCCTTGTTGCTTCGCTCTTTTAAGCGCTGCAGTGATTCCTATTTTATTGATTGTTCTCAAAGAAGATGTACTAATCTTTAAAGTGATATACTTATCTTCTTCGGGAATATAAAATTTCTTTGTGATAAGGTTAGGTAAGAACTTTCTACGTGTTCTTCTTTTTGAGTGAGAAACGTTGTTTCCGCTCATTACCTTTTTTCCTGTTAATTGACAAATTTTTGACATTTCCTATATTTTTTTCTGCTCTACTTCCAAAAATGGAGTGCAAAGTAACTAACTATTTTTTGCTTATACAAGTAAAAAAGCAAAAATATAAATTATTCTTAAAATTATTTGCAAACCCTATTGGTTTTGAGTTTGCAAAGATAGTGTTTTTATCTTATTCTTCTATATATAACCCAAGTAAAATTAACCTTAAATAGTTGAGCGCTGCAGATGCCGTTAATTCTATATTTCTGGTTCTATTTTGGCTGAAATTAAATGATTTTGAGTAAACATTTTCAGGTGTGGCAATGGCCATCCACACTAATCCAACAGGTTTTTCCTTCGTTCCACCACTTGGACCAGAAATTCCAGATATACTAATTGCATAGTCAACTCCAAGAATCTTTTTACCATTTATAGCCATTTCTCGAACAACTTCTTCCGAAACGGCGCCGTGTTTTTCTAAAGTTGTTTCTTTAACATTCACCAAATTTGCTTTTAATCGATTGGAATATGTAATTAATGATCCCTCATAAAAAGTAGAAGCGCCAGAAATGTTGACAATTTTTTTAGACAATGCGCCTCCAGTGCAACTTTCAATTGTGCCGAGTGTTTGCTTCTTTGAGACTAAATAATCACAAACTACCGACTCTAATGTCTCATTTTCTGTTCCAACTACATATTTAGGATGTTCCTTTTCCAACTTTTCTAAAGCGGAGTCTATAATTTCCTTCTGATCTAAACGACCTGTCAGTCTCAATTTTAATGTGCCTAAATTAGGTAAGTAAGAAACTGTAATTTTTTCATTTCTTAAGCTTTCTTCCCAATCTTTTATCATCTCAGCTAAATAGGATTCTCCAATTCCAGCAATGATTCTTGTTTTATGATAGAAATTCCCAATGCCAAATTCGGCCTGTATCATAGGAATATAAGTTTCTACGATTCCTTTCATTTCGTAAGGAACACCAGGCATTGAAAGAATGTATTGGTTGTTTTTTTTGAACAGCATACCACTAGCTGTTCCATTCATGTTTTCTATGATTTGTGCATTTTTAGGCAACATGGCTTGCTGCATATTTACTTCTAAAAATGGTTTCTTAGAGCGCGCAAATAAAAATTTAATTTTATTGAGAATCTCTGGGTACAGTATTAATTCATCATCAAAATATTCGGTAAGTACCTTCTTTGTGATGTCGTCATTGGTAGGACCTAGACCTCCTGTAAGAAAAATGAAATCGTCATATTTTAATGCTTCCGTTAAAGCTTCTTGAATATGTTTTTCTGTATCTGAAATACTTTTTATTTCCCTAATTTTTACCCCGATAAAATGAAGTTGTTTAGCTATAAAAGCCGAATTGGTATCAATTGTTTGTCCGACTAATATTTCGTCGCCAATTGTAATTATTGATGCAGTCATCTTTTGTAATAAGTTATATCTTTACGCGCTGGTATTATTTTTGATTATAAAGATATAAATAAGTTTGACCAAATTTTTTAAAATGATAAAAACGAGAATTATTGGATTATTAACTGGAGCCTTCTTAATGGTTGGAATTTCTGGATGTGATATTTTAGAAGAAGTAGCGAATGAGGTGATTAGTGCGGGAAGTGAATCAACCGGAACAGCGGCGCTAACTAATGAAGAAGTAATTAAAGGTTTAAAAGAAGCCTTAATAATAGGTATTCAAAATGGTGCTGGCAGGGCTAGTATGCAAGATGGTTTCTTTAAAAATGATTTAATAAAATTACCATTCCCTGAAGATGCACAAGCATTAAAGGATAAAGCAATAGAATGGGGATTAGAAGGAAAAGTAGATGAAATTACTTTAACATTAAATAGAGCAGCGGAAGAAGCCTCTAAATTGGCAGCTCCCATATTTATTGATGCAATCACTAATATGAGTATTGCAGATGGTTTTAATATTCTAAAAGGTGGAGAGAATGCAGCGACTAATTTTTTAAAGGATAAGACATCTGCTTCTTTAGTAGCGGCATTTGCCCCAGTAGTTCATGATGCAATTGAAAAAGTTAAATTAACAAGTTATTGGGAACCAGTGGCTACACGTTATAATAAGTTTGCTAAATTCACAGGGAAAGATGAAGTGAATCCAAGTCTTGATAATTATGTCACGCAAAAAGGTATTGATGGTTTGTTTACTTTAGTAGCTGAAGAAGAAAATAAAATAAGAAAAGATCCTGCAGCAAGGGTAACTGAGATTCTTCAAAAGGTATTTGGAAGTTTATAGTACAATAGTACGGATTTAAAAAAAGTCCAAATGAACTATTTTTCAATTGAAAATTGGTTCATTTGGACTTTTTTTTGCGTCTAATTTGGATGTGATTGGATTTAATTGTAATTTAAGAGGGATTTACTTTATGTAAAATACTAGTTCTTTTAAGCGTATCAATTAGAATCACCCCAAATGAAAAATCTAATTTTATATCTAATTCTTATTTTCTCATATGTTCCGGATGTCAATGGACAAGAGTATAAATATGAATTTGGCATTATCGGAGTCACCAGTCCTGGACAAGCGAAAGGTTGTATTGATGAAATAAGGCAGTTACTCAAAGTTAAAACTTTCTACTTTCATGACGCTCTGGATGAATTTGAAATGCATTCACAACAAGATTTCGATTTAATAGATTTGGCGAATAATCTAGAATCCGAAGGTTTTATTCTAGTGGGGACTATCGTAAAATCCAACTTATGAAAAATGGATGCCTTTTTACTACTTTTTTATTCTTTTTGGGGGGGCTTTTCAGTCAAACATTTACATCGGTACCAGGGGTTATTATTCCTGACCCAGGAATTGTAACAGAAGAGGTGATTGTTTCTGGAATTGGTGAGATTGATTGCGATTTTGGATTAAGTGAAGTTTGTATTGATATTTCGCATAATCGTGATTCTGATTTAGATATTTATCTTTTTGATCCAGATGGTGTTTTTTATGAATTGACAACGGATAATGGAGGCGATGGGAATAATTATATTGTTACTTGTTTCGATATGATAGCCGCAACAAGTGTTGTATTCGGCACAGCTCCTTTTGATGGAAGTTATATTCCTGAGGGTGATTTAGAGCAAGTGAATAATGGACAGAATGCGGATGGAACTTGGATATTGTGGTTGCGTGATGATCAGTCGGGAACAGTAGGTGTGCTTAATGAGTTTAGTCTTACTTTTTCCGCTTCAGTACCGTGTCCAGGTGTTCCTTTAGAAGCCGATTGTGGTGGCGGAACACAAGTCTGTAGCTCTTCAACTTTTACTGGTAATAGTGATGGTGATGGTAATTTTGTTGATTTGAATGGATCGAACGATGGTTGTCTAAATGGTGAACATGAATCTTCATGGTATTATTTTCAAGCCGCTAGCGATGGAGTGTTTGCCTTTACGATTGAAACAGCTGTTGATTATGATTTTGCAGTTTGGGGACCAATGGCTATGATTACATGTCCTATCGATGAAAGTCCCTTGCGATGTTCGTATGCTGGTACGACTGGTGATACAGGACTTCAAGTTGGCGCTGGGGACAATTCGGAAAATGATTTTGGTGATGGTTTTGTTAATGCTATAACTGCGTTAGAAGGGGAGGTTTTTATTCTAGTAATTGACAATTTTACATCGGATGGTTCCTCATTCGATTTAAATTGGAGTTTGACTGATGGCGCCTCACTTGATTGTACACCCTTGCCTGTAGAGCTTACCGATGTTTTACTTTTTAATGATCAAGGTGTGAATTTGTTCAATTGGGTTACAGCTTCGGAACTAAATTCTGATTATTTTTTAATTGAGAGATCGATAGATTTTATTGAATGGGAAACTGTTGCACGCGTTAAGGGGGCTGGTAATACTTCAAAAATGACTCATTACTCCATCTCCGATGTTGACTATAATAAATCTATAAATTATTATCGTTTAACACAAGTTGATATAGATGGTGAGTCGAAAATCATTGGAATGGAATCAATAGATAATCGTGTTGATCAATCAAAAGTATTCATGATTGTGAATTTATTTGGACAGCAAGTAACAGAAAGTTATATTGGCGCAAAGGTTTATATTTATGAAGATGGATCGGTAAGAAAAGTCAATAGGTAATCTATATTACCTTAACTCCGCTTTCAATTGTTGTTCAAGCTGTAAACGAATTTTATCCATTATCTTATCTATTTGTCCATCTGTCAATGTTTTCTCATTGTCTTGGAAAATGAATGATACGGCATATGACTTCTTGCCTTCCTCTAAATTTTTCCCTTCGTACACATCAAATAAACCTACCTCTTTTAATATTTTTCTATCTACTTTAGTCGCTATTGCAGATATAGCATCAAACTTAACAGCTTTATCTAATAATAAGGAGAAGTCTCTTCTTACGAATTGTGTTTTAGGAATTGGACTCAAACTAATTTTATTCAATTTTAATAAATCGATTACTTTGTCCCAGTTGAATTCGGCATAGAATACTTTGTCTTTTATTTCGAATTCTTTTAAAATAGCGGCATTTATCCATCCTATTTCTACAGTTGCTTGGTTGGCTATTTGAATGGTGTATCCGTCTTCAAGTAGGTCACTTTTTAATTCAGTCACTCGCTCTCCTTTTAAAATGCCTAACTTATTCAATATGTTTTCAACGACTTGTTTTAATTGATAAAAGTCTGTTTTATTTCCTGTTGTATTCCAGTTCTCAGATAATTGTTTACCTGTTAACCAAATGCCTAATTTTTGCTCTTCAATATATTTTTCACCTCGCTTACTGTAAACCTTTCCGAATTCGAAAAGTTTCACATCTGGACGCTGTCTATTTTGATTAAAAGCAATACTCTTCAATCCTCCAAAAAGTATAGATTGACGCATCACATCCAGTTCGTTACTCAAAGGGTTTAATATTTGTACATCATTTTGCGATTGGAAAACTTCTGATTTAATTTTAGTCAATATTTCAGCATTAACTAAAGAGTTATTCATAATTTCACTATAACCATTGCTTACCAAATAGTCTGCTACGTTATTGTAAGCTTTCTCTTTATCTGGACCTTTTTGTAGGCTGATAGTTGAATTCAGTTTTTCAGGCAGTGGAACCTTATTAAAACCATAAATTCTCAATACTTCTTCAATTACATCAGCTTCTCTCAATACGTCCACTCTATAATTAGGAACTTCCAATTGTGCATCATTATTATCTTGGGTGATAATATTGATATCAAGATTGTTAAGAATAGTAATGATCTCTTCATTTGTTATGTTAACACCACACAATTGACGACATCTATCAAAATTAAAATCAACTTTAAAGTTTTCAATTTTTTCAGAGTATTCATCTTCAACGCCCGTTAAATCGCCACCTGCAAGTTCTAGAATTAAAGAAATCGCTCTATCTCTAGCGTAAATTATCGTTTCGGGGTTAACACCTCTTTCAAATCTAAAAGAAGAATCTGTATTTAAGCCTTGTCTTTTTGCTGCTTGTCTTATTGTAACAGGATTAAAATAAGCAGCTTCCAAGAATATGCTTTTAGTATCATTCGTTACCCCAGAATCAGCTCCGCCAAAAACACCTGCAATACACATGGCATTATCTTTATTCGCAATGACAAGGTCATCTTCCGTTAAAGTACGGTCAACATCATCTAAAGTGGTGATTTTTTCATCTTTTTTTGCCAAACGAACGTTGATTTCGTTACCAACAATATTCAAATCAAATGCATGCAAAGGATTACCTGTTTCGTGCATTACGAAATTTGTTATATCCACAATATTATTAATCGGTTTCATCCCAATCGAACGCAGTCTAGTTTGCAACCAATCCGGAGAAGGTTTAACTGTAATGTTTTCTATTGTTGCGCCAGCGTATCTTGGAGCACCTGCTTTATATTGAATGTTAATATCAACTTTACTTGCTTCAGCGGCTGGAATGGCAGCAACCGGCCATTTTAATTCTAGGTTAGCAGATTCGTGAAAGTTTAAATAAGCTTTTAAATCTCTTGCAACACCTATATGTCCCATTGCATCTGCACGATTCGGTGTTAAGCCGATTTCAATTAAATAATCATCCTCTAGGTCGAAATATTTTTGAGCAGGGGTACCAGTTTTTATATCTTCTTTAATGACAAGAATTCCATCGTGTGATCCGCCTAGACCTAATTCGTCTGTTGCGCAAATCATTCCGAAAGATTCAATGCCTCTTATTTTTGACTTCTTAATTTTCAAAGGTTCGTTCGGATCTGGATAGATAACTGAACCAACGGTAGCAACAACAACGGTTTGTCCGGCTTCAACATTAGGAGCGCCACAAACAATTTGAACGGGTTCATCTAATCCTAAATCAACAGTTGTTACACTTAGTTTATCAGCGTCAGGATGTTTTTCTTTCGTCAAGACTTTACCTATAACTACACCTCGTAAACCTCCTTTTACAGATTCAACTTTTTCTAAACCTTCTACCTCCAAACCTGTATCGGTTAGAATTGTCGATGCAGCTTCCGCTGAAAGGTCAGTTTTAATGTAATTTTTAAGCCAATTATAAGATATTTTCATGCTGCTTTTTATTGCTAATCACGCAAAGGTAATTATTACATGTGCAATTCTGAAATTATGGTTTTAAAACTTCTTATTTAATTCGTATTAATCAATTTTGGACTGGCTAATTGAATTCAATTTTTATAGACAAAACATGGTTTTTAAGTCGAATTCGTTTCAAAGAATCTGAATTCAGATAAGGCTACTGTAATCATTTAAGAATTTCTATATCATGGAGTTTTCTCATTATTGAAGTATTAAGTCAGTGTATTTTTGACTAAAAATTGCAATTCTGGAATAACTTCTTTTTCGAACCAGTCATTTTTCTTCAACCAAATACCATTCCTAGGCGACGGGTGAGGGAGAACAAAATAATCTGGCAAATAGTTTTTATACGCCTTAACACGCGAGGTCAAATTTTGTTTCGGGAGATGTTTTAAGTAATAATCTTGGGCATAACTGCCAATTAGTAGAACTAAGGCTGTATTGTTTAATTGTGAAATAATAAGCTCATGCCAAGCGGAAGTACATTCTTTTCTGGGGGGCAAGTCTCCACTTTTTCCTTTGCCAGGATAACAAAACCCCATTGGTAGAATGCCGAAGTTTGATGTGTTATAGAATGAGTCATTGTCAACATTTAACCATTTGCGCAATCGCTCACCACTTTTATCATCCCAAGGTTTACCTGTTCGGTGCACAACTGCGCCAGGCGCTTGACCTATGATGATTATTATAGAGTGGCTTGATATCGAAAGAACTGGGCGCGGTGGATGCGGTAGTTTATCGCTGCAAATTTGACACTTTCGTATTTCCTTTAATGTTGATTCCATGATATAATACTGACTAATTTAGTTATTCGGTAGTAGATAAAAGCAGCTATTTGTCATTTAATACGTATATTAAGATATAGTCACACTAATTAATTAACATATGAAATCATTTTCACTGCTTTTTATTTTCTCGATCTTCTTGTCAGGAGGTTTGTTTGGACAGAATTTTGTTTATCCTGAATTTGAATTGCTTTCGGTGGATTATGGCGGTGAATTATTGACAATCAAAAAAGACAATGGTACCGGCAGCTATACAGGAATAGAATGGTTAGCCGGTGAAGAAAATCAACTTCCTGTAGCATATGTTAGTGGCAGTGCGCCTGTAACGGCAGCAAGTTTTAATATGTTTTGTGACCAAGCGCCAGATTCTATTTTAGTGCGAGGTATTTGTCCAGAAGGTATGACTTTTGAACCTGTAGTTGTGCCTGTTACAAATGTTGAACCTGGAGCCTATACATTTAACTATCCATCACACGAAGCGAATACAGTTTTCGAATCAGCTGTTGTTCGTTATTTTGATACTTTTAATATTGGTTGGGATGTTTCTTTTGATTCAGGTGAAACTTGGAGAACTGTAGATACTTCTCGCAATACTTTGTATGTGACTAAAAATGCGCCAATGGCAAGAACTGGTTTATTTGATTGGTACCATTCTGTTTATGATATTAGTTGTAGAAATGCGGATATGAATTCGTCTGAAACTGATGTTATAGCTGGTATTTGGTCGGAATTTACAGATCAAATAGTTTTAAACCACAATAGCGATAGTTTACATTATTATAAACCAAAAGGAACCTATAATACAAATTTAGCTGCGCTATTAAAGTATAAGAATGCACAGTGTTATACTTTCGCACAATTGTTTTTAGCCTGTATCAAAATTCAAGGTATAGAACGTTCGAATAATTATGTTTATATAACACCGCGTACTAGTTATGTCTGTGGTAATTCGGTAAATAGATTTTTAGTAAAAAACTGGAGTTTCGGAGCGCCAACAGGAACAGGTTGTGCTGACTTCCCTTATGAAAACACGTATACAACATTAATACCACCGCCTTATACAGATTATAGTTTCATAACAGAAGATGTATCAGATGAAGCAGGATTGCCAGGCCAATGTTCGCCGAACCCAAGTTCGTACTTTAATAACCACCAAATTTCTAAAATTGATGGTGTTTATTATGATGCTTGTTATGGTGTTACTTTTGATAGTCTTGAGGATATTCCTTTTGAAGGATTTAGCGGCTGGGGTTATAGATATACTTCAGGTGGTGTGACACATGCGAGGTTTACAAATGATATGGAAATAACAGAGTTAAGAGAAAATATTACGACTTATTAATATATGTTTAAATCAATTTTATTAATACTATCTGTCGTACTTTCAATGAATGTCTCTGGACAAACTGTTGAGCGGAAAATCATTGTAGAGAATAATAAGTATGCTTATGTTTCGATAGATAATGAACACCAAATGGGGACCTTATTTTTTGGTGGTCTAAATGATTCTTTAAGTCGAGCAGAGAAACGGGCTTTACCCGCAGGACGAAGTATAGAGGTGCAAACAAACCCTTTCTCATGGGACTTGGTTAATGACACGATGTATGCAATTAACTTTATTAATCATCCATTAAATGACCGAGCAGAATCGATCAAAAAAATAGCATTAGATTCGTTAAAGCCATGGAGTGAAACGACAGTTTTGGATATCATTGATCAGAGTATTGATCAAGAGATGTTAACATACAATCAACCTTATTTAGCAATTGCAGAACAATCAAAATATTTGAATCATTTTTATTTTGATGGGGTTATTTTTGATGATAAATATTGGATGGCAATTTCGAATAATGACAAAATATCTATTTGGAATTACGATGGTGTCAATTGGAATACGGGTATGGATATTTCGTTGAAAATTTCTGGACCATTTTGGATTTTTGAATCAAAGAATACATTATATTTGTTGTTGATTGATGGTCAGCTTTTTAAAATTGATGATTTGTTAATAAAAGAAGTAGATCAAGTTACAAATGTTAGTCTTAATATTGGCTTAATAATTGATAACAGAGATACTGGAGAAATTTATTTTTTAGAGCAGCTGAATTCTGCACTAACAATGAATGAAAATATAAAACAATTAAGTAAAAAAATATTGAATTAATAATAGACAATTATGAAAAAAATTCAACTTTTGGTTTTGGGATTTGCATTGTCAACGGGGTTTGCATTTGCAGACGACGTAGATATTGCTGTTGTGAATACGACGCCTGGAATGGATGATGGTTCAATAGAACTAAATATAAGCGGTGGAATAGCACCTTATCAATTCAACTGGGTTGGACCAGATGGTTTTGAGTCGAGTGAAGAAGATTTAGTCGATTTGTCAGTGGGGACTTATACTGTTACTGTAACTGATCTTTATTGTGGTTATGCTACAATGACAATTGTAGTAGAAGAGGGAGTTGTTGATGAAGCGAGTATTGGAGATGGAGAAGAACGATTTAATTTATCTATCTATCCGAATCCAACGCATGGTCAATTACATTTAGTGAGTGAATTACCAATTGATGTTATCGTTTATAATATCCTTGGTTCTCCGGTATTGAATCAAAAGAATGTAACAGAAATTGATTTATCTGATTTTCCTTCTGGTTCTTATTTGGTGCAAGTTGCTTCAGAAAGAGGAACTATTACTAGAAAAATCAGCAAACTATAAAATTACCCAGAATACTGGAAAAGTAATCTTCTTAAAAAACAGCAATTGGAATTCCAATTGCTGTTTTTTTTATAGTTTAAGTTTACGGGATAGGTATGAGGGTCTCATTTAGCATAACATTCCTAATATCTAATCTTGCATCAAACACCATCACTATTCGGGTACCATAGGCTTGCCGAAGGTATGACGCATAAAACTACAGTGGCTTGAAGCGTATCGGTCTAACACGTTGTCCAACGAAGCTTTACGCGTAGTTGGATCTACCTTTTATTACCCAAATTATTTTACCGAATTGATAAAATCGAGAACGTTCTTATTGATTCTTTCTTCAATGTTACTCACATCTGCTTTAACAAACTTTTCACCAGTGATTTTTTCGTATAATTCAATATAACGTTCACTAACAGTATTTACAAAAGCTTCAGGCATTTCTGGAATAGTTTGTCCATCAAGACCTTGAAAATTGTTTTCAATTAACCATTCTCTAACAAATTCTTTAGACAATTGTTTTTGTTTTTCTCCTTTAGCTTGTCTTTCTTCATATCCTTCTGCATAAAAATAGCGAGAAGAATCTGGCGTATGAATTTCATCAATCAAATAGATTTGACCGTCTTTTTTACCAAACTCGTATTTAGTATCAACAAGAATTAAACCTTGTTTGGCAGCTATTTCCGTTCCACGTTGGAATAGGGCATAAGTGAATTTCTCTAATTGGATATAATCCGCTTCAGAAACTATTCCTTGGCGAATAATCTCTTCACGAGAAATGTCTTCATCGTGACCTTCTTCAGCTTTGGTAGCTGGCGTGATGATAGGTTGCGCAAACTTATCGTTTTCATGCATGCCTTCAGGCAATGCAACACCACATAAAACTCTTTTACCTGCTTTATATTCTCTAGCCGCATGACCAGCCATATACCCTCGAATAACCATTTCTACTTTAAATGGTTCGCATTTATGACCAACAGCAACACTCGGGTCAGGTGTATCTAATAACCAGTTTTGCACAATGTCTTCTGTTGCTTTTAAGAATTTAGCAGCTAATTGATTTAAAACTTGTCCTTTATAAGGAATTGCTTTTGGAAGAATATAGTCAAAAGCTGAAATTCTATCCGAAGCAACGATTACGATAAAATCGTTATTTATTGTATGTACATCTCTAACTTTTCCGTTGTAAACGGCCGTTTGACCTGGGAATTCGAAATGTGAATCTTTAATTGCGTTCATAATTAATTTTTAATCTTCTTGAAAAGCGTCTATTATTTTTTTAACTAAGTGATGTCTAATTACATCGCTGGTTGTCAGTTTAACGATGTCAATTCCTTCAACCGATTCTAAGCGATCAACAGCGTATGTTAATCCTGATTTTTGGTTTTTAGGTAAGTCAATTTGCGTGTGATCTCCAGTAATTACAAATTTGGCATGTCTTCCCATTCTGGTTAAAAACATTTTCATTTGATTTACGGTTGTGTTTTGAGCCTCATCTAAAATTACAAAGGCATTATCTAAAGTTCGTCCACGCATAAATGCCAATGGAGCGATCTCTATCACACCGTTCTCAACGTATTCTAAAAGTTTTTCAGTTGGAATCATATCGCGTAAACCATCGTATAGTGGTTGTAAATAGGGATCTAATTTTTCCTTTAAATCGCCAGGTAAAAAACCTAAGTTTTCACCTGCTTCAACTGCCGGTCTTGTCAGTACAATCCGACGCACCTCTTTATTTTTTAAGGCTCTTACTGCTAAAGCAACTGCTGTATATGTTTTACCTGTTCCAGCTGGACCGATAGCAAAAACCATATCATTCTCTACACTCGCCTTAACAAGTTTACGCTGATTTGCTGTTCGAGCTTTAATTAAATTACCTCGAACACCATGTACAATTGTATCACCAAAATCTTTAAAAGGAATTGATTCTGTTTCCTTTAGCATTAAAGTCTCAATATTGTTTTCAGTTAAGCTATTAAACTCTCCTATATATGCGGTTAATAACGAAAGCTTCTTTTCAAATTCCTCAATCAAAGCGGGATCTCCAATAACTTTAATAATATTACCTCTAGCTATTAATTTTAATTTGGGAAAATAATTCCCAATTAATTTTAATTTCTGGTCATTCACACCAAATAAGTCCATTGGTGAAATACCAGTAATTTCAATGATTTTTTCTTGCAAAATTTTAGTTAATTATAGTCGTTTAATTTTAGTTTAGTAAAAATTAAACTTAATTTTGAACAAAATTAGAATTTTCTCTTTACTAGTAAATGCAATTTAAATAAAAGTATTGTATTTTGTATCAAGGAATGGCATGCAAATAATAACATTAACTACGGACCTCGGATTATCTGACCATTATGTGGCCGCGCTAAAAGGGCAGCTATATGGCAGTTTGAATAATGTCCAAGTTGTTGATATATCGCATGACGTTCAGGCTTTTAATATTGCACAAACGGCATTCTTTCTGAATAATGTTTTTGACGATTTTCCAAAAGGTACCATCCACTTCTTAGGTGTAGATGCTTTACCTAAAATTAATATTGGAAATCCTTCTTTAAATCTTTATCCACTTGTAATGAAATTAAGAGGACAATACATTGTTGGTTGTGATAATGGTGTTTTCTCTTTAATAAATGATTATCAAGATGCTGAAATGCTAATTAGAATTGATGACTTTAGTGCGAAGTTAGCCTTGAGACATCCTACAAAATATATTTATTTACCTACAATTCAGAAAATTGCAGAAGGTGTTGACTTAAACGAAATAGGTGAGGTTACGACCGATTTGAAGAAAGTATTTACAACACAACCTATTCTTACTGTTGATCTGATTAAAGGTGCGGTGATTCATATTGACAAATACGGGAACGTGATTACGAATATTACGGAGAAATTGTTTAACGAGGTGGGTAAAGGGAATCCATTCACAATTTATTTTAAGAACGCTAGGTATTTTATCGAAACCATTTCAACCAATTATCACGATGTGCCTACCGCTGAGAAATTAGCGCTATTCAATGAAAATGGCTTTTTAGAAATTGCGATAAATAAAGGTGTGAGTGGAAATGGAGGTGGAGCAGGTCCCTTATTAGGGTTGAATGTAAATGATATTGTTAGAATGGAGTTTCATCCTAAAGGATCAAAAGATAATATCGAATCATTATTTAATAATTAATAAAAGCATTGTTATTATGAGTATACAGCGAATTGTTAAAATGACATTCGGTGCAGAATATTGCAAAGAATTTGAAGATTATTTTGATGAAATTAAGGACGCAGTTGGTGGACAGCCAGGTTGCAATGGCGTTAAATTATTGCGTGATATTTCTGAAAATGGGGTTTATTTTACTTATAGTATTTGGGACAATGAGAAAAGTCTTAATAATTATAGACATACAGAGCTTTTTGGACAAGTTTGGCCTAAAGTTAAGGCATGGTTCGTTGCTAAACCAGAAGCATGGAGTACAGAAATTTTTTGTGAATCAAACAATTTATAGTGAAGTATATTTTAATTTTTATTTTCTTAAGTAGTCAGTTTATTAATGCGCAAATTGTTGATTTAGACGAAGACGATATTGCTCGAATGGAATTTTCAGGAGTCTTTAAAAGTGCATTGTCTATTGAGCTTGGAGGAGGGACAGGTTTCGCAGGATTGGCTTTCGATCATTTTTTACGTGAGAAACTTCGCATGGGAATTAGCGTAGGTTACCCAGCAACTGGAGCTAATTTTAAAGTTTATCCTTTTGGAATTGATAGACATAAAGCATGCTGGAATATTGGTTGGAGATCTACCGCTTTTTTAACAGCGAATGATCCGCTATTTTTAATGCATAATTTGCCTATTGGTATTTCAGTCTTCGGAAAGAATCAAATCAACTTTGAAATTGATTTTGGGCCTGCTTATTCACACGCATTAAAGAGTACCGATGTATTGACAGGTTTTTCAAAGAATTTATATTTCTGGGGAGGAGTTAAAATTGGTTACCGTTTTTCATTTTACTCGATGAAACGAGCAAGACAATTGAATAAACTTGATTAATCTTCTTTATTCACGAGTTTACTAAGATGTCAGTATTAAACGATAAAAGCCGATTCAAAAGAATCGACTTTTATGACAATTGAATTCATATTTGAACCCTCATTTAAGGAGCAACCGTCTAGATTTTTTCTAAAACTAAAATTAATTCTTCGATACTTAAAACAGTTGCTCTCTGAAATATTATTTCGTATTTCTCATTTAAAATACTTAATGTTGGATAAGCTAAATTCCCATCAATTGTTGCCAATTGTTTTGCTATTTCATGCACACCTGTATTGTTCCCCGAAGGTTTAAAATTGAACTTTTCACCTGCAAAAAGAACCTCTTCTTTACTTTCTGCATCGAATGAGATGAAATAAAAGTCCTCATTTAAATGCTTAATTACTTCTTTGTCTTTTAAAGTAACTGATAGCATTTGTGCACAGTATTTACACCAGTCTGTATGAAAGAAAATGACCATACTTTTTGGGGTAATCGTATTTAAACTATCTGCCTTTTCAAAAGTATAAGTCTTAAGTTCGTTATTTTGACTGAAGGATTGTAAAGGCAAAGAACTAAAGAGGAATACAAATACTACAATCGATTTAATTTTTTTGATCATAAGGAATTGGGCTTTATTTTAAATAAAAACGGAGGCCAAGAAAAGCTCTTATTCCTTGATTAGGAGCATAAACATAAGCGGGATCAAATGTCAAACCGTATGGATTGTTGGCCGTTGGAATGACATCACCATTGTCGGCAAAACTTACATTTTTATCAAATGGATCATGGGCTCTCGCAATCATTTCTGTATTCATGTTTTTCCAAGGGGTCCAATTCAATAAGTTTTTTACACCTGCATAGATTTCAAGTCCTTTATATTTTTTAAAAGTTTTGGTCACTTGAATATTTTGGATACTCCACCAAGGTGATGTTGACGGTCTCGGATCATCTGAACCTAAAGTCGGTAAATCCATTGGGCCATAAAGGTTGCCCGTATAGTCAACTTTTAAACCAGCTTTTGGGAATTTATAACCAATGGTCCAAGTACCTGTGAATTGTTCGGTAAGCTCTTGTCTTTCTTTGACACTGTTGTTTACGCTATAAACTTCCATTGCTGTTCCACCCAATAAAGCGGTAAGGTTTTTATAAGAGATGTCAATATTTAAAGATATGCCATTCGAGATCGCATGACCATCAAGGTTATCATAAATAATCTGATTTGGATTGGTGTCATAGTCAGCAAATATTTTATTGTCAAAATAGGTGTAAAAAGCTGTGAAGTCGAAGGTCATCAATAAGCCGTTTTTAGTAAATACTTTTTGAATCATATTTAAATTCCCATTCCATGACGTTTCTGGGTTTAAATCTGAAAGGAAAACAATTTCTCTAGCGCCGGTTAAAGCGGCATGGTCTTCTGTGAAAACATTCGCTACACGATAACCACTTCCTCCACTTATGCGAATGATACTTTTCTTATTTCTAGAATTCCATTTATAATTAATTCTTGGGGTATAGATATTGCCGTGTAATGAATTGTAGTCGTAACGCATACCTAATAATATTTTATTTTGCGTATTTAAACTGATTTCATCTTGAACAAATATGCCAGGTAGAATGGTGTTTGAAGGTTGATTTTTCGTCAACGTATAATCACTTGTCGCTGGTGTATTGTCATCATAATAGGTATATCGAAGGGCAACACCCGATAATAGCTCTTGTCTTCGACCAATTTTTTTATTCCAATTAAACTGCCCAAAAGCAATGCGTTGGTCTGCAATATACCAAGTGTCACCATAAACAGAATTCTGTTTGTGTTGGTTCATGCTAAAGTTAAAGAAAACGGCTTCTTTTATCGGTAATTGATAAGTTCCGAACACTTCCCATCTATTGGTATAGATACTTTCACCATAAATTTTATCACCACCTCTATTGGCAGGCGTCCAATCAAGTTCGCCTCCCCAACGGTCTTCATAAACATAACGACCGGCAATGGTAAATAGCTTATCGTCCTTACGTTCTAAATTCCATTTATTGAAGATTGAAATTCTATTTTGTTGTGTTAAGTCTGTGAAATTATCGTTGTTATTGTCTGTTAACTGGTTGAAGTTGAAATAATTTACACCAATTAAAGCTTGCAGTTTTTTACCGATTTTTATTTTACCGGCGAGATCTGCATTTATTTCACCCCAACTGGTTGCAAATGCATCTGCTGAGAATAAAGGTGCATTGGTTGGAGCCTTTGTGATAATATTTACCAACCCTCCAACAGCTTCAGAACCATAAAGTGTAGAAGCAGGACCTTTTACAATTTCAACTCTTTCAATTAATGACTGGGGAATACCACTGAGTCCATATACTGTAGACAGTCCACTGACAATTGGCATCCCATCAATCAATATCATTGTATATGGACCTTCTAAACCATTAATATGAATGTCACCAGTATTACAGACTGAACAATTGACTTGCGGTCTTACCCCATTAACATTGGACAGCGCTTCATAAACTGAAGGACTAGGATTCGATTTGAAAAATTCGGTGGTGTAAACCTCTACTGGTACTGGACTATCTAACTTAGACATTGGTTTCATCGTTCCAGATATAACAACTTCGTTCAAGTTTTTGTCGCTTTTGATGAGGTTGATGTCCAAAGTCATGTTTTGACCTTTCGCTAATACTATCGTGTCATTGTGTATATTAAAACCAATCGCAGTAACGATTAAAATATAAGCTTGTGGTGATAAATTGGTTAAGGTAAATGCGCCGTTCATATCTGATATAACGCCACCTTTTGTATGAAGTAGATTTACTTTTGCAAAAGGAATCGCTTCTCCGTCAGAAGATACTATTCCTGTTATCTGAGCATTTTGGCAGTAAGTTGTAATGGAAAATTGAATTATAAATAGTAAAAATATCGATCTCATAAATATTTATTTAGTCTTATCTAAAAAATGAATCATTAAGGCAAATATAATTAGTTAGATTTGTCTAACAAATAAAAAAACACATTTTTATTTATCTTTGTTATAGAAAATCACCCAATGGCAACGGAAACAAAAGAAAACTACTTAAAGGCAATGCGCTCGATTAGCCAGTTTCAAAAAGATGTTACAATCACAGCGCTCGCTAAAAAGATGGAGGTTAGTAAACCTACAGCGAACAATATGGTAAAGAAAATGCAGGAGATTGGCTGGGTGAAATATGAAAAATACAAACCATTAACGCTAACATTAAAAGGCAATAAAACGGCGTCCTTGATTGTGCGCAAGCATCGCTTAGCAGAAATGTTTCTCGTTCAAAATATGGGCTTTAATAAAGATGAGGTTCACGATATTGCTGAACAACTTGAGCATATTCATTCTCCCAAGTTTTTTGATCGAATGGATGAAATTTTAAAGACTCCAAAATACGACCCTCATGGATCTCCTATCCCTGATAAGGATGGCGTTCTTCCACCAGAAGTTGAGGTTAAACTATCAACGTTGAAAGTGGGAGAGAAGGGAATTATTAATGGCTTTTTAAAACAAAATAAGGCTTTTGATCTATTGATGGCGCAACATGAAATAAAGTTGGGTAAGTCGTTCGAATTGACAGGAATTGAACCTTTCGATTATAGTTTTAGCCTATGTTTTAATGGAGAAGACATTAAAGTATTGTCTTTGGAGGCTTGTGAAAGTATTTGGGTGATACTTGTTGACCAATAGCCAAAAAAAAGTCACCTCAATGAGATGACTTTTAATTTTATTTATCGTTGATTAGATAATTATCCAACAATCTCTTCAGCTGAAAAGTGGAATGCACTTTCAATTGCAGCATTTTCGTCAGAATCTGAACCATGTACTGCATTTTCACCTTTAGAAGTAGCATAAGCTTTTCTAATCGTTCCTTCTGCTGCTTCAGCAGGATCAGTAGCACCGATTAATGTTCTGAAATCTTCAACTGCATTGTCTTTTTCTAAAATCATTGCAACTATTGGTCCTCCTGACATATAGTCAACTAATTCTCCGTAAAAAGGACGCTCAGCATGTACTGCATAGAATTCTCCAGCTTCAGTTTTTGACAATGATTTTAATTTCATCGCCTTAATTTGGTAACCAGCACCGATAATCATATCAATTATCTTTCCAGTATATCCTTTAGCTACTGCCTCAGGCTTAATCATTGTAAATGTTCTGTTTGTTGCCATTTCTAAATCTTTTTTTTACTTTTTTTGGCAAAGATACAACTCAAATTTTAAATGTGATTATAATTATCTCGATTAATTTTTAGTCTTGTCTAAAAATATGTTACTATCTTTGGTAAAATAAATTAAGGATCTTCCGAATTCCAAAAACGAATTGAAGGCCTACTTATTTATTAAAGGATTTTTATTTGACAATATTATGGAGTACCAACTTACGCATAGTGAGGAGAATTATTTAAAAGAAATTTTTCATTTGTCAGGTGTTGACGCATTCCGTGTTTCAACCAATAATTTAGCCGCTCGGTTGAATTCCAAAGCTTCGTCAATTACGGATATGCTACAAAAATTGGCGGAGAAAGAATTGGTCTCGTATGTGAAGTATAAAGGTTGTAACTTGACTGATAAGGGGGAAGGTATCGCCGTTCAAATTATAAGAAAACACAGACTTTGGGAAACTTTTTTGGTGATGAAGTTAAATTTTGGATGGGAAGAGGTGCATGATATTGCAGAACAACTCGAACATATAGACTCAACCAAATTAATCGATTCGTTGGATCACTTTTTAGATTATCCAAAATTCGATCCACACGGTGATCCTATTCCAGATAAGGATGGTAAAATTACTTATCGAAAAGCAAAAATAAAATTGTCAGAAACAGTTGTCAATTCTTTAGTTGAAATCGTTAGCGTGAATGAGGACTCCGCCTCTCTATTGACTTATTTAGAAAAGAATAATTTGGTATTAGGCATCTGTATACGAATTATAGAAAAGTACGAATTTGACAAGTCGATGCGTATTGCACTAGAAAATGGCAATGAACTGAATCTGTCAAAGAAAGTGATTGAAAATATTGGCGTAAAATTTATTTCTAAAACATAAAAAAATGAAGAATATATTCATCTTTATATTGATTATTGGGGGACTTAATGCATGTCGAATTGAAGAATCGACACAAACAGGGCCGCTAAATATTGTTGTGACAACGGGCATTATTAAAGACGGACTCTACCAAATTCTAGGTGACAATGTTGAAATCACTTCGATGATGGGACCAGGAACGGATCCTCATTTATATAAACCAACACCGGGAGATGTTGATCTATTAGAAAATGCAGATATTATCATAGCGAATGGATTGCACCTTGAAGGTAAAATGTCTGAAATGCTAAGAAAGTATGGACAAGAAAAACTCGTGCTAAATGTTGCTGACGGAATTGATAAGGGAGATTTAATAAAGTCAGCCGATTTTGAGGATTCATTCGATCCGCATATTTGGTTCGACCCAACCATTTGGATTAATGGATTAGAACATGTGAAAAACGGAATAGCAGCTGTTGATACAGCAAATAAATCGACTTATGATGCAAATTTCAATGCCTATAAAAAGGAAGTTTTAATGATGGATTCTTGGGCGAAAGAAGAACTAGGTAAATTACATGAAGCGCATCGAATTTTAATTACCTCGCACGATGCCTTTTCATATTTTGGAAGAAGGTATGGAGTAGAGGTGAAGGGAATTCAAGGAATATCAACCCTTTCGGAAGTTGGATTAAGGGATATTGCGGATATGGTTGATTTTGTGATTACAAAAGGCATTAAGTCGATTTTTATTGAAACCTCGACATCTAGTAAAACAGCTCAATCAATTTTGGATGGTGCCGAACAAAAAAAATATCTACTTAAAATAGATGGTCCTTTATTTTCTGATGCCCTTGGTGAACCTGATACAAAAGGAGGAACATACATAGGGATGTTCAAAGAGAATGTTGAAATTATTGTAAACGGATTAAAGTAAGGATGGAAAATTGTTCGATAGAAGTACATAATTTAACAACTACTTATGGTGGTGCACCGGTATTGTGGGATGTCGATTTTGAATTGCCTGTTGGTCAAATAATAGGGGTGATCGGACCAAATGGTTCGGGTAAAACAACACTTTTAAAAACAATAATGGGCTTGCTTGAACCTTCGAGTGGATTTGTGAAAATATTCAATCAAGATTTAGATAAGATTCGTGAGCGTGTTGCATATGTTCCACAACGTGAAAGTGTTGATTGGGATTTCCCGGCAAGTGTCTATGACATTGTTATGATGGGAAGATATCGAAAACACAATTTGTTCCGTCGAACGAATAAAACGGATATCGACATTGTCAATCAAAGTATTGAAAAAGTAGGTTTAACTGAATTCAAAAACCGGCAAATAGCTCAACTTTCTGGAGGACAGCAACAGCGTGTTTTTATAGCCAGAGCTTTAGCCCAACGTGCGGAATTGTATTTGATGGACGAACCTTTCGTTGGAGTAGATGCTGCAACTGAGAGTTCTATTCTTTCGCTCTTACAAGAAATGAAAAATGATGGCAAAACGGTATTGATCATTCATCACGATTTACAAACAGTTTCGGATTATTTTGATTATTTGGTACTTTTAAATACCCGATTAATTGCCAAAGGAACACCACAAGAGGTCTTGACGAAAGAAAACTTGACCAATGCTTATGGCGGGCAATTAACCTTATTGGCGAAGGTCGCAAGTCTTATTAAAGAAAATGAATTCCCTATTCGTGAAAAAGATATGGACTTTTAATTCGAACAGATGCAGACTTTAATCGACTTCATAACATTTAAAGATCCTAACGTAATTTACGTGGTATTGGGCATGATCTGTATCAATACTTCATCTGCTGTAATTGGAACTTTCGCATTCCTCCGAAAACGTGCTTTAATAGGTGATGCCATAGCGCATGCATTATTGCCAGGTGTTTGTCTGGGGTTTATTTTAGCGGGCGACAAGAATATCATTTACTTATTAGGAGGAGCCTTTTTAACAGGATGGCTGGCGACTTTCTTGGTCGACTATATTGTGAATCAAACCAAGATTAAACAGGATGCCGCTATTGGAATTGTATTGTCAACTTTATTCGCCTTTGGTATTGTATTAATGTCCGTCATTCAAAATGGAGATTATGCGAATGAAGGTGGTTTAAATAATTTTTTATTCGGTCAAGCAGCCGCGATTAATAAGGATGAGGTATATATTTTTGGAATTATTCTATTGGTGATTCTGGTGGCTACATATTTCTTTTACCGTGCTTTTTTATCGATTTCATTTAATTACGATTTTGCTGCATCCGCGGGATTACCTGTGAAAACGATTGAATTTGTTTTGACTTCTTTAACTGTTTTAGCCATTGCTGCAGGTATTCAAGCATTAGGTGTAGTTTTAATGTCTGCTTTGATTATTACGCCTGCCGCCGCAGCTCGGTTCTGGTCGAATAATTTAAGGGTGATGCTCTTGATTGCTGTTGTTTTCTCAGTTTTCTCAGGCGTGTTGGGTGCTTATGTTTCTTACGCAAATGCGGGTGTGCCAACCGGTCCATGGGTTGTATTGATCTTGTCTCTTATTACCATCATATCTTTCGTTTTTTCAACTAAAAAAGGTATTTTATATCGGATACTTTTGGCGAATAAGAACAAGAGAAAAATCTTTACAGAAAATATTTTGAAGTCCATCTTCCAATGGCATGAAAAAAAACAAAAAGATATTGCTGAGCCATTTGCTGCGGCGGATCTATTATCAGTGCGTTTGTTTTCGACACGTGAATTGAATAAAGGATTGGTGAAATTGAAACAAAAGGGACTTTTAGTGGCAGATGGCACAAAATTCTATTTGTCTGCTGAAGGTATTGTAGAAAGCAAAAGAATAGTGCGTTTACATAGATTGTGGGAACATTATTTATTAAGACGAACATCGATGGATGAGAATCATGTACATGCAGGTGCAGAGGCGATAGAACATGTCCTGTCTCCTGAGATTGAAAAAGAATTAGAAAAGGAACTAGGAATATTAGGGATACCAAAAGACGATTATTAATGATGAATGACATTTGGATATTATTAACAGCTAGTCTAGTTGCAATTAATGCGGCTTTATTGGGTTGTTTTTTATTGCTGAGAAAAATGGCACTTGTTGGTGATGCGATATCTCATGCAGTGCTGCCTGGAATTGTTGTTGCGTATTATTTCAGTGGTGACAAAACTTCTTTGCTATTATTGATAGGTGCTACGCTTACGGGTGTTGTAGCATCCTTAATGATTGATTTTTTAACAAAAAAAGCCAAAATTCAAGGAGATGCATCAATTGGAATCACTTATACGTTATTATTTGCTGTTGGAATGATTTTAATATCCACCTGGCTAAAAGGCAATGTAGATATTGATATGGACTGTGTATTGTACGGTGAGATAGGATTGATAAATTTGGATAAAATCATCATTGACGGAAACCTCTATATAGGTCCTATGGCTTTCTATACTGAATTATTCGCTTTCTTCTGTATTGGTTTGACATTAGTATTAGGCTTTAAAGGATTTAAACTCTTGGCTTTTAATGAGGATTATGCAAGAGGATTGGGAATCAATACAACGCGTTGGCATTATGTATTAATGACATTAGTTTCTTTAACGACAGTTGTTTCTTTCGAGGTGGTTGGTGCTGTATTGGTCGTTGGATTCCTTATAATTCCAGCTGCAACAGCACAATTAATTTCTAAAAAATTGAATCGCATGATGTTCTTGGCGGCAATATTTGGAATTGCAGCAGTGGTGATTGGTTATGCATTAGCTATTTGGCTCAATGTAAATATCACAGGAGCAATGGTTTCAGTCTCTGGAATTATATTTATGATGGTTTTAATCATTGATAAATTTTTTAGAAAACAACAAGTATCTAAATCGTTGAATCCAGCATAGATAATTTTATGGAACTCTTTTAACATATAGGATTTTACAGAGTGCTGCTTTCTTTGATTTCTTACATAATTTAACATTTTCTAAACTTTTAGGTGAGAAATCACGTAGATAAAAAAAACAACCAATTTGATACAATGGCTCATTTGATAAAAATTATTTTAACCCTAACTTTTCTACTGCAATATTTGGTTTTAAATAGTCAAGTAATTAGCCAGTTTGATTGGGATTCTGATCCTGTAACTGATGCTTTGATTGGTCCAGATGCTTATGATGTAAGTAGTAGTGCCTTCTCTGATAGTCATGGTGAAGGTGGAACAAATGGATTAAATTCAGGGCTGCCAAAACAGGATATTGAATTAAAAATTGCTGGCTCCCCACTTTTTGATGTTGATGGAATAGATTTTTCAATTGATTACCAACGAGATGAATCTGTGGCTAATTTTTTTAATAGAGGAAGTAGTTTAATAATTACTGCAGGCTCTAGTTTTTCTGTTTCTTATCGTGTTAGTGATGGTGGCGCTAGTTATGTGACCGTTACATCTGGAAGTGCTTACAGTATTCCTAATGATGATGTATTTAGAAACTACAGGTTTTACTATTTACCTGATTCGGGGTATGGTGCTCTTTTAGTCGACGGCGTTGAGGTTTGGAGTAATGATGGACCAGATGCTAGACCTTTGTATTGGAATGCTGCAGGAGATATAACAATTGGGCTTAGCATGGATGCGAGTGGAGCCAATAAAACGAGTATTGATAATATGATTATTGGCAACGTCACTTTTTCTCCGTTACCAATTGAATTGTTGTCGTTTAAAGGAGATGTTGTTAATGATGTTATAGAGCTAAATTGGAAAACTAAATCAGAATTGAATAACGATTATTTTAAGATAGAAAAATCATTAGATGGCCAGTCATGGAAGGATCTAGTAATTGTAGATGGAGCGGGTACTTCGAGTCGTGAGAATCAATATAGCATTATTGATAATTATCCAAGTTATGGTTTGAATTATTACCGTTTAAGTCAAACTGATTTTGATGGAAAAAATGAAGTGTTGGATCCTATTTCGGTCAACTTTAATGGGGATGATTCAGATATAATTATTTTTCCTAATCCAGCATTAAATAAGTTAACTGTTCAATCTAAAAAAGATAAGTTTAATTCAAATGTTGTTATTTTCAATAGCATTGGGCAAGAAGTAACTTCAGCCACTTCAAGCAATTTTATCAATGGTAAATTAGAAATTGACATTGATGCACTCAACAATGGAATTTACTTTATTCGAACAGAAGAGGGGAGCACAACAAGGTTTGTAAAAGCTGACTAAAGATCAGACTTAAGCCAAGCGTGTTTAAAATTACATTTTCCTGAGTATTCGTCGTCAATACGAACGAATGATCCACCAATTTTATCAGAAACCCATTTGTCTATGACTTTTTGGTCTTTTTGATTCTTAGCAGCCATTTCAATTAACTGTCTATCTGTTTTTAAATTGGCAATATGTGGTTCAGTTCTGTTCAATAATTTCACCATTCTAAACCCTTGTTGATTTTCAGCTTGATTGTAATAAGTTGATGGAGACGAATAATCACCAACGTCAATTACTTCTACAATACGCGACATCTGTGGATCAATCTCATTGATATTTTGCACATCCCATAAATAATCACCAGAATAAGGATTGACCACTTTTCCTTGGTTCATTTTAGAGTTTTTATCATCACTAAATCTACTTGCAGCTGTTTCAAAAGTAATAGTTCCTTTTTTTATTTCACTGTATAAACTGTCAATCTTCAATGCTGCTTTCTCAAACTCTTCGTCAGACGGCTTTGGCATAATTAGAATGTGCTTCGAATCGTAATTATCACCTTTACGCTCAATTAACTTAATAATATGGTAACCATAAGGTGTTTCAAAAACCTCTGAAATTTCACCCTTTTCTAATTTATAAATTACCGCCTCAAATTCGGGAACCATTGTTCCTCTTGTTTGCCAACCTAAACCACCGCCGTTTAATCTACTTCCTGGATCTTCTGATTCGAAAGCCGCAGTTCCGAATAACATTTTACCCTCAATTATATCGGTACGAATTTGGTCTAATTTTTTTCTTGCTATTTCCTGATCTTTTTCTGTGACATCAGGATAAATAACTATTTGTGCAATACTTACTTTTGAGTTAATGTAGGGTATACTATCTGTTGGCAAATCTTTATAGAATTTCTCAACTTCCTTTGGTGTAATGGTAACTAAGCTCGTAATTTGATCTTTCATTTGCTCAGCCATTATTCGCTTTTTAATCAACTCAAAAAACTCAGCTTTAATCTTTGCAACAGATTTTCCATAAAACTCCTCTAAAGCTTCAATACTACCAATTTGATCAGCAATATATCTTATTCTTTGTTCCATTTCAGCATTAACCATATCATTAGATACCTCAATACTGTCAATCTTCGCTTGATTAATAAGTAATTTTTCGAACATCAAATCTTCAAGAATCTTACATTTTGATTTAGGGCTCTCTTCTTGTCCGTTTTGTATCAATTGTAATTGTTGCTGTTGTATATCTGATAGTAAGATAACCTCGTCACCAATTTGTGCAACAACCTTATCAATTATTGTTTTTTCTTGCGCAAAAGATATTGCAGGTACAACCAACATTATCCCTATAAACAATAAAACTGTTTTAATATTCTTTGACCAAACTTTGTTCATATGCGTTTTTAATAAGCTCATTTTTTATTTCTTCACGTAACTGTTTCGTTCGTGTATTTATAATCCGTTGTTTAATATTGTTTTTTTCAAAACTTAAAGGCGAGATTGTATTTTTTAGTTTATAGTCAACGATATTCAAAAAATAATTGAATCCATTTTCTTCAAAACGAATTTTTGATCGTTTAAGTATAAACTTGTCTTTTCTAATATCCTGCAAAGGTATCTCTTTTAATAGATCATCAAAATAGATCCAGCTATTTAAATCATAATAAAAATTTGAAGCGTACATCTGCGCATAAGCTTCAATATTTGCTAAATCTGATTCTTTATAAAGCTTGTAAGATTGACCGATTGATTCAATATCAGGCGCATCCAAAGGGATTTTTAAATAAAGTACTTTTACTAAATAATCATTCAATTGAAACTCTTCCTTATGATCCGTATAATATTTTTCGAGTTCCTTTGGACTGATTGTCGTGTCTAATCTTTTCAATACTTCTTCTTCCATAAATTGATGTACCATCAATTCATGTTTAAAGTCTTCAGCACGTCGTTCAATAAAATTTAAATTAAGGGATTTAGATTGATTTGCCTTTTCAACAAGAATCATTTTCTTTATCCAGTTTTCTTTTACAGCATCATATTGGGCAGTACTGTCCATTTCTTGATATACAGTGTTTGATTCATCAACCAACTGTTCCAATTCTCCAAGGTATAATTTATACTCGCCGACTTTCGCAACTACTTTCCCTTTCTTCTCTTCACTTTTACAAGCGATCAATAGCAGACAAAATAGCCCCGTAAAAAAACACTTAAGTCGAATGTTATTTGTTCTGTTTTTAGCGTAAAAATCCATCTATACTTGCGAAAAAAGGCTGTTTATCAAATTCAAAAGTAATTATAAAAAAAGCCAACTTTTCACTTGTGGTAAAAAGTTGGCTTCTATTTAACAATTATTATGTTTAGTTTTTCCCAAGATTGTAAAGAGTATCTTCATTGATAACTACTTTATACTTGCTATTCAATTCTTTTAACCAATCCTCTTCTAACTTATTCTGATAAGCCGCCGTAACGATACCTTTCGCTTCGCTAAATTCTCTCAGTCTAGGCTCTAATTTTTCTCCAACATTAAAAACGTAATAGATGCCGTTGTTTAAATAAGGTTTATTCGCACCTTTTTTAAATTCCTTTATCTCATTATTGACCTTAAACGCTGGCGTTGTTTCTGCATTAAAAGTTTGTGTTGCCACATTTACTGTTAATTCAGATTCCTTATTCATTTGCTCCTTAATTTCTTCGGGATTCAATTTGTTTTTCTTCGCTAATTTATATACTGCCTTTGCTGCAGCTAAATCATTGCACGAATAAAGTGCTCCATTGTATCTTAAAGGATAAGTGAAATTGTTTTTATTCGCTTCATAATATGCTTTAATTCCAACGGTATCTTGAGAAGCTTTTTTCCAAACTTGGTCTTGCATAATTTCAAAAATCAATATCCCATCACTGTACTCTTGCATAATTGATTTAAAAGCAGGATATTTCTTTTCTAATTGCGAATCTTCATATTGGAGAACCATTAAGTAAACATATTTCTTAAATACCTCTAACACTAAATCTTTTTTGCTTCTAACACTTGTTCTTTGTTGATTATTCACAAAGTAATCAGCAAATTGTTTGATTGTAAATGTTTGATCCGCAAATTCGAAAAGTATTTCTTCATTGTGTGCATCGCTATTCAAGCCTTTCCATTTACCTTCAAAAACTTCATCAGGTAACTGTTCGTAAATGATAGATAATAATTTAGACGCATTGTCGTAGTAATTATACTCTTTCTTTAATCCTTCAGCGAAAGCATCGTGTGTAGACTCTGATCTGACATCACGTTCAACACGTAATCTTAAATCATTGTACATTCTCTCGTAACTTGGAATTGGAACCAATTCGTTTCTTCGAACAATATGGTATCCGTAATTAGTTTTGAAAGGTTTTGAAAAATCTTTGTCTTTTTTAAGTGCATACGCCGCCTCTTCAAAATTAGGAACCATTCGTTGTTTAGTCCCGGCCCCGAATGATGGTAAAGCTCCTCCTTTAACTTTTGAAGATTGATCTTCTGAATATTTTCTAGCCAAGTCTTCAAACTTTTCTCCAGCGACTAAAAGGTCGTAAATTTCGTTGATCTTTTTCTCAGCCGCTTCATTTTGTTCTGGTGTTCTACCTTCGTTTGCCATTAATAGGATATGAGAAGTTGAAATCATTCCTGGAGATTTACGCTTATCAGTACATTGTATAACGTGGTAACCATATTGCGTGCGAACTGGCATTGAAATATCACCAATTGATAAATTAAATGCTGCGTTTTCAAAAGGGTAAATCATTTGTAAAGCAGAAAAATAACCTAAATCTCCACCATTTGTTTTAACAGAAGGATCATCTGATCCATTTTTACCTTGTGCAACGGCAACAAAGTCCTTGCCATCTAAGATTTGTTTTCTTAAATCCATCGCTCTTCTGTAAGCTTTTACAGTATCAGCTGGCAGTGCACTTGGTGAAAGACTTACTAAGATATGACTTGCTCTAACTTCATTTTCAATACGTGAATAAGCCTCTTTAATTAAAGCTTCATTATTTTCCTTATCAATCATATAAGGTAAAGCAAGTGGCTTTCTGTATTGCAATAATTCTTTTTGTAATCTTGGAATAGTATCATAACCTAATTCTTTAGCTGCATGAACTTTTAGTTTGTAGTTAACAAACAACTTCATGTAGTCATCTAAAGAGTCTTTTTTGTAGGAAGGATTCGGATTATTTTTAGAATAAATGTATTCAAATTCTGAAGCATGAATTGTCTCATTGTCTATCGTCAGAATAACAGGATCGTTTTTCTGAGCGTAAGAGCTTAGTGTAAGCGTAAAAGCGACAAGTAGTAAGTGTATCTTTTTCATATTAAATTTCAATTATTTTTTACTGTAATTTGGAGCTTCTCTTGTAATTGAAACATCGTGCGGGTGACTTTCATTTACACCGGCACTTGATATTCTAATAAAAGGAGCACCTTTTAATTGTTCTATATCTTTAGCACCACAATATCCCATTCCAGCTCTCAATCCACCAATGATTTGATGCATTACTTCATCTAAATTGCCTTTATAAGGTACACGACCGGAAATACCTTCCGGAACCAATTTTTTAGCATCGTCTTCAGCACCTTGGAAATAACGATCTTTTGATCCTTGTTGCATTGCTTCAACAGAACCCATTCCACGGTAAGCTTTAAATTTTCTTCCCTGATAAATAATCGTTTCTCCTGGTGATTCTTTTACACCTGCAAACATCGATCCAACCATAATTGAATCTGCTCCTGCAGCAATTGCTTTTACAAAATCTCCTGTATATCTAATTCCTCCATCCGCAATAATAGGAACACCTGTTCCTTCTAATGCCATAGCCACTTCATTAACAGCTGTTAATTGAGGAACGCCAATTCCTGCAATAATTCTTGTTGTACAAATTGAACCTGGGCCAATTCCTACTTTTACAGCATCCGCACCAGCTTCTACTAAAAATTTAGCTGCTTCAGCTGTTGCAATATTTCCTGCAATTACATCTAATTTAGGAAAGGCTTTCTTAACCTCTCTTAATGTGTCAGCAAAAGTTAAAGTGTGACCGTGTGCTGTGTCAATAACAATAGCATCAACACCAGCTTTTACCAATGCTTCAACTCTCGTTAAGGTATCATTCGTTACACCTACTGCTGCTGCAACACGCAATCTGCCGAATTCGTCTTTACATGAATTTGGATGTTCTTTTACTTTTATAATATCACGGAATGTAATCAATCCGATCAGTTTATTATTATCGTCAACAACAGGCAATTTTTCAATTTTATGTTGCTGTAACGTGCGTTCAGCATCAACTAAATCTGTTCCTTTAGATGCTGTAACAATGTTTTCTGAAGTCATTATAGAAACAATCGGTTTTGATAATTCTTTTTCAAAACGCAAGTCTCTATTGGTAACTATTCCTTTTAAAAATTGGTTTTCGTCGACAATTGGAATGCCGCCAATTTTATTCTCTTCCATTAATTTTAAGGCATCTGCAACAGTTGCACTTTCAACTAATGTAATTGGGTCGATAATCATACCGCTTTCTGAACGCTTCACTTTTCTAACTTCTAACGCTTGTTGAGCGATAGACATATTTTTGTGAATTACGCCAATTCCGCCTTGTTGAGCAATCGCAATTGCTAATGATGATTCTGTCACTGTATCCATAGCTGCAGAAACGATCGGCGTGTTTAAATATATGTTCCTTGTTAATTTAGTTCTTAACTTAACATCTTTTGGCAATACGTCAGAGTACCTAGGTACTAGTAAAACGTCGTCATATGTTAACCCCTCTTGTACGTTTTTTATATCTGCTATTGGCATAAGAATGAATTTATTTCGTTTATAAATTCCCGCAAAGTTAACAAAAAGGATTTTTCTATCTCCAATTTATTTGGCTAAACAATTTAAAAATTGTTAAATAGTTTTGATTGCAGTCGAATAATCAGGATATTTGTACACAAACTTTCGCATGAAAAACTTTTTAATTCTCTTGTTAATGTTGGCTAGTTCATTGGCTTTTAGCCAATCTAAATTGAAAGATTTCGGATTGGTTGCTAAGATTGATACGATGCAATATGTACAGCTTACTGGTATCGTAATAAATGACAGTTTAGAACGAATTCCTTATGCGAAAGTGAAAGATTTATCTACTAATAGAGGAACACTAGCTGATTTTTATGGTTATTATGCCTTAGTTGTGCATCCTGGAGACACGGTCGAGTTCAGTTCATTAGGGTATAAAACGAAACGTTATGTTATTTCTGATACCATGAGTATTCGTTCATTTACACTAGTGCAAGTTATGGCACACGATACAATTACCATCGATCCTGTAGATATTTATCCTTGGCCTTCACGGGAAGAATTTGCAGATTATTTTTTAAGTTTAGATATTCCTGATGACGACTTGACAAGAGCACAACAAAGATTGTCTCCGCAAGAGATGGCTTTCGTTGGCGCATTGGTTAGTGCCGATGGAGGATCTTCTTACAGTGCATATCGTGCTCAGATGAGTCAGGCTTTGTATACACGAGGACAAATGCCTCAAAACAATCTATTGAACCCTGCTTCTTGGGCTGAGTTCTTGAAGAATGTAGGAACTGGCAAATATAAAATCAGCCAATAAGTTTTTAAAGGTTGGTGAAGACTGGAATTTCAGCCAGGTAATTTATTGAAGAATTCTCGGGGTCGATATAGGCGCAATAGTGTTCTAATCCATTGGTCAAAATAAGATATGACGCATTTAAGGTATGCGCATATTTAGCAATTTGATAAAAAGTATCTTCTGTTATTTTAATTTTAGGTGCCTTACATTCAACTATAACCTTTGCTTCACGTTGATCGTCAAAAATAGCAATATCACAGCGCTTTTTCATATTGTTATAAATCACTTGATATTCAGAAACCATCCTGCCTTTCGGATAACCTAAATGATCAATTAAATAATGGATGAAATTTTGACGTACCCATTCTTCCGGAGTTAACTTATAATATTTACTACGCAGAATATCCCAGATTTGATTGTCTTTTATCTTCAACTGGGCTGGCGGTAAATTTAAAGACTGATGCATTAATCAAAGTTAAGTAAAAATGGAAATAAGTAGAGCATTCCTTGAGTAATTTATATCTTTGGGCTAGACTATAAATATCATGCACCTCGAATCACTCAATTTAATCAATTTTAAAAATTATACGGAAGGCAATTTGGCTTTTTCGTCAGATATTAACGTATTTGTTGGTGACAATGGTGCTGGCAAAACTAATTTATTAGATGCTATTTATTATCTATCATTTTGTCGTTCTTTTTTGAATCCTATTGACAAACAATCAATCCGGTTGAATGAGAAATTCTTTATTCTGAATGGTACATTTGTTAAATTGGACAAGAAGATTAATATTTCTTGTTCGGTTCAAGAAGGCCAAAAGAAAAAAGTTAAACGCAATAAAAAGGAATATGATAAAATTTCTGACCATATCGGATCTTTTCCATCGGTTGTGATTTCACCTTATGATACGAATTTAATTATTGAAGGTAGTGAGACTCGAAGGAAGTTTATTGACAGTATCATTGCGCAAGTTGATCGTGTATACCTAGAAACTTTAATGCGATATAATAAAGTTTTGCAACAAAGGAATGCGCTTTTAAAGCAGTTTCAAGAAATGCGGATTTTTGAGCAAGAGAGTATTGAGGTTTGGGATTTGCAGTTGGCAGAATTAGGTAAAATAGTCTATAAGAAAAGACAAGATTTTTTGGTGGGTTTTATTCCATTATTTCAGAAGTTTTTCAATTTCATAGCAGCGGACAAGGAAGTGATTAATATCGCTTATAAGTCGCAGTTGAATGAGCAAGATTATGAAGCTGGTTTAAAAGCAACGAGTAGAAAGGATAGTATTTTAGGATATACGAATTTTGGTATTCATAAAGATGATTTGGAGTTTTTAATCCACAATCAACCTATAAAAAAGTTTGGAAGTCAAGGACAACAGAAGTCGTTTTTAATTGGTCTTAAATTGGCGCAATTCGAAATGGTGAGTGAATTATTGGATACTAAACCAATGTTATTGCTCGATGATATTTTTGATAAATTAGATATCGGTCGTGTAAAACGATTGATGGAATTGGTAGCGGAACATCGTTTTGGGCAAGTGTTTATATCTGATACTGATGTCGACAGAATTGATAAAGTTTTTGAGGGTATTGACTTAGAGGTAAATATCTTTCATGTAAAAGAAGGGAAAGTAGAAAATGCGTAAGAATGAAGATGGCAAACCATTAAAAGATGTCTTAGATGGCTTCTTTAAATCAATGGGAATGGAAGATAAGATGATTGAAACGAAGGCACTTTCACAGTGGACTGAATTGATGGGGGAGGCTGTAGGGAAAAGAACCTTAAATCTCTTTATTAAGAACCGTGTGCTTATCCTTGAATTGAACTCTTCCGTGATTAGAGACGAATTGATGCACTCGAAGTCAAATATTATTGATAAATTTAATCAAATGGCGGGGAAAGATTTAATTGAAGATATCTTTTTCAAGTAATTCAACCGATTTAAATTTTATTTGATGAAAAAATATGTTTTAGTATTCGCTTTAGGCGCAATGTTTACCTCTTGTTCTTCTTATACAGCCGATCAGGGCAAAGCAGCACAAGATATGTGTGATTGTATGGAGAATGATGAATATGATGATTTTGATATTAATTGGGCCGAGTGTGATTTGGCTTTAAAAGAGTCTTACGATGCGGAGGTAACTGCAGACGAAGGTTGGATAGCAGCAATAACGGATAAATGTCCCACTGTTGCAAAGAATATTACTCAGTAAATAAAAAAGCCATCAGTCATTTGACCGATGGCTTTTTTTATTGCTTTTTTTTCTATTAAGCTTCAATCGTAATTGATTCGATTTTGTCGCCTTCAACTATTTTGTCAACAACATCAACACCATCAATAACTTTTCCAAAACAAGTATGGTTACCATCTAAATGAGATGTGTTATTACGTGAATGACAAACAAAAAACTGAGATCCACCAGTATTTCTACCAGCATGCGCCATTGATAAAACACCTCTTTCGTGGT
Organism: Crocinitomix catalasitica ATCC 23190; assembly: GCF_000621625.1. GTDB lineage: Bacteria > Bacteroidota > Bacteroidia > Flavobacteriales_D > Crocinitomicaceae > Crocinitomix > Crocinitomix catalasitica. Next base: position 86,518 of record NZ_KK211318.1, read on the forward strand.
GTTGTTTCTCAGCATTTACTTCGCAATCAATTGTGTGACCTGGTCCGCCTGCACCTGTTCCGTCAGGACATCCACCTTGAATCACGAAATCAGGAATAACTCTATGCCATGATAAACCATTGTAAAATCCATCATTTGCTAGTTTAGCAAAGTTTTGAACCGTGATTGGCGTTTCTTTTTCGTATAATTCGGCAATCATTGTGCCTTTATTCGTTGTTATTGTTGCTTTCATTTTAATAAATTTTATTATGCAAATTAAAGTGCAAAATTACGAAACAGAATTGGATTAGGCATGCCAAATTTCTATTGGATCTATTGCCGTTTAATTAATTTGTATGATCTTTAGGTTTAAAATAATTGTATGGAATTGGATGAACCGCTAATACCAAAGAAAAAGAATAGTAGTTTAAAAGTTGTTGCTTTGCTTTCGTATTTGGCAAACGGATTTTGGGCATTAATGTTTTTATTGCTTTTTTTAGGGTGTATTATAAATGCTGGTAAAGTTGAAGAGGTTGTGCAAATGGACGGCGTATTTGAAGGATTGATTTACGTGATGGCTGGTATTAGTATCGTAATGGTAATGATCTCTATTCTTTGTATTTATGGTCTTTCTGAATTGGTAAAGGGGAATAAGTCGGGAGCGCGCATCTATTTAATATGTAACTCCATATGGGTGCTATTGGTTTTTTATGCTTCCGCTGGTAGTTTTGTTTACATTACTTTAGGCTTGGTATCCGTTATTTTTATGTTAATTATTATGATGTTATCAAAAGATAACCAGCTTGAGGAATCCAATATCAAAGCTTAATTCTTTTATGTAAATCAATAAAATTGCCCTATTTAATTTTTACTTTTGTACCATGATTACAAAAGAATATTCGTTTGAAGAATTAAAGTTTTCGTCGCAATTGGTACGCGATTTAATTCAAGAAAAAGAACCAATAAAGCAATTTATTAATGATTTCTATAGCGCTGCAGCAATCTCTGAGCAAATAAAACAGAAACCTTTTTCGGTTGATCAAAGAGTCTTACTTAATCAACAATTGATAAAACAGAATAGTGCGGTTGAATTAACTGTCGCAAGTCAAAAACATATCGATGCTATTCTTCAAAATAATACATATACGATTACAACTGGTCATCAACTAAACCTATTAACGGGACCACTTTATACTATTTATAAAATTGCGCAGGTGATTAAGATTGCCAATCAAAAAGCGATTGATCAACCTGAAATGAATTTTGTTCCAGTTTTTTGGATGGCAACAGAGGATCATGATTTTGAAGAAATCAATCATTTACACCTTTTTGGTAAAAAAATTGAATGGGAGAATGAAGTTTCTAAGGGGAAAATAGTTGGAGCAATTGAATTGGATTCAATGAATGAGTTTTTGGCAACTGTTGAAGACAAATATCAAGATGAAAGTTTAAAAGAGGTTTTGATAAAATTGACAAATGCTTATAAAACGACTTCGAATTTAGCTGAGGCGACAAGAGAATTGGTGAATCAATTATTCGGTGAATATGGTATTGTTATTTTAGATGGGAATGACCAAGAATTAAAGAAGGCATTTGCACCGATAGCAAAAAAAGAAGTAGAAGAGGAATTGGTGTTTAGCACGGTTGATAAGACGAATGCTGCACTCGAAGAATTAGGTTATCACCAACAAGTCTATTTAAGAGAATGTAATCTTTTTTATATCGATGAGCATCATTACCGCCAAAGAATAGCTAAGACGGATGATGGTTTTTTGATTAATGAAAAAGCTTGGACCAAGGAGGAGGTATTGAATGCGATAGATGATAACCCAGCGCAATTTTCACCAAATGCTTTATTGAGACCTGTTTATCAAGAATGTATTTTACCAAACTTGGTTTATGTAGGTGGTGGCGGAGAGATTGCTTATTGGTTACAATTAAAAGGTGTCTTTGAAGCATTAAATATTCCGTACCCATTATTAAGAGTGAGAGATTCTTTTTTATTGGTAAGAGAGAGCGAAGAGGAGCAATTGGCAGCGATTAATATGTCTATTTTTGACTTGAAAGAGAATTTAGAAATGATATTAAAGGAATTGGCATTGGCGAATAACGCAGATGAAATTCAATTAGATGATGAAAGGCAAGTGTTGAAGGCTGTCAAAGAAAAATTGGTTGAGAAATCAAATGTGATTAATAAAGGCTTAAATGCCATGGTTGAAGCTGAGTTTGCCAAGTTTGAAAAAACAATTGATAAAATTCAAGCCAGTTTTATTAAGTCTGAAAAAGGAAAGTTAGATAAGGAAAGAAAGAGAATAGAATCATTACAAGCTAAGTTTTTTCCTGGAGGAAGTTTCCAAGAACGTTTTGATAATTTCATCCCTTATCATTTGCAAAACGATGCTTTTATTGCCGATATAATGGCGTTGATGTCAACGGCGACAGCACCTAAAGTAAATATTGTACGCATATAATTCGTTTAAAAAATGGCGCAACTACAAGCATCTGAATTAACATTGAATGATAAAGGACGTATTTATCATCTGGATTTATTGGATGAAGATATCGCCGATAATATTATCCTCGTTGGTGATCCTGGGCGTGTTGAGCTAATTGCAGCCAAATTCTCTTCGGTTCGGTTTAAAACAGAGAACAGGGAATTTGTAACGATGACTGGAGAATATAAAGGCAAAGAATTAACTGTTATCTCTACAGGAATTGGAACCGATAATATAGATATAGTTCTTACAGAATTGGATGCAATTGCGAATATCGATCTTAAATCGAGAGAAATTAGAGCAGATAAACGCGTTTTAAACATCGTTCGAATTGGCACATGTGGGGCTTTAATAAATTCGGTTGAACCCGGTGATATTATTCGTTCGGAATATGCAATTGGTTTGGATGGCTTGGCTCATTTTTATGAGCATGATTTTAGTGAAGATGAAGGCCACTTAAAAACGGCTTTTATTGCGGCGGCAAAATGGGATAAACGGTTGAATCAACCCTACGTAAAATCGGCTTCTAAACAACTGAATAAGCAATTTAAAGATTTTGGAGTGGGAGGGATAACGTTAACAGCAAATGGGTTTTACGGTCCGCAAGGTAGGGCATTAAGATTGCCATTGCGTTACCCGAATCAGCAATACGAATTTCAGACCTTAAATTGGCAAGGATTACAACTCACGAATCTCGAGATGGAGACTTCTGGTTTGTATTTTATGGCGGCCGCTTTAGGTCATCATGCACTCACTATTTGCTTAGTTGTTGCGAATAGAAATACCAAAACTTTCTTACCTAATTATCACGAGAAAATGGATGGTCTCATCAATCAAATATTAGACCGATTAACATTGTAGGGTTAAAAACATTTTGTCATCCAGTTCATTAACGGAGGAGTTCTGACCTACCTTTGTCGGAGTGAAGAACAATGTAAAACTTGACCATATAAAAATTAATGCGCTGATTCGGCTCGTTGAAGATCCGGATAAACATATTTATAAGCAGGTAAGATCTGAACTTGTAGAAATGGGCTCGCACATCATTCCTTCACTGGAAATGAGTTGGACTTCTGTTGAGACAGAACATCATTTTCAAGAACGTGTACAGCATATTATTCGACAAATTCAAGTCAACGAGTTAAAGAATGAATTACTAAAATGGAAAGACTCAACCAATAGAGATTTATTGAGAGGGTCATTGATCATAAGTAAATTCCAATTCCCTGAGGTCGATGATTTATTTATCGAACAAGAATTAGATAAGATTAAACAAAAAGTTTGGCTTGAATTGAGTGACGAACATACTGCTTTTGAAATTGTTAAGATTTTTAATCATGTCTTATTCGATCTTTGTGGCTTTCAATCAACTGATAGCAATATTAATTCACCACAGAATTCTTTTTTGAATACTTTACTCGAGTCTAAAAAAGGCAATCAATTGAGTTTGTCTATTCTTTATTCAATTATCGCGCAGAAACTTGAAATTCCAATCTATGGAATTAATTTGCCGCATAATTTTGTGTTAGGATTCATGGACGAATATCAAACCTTGAAAATGTTAGGTTTAGATACGGATGAGCGCAATGTGCTTTTCTATATCAATCCATTTAGTAAGGGTAGAATCTTTAATCAAAACGAAATAGAAAATTATTTACGTAGTTTGAATTTACCATTGCGGAATAACTATTTTGAGCCTTGCTCAAATACAGATATCTTAAAAAGACTCATGAATAATTTATCATTGTCTTATACAAAAGGTGGTGATTTTACAAAGGTTGATGAGTTGAGTGAATTGTTAGCTGTCTTGGATTAAGAAGATAGAAAGATCAAAGATTTTTTGATAATTCCTAATTTACTTTCCACGCATTTGCGACAAAATAATTCCCGTTGCCATTGCCACATTTAACGATTCTGTTTCTCCAAATTTAGGTATCGTAATTGATGCTGTTAATCTTGATTTTAATTCGTCAGAAATACCGTGAGATTCACTTCCCATTACTAAAGCCGTTTTCGTCTCGAATTTTTTCTCGTAAAGGTTCGTTCCATTTAATTCTGCTCCTAATATTTCGAATTCATGTTGACTTAAATCATTTAGTACATCAGCTAATTCCATTCGACTGAAATTAATGCGATAAATGGCTCCCATTGAACTTTGAATGACTTTTGGGTTATACAAATCAACAGAATTACTTGAGGCAACAATTTGTTTAATGCCAAACCAATCTGCCGTTCGAAGGATGGTTCCCAAATTCCCTGGATCTTTTATATCGTCTAAAATTAGAATCGTATCTTCAAAATCAATCGCATCATTTTGCGGCTGACTCTGCACAACGGCAAGAATTTTATTCGGTTGTTTAAGTCCTGAAATTCTTTCTAAATCCTTTTCGTTAATCCTTTCAAAAGGAACATTTTCTGGTAAATCTGCAGCGTAATCATTCGTGCAAAAAATACGGTCGATTGTATATTTCGATTGACCAAATAATTCTTCAGTCAATTTAATTCCTTCAACCACAAATAAACCAAGGCTTTCGCGGTACTTTTTTAATTGAAGAGATTTAACTAATTTTATTTCATTTTTTGATATTGGCATCCTCTTATTCCATTATTTTTGTATCCGATTGAATTTTATGGTCAAAAGTTTCAAATATACATTAGTTTCCGCAATTTTACTGCTGTTCGTCGGCTGTAATCAAGCAAAATATGTTCCTGATGGAAAATATTTATTGAAAGGCAATGATATTAAATTCGTTGATACTTCTGTAGATCCTAAAGAAATTTCTAAAGATCATGATTTGGTAAGCAAATCTGAAATGCTCGATTTAATTCGACCAAAGCCAAATTTAAAGGTCAAATTATTTTTCTATAATAGAATTGATACAACTAAGCATAAGGAGCAAGTCAATAAGAAAATTGAAAAGTACCGTAAAAAGAATAAAAAACGGAGAATTAGAGAGTATCGCATTAATAAAAAACGAATTGAGAAAGCAGAGGCCAAAAATAAAGAAGAGTATAGACATAAAGTAATTCCTGAGAAAACGGTTAAAAAAGGTTGGAGAGACTGGGTACGTGAGAATATGGGCGAGCCACCTGTATTTTTAGACACGTCAAAAATTGCCAAAACAAATGCACAGCTTAAAATTTATCTGAAGAAAAAAGGATTCTATTATGCCAGTTCAACTGATACTGTTTTTTACAATGATAAAAAACAGAAGGCAGAACTTGTTTATTATGTAAACCCGAGAAAACCCTATCGTGTAAACAGTTTTGAATTCGATACCTTAGTAGAAAACAAAGATTTCATAAAACAGTTCAATAAATACTTGAAAGAAGGTGGAAACTCAATTCAAGCCGGTGATTTATTAGATGAAGAAACACTGGATAATATGCGAAGTCAATACAGCCAGTACTGTAGAGATGAAGGTGCTTATTTCGGGTTTAATAAAAACTATGTAAGTTTTGTTGTTGATACAACAGTTGGACCTCGTTTGGCGGATGTTACTTTATTCATCAAACCTAAATTAATCCAAGATCCAAATAACCCGGAAGGTGGAGAAATAGAATTCAGTCATCTGGCGTATAAAAATAAGGACGTGACTTTTTTCTTACACAATCCAGGGCCGTCATCGTTTAAAGATTATGAAAAGTTTAAAAGAAGGTGTGACGAACTTGGGTTGGATACCATTACGGATGGTAAATACACGTTATTAGACACTTTGAAACTTTATGCAAAAGGAACATTTATTTTTAATGAAGAACCTTTTATAAATCCGAGTCTTTTAGACAAACAAAATTTCTTAGAGATCAATCGTGAGCATGCAGATACAATTAAATTTTATAAAGAGTATTATGTTGAACGGACGTATGGTGCATTGTCAAATTTAGGAGTTTTTACAACCATTTCACCTACTATTACGGTTGATCCAGAGGCACCGCTTGATCGGTATGTTGTGGTGCGGTACGATTTATATCCTGCTGAAAAACAACAGTATTTATTCGAACCTCGTGCTACAACAACAAATGGTAATTTAGGTATTTCAGGATTGGTCAGTTATACCAATAAGAATCTATTTGGTGGTGCACAAAGACTGAAAATTGGATTTACTGGAGGTTTAGAATCCAATCAATTAATTGTAGGTGATAATGAAGACAATTCGACCAATATTATAAAAGGTTTGAATACGTTTGAATGGGGACCGTCAATTTCTTTAAGCTTTCCTAAATTGGTGCCAATGCCAAAAAGTATTGAAAGGAAATTATCGAAACGTTTGTACCCTGAAACTGTTTTTGATTTGAGAGTGAACTATCAAAAAAGAACGGAATTTAAACGAAGTTTGACTGAGTTCGCCTATAGTTGGGACTTCAAGGAAGGTAAAACCAACGAATGGAAATTAACATTGGTGAATATTAACTTCGTAAAATTGGACAAAGAACAACTCTTTACAGACAAGTTGATTGAGATAAATGATCCATTCCTAACCAACTCATATACGGATCACTTTACAACAATGATGGGCGTTGATTTCCACTATAATAATTTAAACTCTGATAAACGTTTGAAGAAAAATAAGCGGAATAGGAATGACATATATGATCTTAATATTTCATTAAAGGAATCGGGTAATATTCTATATTATACAGGGGTTGCAAAAACGAATTTAAATCCAGAAACCAATTTACGTGAATTATTTGGGGTGCCTTATACACAGTTTGTGAAGACCGACATTCAATTGGTAACCAGTCAATATATCAATAAAAAACACAGAGTTGTAATGCGAGGAATGGGCGGGGTTATTGTTGCATATGGCAATTCACCTTCAGCACCTTATGAGCAAAGCTTTTTTGGTGGAGGGTCGAATGATATTCGTGCTTTTGAGGCAAGAACTATGGCGCCAGGATCGACTAAGGTTTATGCAGATTCTAACCTAACAGATACACAAATTGGAGATTTAAGACTTGAAGCAAATTTAGAATGGCGATTTAAATTGACTTCCTTATTCGAAGGTGCTTTATTTGTTGATGCTGGTAATATTTGGAACTTAGCAAGAGAGGGAGAAGCAACTACCAATCCTAGTTATTTTAGATGGGATAGATTTTATAGAGAAATAGCGATAGGAACAGGTTTAGGTATCAGAGCAGATTTTGATTTCTTAATTGTGAGAGCGGATTTCTCTTTCCCTCTGCACAATCCTTATTTGCCTGCAGGTGAAAGATGGTTCTTAACTGATAAAACGGAATATAAAACTTATTTTGAGCCCGGTAACAAAGGTGGGAATGATAAGTATGTTCGACCTCATAGACCTCGTATTGCTATTGGTATAGGTTATCCATTTTAATATTATGATGAAATTTTTTTTAATTGTTTTTATTGGTTTATTTTCCCCTTGGGTATGCGCTCAATTTAATAATGTCAAGATTCCAATACCAAAAAAGGCGACTTATAAATTTTCACAAGTTGAACCTTCTATTTGCATCAATCCTAATAATACAGATGAGATAATTGCAGGAACAGTATTCAATGATTATTACTTTTCTAAAGACGGTGGATATACATGGAAATCTAAATCTTTAAAGTCAAAATTCGGTGTGAATGGTGATCCTTGTGTCGTTATTGACAATCAAGGTCGACCATATTATATGCACTTATCAAATATAGATGGTAAAGCGTTGGTTGGTGGTATTGTTTGTCAAACAGGTCGATCTGTAAAAGGAAGATTCACTCGTGTCAGTCACACTTTAGTAGATGGAAAATTTCACGATAAGGAATGGGCAGCAGTGAATCCAAAAAATAATAATGTTTATATGACATGGACGGCTTTTGATGCTTATAATTCAGAAGATCCTAAAGATGAAAGTAATATCGTTTTTTCTAAAACCACTGATGAAGGTAAAACTTGGTCTATTCCTAAAATTATTTCAACAATTCCAGGTGATTGTGCCGACGATGATAAAACTGCAGAAGGTGCCGTTCCAGCTGTTGGACCCGAAGGAGAGATTTATGTGGCATGGTCGAGGAATGACAGTATTTGGTTTAATGTTTCTAAAGACGAAGGGGAAACATGGTTGGCAAAAGAACAGTTTATTGCAAATCAAAGCAAAGGATGGAATTTAGAAATTATTGGCCTTTTTAGAACAAATGGAATGCCGATAACTGCTGCGGATAGAAGTGGTAAAGACCATCATGGTGATATTTATGTGAATTGGGCCGATCAAAGAAATGGCGCAACAGACACTGATATTTGGCTGAAAAAATCATCAGATAAAGGTGAAACGTGGTCGCAACCTATTCGTGTAAATCAAGATACTACAGCAACACATCAGTTTTTTACTTGGATGACCATCGATCAAACGACAGGTTATTTATATTTTGTCTATTATAGTCGCGCGAATTTTGAAGATTTTAGAACAGATGTCTTTATGACTGTGTCTAAGGATGGTGGTCAAACTTTTAAGGAATATAAAATTAATGACACGCCTTTTTCACCGAATCCTAAAATGTTTTTTGGTGACTATATTAATATTTCTGCACACGATGGTGAAATAAGACCAATTTGGTTGCGTTTAGATGAGGGTGAAATTAGTTTGTTTACAACAATTGTAAACCAGAATCAATTGAATACATTGCCATAATTGAATGAAGTTATCTGTTGTCATAGTTAATTATAATGTTGAGTTTTTCCTTGAGCAATGCTTGAACTCTGTAATGGAGGGACTAAAACATGTTGATGGCGAAGTTTTTGTCGTTGACAATAACTCTATTGATGGCTCTATTGATATGGTAAAGGAAAAATTTCCTACCGTACATTTAATAGAAAATAAAGACAATGCAGGCTTTTCTAAAGCCAATAATCAAGCCTTACGCATCGCTAAAGGAGAATACCATTTATTGCTCAATCCAGATACAATTGTTGAAGAGGATACCTTTTTAAAAATTGTTGAATTTATGGACGCACATCCTGACGCAGGTGGATTGGGGGTTAAAATGATTGATGGCAAAGGTAATTTTCTGCCAGAATCGAAAAGAGGATTGCCAACACCAAAGGATGCCTTTTATAAAATATTTGGATTGTCTCGATTATTTCCGAAAACCAAGAAATTTGGTCGGTATCATTTATCTTATTTGGATAAAGAAGAAATTCATGAAATTGAAATTCTATCGGGTGCTTTTATGCTGATGCGTAAAACGGCGCTAGATAAAGTAGGTCTGCTTGACGAAGCCTTTTTTATGTATGGTGAGGATATCGATTTAAGTTATAGAATTGTGTTGGGTGGATATAAAAACTATTATTATCCTAAAACAAGAATCATTCATTATAAAGGCGAGAGTACCAAAAAAAGTAGTGTCAATTATGTATTTGTATTCTATAATGCAATGATCATTTTTGCCAAAAAACACTTCTCAAGTAAGAACGCTAAAATCTATTCTTTTTTAATTAATGTAGCCATTTATTTTAGAGCCAGTGTGGCGCTAATTAATCGCTTCATTAAAAAGATGACGATACCATTTATTGATTATGTGGTTGTGCTTACGGGGCTCTTTTTAATCGCATTTAAATACGAGCAAGCAGAAGAAATAAATGTGCCGGATTATTTATTGAATTATGCATTGCCTTTGTATGGCCTTGTATGGTTTTTGTCGGCACTTTTTGCAGGCGGCTACGACAAACCAATAAAGCTCATCAAAAATGTATTGGGCGCCTTTATTGGAACAGGGATTATTTTAATGATTTATGCTTTATTGCCTAAAACTTTCCAATTCTCTCGTTTAATCATTCTTCTAGGTGGTATTTGGGTCTTGTTATATTATACTGTCTCTCGTATCATTTTCCATTTCACATTGGGGAATAATTATCGTATTGGAGGAACGAAGAATAAGAAATTTGTGATCATTGGAGAAATAGAAGAGGGGAAAAGGGTAAGTGATTTATTGCAAAATACAACCTCAAAAATACAGTCTGTTTGTTTTTTATCAGCGACGGATACAAAAGATAGTGACGAATTTGTTGGAACCATTAATCAACTCGATCAGGTGATTGATATCCATAAAATTGATGAGGTGATATTTTGTGCGAAAGACATTTCCGCGGCAGAAATTATTTCAAAAATGATGTTGTTGGAAGGTAAAAAATTAGATTTTAAAATTGCTCAACCCGAAACATCATTCCTTATTGGCAGTAATTCAATCGATTCGCAAGGGGATTTATACGTCATGGACATAAACAATGTCAATAAACCATCTAACCAGCGGAACAAGCGCTTTTTTGATGTGCTTTTGGCCATTTTAGGGTTAGTTTTTAGTCCGTTTGTTATTTGGGTTTTTAAGCACAAAAAACAGTACTTCAGTAATATGTTACAAGTAATAAAAGGCAGTTTGTCTTTTGTAGGCTATACTAAAATCAACCACAGTTCTAATTTAAAGTTGCCCAAAATTAAAAGTGGAATTCTACCTTCGTATTTAATGGTGCAGAATCCAGGAGAGCTAGACGAGCAAGCCATTGCAAGGTTCAATTTAATTTATGCAAAGAACCATTCTTTATTGGTTGATTTGAAGATTGTTTTCAAGAATTTTAAGGAATTAGATCGATAAAGAATAACGATGAACTTTTCAAATTATTCAGTTTTGTTTAGGTTGTCTTTTTTACGTTTATTGGCTTTTTGTATTCCTGTTTTTATTCTCGTGTCATGTGGTTTTTTCGATCCTGTTGAAGAATCTGAAACGGAAATAATAGAAGTGGTTAAGGACTCTATTCTGATAGCAGATAAGTTCAACTCCAAAGTTCTTTTAATGGGGATGGAGATCTTAATGGTCGACCAATATTTTGAAACAATTGCTGATCTCTCACATTTAAATAATCAATTCGTTGAAATAAGTGGATGTACAGATAGTATATACAATACAGTTCCAGAATATTGTGATGGGTATAAAATGGTTGCTCTTAATTATAACGGTAAATCGGGTTTCGTTCGAGGTGATCAAGCTTTTGAATTGGTAAAGTCTATCAACACTAAAAAACAAATATTCAATTCAGATAGTATTGAATTTATTGCGACTGGTAATTTTGGGATCGGTGTATCCGATGATGAAGGATTGACATTTTGTGATTTTCACGAACCGACTTTAATTCAGGATTCAAAAAACAACTATTTGGGTGTCGTGCGTATGGTGAAGAACGAATTGTATCAAGGAGATTATGCCTATTTTCAACTCAGTGCTAATGATATGGTCGCAGAGGAAGTCGATCGTGTTTTCTATCAAAATGATACGCTTGCAGCAAATATTCGAGCCCATTATCAAGAGGGAGGAGCAGAATTCCTGATTTTGTTTTATCTAGACGATCAGTCGAGATATTGGGCTGAGATTGTTTCAAAAAAATTATTAGAATATTAAAGCGTACCTTTAAATGTTAAATTAGTGTGATTCTTATTAAGAATCTACTTAATAAGACGGGGTACAGACAAAATGAAAAATAGGTGATCACTTGCTTGTTTTGCTTAATCATCGCTTAGGAATAAATAATAATGACTGAAGAGCATAAAGAAATATTGACAGCAATTGAAAAAGCATTAAATCGAGATCCTGAGTTACGATTTGGTCAAGCATTGTTCAATTTGCAAATTACTGAATTTGTTAATCCGCAAAATCCGGCTGAAGCTGATTATAGAATGAGAGATATTCATGCGGATAAGGATATTGATATAATTACTAGAATTAGAAGACAATAAGAATGGTTCGAACTTCAATCGAAAGTTAATGATGCGCTTGAAAGATTGGAATTGGATGGAATTGCTTTAATGAAGGTGCCTGAAAGGCTCGAAGTTTCTGGTCTTATGACTGATTTTGAAAAACATAAAAGTTCAAATAAACGGTTTGCCCAATTTATTTTGGAAAAACTTAAGGTCGACCATATTTCAATCACTCAAATATTAAAATAAAAAAGGGAAAATGAAGAAAACGTCTAATATATATGTATTAACCTTCTTGGTCATAATGTTGTCAAATGCATGTAATAAGGATGCACCTGAACCTGTAGTTAAGGAATTACAAGTATTTGAAAGTTCTTTCGAAACCGTTGAAGATTTTTCAGGATTTTATATTACACCACAAGGTCATAAAGGAACAACTTTTCATGAATTAACGGATTCAATTGTTCATAGCGGAACCAAGGCACATAAAGCGTGGATTGATGGAGCGAACCCGCCTTCGATTACAGAAAATAATAATCACAGAGGATACCCAACGCTTCAATTTCAAAATACACCTGGCGGTTCGTTTGTTTCACCTTGTTATATTACATTCTGGGTTTGGTTAGATATCGATCTGCAAGAGAGTATGACAGGGGATGAAGATGATTGGTTTAGCTTCGCTACTTTCACTGATGACGAGTCAGACAATTGGGAAAGAACAGTTTTGGTCAATTTATCTCATGATGGCTATGTGCATCTAGGCAATGTGCCAGTGCAGAACAGTCAAGTATACGAATTTCAAACAACCAGTATTCCTTTTCCGCAAAAAGAATGGGTCGAACTAAAAGTGTATTTAGATCTGAGTAATGAGGGATATGCAAAAGTTTGGCAAAATGGAGCATTGGTTTCTCATGCAAAAGTGAAGGAAATGAGTAATCGATTGTCACAAGCGCATTTTGGAATGTACTGCCCTCCGAAATTAACGAGCGGTGTTGTTTATAATGATGACTTAAGAATTGAAATGGTAAACGGAGAATAGAATCAAAGCTCAAAAAATATTTAAATTACCGGGATTCATTGCCTAAGTAGCTAATTTTGAAAAAGCACGACTATTACAAACCGATCAGAAATTGATTAACGAATTAGGAAATTCAGCAAGTATTTATAATATGCTTACTGCTTACTGCTTACAATTATTTAGATGAGGGTAAGAATGTGTCTTAAACTATTCAAAATGCTGGAGAATAATGAAGTAACAGTTCAGGAAGAGTAAATTTTATTATATTTGAGCAACAAAACCCATATGCCTAACTTAGATTACTTTTAACAGCTAGAAAATATTTTAAAGTGAATTTATATGGAGGAATATTAATCATACTTTTGCTATTCGGATGCTGTGTATTTTAGGAGCAAGATTAATGCAACTTTAAAATGACATAACTAAGTAATGGAAAGAGAACCAAAGGACATCCTGCAACTAGAGAGAGAACTAAATGGTCTTAATTTAGATGATCCATTAGCTTTTATCAATTTTTATGAGCGTAATACAAACGCAATTGATAGCATTGAAATTTCTAAAGACGCTCAACATTACTATTTTAAACTGCGACTTTTTTATAAATATGGTTTGAACCTTGCGGGTAGAGGAGAATACACCAAGTCCGTTACTGTTTTAGAAAAGGCATTAAAAATGTTCGATAGAAATCCAAGAATCAATACTGAAGACGGACGTGAAATTATAAGTATAGAAAGTTTACTTTGGAATTACGGTGCCTCACTTTGGGAAACCAAGCAAATAGAACGTTCAAAAACAGTTTTTGAAAGATTGGTTAAGGATTACCCCAATAATGACAAATATAAAAAGTGGCTAAATGGACTATTGGATGAACGATTAAGTAAAATTACTCAACCATTTTGGATAGTTGGTGGGATATGGTTGGTTTGTGAACTTACTATTTTCAAAAATTTTGACTCAAATACACAATTCTGGCTAAGTATAGGAGGCGCTTTAATATTGTTGACATTATTAGCATTGGAATTAGTTGGTTATTTAATGAAAAGAAAGTCAACACGAGTACACAAAAACAATAATAAATCAAAACTATAGCAAAACTGTTCGCCATTAACCTTCAGCCAAACATTCGGTTAACAAAGTAAATAGCTAATTAAACATAGACGTTAAATACCTCACGAATAAAATGAACATCTTAAAAAAGGCAATACTATTTATATTTTTTCTTCCCGTTGTAGCATTTAATCAAGATGCTGATAAAAACAATATCGATGAAGTTACAAAGTTTGCTGAATTATTTATTGACAATCTAAAAAGTCAAGATTTTAATGAGGCGTATTTAATGTTAAGTGAAAGTGAGCGGGAATCAGAATCTGAAGCAGAATTTAAGCTGTTTTTTAAAAGTATAAAAGAGTATTATGGCAAGATAATCAGTTATAAATCACTTGTCGAAAATAGAAAAAGTGAAAATCTAGTATTTTTATATATAATTGAATTTGCCAAAACTAAGGCAACTTTATATTTCAACTGCCAACGTGATGAAGAGCGTGCCATAACGATAGGTAGTTATATGTTAATGAGAGATGGTAATGCTGAATTGGTTGTGTTTAATGAGATGGCTGAAGTTGCACTTAAATATTTAGAAAACAAAAAATACAAGGATTTATATGATTTAATGAGGAATAATCACGCCTATATATCGTATGAGGAATTTGAGACAGAAATTAAAAAGTTAGAAATAGATGGTCAAGTCGTTTATAAACAAAAAAGGGATGATATTTCTGTCTATAACAATGTCTTATTGGTAGAGATAATTTATGAGATAAATGGCATTGGAGATATTATATTTTCATATAAAAAAGAAGAGAAACAAACAGAACTTTCGGACATTAGATTCTACCATACTAAGATAGAAGAAGGTATTTATAATGAAAACTTGAGCATATTTATAGATACGACTAGCTTACTAAAGAATAAAGATAATTTATCAGCAAAAGATTCACTTTTTATAAAAGAAAAATTTGATGAAATTCAGCATGAAATAATTATGGAGGAGCTCCAAGAAATTTCAGATCTGTCAAGTTTATCTCCAGTAAATAATGATTTGATTATGGGGACTTCTTATGATTGGGATCAACTTGAAGAAAAGGACCAATCGTTAATAAAAGTGTCATCAGAGTTTTATTTAAAGAAACTTGCTGAAAATGATATTAAGGGTTTTTGGGAAGCCAGTCACGCTATGTTTAAAGCGTCAACTCCTTTTGTTGCTTTTAGTGAAGTTGGGTTAATAATTGCCAATATGATTACATCTATAGATAATTTAAATTTTATTGATGCAAAGAAAGTTACTTATTCAACGATGCCCGAAACTGGTCGGTTTTCAACAGGAGGATCATTAGATAAAACAAACCCAACATACCTGCAGTTCTATACAATAGGAGGCATACAGAATCAATCGTTATCCTTATACGATTACAAAAACAATCCTTTATCTAAAACTATCAGTATGAAGTTTGGTTTAGAAGATGGTACTTATAAGTTGGTAAGTATAGAAATCAATACCAATTCAATAGAAAATAAAGATGCCGAGTATTATTCAAAAATAGCCAGAAAATGGGAGTCTTTCGAATCAATGTTGCCCCGATTTATAGCTTTAAACATGGCTTATAGACTTTCCTATTTGGGAAAGGGCACTGTCACAAGTAGAATGATTGATTTAACGGAAGAATTACAGACTTTACATAAGAATACTGAATTAATTTCTGAAATTAAGAAATGGCATGTCAATGATTCGATATACGATATAATTAATATCGATTTTTTGGAAACTCAGTCTGATATTACGCCAAATATACTTTATATATCAAAGGTTGAATTAGGCGAAGAATCAACGACAAAAGAAGCAGAAATTTTGTTTGATTACATGACCAAAAAATACCCTGACTTAGTTAAGGAATTTGGTAGGTTCATGTTCACTGCATATGAAGAATATCCAGCGCTTCCCACAAAACAATACAAATTGTATCGGGCGATAATGGATATCAATGAGAAAGAATAATCTTTGAGTTTTATTCTTGTTTTAGCCTGGTCATATTTTGAATACGTGTAAGGCTATGACCAAAAGAATTTGGTGTAAATCAATTGTACCAAAGATTTTGATAAATAATGCTTAAGTTTATTCTTGTCCAAAATCTTCAATCTCAATAAAAAAACATTAAATGACAAATTCGAATTTGTTTATTGAAACCGAACGACTGTTAATTCGACCATTTAAGATGGAAGATATAGCGCCTTCCTATGTTATGAATTTAGATGCCGAAGTGAGCAAATATACGGGGGATGGTGGGATTGTTTCTGAAAAAGAAATTGAACGAAGAATTATCGAAAATGTATTCGGAGATTACGAAAAATATGGTTTTGGACGACTTGCGGTTGAATTAAAAGGTGAAAATAAATTCATTGGATTTACAGGTTTAAAATATCTAGAAGATATGGATGAGGTAGACCTAGGATATCGGTTCATGAAGGAATATTGGGGCAAGGGAATTGCGACTGAAGCTGCTAAAGCATGCGTGAGTCTTGGATTTGATTCGCTCGTTTTAAAAAGGATGATCGCCATGGTTCTGCCTGAAAATACAGGTTCAATTCGAGTGCTAGAAAAACTCAATTTTATATATGAAAAAGAAATTGTTGAAGACAATCAATTGGCGAAAATATATGCGCTAATTAAAGCCGAAGGACCAAATAATGGTTAATTAAATTGACAGACTCCTATATGAAAAAAATCTTGATCTATTCTAAAATAAAACACCTTAAGATAATTTTTCTTACAGCATTTATCGTTTTGCTTACGGCATGTACAGATAAAAAATTTGATTCGGAACAATGGAAATCTTGGACTGAAAAAAATGGGGAATTTGCATTGAGATGGGATATGTGTGTTGATTTAATTGATAATTATTTATCAATTGGCATGTCAAAAGAGGATGTCGTGGATCTTATAGGTATGCCATATACAGATTGTGATTATCCAAAATGTGATATTCGTTATGGAATGGGACCGTGTAGAAGTGGCATAAATTATGGAACTTTATATTTGACCTTTGTAGACAATAAACTCGTCAAAATTTACAAGTATTGTGGATAGTAAAGTTTTAGAATAAATTATAAACCAATGGGGTTTTGGAAGAAAATATTTGATGGTATTAATGAGGCTTTTAAAAAGAAAGAACCGGAAGACTATTATGAAACAGAGATTACAGAAACTTACGTGAAAGTGACACATCCAAAAAGAGAAACGGAACAAATTGAATGGAATGAAATTGATGAAATAAAATTAATCAATACAGATCAAGGCCCTTGGCTTCCGGATGTTTGGTTGGTTTTAAGCGGGAATGGAAAAGAATGCGCTATTTGTCAAGGTTCGGAAGGGTGGGATAAGGTTTACGATATTGTTTCTAAATACGAAAATTTTAATCTTTAAAATGTTTTTAAATCCATGTCTTGTGCAGATAATAAAACATTTGAATTGTGGAAACGATAAATTCCATCATCATAATAGGTCTCTTCTTCTTAAGCCCAATATTATTGATTTGAATCAAATTTTGAACATTAATCCTCAGTGATTTATAAAAATTAAATTAGAAAACTTATATTTGAAAAAGATAACCCAAACATCTAACTTGAATTCTTTAAACTATAAGCAGGTTCACGCATTCGTGGAACTAATTTATGCGTGACAGAATTTAAAAATTGAATAAAAAAAAGCGTTATATATTAAGACCATTTGACAAATTAAAAATGAAAAAAATACCCTATAATTTATATATCCAATTTGAAGCATTAAACGATTTCTTAAAAGGGGATAATAACCAAAAAGAAGATTTATTAATTTGTGGGTTAGTGTCAATTGAATTATCAGCAAACTTATTAGGAGATATACTCAATCATTCACCAATAAATGCGGGGAAAATTGAACATATACTGCGAGGAATCAAAACCCAGTTAAAATTATTGAAGACTTGTGATTTTAGCATCGAAGGAAAAAGATTTAAAAGTAGTACTTCTGAGAATATCGAAAATTTTAAATTATTAGAGCAAAATTATGCGGGTGATATCGATCGCCTTACAGCACTGTATTTTGAACTTTCAAACAAGATAAATATCGGACTCGATGCGCAAATGAATGAGATCAGAATTCATTTTAATTTGCAGATCATTCCTGTTGAAAATAATGATGGCGCTGAAGGAATAGAGTATCCGAATATTATGAATGTTTTAAACCTGAATCGTTCTGATTATTTTAATAGTGAGGACAAAACATTCATGATTGTGCATCAAATTTCTGAATGCTGGTTTTATTTAGGGATTAATGAATTGAAATCACTTGAAGTTAATTTTCGAAATATTGAAGAAAACAGTCAAGCAATTTTACATCATTTTAAGGCCAATTATGATATCCTACTTTATTTGGCAGATCATATTCTACTGTTAAATCATATGGTCTTATCCGATTATCATCCGTTAAGGGTTGCACTGAGAGGGGCAAGTGGAGGGCAATCACAACAGGCGTATAGTCTGTTTGGCATTTCAATCAAACTATTTCAAAACTTCTTAAAACAACTTGATAATAAAACCAAAACGATGGTGGAGGTAATAGAAAACCCGAACACCCATCCTGTTTTGATTTCAGTTATCAATCAATTTACAAATTTAGAACGGGCATTAAAGAATTTTTTCTTCCAACATTATGTGCTTACCTCGAACATAATTGGCTCGCAATCATTTGGTTCAATCGGTCATGATATCGCTTCGCTTGTAGGGAAATTTGTCGCGCCAATTTTTAGCGAAATAGATCAAGCAAAGTATGACTTGACGATGAAAACCAATTTTCAATACGGAAATATTGCGGGAAAATTGATCATGGAAAAAGAGGGCTTCGAACCGCAAGATGATGAAAAACACACGGCGAATAGGGAAGTAATTAATCAAGCAATTGATACCTATTTTGATTTAATTAGCGCGTTGGATCAGGAAAAATGGATTGAACTCTTTACAGAGAATGGTTATATCGAAGACCCTTTGGGAAGTAGACCATATGTCGGTCATCAGCAATTGGCCATCTTTTTTAAAGGAATTATACGATTCTTCAAAAAGATGAACATGCGCATTGAAAGTAAAGTATTTGAAGAAGGTTCAGTAAAGGTTTATTGGAAATCAGAATCAACAACCTATAATGATAAAATACTAACTTATAGTGGAGTAGAGGAGTTTAGAATTTCTGAAGACGGAAAAATAATGGCAGCGCTAGTGCATTGGGATCCTGCGATCATATCCAATCAATTATAACCGTATCTAAAGTAATTAATTATGATTTTAGGACTGAACTTAAGATGCATAATTTGCCCTTCATTTATGTAAAGCAATATTTAGAATGATTATAATTATACAATTGTGAGATTAATTTAACAGAAGCTTAATTTAAATTAATTATATTTATTCGCACTACATATATAATCAATAACTCAGTTGTAAATTAATTCCATGAAAAGATACAATTCATCAGAAGATCTCAGGTTGTTAAGTGATAGTGCTTTAGAGAGTTCTTTGGCTGGGTTTTGGGATTGGGATATGGTAACAAATGAAGAGTATCTAAGTCCTCGTTTCAAAGAAATGTTTGGATATTCTGAAGATGAAATGGAGAGTAGTCCTGAAGCTTGGCAAAAAATTGCGTTCAAAGAGGATTTACCAGCAATGTATGAATCATTAGAGAAACACATCGCTTCAAAAGGTAAAATACCATTTCGTATTACGATCCGGTACCATCATAAAAATGGAGAAACCGTATGGGTAAGATGTAATGGTAAAGTTGTAGCCTGGGGAGAGAATGGAGAACCATTAAGAGCAATAGGTTGTCATGTTGATATTTCTGAAGAAAAAGAATCTGAATTGCAATTGAAACGCATTATAGAGGAACGAGATATATTGTTGAAAGAAGTTCACCATCGCGTGAAGAATAATTTGCAATTACTTTTAAGTTTATCGCGGTTGAAGGACAAGGAAGGAAAAATTGAAACGGCTCAAATAGAAGATTCAATCAATTCGATAGCCATTGCTTATGATGCAATTTATAAATCAGATCGATTCGACAATATCTCAATGAAAAAGTATTTCAATCAAATTGTAAGTTCAATTTTGGGGATTAGTGATGTTACTTACAAGATTTATGCAGTTGAATTGGAGAAGAAAATTGATTTTCTAATTCCCTTGGGATTAATTATTACAGAGTTGATTAATAATTCATTGAAGCATGCTTTCGATAATATCGAATCAAAACAAATACAAATTGATATTCTAACTGAAGGAGATGACTTAATCATTAAGTATTCAGATAATGGTGTTGGCTTTACTGATCCTTCGTTACAGTCAATTGAAGACAGTGAATCTTTTGGATTGTCTATTATTACGGGGCTAATTGATCAATTAAACGGTAGAATTGAATTTTCTAATGAAAATGGCGCTTTAACAACAATTAGGATCGCTAACTAAGAAGGTTTTTCTTACCCAACATCTTACTAATATTCTACTGTAAAACTTATATTTGGGAGAGTCCTTAATTACCTAAGTTGAATGCTGATTAGTGACCAGTTAACATTAAAATGAGCTGATATAATTAGAATTAAAAGGGCATGAGCGAGCAATTTTAGCTCAAGTATTTACAGCATAACTAATCGACAATGATTCGACTTTTATTTATATATAGTATTTGGATGATCAGTGATAAAGTGATTGCACAGAACAGCAGTGCTAAAATAGACGTGAATAAAATTTTTGAACTAAAGATCGATTCGATTGAACAGCGAATAACCATTCATAAATGGGGGGTAGATACAAGTTGTTTTCTTCATTTTCAGGTTAAGAATATCTCTAGGGATACGTTGGGTTACCTAACGAATACCTGTTTTTATTATAATCACTGCTCCTTAACAATTGGAAATTTAGAGCTTGATTTGAATGCTGCAGGAGGTTGTCCTTTCAACTCATATAAAGGGTATAAACTAGCCCCAGCCGGTTCTTTTATTGCGTCTCAATGGATAACCGCGCTTAATTTAAACAAATTAATAATAGGTGAATGGAATATGATTTTACATGTACCGCTGGTTGCAGATAATCCAACAAGATATAGAGTTGGTGGAAGAAGTTTCGTTGAGCATAAACAATTCCTTAAGTCTGAGAGTCGAGCCAAAGTTGTGAAAACTACAATTGATAATAGAAAGTGGAAAAGGAAGAAAAAGCAATTAAAACAAGCGAACCAATAATAGCTTCCTTTTAAAAAGATTAGTCGCATTGATAAAAACAATATACATACTGATTTTAGCGGTGTTTTTTAGTTGTTCAGAAAAACCTGAAGCGCTAAAAATTGACCGGATGAAAATCGAAATTGAAATCATTCCTGAATCAGAAAATGGGGAATATACATTATTATGGCATGATACACTTAATAGATCTCAATTTTCGGATGATGAATTTTTTCTCCGTCAGCGACCTCAAGAATTATATTGCTATATTTTTAATAATAATAATAACGATACGCTCGGTTATTATAAAGGATTGAGCAGTCCGCAACAATTTACTTATTTTCAAACGACAGATAACTCAGATTCTATATTGAATTTAAAATTCTCTGTTGGTATCAATCATTTCTCTGAATTTCTTGCTGTTCAATCGGAAGAATATATTGCGGAATTTAATGAGAATAATAAAGAGCAAATTGAATTTAGAGAGATAAAAATTGACTTAAAAAATAATTTGAGAAGGAAGATTGAAGTCGAATTAATTATGATTAACTAGGTGCAATAATTTTTTATTAAAAATTAGGAACTTATACGCTTAAACTTACTTCGCAAATTAAAGATACATTCACGCTATTTCGAATTTAATATAGCTTCACCTCAAATTCCAGTCACATAGCCGCTGACGTGAGATTCTATCTCACGGTTATATTACATCCCTCTTAATGTTACTCAAAGAGGAATAAGAAATCTTCAAAAAAAAATAATTAAAACTTGCAAGTTCATATACCGTAGAGTATATTTGTCAAATGGTAAGGTCAGATAAAACTAGACAATTAATAATTGAAAAAACGGCTCGCATATTCAATAAAAAGGGATATACGGGGACTTATTTGTCAGATTTGACCATTGCTACTGGATTAACAAAAGGGAGTATTTATGGCAATTTTAAAGATAAAAATGAAGTCGCATTAGAAGCTTTTAAATACAACTATAAATTTCAGACGAAACAAATTTTGAACAAGATTGAACAAGAAAATAATGCAATTGACAAGTTAATTGCTTTCTTAAATCATTACCGTACATCGTTCAAACCGATCTTTAAAAACGGGGGGTGTGCTATATTGAATACCGCTGTAGATGCTGACGATGGAAACGATTTACTTAATAAAGAAGTTATCAAAACGATTCACAATTGGCATCAAAAAATTGTTGAAATATTAACAGAAGGTATCAGCAAAAACGAAATTAAAAAGATTGATGTCACACAACAGTCATATAGAATAATTGCGATGATTGAGGGGAGCATTCTATTGGCCAAAACATTAAATATTCCAGAGATTTTATTAAATAACATAGATTATCTAGAAGCAGAAATTCTTCAATTAAAACGCGAGTAAAAAAATTTAAATTTTGATATACCGAACGGTATATCTCGAAATGTAAAAAAATATGAAAAGAGTAGTAATAACAGGATTAGGAGCGATTACACCTATTGGAAAAAATGTAACACACTACTGGGATAACTTATTGAAAGGAATTTCGGGGGTAAACAAAATAACACGATTTGATGCAAGTAAATTCAAAACTCAATTTGCCTGTGAAATTAAAGCATATGACCCATTAGACTATTTTGACCGCAAGGAGGCTCGAAAACTGGATAGATTTAGCCAATATGGATTAATTGCAACAGAAGAAGCAATCAAAGATGCTAGATTAGATTTTTCGAAATTAGAGCCGAATAGAATAGGTGTAATATTCTCAAGTGGTATTGGAGGGTTTGAAACTTTTGAAAAGGAAATAATTGAGTATACTGAGGGTAATTTTAATCCACGATTTAACCCCTTTTTTATACCTAAAATAATTTCGAATGGTTTATCAGGGCTTATTTCGATTAAACACGGGTTAAGAGGAGTTAATTATTGTCCTGTTACTGCTTGTGCATCATCAACGCAAAGTATAATTCAATCATTTAATTACATCAGGTTAGGTAAAGCAGATATAATTATTGCTGGAGGTTCAGAAGCACCTATTACAGCATCATCTATTGGCGGATTTAATGCAATGAAAGCAATGTCAACAGATAACGAAAATTATAGTTCAGCTTCAAAACCATTTGATAAAAATAGAGATGGTTTTGTTGTTGGAGAAGGAGCTGGAGCATTAATTATTGAAAGTTTAGACTCAGCATTAAAAAGAGATGCAAAAATTTATGCGGAAATTGTAGGCGGTGGTGAAAGTTCAGATGCCTATCATATTACAGGTACGCACCCTGAAGGACTAGGAGCATATTTAGCAATGCAAATGGGAATTGAGGAAGCCAATATTACACCAAATGAAATTGATTATATAAATGCACATGCGACATCTACTGGTTTGGGTGATTTATCGGAGATTAAAGCAATCGAAAAGTTGTGGAAATCAAATACCCATAAGGTACAAATTAGTGCCTCCAAATCTATGACAGGTCATTTATTGGGAGGAACAGGTGCTATAGAAGCAATATCAACTTGTTTATCGGTTCAGACAGATTTAATTCCACCAACAATTAATACGAGTGAAATTGATGAAAATATAGCTGAAGATTGGAATCTATCGTTAGGAAAAAAATCAACAAAAAAAGTGGATTATGCGTTAAGTAATAGTTTTGGATTTGGAGGTCATTGTGCTGCTTTGATAATGAAAAAATATGTTGACTAATAATCAGTAAAAGGTGGGATGATTTTTAATCCTTTACCGCTACACCTCAAATTCCAGTCACATACCCGCTACCGCACTTCTTGATTCCTGTCGCGACTATCTCGTAGTTTTATCCTTGAACCATAATAGCCCATTCTAAATTATTCCTAAATATTAATGCCCAACAACTTACCAAATTTCAACAGTAAAACTTATATTTGAGCATCAACCCGAATACCTAACTTGAATTCCTTTTAGCGACTAACCAATATTTACAAGCGAATATTAAAATGAATTTATAGAAAAGGCGTATCACTCAAATGTTTGATATGCGGTTGTTTAGAGAATGAATAATAAAACACTAACATCACTCATCGTACGATTAGCTGGATTTACACTATTCGTTAAAATATTCGATTTCTTCGGGGCATATTTTCTTTCAATTTATTTAACCGCCTCATGGTCATTAATGGACAAAACATATGGCATGTCAGATGCATTCGACAAATTTTTTATATCGGGAACAATTCTAGCTTTTGCGAACCTTGTATTAGCACTTGTTTTAATACTCAAAGCTGATTGGATAGCTAATAAAATTACGAAAACAGAAGTTGATCTAACCATTGATTTAACAGGAAAGTCAATTATGAGAATCATTATTTCTACAATTGGTATTATTTATTGTGACAGAACATTATACAATATCCCAACCGCGACTACTGATATTATTACGATTATCAATTGGCATAGTGAAGACAGTAATTCGCATTTAATCGGTAATATAATCGGTGACTTTGTAAGGTTTATAATTGGATTGTTATTCATATTGAAATCGAAACAAATAACAAATTATGCTTTGAAAGGAATGAAATCTCTATAACACTTAATAAAACACATAAACCTTCCAACCTAACCGTTTTTACGTGTTTCTTATTGGCGTTATTTCTAAAAAAGTAAAATAATGAATGAAGAAGAAAAAATATTATGGAATAAGATATTGAATTTCAATATTGATGATCCAGATTCTTCTTTTACATTCACAGATAGACTTTGTCGAGAGAACGACTGGAGAATGGAATATGCGCTCAGGACTATAATTGAGTATAAGAAATTTATCTTTCTTATATGTATTTCTGATAGTGCTCAAACCCCTTCAGACCAAGTAGACCAAGTTTGGCATCTCCACCTGCTTTATACGCAATCATACTGGAAAGAATTTTGCAAAGAGTTATTAAATACAGAAATACATCATGGCCCAACAAAAGGATGGGAAGAGCGAGGTTTCTTTAAAGATCAATACGCAACAACATTGACATATTACATTCAGAAATTTAAAGAGAAGCCTCCAATTGACATTTGGCCAACCCCTCAAAAAAGGATATCAGAAATTAACTTTTCAAGGGTGAATCGACATAGAAATTGGATCATTCCAAAAATTAAGTTTAACTAATGGAAATACTATCAAAATTAAGCCCTGCAGAAACAATGCTTTTAATTGATTCAACTTGCAGGTATAAGGACATGTTGAAATTCACTTTTATGGATTTGCTACTGAAAAGAGTTATAGAAATAAAGGTGGAGAATAAAAAAGTACTAGCAAGAGACAAGTATGCAAAAAAAGTTCAAGTAATTAAATCATACAATTACGTTGTAAAAGGAAGGAATTTTATAAAATATAAACCGAAAGGACATGAACTAGTATTTCTTTCTCCATATCAAAAAAGTACTTCAATTAAAATATTATTTAAGCATCTTATAAAGGTGGTTTATGAAAATTCAGGTAGTAGTAAGTCTTTCAAAAGTACTGTTTTAAATTCTATAAATTTAAAAGGCCTATTAAAGGTTAATATTTTACAGCAGTTATTTGGAGGCATCTCTATGACTGCAAAAGGGAATCAAACAAAAGTTGAAATTCTAAAATATCTTAAACCTATTGATCAAAACATAAATAACTTATTGAAAGGCGATAAGAAAAAAGCACTAGAACTTTTACTTAGTTTAGGAGGGAATATTTTTCTTCTTAATAACTTGGATTTTGCTCTTTTGAAGAAAATTGATAAACTATTACTGGACGAACAAAAATCGAATTATTCTGAATCATATGATACCACAAATGATTGGTGGTATTACTTTGATTTTTATGATAACAACGAATCATTTGACTTTTATTTTGACGATTTTGATAGTACCATTAATTCTTTTGAATCAGATTATGATGCTGCTGGATGTTCTTCATGTAATACCGGATGCAGTAGTTGCGGTGGATGCGGCGGTTGTGATTAAAGTATAAAACTTTATAACAATAATGTCTTTTACCGATGCCTTAATTCGTTAAACATAAAATATCCCCCGCTCTGGAATAGTTGCATTGAGGCGGCTCAACTGATATAAAAGAAGAACAATTTTGCCTCAAATTCCAGTCACATACCCGCTACCGCACTTCTTGATTCCTGTCGCGACTATCTCGTAGTGTTATACTTGAACCATAATAGCCCATTCTAAATTATTCCTAAATATTAATGCCCAACAACTTACCAAATTTCAACAGTAAAACTTATATTTGAGCATCAACCCGAATACCTAACTTGAACGCTGCTTGCCACTTATTGAATATTTATAAATTAAAATAAGTTGATAGATATTTGATCTTCGGCAGCCGTAAATCATTATGAAGATATTTTTACAAATTACAATGGTGATGTTTTTAATCTCTTGCTCAGTCAATAAAAAGCAAGAGACGGCTGACGTTGGATTATTAGTACAAGAACCAGAGATGATAGAAGAGAAGTTGAATGTTATCGATACTGTATTAGAGTATAATGCGCCCGAATTTGTTGACTCTTCTCGGCACCAATTATTTATCGACACAACGAAAAGCTCAAAATATTACAAAGAAATAATTGATTGGAAACCAAACAAATTTGACAACCAAGCAGTGGAATATTACTTCAAGGAAATTTCTGAAACATTTGATGCAACGACGGTCGATTTAAAGCAATTTCCAAGAGACTGGATATCAATTTATAGTTTAGACAATGAATTTGTAGCCTATAATCCAATTAACGGCATCGACTGGAGATTTTCGTTAACAGATAGTTCCGTTAACCATTATCGAATGGAGGCTGACACCGAAGCTATTTCTAAAGTTATTTCATTAAGTCAAGATGAGTTGATTCTTGAGCTTAGAACAATTAAGCAGAATACTAAGGATCAAATTTCTTTTATAAAAATTAAAAAAACAAAACATTCCTATATCTATGTCTTTCAAAGGTTTGAATATCTTGGTTTTAATGAAAATGATTACAGTAATTTGATAACGCCTTTAGAAAACTTAATTAATTATAACCTTGTCGTAAGTGATGCTCCCAACCTAGTTCATTCAATTGTACAATTTGACAAAGCTGACAAAAGCAAATTAGAATAATAAAAATGAGATTAAAACGCTTTTTACCCAATAAACAGACACTTAATTTATTATCCATAGCAGATTATGGAAATATGGAAACCCAAACCTCAAAATAACAATCATGAAATATTTAGTAAGTGTAATTTTTTTAGCATCTGCTTTGCAAGGTATAGCACAAGAAAAAAAGATTTATTTAAACTTCTTTTCAGGTGTTAGTTCCATTAAAACGCATGTCACTCAAATTGAAGGAACAGGTTTTGAGACTGCAACATTATTTTCAAATGCACCAACAGGAATAAGTTTAAGTGCAGAACTGATTAAAAATACTTTCATTGATATCAGTTTTGGTATGCATTCGCTCCGCAACGACCATCTTAAGGTGCACGGTATCAAAGTTAGCCGTTATACGGTAGAGGCTAGAAATTTTGGTCTAAAATTAAAATATGAAGTTAATTTGCCAAAATCCTTTAAGATTATTCCATTTATAGGCTATTCATATAGTTTTTTAGATCAACCCGTTGGCACTAGTATGCCATTTAAACAGAGGTCGTCATCAAGTTTTAGTAGTACTGTTGATGGTGTGCTTGTATCATCAAGCAGTAGGTCCGTTTATTCCTCTACAGAATTTACAAGAAATACTTTTTCGGGGCTTTCTTTGGGAGGAGAATTGGCCTATGATTTTAAAAATAATTTAGGCCTTTATTTAGCCTATACTTTTTTTTATAGCGAACAGGATTATGCTGTTCAATACGGGGAGTACCGCAGTACTGTTAATCCAACGGAAAAAGCGAATACTTCTTTTGGTAAAAGTATGCATATTTATCAAATTGGAATGCGGTATAATATTTTTAATTACTGAAGACTTCCTTTCGAAAAAAGAAGTTATTTAAGTCAAGCCGCGCCAAGGAAAAATTTTGTTACAAATCGTTTTCTTTTCTAATATTGTACCAATATATCTTGACGTAACCAGTAATCTCGATAATTTCTCCCACTTCATTTTCAAATTGCCTATTAATACTAAGACCAGATTCTGCTCTACCTTTATCGAAATAAAATAATTTGTAGTTGGTGGACCAACGGGTCAAACCTGAGGGAATTAAATCATGATAATAATCTATTTTTAAGCTAGATTTTCTCCATCTACCCTTTTTAAATTCCTCAACTCTTGACTTAATTTTTATTCTTTTATCTGAAGTGTGTACTTTAAAAAGAACGGATAATTTATTTTTACCATTTTCCCAGATCGTAAAGCGACTTTTCCCATTCGAATCTATTATATATTCTGTTGAGTCAACGGCGATAATTTCATTATTTATTTTTACCGAATCTGGATAAAAATAGGTGCTATATCCTTCTTGACCTTTAGATACAAATGCTAGTAATAGAAGTGAAAATAAGGTGATAATGAATTTCATTCCTAAATTATAACTTCAACGTAAAACGCTATTTTCTTTTAAATATTTGCAAATCATAAGTAAACCCTAAAAAATAACTGAGGTCTCGCGCAGTAATCGCTGATTCATGCAATAATTCTCTCGACTTACCAGTTGTCCCTGGATGAAAAACACCTTCTGATTCGATTTCAAAATACCGCTTATTCTTGCCCCAAAACGCTAATTTAACGCCACAAACGAGATTTAGTCCTTTAATTAATTCAGCATTAACAAACAATTCAGGAACCAAAGAAATATTGTCTCCTAATATTCTTAGATCTACACTATAACCATAATTAGTTGTTCGCCAGGACGAATCCCCTCTGATATGCAAAGTACTACTTCCGCGGCTGCTTCTTACAGCATAATTCATATTTGGGGTTGAAATAGTCGAGAAATAAGTGTTTAAATTTAGTCCAACGCCTAATCTTTCTGTGAAGTCGTAAGCCAATTGGAGTCTTAGATTCGATTTACGAATATATAAATTAATAAAATAAGCATCTAGTCCTTCACTTCTCTCAATATCATCATCAATGTAAATATCAATCACGGCGAAATCAACCGAATAATTATCAAATCGAATACCAATGCCTATTCCCCAACTGAGGTTGTTCTCAAATTTCCTCCGGTAAATTAAACCAACTTCACCTGACTTTGTTTTTGTGTAATTCGCTAAAGTTTGTGGACTAGATTTTTGAATAAACTCAGTGTTGGGATCTTGAAACGAGTTGATAAAAGGGGTGCCATAAAATTGTAAAAAACGTTCCTTTTGGGAATAACCGACAGTAATTGTTAAAACTGATAAAAACAATAAGCACAGAGATTTAAACATATTTTTTCAGTTTTGAATTAAGCCGGCAAGATATAAAAATTATATAATTTTTTTAAACTTTAATACACTATAAATTCCCCATATTCAACAGTAAAACTTATATTTTTATAACTATAATACAACATTCGAAAAAATTGTAATAAATCTGTCCTATTAAGAAAATGTCAATCGTAATAGAGGTATAAACAATAAAATATCTCATTATGACAACGAACAACCAATTCAAATTGCTGATCATACCAATTATGGTTTTTGCAAATTTTTCAGCTTTTACACAAGAAAAGAGCATTTCAATTACAACAGAAATTGAAATCAATGCAACAAAATCTGAAGTTTATAACTTGCTCAAAAACCTTGAGCGCTATCCAGAATGGTCACCTTTTTTAGTTACCGACCCAAATCAAAAAAATAGTGTTACTGGGAATAATGGCGAAGTAGGTTCAACATTCCATTGGGAAGGTGTTGATGAAAAAAGTAAAGGCTTTCAAACGCTCTCTTCGTTAAAAAGAAACGACTATATAAAATTCGACTGTACCATGGAAATACCATTTGTAGGGCATCCCGTTTTTGAGTATGATATTATTGAAAAAGATGGATCAATAATTCTTGCACAACATTTCAACTTACATTTCAGTCGTTTTTCATATTTTATGACAAAACTATTTGGCGTGAAAAAGAAAATGGTAGAAACGAATAAATTAGGATTAGAAAGATTAAAAGAATTAATAGAAAAGGAGAATAATTAATCTTCGCCAAACCTTTTAAAGCGTGCAGAAAGTGATTTCTGTACGCTGTTTGTTGTAGTGGTCTTAAAAAGTCCTAAAATATTTTCCCAAAACCAGTTCCATTCCCGCTACCGCAAGTCCCGATTCCGCACGATTCTATCGTGTGGTTTTATAACTGTATCTTAAATACTAACTTTGGTAAAGCCTTTTTTTGCTAATTTTCAGTAGATTACTAATGTTAAACTTTAACGACTTACTGGGGAATTAACACTGAAAAAGATTTAATTGTCGGTGTAAACTATCCTATAATCGAGGACCAAATAAGCAGCAGCAAAAAGATATTATTTTCCATATGGCGTCACCAATTCAGTAATCTTAACTTCGAGAACATAATCTCGGTAGTACCTCACGATGTACTTAGTCCCAAACGTTGGGCAACATTAGGAAAAACCAGCAATTTTTCAGATATTTAGAACTTAAATTTAAGTAATATGGCAACGGTAGATAATATACGGAACGGTTTAATAGACAAAATACTATCGATTAAAAATAAAGATTTTTTAGTCGCTCTTGACAAACTAATTACTTCAAGTTCTTCGGAATCTGACATTATTAATTTGACTAAAGAGCAAAAAAGTATGCTGGAAATGAGCGAACAAGATATTAAAACAGGAAAACTGATTTCTCAAGAAGCTATGGATAAAAGAAATCTGGAATGGCTAAACGCAATGTAATTTGGACTCGAACAGCCGACATCCAATTCGTGGGAATTTTAAAGTATTGGGTAAATAAAAATAAGTCCAATACATACTCAAAAAAACTTGTAAAATTAGTTTCGGACAGAACGAAACAAATAGCCCAACAACCATTAATTTTCAAAGCGACTGATTTTAAAGATACAAGCGTTGCATCTCTTGGGAATTTTAGCATTTACTATAAATTCAATGACGAAGAAATTACAATAACAGCGTTTTGGGATAATAGACAAAATCCTAAAGAGCTTTTAAAAATTTTAGATAACAAAAAATAAGGTTACTATAAAAAAGTAACCATTGTACACTCTCTGCTACCGCGCGCCATGAAATTCGACTAAGTAAATCCTTTCACTTGGTAGTCTAACTTAACCCTAAATATTAATATCTTCAAAGCCTTTTCACTGTTAATGCTCAGTAGATTACTAATATTTAACAAGGAATACTATATTTGAGAAACAAAGTACCCGAGTACCTAACTTGAATGCACTTATTTAATAAAAATAAATTATGAAAAAATTATTGTTCCCACTAATCATTATTGCTCTATCAACAACCTCTTGCATAAAGGATGCAACTTGCACTTGTAAAAATTCATACGGGGACATTCTCTCAACAGATTATTTGAAATCAAGTGGTAGTAAAGTTGAGCAGTTTAAAAGTGATTGTGAGGCGCTTATAATTGAAGATACGGTAAATGACGTTGTCGTTGCATTGACGCCTTGTGAATTGAGTTGATATTTCTTGAACATTAAGGTTTATAAGGATTTATATCGAATACGATAAAAATAATGCAGAATTCAAATTTAATTATTGAAACAGAACGACTATTATTACGGCCATTTAAGTTGGAAGATATTTCACCTGCCTATGCCATGAATTTAGATGCAGAAGTTAGCCAATACAAAGGAGACGGAGGAGTTGTGTCTAAAAGTGAAATTGAAAGAAGGATTGTTGAGAATGTATTCGGTGATTATGAAAAATATGGTTTTGGACGGCTTGCAGTCGAATTAAAAGAAGAAAATAAATTGATAGGATTTACTGGTCTAAAGTATCTTGAAGATAAGGAGAAGTTGATCTAGGTTATCGATTCATGAAAAAATATTGGGGAAAAGGATTTGCTACTGAAGCAGCAAAAGCAAGTGTAAACTTTGGTTTTAATAAGCTTGGTTTGAACAGAATGATTGCGATGGTACTATCAGAGAATGCAGGCTCAATTCGAGTGCTTCAAAAACTAATTTTGAATTTGAAAAGGAGATTATTGAAGATAATCAATTAGTAAAAGTTTATGCATTGAAAAAATAATAGAATGAAATAGAGGAAATTTTCAGCTTATATACCGAAAATAGGGGAGAATTGGATTCTTGAATTTCGTAGCACGTCGGAAAGAGAAAACGAATTGGTAAAAAAGTAAAATTTTCCACACTTCAATGGGATTCTTCATGAATCTAAACCAGGTTTTCAGTTTCCAAAGTAAATGCCTATTTTTATTCAATTATTACAATCAATTTTAAAAAAATAATCATTGAAAAACTGATGTCACTTTTAAGGAGAATCAATCAGTTATAGCAGAAAATGAGCAACTATCTGTCCATATCATCATCCAATAAATCCATTGTGGTTCTCCCATTTGTCAATATGAGTTCCGATCCAGACAATGAGTATTTTAGCGATGGTATCACAGAGGAAATAATCAACGCCCTAACCACAGTGAAAGGTTTGAAAGTCATTGCTCGCACCTCTTCATTTGCGTTTAAGAATAAAAATATAGACGTGCGTACCATTGGTGAGCAGTTAGGTGTAAGTACGGTTTTGGAGGGGAGTGTCCGCAAATCAAAGAACAGGGTTCGCATCACAGCGCAGCTGATCAGCACTGTTGACGGTACTCACTTCTGGTCGAAGAATTTCGACCGGGATTTAGAAGATATTTTCGAAGTACAAGACGAGATAAGTTTGCTAATTGCCGACCAGATTCGGGAAAATTTTGGTCACCTCAATATTCAAGAACATCTAATTGAAGCGCCTACACAAAATATAGCGTCCTACGATCTATACCTTAAAGGTCGTCATCATCAATTAATGTGGGACGGTCCAGGAATCGTCAGTGCAATTGCTCACTATAAAGAAAGCGTAGCGTTAGACCCCTCATTTGCTTTACCATACTTTGGTTTGGCATTTTGTTATGCCATGTACGGATCATGGGGAAATGATAAAAACTTATTACAGTTGTCAGAAGAAAACCTTAGTAAAGGCTTTGAACTAGACAAACAATCCTATGTAGGGTATTTTAGTAAAGGAGAACTGTCCTTTTGGGGGCATTGGGATTTCATTAATGCACATAAGTCTTTTCAAAAAGCAATAGAACTTAATCCAGCTTATACTGAAGCCGAAGAATGTTTATGTGAATTGTATTCCGCAGCAGGTTATTTCGAAAAAGCATTATGGCATGCCGATAATATTTTAAGAATAAATCCACTGTCACCCAATCATTATTTTACCAAAGCTAATATTCATTATTTAAAAGAGGATTATACAAAAGCGCTGGAATGCATAGAGACTTCATTGAGTATTAATCCCGATTTTACTCATCCTATTGCACTAAAGCAACTGTGTTTAATTCTTATCAAAGATTACGATAAATTAAATGAGTTCTTAAACAATACTCCTTTGGCAGAAAAACCAAAAGAATGCAGAGTATTGTACAAGTTGGTAAATCCTGAAGAAAAGGTCGATATTGATATTAGTAATGTGAGTGCAATGATAAAAGAAGATATTGGTTCAGCGCTATTTCCTTGGCAACTGTTTTTATTAGTCCATCTAGGGAAACACGAAATGGCATTAGACTATTTGGAAGAAAATAGCAAGATGCGTACAGGGCAAATCATAAACTTTATGAATATCCCATTCCTTAAACCTTTACACCAATATAAGAGATTCAAAGATTTATTAGATGTTAACTTCCGATTGGAATTTTTACTACCTAATTCCGAAGAACAAATTCAAGTTACCTCTCTTAAAGCCTTAGTTTCAGATTCTGAAATCGACATGGTTTTAAAAAAATTGGAAAAAGGAATGAAGGAAGAAAAGTGGTTTATAAATCCATCTTTATCTTTGCGCGATGTGTCAGAAAATGTAAATATTAGCAGTAATAAATTATCCTGGTTGTTGAATGAACGAATTGGCAAAAACTACAATGAATTCATCAACGGTTATCGTTTAGAAAATTTTAAAAATATAGCATTAAATTCGGCCAATAGTCACCTTACCCTTTTAGCGCTAGCCTTCGACAGTGGATTTAATTCCAAAACAGTATTCAATACCTTCTTTAAAAAAGTCGAAGGGATGACACCAAAAACATGGTTGAGATCAAATCAAGCTTAAACCTCTTTAAAAAGTACTAAATCTCACTTTTAAGTTTGCAATTATAATGTAGAACGATTCATCCTTGAATTCTATTCATCTTTGCGCCGTCAAATCGATTAGGCAGTATCAATAATCATTGAAATCCGCTTAAAAAAATGGATTAAGTAAAGCGGGAAATTCTTTGAGAAATAGAAATTTTTAAAATAATAAATTATGAAGAGGACATTATTAACCTTGACTTTGTGCGGATTAACATTAATCGCCAAATCTCAAAATGCAAGTGTAGAAAAATCAACATTCGGCATTCAATCTGGCGTTTTAGGAGTGTGGGCGTATAACGAAGCTAAACTATCAAATGCCTTTGCTCTAAGAACTGAAATTGGATTTGACTTTGGTATTTGGGAAACTACCTTTTATGATGATTATAATTCTCCATTCTTACTCACACCGGTTATAGTGCTTGAGCCAAGATTCTATTATAACCTTAAAAAACGTTCAGAGAATTCGAAAAGAACCGATGGGAATAGTGGAGACTTCATTGCTATTAAAGCAGGATATCATTCAGATTTGTTTGTTTTATTCAATGGAGACAATGCTCCTATTGTAAGTGACTTTTCAATTATACCTACGTGGGGAATTAGAAGAAATATTGGGGAACATTTTAATTATGAAGCAGGGCTTGGAGTAGGCTTTAGTCACACATTTGCTAAACGCGCTGGTTATGAAAAGGATAAAAGTGAGATGGAATTAAATATGCACTTGCGAATAGGATATAGGTTTTAGTAGATAAAAAACAACACACTACAACTTAAACTAAAGTGCTTTATAGCGATCGAAATTATTAAAAAATAAAAAAATATTATCATGAAAATTTTATTTGCAATTGTTTTATTTTCTTGCACGATTAGTGCAATTGCTCAAACTGACTCAACCAATTTAAAAGATCCAGACGTTACCTATAAGTGGAGGATAAGTATACCCTATTTTGTGCCTGAAGGACTTATCGTGGATAAATGGAACGACCACACAAGTGTACAACACTTGGAGCTTCATGTAAAACGAAACCTGGATAACAAGAACATTATAGGATTAAAATTTGCCCACTTTCGATTGTTTCAGTCAATGGGAATCACTTGGTGGGATGGTCTTTTGGATAAAATAGAATCAGGAACTGAATACTATCCTGGTCATGTGCGAACATTTGGTGTCGGATTAACGTACCAACGTATGATATGGAAAGGGTTATTTGCAACAGCCGAAGTGCTACCACAATTTCAAACCTATTTAGATCTAGACGGCGATAAAATAAAAAATGGTTTTAAACTTTATAACTCGATTCATTTAGGCTACCATCTCTCCTTTTTTAAGAAAAAGCGATTTTTCATAGAGCCACAGATTAATTGTATGCTTTGGACGCGAGACAACAACGCCCCTGCTGGATTTAGACAGTTGAACGATAAATGGAGAAACTATTTTTTGCTTGAGCCACAGATTTATTTAGGCGTTAATTTTTAAAGGTTATCTGACAAGTCAGGAATAGAGATTCTTGGCTTGTCAGATTAAAAGAACGCTCTACTAAATATTATCGCTTCACGTACCCGGAAATGCTTATATTTATTCATTACGTCAAGCACATCAAAATGGACAAACAAATCAAATTTTTCAAACTCAATCAAGAATACTCGCTTCCTGACGTTAAGTTAGGAGATTCAATTGAGGAATTAAAATCATCCGGTATATTGATCGCAGCTCGGTCTGATGATAGCGTCAAGTTTATATATGCTAAAAATGAAAATATATTGATTGGAAATGAGGCTAGTGTAATTAATCAAATTTGGTTTACAAGATTGTCCGGCTGTAATATTTTTGATATAGATCCTTATGCTTTTCCCTATCCAGCAATAGAGCCAATTACTGAATATTTTGCACAAGAACATCAACAAATTAAGGATGTAAATAATTTTGTAGAACTGAAATTATATGGCATAGGGTACTATCTCGCACTAATATTTAGTAATTATATGCCGAATCACATTATCTTATCTAAAAATAACTAACTCCCTGAAACCAATCCCCCATCCAACGTTATACCCAAACCAAACCAAACCAAACCAAACCAAACCACATCAAACCAATGCCAACCAAACCCATCCTCCTCGTAACTCTCTCCATCCTCATCCTGTCCGCATTCTATATTCAACCCGATTTCGTTACCGACCAAAAAAAATACCAACGGGTGCGAACAGCATTCGCTGAAAAAGGGGAGAAGGTATCAGAAAAATTGAACGCTTTCTCGATTCCTACCAACGACTTGAACTTATTACTTGTGGCGTATAAAGCTGAACAGGAATTGGTGATATACGGCAAAGAGCAAGCGGCAACTGCGTATAAAAAGATACAGACTTATAAAGTCTGTGCGTCATCGGGTGAATTAGGACCGAAACGCAAACAAGGCGACTTGCAAGTGCCGGAAGGATTCTACCATATCGATCGTTTTAATCCCGCTAGTTCGTATTATTTATCATTGGGCATCAATTACCCCAACAATGCAGATAGAATTAAAGGAGAGGGCAATAATCTAGGTGGTGACATCTTTATTCATGGGGAATGTGTGACCATTGGTTGTTTGCCCATGACAAATGATAAAATCAAAGAGATCTATCTCTACGCGATAATGGCGAAGAACAATGGGCAAAGCAAGATTCCTGTGTATGTTTTTCCGTTTAAAATGACCGATCAACAAATGGAGGTGGCCACTGTTAAATACAGTACTCGACCGAAACTGATGTCATTCTGGAAGAATCTGCAAATGGGGTATCAACAGTTCCATTCGAATTTGAAGCCGCTTGGTTTTAGTATTGACGCAAAAGGGGATTATCAATTTAATTAAAAAGGGGCATAAAAAAATCCGTTCAATCATGGAAAGAACGGATTTTAAATAATTTTTGATTGGCTTAACCTAATTCAGTCATAATTACTTCAGTAGGTTCTCCTCTTAGAATCAATGCTAAAATACTTTCAACATCAACGTCATCTAAACTTTTATAACCAATTCCAACAGCTACGCGTTCCAATACTTTTTCTTCGTTCTCACCAATTTTACCATCAGCGTGTACCATTTTCACCAACTCAATAATTTGTTCGAATCGTTCGTGACGATCTACTGGTGGTTGAATAGCCAATTTTCTAGGGTTTTCAATAATCTCATTAATTTGATCCTCGTTCAAACCAATTTTATGCCCCATTTTGTGTAAAAGCTTGCATTCTTCGTCAGAAACTACACCATCAGCTTTTGCTATTAATATCATATTTCTGAAATGGCTACGGTCTTTTTTGCGACCACCAGTTTCAAATAATTCTCCAATTGACATATCGTGTTATTTTTTGTGCAAAAATAAAATATACTTCTTTTATTTCCTATTATTAATTTACTTTAATCTACTTTCTTAAATTGTAATAATTCATTGCCTTTTGTGTCCATCATAATCAGACTCAAATCCTTAATTGTATAGTTGGCTACTTTGTTCAATTCTAATAAAAAGGCAGTTTCAATTTCTTGTTCCGGACAGAATTTCTTTGTTGAAATAACTGGTCCAAATTTTAATTCAGTTGGCGTCAATAAATCAATACGACCATTAATTGTATTACAAGTACCATTGCCAAACAATCTCAATTCGTTGGCATTGACTTCAATACTAGGTCTTTGACTTGTAATTTCAATTGTTTTACCACCAATTGCCGTCAATGCCCATATATCATGAATTCTAAAATATTCGACATCCATTTCTTTTGAGATTTCTTTCACCAATACGCGTTTAATCGTCGCACGATCTGCTGCGATTGTTTCAGGATCTAACTTGACCGTGCGCACTACCAATTTATATTTATAACCAGGTTGATAATCAAATCCATCAATTCTACCGGTTGTATTTTTCCAAGCACCTTCTGTGATTGTTTCATTCTCTTGAATCATCAAACAAGGCATTGGTGCAACACCAGCACATTGACTATAATAACTATTCACCCAGATAATAGATTCGTCTTCGTTTAAAACCATGTCTTTTATTTCAGTTTCTACTGCATCTTTGGTCGTACCACAGGCAGCGAACAAAAGTAAGAAGAAGGGGAGTGCTATAATATTCAATTTCATCATCATTCATTTTTTATTATTCAACCCTAAAAAGCGTGCCGAATTGATGCAAAAATAAAAAAGACACCGCTAATTAGGTGTCTTTTTTAATAATTTCGATTAAGTAACCATTTTAGCCCTCCAAACCTGCATCGATTTACGAAGAAGGGGAGCGAAAGTAGGTTAATAAGTTATCGTTGTGCTTTTAATCAATTCGTCTTTTTTATTGAAACGTTCCAATGCGGTTACATTTCCATCTTCGTTATAAGCATATTTAGTGGTATATGTATATCTTTTTTTGTAAGATGATTTATGATAAACAACCTGGTTGTTCTCATATTTATATTCGTTATTACTCAAGACTTTGCCTTTGTGATAACTCTTGCTAAATATTGGTTTTTCTCTATCATTTAAATAGGTAGCATGATAAAGCAATTGGTTTTTACTATCAAATTTTTTATACTCAACCAATGATGAATCTGCACGATTTACTTTTGAAATGAATTTGATTATTTTACCTTTTTCATCGAAAGTTTCCTGCACATAAATTAAATAATCTTTGTCTACTTCTTCCCATTTACAAATTTGATTGGTGTTTTTCTTTTTCTCCAATACCTCTCCTTCGTCTTTGCAGTCGAAGGTCCATTCTTTCAAAATTTTTCCTTTGCCATTTAATAGCGTCGACTTGGATTTTGTGCATTCCGAAAAATATTCATAATCCCATTGGCGGTGTAATTTTTCTCCGCCTTTTTTAAAGGTTTTTGATTGCGCTACACAACCATCTTGATTGTAGGTCCATGTATTTTTTGTTGTGATTTTGTTCTTTTTATTTAAAGTTTCAAAGAAGATCAGATCACCAGCATCATTCCATTGATAATGAATGGTGGTTTGCAATTTACCCTTCTTATAACTTGTATAATTTTTAAGTTGGCCGTTTTCATAATCCGTTTTCACTTCTGAAATCACTTTGTTTTTTTCGTTGAAACCTGAAAAATTGATCATATTGCCGTCAGCGTCAAATATCTTGACATATTTTTTTGCCGTTCCTTTTTTAGGTTTAAAAACTTCGTATGAAATTTTTTCGGAAGGCTTTACTATCTTATGTTTAACGGGCATATAGTCGAATGGAATGGTAGACATATATTGCGCGAAATTGTATTCCGAATTATTTTGTGCGTTGACAATAGAAACGCAGACAAAACTCATGATGAGAAGCGTTGATTTTAACATAGGGGTTATTTTTAATTAGTGGTTGTATGCTATAACTGTTGATCATACAAATAGTTACATATTTATTTGAAAATTAATTAAAAACCCAGCTTCCTTTTGTTCTGAAAGCTAATCCTCGTTTGAAAAGAGCGCCTGTTAATAAGTAATGGAAGTATATGATATGAGCTGCTCGTTTTTATTGAATACTTTTAAACTGATCAAATTGTCGTCGGCATTGTATTGGTATTTGGTGGTTCTTTTGTACTTGTTTCTATAAGACGTCTCATGCGAAATAAGGAGGTCATTTTCGTATTCGTAAATATTCAAATTAAGGATCTTATTATTTTTAAAGGTCAATACCTTCAGCGGTCTTTTTCGACTGTTGAGGTAAGTCGCATGAAAAATCAATTCTTCTTTAAAATTAAACCGTTTATATTCCACCATTGACGAATCACTTTTATTTACCTTGGTGATATTCTTGATCACTTTTCCTTTTTCATCAAACGATTGATTGACATAGATTAAATAAATCTGATCAACTTCCTCCCATTTATTCGTTGAATTCTTTTTTTGCTTCGTTTTCACTGAATCACTGGCGTCTTTCTGTGCATAAGTCCATGTTTTTAGGACTTCACCTTTGCCATTTTTAAGTACTGATTTTGATTTATTACAAGCAGAATGATAAGCGTAAAACCAAGCTAAATCAATTTTTTCTGTTCCTTTTTTATAATCAATGGACGATTCTAGGCAATTGTCCGAATTATAGGTCCAGGTATTCTTATTGACCACCTTATTCTTTCTATTCCGCTCTTCCATCAAGGTCATTTTACGATCGGCATTCCAAGCATAGGTCATCGATTTTTCTAGCCTATTTCGAATATAAGTGCTGTAGTGCTGCATTTTCCCATTGGCATATTCAGCTTTAATTTCTGAAATCAGTCTGTCCTTCGCATCATAACCTTTTAAGCTGGTCATATTTCCGTTGGTATCAAATAATTTTACATAATATTTACTCGTCCCTTTTTGAATATTCTCAATTTTATAAGTGATTTGGGGCACAACTTTTTTAACTTGATGCCGCACCGGTAAATGGCTAAAAGTTGAATAACCTGTGAAATAGGCCTTATTGTATTGGGGTAAGTTTTGACTAATGCCCGCACCGCTAACTAATAGAAGAATGATGCTGAGTATTAATTTTTTCATAGCGGGTAATTTTTTCCGTTATCGATTGTATAGGAGGCTAAATATAGAAAGTTACAAAGTTTTTGTGGCTACATTTAAACATTCCTTACTTCTGATTTTGTCAAATGTTCAACTCAAATTAAATTAGCAGGCAGTTGATGGTTGGAACATTGTACTTATACTAGAAGCATCAGAGAAATTCAAAACACGTTTGGCAATCGTACAACTTTTATTTCTTCTTACTTTTTTTACAGCAAAAAAAGTAAGCAAAAAAGGCTGCCTGGCTGGGCCTACATCCAATAGCCCGCTTTTACTCACCAACACCACTCTTGTAATTGGAAAAGGTCGGCGATCTCCAATCAAAGATTGGAGCTTCCTCACTTTTTAGCCAATTTCAA
This sequence comes from Crocinitomix catalasitica ATCC 23190, assembly GCF_000621625.1. Taxonomy (GTDB): domain Bacteria; phylum Bacteroidota; class Bacteroidia; order Flavobacteriales_D; family Crocinitomicaceae; genus Crocinitomix; species Crocinitomix catalasitica. Next base: position 128,087 of record NZ_KK211318.1, read on the forward strand.
TTCATTTCTTATGGTTCTTAAAAGAATGGCATCGACGCTCTTAGTTATTAGTGAAGCATTTTGGACAACACTATAAACGTTTAAATGAAAATATTTGTATCATCAGTAATTCCAAAACATTTTCTTCTTGTTTAAGTGATCATATAAACAAACCCATTTTATGACTGATTCTCTATTAACAGCAAAGAGTCAATTGAAATAAGAAATTTAATTCCTTTTAAAAAAGTATGAATGGCTATTATCTATGTTTAATAGATAATTAAGCAGTTAATAAAGATAGAAAGTTACAAAGTTTTTGTGGCTACATTTAAACATTCCTTACTTTTATGCGTACTTAATGGCAAGCGAATAGCACATGCAAAAAAAATTCTTATCAAATCTGGTTTTAATCGTTCTATTGAACCTTTTAATTAAGCCATTTTATTTATTGGGAATTGATGCCGAAATTCAAGTGAGGTTAGGGGAGGAAGTCTATGGAAACTATTTCTCATTACTCAATTTTTCATTCCTTTTAAATATCCTTTTAGATTTAGGTTTAACCAATTACAATACGCGGAATATTGCGCAGCATCCCAAATTAATCACGAATCACTTTTATAAAATCATGTCATTGCGCATGATGCTTTTCATTCTATATGCTGTATTTACCGGTTTTACCGGTCTGTTGATAGGTTATTCTGGATACGAATTTTATTTGCTCAGTCTCTTAATGGTGAACCAATTTTTTGTCGCTATTATTCAATTTACGCGGTCTAATTTTACAGGACTACACCTATTTAAAACAGATGCATTTATCTCTGTCATCGATCGGAGTTTATTGATCATTATTTGTTCTGCCTTATTGTGGACCAATTGGTTTGACGGTGAGTTGAGAATTGAGTGGTTTATTTATGCGCAGACCTTTGCTTATGGTTTAACCGCCTTCTTTTCAATGGCATTATTGTACAATAAAGTCGGTCGAATTAAATTCAATTTAAAAAAGGCATATTCATCTGCAGTATTAAAAAAGAGTTTCCCTTATGCTTTGCTGATTCTTTTAATGATGATGTACAATAGGATTGATGCAGTGATGTTAGAACGATTTTTACCTAATGGGGATGAGCAAGCAGGGATTTATGCCCAAGGATTCAGGATTTTAGATGCCGTAAACATGTTCGCATTATTGTTCGCAGGATTATTATTGCCCATTTTCGCGCGACTGATCAAAGAGAAAAGCTCGATCAATGCAATGCTTACATTGGCATTTCGTATCCTCTTTGTTTTTAGTTCGATTTTTGCTATTACAGCATATTTTTATCAGCAAGAATTATTGGCATTACGCTATCCCAATAGTCCAGTCGAAGCGGCCACAGCTTTCGGTTATTTAATTCTAAGTTTTGTTCCAATCTCAATGACCTATGTATTTGGTACCTTATTAACAGCGAATGGGAGTTTACGGCACTTGAATATAATGGCAGTTTTTGGATTGATTTTAAATGTGGTATTGAACCTGATTCTAATTCAAAAATTCGAAGCGGTAGGTGCTGCAATGGCGACATTGATAACGCAATTCGTTACAGCCATTATACAAATATGGTTGGCTTATAAAATATTTAAACTGCCGATAAATTTCAAATTAATAGCAGTTGTGGTAGTTTTTGTATCGTTTTTAGTTGGGATTAACCATTACGGTAAAGCCATGATAACGTGGAATGTAATTTACCTCATGCTCGCAACAATGACCTTAGGTATGGTGGCTGCAATTTTGCTTAAATTATTTAATTTAAAAGATATCAAGCAAATACTGATAACCAAGTCAGAAGATTAATTGTAGGTAAAAATCACCAAAGTCAATCCTAATAATAACGTCATAGCTACAAGTCCTTTTGTAAACTCGTACATATTCCATCTAAAATTAGTGAAGTAGAATAAAAACATATTGGGTAGCATACAAAAAATTAAAATATCCTGTTGGTTGGATGAGCTGTGTAAAGCCATATCAACATATTCAGATATTCCAATTCCTCTTCCTCTCGTTTTGATAGGGAAAGAGATTAAAAAGCCAACGATAGGTAAAACTGCTCCGAAAAGAATACCTACTAATGTTTTATCTAATTTTTCTTTCATAATTTTATTTTAAATCCCATTCGTTTAATTCCGAAATCAGGTGATGTGCTGTCATGTCAAACTGAGTAGGTACGATAGATACATAATTATGATCTAAGGCCCACATGTCGGTGTCTTCACCTTTGTCAGTGGTATTAAAATTACCCGTTAACCAGAAGTATTCGTTTCCTGAAGGATCCGTTCTTTTATCAAAAGAGTCTTCCCAATATGCATGTCCTTGACGACAAACTTTCATGCCTTTAATAGCTGCTAATTTCCCTTTAGGAATATTCACATTCAAACAAGTTCCTTTTTGCAAACCTCGTTCAATAACAGTTTTAGCAATTTTGTGGGCGAAATGACCACTGGCTTCAAAATCGGCATGGAAACTATGATCTAATAAAGAGAAGCCGATACTCGGAATACCTTCAATAGCCCCCTCAACTGCGGCAGACATTGTTCCCGAATACAAAACGTTAGAGGCAGCATTCGATCCGTGATTGATTCCTGATACTAAAAGCGCTGGTCGGTCTTTAATGATTTCATAAATTGCCAACTTTACACAATCAACAGGAGTACCTGTACATGTATAAGCATCAATACCCGGAAATTGACTTGATTTTCTTAACCTAAGTGGGTCTTTAATAGTAATAGCATGTCCCATTCCACTTTGAGGTTGGTCTGGTGCAACTACAATAATATCTCCAAGAGGTTTCATTGATTCAACGAGTTGATGGATGCCTTTGGCATAGATACTGTCGTCGTTCGTGATTAAAATAAGTGGTTTATCTGCCATGGTTTTATTTCTATCACAAATTTGGCAATTTATTTTCGTCTTACTAAATTTTAAGGTTATGTTTTTTTAACCATTAGTCAGATGAGTTGAAAATAGGATACAAAATAAGGGCGTGTATGGCAAGTTATTTTTTTTCAGGCACAATCTCATTCAATATGATGAGTTGCCCTTCAAAAGGTAGTAGTATCGTACCATTGGTCAATAAACCCAATCCATATATATGTGGATTATCAGTTTTATGAACAGCAATTCTTTCTGGTAAGTCAGCAGGATAATTATCACCAGTGACTAAAAACATTCGATAGAAATAATCTGCTTTTGGCATTTCTTCAGAATCAAAAATCATAAACTCTTGATTTCCTTCTTTTAAAATAATTTTATCTTTTGTGATACCCACCGTATCATTGATGGCAAATGTCGGTAACTCCTCTTCCGAGTATTCTTCGTTATACGTATAAATCGTATCTATCTTATAATTTCCGATAATCAATTCTCTTGATAATAGGTTCGCATCAGATTTGCTAATGCCACCTGAAGGTTTAACCGTGTTTGATAAAGTTTTAGAATCAGCAGGGTGCTGCGCCGTGGTTAGTCTTGGTTTTTTTCCTTGAGCAAAACTTCCAAAAGCTGTAACAGTACAAAGTAAAACAATAATTAATTTCATATCTAATTTTTTCTTAATTCATTCAAAATTTATGCCAAGGTTAATTCTTTAATTACCATCCTCCACCAGATCCACCACCTCTAGAACTCCCTCCGCCGAATGAACCGCCTCCGCCTCCGCCGCCAAACGATCCTCCGCCAAAGCTACCGGTATTTCGGGATCTTTGTTTCCGTGGAATTTTATAGTGTTTTACTACTTCATGTCCGCAATTGCTACAAGTATATTTTTTCTCGCCTTTGCCTGCTGAGGAGTAACTTGCCGATACAATCGCCTTATCGTATAACTTGGTATAAGTTAAAAAATTGCATTTAGCGCAGCGATTATAATTGTTAAACCACGATTTATAGGCTAAAATAAGGACTTCTTTTCGATCTACAGTTACCCAAACATCATAATCTATGGAATGAACAACCTCTTCAGCGATTTGACCTTTGCTCAAAAATTCATCTTCCTCTTTCTCTTCTAATTTGTGCATTAATTCCCCACTATCAAAACTAATACGTTCGGTATTTCGCCAATCGCGCAATAATTTTTTAGTATAAAAGATCAGGATCAGAAAAGGAATAGGGGCAAGGATCGGAAAAACCCACAACGAAAAATAACGCATTGTTTGGTACCGCTTGTACAAATCACTTTTTGAAAAGGAAATGAAAAGAAAAATGAGATAAACTGATGTCAATAATATTACAAAAGCGGCGTAGAATCTAAATAAAGGTTTCTTATAAAAGGGGATAGATTCCTTTTTAGTTTCGTTTCCAACATCATCAGGATTGCTATCATATAAGACTGCTTTATTGTATAAATGAGCACTAACAGCATCCATTCCACTCACAATTCCACCTACATAATCGTTCTTTTTAAAATAAGGGAACATATAGGTATCCTGAATTTTTTTCGAATCTGTATCTGTTAAAACGGATTCTAATCCTCTACCAGTAATAAACTCTAAACGATGCACATCATTCACCACAAGAATTAATAATCCATTTTCAGTTTCCTTATCGCCAATACCCCAATAATTGAATAAATCTGTTCCCCAAGTTCGTGGCGTTGCGCCACCAATCGAATTCAAACAAACGATCATGATCTCATAATCTTTCTCTGTATTCAATCCATCAATAACGGATTGTAAATATGTGATTGATTTTTTTGTTAATAGGTTATGCGGATCATAAATATTTTGATTCGATGCTACCTTAACATTCGGAACGGATTTATAATCTTCAATTGTTCCGTTGGTATTAATATTCTTGTAATTCTTTTTCGCTTGAGCCGATGATGGCAGGCTGAACTGCGCTTGGATATTTCCAAAAAAAAGAAAAACAAAACACAAAGTTAAAAGTCGATGTAATGCAATTTTACTGTTCATTATAATAGGGTTGAATCTCGTAATCATCAAAATCTCCTTTGTTCTGTTTGATGATGATATTGTATGCTTTTACAGCATCGTTATAAGACTTTTTCTCGTAGGCAATTCTATTTTCTGCACCTTCAATATTATTGAGTACCGTTGCAATAGATTCAGAACTACCTGATTGGGTTGCTATCTTTTTAGCTGCTTTAATTTTATCGTCAATCTCCGTTTCAATACGGTATCGATTAGCACCTTCAGCTGTTTTTAATTCTTCAGATAAACTTTTAATCGCTGCATTTAACTGGCTTAATTCTCTATTGTTTCCGCCCATTGCACTGAAAAGATCCGGTAACATATTATTGCGTTGATCAATTGCCGTTTGCACCAAATCGTATTTAGAATGCATTTCTTCCTGCGCAACAATTAATTCATTTTCAGTGCTCGATTCACCGCCGCTACTTCCTGCTGAAAAATAAAAAAACAACAATAAAAAAACAATAATTCCACCTACGATAAAATAGAGTTTTTTCGACTTTTCGTCTTTCGCTCCAATCTTCGATTTTTTATTAATTGTACTTAAAATATTAATACAAACCTGGTCAGTTGGATCAACAATTAATTCTCTTCGGGCATAATATTCAGCTTTTTCTCTCGCTTTAATATCATTGTCTTCAAGCCATAACATTTGATACGATTTGGCTAAAACAGAATTCCCGTTCGCTAAATAAGGATTGATAGCCGTTGCTTTTTCGGCATCCGCTATTGCTTCATTAAAATTCCTAGCATCTAAATGACGTTGAGCAGTTTCTAAGTGAATGACAGCGCTGGCTTGCAATTCCTCCCATTCAGTATCGCTCATGCCCATGCTAATAGCCAATTCTCTCAGTTCGCCTAGTGTTAAAGGGCGTTCCTCTAATGAATTGTTACCTTCAGCTGCCTGAACGACAGTTTTAATATGTTGTTTGAATTTCTCTTCGTTGTATCCAGCTTCCATAATTATTAAATAGTTCTTCGAATTTAATTAAACTATTTCTATTTGTCTCCCTTCAACTTCAATCAAATCCCCTTTTCTTAATTTTTTACGTTTTCTAAACTCTTGTTCACCATTTACATGAACCAAACCATCCTCAATAATAATTTTACCATGGCCACCCGTTTGTGCTACTTCGTGAATCTTTAATAATTTGATTAACTCAATAAATTCGGAATTCTCTTTTAATTCAAATTGTTCTTTTTCGCTCATGATAATATTTTATAATTTTTTCGGCCGCTCTATACGACGTTATTTTCCCGTCTATTAATTCGGATTGTATTTTTGTTAATTCTGCTTCAATTCCATCTGTTTGATAGAATTCTTTTAATAAATTTTCTTTTACGGTTTCATTCATCCAATAAACCTCTTGTTGGTTTCTATTGGCTTGTTTTGAACCATTGCTAATTGTCAATCTATTAAATGCATCGACAATATCCCACGCTTTTTCAATTCCTCTGGTTTCTATGCTACTCACTGTTTCAACCTTCGGAATCCATTCATTGTCATTGGCCGGGAAGAGGTGTAAGGCATTTTTATATTCTGATCGCGCCATATTAGCCATCTTCACATTCTCACCATCTGCTTTTGTAATTAGAATGGCATCGGCCATCTCCATTATTCCTCTTTTAATTCCTTGTAATTCATCACCTGCACCTGCGAGCATGAGCAATAAAAAGAAGTCTGTCATTGAATGAACAGCCGTTTCAGATTGTCCTACACCAACTGTTTCTATCAATATAATATCAAAGCCAGCAGCTTCACATAAAAATATGGTCTCTCTGGTATTTCTTGCCACTCCACCAAGCGATCCGCTTGAGGCTGTAGGTCGAATAAATGCATTGGGATGCACAGCTAATTTATTCATACGTGTTTTATCCCCCAAAATACTACCATGCGATTTTTCACTACTCGGATCAATCGCCATCACAGCCACTTTTAATCCTTTATTGACCAAATACAGCCCAAAAGATTCTATAAAGGTACTCTTTCCAACCCCGGGAACACCCGTAATTCCAATTCTAATCGCATCCGTATTTTTATTCAAACACTTTGCCACCACAGCTTGCCCAATTTCACTTTTTTGTTGATTGGTACTTTCAATTAAGGTGATGGTTTCACTTAAGGCTTTAAAATCACCTGCAAAAATTTTACTTGATAATTCATCAACATTTAAAGATGCGGCATGCGCTTTCTTCTTCGCCAATAAGGCTTCAATTTTTTTAGAATTTGGAGTATTGTCAGACATTATAAAAACGGTTATTCCGTTGATTTTTCAACAATGTTCGAATAAGCTTCAACCCAAGCTGGATCTTGTACATCTCGGAGCAACTTAAACAAACTATCACCGTAAATATACTCGGTTTGTAAATTTGTTACACCATATTCGCGCTGTAAAAATTCCATTTGTGCGTTCGATGGTTTGTAGCGCCCTTTGCTCCAGCCCGTTTCGTCGTATATTGTTGGATGTTCGTAAAAACGAATTTTCCATAAATTCTTAAAAGGCGTATTTGTAAAACCCGCAATGCGGCCATCTTCGTCTTCAACCAACCAGCAACTATCAATGCCATTTTTCTGAAAAACATTCTCCTTTTTTTGGTTGTAAGCACTCGGCCAATAGCCTAAAGCCATGTACATAAAGTTTTGTTCGGGTACAATTTGTGAACTCACCACCTTGCCATTTCTTGTTGTGATAAAAGCATAAGTTAACATTTGCGAATGAGCATTCGCACAGATAGACACTGCCAAATGAATTTGTTTAGCAGGATTGGTCTGGCCGAAAAGCAATAAAGTTCCCAGCAATAATGATATGTTTATTAACCGTTTTATGTTAGCTTATTGTTATTGTTTAGTGTCAAATAATAGCGTTTTCTGATCAATTTTGTATTCTTTGAATTATACCAAATTATACAAGAAATGGTTACGAAGTCTCTTTTATTTAACGTTTTAAGTCTGCTAATAGTATGCCAATCTTTTGGACAAACAGATGTGAAAGAAATTAAAACTCCTGCATTAGATTTAAGCGCGTTGAAAGTCTTTATTGATTGTCAGCAATGTGATCAAACTTTTTTAACTCAGCAAATCAATAATATTCAATTCGTTAGAGACAGACAAATGGCAGATGTACATTTGTTATTTACAAGTCAATCTAGCGGAGCAGGTGGTAAATTAGAACGCATTCAATTCATAGGTTTAGGTGCATTTAAACATTTGTCAGATATTTTAACCTACGCTACTTTACCGACAAATTCGACTGAAGAAGAAAGACAACAAGCTTTAAAGTATGTCGAACTAGGATTGGTGCGGTATCGGTTAGAGGCCGGACAAGTAGATTTATTAGAATTGGTTGTGTATGCTGACGAAAAGGTTAGTGTTGAAGAGGTAACGGATCCTTGGAATAGTTGGGTCTATTCGTTAAACGCTGGAGGTTGGGCAACAGGAGAAGAAACAAAAAACACCTTTAATATTAACGGGAATATCAATGCGCGCAGAATAACAGCGCAAAATAAATTTATTGTCAGAGCGGGATTCAATCAAACCAAAGAAGTGTACAATTATAATAACGTAAAAACGGCTTCTAAAAAACGTGATTTCTGGGGCAGTGCACAAGATGTTCTAACCATCAACGATCATTTTTCGTACGGTTTTTTTGCCGATGCTGGAAATTCAATCTACAGCAATTATAAGTTATATTCAGTTTTAAAAACAGGATTGGAATATGATTTTTTTGAATATGCTGAAGCATTTAATAAGCAAGCAATTGTAGCCTATAATTTAGGAGCGCGATACAATGATTATTATGATACAACTGTATTTAATCAGTCGGCAGAAGTGCTCAGTTTTCAAGAGGTTACCCTAGGTGGAACAGTAAAACAAGATTGGGGCAATATGTCATCCACATTAACTTACCATAATTACTTACATGATTTTAAATTGAATTCATTGTCTCTTTGGCTTAATTTTAAAGTGCGTTTATTTAAAGGCTTTTCATGGCGGTTGAACGGTAAAATTAACTTCAATCAAAATCAAGTGAATATAGCAAAACAAGGAGTGAGTATTGAAGATGTATTATTGCAGCAACAACAATTAGGATCGGCTTATTCGTATTGGATGAGCACAGGTATTAACTATTCATTCGGCTCTATGTACAATTCGGTTGTTAATCCGCGATTTGACATTTAGTTGTACGAATTGAAATCTTGACAGTTATCTCTGCATCATTTCCGACAATCTGACAGTAATTCCTTCCTTGGCACAAGTATTGACCTTTTGTTTCCAAACTAAAATTAAATATATACAATGGCAACAAAAGGAACAGTTAATGTACAAACTGAGAATATTTTTCCACTAATTAAGAAGTTCTTATACAGTGATCATGAGATATTTTTACGTGAGTTGGTTTCAAATGCAATTGATGCAACAAGCAAATTAAAAGTTTTAAGCGCTGCAGGTGAAGCTAAAGGTGATTTGGGCGACTTAAAAGTTGAAGTAATATTAGACAAAGAAGCAGGAACTTTAACCGTAAAGGATAAAGGGATTGGGATGACAGAAGATGAGATTGTAAAATACATCAATCAAATTGCATTTTCTGGCGCTGAAGAATTTGTTCAAAAATACGAAGGTAAAGAAGGTGCAGAGCAAATAATCGGTCATTTCGGTCTTGGTTTCTATTCTGCTTTCATGGTAGCGAAAAAAGTTGAAATTAAAACATTGTCTTTCAAAGAAGGTTCGCAAGCAGTGAAATGGGAAAGTGATGGCACACCTGAATTCGAAATTTCAGATTATGAAAAATCGGATAGAGGAACAGAAATTGTTTTACATATTTCAGACGATTCTAAGGAATTTTTAGAGGATGGTAGAATCAGAGGTATTCTTGATAAATATTGTAAATTCTTGCCAGTTGAAATCAAGTTTGGTACAAAAACAATCAAAGAAGACGATCCAACAGGAGAATTAGACGACGAAGGAAAAGTTAAAAAAGTTGATGTTGAAGTTGATGATATCATTAACAATACAACACCATTATGGGTTAAAGCTCCAGCTGATTTATCAGACGAAGAATACAAAGCGTTTTACCGCGAGTTGTACCCAATGACATTTGAAGATCCATTATTCCACATTCACTTAAATGTAGATTACCCTTTTAACTTAACAGGTGTTTTATATTTCCCGAAATTAAAAGAGAATTTAGAGATTCAAAAAAATAAAATTCAATTGTACTCTAATCAAGTATTCATTACTGATTCGGTTGAGGAAATTGTACCAGAATTTTTAACTTTATTACACGGTGTAATTGATTCACCAGATATCCCATTAAACGTATCTCGTTCGTATTTACAAGCTGATGGAAATGTGAAAAAAATCTCTTCACATATCACTAAAAAAGTAGCAGATAAATTAAATAGCATGTTCAAAGACGATCGTGCTGATTTTGAATCGAAATGGGATAATTTAAAAGTATTTGTTGAGTACGGTATGTTAACTGACGACAAATTCTTCTTAAAAGCTGAGAAATTCACATTGGTAAAAAACTCTAAAGCTGAATATGCTACTTTAGATGAGTACCAAGAAAAAATCAAAGCAACACAAACCGATAAAGACGGTAAGTTGGTTATTCTATATGCGAACAATCAAGAAGCGCATCACCAATTTATTACCAATGCTGAAGAAAGAGGGTATGACGTATTGATAATGGACAGTCCATTAACACCACACTATATTTCTCAGTTAGAAAGTAAGTTAGAGAATGTAACATTCGCAAGAGTTGATGCAGATACTTTAGACAACTTAATTAAAACAGATGTCGAAGTACCTTCTAAATTATCAGACGAAGAAAAAGAAACACTTAAGCCAATATTTGAAGGCGTTGTAAGCAAAGACAAGTTTACAGTTCAGTTTGCAAATATGAGTGAAACAGAAGCACCAATTGTAATCACACAACCAGAGTTTATGCGAAGAATGCAAGAGCAGCAACGTATGGGCGGTGGCGGCGGAATGAACATGTTCGGTTCGTTCCCTGAAATGTACAATATGGTAGTTAATGTAAACCACCCAAAAGTTGGTGCAATATTGAGTAAAGAAAAAGATAACAAAGAAAAATTAGCGAAACAGTTAACTGATTTAGCCATGTTATCACAAGGTATGTTAACAGGAGCAGCCTTAACAGAGTTCATCAAACGTAGCGTAGATTTGATTGACTAGTAGTTATAATTATTATTTAGATTTAATAAGGACCAGTGGCAGCAATGTCACTGGTTTTTTTGTGGTTTAAAATAAGGAGGGCAAACAATGGTCAAATTGATCAGAATTATTTGGGCGTTCCCCTTCGCTCACAACGCACCTCGCAAGTTCAGTACAGGTCGGAGCGAATCGGGCGGGCTTTCCGTTCTTATCTTTTTTCCTCCTCAAGCGGACGGAAAAAAGGATATCCACTTCAATCCCTAACGCAAAAGGGCAGAACCTAATTTGTATTTGGCCAACAAAAATCTGTCTTCCAATCTATTGGTCTGTTGAGGATCGTCAAATTCTTAAGTATTAAAATATTAAAAATCCAATTGATTCACTATTTTAGCGCAACAATCACATTTAAAAGGACTAAAACACATTGGTGTGTTTTAGTCGGTTCCGAAATGAAACCAGCTAATTACAAATTAATCATTAAATCATTTAAAAAAGTATTGTATTTATTCAATTCAGAAGGAACATCAGCATTTTTTTCCATATCGTGAAAATGATGTGTTGCTAATAATTCCATTCCTGTAAAAGCATTCATTCTGTGAAACCCAGACATAACACCTTCATCGACACTTTTTTGATTAAAAAATTCCTTCTCTAAAGTAAATGCAGCTTTAGGTGCATTCCAACTTGTAGTCAGTATATATTTTTTTCCGTGCATTAAACCACCAGTCCCATAATTAATGTTTGGATTTTTTCTACTTCTTCCATCATTTGCATAAATTCCATTTTGATGACCTTCCGTAAAAACTTCATCTATATATTTTTTAAATCCAAAAGGGATTTGGAACCACCAAATTGGAGTATGATAAATCACTATATCTGCCCACTTAAATTTTTCAACTTCTTGTTTTACGTTATAATTTTCACCTACTTGAGTAAACTTCACTTCAAATTCTTTAAGGGTATCAAAATATGAAATAGTTTTAGTGAAAAGTGTTTCGTTAAATCTTCCACCTGAATGTGCAAATGGATGACTACCATTAATTATAAATATATTTTTCATTTGTCTCTTATTTTATATAGGTCAAAATTAAAGCAATACTTATTATTATAAAAATAATATAAATTATAAATTTGTATTAATATTTTAATAGTTATGGTGAATTTAGAATGGTATAGAACATTTAAAGAAATATATGAAAACGGGACTTTAACCAAAGCTTCCATTGCTTTATATGCTTCCCAGCCTGGAGTTAGTGTACACTTAAATGCTCTAGAAGCTTATGTGGGCAAAAAACTATTTGAACGTACTTCCAGAAAAATGATTCCAACAGAAGATGGGAAATTTTTATATGAATATATTATTGAGTCTTTAAAAAAACTTGAAATAGCGGAACAGCATTTTAAAAAAACAACACAAGAAAAAAATCCATCCCTGAACATTGGCATGTGTTCTGAAATGTTTCAACTAATTATTGAACCCGAAATTCCCCAACTAGACTTTGACCTAGTGGCGAGATTTGGAGCACATACAGATCTAATAAAAGACCTAAACAACGGCATTTTAGGTTTAGTAATAACACCTAAAAAACAGAACGAAAAAAAATCATTAGTTGATTATATTCCGTTTTCAAAAGAAAGAATCGTTTTAATAGCAGGAAATAAAACGGATACAACTAAAATACAAAAACACATTAATTCTAATAATATAAACAAGTTAGAAGACGAACTACTTCAAAATATTTGGTATAGTTCATCAAACGAAATGGAACATTTTAGACGTTTTTGGTTTGAGAATTTTAATAAAAAACCTGCGTTCAAACCCAACTATATTTTACCAAACATTACTTCTATTATAAGATGTTTAATCAATGGAAACGGACTTGCATTGGTTCCCGATTTTTTATGTCAAGAACAGATTTTAAGAAACGAAATTAATTTAGTTTGGGAAGGAACAGTAAAAACGGAAAACACCTTATATTTTGCATCAAGAACAGATTTGAAATACAAAAAAGAATTAGATACGATTAAGCATATATTTACATCAAAAATGAAATAAACGCAGTAGTACGTCATGTTTAATTCATTGCTAATCCTCGCTGATTTATTTTCAGTTTGTTTTTGCTAGATTAGCAGATTATAAAGGATAATAACCATACAAAATACGGCTTCTAATTAAACTTGAATTTTAAATAAATATTGAGTGGATAACGAATCGACAAAACAAGAAAAGCGAATATTGGATAAAAAATTTGTGACAAAAATGCACGAATCCAAAATTCAGTGAAATTGATGGGTGAAAATCAATGCTAGAAAATAGTACAAATAAAAAAAATAAAATCGCAGGAAGCTTTGCTTTAAAAGTTCTAAATTTTTACTCCCCCATTTTATGTATCTCACTTTTTTACGAGAAAGAATAAAATTACTGTACTTTAACGAGGAATTGATTGCAAAAAAAATAGATTTTAACAACTGCTTTTCAGAATGATAAAAAAGCATTGGCCAAGGTAAAGTCAAAGAAGTCAAATTATTTATATTTTTGATAAATATGAAAAAAAGACAGTTCTTAAATATATTCTTGCTAATAATTATCTATCATGTTTCGTCTTGTGAAGGAGTGAAGTTAGATAAAAAGCGTGTTAATCTGACCAACATAGATGGTTATGGTGAAATTATATATACAGGTGAAAATAAGCTAGATACTGTTTTGAATGCACAGTGTGCAAACTTTTATCAAAGAGAATTTAATGATACGCTTTTTCAATTGGCAGGAGGAAGTGACGCGTTAATTATTTCAACACTATTTGAAATCCCTCTTAGACGAATTAAAAGCACTTACGAAGAAGGGGAATTCTTTAATCTTAAAATAAAATATCCAACAGGTAATTCAAAAAAAGAAATTCGCTCAGAAATTTTAAACTTTTTAGCCTTGAAGGTGGATAGTGCTAATATTGTTGAGAAAGGAATAAAAATATTTAACTGCCCAACAGGTCAAAAAGCAATACCAAACGAATCAAAAGTGCTGAAGGGAGTCGGCGATAATTTGACAATTGTCAATTGTCCTTTTGATGAATTTGTTTCTTTTTTAGCTCAAATTAGTGCCGTTGAAATAGATAATAATCACAATTGCAACGAATTGGTTAGTATCAATACGATTTGGCCAGATAATTTAGAAGAACTACAATTTGTATTTTCAGAATTAGGTATTGAAACAAAAGCAATGGACTTAAATTGTAATTTCATTACCTTGTCTAAAACAGAATAAAGTTGAGATTTTTCTTGAAAAATAAAACATTTATATTTAGCCAAGTAATAAATCGAAACGAAAGTACTTTTTAAGTGTTATACATTTCTTAAACAAAATATCGTAATCAATTTCCCTTTTTTGGGCTAATAAAATAATTACTTTAATCTAATGTTTATTTGTTAAAAAAGAAAAAAATCCACAGAAAAATAAGAAAACAAACAACTGTATTTCAGGACGATAAGATAGTGTTTGTAAGCATTAAAAAAAGAGACCAAGAAACCAAATATTCATCTACCTACCATTAAAACATTGATAAAAAGCAGACAACATATTGACTTAAAAGGAAGAACTATTATTGAAAAATTAAAAGTTATTCCGCCATTGCGTCAAAACCCGGTCTTTCAAGATGAAGCTTGTTTCCTTTATTTTAATGAAGGTGGCTCTCATGTTTTTGCTCCAAACAAAAAAACACCATTAATGAGAAGGAGAGTATTTTATTAAAATGTGGTACCTATTTCGCCGAACTATTTGAAAATAGTATTTCAGAAATTTGTGAAGTTTGTGTCATTCATTTATTTCCTGATATTCTGGAAAGAATATTTAAGGAGGAGATTCCATTTTTTGTGAAGCAGCGAAAATCCAATAATTATAGCTTTAGCCTTTCTCAGAAGAACGTCATTGATCATTTTATACAAAGCCTCAATTTTTATTTTGATAATCCTGAGATGGCAAAAGAAGAAATACTCTATCTCAAAATCAAAGAATTAGTTTTACTCTTGCTTCATACCGAAGCAGCCGAAACCATACTTGAGTTGTATAGTTTTTTATTTACACCCCAAAAGGCAAGTATTGCAGGAGTTGTAGAATCTCATCTTTATTCCAATCTAAGCCTTGAACAGATGGCATTTTTGTCAGGTCAAAGCCTTTCTACTTTTAAAAGGGAGTTTAAGAAGTATTTTGAAGATACTCCAGCCAGTTATATTCGTAATAAACGGATGAAAAAAGCAGCTGATCTTTTGCGTCATACGTCACTTACCGTAAGTGAAATTAGTTTTCAAATAGGCTATGAAGATAGTTCTTATTTCTCTAGACTATTTCAACGTAAATTTAATATTCTACCTTCGGACTACCGAAAATCAAATCAATAATAAACCAATCCATATTTGTTGAACCATAAGTCCTATCATCTGGACTTATTATCACAGCTCTGATGAATTCATATGCGATAAATTTGTTTAAGTAAATAACTTAAAAAAAATAAATAGCAAATTATGAAACTTAAATCAACATTGTATTGGGTTAGTACTATACTTATCGCTGGTGCTTTTGTTACAACAGGAGTCTTAAATAGTATTGGAAACGAACATATTTCAACAGATATGATTCAATTAGGGTATCCATTGTACTTTATGAAAATCTTAGGTTTTTGGAAAATCATGGCAGCTATTGCTATACTATTGCCCAAAACGATTAGACTAAAAGAGTGGGCATATGCTGGAATGCTTTTCGATTTATCGGGAGCATCGTTTTCACGAATAAGTATGGGGGCCCCTTTGGAAATGATAATCATACCAACATTGATTCTGAGTCTAGTAATTACTTCTTGGGCTACCAGACCTAAAAGTAAATCTGAATTTTCAATCCTTCCAATGATCTAAATATAGCTATTACGCTTTGATTTTTTCATTTGATTCACACTATGTTTTTTTCTATTAGTAATCTTAAATCAATATAATATGAACTCTTTAATCGTATTAGCTGTGCAATGTGCATTCAGCATACTGGTATTTTTTCTTATGCTCAAATGGTATGTGATTCCAAAAATCACTAAGAATACCAAGTTGGATATTCTTGCTTTTCTGCTCTTGGTAAATGTCTTTCGCTATCTACCACTTTCTTTATTTATGCCTGGGCAGGTTTCGAGTGATTTTCCGCTCTATTTAAAAGAGATAATATCATATGGTGATTTTATTTCTGGAATTTTAGCTTTAATAGCTCTTCTATTGCTCAAAACCAACAAGAAGTCTGCAATTGGATTTACTTGGTTTTTTTCTTTAGTAAGTACGGTAGATATTATTATGGTATTGACTTTAGCGATGAGCGAAAAAGTTTATGAATTGCCCCTTGGAGCCAACTATTTTACAGTGTCGGTTTATGTACCCATGCTAATCGTAATACAGGCGTTGATATTCAAAATTCTGAACCATAAAATGTACAAATGAAAAGAATTATAAAAGTCAGAGATTTTGCCCCAGCTATTCAAACAAAAGATTTGTGGGGAAGTCTGGTTAATATTCCCGCTCCAGGCAAATGGATTTATTTATCTTTTCACCGTTTTGCTGCTTGTCCGTTTTGTAATCTGAGAACGAATGAATTGATTCAAAATTATGCACTATTTCAGAATCATAATGTAGAGATAGTGTCTCTCTGGCCTTCTGACAAAGAGAACTTACTGCGATTTGTAGGAAAAGAAAAACCACCTTTTCTAATGGTGTCAGACAAGGGTAAGAGCATCTATAAAGCATATGGAGTTACAGAATCGTCATTTACAGGTATGATTAAACTTCTGCTTTATCCTTTATTGATTGTTAAAGCATTAAAATTCAAGCCTAAGAAAGTTATAATAGATACAGACCCGAATCTGATGCCAGCGAATTTTTTAATAGGCCCCGATGGAGTGATACGGATGGCACACTATGGTAAACATTTTGGTGACCATCCTAAAATTGAATCTATACTCTCTAAAATAAAACAGTTAAACAATAATATTTATGAAAACATTCTTGATACCACTTTTAATGATCATGTCATCTTACCTGATTGCTCAGAATAAGAGGTTGACAATTCATGTAACAGATATAGAAAACCATGAAGGACAAGTTATTCTTGACATCTTTAACAATGAAAAGGGCTATCCAATGAAAAAAGAAAATGCTATTCTAAGAAAAAGAATAACAATTCCTTCAAACGGTCAAGTTGTATTTTACATTGATGGTTTAAAAAATGGGGAATATGCTTTTGCCTTAATTCATGATGAGAATAACAATGGCAAACTTGATCAAAACTTTATTGGAATACCAAAGGAAGGTGCGGGAGCATCGAATAATGCGACAGGTTTTATGAGTCCTCCTAGTTACGAGGATGCAAAATTCAATTTTAACAAGTCTATGAATGTAACAATTAGCATGTCGTACTTTTAATTCTAATTTATCATCTTGAAGAATATAATAATTACCGAAACCTACGGTTTACAGTCTAAGTTATTATTTAACTAAATATCCAACTATCTGTAGAGGAACAGTTGTCTCCGCCGATGAACGAAAGGTTAAAATTAAAGTAGCTACATGGATTAAAAATAAAAACCGACTTTGTAAAAAAATGAAATTCCGAAACGATACTGGAATTGAAGGATCTTCAATACTGAATAATATGGGGTTAGCGGTAGGGCAGGAGTACATTTTTATAGGGGGGACATCGATAAATCGTTTGATGGCAAGCCCATTGCGAATTGTAGAAAATCGATTCAAGATTATTAATGATTCCCTTTTTATACCAACAGAACTGTTAAAACAAGTTCCCAAATTGGATTCTTTAAACATAGCACAAATCGTAACTTTCAATGATCCGAAAATTAAGACTGGCTATAAAATATCAGTCCTTGAATTTATGGATATTTATAAGACCTTGTCAACTTATTTTAGTTGGCAAACTCCCAGGACTATAAGGTATGCCCATTGTCTTGAAAAGAATATGGAGCTAGTCAAGTACGATAATCTACTTATAAATGGTTTACTTATCGAGTTAGAAGAACTGTGGAAATTGAGTCATTGTAAATGAAAACATACAGCTTCCTCGTATTGGAATTGCTCCACCAATTAACCTTACATTTCTTTCTCCTCCGCTCTCAAAACACTCATTCTTAATAGAAACATTATATTTGATTAAAAGGAACAACCCAAGTCAATGAGTTGACTGATTTAATTAAAAGGTTTATCAATCAGGTTTTTAAAAGTAGGTATCAAATATAAAATCAATGAAAATACTATTTACTTTAGTTGCTCTATTCTATCTAAATATCATTTTCACCCAGAATTCTCTTTTCGATTCGTTAATGGTTGTTGGTAAGGCTGAATTTAGTACTGAAAATCTTAAACCCGATTACAAACTTGCAGTTAAAGCGTTTGAACAAGCGGTGAAAATTGAACCGAATAATGCGGAAGCGCATTACTTTTTAGGGTATGCCTACAGCCGAGTTGACGGTAAAGATGAGACATTGGCATTTATTACAAGTCTTGAATCTACGATCAAAATAAGTGAACAATTTGAACAGGTGAATAAAATATCACCTTACTATAAAGGTGAACTTGTAATTCTTGATCCTTATGCTAAAATTACAGCCGAATGGGGCGTACTTGCTGTACATTACATGCATCACAGCAAATTAGATTCGGCAAAATGGGCATTTAAACAAGGTAAAAAAAAAGGCGGGTACAGCGATTTTATATTGGCTAGAGCAAGGTTACTTTTAGACGCATGTGATAAAAACGGTTTACTGTTATCTGCAGGTGACAATAATGGCTATTCAGTTTGGTATGTACAAGTAATGGAAAATTATAGAACGGATGTTGTATTGATCGAATCCGGTTTGATGAGTACAATTTGGTATCCTAATTATTTAATGGACAAAAGGCAAATTAAGTTTAACCTTTCAAAACCAGTATTAGATTCATTGTCTTATTTACCCTGGAAAGATAGCTTGGTAACAATCGGAGATTTTAAATGGATGCTTCAGCCGAGTTATAATGATAGTTTTTTACTGAGGTCGGACCGAGTGTTGCTTTCACTAATGCAAGCGAATTTATTTGAAAGGGAGATCTACTTTACTTCCTACTTTAGAGAAAATCAAAGGCTTTCTTTAGGAGCATATTGCAGGAATAATGTCATCGTTGATAAATTAACAGAGAATATTGGTGAGCTCGTGACACATGCAGTGTTTAAAGAAGAACTTTTGAGTATATTAAAATTGTGCGAAATGGTCAATCAAAATAGTAACGAAGAACGCAGATTGATAGTGGGAATTCGATATCGGGTATTCGTTCGAAGTCGATACTATTTGGAGAATAGGGAGAAGAAGCTCGCTAAAGAATTAATTGATTTATTGGATCAATATTTACCTGAGCAAGAATTCCCCTTTTATTCGGAGAATAGCGCAAAGTATATGCTTTATTTAAGGTCTGAATTAAGGTGACTTGTTAATTTTAGAAAGAATTTAGCTGTAGGTTTTAATCTTGATGGATTCTATATTCATTTAAATCTACGATTTTAGTGAATATAATAATGGTTAATTTTATTCTAATACCTAGATGATTTTGGAATGAATAAAAATTATTTTGTTTTTATTATGCTTTTTACTCTTGCATCATGCAAGAGCAAAAAGGGAGAATCAAATTTGAATGGCATAGAAGATCAGACAATAAACAAAAGTGAAATTATTGTAGAATCCTTTGACGCAATAAATTCATCAATTTACTTTCATGGAGGAAGAGATGTCGGGGAAAAGTTAACGTTATATGAGGATGAGACATTTTTCTTATTACACTGGAACACATTTGGATCACCGTCTTATATTTTTGGGCACTATACCTATCATGAGGATCGAATTATTCTAAAAGATACTATTGGATATCAATACGACTTCGCTTTAAAAGGGATGGACTCAACAGTAATTGATATAATGATAGTTGATACATTGTACTTGTGGAAATTAGAAGAAAATAAATATTTGAGTCCATATCCTCAGCAGCCCAATAAGTCATTCGATTATAATTTGTTTTGGAGAGATCATGAAGAAGTGGAGATGAAAATTGATTCAGCGCCAATTTTCCAATAAAAACCTTCACTAAATGGAGGATACGCGTCGCGTATTTTCCTTTAATAATCTAGGATTACCACTAATCGTATAAAAATTTAACGTTATCGAATAGTTCTGTTAAAACCGAATAGGAACCCCTACATTGCGCCTTGTCTCCTCAAAAGACGATGAATCAATAATAAAAAATATGAAATTATTTATAGCACTTTTCCTAATTATTGGAAGTTATAATGCTTATTCACAATGTCCTACTACATTATTGTCTGAAGATTTTAATACGGGGCCTATAATTGGCGAAGTAGGATCGAATCTTACAGGACCTGCTGGTCCAAATGATGATATCGCATATACCTTTGATGGTACTCCTTATGGATGGTTTAATGTATCAACGGGTTTAGCTGATGTCGATGTCTACGACCGTCATTTTGATGCTTGTTTATCATCTGAAATTACCATCTCTCTCTCCATGAGAATGTCTACAGGTGCACCAATGGATATTGACTTAATTGTTAAGGATGATTTTGGAGTTACTTTAACTACAACCAATGTTGTTTTGGGACAAATTTACGAAATGCACCGATTGACTTTTAGATTACCATCAACGACAGGTTTTAATTTTATTATCCATTCAGTTTCTGCTGGTGCTGATGCTGGTCGGGAAATTATTGCGGAAGACTTATTAATTCAAATGTATGATAATATTGCACCTACTGCATCTAGTCCGTTACCTATTAATGTAAGTTGTGTTGCTGATATTCCAGTTGCTGATGTCGCAGTTATTACTGATGCGATGGATAATTGCTCCGTACCAACGGTTACTTTTTTATCAGATGTTTCGGACGGTGCATCTTGCCCAGAAACAATTACTCGAACTTATGCTGTAACTGACGAATGTGGAAATACACTTGCTGTAACTCAAATGATAACCGTAAATGATATTATCAGTCCAACAGGATCTAATCCCTCTGCAATTACTGTAAGTTGTGCGTCTGATGTTCCTGCACCTGATCCTACAGTTGTGACGGATGCAGCAGATAATTGTGGGGTTCCGACTGTTACTTTTATTTCTGATACTTCGGACGGTGACGTTTGTAATCTAGAAAGTATTTCTCGTATTTATGCAATTACAGATGCTTGTGGGAATTCAATCAATGTGACGCAAATTATTAATATTGAGGTTATAACGCCTAGTGTTGATGCTGGATTGGATCAAGCATTATGTGAAGGTTCAGAGGTTACATTAACTGCTTTTAATCCTGATGGGGCTGCAATTAGTTGGACGCCTATAATTGCAGATGGTATAGCTTTTGTTCCTGGAATAGGAACAACGAATTATTCAGTAACTGCCGCTGTTTGTGGTGGAGAATGTATTCAAATGGACGATGTAGATGTTGTCGTTAATCCTTTACCTGTTGTTGACTTTTTCGGGGATAATTTATTTGATTGTCCTGAGCATATTGTTAATTATACGAACCTTTCTAGCGAATCATTCCGTTGTAGTTGGAATTTTGGAGATGGAAGTATTTCGAATATTTGTGGTCCTGTAACACATACGTATAATTCTCCAGGAATTTATGATGTGACGCTACGTGTAGAATCTGCAGAAGGATGTGTGGCAGAATTGTCGAGAACAGATTATATTGAAACTTTACCAAGTCCAGTTGCTGCTTTTTCATTCCAATCATCTGATATAGACGCATTGGATCCTGAAGTTAACTTTATCAACGAATCGGCTTTAGCAACAGATGTAACTTGGAATTTTGGTGATGGTTCGGGTGAAGTAAACGATATTAATCCAATCCATATCTATCCTTTTGAAACAGGTGGAACATACGACGTAGAGCTGACAGCTACGAATGATGCTAATTGTATCTCTATTGCTGAAAAAAGTATAACAATTAAGGATGTTGTTTTATATTATGTACCCAATGCTTTTACACCGGATAACGATGGGTTTAATGCAGACTTTAAACCAGTCTTCACTTCAGGTTACGATGTATATGATTACCACTTGCTAATTTTTAATCAATATGGCGAAGTCGTATTCGAATCGTTTGATTCTTTTTACGGATGGGATGGAAGTTATGGTGGTTCTGGATTATGCCAAAGTGGTGTCTATGTTTGGCAAGTTGACTTTGGTTTGTTAGCGTCAGATGAAAAAAAGACAGATCGTGGTACTTTTACTTTATTGAGATAATCAACTTTTCGTTTTAAGATCTAAAGTCTTTATCCTCAATTAAGGTTTAGAAATGTAATTCAACACTGCACTTCATATGGAGCGCAGTGTTGAGGTAGTATTAAAACTGAATAGGACCTATTTATTTCCAACCGCCTCCAAGGGCTTCGTATAAATTGACAACCGACTCTAATTGTTGAAGTTTGGTATTAATACTGTTGATCTCTGCATTTAAAGCACTTTGTCGTGCTGTTAATAAATCCAGGTAATTCGCGAAACCACTTTTTAATAATTCTTCTGAGTTCGATTCTGCTGTTCGTAATGCAGCCACTTCATTCTCACGAAAAACCATTTTTTTCGATTCGTTCTGATAAGTATACAAGGCATTCGAAACTTCATTTCCAGCAATAAGTAAAGTCTCTTTAAACTCCAATAATGCGCGTTCCTGATTCGCTAAAGCGACTTCTTTTTCCGTTTTTAATTTTCTTTGGTTCAACAGCGGTTGTGTCAATCCACCAGCAATTGTTGCAAATAAAGAATTTACACTCAGTAATTTGTCCAATTCTATACTTTGGAATCCTCCAGAAGCAGTTAAAGCCAAAGAAGGATAAAAATTGGTCCGCGCAATATTCGTCATTTCAAAAGCTTGAATTAAATTATATTCAGCAGCCAATACATCTGGTCTATTGCTTAACAAAGCAGCTGGAACACCTTGATTTAATTCCTGATCTATTTCTTGTGCGTCTAAACTTCCTCTTTCAAAACCTTGTGCTGGTCTACCCAAAAGAATGCTCAATTTATTTTCTGTCTTAAAAATCGCAGTCTCAAGATCTACTTCTAAAGCGCGTGCACTATTGTATTGTGCTATATTTTGGTCGACCGCAACCTGTGTAACTTGCCCAGCATCTTTCAAAGCCGTAATTGTAGCTACACTGCTCTCTCTAGAAGCAATCGTTTCCCGTGTAACTTCCAGTTGCGCATCTAATGCCAAGAGGTTGTAATACGTGCTGGCAATATTAGAAATCAAACGTGTTTTAATGGCTTGATGTCCTGCATAACTTTGTAAATATGCTGCTTGTGTTGCTCTTTGTTGACTTCTAATTTTACCCCAAAGGTCAATTTCCCAGGATACATTTCCTGTAATATCGAAACTGTTCAGACCGCCACTAAAAATAGAACCAAATTGACTATTCGCTGAAAATTCCTGATGGGATCCGTTTACGCCTACATTTGCTGTTGGCAAATAACCTGCTTTTCCTTGTTTAGCATAAGCTTCACTTGCGATCATTTGCTGAATGGCAATTCGAACATCCATATTGTTTTCCAATCCTTCTGCAATATAATTTTGCAATTCGGGATCCGTAAAAAGGGTTTTCCAAGATACATCAGCCAACGAATTAGTATCTGCTGATAAATTATCTGTTCGATAAAGTGAATCCGTTATCGTTATTTCTGGACGCTCATAGTCTTTAGCGACTAAACAACTTTGTAGCGTTCCAATTAATACGACAAACACAATTCCTTTACGCATATATTTTATTGTTCTCATTGCTTTCATTATTGCTTGTCTTCAATCGTTTGTACAGCAGGTTTACTTGAGAATTTCTCTTGTAACCACTGAAATAATATAAATAGAATAGGAATGACGAATACACCTAAAATGGTTCCAATTAGCAATCCGCCAACGGCACCTGTTCCGATAGAGCGATTCCCTTCCGAACCAACGCCTTTTGCCAATACCAAAGGCATCAAACCTAGAATAAAGGCGAATGATGTCATTAGGATAGGGCGTAAACGTGATTTAGCTCCGTCGATAGCTGCTTCGACAATACTTTCTCCTTGTCGTCGTTTTTGCAGCGCAATTTCAACGATTAGAATGGCGTTTTTGGCCAGCAAACCAATTAACATGATTAAGGCGATTTGGAAGTAGATATTGTTCTCCAATCCGAATAACTTCGTACTGATATAAGCCCCAAATACACCGAAAGGAATAGAGAATATAACCGCAAATGGCAATAAATAACTTTCGTATTGTGCACTCAATAAGAAATACACAAACAAAATACTCAAGATAAAAATGAATGTTGTTTGATTCCCCGCACTTACTTCTTCACGTGTCAATCCTGAATAAGCAACGGTGTAATTACTTGGTAATTTCGCTATTTCTTCTTCAATCACTTTAATAGCATCTCCTGTACTGAAACCATCGTTTGTCGCACCTGTTAATTTGGTAGAGTTAAACAGGTTGAATCGTGTTACGGATTGAGGTCCGTAGACTCTTTTTAAAGTTACAAATTGGGTAATAGGTGTCATTTCACCTGTTTCAGTTTTTACATACATACTATTTAAAGCATTCACATCTGCTCTGTCTTCTGGTAAAGCTTGAATGTAAACTCTGAATTGTTTCCCGAAGCGAGAAAAGTCAGATGCGTAAACACCGCCAATATATCCTTGTAAAGTGGAGAAAATGCTATTTACTGGAACACCTTTTTCTTTGGCCAAAGGAACATTGACTTCCATTTCGTATTGTGGATATTCCGTACTAAATGAAGATTGTGCGTATTTAATTTCTGGATGTTTTGTTAAGGCAGCAGCAAACTCTTGATTCGCGATATCCAAATCTTTAAACTCACCACCAAATTTATCCAATAGGTTTATTTCAAAACCAGAAGAGTTACCGAATCCACGAATACTAGGCGGAGAAAAGAAGATGATATTTGCCTCAGGAATACCCGCAACAATTCCAAATAATTTCTTGCTAATTGCATCGGCTGACAATTCAGGATCCGTACGTTCACTCCAATCTTTTAATTTGATAATACCAAACCCATAATTACTTCCAGAACCGTTCAATAAACTACGTCCTCGAATTAAATTTACACCGACAATTCCATCGACATTAGATATTTTATTGTACAAATCTTTAGCTACTGCACTCGTTCTATCTAAAGATGCACCTGCTGGTAATTCAATATTTGCGAAAATAATTCCTCTGTCTTCATTTGGTACAAATCCTGTAGGTGTTGTTGCAGATGACCAGAAAATTCCAACCAATGCTAAAACCAATAATAAAGCAGGGATCCATTTTTTTTTGTATAAAAAATGAAGGGATTGACCGTACTTATTAACCGTTGCATTAAAGCCACGGTTGAATAAGGTATAGAAACGTTTTAAAGGTCCTTTGTCTTTTAGTTCAGCGTCTTCTTTGTGTGGTTTTAATAATAAAGCACATAGAGCAGGACTTAAAGTCAATGCATTTACGGCAGAAATTAGAATCGCAATAATTAAGGTGACCCCGAATTGTTCGTAGAAAACACCCGTTGGACCAGTCACAAATGTGACAGGGATGAATACTGCCGCCATGACCAATGTAATTGATATAATGGCGCCTGATATTTCGCCCATTGCCGTAACTGTCGCTGCTTTTGGATCTTTAATCCCTTCGTCCAACTTGGCGTGAACCGCTTCAACAACCACAATGGCATCATCCACAACAATTCCAATCGCCAATACCAATGCAAACAGGGTTAAAAGGTTGATCGAATACCCAAAAACACTCAAAAAGAAGAAGGTTCCAATAATGGATACAGGCACAGCAAGCGCCGGAATTAAAGTCGATCTAAAATCTTGTAGAAAAAGAAATACAACTAAAAAGACAAGAACAAAAGCTTCTAACAAGGTCATGATCACCTTTTCAATAGAGGCATTCAAAAACAAACTCGTGTCGTAAGGAATGAAAACATCCAATCCTTCTGGCAAGTCTTTCTTTACCGTTTCCAAGGTCGCTTTAATATTTTCTATAATAACTTTGGCGTTGGAACCTTTCGTTTGAAAAATCCCCATAAACACCGCTGGATTACCTAAACTCATCGCATTAGAAGCATAAGACTGGGCATCCAATTCGATAGTGGCAATGTCGTTTAAGCGCAGGTATTCACCATTCCCCAATGCTTTAATCACGATATCGGCGTATTGATTTTCTTTTTTAAATCGACCGCTATACGTTAAAATATAAGAAAATGCTTGTCCGTTATTCTCACCAAGTGCTCCGGCAGCAGCCTCTAAATTTTGTTCTTTTAAAGCTGCAGTAACATCCGAAGGAATTAAGTTGTAAGCAGCTAATTTTTCTGGTTTCAACCAGATTCGCATGGCATAATCCTGTTGTGAGAATAAACTTACATCTCCAACGCCATTGATTCGTTGCATCGCCGGAATTACATTTATTTTTAAGTAGTTTTGAATGAATGTAGCGTCGTATTTATCGCTTTCTGAATACATAGCGGCAAACATCAAAGCACTGGTCTCTTGCTTTTTGGTTGTAACACCCGTTTGAATTACCTCTGCAGGCAATAAAGGATTAGCAGCAGCAACGCGGTTCTGAACGTTAACAGCAGCAATATTTGCATCCATTTCTTGATCAAAATAAACCGTAATTTCTGCAGTACCATTGTTCGATGCAGTTGAAGTGATATAAGTCATTCCCTCAACACCGTTAATTTGCTCTTCAATAGGAATGATAACACTTTCCAATACCGTTTCGGCATTCGCTCCAGGATAATTGGCGACTACCTTAATGGTTGGTGGGGCAATATCTGGATATTCTTCAATCGGTAAACTTGTTACACTGATGGCCCCAAGAATTAATATAATAATAGAAATAACGGTAGACAATACCGGTCTTTCAATAAACTTTTTTAACATTATGAATGGGGGAATTTAGTTTTTAAATAAAGTTTCAATAGGTTGAATTACATCCTTAAAAGACGTTATTTCGGGATTGATAACCATGTCATTTTTCAATTTTCCAACACCTGCAACAACAATTCTATCGCCACTCTCCAAGCCTGACTCTAATACATATAGATTATCGATACTCGCTTTTACCTTTACTATTTCAGTGGTAACTTTATTGGTATCATCAACCTTAAACACCATGATGTTCCCCTGTTGCTCGTAAGTAGCCGCTTGTGGAATTACAGTTGCATTTTCATATACACTTGGAATTTGAATCGTTCCACTGTTGCCATTCGTTAATAATTGGTTGGGATTGTCAAATATAGCTCTCAAACTTACCGTTCCTGTTTTCGAATTAATTTGTCCAGAACTGGTTTGTATATTTCCTTTTTCGGCATATGCACTGCCATTGGCAAGAATCAAATTAACAGCCGAAAATTTTGCTAATTTCTCAGCTACATCTTTTCCTTCTGCGTTTTCAAGAAAGTCTAAATATTGTACTTCGTTTAAACTAAAGAAAGCATATACTTTACTGATATCACTCAAAGTTGTCAAAGGGTTGACATCATTAGGACTCACCAAAGAACCTTCTCTGTAGTTTATCGTTCCTACATAACCATCAACTGGACTTTTTACAGTGGCATATCCAATATTTGCAGAAATACTGCTGTAATTGGCTTTGGCTTGTGCTAAATTAGCTTTTGCTGTTTCTAATTGAACGGCGCTAATGATATTCTTTTCAACAAGGGGAATCAATTTATCGACTTCAACTTGTGCTACATTGATTCTTGCTTTAGCTGCTCCAGCATCTTGACTCAATGTTTGCGTTTCTAGTCTAAATAAAACCTGTCCTTTTCGTACTTTTTCTCCCTCATCTACTAAAACAGCTTGAATATAACCTGGTATTTTTGCACGCACATCACTATTTACAATTCCTTCTAAACTGGTTGGATATTCTTCAAAACCTGTAACCGTTTTTGTTTCTATTTGCGAAACCGGAAAAGTAGGAGCAGGCGCCATTTTTGTATTATTCTCTTGCTCAGCCGAACAACTTTGAAGGATCAAAACTAGTCCAAGTACTAATGCCGATATTATTTTTTTGTGGCTCATTATTTTTCTATTAATTTTTTTCTTAATTCTTCTACTGAAGCAGTCGCTCCGTCTAGAAATTTGATGTAATCGTTATGGAAGTTTAAATCGAATTTTTCTGATTCGTCACCAATGAATTCGCTATTGATCACTTCTTTGTATTCTTTGATTTCTAAGTGAAGTTGTTTTGTTTCACTCCATTGTTGCATCATACTATCAATATGGTGAACAACCATGTCTTTATCGATTATAAAGTATTTTTTTCGATCCCCGGTCTTCGTAAAGTATTCGATTTTTTGCAAGTTTTGAAGATGTTGGAGATGACTTGATACTGTACTTTTACTTGCACCAAGAACAGCAACCATATCTTCAAAAGTACTTCCCTTTTTTCCTGTAAGAATTACGTAAGATAAAATACGTGCAGCGACAGGGGCCAATTGCTCTCTATTTTCGAGATGGACACCTAGCTTCTCCACTAGGCCCATTTTTATTTTGCAAACATTCTTTTCCATTGCTGTTTTTTTTCTATGTTTTCTGTATTTATTTTACCCAAATACTAAATAACAGATGCAAAGTTATAAGTTAGTTCGGTTTTAACCGGACTAAACGAAGTTATATATTTGTTAAAATTTAAATTCTTGTCGAGTAATGCTCTTAATCCATTTTAATACAGGTTTCTATTCCAGTATTTTTTTTTATACCCTTGAGGTAGCCGAGAATGAATTTGATATTTACAAGCGAAGCATGTTTCAGTAAACGAACAAAAAAACTACATTTACCAAATCATAGTCAACATTAAAATCATCTCAATTTGAACGATTTATACAAATATTTTAATGCCATTTCTCCCATTCAAGAGGATACTTGGGATGCTGTTAAGAATATTTTTAGTGAATATTCATTAAAAAAAGGGGAGTATTTTATTGAAGCTGGTAAAGTCACGAAAGTATTTGGCTTCTTGAAAAATGGTGTGATTCGAGCTTTTTATAGAAATAAGGATGGTGTTGAATACAATAAGCATTTTTTTATAAATAATACGATGGTTGGTGGCTATTCCTCTTTGGTATCGAATCTTCCCAATAGTATAAATCAACAAGCTTTAACTGATTGCGAATTGTTGGTTGGAAATTATCAAAGTATATTAGATTTACTAGATAAGCATCAAGATTTAGAAAGGCTTTTAAGAAAAATAGCGGAAGGCTATTTTGTCGACAAAGAAAAACGTGAAGTAGAAATTGTTTTATTGGAAGCCAATCAACGCTATGCTATTTTTCAGGAAGAATATCCTCAATTAGAACAAATCATTCCCCAATACCATATTGCTTCATACTTAGGTATAACTCCAACGCAATTAAGTCGCATTAGAAGTCAAAAAAAGTAAAGCCTAGTTTTCTTTACATATGTAAATGTATACGAATCAATTGTGTACTTCCTTTGTCATATAATTTAAATATGAACAGATGACTGGAAGAATAATGATGCTTTGTATAATACTACTCTTGTTAGGGTGTGCAAAGTCACAAGATTCAAACACTCAAAAAAAGAATGTAATGACAAGAAAAGAAAACACTTTTATCAATCCTAAGGACTTATTTAATCCAAAGAACAATGGTTTTTCGCATATTGTAAGCGTACCCGAAGGGAAAAAAATCTATTATTTTTCAGGTCAATGGGCATCAGATACGAATGGTGAATTAGTTTCCAAAGCGTTTGAAGGACAAGTGAAGCAAACTGTTTCTAATGTTAAAAAGGCCTTAGCAGCAGTGGGATTATCAATTAATGATGTGGTGAAACAAACCGTTTATATTGTTGATTTTACGCCGGCGAAAAAAGAGATACTTATTAATGTAGCAGCTAAAGAGTGGAGGGTAAAAGATTTCCCTGCGAGTACTATTGTACCATTACCTGTATTGGCAACAGCTCCAAATTGCCTGATTGAGATTGAAATTATTGCAGCTAAATAATATTAAAAATGAAGACGATAATTTTACTTTTAATATTCGCAATGATGACAAATTCTTCTCTAATCGCTCAAAACAAAAAGGTGTTATTTGTTTTAAGTGCCGCAGACACTTTAGCATTGAATAAAGGACAAAAAACGCGACAAACGGGTGTCTTTTTAAATGAATTCTATTTGGCATATAAATCTGTTTTAGAAAATGGATACGTAATAGAATTCGCAACGCCGAATGGTGTAGTTGCCACAATTGATAAGGAAAGTATCAACGATAAATATTGGTTGGACAATCTCGAAATAAAGAATCAGGCAATACATTTTGTAACGAAAGACACTGGCTTTAATGCTCCTGTTACGCTTGCAAAGGCCATTAAAAATCATGAGAATTATATCGGTTTAATTATTCCAGGAGGGCAAGGTTTAATGATCGATTTAATAAAAAATAAAAATATCCCAATTCTTTTGAAACAATTTGCAAAAACGCAAAAGCCAACTGGTTTGATTTGTCATGCGCCGAGTCTTATTTTAACGATACCAAAGGAAGAAAATCCATACATCGGTTTTAAAGTCAATTCGGTCTCCCCATTCGAGGAGTACGTTATTGAAAAATTCATAATGAAAGGTAAGCCTACGAAAAGAAAAATAGCGAAACAATTAAGAAAATTAGGATTGAAATATAGCAGTGGTTTACCCAAGGCAAATTATGCAGTAAAGGATAGAAATTTAGTAACCAGCCAGAATCCTTTTTCAAGCGGTTACTTTAACACACTTTATTTAGAGGCGCTCAACGAGTATGCGGTTGCTAATCATTAAGATCTTAAAATTACTTATCTAGATGAAAATTTGAAGGTATTGTAAGATAGCAATAGCAAAACACATAAAATGTATAATTATTATTTGCATCATATTTTTCTTTATAGATTTGGGGAAGGTTATGAACCTAAAAATATTCCTGTTATTTATCCTAAACATGATACCTTAAAACATGGGCATCAAACTAAATGAGTTTAAAAAGTACAACAAAGCGGGTCAACAAAAATGTGAAGTTATTAATTATGAAAATGTGGAGCTTCCAAAGAACATTGCATTCGAGAATATCAAAAGGATGGCAGTTTAAAATATGTTAGACATACTTAGATATCTAAGTCCGAGAAATAAATATGAACGAAAAGCAAGAATAGGTCAACCCTGTATTTTTATATTGGTTGTGTTGCTAAAAAAGTATTAATTTGAGCAGAAAAACAAGAAAAACAATCCTATTAATAGTCATAATTGTACTATTCGGAGGAATATTTGGTGTAAAAGCCTATTCCAAATTTGCATCGATTGAAATCGCTTCATCTACAAGTCCCGATGGTCAATACACAATCGTTATTCTAGAGAAAAAAAAATGGATGTCAATGCCGGGTAATGGCAGCTCTAGATGTGTAAAAGTAAAACTTTATAAAGGGTTTTGGCGCATAGATCAGGATTGTGATGACTGTCCTGTCTTTTCTTCCGAAGTTTTAACACCAAAGTGGGACATGGACGCAATGCAGGTCTCTTTTGCGCTTGCGCGTTCTGTAAATCTTATCACAGGTGAATGCGAAGAATGATTAAAAACAGGAATTAGGGAAGGTATTCTGTCATTGAGATTAAACTATTCATCTTATTTGAAGTCTTAACGCTGACATTTAATAAATAATAAAATGAAGACCTTAAAAACGATTTATTTAATAGTTATTTTACTTGCGAATACTACGTTATTTGGGCAGCAAACAGTCGGATTATTTTCAAATACAATCGACGCATACAATGGTTATACATTATTCGCGCCTATAACCAATACCACAACCTATTTAATTGATAATTGTGGTGAAAAAGTACATAGCTGGAATTCTGATTATAGACCGGGACTTTCAGCTTATTTCTTAGAAGATGGAACGCTATTAAGAACCCGAAATACGAATAATTCTACATTTACAGCCGGCGGTTCTGGCGGTGGAATAGAGCTGTTATATTGGGACGGGAATATTATTTGGGAGTATACCATCTCTTCGGATACCGAATGTCAACATCATGATATTGAATATTTGCCCAACGGAAATATTTTAGCGATTGTGTGGGATGCTAAAACATCAACAGCAGCAATAGATGCTGGGCGGAATATAGTAGGTGCTACTATTTGGTCTGAAAAAATAATAGAAATACAACCCAATTTAATAGACGGTGGTGGAACAATTGTTTGGGAATGGAATGCATGGGATCATTTAGTACAAGATTTCGATATCACAAAAGCTAATTTCGGTACAATAGCAGATTCCCCCGAATTGTTAGATATTAATTTTACATCTGGCGCTCCAATGAATGAAGATTGGCTACATATGAATTCAATTGATTACAATGTTGAATTAGATCAGATTATATTAAGTAGTCATAGCTTTAGTGAAATTTGGATTATTGATCATTCCACAAGTACAACTCAAGCAGCCAGACATGCAGGTGGTGATTATGGTAAAGGAGGAGATTTATTGTATCGCTGGGGGAATCCTCAAACATATAACCAAGGAACAGCAGCTGACCAATTACTGTTTAAACAACATGATGCACATTGGATAGCTGATGCATTAACTGATGGAGGAATGATAATGGTGTTTAATAACCAAGCAGGTTCTCCTGCAAACTATTCGGAAGTAAACATCATAAATCCGCCTATTGAAATTGGTGGTCATTATACTTACGATGGTTCAGCGTATGCCCCTTCAAGTTTTCATTGGACTTATAGATCTATCACACCAACTGATTTTTATGCATCAAATATTTCTGGAGCAGAAAGATTACCCAATGGAAATACACTCATTTGTAATGGTCCGGAAGGAAAGTTTTTTGAAGTTGATTATAGTGGAGCGATCGTATGGGAATATATAAATCCCGTTACCAATACAGGAATTATCGCACAAGGCAGTCCTGTAACACAGAATATGGTTTTTAGAACTTATAGATATCCTGTCGATTATAGTGGATTCGGTGGGCATACATTAACACCCGAAGGTTATATCGAAAGTGGGTCGACATTTATTTGCGATTTATTCACTACGGGAATAAATGACGAATCGTTTGAAATAGAAACTTCATTATATCCCAATCCAGCTAAAAATAGTATTACAATAGCTGCGAGTGACCAATTCAACTCAATCACTATTTATAATATGATAGGAGCGGTAGTTATTGAGCAATTTACAACTGAAAAAAGCATCCTAATAAACACCTCGCAACTTCAAAATGGCGTTTATCTTTCAAAGCTATTGTTTGAAAATGGGCAGTATTCGACTAGAAAAATAATAATTGAAAAGTAAAATAGTATTCACTATAAGTAGCCTTGATACGGAAAAATTGGGGTTATTGACCAATAGTATAATCTAATGCACTTAAATATATCGGTAGAGAAGTTGTATATTTGATTCACACCTAACTACCTACATGAAAAATACGATTTTAATAATCATATTGATTGTTTATGCTTCTATAGGCACTGCTCAATGTAATCCAGACAAAGTTGGGCAAAAAGCGCCGCCAATTGAACTTGAAAATTGGATAGATCCTAAAATTAAATTGATTGACAGGAAAAACACGCCAAACGACTTAACGGGTAAAATTATTCTCCTTGATTTTTGGTTCATAAAGTGCGCACCTTGTGTGGCCTCTATTCCTAAATTAAATCATTTATCCAAACAATTTCCAGAAATAGAATTTCTATCTATCACATTTGACAAACCAGAAGAGATTGATAAATTCTTAGATAAAATGATCATGAATTATCCTGTTGGTTCCGACCCTGATAGAAGAATTATTGATGCTTATGAAGTTTCTTGTTTTCCTGAAGCTTATCTGATTAATGAGGAGGGGATAATAATATGGCAAGGTCACACAACACATATTGATGAGCAGGTAATATATGAATCATTGGGTCGAGAAACAAAAACAGTTAACTTGAATATAAACAATGGTGAAGTTCCTGTAGAGAATTCGGCTTATACTTTTACAATGCAGGAACATTTTCTTGAGATGGGGAAGTTAAGCTATATGCACTTTTATCCTTTTGAGATTAACATATTGAATTATGATCTAGAAACTATGCTTAAAACTTTATATGAGATCAATAAATCAAGGATCCTTACGAAGGATTCAGTTTTATTAAAGACATGTTATGATTTGACTTTAAATGCTGATAAAAAAATCACAACTGAAGCAAATTGTATTGAAATGGTAAAGGTTTTAATACCACAAGAGTTGGGTTTTGAATTATTAGAAATAGAAAAAGATACTACCGTGAGTGTTTTAGAGGTAGCAAATAATTCATTGTTAAGTGAACATGTTACCAAACATCAAAATGCAGGTGCATCTTCGAATCGAAAGTATTGGGAGGCTCGAAGTGTAACTATAGAGGGGTTGAAAGATTTTTTAGAAAACAATTACGGTCAATTAATAATAATTGAAAAATCGAGTGAAATTAGATATGATATTAAATTGCGTATGGATGATTTTGAAAAAGCAATAGCAACACTTGAAAAGGAATATGGAATAGTGCTTAAAAAGGAGACCCGTAAAACGAATTTTTGGAAAATAATAAAAGAGGATAAAAGTAAAGACAACCAATTTTTAATGAAACCATAAAAGTTGATTCATTTTAGAAGGTTAATAAAGGAGTAAAAATATTTAATAAGCAGTAACTATGAAAACAATATATTGGTCATCTACTTTAATAATTTCTGCATTTCTATTCTTAAGTTCTTATACCTATTTGTTTAGTAAAAGCACGATTGATGGAATAAAAGATTTAGGTTTTCCTGATTTTTTCAGAATAGAATTAGCCGTATTGAAACTGATTGCAGCTATTATATTATTATTGCCATTTACTTTTACATCCTTGCCAGTAAAAGAATGGACTTATGCAGGTGTTGGTTTATTTCTAGTAACTGCAGTTGTTGCCCATATTGCACACAAAGATTCTATTGGAATAATGATTTTACTTTTTATTCTAATGGGGATTTTGATTATTTCAAATATTTATATGAATAAACTGTACATTTAAATTCTCAGGTAATATCTTTGTAAACTGTGCGATATTAAGTTGAAAAGTAGGTATATTGAATACGAATACTGTTCCCAAACTTTAAAATAGTATTGAATCAATATGAAACTCACTCCAAATATAAGCAGCAACCAAATTTTTTCAATCCAGGCTATTCTTGTTTTACTTTTCTGTATTCATTCATTTCATGCTCAGTCGAATACTTCCGATTCGTTTAACGATTTAAGGAGTGGAGATACACTTTATGTTGTCACCAACAGAACTGTAGATTCAACACGCGAAGATTTATACTTTAGTAATCAGGTGAATGAAAATGCATCACTTGTGTATTTAAGCGTCACTTTAAATGAATCTGAAGAAACTGTCAGTCACGCGTTAACCTATGATGATTTTATGACACAGGTCTGTCTTAAAACCTCTGATTGGTTACTTTTTGTACACGGTGATAGTAAAACATACGAACAATCAGTGAAGCGAGGTTTTAAAATTCAAAAAACACATAATATTAATGTGATTGTTTTCAGTTGGCCGAGTAAGGTTAAAGATTTAACAGGCTTAAAAAATTTGAATAACTCCAAGCGAAATGTGTTAAAATCGATGCATCATTTTAATGAACTATTGAGTTTTATGGATGTTTTTAAAAAATCAAATAAAGCTTTTGAAGAGCAGGCTAAATTATCAATGTTATTGCATAGTCTTGGAAATTTATACCTGGAGAATATAGTGAACGATGCTACTGAAGAAATAGAGCACGAGATTATATTCGAAAATATAATTATCAATTCGGCAGCAGTAAATCAAAAAAAACACAAGGCGTGGGTCGAGAAGATTGCTTTGCAGAAAAGAATTTATATAACGAATAATAAGTCGGACTTTAATTTAAAAGGACTTCATATATTTTCAAGAAGTGGCAATCAATTAGGGGAGAAAGCGAAACTACCAATCGCTAAGAACGCAAATTATGTTCAGTTTTCAAAAGCTGTAGGCTTCCGTTTTCCAACTGGAACAACACATACTTATTTTATAGGCAATATTCCGAATGAAAGCGAGAATATACGCAGCTTCTATTCAGATTCTTTTCACGGTTTAGAAATTGATTTTTCTCAACAAAATCAATTTATTTTAAGTAAAAAAGGTGTTGGTTTTGATATCGTCTTTTAATACGCACTAGAGATTTAAATAAAGAATAAAATGAAGAACATGAATAAATATATTGGTCGATTAATCATTTTTAGTTTGATGGCTAGCTTGGCGTCTTGTGTCAATTTTAAACCTGGATGGGGGGCGTTTAACGAAAAGAATAATTCTGAAAACGTTGCTGAATTATTAGCCGAAGCTTATGAAATTGAATCGACAGCTGGAACGGCAGAACGTTTACAATTGCTTATTGATGCTTTTAAAAAAGTAGAACAAGCAGATCCTAATAATTATGAGGCATTATGGAATATTGGGAATTACAATATTTTAATGGGAGCAGCTTACGCTAACAAAGTTAAAGACAAGAAAACTTACTACCGTGAGGCAATTAAATATTGTGAGAAAGCAATGAGTGTAAACGAGGATTTTTCGAACGAACTAAATAATGTAGATGAGGTTCCAAATGCCTTTGACAAACTATCTGTCAATGAGGTTGATGCAATGGGCAATTGGTATACGGCAGGTTTTATTATTTTAAAGAGTGTTTAAAACCGCTTGGTAGATTAATGAATACGGACATAATTATTGAAAATAACGCCATGATTCAAAGGATTGATGAATTAGATTCTACTTGGTTTGGAGGTGCAAATTATTTTTCGAGAGCTTTGTATTATATTGCTGTACCAGCAAAATTTGGAGGTAGTAAACCATTGGCTGCTAATGAATTTTTAAAAGCAATTGAAATTGGGCCCAATTATTTGATTCATCGTTGGGGAAGAGCTAAATATCTTTATGATTTAACTGGTGAAATGGCCGAATTTGAGTCCGATTTACAGTGGGTAATTGCTCAAAACCCAAGTAAAGAAGGGAATACTTATCCTTGGAATGTTTATTTTCAAGAGGATGCGTGGAAAATGTTGGCAGGAAAGAAATAATTCTTAAAACAAAAAGGATAGTGAATCTCACGTTGTTATTCAACGATTTTAAATACTAATATTGCCCTTTATGGTAGATTTATCACATGCTGAGAATCAAATTCGATGTGTTAAAAATTTTCAAGAACTAGTTAACACGCCCTTTAAAGATGAGGTTAATGCGCTATGTTGGACACGGGAACTGATCGGTGATTTTTCAGAGATTATTGAAAAGATTAGCCTAGACGAAAACATGGCGGAAATTGATCAAGATGAACTTCTCGGACTTGATTTGAGTGCACAAGGGCAGCTTGCGCGTGACATTCTTTTAAATGACATGAAAGTATTGACAGCGCATGGCGGATCTCCGATTTTAAATATGATTAAGTATTATGAACGCGATGATGCTTATCCGCCATTCCCAACGGATGTTTATTCTTATCACGTCGATCGCTCTCCAATTCCTGTTGATACTTTTTTATGCACCTATTATGGCGCTGCGAGTGAAATTATGGCCAATGCACAAGCAGAACAAAAAATATTAGTGCCAGAAATTCGTGCTGAACTCAAAAAACTATATGATGGAGTAGATGAAGGTTTTGAATCTTTTTTAACTGAGTTTTTCTTTGATTTACATTACCAAGTTAAGCCAAATGCTCAACCTACCAACTTAGGAGTAGGTAATTTGTGGAGGTTAGCTGTTGATCATCCTGAAAGTCTGGTGCAGCCTTGTGTTCACCGCGCTCCGGTAGAGAAAAAAGGAGAACACCGTTTACTATTAATATGTTGAGGTTGTGAATTTTTTAGTTCCTTTCGGCTAAGGGATAGGAAGCATTGTGGAGCTCTTGCTTTTTTAGCAAAGCGACGCTGGAGAGCCCGACTCCCAATTCGATTGGGAGACGCCCCTAAATAGTCGGCCGAACGATAACAACGCCATATCCATCGGGATCTAGCACCATAATTCCATTCAATTGCCAATAGGGATTCTTGGGTTTTGAAGGTTTGATATTGGCATGTTTTAGCTTTTTGACAATCAACTCGAAGGTCTCACTATTTTTTGGATAAAATACTAAAACGTCATCCTCGTCGGGACGATGTAATGGCTGTTCCCACGAAACGGTGAACTCCAATTCCCAATCAGCATTTACAGGTCCAATAAAGACACCATCATAACCTGCATGTTTTTCGAACTTGCCTTTTAATTCCATACCTAATACTTGGGTATAAAAGATGATTATCGGGTCGAGAAAATTGGTGTGCCGGGCAAGTCTAAACTTCATGAATTATTTATTGTGTAACAAATATATTCAAATGAATAGAATGGATCCCCCAATCTGTTATGATATCTACGACTGGATTGATGAACGACAAGTAATGAAGCCCTCTATTTTTTAATAACCTTAAGAGAATTGATGTTCCCATCTGCCTCAATTTGTAATACATATACACCTGGTTCTATATGTGAATAGTCAGGAGATTGAGGACCATAAAATGAACCAATTTTTTTCCCTGTTAGACTAAACATTGTTACAATTGCGGCATCAGATAAACCTGTTAAAGTAAATTGGCCATTATGTGGATTCGGATATATGTGGAGACTAGGTTTATTTACGGCCGTTAAACCTGTATTCACCGTTTTAAAATATTCTATTGCCCCTATATCAATACTTTCACCTTGTACTCTAGGACTGTAAGAGAAATCAGTATGTCCTACAAATGTATATTCCATACTTCCTGCATTAATACAACTACTAGAAGGCTGCAATGCAAAATTCTTTGTGGTGGCATCTTCTGTAAAATCACTTGTTAAAGTTGGGTTGACGAAATTAACTTCAGTATCTGTCACACAATTTAATGTATCACAATCAAAATCCTCGTTGTATGCTAAGGATTCATAAACTGAAGTGCCTAAATAATTATGATTAAAATGTAGCTCAACAGGGGCTAAAATTGATAGCTGTCTTGAAGATCCTGCAGCATTTTCGTTTCCTGTAATTATATTGTTGTGCAAATTTAATATTCCAGTACCATAAACATTTATTCCTGCTGAATATCCGGTTTCTGCGAAATTATTGACGATGGTGTTGTTGTAAATATCTGCATTACAAGTGTGTATATATATGCCGCCAGCATAATGAGCTGTTTTATTATTCGCAATAATATTATCACGTACTGTGTAGTGCGTTTCATACCTCCAACCGTTTAAACCAGCTATATGAATTCCTCCACCTCCATCTGTTAAACCGCAATTACCATATGTCATTTCATTATTGCAAATTAAGTTTTTTTCAATAATTGCTTTGGTATCTAAACATGTTAAAGCTGCAGTTCTATAGGTTTTGTTATGATGTATTTTATTCCCTCGTATGATGTGTTCTCCGGGACCAGCGAGAATGACAGCAGAGAATGGATGTGTAACAACATTATGATCAAATTCATTATTCTCAATTAACGCATGTGTATTTAACAGATTAATGCCAAGACCTTCTGAATTGTGATGAATATGACTATTTTTTAATTCAAAAGTACCTCCAATAATACCGTTGTATAAAATTACACTGTAAAAGGCTTTATTATTGTGAAACTTACAATTCTGAACAACAGTATTTTGATCTTCTATTACCGATGACATCCAAAGAATGACGCCTTGGTTGGCATAAGTAAGATTATAGTGTTTATGGTGTGTGAATTCGCAATGATCTAAAAAAATTTCTCTTTCTGCTCTTAATGCAGCTTCACCGTTTGCCAGTTCATTATTATTACTTTTTGTATCCTTTATTAAACAATGTTTGAAATATGAACTGTCAGGTGTATAATTCACTTTGGCATAAATTCCTCGCCAACCGCCACTCGTGCTGATGTCGAGATGCCACCCAGTGGTATCTACTGCCGAAAAAGATACCGGCATAAGTTCAGTTCCATCTACTTGTAAATGACCAATTACAACAATCTGATAATACCCATCTATTTGAACGTCTACACCGGGTCCGACTTTTAATTTACCTGTGATTTCTATATCTCCTTGAATGATGTAAGGGGATGCGTCACTCGTCCAATTTGCAGAAGCCAATGTACCGCCTGGAACATATGTTTGCGCATTGCAAATTAATAAAAAGAGTGATGAAAAAGTAAATGTTAGTATACGTAAAAGATATTTCATAGCTTAAGATTTAATTACTAGCTAAACGGAGCGAATAATCAGATAGTTGCATTCTCTTTTTTAGAGTAAAGGGCTTTAAAGTCAAAAATAACTATTGGTAAATTAATGAATAATGGAATTCATATTATCAGTAAAACAGGAGGTTTGAGCTATGTCGATTTGTTTTAAAATTGAATTCAATTATGGGCCATCAAAAAGATGAAGTTTAGGATTGAGAAGTCAATAATTTCAAGGGTTTTAGATATAAAATTCTATAAATTTTAGTAATCGTAAAAAAAATTAATCTAAAATTAGATTTTTATTAAGCCAATGCATCTAAATTCAATTTTTCAGACAGCACTTCACTAAATTTTTCTTTGTCATCGATTGAGACTGCAAGGTGCTGGTATTTACGTTTTATACCGAATAAACCGTGTATGGTTCCTTGGTCAGTTAAGTGCAATAGTATATTATAATCATTGAAGACTATTTTTTGATAGGATTTATCATCTGCTGGCAAATCCTTCGTTGTCAATTCGAATGATTGAATAGATTGATAGGGAATTATTGTTTTTAGAAAAATTCCGAACCGAAAAACAATGGTGTTTTCTTTAAATTGAATAGGGGTACGTGGAATGGATTTTATGAGTCCGAAAATCTGAAAAATCCCGTAAATACTAATGCCTGAAAATATCCAAGCTGCTGTTATACTCCAAGAGTGTAATAAAAGATGCAAAGCAAATAATTCAATGAATGCAACGAATAACAAAACGATTAATATAGCGAGGATTCCACTGTTTTTATGGTAAGTAAATTCGTTAGCTGAATACTTTGGTTTATTCCATTTATAGAAGGCATAATAGAACATGCCGACTTCAATGGCTACAGCGGAAGCTACTTTTTTAGGGAATTGTTTAGATACTGCCAATTCGAGGGTGTCAATAAAGTTAAGTTGTTCCTTTTTATTGACTTGATAATGTTTCCGGATTTTTAATATTTGAATGAGGATTACACTTGCAATTAACAATTCAATAAAGGGTAGGATATAGGTTATAATGAAGTTTAAAGCAGCTTGATTTTCTTTTGGGATAAATATGAAACTCAGGACTAAACCAAGTACAAAAAACGGTGTAATTGTAAATTTTGAAATATTTGATTTACGAATGAGCAAAAAGTAAACTAACGGGGATAATAAAACAAGATCTAAAGTGATTCCTAAAGCTAAAAGATTCGAATCCTCTTGAAAAAACGAGATGTTTACGGCTAAGAGTACCGAACTTAGGATAATTAATAATGGTATGCCAAATCGATAAATATTGGGATGAATCAGTAACAAATATTTCATGTTTTTCTTTATTTTTTATGACTTAAAAATAACTCTTTAGTGAAATTCGATGTTTTTGTAAAGATAGTGTTATTTTTAGGCTTTTAAAGACGATTATAATGACAATCAACAAACTTTCCATCATCATTCCAGTTTTTAATGAAGGGCCAACCATTCATTTGATTTTAGATAAAATAAAAGAAGTTGAATTGGCTGGGAATATTAAAAAGGAATTGATTATTGTGAATGATTTTTCTACAGATAACACGAAGGAATCAATCATGGCTTATATTGCGGGGCATCCTGATTATAATATTCAGTATTTTGAGCACGAGGAAAATAAAGGAAAAGGAGCTGCTTTACACACTGGTATTTCAAAGGCGACTGGCGAATATTTAGTCATTCAAGATGCAGATTTGGAATATGATCCGAATGAATATAATGACTTATTAAAGCCAATATTATTAGGCTTTGCGGATGTTGTTTACGGTTCCCGTTTTATTGGTGGTAATCCACATCGTGTATTGTTTTATTGGCACAGTATTGGGAATAAATTTTTAACGTCTTTATCAAATATGTTTTCTAACCTTAATATAACGGATATGGAAACCTGTTATAAAATGTTTAAAACAGACATCATTCAAGGTATAAAACTCAAAGAAAACCGTTTTGGATTTGAACCGGAAGTAACAGCTAAAATTTCGCGTATTCCTAAAATTCGAATTTATGAAGTAGGGATTTCTTATTATGGAAGAACTTACGAAGAGGGGAAGAAAATTGGATGGAAAGATGGATTTAGAGCCATTTATTGTATTCTAAAATACGGACTCTTCCGTTCAAAATAGTTTATGCTGAAAATAGGTCTTTTGGCCCAGCAACTTCACGTTCGAGATTTAGTAAAAATCTTTTGCGATCAATTCCACCAGCATAACCAGTTAAACTTCCGTCAGATCCTATAATTCTGTGACAAGGAATGATAATGGCTAATTTGTTTTTCCCATTTGCAGTTGCTACTGCTCGAATAGCATTGGGCTCGCCAATAGATTCAGTCTGCTCGAGATAGGATCTAGTTTCGGCATAAGGAACAGATTTGAGTGATTCCCAAACACTGACTTGAAAATCCGTTCCAATCAATAAAGTTGG
The DNA here is from genome assembly GCF_000621625.1 of Crocinitomix catalasitica ATCC 23190. Classification (GTDB taxonomy): domain Bacteria; phylum Bacteroidota; class Bacteroidia; order Flavobacteriales_D; family Crocinitomicaceae; genus Crocinitomix; species Crocinitomix catalasitica. Next base: position 170,997 of record NZ_KK211318.1, read on the forward strand.
AACAGTGAATTTTTGTAATTTTCCTTTAAAATAATCGTGTAGTTCTTTGTGTAGTAATAGTAAATGATCATTTTCATCATCAAGAATTTCAGATTTAAAATAATCCTTTAGTGATGCAATTTCCTCTTTCAACTCTTTACGCTCTGCAAATTCTAACAAACAAATTCCATCATCTGTTGCAAGTCCGTACATTTCACCAATCGGTGTACTAAAATTAGCAGTGTAAAGCGTTGATTTCATATTTATTCATTTCTGTGAATGACATAACTATTTGCCTGAGCCAATGAAGTTAACACTAAATCATTAATACACAAATGATCGGGCAGGGTAGTTGTATAATAAATCACTTCAGCGATATCTTCAGCCACCATAGGTTGATAACCTTTATAAGCATTATCTGCACGTTCAGTATCACCATGGAAACGAACCGTAGAGAATTCAGTATTCGCTGCACCAGGTGCGATTTGTGTCACCTTTATTCCTTCAGGTAATAAATCAATACGCATACCTTTAGTTATTGCGTCAACCGCATGTTTTGAAGCACAGTAAACATTGCCGTTTGGATAAACTTCCTTACCAGCAGTTGATCCAATATTAATAATATGTCCTTTTTTATTTGCGGTCATGGTTGGAATGATTGCTTTGGATACAAAAAGTAATCCTTTGACGTTGGTGTCGATCATTTTCTCCCAATCTTCAGTACTTCCTTCTTGAATTGGTTCTAAACCACTTGCTAATCCCGCATTATTGATCAAAATATCAATATTTTTCCACCATTCTGGTAGACTTGCAATTGCTTCTGTAACGGCTTGCTCATCTCGAACATCAAAACAGAGTGGTAAAACTTGTGTACCGTATGAACTTTCTATGCCTTTTTGCAACGCTATTAAACGCTCATTTCTTCGACCAGTAATGATAATGTTGTGGCCATTTTGAGCGAATAATTTGGCAGTAGCTTCACCAAAACCAGATGTTGCTCCAGTAATAAATACGGTTTTTTTCATACGCTCAAATTTACAGAAAATAGCAATGACGATATGTTAATTTATTCCTAAAAAGATAGACAGATTACATTATTTAAATTAAAGAACTGAACTTGAAATGAATGTAAATAATAATGGATTAGGATTATTTATCAAATCAATATCTAACGTTTTATCCCTCTTAAAAATTGATTTTTAACGTGTGATACTTAACTTAGCCATTCAAAAATAAAATTATGAGTTCAATACTATTCAACATAGAAAATAACGTTGGTATCATTCGATTAAATAGACCGAATGTATTCAATAGTTTTAACAAAGAAATGGCAAAATCAATGCAATCTATTTTAGATGATTGTGATGAAAATGCTGAAGTTCGAGCAATTTATATCATTGGAGAAGGAAAAGCATTTTGTGCCGGTCAAGATTTGCAAGAGGTGACTGATCCTGACGGACCAGATTTGACATCGATTGTAAGGGAGCATTATAATCCGATAATAGAGCGTATTAGAAATATTGAAAAACCGGTTGTAGCTGCTGTTAATGGAGTAGCGGCGGGCGCAGGTGCGAATATTGCATTGGCTTGTGATATTTGTGTAGCCACTGCTTCAGCAAGCTTTATTCAAGCTTTCAGTAAAATTGGCTTAATTCCAGATTCTGGTGGAACATTTTTCTTACCGAGATTGGTTGGATTTCAACGTGCCACTGCATTGATGATGTTGGGTGATAAAGTTGGAGCACAAGAAGCACAAGAAATGGGCATGATCTATAAAGCTTTTTCTGACGAAGAATTTGCTGCGTCATCATTAAAAATAGCTGAGAAATTGGCGAAGATGCCAACAAAAGGTTTAGGCTGGACAAAGAGAGCTTTGAATGTTTCTATGATTAGTGATTTAACAACACAATTAAAGACAGAAGAGGAATTACAGTCTGCTGCAGGTCAAACACATGATTATAACGAAGGTGTTGCTGCATTTTTAGAGAAAAGAAAACCAGAATTTAAAGGAGAATAAGATGATAAAAGTTGGAATTATAGGTGCTGGTTCGATGGGGTCAGGTATTGCACAAGTTGCGTCACAATCGGGGCATGAGGTGGTATTATTTGATACAAATGAAGAGCAATTGTTAAAAGCAAAAGTGCAATTGGCAAAGATAATGGCACGTTTGGTTGAGAAGGAGAAAATTGATCGAGCAACAGCTGATGGAATTGAATCTCGAATTGTATACATTTCAGATATGAAAGGTTTTGCTGGAGCAGGACTTATTATTGAAGCGATTATTGAAAATTTAGAAATTAAAAAATCAGTATTCAAACAATTAGAAGGGATTGTTGATGACAATTGTATTTTGGCGTCAAATACGTCTTCCTTATCTATTGCATCAATCGCAGCGGCATGTGAAAAGTCTGACCGTGTAATTGGAATTCATTTTTTCAATCCTGCACCATTAATGCCATTGGTTGAAATTATTCCAGCAGTGCAAACTTCTGAAGCAACAACTAATTCGGCAAGAGCATTAATAGATTCGTGGAAAAAAGTGACGGTATTGGCAAAAGATACACCAGGTTTTATCGTGAATCGTGTAGCGAGACCATTCTATGGTGAAGCTTTAAAGATTTATGAAGAAGGAATTGCTGATTTTGCAACAATTGATTGGGCAATGACAACATTGGGAGGTTTTAGAATGGGACCTTTTACTTTAATGGATTATATCGGTAATGATATAAATTATACAGTAACTGAAACGGTATTCGCTGCTTTTTATTATGATGGAAGATATCGTCCTTCATTTACTCAGAAACGTCATTCTGAAGCAGGATGGTTAGGACGCAAATCGGGTAGGGGGTATTATAATTATGCTGAAGGAGCAGAAGTAATTCAACCAAATGAAGATAAGGTAGTAGGAGAAGTAATTTTAAATAGAATTCTAGTATTATTAATCAATGAAGCGATAGATGCTGTATTCTTAAATATTGCTTCGGCAAAGGATGTTGACTTGGCGATGACCAAAGGTGTAAATTATCCTAAAGGATTATTAGCTTGGGGAAATGAGATTGGGTTAGAATATGTATTGAATCAATTAGATACTTTATACGATGCTTATCGTGACGAAAAATATAGAGCAAGTGTATTATTAAGAAGAATGGTTGCACAAAAAGAAACATTCGATCTTTAAGAAAAACGATTAAATACAAATCCCTTTGCCTATTAGTGAAGGGCTTTTTTTATGTCCAAACCTTTCTAGTTTGGAGCGAAATTATATGACAAGTTACTGTATAAAAAAAGGGCGTCCATCGAATGATGAACGCCCTTTATATTATAGTTAGACTAATTATTTCTTAATAAACTTCGTAGTAGAAGTTGAAGAACCAGTTGTTAATCTTACGATATACGTTCCAGTTGTTAATTGATCTACACCGAATTTAATTAAATTATTTCCAGCTGATAAGTTTTCTTTTTGTATTTCAAGAACAACTTGACCATTTAAGTTAAACACTTGAACTGTTGCTTTTGCATCACTTTCTAAGTCAAAAGAAATTGTAGCATCAGAAACTGCGGGATTTGGATAAAGTAATAGATTAGATTTGAACTCATCTTCTCTATCAGCGATTGGTTTAGTTGTACCTAAGAAAGTACTAGTACTCCAGATTCCACGTCCATGTGTTCCAATGTAAATCTCACCTGGTCTATAACAACCTTCATCCCACGTTCTCCAGTTTTGTCCGATGTCATGTACTGGTGTATTACCGAAGTCACCAGAAACATTTTCCCAAGATGAACCACCTGTTTCAGTAGCATATACTCCGAATTCAGTAGCTACAAGCATTGTATTTGGATCATTTCTTTCAATTACAATACCATAACAAGGAATTCCAGCCGGGAAATTCATGTCAGACCATGAAGAGCTTACAGCAGCAGCTACTCCTGTTGCAATTGTTGTCTCTAATACTCTTTCATCTTCACCAAATAGACCCAATGAAACAGCTAAATGATCAGGATCATCAATCGCTCCACTCGCAATACCAGTTACTGGAGCTCCACTGAAATTACCAATTCTTTCGAAAGAAGTAATCTGTGTATGGTCAGTTTCTCTAATATCCATTAAAGTATCAACACCAGCTTCAGGTGAATAAATACCGTTATAACCAGTTAAACGATAAAGTTGTCCATTCCATGTACCAGCGAATAAGTAATCGCCATCTTTAGAGAATTCTAATGTTGAAACCGCTGATAAACCATCCGCAACTAAAATCCAATCCTCTCTAGGAGCAGAGAATCTTAATGCATTTCTTGTCATCCATATACCTTGGCCGTCACCTAATCCAAGAGCAAACCATGATTGGTAAGGATCTTGTACTGTTAATGTATCCCAAGAGATATTTGATAAATGCGTTTTATCACCCATGTCAATTTTCTGACCTGGACGATCAGGATTACTTCCATAATAATGATCTTTAGCATAGATAGAGTCAATAATAATTGTATCATTTAAAGCAACAATTAATAAACTATCACCAAGATCTAAATCTGGAGCACCTGAAATAAATGAAAATTCAACAATATCTAAATTAAATTCAGCACCAGTTAAAAGATCTCTTACAACTGGATCATCTTCAGTTAATGAAGGATCAAAATAAAGTGTATCGTCAAATACTACATCAATAGGTGAAGTGTAATTAATGATCATTTGAGAAGTCATAGAAGGTACTTCTACATTCTCACCTGTTTCATAAGCACGTTGTGGGATAAATTTAATTGAATCTTCAGATGCTAAATCGTTAGGATTTTCCCATAATTCAATTACCGTATAAAAGCTACCACAACCAGTTCCACCAATCATACCAGTAACACAACCATATTCTGATTCTAAATCAGGACCAAAAGTAGAAGCATTTGCACCTCTATCATTTGATCTGTACATAGAAGCAAAATAAACAGTACCAAAAGCTAAGTTTCTATTGATAAAAGAAATGTCAGCTGTAAAACCGTCACCGCCACCATATCTTTTATGTTCAGACCAAGTTGAATTATCGTGATAATTAACTGTAGTACCATTATCTTGAGCTCCACCAATTACGTCTCCATGAGCAGAGAAGCCCATTGCATAAAATTGTGTTACGTTATATCCTCTGTTTGCATGGTGAAAATCTGGATCAATAGAAGTCTTTGCGTTGTCAGAAAAAGAAATACCTCCATCATTACCAATATAAAGTCTACCTAAATTATCCCAAACCATTTCGTGGTTATCAGCGTGCACATATTTAAAACTTGTTGGAGAGTAAAACCATTGTGATACTCTTTTCCAGTTAACAGTACCTAAAGCCCATGTATAACAATCAATACCACCTAATAAAATTCTATTTGGTGAACCAGGTACTACAGTAATAATATTATCGTAAGTACCTTGACCATTTCCTCCTGAAGAGAATGGAGCGAATGTTCCAGGTAAAGGACCTGTTACTTGATTATGACCTGGAGCAATTAATGACCAGTTCATTCCATTATCAGCCGAACGGTATACGCCAGTTAAAAAACTTGAAGCGGCAGAACAATAAACAACGTAGTTTCCGTCTAATCGCTCATGAGAAATAGCATATTCAAATCTTGAACCTGATGTTCCTATTGGATTTGGTAAATCTCCGTCACTTCTGTCTGAGAAAGTAACACCACCATCAGTTGATACATAAGTTTTTGTTCCAGCACCAGCATTTACAACAAGTAAAGTTCCATCTTTAGAGATAGCTAACGAAGTACAAGTACCACCGCCAATACCACCATCAATATCATATAAAACATCTGTAACTGGATCGTATTTTTTTAAACCATCATTTGTTGCCATCCAAACGATATTATTAACATCGTCAGAAACAATTTCGTTGATAAATGTAAAATCTTCAGTTCCAGGAATTACTGACCATGATAAATCTGCTGCTCTTTTATAAACACCATCACCATTAGCGCCAGAATCAACTGAACCAGATGTTCCAGAAACTCTTTCTTGTAAATGACCTGTAGCCACGTATAAAACTCCGTCAGGTGTTTGACAAATAGAAGAGATAGCAAGATTAGAAGTAAACTCCTCAACTCTTGTCCAGTTATTTGCACGAGTAACCGACTCAAATAACCCTCCAGAAACAGATCCCGCATAAATATGCCCTTGATTCGTTCTGTCTATAGCAATAGCTCTTGTTCTACCACCAATATTGTCTGGACCTTCATCAATCCAATTAAATGTTGCTCTATTTTGAGGAATAGCATTAGCTTGAGCTCTAATTCTTTCCCAATTTTCTTTTGAAACGTCACCTTTCATCAATTCGTATAATTCGAATCTTTCTCCAAGGGTAGGATTGGCAAATTCAGCAGTAGCTCTAGGCTGATATGCTCCCTTTTCATCATCAGAGTTAATAAAGAACATGCCTGCGGCTAATGCCAGTACAGGTAAAGTCCCAAATAGTAATGCTTTTTTCTTCATATTTGTATTTTTCATCTAAGCGCGTTTAGAGCGACTAATATACAACTAATATCTTAAAACTTATGCGTCGACTATCTTCGAAAACTAAATTTGTTTTGACCCAAATCAGCTGAATACCGACGGCATTAAAGTAATAGCAGAATAATTATTTGTACAATACCCACATTTTAAAGCTAATATCGATATTATTTTTTATGTTTCTATAGAGGGATGTATCAATTTCTTACAAAATTATACATCTCTATTATTTTTAATCTATTAATAGGTAAATTGATTTAGAACAAATGCTTCTCAGCATGATATGACGAACGTACCAATGGTCCACTTTCAACAAATCTGAATCCTTTTTTCAAAGCATATTCTCTATAAGTATCAAATTGTTCTGGTGTCACAAATTCTACAATCGGTAAATGTTTAGGTGTTGGTTGTAAATATTGTCCCATTGTTAAAATGTCACAGCCAACATTACTTAAATCATCTATCGTTTCGTAAACTTCAGCCTCGGTTTCTCCTAAGCCAAGCATAATGCCTGATTTAGTTTTCATTCCACCTTTTTTTAAACGAACAAGTACCTCAAGGCTTCTATCGTATTTCGCTTGAATTCGAACTTGTTTTGTCAAACGTCGAACAGTTTCCAGATTGTGTGAAACAACCTCTGGTCCAACTTTAATAATTTCAGCTAAGTTTTCCCAATGTCCTCCAAAATCAGGGATCAGTGTTTCCATTGTTGTACCAGGACTTTTACGACGAATAGATTTTACAGTCGCCACCCAAATAGATGCACCTCCATCTTTTAAATCATCGCGATCAACAGAGGTAATTACAGCATGTTTTATTTTCATTAGCTGTATTGATTGAGCGACTTTTGCTGGCTCAAATATGTCTGCTTCTAATGGTTTACCGGTCGTAACAGCACAGAATCCACATGAGCGCGTACAAATATTTCCTAAAATCATAAATGTTGCCGTGCCTTCACCCCAGCATTCACCCATATTAGGACAATTACCACTCTCACAAATAGTATGTAATTTATGCTCGTCTACTAACCCTCTAACTTTTTTATAATTTTCACCCGTAGGCAATTTTACTCGTAACCAACTTGGTTTTTTTATGCGTACACCACTTTTATTGGTCGTTTCTTTATCTTTTACACTTAATTCCATTGCACTTTAATATAGTTTTTGACCTAAATTGAATTGCAGATATAAAACACCAAAAATGTTTTTGCCTGCATTGTTATTTAATAAAACGATAGGACTTCCTGTCATATAATCAATCATAATTCCGACCTCTCCACCACTAATATTATCTTTTTTTGTAGAGAAATTAAAATCAATTCCAAGCTTAGCAAAGCCACCAACTCTAATTTTAGCTTCGCTTAATCCTTTAAAATAGTTCGATCGAGAGTTAATATTTTCAGTATTGTGTACAGTCGGATCGTACTTTTCGTCAAGCAGCGGTGAATTGAATTTTTGAATGCGCAGATAAACTGGTTTTAAGATTCCAAAAGATGGGCCAATAGACCATTTTGCCGAAATTTCAATACCTTCTTCTCTACTGGCTTTGTACATTACGCGCTTTCCGCCATATGTTGGTCGAATATTTACTAGGGATTCAAGTTTACCATAATAATAGCCTCTCGAATTACTGTTGGGATTGAAAATTTTAAATTCTTTTGGATGACGAATATTCGTAACAGTTAAACTGATTAAATTCTTGTATTTATAATTCTTCTGAAAACCGTAGTCGAAAGCAAATCCCCAACCTGTTGCTCCGTTATTGGCATTGAAGTTTATGCCAAAGGTATAATCTTTACGCATCACTGTATTGCCATCTTCTTTGTCCAATTCTTGTGCTATGCCAGTTGACATAACAAAAGTTAAAAGGATACATAAGTATTTTTGAAGCATAGGTACAAATTTAATGAATTCTTGTTGAGTCAACTACTCTTTTATCAAACAAACATTATAATATGTATTAAATTTTTTACAAGTGAACGGTTAATTATTGAACTAAGGAATAAAAATAGGGGAATTAATTTGATTGTGTATCAATAATAATCTAGTGTGATTTTGTCAAATTAAGGATCGAAGTGAGATGGGAAAATGATGTTATTCCTCTTCAGTCGAAAAAAGTGTTTTCCTAAATAAATCGCTGTATTCTAAAGCAGGGATAGTTTTTAACGAGGTCGCTTTAAGGGGCTGATATAATAATGATTCGGTTTTTAAATCATCTGGAATAAATTTACTTTTTTCATCATAAGATTCTAGAATAACTAAAATAGCGCTTAGAATAAATACCATTTTTGTGATACCGAAAACCATACCTGCAAACTTATTCAGGGTGCCTAATGCGACCAGTTTCAAACCTTGTTCCACCATTTTACCTGCAAAATAAACCATGGCGCCAATCGCTAAAAATGTTAATGTAAAAGAAACGACAGGAAGGTACTCGCTATCCAAACCAACCTGTACTTTTAAAAAGTTTGCCGCGTAATCAGAAAAATGAATTCCACCGTAGATGCCTAGTAATAGCGCTAGCAAAGTGAAAAGTTCGATAACCAGCCCTTTTTTAAATCCGCGCCAAGCACTTACAATAATTGGAATTAAAAATATAAAATCGAGGTAATTCATTTTTAACAAAAATAATTCAGAACTTTGTACCTGTTAATATGTACTGTTTAACTTTCAAACAAAAGACTGTTTATAGAGATGGATTACGCGTTAGAATTGAAATTCCAGGAATTGATTAAAAAACTTGAAGTTAAATTCGGGGAAGGGCTTGAATTGGATACCGTACTTTTATTGGTTGGTATTCAAGAATTAGGCAAGGGTTATAAAGATTTCTCAAAGGATGAAAAAATGAATTTGATGCATATAGCAATTTGCACAATTCTAGAACCTTATGGTGTCTATCGGTTTATATCGAACGATGAAGACGGTTGGCCTCATTATGAAAAGTTGAAAGCAATTCCGCATATTGCTGGTCGTGAACAGGAACATTTATTGAAGGAAGCGACCATCGGATATTTTGAAACAAACGAGTACGTAGCGCCAAACGAATAGGTTTATCTCTCTCCAATCGGTTAAAAAAATAAAAATCGTTTCGATTAGCCAATCTAAACCTTATCTTTGTGCCTTAAAATTTTAGTGAATGGAAATTCTAATCAAAGCGGGGCAACTTATTTTAAGTTTATCCATATTAATTGTTTTACACGAATTTGGACATTATCTTCCTGCAAGATGGTTCAAAACAAGGGTTGAAAAATTCTACTTATTTTTTGATTATAAATTTTCTTTATTTAAGAAAAAAATTGGTGATACCGAATGGGGAATTGGTTGGATACCCTTAGGTGGATATGTGAAAATTTCTGGTATGATCGACGAGTCGATGGAAAAAGAACAAATGGCATTACCGCCTCAACCGTACGAATTCAGATCTAAACCAGCATGGCAACGATTAATCATTATGATTGGCGGTGTAGTTGTGAATTTAATTGTTGGTGTAATTATTTATATCGGTGTATTGTTGGTTTGGGGAGATGATTACGTTGCTCCTGAAGATATTGCAAACGGTTATTCATTCCATGAAATTTATAAGGAAGTAGGTTTTGTAGATGGGGATGATATTGTGGCAATAAACGGTGAGAAAATTCATGATGTTGGTGATATCAATAAAACTATTTTATTACGTGGTGCCGAAGTTGTAACAATTACAAGAGCAGGGGAGCAGTTGGATATCCAGTTACCTGAAGATATTGACATGATTGCTTTCAAGTCGAGTGCAATGAATGGTATTACGCCTAGATTTTCATCCTTAATTGATTCTGTTATTATTGATAGACCAGCAAAACAAGCAGGTTTAGAGAATGGTGATCGTGTCATTGCTGTAGATGGTCAAGAGATTGCTTACTGGAATGAGTTCACTGATGCTGTTCAAAGTCGACCAAATGAAACTTTAGAGATTATTGTAGATAGAGCTGGCGAAACTGTTCGCGCTCAAGTTGAAACAGATTCGTTAGGTACGATCGGTGTTAGTACTGCTGGTTTGTCAGAATCAATTGTATCACATACGGATTATACTTTCATGACAGCGATACCTGGTGGTCTTAAATTAGGAATGAATTCATTAAGTGATTATGTATCACAATTAAAGTTTTTATTCACTAAAAAAGGAGCACAAAGTATTGGTGGATTCGGTGCATTTGGTTCTTTATTCTCACCAACTTGGGATTGGCATGTGTTCTGGATGATGACGGCATTTATTTCTATCATGTTAGCATTTATGAACTTCTTACCAATACCTGCCTTAGATGGTGGACATATCATGTTCTTAATGTATGAAATAATCTCTGGTAGAAAACCTAATGAGAAATTCATGGAATATGCACAAATGGCTGGAATCATTCTATTGTTAGGTCTTTTGATCTATGCAAATGGGAATGATATTGTTAAAGCATTTTTCTAAATAATATATTTTTACATAATCTAAGTCCTGTAGTCTAGAACTGCAGGACTTTTTTTTGTTTTATATATTCCAAGAATTAAGACATTTACACTGAGATCGCTTGCATGAATAATTATCAAATGAATCATAGCAATCGAATTGACTAGGCTTGATGGAAGAAGATTTAATGACTTATCAATCAAATGCCAGAATAGCGGGCTTACTATTCTCATTCAACCTTTAGCGCAATGTTGTACCACAGGAATTAGCATTTAAATAGCAAGGTAAGAGGGGAGAGTGGGTGTTGGACACAACTGAATTCGATTTCCATATTGTAAATTCGGTTTGCTTAAGTGTTTTACTTTATAAAGAAAGTCATTATCTACCTATGCCTTAAAATGAAATTCAAATGACAAGCGTGTCTGCTTTTGTTCGTTTTACGGTTCCTTGCGAAATCAATAATAATAGCTGGAATGATAGTAGGATATATGGGCAAAAAAAAGACCGGATAAATCCAGTCTCTTTTCATTTGAAATATTTTGAATTACATCTTAACGATGATGAATTCTGTTCGTCTATTTTCTTGATGTTGTTCTGGCGAACATTTTACACCGTCAGCACATTCATTCACCAGTTTCGATTCTCCATAACCTTTACCTTCTATTCGTTCAGGATGAGAAATTCGTGACTTAATATATTCTGCTGAAGCAAATGCGCGACGTTCGGATAATGCTGCGTTAGATTTGGCACTGCCACGCGAGTCCGTATGAGAACCAAGTTCAATAACCATATTAGGATTATCGTTCATAACAGTTACAACCTTATCTAACTCTATCGCCGAGGCAGGTTTGATGGTTGCTTTATTAACGTCAAAATAAATAGGTTGAATGTCTACAATTTTAGAAATGTCTTGTCCAATAGCTACTTTTTCTAAACTTAAATTTAAACTATCACTTACACTATAGATTCCTTGTTCTTTAAAATGTACGTTATATGTAACTGTCTTAGCCAGATATCCTTCTTTTGAAATCGTCAAGTTATAACTACCACGATCACCAATTTTTTTATCAGTTTGTGGTTTCAGAAATTGACCGTTGGCATCAGTTGTATGTGTGCTTGATACGCCAGTCATATTATTGATATAAACAATTTGTGCTGCATCGATTGGTGTATTACTTTCTTTATCAGTAATAACCATGCTTAAAGAAAGCCCTGGATCTTTTTCTAGTATGAAGTTTTGTCGAATGTTTTCACTTGCATCTTCTTGAAAGAATGAAGAATTATTAGGGAAATAATCATCTTTGCTACCTTTTAATTGGTATTTGATACCTGGTTCGACATTGAATTCGTATTCTCCTGATGCATCCGTTATATATTCTATTTCAGACTCATCGCTAAGATTTGTAAACGTTAGTTTCGCGTTTTCTAATTTGTTTCCATCCTTGTCAATTACAAATCCACTCAATTTTATTTTATTGACTTCAAAAGAGTAGATATCCATTCCTCCAAAACCACCATTTCTATTAGATGCAAAGAATCCCTTTTTTTCATCCTCAGAGAAGATAAGGTAGATGTCATCTCCTGCAGAGTTCATAGGATAGCCTAAATTCTCAGGAGTGGTCCAGTTTCCGTCAACCAATTCTGATTTGTAGAAATCATATCCACCAGAACTATTGTGTCCTTTAGAAGAGAAGTAAAGCGTTTTACCGTCTCTACTTAAATACGGACTATCCTCATTTTGACTTGAATTGATCAATACACTTATTGGTATTGGTTCCGACCAAGTACCATTCTTTTTATGACTGATATAAATATCTAAATTTCCACCATTCGCTTCTTTTTTTATCATAGCACTAAAGACAAATGTATTTCCTCTGTCTGAAAAGGCACCATGCGGTTGGAAGTAAAAATTAGATAATTCCTTTGGTAGAGGATCTCCTTTTTTTAGTCTATTTTGATTTAATGTAGTAACGTAAAGTTTATTTTTATTGAAAATTAAAATAGTATCACTGTCATATCTTTTACCTACTACGGCGTGATGACTTTCTTGATCAATATCTGGGTTGTAACTGGAGGAAACAGATTCTTCAATATCATAATAATAAATGTTTTCATAGTATTTACTGTCCTTTGTTATTTCTTCTGATTCAAAATCTTTATAGCGGGCATTAAAAAGTAATAAATTTTCATCTTCAATAAATACAGGTGTATATTCAGGATCGATTGAGTTGACAAAGAAATCCATATTAGAGACTTCAAAATCACTTGTTTCTGATTTGATTGTTTTATTCTTTACAGAGTTTCTGCAGGCGTTCAATTGCTTTTCAACTTCAGGTAGAAATTTCGAATATCTTTTAATAGAGCCACTATATGATTTAAATAGATTGTAATACTTAATTGCTTCGATTGGTTTTTCTTGCATCCTCAAACAATTAGCATAATCAAAAAACGTTAAGTAGTTGGTGTCTTTCGGCATATGTTGAATGCGCTTTTCGATATACATCGCTGCAGAATCGAAAATTTCATATTTATATAAATACAATTCTACCAGTCCTTCTAGCGCCCACTGATTCGAAGGCTCTTCTTTTAGTACTTTTTTGTAAAGGTCAATCGCTTGGATAAATTCAAAGTCAGATTTCTTTTGTTCAGCTTCATTTAATAAACTATTGACATTTTTTTGCGCGTGTAATGAAGTCGGCAACATTATGTTTAAAGTCAACAAGAATATTGTGGGATAGATAAAGTATTTTCTCATAGCGGTCTCTTAATTCTATATACATATAAAAACCTTATTCGTTTTTATATCAGCTAAATGTGTAATTTACATTTAGCACGTAAAATTAAAATAAATTGATTAGTAAGCAATAAGGAAATTGCACGAAAAGTAAAAAAATGTAAACATTAATGATTACTTAATAACTGTGCTCAAGAATTTAATATTTTTTTACCTATTGAACAATAAATTCGACACGTCTATTTAGCTTTCTGCCAGATGCATTATCTTTTCCGTTTGGAAGTGTATTTGGAGCAGCAGGTTTCGCTTCACCCAAACTAACAGTTTTCAAAATGCGAACGCTTTCAATGCCATTCTTTTTTAAATAATTAACAGCAGCATTTGCTCTCTTTTTAGCTAATAAATTATTGTAAGCACTACTACCAATAGCATCAGTATGTCCCTGAATGATCAATTTAGTAGATTTGTTTGTGTTTAAATAATCTATTAAAGCATCTAAATCCGCAACTGAGGCACTTGTTAAATCGTATCTGTCGAATCCAAAATAAATAGGTTTAAAGGTGCTAATATCTTCTTTGGCATCATTTTTATTCAGGGTTTCAGTTACTGTTTCTTGAGGAACGAATCCGTCATCCTTGCTCAGTTCCACTTCAAACGAATCTTCAGTGTCGTTCTTTTTATCATTATCAATAAGTGTTAAGTCTTTTACAACAAAGTCACTTTCGAAATATTCAACAACTGCATTATAGTGTAAAATGCGGGTATCTCCATTCTCATCAACAGCTTCAATAAATAATTCTACTGGATATTTACCTGGTTTGGTAAAAGGAAATTCGATTTCTGGTTCAGTCGTTTCGATGGTTTTACCATTAACGTTCCATGTATAAGACTTGAATTCAAATCCGTCGTCATTCGTTCCAGAAAGACGAAGTTTACTTTGTTCTCCTTTTATTTTTTTAAATTGAAATCCGCTTAATTCAATTTTTTCAGACTTATTAGCAGCTACATCAGTATCCTTTTTTTCATTTGTATCAACGGTTATATTATCGTCTTCACTATTATTTTCTTCGCGCGATGTGTCTTCAATAACTTCAGCAACGTCATTATTAGTAGATTCAATAGCTGCGTCTGCTGCAGTATCAGTATTGTTTAATTTTGAATCATTAGATTTTTCTGTCGCAATTTCTTCTAAGTTTTCACTTTTGTTTTCAGCAATATTTTCATCTTCTACTTTTTCTTTGATTTCTTCAGTTGGTTCGCCAATACTGTAGATGTCCATTAAACCAAAGCCACCGTTTCTATTTGAAGATAAATAACCAAATGATTCGTCCTTTGACAAGACAAAATAGATATCGTCACCTGCTGAATTGTATGGTCTACCTAAGTTTTTTGGAGCCGACCATTGTCCTTCCGCATCAAGGTTAGAAACAAAAATATCATATCCACCAAATGAATCATGTCCTTTTGATGAGAAATATAATTTTGTTCCATCGGCTGACATGAAAGGGCTATCCTCGTTCAATTCCGTATTTATTTTGTCTGAAAGTAGAACAGGAGCATTCCAGTTTCCATCCTCAGCTAGGGTAGAATAGTATAAATCAAGATCGTCTGTAGGTTCTTTTGATGCACTAAAGATAAACGTTTTACGATCGTTCGAATAGACACCATGAGGTTGGAAATAAAACTTAGTTAAAATACGAGGTAGAGGTTCTGGTTTACTCATTCTACCAGCGGCTATTTTTGCCGACCAAAGTATGTTTTTATAGAAAATTATCAATGTATCACTATCGATACTATTACTCACGATAGCGTGGTGACTTTTTTGTTCTGTTGATTCGTCAAAAGTGGTAGAGACAGATTCCTCAAGATTGAAGTAGTAAAGATTCTCCATGAACTTGTCATCTTCGAATTGTTTTTCTTTTTTATTGTCTTTATATCGTGCATTGTAAATAAGTACACTGTCTTTAGCTATAAAAACAGGTGTATATTCACTTTGAATTGAATTGATATAGAAGTCCATATTTTTGACTTCCTTATCCTTGTCGAATGAGTAGGTGTTGTTGAGTGCGTTTTGTGCATACTTCATGTTCTGATTGTACGCTTCAAAAAGTAAGGGATATTTATCTTTATTACCTTCTAAATAACCTTTGTAGAATTGATTCATTTTATGAATTGATTCACCTGGCTTTTCTTGTAACCTATAAGTATAGGCTAAATTGAATAGGTCGATATAGTTGGTATCTTTTTTAGGATTAGCTAAAGCCTTATTAAAAAAATATTCGGCAGAATCATAAAGTTCATATTCGAACAAATAAATTTGCGCTAAACCACGATTGGCTTTATAATATTCTGCATCGGCATTCAACGCTTTTTTGTAGAGTTGTACAGCGTTAGAATAGTCAATTTTTTTAACTTTATTGTGCGCACGCCACGCAAGTATACCTTTACTTTGCCCATTCACATTGAGTGTTAAGAACATGCTAATTACCAATGTGAAAAGCGATAATGCTTTTAAATTAGGCGTTAAAAGTGTGCGTAACTTTATATTTTTCATCTAAGTCTTCCTTTTTTTCTTTTTCGCAGCTGGAAATAAAATATTATTCAAAATTAATCGATATCCTGGAGAATTCGGGTGTAAATTTAAATCAGTTGGTGGATCATTGACATAATGTCTATAATCTTCAGGATCGTGTCCTCCATAAAATGTCCACGTGCCTTCACCATATTCGCCATGTAAATATCTCGCAGTTCCAAGAGCTTTATTCTCTGCTAGTACCAAGACTTCAGACTTAATATAGTCTTTATTGAAGTCTGTTGTTTGTCCCATAAAACCGTTAATTTCTTGTGTATGATTTTGACATAACATAGTCGGTACAATATCCCATTTTGCAGAAAAATCGAATAAATAAAATTTATCTTGATTTTCTGGGACCTTGTGATTTTTCGTTCCATCTATGTTCGAATATTCATATTCCATAGGATCAGTTGAAACCGTATAATCTGTAAAGGCTAAAGTCTGGGAGTAATCTATTTTATTCTGAAAATTAGGTTCCGCAGGATCGTGATCATACATATGTTCGCAGATATCAGTTTCTTGAGCTGAGAGTGCAATGTCAAAACTATCTGTTCCCGAACACATTGTAAATAGAAAGCCTCCGCCCGCCATGAATTCTTTTATTTTTAAAGCAACATTTAATTTAAGTTGAGAAACTTTAGAAAAACCTAACATTTTTGCTGTAGCCTCATTGTCTTTAACTTGTTGTTGATACCAGGATTGGTTGTGGTAATTTTTATAAAACTTACCGTACTGACCTGTAAAATCTTCGTGATGTAAATGCAACCAATCGAATTCAGGTAGACCACCTTTAACGACTAATGAATCATAAATTTCTTCGTAAGGAATCTCGGCATAGGTTAAAACTAAAGTAACAGCGTCATCCCAAGGTTGTTTGCCAGAGGGTGTATAAACTGCGATTTTTGGAGCTGTTTCTAATTGGACAACTTCCATATTTACTTCTGGATTTGCAATCTCAGATTTTATTTGTTTGACTTTAGCATCGGGTAGAATTGAAAAAGAAACACCTTTAATTTTTAATTCGGCCTCAATCATGGCATTCTGTGGAAAGAGAAAACTTCCGCCACGGTAATTCAAAAGCCATTCCATAACTACATCGTTGTCCAGCACCCAATAGGCTATTCCGTATGCTTTTAAATGATTCTTTTGTGTTTCATCCATGGGTACCAGAATAGCACCCGCAAATGTTTGAATCGGCAAGCAAAAAAGGAAGAAAAGCGTTATTCTAAAAAGGTACTTCTTCATTTGTGTTTGTTAAAAAATCATTTTCATCATTCATTTTACTGCCTAACGTAATGGTGTCAGAACTTTGTTCGAATTCTTTATTTGGTGAAAAACCACTGCTGTGATCGTCTGCATCAAAACTATCTAAGTTATCAAATTTAGTAAGTTGTTTAATAAAGCGCAAACGGACGGAATCTAATGATCCATTTCTGTGCTTTGCTACAATAATCTCGCCAATTCCTTCAGTAGGCATACCATTTTCATCTTCTACCAAACCATAATACTCCGGTCTGTAGATAAACATTACCATATCTGCATCTTGCTCAATCGCTCCAGATTCACGTAAATCGGATAACATTGGTCGTTTATCACCTCCCCTTGTTTCAACAGAACGACTTAATTGCGATAGGGCAATGATAGGAATACTTAATTCTTTAGCGATCTCTTTTATTGATCGTGAAATTGTACTGATCTCTTGCTCTCTATTACCGCCTTTCGAACCGGCGGTCATCAATTGCAAATAATCTATAATTACCAATTGAATGTCGTGTTGCATTTTCATTCTACGACATTTTGCACGCAATTCGAAAATCGATAGGGCAGGTGTGTCATCGATGAAAATAGGCGCCTCCGCCAATGCATTAATTCTACTGTGTAATTGATCCCAATCTGCTTGACTGGTAAATCCTTTTCTTAATTTCTCAGAAGAAATCCCCGTCTCCATGGCCATCAAACGTTTAACCAATTGAACACTTGACATCTCTAATGAAAATACAGCGACACCTTGTCCAAATTGAACAGCTGTATTTTTAGCCATCGAAAGTACGAATGCTGTTTTTCCCATACCAGGTCGAGCTGCCAATACAATCATATCTGATTTTTGCCATCCAGATGTCAAACGGTCTAAATCTGTGAAACCTGAAGGAACACCACTTACACCATCTGTATTTAGACTGGCTTTTTCAATCTCCTCCATGGCTTCTTGAACCAAATCGTTCACCTTACTATAACTTTTCTTCAAGTTACCTTCAGCAATCTTAAATAAGCCTTCCTCCGCTTCGTTTAGTACGTTGAATACATCTTGAGTTTCATCGTAAGCGTTTTTAATTACATCCGATGAAACTTCAATTAATGAACGTAAAATAAATTTTTCAGATATTAATCTTGCGTGATATTCAATATGCGCAGCAGAGGCAATTCTATTTGTTAACTGAGCAATAAAACCCGGTCCACCAACGAACTGTAATTCACCTTTTTTACGAAGTTTTTCGGAAACACTTAAAATATCAATACTTTCTGAACTGGCGAATAATTCCAAAATTGCAGAGAATATCTTTTGATGCTCTGCCTTGTAGAAACTCTCCGGTTGAAGAATGTCAATGGCATCGTTAACTGCATTTTTCTCAAGTAACATAGCACCCAATACAGCTTCTTCTAAGTCAATTGCCTGTGGAGGTAATTTACCTATTTCAGATATTGCGTTCACACTAGACTTAATAAGACTTCTTTTGTGTGTTGGTTTTGCTTTATTTTCCTGTTCCATGAGTACGCAAATATAGATAATCACAAGGTGATTTTAGAGAAACCATGTGAATTAATTTATTAACAGAAAATTAATCTGTAAATTTAATAAGCAATAAACTTTTCACGTAACCCTAATTCTGGAATTTCAATGATGAAATAACCTTTCATTTGCCAATCAATTATTTCATTCGCGCTGTAAATTCCTTGGTGTACAACTTTACCTGTGAGATTGTAAATTGTATAAACGAATTCGTTTATAATGTCATTTCCAAGTCCATCTAAATGCAATTCGTTTGGAAGATAATAAACTTTATGATTCCCTAAGTGTTGAGAAATTGTCTCAGAATAAGTGTGAGCTCCATCAAAGTCAATTTGCTTTAAACGATAATATGCCATCGCATTAATTCCATGAAAATCAGAATCGATAAATTGATATTGTTGATTTAATGTTGAATTTCCTGCACCATCCACTTTTCCAACGACCTCGAAATTATTATGATTGTATGAACGTTCAATTTCAAAATAATCGTTATTCCTCTCAGATGACGTTTCCCAATTTAAATGAATTTCGTCGTTTAATTTTTTGATATCGAAGGATTCGATTTCGATAGGGAGAACGCAATCATTACATTCTACAATGATATTATCAAAAATCCAATTTTCACCACCTTCCCAATTTAAAGCAGTTATTCTAATCGCTAAATCTGTACCGAAATCAACACATGGACTTTCGTAAGCCCAAGGTGTAGCGCCGGCAATATCACCAATTTGAATTAGTTCACCAGGAGCAAGCAAAAGAGCACATGTTGTACCAACAACTTCGATCCATGTTACTCCGTCAAAGCTATATTCTAATTTAATCCAATCAACACAGGCAGTTCCATCTCCAGCACCACAATCGCCACAACCTTCCATCGTTCCGACTTGATCGATATCCATTGAAATGGTCAGTCCTACACAACTTGAAATGTCAAAAAGATCCGTCGTCCAGGTTGCTCCCGTTCCATTTATGTCTTGCGCAACTAATTCATTACCTAGAACGTAAAAATAATCTCCAGCATCCACACAAGCGAAACAAGCCGTATTCCAATCTGTTGGGCCGATAGCATCAGCTCCACCAGTAGTCATGTCAATCTCATCAAATTCTTCACTGAACACGATTTGCCCGGAGCCAGAAACTCCGTTAAGGAAGACCAAGAAAATGAGCAATACGCTTCTCATAATTTAACTTGCAATTTGTTGTATAACAACGTTCAATCAACGAAGTTACGTATTTAAATACAAAAAGTAAGTAAAAGTATAAAATCAAATCCGTTTAAATACTTAGATTACTGATAAACAGTCCTTGTATTATTTCGATAATTTGTTTGCTATTTCTGTAAAGTCACCATCAAATGCTTTCGCTTTCGCTTTTTTGCCGATTGTCACTTCAGTAACTTTTAAATCCAATATTTGACCACCAGCATTTAGTTTTGAAGCTTTAGGCATAAGCATTTGCTCATTCACGGCTTCATAATTACTGTGTTCATAACGAACGGTTACTGGGTTGCCTTCAGCATCACTTGAGAAAATTTCATGTATCATCAAAAGACCAGTTTCAACACTGTAATACTCGAAAGAATAATCAGTCCCGAAAGCAGGTGTTACTTTGATTTTATGATATTCTTTATCTGAGATTGTTTCAACACCTATCAATTCAATTGTGTTCACATTTTCTTGTCCGTATTTAAGCTGAGGGAAGATTGCGTTTTTATTCATTAATATATTCAAATCATCACCTTCAATAGCTTTTGTGTCCATCATTGCTGTTTCAACACCATTTGTTCCGTTAAACCATTTTTTTTGCGCAACTTGGTTCCCCATTGGACTTTTGATCATCATATAATCCGCTACCATATTCTCAGCGCCAACTAAACTATAAATTATAATTGTTGCACTAAATTCAGGCATTTCTGATTTAGAAATTGTTTCAATCATTTTTATTTTCTTCAACTTTTTTGGTAATTCACTTTTGTCAGCCACCATAAAAGTCTTGAGAATATAGTTGTCGATTACAGTTTGAGCGGTAACACCCTCTGCTGCGGGTTTAGTCAATGCTTTTTCTTCACCATAATAATCTTTGTATGCAATTTCACCGTCGCTGTCTAACACTTTTAATTTTTCTACAACATCTTCGCTACCAACAACAATTATATTTATATCATCCGGAGTAAGATATTTCTTAGCAGCAGCTAAAATGTCAGCTTTTGTTAATGCTTCTAGTCGTTTTAAATAGTCGGTATAGTAATCTCTTGGAAGATTATAACGAACAATGTTTAATGCGAAATTGGCAATTGTTTGTGGTCTTTCAAGTGATCTTGCAAAACTTCCAGTCATTGATTTCTTTACTAAATCTAACTCGTAATCAGTAACTTCTTCAGTTGAAATTGTTTTAATCTCTTTTAAAAGTTGAACAATAGCACTGTCTGTAACTTCGTTTCTGAAATTACCACTTGCGTTGAAATATCCAATTAAAGGATCACTTGAAATAGAAGAGTATGCACCATATGTATATGCTTTGTCTTCTCTCAGGTTACGCATTAAACGTGCAGAGAATGTTCCGCCTCCTAGAATGTTATTCATCACATTTAACGGTAATACGTCAGCATGGCCTGGTGTCAATTTAATGTTATTTGTAACTTGAATAACACTTTGAACTGCTCCTGGTTTTTCAACAAAATAAACTTGTTGACCACTTGCTCTTGGTACAGTATAATTAGGCTGCTCAATAGCTGCAGCTTTTGGCCATGAAATAAAGTAATTGTCAACTATTTCTTTTGCTTCTTTAGTCGTAATATCTCCAACAATTACCAAATAAGCATAGTTAGGAATAAAGTAGTTTTTATAGAATTCCTTAACGTCATCTAAAGTGATAGCATTTAAAGTTGCCTCAGTAGTTATTTCACCATAAGGATGATTATTACCGTAGTTCACAACAGAACTTACGTTCTCAGCCATTGCATCAGGTGAAGAAGGAATCGCAGCTAAGTTGGATAAATTTGCTGAAATAATTCGATCGAAATCATCCTGTGTAAATGCAGGTTCTCTAATTACTTCGTCTAAAAGTTTTAGTAATTTCTGAGAATGTTTTGTTAAAGAAGAAGCGTAAAAACCAGTTGAACTAGCATAAAAACTAGCGCCCATAAAGTCAATTTGTTGATCAAATTCGTCTTTAGTCGTCGTTTTAGTTCCTGAGCCTAACATTTCACCGAAAACACTAGCGAGTCCAGTTTTATCCTTTTCAGTTAATTCTGGATAATCAACAAATAATTGAAAAGATACTTGTGGTAATTTATGGTTCTCTACTACAATTACTTTTAATCCATTAGAAAAAATCATTTCTTCCGGAATTTCAATCGCAATAGCAGGATTAGGTTGAGCTTTTGGAGCTTCTTTCCTGTTGATTTGGCTGTTAGCTTGCCAAGCAAATGTAAATACTGTTAATAATGTCAATAAAATTTTCATATCTCTATTTTTTGGCAAGGTTTATTGTTCTTTCGGTAAATAATATAATACTACTCTATTGTTCTTTGTAAAGTAGGTAGCTGCAACACGTTTGATATCCTCTTTAGTAACAGTCATATATTTACTTAATTCTGTATTGATTAATTCTGTGTCATTTTGGTAAACATGGTAATCAGCTAATGATTCCGCTATTCCTGCCATTGTCGAATTTGATGAAACATAATTACTTTCAATCATATTTCTTAATTTTTCGAATTCTAAATCAGAAATTAAATTTTGCTGAATATCCTCTACTTCTTTTTCTAAAGCTGCCTCTAAATCTTTTAAGTCAACATCAACTCTCGCTAATGCCAATGAAATCGCAATTCCTGGATCTTCAAGCGGGAAGGGGAATGAAAAAGCAACGGTTGCAATTTGTTGTTTCTCAACAATGTTTTTATTGAATCTTGAACTGTTTCCTTCGGACAATAACATCGTTAACATATCAACAGCGTAAAAATCTTTATGGTTTAGTTCAGGAGTTCTATAACCTGTTACAACTGCAGGCAATTGAATGTTGTCATAAATTGTATCTCTAATTTCTTGTTGAATTAATCCTTCCTTAATCGTTGGTCTTGGAACAGTATGAGGTTTTTCACTTACAGTGGGAAAATACTTTAAAATAAAGTCTTCAGTGCTCATTTCTCCATTATAGTCTTTCTTATAATCTTCAACATTAGCGCCCTTCTTACCAACTCTACTTGCATAGTTATTTTGAAACTTTTCAAAATCTAAAAACTCTCTATCTCTATAAACGTTTAATTTATCACCATTTGGAATGGTACCGAAATAATCTGCTATCCATTTTTTTGTTTGCTTAACATCTAAATCACCCGCAATTGTTATTGTCGCATTGTGAGGCACATAAAAAGTTCTGTAAAAATCTACATAATCCTTTTCTTGCGCCGCATCCAAATCTTCCATACTTCCAATTGGTGTCCATTGATAAGGATGCTCTGTATAAGCACGTTTAAATATTTCAGCCATGAACGATCCGTATGGTTGGTTGTCTACACGTTGTCTTTTTTCTTCTTTTACAACTTCTCTTTGTGTTTCAATTCCTATGTTCTCTACTTTCGCATGTAACATTCTTTCAGACTCTAACCATAATCCTAATTCAAGTTGATTTGAAGGAAGAATCTCATAGTAAAATGTTCTGTCTTGTGAAGTGTTAGCATTTAATGTACCACCTGCTGCTTCAACATATTTATCGTACTGATGTCTATCTATGTTTTCAGTTCCTTCAAACATCAAATGCTCGAAAAAATGTGCAAAACCAGTTAGTCCTACTTCTTCATTCTTAGATCCTACTTTATATAATATAGTAACCGCCGTGATAGGAGTTGTGTGGTCTTCATGGAGAATTACATGAATACCATTCGGTAAGTCATATTCAACATATTCAATTTTCTTTTGAGCAAATGTGAACATGCTACTCAAAAGTAATGTACCGGTAATAAAGGTGCGTATAATCATAAGAATTAGAATTTAAGTCTGTTGCAAAAATAACAGATGTTTTAGAATATTTTAAATTTGTATGATAATAGGTTCTTAATTAAGTTAAAAGGTATGAGGTTAATAATAGTGGTATGCGGAGTTTTATTTGCCTTTGTAACGCAAGCTCAGTCCAATGTCGATAGTTTATTACGGGCTTTTTATATTGATCTTAATTCAGGGGATGAAATGAAAATTTCAGCATTTTTTCACAAACATGCATTGATCAAACATATTGGGGATAATGACGTATTAACTTTGGATCTGAAAACTTTTTTACAGGTGGCACCGAAATTTAAATCGAAATCTTATCAAGAGGAAGTAAGATCAATTGATATCAATTATACTGCTACTGATTTAATTTATGCGGATGTGGAATTTTCGTTTTTTATAGATGGTAAATTCAACCATATGGGAATGGATCATTTCTGCTTCAGTAAAATGGGGGAAGTTTTAAAAATTGAATCAATATATAGCAGTCAATATAAAGGTACTCAATTTCAAAATGTAGAAAAAGTTGTGGATAGTTTAATGTTGAAATGGCATGCTGATATAGCGACCTTAAACGCGGGTGATTATTTTGGCTTTATGGATTCTACTTTTATTTTTCTTGGAACAGATCCTCATGAACGGTGGAATAAAGAAGATTTTAAATCTTATACCATGCCACATGTTAAAAATGGGAAAACATGGACCTTTACAACCAATTGGAGGAATTGGTATTTCTCTAAAGATGGCAATACTGCTTGGTTTGAAGAATCGTTGAATACCCAAATGGAGGAGTGCAGAGGGTCTGGCGTTTTATTACTTCAAGAAGGTGTCTGGTCGATAGCGCAATACAATTTATCAGTAACGATAGAAAATGAAAAAATGAAAGACTTTATTCTTTTGAGACAACGGTAATATTGTATATTTGATGGTTGATAAATTAAAAAAGAAGAGCTAAAGATGTTAAAAATAGACGCGCATACACATATACTACCCCCTGAAATGCCTAACTGGACAGAAAAATTCGGCTACGGAGATTTTATTTGGTTAAAACAAGCTAAACCAGGATATGCAGATATGATGAAAGGCGGTAAATTCTTTAGAACAATAGAAGAAAACTGTTGGGATCCAAAAGTACGTATTGACGAATATGCAGCGTTTAACACAAATGTGCAAGTGGTATGTACTATTCCAGTTATGTTTTCTTATTGGGCAAAAGCACAAGACACTTTAGATTTAAGTAGATTTTTAAATGATCATATTGCGCAATTGCAAGCTGATTACCCAAAAGAATATATAGGCTTAGGTACAATTCCTATGCAGGATGCCGATTTGGCAATTCAAGAATTACATCGTCTAAAAAATGAATTGAATATAAAAGGTATTCAAATTGGCTCTAATATCAACGATTTAAATTTAAGTGATCCCAAATTCTTTCCCATTTTTCAAGCTTGTGACGAGTTAGATATTGCGATTATGATTCATCCGTGGGATATGATGGGGTTTCATAGTATGGAAAAATATTGGTTGCCTTGGTTAGTTGGGATGCCGGCTGAAACTTCAAGAGCCATGTGTTCGCTTATTTTTGGAGGCGTAATGGAGCGACTTCCTAATTTACGTATTCTTTTATCGCATGCAGGTGGTGCATTTATTCCAACTATCGGTCGAATTGAACATGGGTATAATTGTCGTCCTGATTTGGTTGCTGTGGATAATAAAAGAAATCCAAGAGAGTATTTAGGGAAATTTTGGACGGATTGTATAACACATGATATTGATTTATTAAAATATATACTTAAAGTTCAAGGATCAAATAAAGTGTGTTTAGGTACAGATTACCCTTTTCCATTAGGTGATCTTGAATTTGGTAAATTTATTGAAGACAGTGACATCCCTCAAAAGGATATCGATAATATGTTTTGTGATTCAACTTTAAATTGGCTTAAATTAGACAAAGCTGATTTTATTTAAAAAATAGCCTATGAAATTTATTGTAAGTGCCTTTGCATTATTCGTTTTGGCGGCTTGTACAGGTAGTGAAACGGAAAGAGAAGCGGAGGTTATTACTCTAGATAGCATTGTAACGGAGGAGATGATTGAAGTCATTGACACAACTCCTCCATTTATTCAGGTAGATCCTATTTTTGATTCTCAAGATTTAGTGCTCCCAGAAGGATTTACTTACCGCGTTATATTCCAAGAAAAAACAGATCTTGTAACAAGGGCTGACGGAAAGAAATTTCCCGCTAAAGGCAATCACGATTTAAGTGTTTTTATTCCAGACGAAAAGGCGCCTGAAACAAAAGGGTTGATCTACATCAGTCACGAAACAAAATATGCCGATCCTAATCTTGGTGATGGTGGCGGTGCAACTGTATTTGGAATTGAATTAATTGATGGGCAATGGCAAGTCACATCTGATTTTGATCATGTAGATTTTGCACCAGTTGGATATACAAATAGAAATTGTGGGGGAAGTTTAACACCGAATAATACAGTTTTTTCTTGCGAAGAAACTTGGGCTTGGAATACCGAAGCTTTGTATAGAGGAGGGGAAGGACATACAGACACTTCTTGGGTAAATGGTCTTGCTGTTTGGCAGAACATGGGATATGTGGTTGAAGTAGATCCGCGTACCAGAGAAGTGATTCAGAAACACTATAAATTGGGGAAATTTGTACATGAGGATGCATTGTGTACACCTGATGGAAAAACAGTTTACCTAACTGATGACATGAGTCCAGGGATTTTTTTTAAATACGAAACTTTTACACCATACGATTATTCGGACGGCCAATTATTTGCTTACCAACAAACAGAAGATGGGGAAAGTGGTAATTGGTTAAAGTTACCGATGGATACAATTTCTTTAATTTATTGTAGAGATACCGCAATCGCGCGAGGTGCTACTATGTTCATTCGACATGAATGGATTGAAGAAGTGAATGGTAAATTATATATAAACGAAACGGGTGAGGATTCGTTTTCTTGGGCAAGGTCAATCGCTAGGGGAGGAACAGTACCCAATTATATGCGTGAAAATTTAGCCGTTGGAGAAACTGATTTTGACGATACTTTTGGACGTGTTTTGGAGTTCGATCCAGTGACAAATAAGATGAGTGTTTTACTAGAAGGTGGATTTATTGAGGATAGTTTGCATTGTTTTTCCAACCCTGACTG
This sequence comes from Crocinitomix catalasitica ATCC 23190, assembly GCF_000621625.1. Classification (GTDB taxonomy): domain Bacteria; phylum Bacteroidota; class Bacteroidia; order Flavobacteriales_D; family Crocinitomicaceae; genus Crocinitomix; species Crocinitomix catalasitica. The sequence continues at coordinate 198,160 of NZ_KK211318.1, forward strand.
CAATACTTCCGTTAGGTTAAATGGAAGAGATTATTTAGTACTTAGTGAAGATATAAATTGGTATTCTCGCGGTCGGGTTAGTCCGGAGACTGAGAAGAGAAGATTAATGGTAAACGAAATTTATTTTTTACCATTGGATATTGAAAATCCCAGTCGAGCTGATTTATTACGATTCTGTGTAGCACCTATTGGAGCTGAAACTACAGGCGTAATATTTTTACCTGATGGAAGCATGCTTATGAATATTATGCATCCTAGTACACGAAATAATAGTAAGTTGAATAAATCGAGTACGGTTATAGTAGAGGGATTTAAGAAATGAAAAAAATAATATTGCTTGTGACGTTGTCTGTTTTGGGGTGCGTAGTTGCTTGTAAAAAAAGTGGAGATGATTGTCGCCAAGAAAAACGTGGTTCAGCATCCATATTAAATGCACCAGATAGTTTGAGGAAGAATGAAATTTATTCGCTGACAATTGAATTTTTAGTAGAGAATTCTTGTGGAGAATTACATTCGATTGATGCGAATTTGGAAGACAAAACATTGGAAGCAAGTCTAATTATCGAATATAATAGTTGTGCATGTGAAGATATTTACGAAACTAGAACGACGGATTATCCAATTAGTTTTGCGGATACAGGGCATTACCAGTTAAGTATATGGGCTGCTGAAAACGAATATGATATATACAATCTAACGGTTTACGAATAATAAACTGTTCATATATTTTTCAATCACACTTTATCTAACGTGCTAATTTTTATAATTTTGACACATGTCAATTTTAGCAATAGAAAACTTATCCGTAATTCTAGGTCAAAATAAAGTTTTAGATAATTGCAATTTCGAACTTGATGCAGGGGAAATAATAGTTGTGTTAGGGGCAAGTGGAGATGGCAAATCAACTTTACTGAAAACTATCGCAGGATTAATACCCAAAAAATCAGGATTTGTTAAATTTCAAGGAGAGAATGTACCCGGTCCAGATGAGAAATTATTACCAGGCCACGATCGAATCAAACTAATTCATCAGGATTTTAATTTAGCAGATTTCCACACGGTGGAAGAGAATATTGCACTCAGATTATTGCAGTATGATGAGGCTTATAAGCAACACCGTGTGCTGAAATTATTGCGATTGACCAAATTAACGAAGTACAAAGCTTTTCGTGCGAACGAACTATCAGGTGGACAAAAACAACGTTTGGCTATTGCTAGAGCTTTAGCAGACGAACCTGAATTAGTTCTATTGGATGAACCATTTAACCAATTAGATTTTCCTACAAAAGCGACAATCGCATCTCATATTCGTGCTTATTTAAAACGAAGCAATATTGCTGCAATTATGGTAACGCATAATGGGATAGAAGCAATGGAATGGGCGGATAAAGTTGTACTCTTGAATAAAGGAAAAATTGAGCGAGTAGATACGCCTGACAATTTTTACAATCAACCTGAAAATTTACATCAAGCAAGGTTTTTTGGCGAAATTAATAAAGTGAAAATAGAGGAGAAGAAAATTTACTTTCGCCCTGAAGCTTATCGATTAAAGAAAAATAAACAATTCTCTATTAAATTAACACTCACTTTTATTCGACAAGAAAACTTGGGATGGTACAGTGTTTACCACTTTAAGTCAGGTCAACAGAAAATCAAACTCTATTCAACGACTGATATTTCCATAATAAATGAAATTTTTGTGAAAAGATTGGAAATAAATGATTAAAATATTGTCTAAATTATTTATATTTGACTAATTATTAATCATTTTAAGTGTTTTTAAACACTCTAAAATTCAAATTCTTATTGAAATGATCGGTGAAAATTTAAAATTATTGCGAAAGAGGAGACAATTGTCTCAAGAGGAGATTGCAAGTGAATTAGGATTGACAAGGTCATCTTATAGCGGTTATGAAAATGGAGTAGCGGAGCCGAATCTCGAAAATCTAATCAAATTTAGCGAGTATTTTAATATCTCTTTAGATAAATTGATTAAAAGGAATTTAGGTAAAATTTCAGAAAATGAATGGTCTAAAATAGACAAGGGTATTGATGTCGATGTTGATGGCAAAAGTTTACGTGTGATTGCACTTACTGTAGATAATGACGATAATGATAATATCGAATTGGTTTCTAAAAAAGCAAGAGCTGGATATACAACTGGATTTTCTGATCCTGAATTTATTAGTGTCCTGCCAACGTTTAATTTACCTTTCTTAAAAAGAGATCGAAAATACAGAACATTCCCTATTAAAGGTGATTCTATGCCGCCTGTTTCAGATGGTAGTTATGTTGTTGCTGAATATGTTGAGAATTGGAATTCGGTGAAGGATGGATTCCCTCATATTGTGGTCACTATTGATGATGGCATTGTATTTAAGAATGTATATAAGCGTTTAGATGATAACCAATCATTCCAATTATGTTCAACAAATCCTTTGTTTTCACCTTATGAGGTGCATGCAAATGATATCGTAGAAATCTGGAAATTCGTAAATTATATTTCGTCTGACATGCCTAGCACATCTTTTAAGGAGAGTGATTTAACACAGGCTATCTTAGATTTACAAACGGATGTAAAGCATCTAAAGAATGTCTATATTCCTAAAACCAAATAAGTCTATTTAATGAACCTATTTGCAGGTCAATAGCTTGTCAAATTCTTCTCGTAAAAATCTTTTGTTAAAGCAACATATTCGGGCGAATATTGATTTGAGCTGTTTTTTATTATCATTTCGGTTTCAATACAATTGTTAGAAGCGAATGAAAATTGAATGAGTGATCTTTTATAACCTCCTCCTGGTTTAACAGTTCTTAAAATTTGTTGTGGATGCAAATTCGAATCGGCAGCGTAAATTAGGTGTGTATCTTCCATTTCAAAAGGAATGATAACATTCACTTGACCGTTTTCAGAAAGTAATTCTGACGCAGATTCATAAAGTTCGAAAGGGGCCAAAGAAGCACTTTGTCTCGTTCTATTTTTATTGTCGTCTTGACTTAGAAAAGTATTGTTAAAATAAGGTGGGTTGGAAATGATCAAATCATATTTATCCATACTCGCAAAGTTCTGCAGTGTTGCATGGATTGCCAATAAGCGGGAACTGTATATAGAACCTTTAAAATTCTGTTTAGCTTCGTTTAATGAATCTAAATCAGGTTCAATCGCTGTTATATTTGCCGTAGGATTCTGCTGCGCTAGCATTAAAGCTAAAATTCCTGTTCCAGTTCCAATATCAAGCACTCTTTTAAAATTACCTTTGCTCCAGGCACCTAATAACATCGAATCGGTACCTACTTTTTGTGTGTTTATATCTTGCTGAACAGCAAACGTTTTGAATCGAAAAATATTAGCCATAAACAGTGCTAATTAATTTTCGTCATTTGTATGATCATTAAAATAAATATCTAATAATCCTTCTGGTAAATTTAAATAGATCGTTTTCGATTCTTTGTCTAACCTTTCAATGAATTGATCTTGCTTCGGGATAAGAATTTCTCGGGATTGATACTCCAATTGAATTAGCGGGTTGGAAGCATAATCTAAAATGCCTGAGACGATACCAATTTCGCCTAAGTTTTTATCAATTGCTTTATATCCTTCAATTTCGTGATAATAGAATTCATCACCATCTAATTCTGGTAAACTTTCTAAAGGAAGATAAAGTCCACATTTGACTAGTTTTTTAACTTGTCTTTCGTTGTCGTTATCTTCGAATTTAACAACGGCAAACCCATTATTTCTTAGGGTAATTTTTTCAATAAAAAAAGGAATCAGTTTATCGTCAAAATCGACGAAAACTGATTCCAATTTTCTAAATTCTTCGGGTTCATCAACGTCTAAAAAAATGGTAACTTCTCCTTTAAAACTGTGCAACTTAACTATGTTACCCAATCGGAAGCAGTCGTCTTTTTTAAACATTTTTCAACGCCGTATAAAGTTGTATTTACTCTTCTTCTTTCTTTACATCTTCAGCAGCTTCAGCAGCAGGAGCTTCTTCAGTTGCAGTTTCAGCAGCAGGAGCCTCTTCAGCAACAACTTCTTCAACTTCTTCTACGATTGGTGCATTTTTAGCAGCAATTTCAGTTGCTCTTGCTTCAGATACAGCTTTCTCAGAAGCTAATTTTTTAGCCATTTCATCTAATTTTGCTTTTGCTAATGAATCTGATTTACCAGTAATTTTACCAGTTTTATCTGCCATCCATGCATCAAATTTCTTTTGAGCATCAGCTTCAGTTAAAGCACCTTTAGCAATACCTTTATCTAAGTGGTTTTTTAATAAAACACCTTTGTAAGATAATAATGCCTTAGCTGTATCAGTAGGTTGTGCACCAACTTTTACCCAGTATAACGCTCTTTCAAAATCGATATCGATAGTAGCAGGGTTAGTATTTGGATTATAAGTTCCTAATTTCTCAATGAACTTACCGTCTCTTTTTGCTTTTTCGTCAGCAGCTACTAAATGATAAAAAGCACTTTTCTTTTTACCGTGTCTTTGCAATCTAATTTTTGTTGCCATTCTCTTGTAATTATAATTTAGAGTTCGAAACTCTAGTTAATAATGATTTATTTCCCAAAATTGGGAGTGCAAATTTAGTTATTTTTATTAACTAACAATGTTTTAAGAATTATTATTTTTTAGATATATCAGGGAATGCCGATTTGTATTCCTCATATCGCTGCATAATTTCGGTCACATACTCAAAAGTCTCAATTCCTCGGCAATAACCAGCTCTTACAATTTTGTCGCCATAATATTTTGGATGTGAGAGGTTTTTTACCATAATAGCAACATTATCGTCCCAAATACTATCCTTCAAATTGTGTTTTCTTGCCAACCGTCTTCCGTCATCAATATGTCCTCTTCCTGCATTATAAGTGGCTAAAGTGAATTTTATGCATTCTAAACTGTCACTAATTACTTTCTGCCATTGCCTATAATTCTTATTTAGTTTTCTGATACCAGCTCTAAGCTGACTTTCTGTAGATGAACTCGTATCAATACCATAACTTATTGCGGTAGCAGGCATAAATTGAAAAATTCCGAAAGCTCCAGCCCAAGAGGTTTTCCAGGTTTCAAATTTTGACTCTTGATAAATGACTGCAGATATTAAGCGCCAATCCCAACCAATCTTTTCGCTTTCACTTTTTATTATTTCATCATATGGAGAAAGTATATTGCCACTTAAAGACGAATAATTCGAATTGGCTTTTCTAGTTAGATTTTTTCTCGTAAAATACTTGCGTTTAACTTCTGCTATCGTCGACCGGTTTTCCTTGGCTAAAAGCCATTCGTTAAGCTCATTAATTAATTCAGGTGAGTCTTTTCGGGTAGCGAACCCCAGTGCTTGGTCATCGCTCAATTTTAAACTGATGTCTAAATTGGGATAATAATTTAAATCTATTTTCGCAACATTCTCATCAGCAATGGTATAATCAATTAATCCAATGCTTACCATTCTAATGAGCTCAGCTGTAATCAGGTCACCATCTGTTGGGGCTATATTTATTGATAAGTTTAGTTGTTTGTTCAGTAATTCTAAATGACTGAAGTAAGATGAGTTTTTCCAAACATGAACTTTTTTTCCAGATAATTCTTCGATATTTTGAATCAAAGTGTCTTGAAGTTCTTTTTTGTTTAACTCTTTATGATTCTCAGGCTTACGTTGAATTAATACTTGATGTGAGATTAGATGAGGTTCAGTGAAAGCGAGATAGGCTTGCCTTTCTTCTGTTATGGTTAAATTGCACGCAATGATGTCTCCTTCTTTATTGTCTAATAAGTTGAGCATTTCATCCAAATCATTCACCATTCGAATTTGTAATCGGATGTCTTTATCTTTAGCGAATTCGTGTAATAACTCGTATTCGTATCCCATGTTTCGCCCACGATAGATAAAATAACTTACCGGACTATTTTCTGCGAGGACTACAAGTACAGAATCCTTTTTGATTTCGTTCCAATCTCGGCTGGGCACGGTTTCAACCTTCGCCCTTTTCTTCCTGATTTCACTACAGGATTGAATTGTTAGGCACGCAAAAAAAAGTAGAAAAAGGAATTTATGCATAGTACCTCATTTTATGATTTGAGAATCAAACAAATTGATTCGTCAATAAAACTAAGAAAATTTATATCAAATCGTCAATATAACGCTTAGAATTCATTAAAATCTCATCCATGAAAATTTTAAAATGCTGATCTATAGTGTCTTTTTCTCTTTTATAGATCTCCATACACTTTAATAAGTCATTCTTGAAACCTAATCTTCTGGAAAATTGCCAAAGAATCATTTCTATGCCTTCTTCAGTATCGTATTGGTATAGCCACTTATATTGTTTTAATTTCCGATACAAGAAACAAAACTCCTCCTCTAAATAAATAAGATTTTTGTCGGTCTCTTTGTAAATAATTTGTATGAAATCAGCATATGTTTCGTTCGAATAATCCGACCAGTTCTTGATGATATAATGATCGAGAAGGATATCGCTGGCAATGAAAGCAACCTTGGTGACGCCTTCATTTTGAAATATCTTTCCAACAGACTTTATTCTTGCCGAAGTATCAGTAAAATTATCAATGAATCGATGTAAATGAATGCCTTGTTGAATATGGTCCGGTAAATAAGTGAATTTATCTAGATTACCTTTATAAGAATCACCAGCAAAGTTGCCCGCAATTAATTGAGGTTGATTACGAGCGATATAGGCATGTCCAATAAAATTCAAATCCTAGTTTTCTATACCAACCTTAAAATCGGATGTAAAGTGGAATTTAATATTTGGATAATCAGCTTGTGCCATTTGTAAAAGGAAAGGTGTCTCTGCTAAAAATACAAAGTTATCATCTTTATCCTTTGCAATATATACTGATTTAGCTTTAATAAATTGCTCCAATTCTTTTTGGTTATCCGTTGTCATCCAACATGCTTTGAAATACCTTTTAGGGGTAAAAGCACATTTTGCTCCATATTCATGCTCAAGTCGATAAGCGATAACGTCAAATTGAAGTTGACCAACTGTTCCAACAATTTTTCTATTACCAGGTTGTTGAATGAATAATTGTGCAACACCCTCGTCAGTTAATTGTTGAATTCCTTTCTCTAATTGTTTAGATTTCATCGGATCTTTATTCTCAAGCTCCATGAAAATTTCTGGAGAAAAACTAGGAATTCCTTTGAATGAAAATTCGGATCCTTCTGTTAATGAATCGCCAATTTTAAAAGTACCAGTATCGTAAAGTCCAATCACATCACCAGGAAAGGCTTCGTCAATTACACTCTTGTCCTGTGCCATAAAAGAGGTTGGATTCGCGAATTTTATTTTTTTATCTAAACGAACGTGATTATAAAAGGTGTTTCTTTCGAATTTTCCGGATACTATTCTTAAAAACGCGATTCTATCCCTGTGTTTAGGATCTAAATTGGCATGTATTTTAAAAATGAAACCGCTGAATTTTTTATCATTTGGCTCTATAAAACCCATGTCTGTTTCACGGCCTAATGGTGAGGGTGAAATATCGAGGAATGCTTCAAGCAATTCTTTGACACCAAAATTATTAATAGCACTACCAAAAAATACAGGAGCTACTTCACCTGAAAGATAGTCCTCACGATTAAAATGATCATAAACTCCACTAACAAGATCTAATTCTTCTCTTAGTAAATCAGCTTCGTTGTTTCCTATTTGTTCATCCAAATCACTCGAATTGACATCTTCAATTTGAATGACTTCTTCGGAGATTTTAGTTTTGTTCGCTGCAAATAAGTTAAGCTCTTTACTGTATATGTTATAAACGCCTTTAAAAGTCGCTCCAATTCCAATTGGCCACGATAAAGGACAAACTTTAATTTTAAGAATTTCTTCTAATTCATCTAATAAATCAAACGATTCACGACCTTCTCTATCCAATTTATTTATGAATATGATTACCGGCGTCTTACGCATTCGGCAAACTTCCATCAGTCTTTTCGTTTGCGCCTCAACACCATTCGCACAGTCAATAATTAGAATAACACTATCAACAGCAGTTAAAGTTCTATATGTGTCTTCCGCGAAATCTTTGTGACCGGGTGTATCAAGAATATTGATTTGTTTGTTCAAATATTCGAACGCCATTACAGATGTCGCAACAGAGATTCCTCTTTGTTTTTCAATCTCCATGAAATCGGATGTAGCCGTCTTTTTTATCTTATTATTTTTAACTGCTCCGGCTGTTTGAATGGCTCCACCAAAAAGTAATAATTTTTCAGTTAAGGTCGTTTTACCCGCATCGGGATGCGATATAATGGCAAATGTTCTCCTTTTCTCTATATCTGAATTGTGTTTCATGTATTGCTCTGTAAAGAATAAGAATTTTAACTTATAATTGTCAAAATTGCTTTTATAAGGCACAAAAGTAAGCTTTTTACTATATTTGCCGCTTATGTTTTTAAGAAAACCGTATTTTTTACTCACATTTTTCTTCTTATTATTCATATCGTTTTCGTTTCAGGACGGGAAGATCGGTAAGTTAGATTCTTCAGTTTCGTTGAAGATTGATGAAGTTGATTCTACTTCAATAGAGCAGAAAATAGTGTTTGATAATTATGCAGAAAATCTTTATCATATTTTAGCGGATACAGCACTTGATTTTCATGCTTTCAAAACCGGTTTAAAAGGATACTATGTTTTGGCTGCTCAAAATAAATTAACCAGAACCGACACTTTTGCAATTATTGATTTCTCAAAACCTTCAAACGTCGAAAGGTTTTATATCGTCGATCTATGTTCGAATAAAATTCTCCATAAAAGTTTAGTAGCGCATGGGAAAAATACTGGGGGCTTATTTGCTGAAAATTTTTCCAATAAACCTAATTCGTTAAAAAGTAGCATTGGTTTTTATCTCACAGGCGAAACTTATCGTGGAAAGTTCGATTTGGCTTTAAGATTAGAAGGTTTAGAATATACAAATAGTAAGGCTAAAGATAGGGGAGTGGTAATTCATGCTGCGGATTATGCAACTAAACAATTTCTAAGAAATAATGGCGGGCAATTAGGTCGTTCATATGGTTGTCCTGCTTTGCCGCATAAAGAATTCGATCAGGTTGTTGATTGGATTAAAGGTGGAACATGTGTCTTTGCTTATTACCCTGATGAAGTATATCAAATGCATTCTAAATTAATCAATTCGAATGATTATTTAAATGGATACCTCCAGTAGCGTCTGTTTTCTCATATTAACTTTATATTAAACTTCTGTATCTAATTAATTCCTAACGCTTAACAGTGGTTATAATTCTATTTCTTGAATTGTTTGATTCATAGTAGCTTGATTGAATACATGTTCGTACATATAATTTAAAGCTAACCTTTCGTTAATTTTTACGTAGTAATTCTATCGAGTAAATAGTTTATTTCATCAATCGAGATGAGCTTACTAACATTTTATTGTTAATCTTTGCTCCGATTAAATTTAGTTAATTGAATTAAATATTATGATACGTAAAAAACAGATTAAGAATTGGATTGCCGCTTTAGGGTTGGTGATTTTGGTATCACCGAGTTTATACGCAGGTGTTAATGATGTTATTGAATGGCCCGTTCAATCACAAGATCAACCAAAACATGCAGACGCGTTTACTTATAAAGTAGATCAAACGAAGGGTAAAATATTTTTTACTTGCATTGCCGATATTCCATTCGAGCAAGCTGTTTTTACAATAACAACCGAACAAGGAGAGGTGTTATTGACTGAAGAAGTAGAAATGATAAATGGTCAAATTTTTAAGGTTTTATCGATGGATAAATTTAAAAATTCTAGCATTAAAATTTCTGTTTCTTCGGAAGATTATTTTTATCAAGAAGTAATTAGATTTTAAATATTTAATGAAAGAAATTATGAGAAACATATACTTATTATTAATATCTCTTTCAATTGGTTTAACAGGCTTTTCACAAACAGTGGTGTCGTTTAATCAGCGTTTTGAAACTACGCAAAGAGGAAATATCGATTTTATTACCAATACTATTCTTGAATGTAATTCCAGTATTGGTGGAAGTGGATCAGTTGCAGGTAAGTTAGCATGTGGCTTAGGTGTTTTAGATACTCAAGCGCCTCCAACATTTACTGACATTAGTCAAAACAATGATCATGGCGTAGATTATATCGATATCGATAGTGACCCGTTGACGTTTAGTTCTAGTTCTGATAGTATTCATTTGGCACCTTGTAGTGAAATATTATTTGCTGAAATTTATTGGGGTGCAAAAGTGAGAACTGCTGATGCGAGGTATGCGAATAGAAATCAAATAAAAATTGGTGTTGATGGTGGTGCTTATACTACCATAACTTCAGATACTTTAATTGATAACACAGAAGGGTATGACTCTTATCACTGTAGAGCTGATATTACGGACTTAGTTCAGTCAAACCCATTGCAAGCTATTTATACGGTTGCAGATATGTATGCGCGAATAAGTGGTACAAATAACTGGGGTGGATGGAATATTGTTATTGTATACAGAAATGATCTAGAAGTAAGACGAAATTTGACGGTTTATGATGGAGTTGTAAATGTTGAAGGGTTAACAGATGTTGATATAAGTATTGATGGTTTTATTACACCGCCTACTGGAGCTGTAACTTTTGATGTAGGTGTATTTGGCTATGATGGAGATAGAGGTTTTGTTGGGGATGAATTATTGTTTGATGGAGGTTCAGGCTACCAAAACATATTCAATACAACCAACCCGATAGATGATATTTTCAATTTTAGTATAACAAAACGAGATGTAGTTAGTACTTCTCAATCTCCACTTATTTTAAATAATATAAGTATTGATGCGGATATTTTTTCACCAGACAATAGTGCCTTTGATTTTATTGGAAATTCTGCAACTTCTGCAGAAATTCGTTTGACTACTGGTGGTGAAACAGTACTTAGCCAAGTAATAACACTGGCAATTGATGTTTACGAACCAGATGTTAGAGCGTCAGTAACTGTTGAAGATTTAAATGGAGGTGATGCTTTTCCTGGGGATACATTAAAGTATACAGTTAAAGGGATTAATATAGGATCTGATCCTGCAATCAATGCATTTGTTACCGATACAATTGAAATGAACGCAAATTATGTTCCAAATTCAATTGAAATTACTTACGGTCCGAATTTAGGAATTAAAACAGATGCTGCTGGTGATGATCAAGCGGATTATGATGCCGCTAACCGAACGATTAAAGTTCGAATTGGAACTGGTGCGGATGATGCAGATGGTGGAACGGTGTTAAACGATCCAACTGGTGCAGATAGTACAATTTTTACTTTCCTTGCTGTTATTGTTGATGATTGTATCAACTTATTCTGTGATAATATTGTAGACAATAGGGCATTTATTTATGCTACTGGACCATCTTCTGGAACAGTTTTTAATAATGGTAGTAATCCTGGTGTTTTTGATGTGGATGGTTGTCCAATTATTGGAACGACTCAAACAACTGTTAATATTTCAGGATGTAGTTTTCCTCCAGATACAACGGTGGCAGTTTATTGTTCAAATATTGAATTTGCAGATTTTCCATACGAAGGTTATGATTATTTCGATGATGCTTTTGCACCAGTAACGGAAGCTGTTGGTGTTGGAGATTATTATGGGATTTATGAAGCTTATGATGGTTGTACTGATACAGTTCAAATAACAGTTGCGTCTTATGTTCTAGGACCGACTGTAGCAGATGCTGGGGCAGACCAAACACTTTGTATTGATCCGGGAACTACTACTTTAGATGGTAATGAGCCTGTTGAAGGAACTGGTCTTTGGACTGTTCTTGCTGGTGGTGCAACAATCGATTCACCAACAGATTTTGATTCAGAAATATCTGATTTGACTGTCGGTGTAAATACTTTTCAATGGGCTATTTCAACACTTGTTTGTCCTGAAAGTTCTGTAGATGAAATCACAATTAATGTGGATGCAGAACCTACTACAGCAGATGCTGGTGAGGATCAAACGGTATGTGAAGATCCAGGAACAGCTACATTGGCTGGTAATGATCCTGCAATTGGAACAGG
>NZ_KK211318.1:211003-215751 GCF_000621625.1 Crocinitomix catalasitica ATCC 23190
GGTGTTACTGGATTAGGTGCTGGTGATAATGTGTTTAGATGGACAATCGAAAACGGTGTTTGTGCAGATAGCTTTGATGATATTACTATTACGATAGTGGAAGAGCCTTCTATGGCCAATGCAGGTGCTGATCAAACAGTATGTGAAGATCCAGGAACAGCTACTTTGACTGGTAATGATCCTGCTGTTGGAACAGGAACTTGGACATTGGTTTCAGGAACTGGAACAATAACTGACGCAAGTGCATTCAATTCGGGTGTTACTGGATTAGCTGCTGGTGATAATGTGTTTAGATGGACAATTTCTACTGGCGGGTGTATAGATAGTTTTGATGATATAACAATTACAGTGGATGCGGAACCTTCAACGGCTGATGCAGGTCCAGATCAAACTGTATGTGAAGATCCTGGAACAGCGACTTTAGCTGGTAATAATCCATTGGTTGGAACAGGTGTTTGGACGGTAGTTGCTGGCGGAGGAACTGTTACTGTGCCTGGAGATTTTAACTCTGGTGTTACAGGTTTATCAGCTGGAGTAAATACTTTCCGTTGGACAGTATCAAATGGAGTTTGTACTGATAGCTTTGACGAGGTAACAATTACAATGGACGAAGCTCCAAGCACTGCAGATGCAGGTGCTGATCAAGAGATTTGTGACGCTCCTGGAACAGCAACTTTAGCGGGTAATGATCCTGCTGTTGGAACAGGAACTTGGACATTGGTATCAGGAACTGGTACAATAACAGATGTTAGTGCTTTTAATTCAGGTGTTACTGCTTTAGGGATTGGTGATAATGTGTTTAGATGGACAATTTCTAATGGTGTTTGTGCAGATAGTTTTGATGAAATAACAATAACTGTTAATGAAGCGCCTACCACTGCAAATGCAGGTATTGATCAAACATTATGTTCTGACCCTGGAACAGCAACCTTAGCAGGTAATGATCCAGCAATAGGTACAGGTGTGTGGACTGTGATTACTGGTGGTGCAACAGTAACTACTCCTGCTGATTTTAATTCGGGTGTAACTGGATTAACAGTAGGTGTTAATACTTTCCGTTGGACAATTTCAAACGGAGCTTGTACTGATAGTTTTGATGAAATAACAATTAATGTTGATGAAGCACCAACAGCTTCAGCAGCAGGAGATGATCAGGAGTTATGCTTTGTGACAACCTCTACTTTAGAAGGAAATGATCCTGCTATTGGAACTGGAGCTTGGACAGTTATAACAGGTGGTGCTTCGGTAACAGATGCTACTGCCTTTGATTCTGAAGTGACTGGCTTAACATTGGGAACAAATACTTTTGTTTGGACAATATCAAATGGTGTTTGTGCAGTGAGTACTGATACGATAGTAATATTAATAACTGAAGATAATGATGGTGACGGGGTTTGTGATGCTGAAGATTTAGATTCTGATAATGATGGTGTTTCCGATATTGCAGAAGGTGATGATGATACAGATGGTGATGGTATTCCTGATTATTTGGATTTAGATTCTGATAATGATGGTATTCCTGATCTAGTTGAAGCTGGGGGAACTGATGCTGATGGTGATGGACTGGTTGATGATTTTGAAGATCTTGATGGTGATGGATTGGATGATGCAACTGATACGGATCCTCTTCCTAATCCTGATTCTGATGGAGATGGTATTGATGATAGTAAGGATTTAGATAGTGATAATGATGGTACACCTGATATTACTGAAGCAGGCGGAATAGATGCAGATGGTGATGGTGTTTTGGATGATTTAACTGATACAGATGGAGATGGATTTGGAGATGTTGTAGATACGAACGATGATACTGTACCTGGTGACGGAGATGGTGGAACAGCTTTAACGAATCCAGATACAGACGGAGATGGTGTTGATGATCGATTAGATCTAGATTCTGATAACGACGGTATTGCAGATGTAATTGAAAATGGTGGAACGGATGCTGACGGCGACGGAATACTGGATGATTTTGCAGATGTTGATGGCGATGGTTTCTCTGATATAGTTGATACGGATGATAATACTGTTCCCGGCGCTGGTGATGGCGGAACGACTTTACCGAATGGTGATTTCGACATGGACGGTATTCCAAATAACTTAGACTTGGATTCTGATAATGATGGAATAGTAGATGTGATTGAAGGTGGCGGAACTGATGTTGATGGAAATGGAGTCTTAGATGATTTTACTGATGTTGATGGTGACGGTTTCTCTGATGTTGTAGATACGGACGATAATACGGTTCTTGGTACTGGTGACGGTGGAACGGCTTTACCATTGCCAAATACTGATGGCGAAGGTGGTGCAAACTACTTAGATATTGATGCTGACGGTGACGGAATCATTGATAATATTGAAGGACAAACAACTGCTGATTATATCGCACCAACTGGAACTGATTCGGACGGTGATGGAATAGATGATGCTTACGATATAGATGAATCAGGTACACCAATCGTTCCTAACAATCACGATGGTGATGTAAATGCTGACTATGTTGATACGGATTCTGATAATGATGGTGAGTCTGATTTAATTGAAGGTCATGATTTAGATGGAGACGGTGTCGCTGATACAACTCCTTCTGGTGATGATACTGATAATGATGGCTTAGATGATGCTTTCGATACAACTGTATTAACAGATCTTACTGCTGGTACTAATGGTGGAAACGGAACTGTTGATCCATTTACGGATGGTGTTCTTGCTGATGCTGATACACCAGGTGCAGGTAATTTAGATTTTAGAGAAGTTGATACAGATGGTGACGGAGTTGATGATTCTGTAGATTTAGATTCAGATAATGATGGTATTCCAGATGTTGCAGAAGGAGACGGTGATACAGATGGTGACGGTATTCCTGATTATTTGGATTTAGATTCGGATAATGATGGTATTCCAGATATTATTGAAGCAGGAGGAACTGATAATGATGGAGATGGTTTACTAGATGTATTTGAAGATCTTGATGGAGATGGTTTGGATGATGCAACTGATGCTGATCCACTTCCTAATCCTGATTCGGATGGTGACGGTATTGATGATACTAAAGATTTAGATAGTGATAATGATGGAACTCCAGATATTACTGAAGCAGGCGGAACGGATGTTGACGGTGATGGTATATTAGATGACCTGACAGATACAGATGGAGATGGATTTGGAGATATAGTAGATACAGATGATAATACAATTCCTGGAGGAGGAGATGGTGGAATTTCACTAGCTAATCCTGATACGGATAGTGACGGTGTTGATGATCGAATTGATCTTGATTCTGATAACGACGGTATTGCAGATGTAATTGAAAATGGTGGTACGGATGCTGACGGCGACGGAGTACTAGATGATTTTGCAGATGTTGATGGCGATGGTTTCTCTGATGTAGTTGATACGGACGATAATACTGTTCCTGGTGCCGGTGACGGTGGAACGACTTTACCGAATGGTGATTTCGATATGGACGGTATTCCAAATAACTTAGACTTGGATTCTGATAATGATGGAATAGTAGATGCGATTGAAGGTGGCGGAACTGATGCTGATGGAAATGGAATCTTAGATGATTTTACAGATGTTGATGGTGACGGTTTCTCTGATGTTGTAGATACGGACGATAATACGGTTCTTGGTGCTGGTGACGGTGGAACGGCTTTACCATTGCCAAATACTGATGGCGAAGGTGGTGCAAACTACTTAGATATTGATGCTGACGGTGATGGAATCATTGATAATATAGAAGGGCAAGCAACTGCTGATTATATCGCACCAACTGGAACTGATTCGGACGGTGATGGAATAGATAATGCTTACGATATAGATGAATCAGGTACACCAATCGTTCCTAATAATCACGATGGTGATGCAAATGCTGACTATGTTGATTCGGATTCTGACAACGATGGAGAGTCTGACTTATTAGAAGGCCATGATTTAGATGGTGACGGTGTTGCTGATACAACTCCTTCAGGAGATGATACGGATGGAGATGGCTTAGATGATGCCTTCGATACAATCGAATTGACAGATCTTACTGCTGGAATTAATGGTGGAAACGGAACAGTTGATCCTTTTACGGATGGTGTTCTTGCTGATGCTGATGCGCCTGGAATTGGTAACCTCGATTTTAGAGAGTTAGATTCTGATGGTGATGGCATTGATGATTTAGTTGATTTAGACGATGATAATGACGGGATTCCAGATGATATAGAAGGAGACGGTGATACAGATGGTGATGGAATTCCTGATAGCATTGATTTAGATTCTGATAATGATGGTATTCCAGATCTAGTTGAAGCAGGAGGAACTGATTCGAACGGAGATGGTGTCTTAGATGTATTTGAAGATCTTGATGGTGACGGATTGGATGATGATTTAGCTGATACGCCACTTACTAATCCTGATTCTGACGGTGATGGAATTGTGGATGCTAAAGATTTAGATAGTGATAATGACGGAACACCAGATATTACAGAAGCTGGCGGAATAGATGCTGACGGTGATGGTGTTTTAGATGATATAACGGATACTGATGGAGATGGATTTGCAGATGTGGTTGATACGAATGATGATACAGTTCCAGGTGAAGGTGACGGCGGAATAGCTTTAACTAATCCTGATACAGATGGAGACGGTGTTGATGATCGATTAGATCTTGATTCTGATAACGACGGTATTGCAGATGTAATTGAAAATGGTGGTACGGATGCTGACGGCGACGGAGTACTAGATGATTTTGCAGATGT
>NZ_KK211318.1:215906-341964 GCF_000621625.1 Crocinitomix catalasitica ATCC 23190
GATTCTGATAATGATGGAATAGTAGATGCGATTGAAGGTGGCGGAACTGATGCTGATGGCGATGGAATCTTAGATGATTTTGCAGATGTTGATGGTGACGGTTTCTCAGATGTTGTAGATACGGATGATAATACTGCTCCTGGTGCTGGTGACGGTGGAACGGCTTTACCATTGCCAAATACTGATGGCGAAGGTGGTGCAAACTACGTAGATATTGATGCAGACGGAGACGGAATCATTGATAATATTGAAGGGCAAGCAACTGCTGATTATATCGCACCAACTGGAACTGATTCGGACGGTGATGGAATAGATGATGCTTACGATTTAGATGAATCAGGAACACCAATCGTTCCTAACAATCACGATGGTGATGCAGAACCAGATTATGTTGATTTAGATTCTGACAATGATGGTGAATCTGATTTAATTGAAGGTCATGATTTAGATGGAGATGGTGTCGCTGATACTGTTCCTTCTGGAGATGATACGGATAATGATGGTTTAGATGATGCATTTGATGATGTGATTTTAAGTGATGCAACTGCTGGTATTAATGGTGGTAATAGAACTGAAGATCCTTTAACAGATGGTACACTTGCTGATGCTGATGCACCAGGAATAGGAGATTTAGATTTTAGAGAAAACTTAGTTGATACGGATGGTGACGGAATTGTTGATATCGCTGATTTAGATGACGACAATGATGGAATTCCTGATGCTGTTGAAGATTTAGATCTTGACGGAGATGGTGATCCTTATACGAATCCAACTGATACAGATGGTGACGGAATAATTGATATTTGGGATTTAGATGCAGATAATGATGGAATTTCAGATATCATTGAAGCTGGTGGCGAAGATGCAAATGGGGATGGTAAAGTTGATGATATAAATGAAGACGGAACATTGGTGAATGATACTGATGGAGATGGCTTAGACGATTTATATGATGCTGATAACGGAGGAACAGATATCATTAATCCTGATACGGATGGTGATGGTAACTCAAACTTCCAAGATGTAGATTCTGATAATGACGGCATATTTGATATCATTGAAGATGGTGGAATAGATGCTGATAATGACGGTCACGTTGACGACTTTACAGATGAAAACGGTGACGGATGGGATGATAACAATGTAACTGACGGTTCTGAAGATACTGATGGTGATGGCGTTTCAGATTATTTAGATCTTGATTCTGACAACGATGGTACTGCAGATATTATTGAAGATGGTGGAATTGATACAGATGGTGATGGAAGAATTGATGATTTTGTTGATGCAGATGGAGACGGTGCTGATGATGATGACATGACAGATGGTCTATTAGATACAGATGGTGACGGTGTTCCAGATCACGAGGATTTAGATTCTGATAATGATGGAATAACTGATACTGAAGAAAATGGTCAGAATGATACAGATGGAGATGGTGTGATTGATGATTTTACAGATGAAGATGGTGACGGTTGGGATGATAACAATCAAACAACTGATCCAATAGATACAGATGGTGACGGAAATCCAGATTATACAGATTCAGATTCAGATAATGATGGAATTGATGACATTATTGAAGGTGGCGGAACAGATACAGATAGTGATGGTGTAATTGATGACTTCATTGATGAGAATGGTGATGGTTTAGATGACAACACTGGCGGAATAACACCTCCTGATACAGATGGTGATGGTATTGATGATTATAAGGATGAAGATTCTGATAATGATGGTGTACCTGATGATGTTGAGAATGATCCAAACGGAGATGGTACTGGACCAGATGATACAGATGGTGACGGAATTAATGATTATCTAGATACTGATGATGATAATGACGGGATACCAACAAGTGAAGAATCTGATACAGATGAATTCGGAGACTATACTGATTGTGACGGTGATAACATTCCAGATTATTTAGATGCAGATGTTTGTACAGAAGAAACGGGTGTGATTGCACCAACAGGTTTCTCTCCAAATGGTGATGGTAAAAATGATACGTTCATCGTATTAGGAATTGAGGATATGGAAAATGTTTCTGTAATAATCTTCAATAGATGGGGAAGTAAAGTGTTTGCTTCTTCGGATTACCAGAATGATTGGGATGGGACAAATCAATTTGGCCTTAACGTTGGCGATCAATTGCCTCCTGGAACATACTTCTACGTGATTGACTTAGGCGATGGTAGTGAGATAATTAAAAACTACATCTACTTAGAAAGATAAAATTAAAAACGATCCTGGTTGAGTTAATCGACCAGGATCATTTAAAGAAAAAGATATGAAAAAGTATATTTTAATTTTGTTAGCAGTTGCATCATCCGAAATAGGATTAGCGCAACAGGATGCAATGTTTACGCACTATTCATTTAATACATTAGCTGTCAATTCTGGTTATGCTGGAAGTAGAGATGCACTTACCGTAACAGGTTTGCACAGGTCTCAATGGGTGAATTTCCCTGGTGCACCTACAACGCAAACTTTAACCGTTCATGCGCCTTTAGCTAATGATAAAATTGGTTTAGGTTTATCGTTTATGCACGATCAAATTGGACCGACAAAATCAACTCAGGTTAATTTAGATATCGCCTATAAAATTCAAATTCGTGAAACAGGAAAATTGTCTTTTGGTTTAAAATCAGGACTTAATTTCAGAACGAATAAATTGGCTTCGGATGTGGTTACTTCTGAAGGTGGAGATGCGATTTTTGAAAATGATATCCAATCTGATGTATTACCTAATTTTGGATTTGGAGTCTATTATTCTACACCTAAATTTTATGTTGGTTTATCTACACCTAAATTATTGGAGAATAACTTAAATGATAATTCAACTGCAACAATAGAGTCGTCTGAGCAAAGACACTTCTACCTAATTGCAGGTACGGTTTTTCCAATCAACGAAAGACAAACAATTAAATTGAGACCAACTACTTTCATTAAGGCAACACAGGGTGCTCCGATGGAATTAGACTTAACGGCTTTGTTTTATTTTGTTGATAAATATTGGGTTGGCCCAATGTGGAGAACAACGGATGCTTTGGGGATTTTAGCAGGTCTTAATTTAACACAGCAATTTTCATTAGGTTATTCTTTCGACTGGTCTTATGCAAATAAAACCTCTGTGTACAATGCTGGATCTCATGAACTAATGCTGAGATATGATTTTATGTTCTCAGGTAAAGGGAAGATTCAATCTCCAAGATATTTTTAATTTGATAGTAAAGAAATAGATGACGATGAAAAAGTTATTACTAATTATATTTATAATAAGTTCCGCAGTTTACGCGCAAGAGTCAAATCCAGGTAAATTGAAAAAAGCGAACTATTTGTTTGAAAATTTTTCCTACGATGAAGCGATTAAAAGATTTGAAAATATAGAGCTAACTACTTTAGACGATAAAAGAAAATTAGGTATCAGCTACTGGAATACGGGAGAACTTAATAAAGCTGAGGCTGTGTTTAGAGATGTTGTGCTGACCGAAGGGAATATAGCGGATGATTTATATAACTATGCTGCCATTCTAAAGGAAGTTAAAAATTATGATGATGCAGATCTTTGGATGAAAGCTTTTGCCGAAAGAAAATTGGATGATTCAAGAGGTGTTGAGTTTACAGAGAATGTAGATGTAAGAACAAAAATTCAAGAAGATAATGGCCAATTTAGTATTGAGAATCTTGAAATGAATTCTGAAGCACAAGATTTTGGTGTTTCTTTCTATAAAAATAAATTGGTTTACGCTTCAACAAATACACAAATAGGACCGATTTACAGAAGATGGAATTGGAATAAATTACCTTTCTTGGATATGTATATCGCAGAAAAAGAAGGGAATCAAATCAAAAGTCCAATAAAATTCGATAGCAGGTTTAATAAGAAATTTCATGAAGGTCCTGTTTGTTTTAATAGTGACGGTACGTTTATGATTTTTACCCGAAACAATTATAATGAAAAAGATGCCGATGGAATGACAAGATTGATGTTGATGTCTTCTAAATTTGTTGATGATGAATGGACAGATCCAATCGAATTGCCTTTTAATTCAAAAGATCATTCTTGCGGACATGCAACAATGTCTAAGGATGGTAAATGGTTATTCTTCGTTTCTGACATGGTTGGAGGTATAGGCGGCGCAGATATCTACAAAGTTCAAATGAATGAAGATGGTACTTATGGTCAACCTATTAATTTAGGAGCGACTATTAATACAGAAGGTAATGAAGTCTTTCCTTTTATTCATGCTGGAAATGAAATGTTGCTTTTTTCGTCTGACGGTAAATTCGGTTTAGGTGGATTAGATGTTTTTGTTGCTCAATTAAAAGATGAATATGAAATTGGAAAAGTAATGAATATTGGAGCTCCTATTAATTCTAGCTTAGATGATTTCGCATTGATTATTGACGCTGATCAAAAATCTGGCTATTTATCTTCTAACAGAATAGAAGGAAAAGGGGATGATGATATTTATAGCGTGACAATGAATGCTCCATTTATGTTTGGTAAAACGATTAAAGGTATTGCTAAGGATAAAAAAGGTGAAATATTGGCTGGTGTAGAGGTCGTTTTAAAGGATGCTGAAGGAGCGGTAGCTGGAACAGCTACATCAAAAGAAGATGGCAGTTACCAATTCTTGGTTGATGGCGATAAACAATTTACTTTAAATGGAGTAAAAGAGAAATATTTTGCAGGAAGTAATACCGCAAATACTGAAACAATTGACGATATCATTATCGCTGATTTGGAACTTGAAAAAGATCCTGGCTTATCAATTTATGCGTTGATCACTGGTAAGGCTTCAAAAATGCCATTGGATAGTGTAAGAATGAGAATTACGGATAATATGACAGGGAAAGTTGAAGAATACTTAACTGATCAAAAAGGTGATTATTTTAAAGCTTTGGCGAATAAAAAATTAAACGATCGTGGTAGTTATAATATCGAAATTGAAAGAGATGGGTATTTATCTAAAACGGTAACTTATAATACGCTTTTTGATAAAGAAGGTAAATATGAAGTGCATAGCGAACTAGATTTATCACTAGAAAAAATTGAGTTAGGTGGTGATCTTTCTAAGATTATAGACATTAAACCAATTTACTTCGATTTAGGGCGATACAAAATTCGACCAGATGCCGCAACTGAATTAGACAAAATTGTAAAAGTGATGAACGAAAATCCTAAGATGGAAGTAGAGTTAGGGTCGCACACTGATGCAAGAGGAAGTGCAAGGTCAAACGAATCACTTTCTGACAAAAGAGCGAAGGCTTCGGCGCAATACGTAAAAGAACGTATCTCAAATCCTGATCGTATTTATGGTAAAGGTTTTGGTGAAACTAAACTTGTAAACGAATGTGGTGATGGTGTAAAATGTTCTGAAGAGAAACATCAAGAGAATAGACGAACTGAGTTTATTATCGTGAAATTATAAATAAAGTATCTTAATTTATTAAAGTTCGGGAGTTATTACTTCCGAGCTTTTTAGTTTTATAGCCTTAAGATTGAAACCTCGTTCTGAGTGTATCTTATTACCAATAGTTAAAA
Source organism: Crocinitomix catalasitica ATCC 23190 (assembly GCF_000621625.1). Taxonomy (GTDB): domain Bacteria; phylum Bacteroidota; class Bacteroidia; order Flavobacteriales_D; family Crocinitomicaceae; genus Crocinitomix; species Crocinitomix catalasitica. Next base: position 221,458 of record NZ_KK211318.1, read on the forward strand.
GTAGTAGTGCAAGTTGATCATATTTATCTTTTAGCATCGAATAAAAAAGGGAGGACGTTAAAATTATTGCATTGCAAATCATTACATAAATTTGATGATTATTGGCTTTCTAAACGAATGAATATCGTCGTTTTATCTACTTACAAAACATACATTTTTTAACGGTAAAAACATTCATTTTTATTTTTAATCCCAATTCTACTGAAATATAATTTTCTGCTTTTTATACTAATTCTGTACATTTTTATAATACCTCAATACTTGTTTAAAAGGGATGGATTGAAAAAAAATAGGAATTTTCTTCGATGAATTGGTTAATTACTTCGATAAGAATTCCATTGATTTACAATAGGTTCAAGTTTAAAAAGATAATTATGTCTTTTTATAAATAATTTAATCTATTAAAACACCATGTTTGCCGATTTTATTACAGGTACATGTCGAAAAGTATGGTGGAAATTGATATGTTTTTTATACATTCGTTTCAGTATTAAGAAACTAAAATAACCCAAAACAGAAAAAAAATGATAGTGTGATTAAAGAATGTTTAAACCAAATTGTGATTGTTAATTTGGTTTCTTCAATTTGAAAATAACCCAAGATTCAAACTGAAATTTTATTCTTTACAAAAGTAAAATAGTAATATATAGGATGCGATAAAAACGATTAATTGTTTTACATCGATGTCAAATATAAATTTAAAGTTTTAGTCGCACTATTGTTTTTTTTTATTTTAAATGATAACTTTTTTATTTCATAATTGAAACCCTATTGTTTATAATCTTAAGCTATTTTTAATATCTAAAATTTAAAAAAGCTAATAAATTTCAAAACTCATTCTCTTTGTGAAAGACTAAAAAATAGAAAAATCTACTGATTATTCTAAACTATCGCGTTGAACGCTATTTATTCCTATTAAAGGACATCACCGAAAAAACATTCTAAATAAATTACAATGTGTTAAGATTGTAACGGTTCTGAAGGATAATCCTATTACTGGAATATTGGTTTAAGACATTGAAATTGTTGAAGGAACAGTGTTTTTATAGTTAAATTATTGATTTAATCACTGAACATTGCTTTCTCAAATAAATCTTGCTATTTTCAAAGATCTTTGTACTACTTTTGTTACATGAAATATTTACTTGTCATATCAGTTTTTTTAATCGGTGGGCTTATCGGCTTTTTCGTTGGGAAAAATTCGACAGTAATTATTGAAAAAAGAAATAAAATCACAGAAGCCCAAGTGATTACAGAGGTTGTATACGATACGATTATAAAAAAAGAGGTGATAGAAGTACCTGTTCCTGTAATTATAGTGGACAGTTTGAGTCTAGATACGATACCAATTGAAAGTGTTGACACAACCGAAGTTACTGATCAAATTGAAATTAAAGATACTTCGGAAATTGATAGCGATATCGTCATTCGACGGGAACGAATGATTAAATCTAAAAAATATCAAATCATATTTTTAACTGAAGAAATTAAAAAGGATACAGCCCTCAAAGAAATGTTAGGGATTAAAGAATCTAAAATAACAGAATTAATAGTCGAGTTTTGGGAATCGCCTTTGAATTTCTCAGGATATAAATTATCCAAAAACAAGTTGATTCTTTATGGTTTGTCTGACCAGTTTAAATACCAAATATATAAAAGAAATAAGGTTTATTATATAGGATTTGAAGACATTCTATACGGATTAAAAGAGACACAAGAATTTTTACCTTTTGTAGAGGTGGATCGAGAAAATATATTGAATGATTGATTTTTATAAATACCAAGGAACAGGAAACGATTTTATCTTAATAGATAATAGTAAAGATGATTTTAAAGCCAATAAAGTGGACTACGCAATTAAATGGTGTGATCGTAAATTTGGTATAGGAGCAGATGGTTTAATATTTATTGAACCTTCAACAAAAGGAGATTTTTTAATGGATTTTTATAATCCAGACGGCAGCCAAAGCTTTTGTGGGAATGGATCGAGATGCAGTGTGGCATTCGCTAAGTTTTTAGGAATAATTAAAGACCAAACTAATTTCGAAGCAATTGATGGTATGCATCAAGCAGTAATAAGCGATAAGCATGTGAAAATAGAAATGCAACAATATGGTGCAATTGAGTCTATTGGAAATGATCATTTTATCGATACCGGTTCACCCCATTATGTCGCATATCGTAATGGTGTGAATGAAAATATAGTTGAATACGGTAAATCTATCCGCTATTCTGATCGTTTTAAAACGAAAGGAACAAATGTGAATTTGATAGCTGAAAAAGGGGATAGAAATATTGAGATTTGGACTTATGAAAGAGGGGTAGAAGCTGAAACCTTAGCATGTGGAACAGGCGCTACGGCTTGTGGAATAAGTTTTGCCCAAAAGCACAATATTGATAAAGGAATTATTGAAGTGAAAGCACAGGGTGGTCATCTGAGAATTCATCTTGAGGCATCTAAAAATGATAAGGTTTATCAAAATATATGGCTTGAAGGACCCGCTGAATTCGTTTTTAAAGGTGTGATTGAAGATGAAAATTAAACCAGTTCTACCTTTTCAAGATTTCCAATTGTCAGGCTCTTATTTGGTTTTAATTTCACCAGATAAAATTCCACACCTCATCTTGGTGCAAAATAAAAAGTATTATTCTTTGACCTATAAAAAGTCAATTGTAGGGGATGATTTTGAGCCTTTTCTAAATGTCCTCACTAAAAAACAATATCCCCTTATTTTTATCGAATTGGCGCAGAAGGATTATATAGTTGAACGTGAATTTTTAAAATATGCGCACGTTGATACAGAAACTATTACTTGTTTGCAACCAATAAAAAATGTGCTACTACCAAATAGTCAGGCCGATTTTATATTCGAATTTATTCCTGATCTCGCCAAGGTTAATCTGATTTTGAACTATTATCAAATCAATTCAACCCATCTTTTAAATGAAGATAATTCTTTTAACCTAAAGGAATATTCTAAAAGTGATATCTTTAAGCATATAGAAAGTTTAAATCTTAAACATGTTGAAAGCTGATAAAATATATTTGAGAACATTAGAAATGAGTGATGTAGATCATATTCTGCAAAGAGAAAATGATCCGCTAAATTGGCGCGTGAGTGGAACAAAAGTTCCTTTTTCAAAAGAATTAATTCATGCCTATATTCAAAGTGCTCAGGACTTGTACACACATCAACAAATTAGGTTTGTTATCTGTTTAAATGAGAATGATTTGCCTGTCGGAACAATCGATATGTTTGAGTTCGATCCCTTTCACCAAAGAGCGGGTTTAGGCATTTTAATAGATAAAGCACACCGAAATAAAGGATTGGCAGCTGAAGCATTGATTTTGATAGAAAAATATGCTTTGGAAGTAATCGGAATAAGAAACTTATACTGCAATATCCTCGTTGATAATGTTGAGAGTATTAAATTATTCGAATCAGTAGGATATACTAAAATTGGCACCAAAAAAGATTGGTTCAATAATAATGGATATTGGATTGATGAATTGATGTATCAAAAACTATTGGCCTAAATGAAAAAGATAATAATTCTAATTGTACTATTAATTATTGGTGGCGTTGGCTTCTATATTGGGAAACCATATTATGACATGCATTTTAAAACCATTGCATTGTCTGTTGATCAAAAAATAATCTATGTGCATTCTGACGAATCATTGATGGATTTGGCTGCTAAATTTGAAAAGGAAGACATCATGTCAAAAAAGTCTTTTTTAGCTTATGCTACTAAATTAGGATTGACTGATGAGAACCTCGAACCGGGAAAATATCGAGTAGTAGATGGTATCAAAATTAAAAATATATTTTACGGTTTTAAGAATGGTAATCAAGAATTAAAAGATGTAAAAATCACCTTTAATAATTGTTTGACAATAGAGGATATGGCGGGGAAAGTAGCGCCAAATATTGAGGCTGATTCTGCCCAAATTGTTGCTTATTTAAATCATACAGCGACCATTGAGAAATTTGGATTTAATCCCGCAACTATGATCAGTCTTTTCTTGCCTGATACATACGAAATTGGGGAGTGGGATACGTCTGCAGAGGAGTTTGTAGCATTCATGGCGAAAAAGTATAAAGACTATTGGAATGAGGATAGAAAAGCCAAACAAGCAGTATTAAATATCAGCCAATCGCAAATCGCAACCTTGGCATCTATTATTGAGGCTGAGCAAGGAATTAACACACAAGAATGGCCAATCATTGCGGGGCTTTATCTGAATAGAGTTAAAAGAGGAATCCTTTTACAATCTGATCCTACTGCAAAATTCTGCTGGGGTGATGAATTAAAAGGAGTGAAAAGGTTATTGACCATTCATATGCAAAGAGATTGCCCTTACAATACGTATATCTATCCAGGCATTCCCCCTGGACCAATTCGTATGCCATCTAAACAAGCCATTGATGCTGTGCTAAATGCCGAACAGCATGATTATATTTTTATGTGTGCAAAGCCTGATAATAGCGGTCTACATAATTTCGCTAAAACCAATGCCCAACACAATGCAAATGCTGCCAAATGGCATGCTTATGCACGAAAAATGAGGTTGAGATAAGGGGAGTTATTAGTTGTTAGTATTGATTTTTGTTTGTGTATTGCGATTAGTTATAAGGTATATGCAATGCTTTGCATGTAGCTGTATTTCTGCTGCTATCTAACTAAACCACAAGTTTAAAATTGAGCATACCTTTAGAAAGTATGGATAAATGATTTTAATTGATTCACCCGCTGCGAGGAAATTAATCCAGCGCCTGTTAATTTATACGCAAAATTCAATTAAACGATAATTTACTAAAAGCACTTATTTATTCTTAAATGATTGAAACTGTATGTTTATAGTTTTATCGGCTCTGCATGTGTCTGCATTGCTGCTGCTCAATCGTATAGACGCACAATACTTAAACAAAAAAAACGGAGACAATTATAATTGCCTCCGTTCCAGTCAATATTATAAAATTTCTTATTTCAAGAAACCGTATCGTGCAGAATAGTCTAACATTTGCTCAGCAAAACTACCTGGTTGCTTCATTGTTATTCCAATAATTTCACCTGCATCATCCATTACCGATGTTAAAACAGGATTCATAAATCCATTGTATGGAGGAATGTTCAATGCTTTACTTCTTTCCAATACTTCAGCGTGAATGCCTTTGTCAACTTTTACACCGTAGTTCTCAACTAAATCATGTCCAGCAGCATAATCACCTTCTGATTTAATTCTTTGAATCTCTTTTAATAAGTCGCCAAAGATTCCTTTTAAAGCCACATAATCATTGATTTCGAAGAATGTTTTACCATCGCGAACATCTTTTGTGATTACGTTATTAGCTACACCTTTTTCAAAAGCCCAACCTGCAACCAATTGTCTATTTCGCATATGTGCTTCTTCAATATCAGCACCCGGCTCTAATCGACGCATTTGCACCATTAATCCGTTTCTGATATAAGAATCGTATTCAGCTTTACCAACTTCTAAAGATTCCATTAAACCTAAATCAACTAATTTCTCATCCATTAAAAAATACAAAGCCACTAAATCTGCTCTTGCTTCTTCTAAAGTTGATGCATAATTCTTTAAAGTTTCTTTTGGTGTTCCAACTCCTTCGTTTAATTTACCTGATGCATGACCTATTACTTCGTGCATTGCAGTGTGCAATTTAGAAGCTAATTTACCATGTTTAATTGCTCTGTCTATTTCTTCTTGATCATTCGCAAATTCTGATAAAATTCCTTCACCACTAGCATTGTCATAAGCTTCAACAATATTCCCTAAACTAACAGATTTTGATCCGTGATCTTCTCTAATCCATTCGTTATTCGGTAAGTTCACACCAATTGGAGTTGAAGGAGAGGCATCACCAGCTTCACCAGCAACATTCACAACTTTATAACTCACACCCTTAACATCTGGTTTTTTGTGTTCATCAGCAATTGATGATTGATCTTCGAACCATTGTACATTATCTGCCATTACTTTCATTCGAGCAGAAGCATCAAAATCTTTAATTTGAACAATTGATTCATAAGAACCTCTCATTCCTTTTGGATCACCATAAACTTCAACAAAACCTTGAATGTAATCAATGTCTCCTTCTGTTGCTTGTGACCAAGTAATGTTAAATTCAGACCATTTTTCTAAATCACCTGTTTGGTAATATTCAATTAATAAACCTAAAGCTTTTCCTTGTTCATCATTTTCAGCAACACCTTGTGCCAAAGACAACCATTTTACTACTTCTTCAATAGCTGCACTATATTTACCACCAACTTTCCAAACTTCTTCTGTTACATTGCCGTCAGCATCTTTTACCAAACGAGAATTTAAACCAAATTCAACTGGTTTATCACCGCCATTTGCCATGATGTCAGCATAAAATGTTTCTACATCTTTTTGCGTAACATTTGGTCCATAAAAATTGGTAGCAGAACTCAATACTAAATCTTTTTTAGGATCTAAACTCACTCGTTTTGCGTCAATATTTTTATCAAAAATTGCCGTCACTACTTCGTCACTTAATGTTGTTGAAGTACTTGAAAGTAAATCAGTGAAATATGGTTGACTGAATTTTGGAATAAATTTATCCATTGAATAGTGGTGGTGGATTCCGTTTGAAAACCATACTCTATTCGTATACTCCATAAAGTTGCTCCATTCTTCAGTCGACTTGTCGCCATCAAAATTTTGAACAATATTTTCTAATGCCGATCGAATGGCTAAGTTATGTCTATAGTTCTGGTCCCAGATCATATCTCTTCCAGATAAGCCTGCTTCGTATAGATAATAAACTAGTTTTTGTTGTTTCAAACTTAATTGATAAAATCCTGGAATTTGGTATTGCAGAATTTGAATATCGCCGAATGTTTCTTTCATGTCAGCTGAAATTTCGCTCGTAATCACAGTGTCTTTTTTTTCAGTTGAATCTGTTGTACTGTCCTTTGATTCTGTTCCGTCTGAACCGCAGCTCATTAACATCGATCCAGCAATAGCCGTTATGTAGCCGTATTGGTTTAATTTCATATTTATCTGTTTTTCAAATTCTAAATTAACTAATGTTTTTCAGTATTCAATCAGTTTTTTTATGAACGGGTCGAATTCAAGTATGGAATCATACCGTTCACTCAACGTTAGTGGTATTTTTTGCGTTATATGTATATCTTCTTTAATTTAGTGCTTAAATAAATTATACATGTTAAAACTGATTATTGGCTCACTTTGTATTATCACTACGTTTCAAACTACTTTTGCTCAATTTGGTTTTGAGTACAATACTGAAACGCAAGTAATCAAAGATGATATTACACAAAAATTCCCCTGGGCGGGTGGAATGGATTATTGTCAATTTTCAAATATTGATCTGAATTTTGATGGCGTGAACGATCTTTTTGTTTTTGATAGAACATGTAATAAGATTTTAACATTCGTGCAAAATGGTGGTCCCGGTGAAAATGATTTTCAATATGCGCCTGAATACGAATCTGATTTTCCGGATAATCTGCATGATTGGGCTTTATTAGTCGATTATAATTGCGATGGATTAATGGATATATTCTCTTATAATATTGGTGGAACATCTTTATATAAAAATGTAGGGAATGTAATCGATGGAAATAGTTTTGAAATTGAAGTAGAATTGCTTCAAACTTATATTTACGACGGCTATGCGTATATGTATCTAAGTTCGCAAGATATTCCAGCCTTAGTTGATGTGGATGGCGATGGTGATATAGATATTCTTGGATTTGGTGTATTGGGGACAGCTGTAGAATATCATAAGAATTTAAGTGTTGAAACTTATGGGGTTTGTGATTCTATTCTCTACGAAACTAAAAATATTTGTTGGGGAAGGTTCCGAGAAGACAGTGGATCTAATGATATTGAATTATGGGATACTTTAGATTATCCTTGTGATGAAGAAAGTTTAGGTTTAGAATTTGCGCGGAATTATGGTCGTGCAACGGATCATCAAGATAGACATTCAGGATCAACACTGTTGGCACTAGATATGGATGATTCAGGCGTTTTAGATCTTGTTTTAGGTGATATTTCATATAAAAACCTTACTTTATTAATGAATACTGGAGAAGAAGTGAATACAAATTCGGGTATGGGATCAGTTGACCCTGCTTTTCCGTCTTCATCAATTGCTGTGGATATGCCGATTTTTCCTGCAGGTTATCATGTCGATGTAAACAATGATAATATACGTGATCTTATTGTTTCTCCGAATGCAAAAATAGCATCTGTTAATAAAGAAAGTGTTTGGTTATATGAGAATGAAGGGGCAGATACTGAACCCGATTTTCAACATAGAACTGAAAACTTCTTACAGTCTGAAATGATAGATATTGGAACTGGTGCATTACCCATTTTTTTTGATCACAATGGTGATGGGTTATTAGATTTATTGGTTTCAAGTCAAGGAGAATACAATCCAATTTCAGGAGGTCAAATCTCTAGAATATCTTATTATGAAAATACAGGTACAGAAACGGAACCTGAATTTACATTTATAACGGAAGATTATCAGGACTTATCAACCATGGGAATAGGCGCAACATTATTCTTCTATCCTGCTTTTGGAGATCTTGATAATGATGGTGATGAAGATATGATTTTGGGTGAGTATACAGGCTACTGTTATTACCTTGAGAATACTGGTGGCGCAGGTAATCCAGCCATATTTAATACATTTATTACTTTGAATGACGCTACCGGTTCTCCTGTTTTTTCAGGGACTTATGCTTATCCTAATTTAACAGATTTAGATCGCGATGGTGATCTAGATTTAGTGATCGGAAGGCGAACGGGAAAACTACAATATTTGGAAAATACTGGATCTATTTCAGATTATGCTTTTACAAATACAAACCCAAATCTAGGTGATGTAAACGTTTCTGGAGAAGGATTTATAGAAGGGCACGCTATTCCACAATTTATAGAAATAGGTGGTGAATATCATTTAATAGTAGGATCTAAACTTGGATTTTTATACTACTATGATAATATCGAAGATAACCTTACGGGTGAATTTAACCTTGTGGATATGCATATAGATTATATTAATATAGGGACCTACGCAGCTCCAGCAATAGCAAACCTAAATGGAGATGACCGATTTGAAATGGTTTTAGGGAATAGAAGAGGGGGCGTTGGATTTTTTGAGTCTGCACCAATTTCTGTTGTTGGAATTGCAGCGCATGACAATCTAGTAGATGTTAAAATTTATCCTAATCCAACAAAACAAGCCGTAACAATGGATCTTGGTAGTTTAACTTATGCACAATTAAAGTCAACTTCTATAGAATTGATTGACCTAAGTGGGAGAAGTTTATTACGGGTTAAACCAAATTCGAATCTTGTTTCAGTTGACCTGAATAATGTGGCAAAAGGAACTTATTTGGTCAAAATTACTGATCAAAATTCAATATTTACTGAAAAATTAATCGTGTATTAAACAGTAATTTTATTGTACTTATTCTTTCTTTATTTTCACATTGTTTAAACTTTGTTACATGAAGATGAAAATCGCAATTTTTATTCTCATTGAAAGTCTTAAATTTGTAGCCTTATCAATTTATTAAAATGAGCGCAAAACCTTCAATAGTAAAAGGAACAAGAGATTTTTTACCACTAACAATGGTAAAACGGAATTATATTTTCTCAACCATTAAAAACGTATTTGAAAAATTCGGTTTTTTACCCATCGAAACACCATCAATGGAGAAAACAGAAACCTTGATGGGGAAATACGGTGAAGAAGGTGATCGATTAATTTTTAGAGTGCTAAATTCTGGTGATACCCTAAAGAAAGCGGATACAAAAGCTTTTGAGGAGGAAAACTTGGTTAGATTCGCGAATTCTCTTTCAGAAAAGGCTTTGAGATATGATTTGACTGTACCATTTGCTAGATATGTAGTACAGAATCAAAACGAATTAAGTTTCCCGTTTAAACGTTTTCAAATTCAACCCGTTTGGAGAGCAGATCGTCCACAAAAAGGACGATACCGCGAATTCTATCAATGTGATGCTGACGTTGTTGGCAGTGATTCATTGATTTATGAAATCGAATTGATTCAAATCTTTGACGAAGTACTAAGTAAGTTAGGACTGACTGACTTCACCATAAAAATTAATAACCGTAAAATTCTTTCTGGTATTGCTGAAGTGTGTGGTGAATCTGAAAAATTAGTTCCCATTACAGTGGCTATCGATAAATTAGATAAAATTGGAAAAGAAGGCGTAGTCAAAGAATTGGTGGAAAGAGGTATTTCTCAGGAAGCAATTACTAAGATTGACCCATTATTTGATTTATCTGGGAATAATGATGAGAAAATTAAACAATTGGAGGCTTATTTGGCCGAATCTGAAGTCGGATTAAAAGGTATCGATGAATTAAAGTTTGTTTTAAATCGTATTAAATCTTTAGGTTTAGATAAAGCAAAACTCGAATTAGAAGTAACCCTAGCAAGAGGATTGAATTATTATACAGGCGCAATTTTTGAAGTAGCGGCTAATAATGTGAAAATTGGTAGTATTTGTGGTGGTGGACGTTATGACGACTTAACAGCATTATTTGGATTAAAAGATATGTCGGGTGTAGGAATTTCATTTGGTGCAGATCGAATTTACGATGTGATGACCGAATTGGATTTATTTCCTACAGAATTGATGGCTGCAACACAATATCTTTTCATTAATTTTGGTGAGAAAGAACAAGATGCATGTCTGAATTTAGCAAAACAAATACGTGATAAAAATGTATCATGTGAGGTTTATCCTGAAGCTAAATCAATGAAAAAACAAATGAAATATGCCAATGATAGAGGTTTTCCTTATGTCATTTTAATAGGCGATAATGAAATGAATAATGATTCGATTACCCTAAAAAATATGGTGAGCGGAGATCAAGACACAATGTCAACAAGCGAATTTATTAATCAGCTATAATTTTTATGACAACACATCAGATTAATGGAGATCATTTAACGATTGCCAAAATAAAAGAAATTTTAGAAAGCAATTGTCAACTCGAATTATCAACTGTTTCCAAAAATAAAGTACTTAAATGTCGACAATATCTAGATGATAAAATGTCATCGGGTGAGCATATTTTTTACGGAATCAATACCGGATTCGGTTCGTTATGTGATACACATATTTCAAAAAATGATTTGAGTCAATTACAACGAAACCTTGTTGTTTCTCACGCATGTGGAATGGGAGATGAGGTGCCGCATGAAATTGTGAAATTGATGCTATTGCTCAAGATACAAGGTTTGTCTTATGGGCATTCAGGAGTTCAATTGGCAACTGTCGAACGATTGATCGGGTTTTATAATAACGATATCTTTCCTGTAGTATACGAACAAGGTTCGTTAGGTGCTTCTGGTGATCTTGCTCCTTTGGCACATTTATCATTGCCAATTTTAGGCGAAGGACATGTGGATTTTGATGGTGTTAGAATGACTGGTGCTGAGATGTTAGCTAAAATGAATTGGGAACCGCTTGTTTTACAATCAAAAGAAGGTTTGGCTTTATTGAATGGAACGCAGTTCATGAGTAGTTATGGTGTTTGGTGTATGATTAAAGCTGAAGATATTTCTGAAAAAGCGGATTTGATAGCATGTATTTCTATTGATGGATATGACGCAAGAATTAATCCTTTTAATCACAATGTAAATGCCATTCGTCAGCAAACTGGACAAATAGAAACGGCACGTATTGTTCGAGAAACCTTGGCTGGAAGTGAAATCATTACGCAAGAAAAGGCACATGTGCAAGATCCATATTCTTATAGATGCATACCACAAGTGCATGGTGCAACAAAAGATGCTATTGCGCATGTAAAAGGAATTTTTGAACGCGAAATTAACGCTGTAACAGATAATCCAACAATTTTCCCTGATGAAGATGAAATCGTTTCAGCAGGAAACTTTCATGGTCAGCCATTGGCTATCTCTTTAGATTTTTTAGCGATTGCAATTGCTGAATTGGGAAGTATTTCTGAACGTAGAATTTATAAACTAATCGCAGGAAATAGAAAATTACCGGCTTTCTTGGTCGCTAACCCAGGTATAAATTCTGGTTTTATGATTCCCCAATATGCTGCAGCGTCAGTTGTAAGTCAAAATAAACATTTAGCAAATCCCGCTTCGGTAGATTCGATTGAATCATCAAATGGGCAAGAAGACCATGTAAGTATGGGCGCGAATAGCGCGACTAAAATGTACCGCATAATTGATAATCTATACAAAGTTTTAGGTGTTGAATTGTTAAACGCAGCACAGGCTTTAGAATTTAGAAGACCTTTAAAATCAAGCCCTAAAATAGAAGCAATTGTTAAGGAATACAGAAAAAAAGTTCCATTTGTAGAGAATGATACTTATCTTCAACCACTAATTGCAGCATCTATAAATTTTGTAAAAAGTATTTAAAATGAAAGAAGAAAGAGGCGATGCATTATTGGTGTTTTGTGTTTTGTCATGGGTTTATATTGGCTTCAATTTCTTGTTGGTAATGTTTTCTTTCATGCAAGGACAATCATCTCCTGAAGAGATAGAGATGGCCAGAATAGCGATGTTAGAAGGGCAAGATCTAGAAGTTATTAATATGATGGGATGGCTTTTTGAAGAGTTTACTAATTATATGGTGATAACGAATGATAATTTCTATCTGATCAATATCGTAACATTGATGAATTTGATAATTGGTTTTATCGGCGTATTTTTAATGTTCAGACTGACGAAAATGGGATTCTATCTGTATTTAGCATATAGTATTATTCCATTGCTATTAATTACCTACTTTTATCAAGGAATGACTATTGGAACAGTAATGCTGATGTTTACGGGTATTATTGGTTTGATATTTAGCTTGATGTATGGTTCGCAATTGAAACGAATGTCGTAGTAATAATTGAAACAATACCATGAATACTATTTTAAAATATTTAATTTTTATTCCTGTAATATTGATAGGATTAAGTGCTTGTAAAAAAGATGAGCCTAAATCAATTGTTTATGGGTATGAATATTTTCCAATTGAAACCGGAAAATTCGTGGTATATGATGTTGTTGATATTTTTCACGATATCGTTCTAGAGCCCGCACATGATACTTCGCGTTATCAAATTAAAGAAGTAATCGGTGAAGAATTTATTGATGGTGAAGGCGAGCAAGCATTTAAATTACGACGATTTAAAAGGTTGAATGATACCTTAAGCTGGTCGATTAAAGATGTATGGACAATTAAACGAACGGGAACAACCGCTGAGGTTGTCGATGAGAATAATCGAAAGATTGAAATGATATTCGCGATTGCTTATAATAGAAGTTGGAACGATAATGCACTAAATGACGGTTCTGAACATGAATGTTTTTATGATAAAATTTATGAACCATTCTCCATTAATGATATCGCTTTTGATTCAAGTGTAACAGCTGTCTGTGAAAACTTCACTTCGTTCGTTGATCATCGGGTTAAAAAAGCCGTATATGCGCCAGGTATAGGTAAGATTTACAGTGTCTTTAAGGACTTGCAAATAGACGAATTTGATACAACCAATATTCAAAAAGGTCCGGAACTATTTTATACAGTTGCTGACTTTGGAATTGAGTAGTAATTTTTGCTCCTGATTTTAAATCTTAATTATATGTTAAAAGTCCCTAATTGCAAAGCTTTAATAGCAACCAAACGACTTGGTTATCGTATTAAATAAAAGTAGGAATTTTACGTTCTAAGAGTAGATGTATTTAAAACAACTCATTTTAATCTTGTTTATTGGTTTTTTTGCGAAGCCAATTCATGCTGCTCATTTAATGGGGGGAGAAATTACTTGGCGTGCTTTAGGAGGTGATAATTTCGAGTTTACTTTGGTTATTTATCGAGATTGTAATGGTCTTGATATCATCGATCCAAGTTTAGATTTAAGAGTCTGGAATCACGACGTAGTGACTTCAATTGCATGTGATTTTTTAAGTTCGACAGATTTATCTCCAGATTGTTCGGTCGTTCCAGGTAGCCCCTCAGAAATTGATTGTGGCGTAGGCCCAGGAGGCGGGTCAGGTCCTGGAGCAATTCAAAAATACGTTTACCGTTCAGCTCCAATTTTATTAACGGGTACACCACCTGCTGCTGGCTGGGCTTTTACTTACGATTCATTTTCTCGAAATTGGGATGTAGACAATATAACAGACCCTTACGCATACGGCTTTACATTGTCTTCTATAATGTACGCTTTACCTGACGGTTCGTGTTTAGACTCATCTCCACAATTTGCGCAAGATCCTTACATGCTTCTTTGCAGTGGTTCTGTATTTAATTTTGATGCCAATGCTTTTGATCCAGATAATGATTCGTTGGTGTTCTCATGGGGCGTTCCTTTAGACCACTTTCCTTCAGGTACTTTTGATCCTCCAACGAATCCAGCACCAGTGCCTTTCGAAGCTGGTTTTGCTTTTAATAATCCTACGCCAGATGCGTCTTTTGATGCATTAAATATTCCTGCTAGTATGAATACTGAAACAGGAAATATTGCCTTCAAATCGAATACGCCTGGAAATTTTGGCTTTGCTCAAAGAATTGATTGCTATCGAGATGGCATATTAATCGCTACAATTAATAGAGAATCACAATTGGTTGTAATTCCTTGTTTAGGATATGATAATACAGCACCGACTATTGATCCGCCTTTTATTGATGGAACTTTCGATGCCGAATTTTTTGCTGGTGATTTAATTAATTTTGATATCGTCATTCGCGACATGGAAGTTCTGCAAGATGGAACGCCGCAAACTGTTACACTTATTCCAACAGGTAATTATTTTGGTACTGGATTAGTCGATCCAGCTTCTGGTTGTGATTATTTGCCTTGTGCTACATTAGATACGCCTCCAATAATTCAAGGAATTCAAGGATTGACAACTAATTTTAATTGGCAAACTTCATGTGATCATTTATTTGATGCTTGTGGTGTGCAACAGCAAGAACAAGTATATACTTTTGTGCTGAACGCGAAGGATGACTATTGTACAGTGCCTGGTCAGACCTATAAAACTGTTCGAATAAAACTTAAAAATAGAGGCGAAGTAGCTGCTCCTGATCTGGATTGTATTGATGTGTTACCTAGTGGTGATGTCGTTCTGAATTGGTCACCACCGGCAGATCCAGAAGGTGCGTTCTTGGCTTATGAAGTATGGTCGACAACTGATGGATTTATAACTACTATTCCTTTAATTGGAACAAATACGTATACTGTAGTTGGAGCAGGGGCAGATCTTGTATCAAAAAGTTACTTTATTAAAACACTTTATGGTTGTGATGGAGGTAATGAGTCCGTTAGCGATACGCTCAGTAGTATGTTTATGTCTCTAAATGATCTATTGGATGGTCGTGTGAGGTTGCGATGGAACAATACGCATGATCCAATTCAAGTGGGAGAAGATGTAGTACAAGAAATTTATAGAGAGTATCCTGTTGGAACATGGATCTTGAGGGGGACTAGAGATTACGGAATTAATGAATTTACGGATACAGTAGATATTTGTGAAGATTTTATGTCCTACGAAATTCGCGTAAATCACGACGCTGGATGTACGTCTACTTCGAATGTTGAAGGGGCAATATTAAAAGATTTTTCTGCTCCAGATATTCCTAAACTAGACTGGGTTTCTGTAAATTGTGAGACAGGTTTTGTAGATATTAGCTGGAATAAAAACAATCAGAGTGATACCTATGGCTATATCATCTTTTGGCTGAAAGATGGTATTTGGGAAGCCATTGATACTGTTTATGGAATAGACAATACAACTTATTCCAATGCCGCAACTGAAGCATCTTTTGGTCCAGAAGGGTACCGTATTGCAGCTTTCGATTCTTGTTACACAGATATAGTGCCGCCAACTTATCAAACTTCAGCATTGAGTGAGGGGCATACAACAATCTTCTTGGTTGAAGAATATGATCTTTGTGCACGAACAATTAACTTGGTTTGGACACCTTATGAAGGTTGGATAGAAGAAACGGCGAAATACGAAGTAATGGTAAGTGTTAATGACGGTCCGTTTGAATTAACAAAAACAATTACAACAGCAGCATTAAAATACAATCATACCAATATTGATTATGGAACCAAATACTGTTTCGTTGTGCGCGCAACTTCTGTAAACGATTCTATTTCTTATTCTAATAAGATCTGTCGATTAGCATCACCACCAAGTGAACCTGATTTTCATTATTTAGCGACTGCTACACATACATTGGGTAATGATGTTGAATTATTATTGTATTCAGATATAAGTGCGACTGTTAAAGAATACAATGTGATTGTTAAAGCTCCTTATGAGTCTGATTTTGTTTCAGTAACAAATTTCACTTCCACCGTTTCCGACTTTATGTCAATTTATGACGAAAATGTCTTTCCAGAAAGAGGGGCTTATCAATATCAAATTAACATCATTGACACTTGTGGTAACATAGGTCAAAAATCAAACCTGGTGACAACTAGTTTTCTCGAGATTACTACAGATCACGTTGAAATGAAACATACCCTGTCATGGACAAGCTATTATGGCTTTGATGGGAATGTTAAAAGGTATAATATTTACCGGGGTGAAAATGGCGTTTTTGATGATACACCTATTGCTACAACTTTGCCAGGTGTAAGATCTTTTGTTGATGATGTGTCTGAATTTATTAATTCACAAGGTCAATTTTGTTACCGCGTTGAAGCAGTTGAAACAATTAATTCTTATGGATTCAGCGAGACATCTTTTTCAAATACGGCTTGCGCAGTTGTTGAACCATTGGTTTATATTCCAAATGCTTTTGTTGTGAATGGGGCTAATCCTGTTTTTCTACCAGTTGTTTCTTTGTACGAATTTGATTCTTATCAACTGCAGATTTATAATCGTTGGGGGGAAATAATTTTTCAATCTGACGATCCTTACGAAGGATGGGATGGATATAATAATGTCTTCAATCGGATACACGAAGAAGGTATGTATGTTTATTTCCTAGCAATTACTGATCGTAATGCAAAGGAGTATCAATTTAGAGGAACAGTAGCCTTATTAATCGGTGGGCAATAATCAGTAACGCCTATAATTTCTTACTAACAATTCTAAATTTCAACTTGCTTTCGCGCTGAGAACTGCATATTTCACTAGTTTTGTTCAAGTAGATATATTTTTTAATTAATAGATTTTGTAAAAAGGTCCTTATTGAAAGAAAAAACAAGATGTTTGAACTAGAACGAAAAAATAGGAGAGCTGAATGGGTTTTTATGGTGTTGAGTGGCCTTTTTTTGGGTTCCCTTACAATGCTCAATATTTTAGGTATTACGAAGTTTATTTCGCTCGATTTTGTGTTCTTTGGCAATGAAATTCCTTTTCCTATAGCGATTGGGGTTTTGGCTTATCCCATTACATTTTTATGTACTGATTTTATAAGTGAATTATTCGGTAAAAAACGGGCCAATATGGTTGTTTGGATGGGCCTTATCTTGAATTTATGGGTACTTTTTATTATTTGGATTGGTGGAGTGTTACCGCCAGGACCGGAATTAGATGATTTAGGAAATGTGATTCCAAATACAAATGGTTGGATTTTCTATGAGGTGCGTACAGCAACATTTGCAGCAACCTCCGCAAGTATGATTGCTTACATTTCAGCTCAATTTATTGATGTTCAAATATTTCATTATTTGAAAAAGAAAACAGGCGGGAAATACTTATGGTTAAGAAATAATGGATCAACATTAGTTAGTCAATTGGTTGATTCTATCGCTGTTATTTTAATTACACATTATTATGCTGATGCGCTTCCAAAAGATGCTTTTGGGAATATTACAGAACCATTAATCTACTTTATAACGGCAAGTTATTTATTTAAATTTGTGACAAGTTTATTGGATACTATTCCGTTTTATTTTGGAGTTAAATACTTAACCCAATATATAAAAGCAGGTCACATTGAAAAATAGTTGAGTAATCTCAATATTCAACGGAGTCCTTTCTATTTATAAATTTAGCGTTTTAATTAAAAAATCGTATTTTTATCGGATTAGAAATTCAAATCTATTTTTTTTAAAATGTCAAAATTGTTCCCCTATATTTTTTTCTGTTTATTTATCTTAATAGTGGGGTGTGTTGATGAGAAACCTTCACATCTTGGTATGTGGCAAGGTGAACAGAATGGAGATATTGGATTCATTAAATTGGATGAAAGTGGTGGAGCGTACATTTTAGTAAAAGGAGATACTTTAGGTGGTGATGGTTTTGAAATGGAAGGTAACCCTGTTAATTTAACTTACGTTATTGACGATACGAATGAGAAAAGTCATATTGATTTCATTCTTAAATTGGCCGATGGTGATATTGAGTTATTGCGGATCCCTGGTATTTATAAATTCAACTCAACAGGAGATATGGTGCTCTGTTTAAATTATAACGATTCTAGAAGGCCAACAACATTTGAGAAGGTGGATACAGTTGTATTGAAAAAAGTGGCGAGATAAATTCCAACCAAATTAATTTCAGTTTTACGCATTAACAAGATTATAGCATTGTTCTTTATGTACTCCAATAAGTTTTAATCAGAATATTTCTCTTATATAATTAGTAGATATTACTTCAATATAACCAAAGGAAAATCTTGCCCGAAAGAATAGGAAGTAGGGTATTGCGGTGATCCTTGATACGTTTCTGATAATTCTGGAACTCGATCCTCTACATAAGTTTTCATCTCATTAATCGTTAATTTGTTGTCACCATTGTCCTTGATTTGCCCTTCAATAATTTCCAATAGTGCATAAGTAAACAGACCATGCTTTAAATTTCCAACTTCGTTCGCGTATTGCGCATTCTGAGAAGCTGTTAAGAAGAAAGTACCTGTGCTCCTTGCCAATTGAGCCAAAGCCTTTTCTCTACCGTCACCGCGCAAAGCCAGTTGATTTATTGCACCACCTGAATGACAAGCATCTAAAACAAATAACTGTTTTTCAGCAATAATTTCCATTGAATATTGCATGAGCTCTTTCGCTGAGATTGCCTTCTCGAAT
This sequence comes from Crocinitomix catalasitica ATCC 23190, assembly GCF_000621625.1. Lineage (GTDB taxonomy): Bacteria > Bacteroidota > Bacteroidia > Flavobacteriales_D > Crocinitomicaceae > Crocinitomix > Crocinitomix catalasitica. Next base: position 240,543 of record NZ_KK211318.1, read on the forward strand.
AATGTATTGGGATCACCATAAAGGTTTAAAATATCTTGTGTGACTATAAAAAAGTCGGCCTCATTCTCTTTACTTTTATCACTCATTACGCCATGACCAGCGTAATAGAATACAAAAACATCTTGGGGTCTAATCTGCTGCTTAATCGTTTCTATTGTCGCTAATATTTCTAGTTTATTCGCTCGGCTATTTTCAATATTGTATGTCATTATTTCACTGAATAATGTATCTCCGCCAGCAGCTAAAGCTTTCGTAAAAGATCTAGCATCATTCACAGCATAATTCAATTGATACGCGGGGTTTTGATAATCATTAATACCTATACTCAAGATATAAAGGTTAGAATTGGTTGCCTTTGTATCGTAATGAATGATCAGATCCGAAGGATTTGATTCGATTTTATCTTTATTAATAACAAATCCTGAAATATGATTCTCTCCAGCATTTAAAGGTAAATCTACAAAATGAACATTTTTATTGCCACCTCTAAAAGTTACGTTATTATTGAGTGATTCAATCAATACTAATTTTCCATTATTATAAACACGTACTTCTTCCAAATTGGCAATATCACCTTCAATCTCAAGACCAATATTTACTTTTTCAGTTGCAGAGGTATAAATCGAATCTGTTTGTGTCGCAATATTTCTCCGTCCATCTGCAAGAATAAAAGTTAAACCTGGACTTGAATCCATTAATTCTTCAATGTTTTGCCCCGTTTCATTGAATCGTTCACCATCATTAATCCTTTTAATTAAACCAGGCGAAAAGTATTTATCAAAGAAAGATCCTACCGGTAAAGATTCCATTCCAGACACATAATTCACCATTTTTAGCGCGTCTTTAGTTCCGTCAAAATATCCTGTAGGAACAGTACTTAGCCATTCATCTCGGGAAATTTGAATGCGAGAATAGATTTCTGTAAACGAATTTAAATCCCATATTTTTAACTGTCCTTCAATGCTCATTGAGATTAATTGGTCTCCGTTTGGAGTGAACTTAACAGCTGTGATAACCTCGTTATGTCCATGTAGTTCGTGTAATACTTTATTGCTTTCTGGATTCCATAAACGAATGATATTATCAGCACCAGCCGAAGCGATAAACCTGTTTTTATGATCCCAAGCAACCGAATATACAGGTCCATTATGTGCGGTTAGTTTATTAACTAACATACCACTCAATATGTCCCAAACTTTAGCAGTACCATCCCATGAGGCAGTCACCATTTGTTTTCCATTAGGACTAAAATAAAAATCACTTACAATGCTCGAATGTCCCACCAATCCTCTGAATACTTCAAGTGCATCACTTTCCCAGAATTGCGTATTGCCATTTAAATCTGTAAGAATAATATACAAGTCGTTTGGAGAAAAGTTAACACGATAAGGAGCGCCTTGTTCGGTTTCTCTTATCTGAAAATCATCAGAGTGTAAATCCCAAATAGCGAAACGACCATCCCAACCAGAAGAAATGATCTTTGTTCCTGTTGAATTGAAATTAAGGTCGAATACTACATTTACATGGAGCCTTTTTTCTGCTAATAATTCTCCCGAATTCACATCCCAAATTTTGGTATATCTATCGCCTCCAGCAGTTACAAGTTTTGTTCCGTCAGGAGAAAAAGCAAAGGCCAAAACAACTTTTCCATGACCTTTAAAAGTCTTGACAACCCGTCCTGTAGTGATTTCTATCAGTAATGCTGTAGAATCTATATTACCAATAACAATATGTTTGCCATCAGGACTGATTTCGAAATCACGCCGCAATGAAATATATTTTAAGATACCAGAGTCGGCCCAACTCGAATAAGAATAACGCAAACCATCGTCCCTGTCGCGATTGAGATATCCGCTTAAAGTTTCGTCTTTTATACCATTCTTAGTTGCATAAGTTGCCGCTGTATTATTGGCGGCTGGAATGATGAACGATTTACTATCAGGACTGAAATTGATATCGAAATAATTAAGTTTTTCATGTTCTATTTCAGCTGTCAATTTACCTGTTTTTACATTGTAAACATAAACTTTCTCATTAGCATTTATCAGTACATAATTATCATCAGGACTGAATTTCATCATCGTTGGACGTGTATCGTCATTGAGTAATGTTTGAACAATCTTACCGGTTGTAGCATCCCAAATTGTTGCAGGTGTTCTACCAGACATGGTGATAAGGTATTTACTCGAATTGCTCCAAGCTATCTTGGTATTACAACCTGTGCATTGATCCGTTACCGAAGGGTCAACTAGATCTAATAATTTTTTACCATTGTTCGCATCATATATTATTGCGAATAATTGGGTTGAACCAATCGCTATTTTTTTTCCGTCAGGACTAAAGGCATTACTGAATACCCTATCAAATTCTATATTGAATAGCGTATCTTTTGTGTTGATATAAATGACTTCAATTTGATTACTGTTTTTTAAATTAATCACTTTCTCACCGCTTGGATCGATTAAGCCGTGCTGATATCCAATACCGAATTCTTTTTTATAATTTCCAATTAATTTACCCGTTATGCGATCAAAAATAAATAACCCATCTCGATTACTTAAGCCAATAATATGTTGGCCATTATAACTGAAGTAAGCTTGTCGAATGTCATCCTTTGGAAAGGGCATTGAATGAATCAAATCCCCCGTTCTGGTATCGAATAATTTTATGGACTGATCAGCAGAACTAGATAGAATTTGATTGCCATCCATACTAAATTCAACAGACCAAATACTTGCGGTATGTCTATTGTAAACACGTATTTCTTTACCCGATTTCAAATTCCAAAGGATAATAGCATTGTCGTATCCACCAGTAACAACGAATTCACCAGAAGGATGAAAGTCCGCGCAAGTCACAAACTTAGAATGTCCTTTTTGTAAAATGGTTTCGAGCCGTGTTTCTTGACCGTAAACAAGATTAATTGATAGCAATAAAAATAAAGCAAGTAAATTCTGGTACATAGTATGTTTTCTAAGACAAAATAATACTGAGCTATACGTTAAAACAGCCAATTTTGTTCGATAAAATTGTCAATTCAAATGAATCTATAAGGCAAAATACTTTTCTTCTAAAACTTTAAAATGATGAAGAGGATGTCCTACCAGAATAAAAGCTATTGCAATTAAAGAAATACTCACACCGTTTGCTGTCCCTGATCTACTTAATTCCTCATCAGATAAATGTTTAAAAAAGAGTACTGTAGATAATCTGAGAATTTGATATTCCTCTAATAATTCTTCAACAGTTAAATGATCAACCCGCGATACCATAACATATTTATCATGGTCAAAACCAGGAACAGGTGTGGGATCGGTTCTTAAAAAACGCAAAGCACGATTCATGAATAAACGTTCAACATCAATTAAATGTTGTAACATTTCTTTTACTGTCCATTTGCCTACTTGATAAACTTTATCTCCTAGATTATCTAAAATATCAACCGTTTCTAAATAAGGTTCGATTCCGCCATTTTCTAACATAGATTTTATATCAGTATCTTCAACAAGATTAATGTACTGATGGTAATGTTCTGGTGATGAGTTTAGTGCTAGATTTTTCATTTTGGACCTTTTAATTTGAATATAAATCTACCTATTATTTAAGAATTGTACATCCTTTTATTAATTGAATTATTGTTTTGGCAAAAGACCTGAGCAAACATATTTAATAATTAGTATGAGAATTGAAATATAATGTAGATTCATCGTTTATTTCATAGAATAAATTAACTATTTGTCGAAAAAACAAAATTAATGTGGATAGAAACTAAACTCTTTATTTTTCAATTCGTATATTGTAAGTACCCAAAATGCTATAAATGAATTTTATTCCAACTTTTCGAGCCTTTCGTAGCATCTCATTTCGTGGTATTGACTTAGAATTACCGAAGAAACAGATTCAGATTAGATTATTTATTAATCTTATTATGTTCTTGATTTCGATTGTTAATTTAATGTTTACGGTGCTGTTTTTTTATAACAGTGCCTATAACATAGGCTTATGGCAATTATTTGTAACAACTTTATGCTATATTGGATACCTTACGATAGTGAAATATAAGAAAATAGAAATGCTTATTATTGTTGGTCTATTCCTCCAAATAAACATCATTTTAACTTCATCTCTCGTCAATTGTAATACCATTCACTTATTTTTAATTCCACTAGCTATTACAGGTTTTGCTTTATCATTAAAGCCAGTAAATTCTTGGGCTATGCTTGTTTTTTCTACCCTAGGATATCTTTTTAATGAGTTTAATCCATTGGATATTCAGCCAATGATTATTCTTGAACCTGCAGAAGTTGTGCTTACTAATGCCTTTAATATTGTCACCCTTTTCTTTACCCTGTTTTTCATAATTAATTTTTTCTTAAAAAGTATTAAGTTGAATCTGGAAGATGTTTATCTTCAAAAATCAAGAGCAGACGAATTAAATATCGACTTAATAGATTCGATTAATTATACCAAGCGAATACAACAAGCGATGCTACCAAACAAGTCTGAACTCAATTCAATTCTGCCAAATAATTTTGTTTTCTATGCACCGAAGGATATTATCTCTGGTGATTTTTATTGGGCTTACGAATCTGAAAATATTCGCTATTTTGCTGTAGGAGATTGTACAGGGCACGGAATTCCAGGATCCTTTATTGCTGTGATTTGTCAAAACAGTTTGAATAGTGCGATTAAGGATTATGGACTCAAATATCCAAATGAAATATTAGATCAGACGAGAGAATTGATTATTGATAAGTTTAGCAGCTCAAAGGAGTTTATTTATGATGGAATGGATATAGCCTTTTGCTGTATAATGAATGAAAAATTATACTTTGCTGGAGCGAATCGACCGCTTTGGATTGTCCGAAAAAATAAAATTGTGATCTTATATCCTGATCGAGAACCGGTCAGTAATTATCTCAAGGTTACACCATTTACCTTACATGAATTCGCTTTAGAACCAGATGATGTAATCTACATGTTTTCAGATGGATTTGCTGATCAATTGGGCGGTTGGAAAGGAAAGAAGTTGAAGATTGTAGCGTTCAAGGAACTTATTCTTAAACTGCACAGATTTGAATGTGATCAGCAGAAAGAGTATTTAGACGAGTATTTTAAAAAATGGAAAGGCGATCATGATCAAATAGATGATGTTTGTATAATGGGAGTGAAGGCAGTAGATCTCGTAAATTTTGAAAAATGTGATGGTGAAATTCATGCCGTTTAAGATTGACTAAAAATCTATACTTTTTTATGAATTATAAGTTTGTAATGATTGAACGAACATGTTCTGCTTGCGCACCAATCTCCATACTTTGTAATTCTTGTGGTTGAATAGGTGTTCCAATAATTAATTTAATGACACCTCTCCTTAAACAAAACGGACGTTTATTGGGCCAAACTTCACGCGCACCTTCAATTTTAATAGGGAGAATTTGTGTTTGAGCTTGCTGAGCTAGGTGGAATCCTCCTTTTTTGAAAATTGCAATATTACCGTCTTTGCTTTTAGTGCCTTCAGGAAATATAATCACAACTTTACCATTCCCAATATAGTTGGCTGCAAGAGCGATGCTTTGATTTGCTTTTATACGGTTAGACCGATCGATTAATATCATTCCTGAAGCTCGAATATACCAACCTAATAATGGTACTTTTCCGAGTTCTTGTTTCGCTATAAAAAATGTATTAAAAGGTAATGAATGGCTCAATACAGGGATGTCAACAAACGAATTATGATTAGCCATGATTAAATAATTGGCATTCTTGTCAACCTTATCAAATCCTTCAATCTTAACTTTGACACCAAGTAATTTAAGTACAACGGGACTCCAAAATTTGCGCATGATAAGCATCATCACCTCATTGATACGAAATGGATATAATAGCGCTCCCAATATTATGGAAATCAGCGATAAAAGACCAAAAAAGAATAATTTTACGACTGAAAAAACAGCAATCATACACTTTATTTATTGGGGATCTACATCAATATCTACACGAATAGATCGGTAGTCATGATCACCCAAAAATACGTTTATTTTTTCTTTTATAATATCTTTAACTTTCTTAGGTGACGCATCTCGTTCAAACTTTATCACGATAAACTTGATATAATAATTTCTAACTTTCGATACCGATGGAGCTTCAGGACCCAAAACGCGATCTTTAAAGATTGATTTTAATTTTTTGCTTAAATCAATCGACCCAGCTGTTAATGTTGTTTCGTTTTTATGTCGCAAACGAATGTATATCAAGCGATAGAATGGAGGATAGTGAAAATTGCGTCGCTCAACCAATTCTTGCGTATACATGCCGATATAATCGTTGCTAATCACTTTTTGAATGATCCAATGATTAGGATTAAATGACTGTAAAATAACCTTTCCTCGTTTGCTCTTTCTACCAGCCCTTCCTGAAACTTGTGCCATTAATTGATACGCTCTTTCAAACGCTCTAAAGTCCGGAAAGTTTAGTAATTGATCGGCACTTAAAATCCCTACTAATCCAACATTGTCAAAATCCAAACCTTTGGTGATCATCTGTGTTCCGATCAATACATCAATATTTCGTTGTTCAAAGTCGTTTATGATTTGTTCGTATGCATTTTTTGCTCTAGTGGTGTCCAAATCCATTCTTTGAATGGTCTTATCTTTAAAGAATAGGCTGAATTCGTCTTCAATCTTTTCAGTACCAAATCCTAACATCTTTAATTTTCTACTTCCACATCTTCCACAAGAAGATGGAGGACTGGTATAATAACCGCAATAATGACATTTTAAAACATTACTCAATTTATGATAAGTCAGTGAAACATCACATTGCGTACATTGAGGCGTCCAAGCACATAATTCGCACGACCAAATAGGGTTGTAGCCTCTTCGATTCTGAAACAAAATAACTTGTTCCTTATTTTCAAAAGATTCCTCCATTTTCTCCATCAAAAATGACGAAAAATGTGATTTCATTGTTTTTTGTTTGGTCTCTTTTTCGAGATCTGCGACCAATATTTCTGGCATTTGAACACCTCCAAAACGTTCTGAAAGTTCAACCAGTCCATAACGACCTTCTTTGGCATTAAAATAGCTTTCAATTGATGGCGTTGCTGAGCCTAAAAGTGTTTTAGCTTTATGCATATTGCCCAAAACAATCGCTAAATCTCTAGCATTGTATCTTGGTGCAGGATCATACTGTTTAAAAGAGTTTTCATGCTCCTCATCAACGATGACCAAACCTAAATTATTAAAAGGTAAAAATACTGACGACCTCGCTCCAAGAACTATTCTGTATTTTTCAGCACTGTTATTTAACACGTGATTCCAAATTTCAATGCGTTCATTTTGATTAAACTTACTATGATAAACACCTACTAAATCTCCAAAATATTTTCTGAGTCGATTAATCAATTGTGTTGTCAAAGCTATCTCAGGTAAAAGAAATAAGACTTGTTCTCCCTTTTCTAGCGCAGCTTGAATCAGTTTTACATAGACCTCAGTCTTTCCGGAGGAAGTTACCCCATGTAATAAAACTGTATTTAAAGTTTTAAAATGCTCCTCAATTTCAATTAAAGCAGTTTCTTGACTTGGACTCAGTGCTTTTATAGGTTCATTATCATCAAGCGCATCTTTCAATCTAGAGATGTCAGCTGAAAATATTTCAATGATTCCCTTTTTTGACAATGTATTTAGTGTCGAATTTGAAATGTCATCATCGACTAAAGTTTTTTTGAGAACTGGAATTTGCTCTGCTGTATTTATGCCAATAATAGAGACAATTTTCAGTAAGGCATAGACCTGCTTTTCATTCTTTTTATTCGACTCTAATTCATTCAATAATGCACTTAGTTTATCATTGTCCGCATATTGATCAGCTAAACGAATAAAACTAGCTTGTTTAGGGCTATATTTTGCCTTTAATTCTTCAGAAACGATCGCAACTCTTTTTTCAATTAAACCTTTAATAATAGGTTGAATGGTTTTGATTTGAACAATCTCACCAACCTCTTTTAATGTTAATTCTGTTCGCAATTCTAAAGCATCTAAAATTAAAGCCTCTTTGGCGTTCAAGTTTTCTGAATTGTGCTCGTAATCAGGATGTAGAACGATAACAGTTTCACTGGCTAATTTAAAGTTACTTGGTAAAGCTGCATTCATTACATCGCCAATATCTGCCATGTAATATTCCGATATCCAATCCCATAACTTAAATTGTTGAGGTAAAACAATCGGTGTTTCATCTAAGATCAGCTCAATATATTTGGCCGTATAATCTTTAGGAATTTCTTCATGTATTCTTGAAATAATAGCCGTGTAAAATTTTGACCTCCCGAATGGTACGATTGCTCGTTTACCTAATTCAAGTTCTTGATTTAACTCAAAGGGAACGCGATAAGTATAACGATTCGGTATACTCAAAGGTATTATTACATCAACAAAATAAGTTTTTCTTTCAGTCATGTGCTGATTTCGAATTGTTAATCGCGGTATGGGTAATTACCAAATCCATTCTCCAAATTATACACTTTACTGAATCCTTTATCATTTAATAAACGACTGGTTTTTCCCGATCTTCCACCAGCCATACAATAAACGACTACGTTTTTATCTTTTGCTAAAGTGTCCAAGGCTGCTTCAAAACCTTCACCGTAGAAGTTGATGTTTATCGCTCCATCAACATGACCTTCATTAAACTCCTCGGGCGTTCTAACATCTAGAATAATTGTTCCTTCCTCAGCAGATATCGCTTTAAATTTATCTGCGTCAACATCTTCAATGATTAATTCTACTTCCGAAATGTTTTCAATTAAAGTGGTTTCCTCAATATTCTCTTGAGCATTTTCTAGAGGTGCTTCTTCAGTTAAACTGCTTCCGCATGATAAGAGAATAGAAACTAATGAAATTGAAATAATACTTTTATACATAATTTTGATTTTAATTTAAAGATTTCTCATGTCCATATCCGAAGGTATTGATCCTCTTAAAAAACGGCGAACAATTCCAACCGAAATTAATTCTGGCGACCACAATGTTAATTCTGTATTCAAACCATATTTCGGTGAGATCATATAATTGATGCCAACAAGTGTAAAGCCAGTGAAAAGTGTTGCTTTTTCAGAAAATAATCGTCGGATATCACTGTCTAATATTTCTGGGTTATTGAACCAATAAGTAAGGCCAATTTGTAGTTTTAAGTAATAATCGAATTTCTCGCCGTTGTATAAAGTTAATTCTGGACTTACACTTGCAAATACAATAGGGGAGCCGTAATGTGTATTGTTATAAAAGAGATTTAAATACTGGAAGCCAATCCGACCAGAAATACTGATTACTCTTCCTAAAACATAACTTTGTGTAAAAGAAATTATTGGAGATTTTGTAACAAATTCAAATTGTGTTAAGCTGGTATCATTAATTGAGTTAAACTTATTCTTAAACTCTAAAGCAATACTGCTCATGCCAATATTTACACGACTTTCGCGATTGTAAATTTGAGTAAAAGCCTGTACAGATATGAAAACCAGAACAACAAGTAGAATTTTGCGCATAATACAAATGTAAGTAATTTTTATACCGAATTAGTTATTGAATTTTACAATTAAGTGTAGTAATTTATGTCCTCTAAAACTAAAAGGGCTTTCTGAGTTTGCCTGTAAGATTTTGTTTTAAGGATATTTATCTATATTTATGCGATCCAATTATTTTTAACTGATGAATTTGACCAAAATATTAATTACCCTTCTTATTGTTTTTGCAACCTTTTTCAGCGCGTCTGGTCAAGTCAAAAAAGGGAATATACTTGTTACACCAACTTTAGGTATACCTTATCTTGATCTATTCGGTCATGATGCTGATGTTTTTGATATTAGTTCTGGAGGGATGAATATGTATTATCGAGGGTTTAATGGTGAAGAAAATTTAAAAATTAAATTGAGAGGTGTCTACGGAATCAAAGTCGATTATTTATTGATGGACAAAATAGGCTTAGGTCTTGACTTTATGTATAATAGTGCTGAAGTAACTTTCAACAGGGATTCGATAATAGGAAATGAAATATTAAAAGACGTAAATTTTCAAGAAAAAATGACGCGATATAGAATCGCTCTTAGATTCAATTTTCATTTTTATTCTACAGAGAAAGTAAATGTCTATACGGGCGTAAACCTTGGCATTCGAAAAAGGGTTTTTACTTATGAGGCTGATGATAAGGATTACGAACCAATTTTTGAAGAGCAATTTGGTTTTGGAGTTTCTAGTGTCGGTTCAGACTTTTTACCTATTACAATACCATCAGGAAGTGATTTACCTGTGCATGCTAAAATAGCGATAGGCTTACATTATTTTCCGAATAGCATCATTGGCTTTAATTTTGAAGCATCAATCGGTGGGCCTCCAATTATCGTAGGGTTAACCATTAAATTGTAATTGACTATCAATTGCTTAAACTATTAAACTTCTCTTTTTTTTATTATTTTTAACCTAAATGCACTTAACAATATGCGCTTTGTTTAAGGAATAATAACGTATGAATTATTGAGTGATAACCCAAAATCATGACCCAATACCGTTCAATTAAAAATTTGTCAAAAGATGATCGACCAAGAGAAAAATTGGTAGAATCGGGGAGAGGAGCCTTATCAAATGCCGAAATTCTAGGCATATTAATAGGATCAGGAACGAGAGAGAAGTCAGCTGTGAAATTGTGCCAAGAAATTCTCGAGTCTGTAGATAATGATTTGAATAGATTGGCACGTTTATCAATTCATGACTTGACTAAGTTTAAAGGAATCGGTCAAGCGAAAGCCGTAACGATTGCTGCTGCCCTAGAATTGGGTAGAAGAAAACAAAGTGAAGCAGGAAAATCTAAAGATCGGATCGGATCATCTCAAGATGTGTACAATGTGATGATTCAAAGATTTCAGGATTTAGACCATGAAGAATTTTATATTTTAAATTTAAGTAGGTCTAACGAAATAAAATCAATTGAATTAATATCTAAAGGTGGAATTTCAGGAACTGTAGTCGATGGCAAATTGATATTTAAATCTGCATTGGCACAAACTTCAGCAGCTATAATCCTTTGTCACAACCATCCTTCAGGGAATCTTAAACCCAGCCAAGCCGATATAGATTTGACAAAAAAAATTAAGGAATTTGGTAAAATGATTGACCTACCTGTCCTCGATCATTTAATTATTACCGATAAAGGTTATTATAGTTTTGCCGACGAAGGAATATTTTGATTTTACTTCTTTAAGATTGAACGGATAAAAATTTAACTTTGTAGACAAAGAAAAATTTTAATGAAGATTATCACCATCATAGGCGCAAGGCCACAGATTATTAAAGCAGCTGCAATAAGTAGAGCTATTAAGAATAAATTTTCTAAAGAAATTAAAGAAGTAATTGTGCATACTGGTCAACATTATGACGCAAATATGTCTGCTGTATTTTTTGAAGAATTAGAAATTCCTAAGCCGGATTATAATCTAAATGTAGGTTCTGGAAAGCATGGCGAACAGACTGCTAAAATGTTATCAGGGATTGAAGAAATTATCGAAAATGAAAAGCCGCAAGCATTATTGGTTTACGGTGATACAAATTCGACCATTGCAGGTAGTTTAGCTGCTGCAAAGATAGGTGTGCCAGTCGTCCATATTGAAGCAGGATTAAGATCCTACAATAAGTCGATGCCAGAAGAGTTAAATAGAATTTCTTGTGATCATATGTCTACTTTACTTTTTTCACCAACAGAACAAGGTGTAAGTAATTTACAAAAGGAAGGCTTTCAATTAGGCAATGAAGGGCCTTATTCAATTGATAACCCTAAAGTGTATCATTGTGGTGATATCATGTTCGATAATTCTACTTATTTCGCTGAAAAAGCAAATACAGATTCTGAAGGCTTAAAAGAGGTTGATTTTAATACACCATATATTCTTACTACTATTCACCGAAACGCGAATACGGATGATCCTATTGCTTTAAACAATATTTTTAAGGCCATTACTTATTTAGCGAAAGAGAAAAGTGAGACCATAATTTTACCGTTACATCCACGTACTAAAAAAATGATGGATCAGTTGTTAACTGAAGAATTGCAAACTAAATTAAAAGACTTGCCTAATGTTAAAATAATCGATCCCGTTTCTTTCCTTGAAATGATTGCGCTTGAAAAGAATGCAAAATTGATTTTGACAGATAGTGGTGGCGTTCAAAAAGAGGCTTACTTTTTTAAAAAACCAAGTCTTATTTTACGACCAGAAACAGAATGGGTTGAAATTGTTGCACAAGGAGCAGCAATTTTATGTGACGCTGATTATGATAGAATTGTAGCAGCGTATGAGCATTTTATTCAACTTGATAATATTGAATTCCCACATATATTTGGTGATGGTATGGCTGCAGAATTTATTTGCAACGAAATTATTACCCATATCAAATGATAAACGTTTTCTCTGAGCATCATTCAAAAAGGCTGAACTATGTTTTAGATTTCTGTTTTAAAAGAAAAGGTGAAGAGTATAATGTAGTTTCAAACGAATTGGAATGGCATAAGTTAAAGCGCCATGACTTAAATTATTCGTCAAAAAGTTTGCCTGCCAAACTGCAAATAAATCCGCAAGGAATTTTATTTGAAGAGGGCATTTATGCTAATAAAATAATCACAAAAGAAACTGGTGGAATAGCAATTGATGGTGTAACAGACCATTTAGGTGTTATATTCTTTTTACTAACCAGATACGAGGAGCATTTTGAGACCGAAAGAGATCATCATGACCGATTTTTGAGTAAAAATAACGCGCTCGTAAAATTAAACCTCCACCGCCAACCAGTGGTGGATATTTTAGTCAAAGGGTTTTGGGAACAATTAGAATTGGATTATGCACCAATAGCATCAAAATTTGAAGGGGTACCTTCATTTGATATCGATGTCGCTTGGGCATATAAAAACAGATCATTCTTTCGAACAATCGGAGGATTTGCTAAAGGTAAAAACATAGTTGAACGCCTGGCTGTATTGACAGGAACAAAAAAAGATCCTTATGATACCTATGCGGAAATTAATTTAGTAGCGACCAAAGTCCACAGAATTATATGTTTTACCTTGTTAGGGGATTGGGCGAAATATGATAAGAATATTAAATGGACCAATAGTAATTATGGATCTTTAATTAGAGGTCTTAATTCTATTGGAGGAATGGGGATTCATCCATCTTATGCAAGTTATTTAGATGCCCGTAAAATTAAAAATGAAATCAAGCGATTAGAAGAAATTGTAGGACATGAAGTCGTTAAAAGTCGCCAGCATTTTTTGAAAATAAAATTCCCTGAAACATATGATATCTTAGTGGAAAATGGAATTAAACGCGATTTTTCAATGGGCTTTACCGATGAGGTTGGCTTTAGAGCAGGAACTTCTTTTCCTTTTAGATATTTCAATCTAGCAAAAAATAAAAAAACGGCTCTATCCATATTTCCTTTTGCATATATGGACAATTCATTTAAAGATTATCTTGAATTTACACCAGGAGAAGCGAAAAATGAAATCAACCGTCTAACGAATGAAATCAAAGCTGTAGGTGGCCTTTTTATGTTTATTTGGCACAATAGTTCAATTACCAATATTGATGAGTGGGAAGGATGGAAAGATGTCCTCGATCATACAATGAATTTAATAAAAGTAGACAATATAGACAAGGACGAAATGTATGAGATATAGTTATTTATTGCTTTTAAGCTTATTAGTACTTCAATTTAGTTGTATTCAACACAATGACAGCCAGAATGATTCAGTTATTGAATTAACAATACCTGAAGTCTTCAGCGTCAACTATGCCAAAGGATTTGAATTAGAAAAAGGGAATGGTTTTATTAAAATAATTACCAAGTCGTTTGGAGCGAATACCTTTTTTAGAGATAGTATTTACATTGTTTATCACGATACCATTCAATTACCTAATGGGGTTAAAGCAATCAATGGAACTGTTCAAAGTTTAGCTTGTCAGTCAACAACGCATATTGCCTTCATAAATCAGTTGGGTAAAACAAATTTAATTAAAGGAATCTGTGGTTTAAACTATGTTGTCAACGACGGTGTTAAACAAATTTTGAAAAATAACAATGCCTTTGAGATTTGTTTGACTGAAAAAGTGGATACAGAATCACTATTGGGTTCAGGAGCTGAATTGTTTACCATTTATCCTTTTGGGATTGATGTAAGTAATGACAAAAGTTATGGCGCCTTAAAATCGCTGTTTATTGCAGAGTATTTGGAAGAATCTCAATTAGCTCGTTTGGAATGGGTAAAGTTATTTGGCTTATTATTAGGTGAACCAGAATTAGCCAATGCATATTTTCAGGAAGTAGAAGCTAATTATTTAAAATTGAAATCAAATAATATATCGCAAGAGAAAAGTTTTATAATGAATGTTCCCTTTAATGAAATTTGGTATATGCCTTCGCCGCAATCGGTAGGAGTGCAGTTGATTGAGGATGCCGGATTGAATTATTTTTATGCTGATACGGAAGGAACTGAAAATATTAGTTTACCAAAAGAAACCGTGTGGAATGATGGGGTATCGGCTGATTATTGGTTCATTATTGCTGAAAGACCGCAGGATTTTACACTTGCCGATTTGGTTAAGGAAGAGGAAGTGTATGCCGAATTTAAATCGGTGAAAGAAGGACAAGTATATTTTTGCAATACAGTTAATGTTGATTATTTTGCGCAAGGTACAATTGAACCGGATGTGATACTTAAAGACATTCAAGCAGCAGCTGCGAATGTGCAATTCGACTCAAAATACTTTAAATTATTGAAGTGATTTTCTCTTAAAAGATAGTACTGAATGATTGTAAAGCGTGACGCCATATTATTTATTATTTTTGGAATGGGTATTCTTTTAGCCGTTGTCATGAATATATTATATGGTGCGGTAAAAATACCTGCTGCAGATGTGATCAGTATCTTTAAAGGAGAAGTGGTGGAGAATGCAGCCTGGTCTTACATCATCGAAAGTCGATTTTTTAGATCCATTGTGGCCGTATTTGCTGGTGGAGCTTTGTCAGTTGCGGGATTAATTCTTCAAGTTTATTTTCGTAATCCATTGGCTGGTCCGGGCGTTCTTGGTATTACTTCTGGAGCATCATTAGGAGTGGCCTTTGTTGTATTAGGTGGAGCGAGTATGTCTTCTGTATTAGGTCTTTTTGGAATTATTGGTGCCGGTTCGGCTGGAGCAATTGCTGTTTTGTTTTTATTGCTTTTTATCTCCCGATTTATTAAAAGTTCCGTAACGTTATTAGTTGCTGGTTTGATGTTTGGTTATTTCACGGCAGCTTTGATCAATATTTTATATTTATCTGCAAGTATGGCCGATACCAGAGCATTTGTGATTTGGGGATTGGGGAGTTTTGAAGGTTTGAATAGCCATGAATTGACCATCTTTTCAACCGGTATCATTTTTTTAATACTTTGTAGTTTTTTCTTGATAAAACCGCTAAATGGCTTGGTTTTAGGCCAAGATTATTCAAATTCCTTAGGTATTCATATCAAAAGAACAAAATTTTTAATCATTCTAATTACTGGGGTATTGGCAGCAATAGTCACTGTTTATTGTGGTCCCATTGGTTTTATCGGAATCGCTATTCCACAATTAATAAGGAGGATGACAAAGTCGAAAAATCATTCGGTTATTATTCCACTCGCTTTTTTAGGTGGAGCATTTTTGGCAATTCTAGCTGATATCGTTGTACGATTGAGTGGGAATACATTGCCTGTAAATACTGTAACAGCTTTAATTGGAGCACCTATAATTATTTGGGTGATAATGAATATGAACAAACGAAATGCTGAAATTTAAAAACGTTCATATCAAAACGGATGGGGGACCGCTATTTCAAATTCAAGATTTGGAATTAAAGGATGGTTTAGTCGCTTTAATGGGACGAAATGGTGCTGGAAAGTCAACCCTAATTAAATCTATTCTAGGTAATAAATCCTTATTCGAAGGAACAATAACATTGGACAATAAGAATATTGGTGATTTTGCGGCAAAAGACTTGGCAAAATTGATTAGCGTAGTCGCAACGAAACCAACTTTATTTGGAAATCACTCCGGGCGAGAGGTATTGAATCTTGGACGTTTACCTTATCAGAATTTAATGGCTAAATTGACTGCTGAAGATAAAGTGAAGGTCGATGAGATTATAGCCTTATTGAATTTAGGTAAGTTCAGTGACCGCCGCTTTACTGATTTAAGTGATGGAGAAAAGCAAATGATCATGATTGGTAGGGCAATGGTGCAAGACACGCAACTAATTCTTCTGGACGAACCGAGCGCCTTTCTTGATTTAGTGAACCGACATCAATTAATGAAATTAATGCGGGAAATTGTAGATAAGACAGGTAAATTAATCTTGTTCTCAACGCATCAAACTGATGATTTGGAAAAGTACTGTGACACCGTTTTATTAATTGAAAAAGGACAATTGTTGAACTTGAAAAATCCAGCTACTTTTAAAGCTGATATTTATAAAAGTTTTGGTTTAGATGAAGTTTAGAACAACCTTAAATATTGCTCCTCAATTGGATTTTATCAATCCTAAGCAAGAAATTGTTAGTATTGGATCTTGTTTTGCCGATTCGGTAGGTAATCGATTAAAGTCAGTTGGTTTTAAAGCTGAAATCAATCCTTTTGGTGTGCTTTTTAATCCGTATTCTATTTTAAAAAATTTAAAAAACACAATTAATGACGCAGTAGATACTGATATGTTCCTTCAACGGGATGAATCTAGTTTTCATTATGATTTTCACTCGAGAATTAATAGCGAATCGGAAGAAGATTTAACGCGTCAATTAAACGACATTCAGAATACATTAAAGAAACAATTATTAGCTGCGGACAGACTTATTTTAACATTCGGTTCTGCTTGGGTTTATCGACATATTGAATCGAATAATATTGTTGCCAATTGCCATAAAATTCCACAGGTTAATTTTAAAAAGGAATTACTGAATTTAACCGATCTAAAGGCTGACTACCGTAATTTTATTCGTGATTTAAAAACAATCAATCCTAAATTGGAAGTGCTATTAACTGTCAGTCCTGTTCGACACGTTAAGGATGGTCTACATGAAAATAACCTGAGTAAATCTACCTTGCATTTATTGACGCATTATTTGGTTGAATCATTCGGTTTTGTTCATTATTTTCCAGCTTACGAATTGATAATAGATGATTTAAGGGATTATCGTTTTTATAAAGAAGATTTAATTCATCCAACAAATCAGGCGGTGAATTACGTTTTTGAAGTATTGTCTGATACTTATTTTACACCAAAAACAAAAGAAATCATTCGATTAAAAGAGAAGTTGTATTTATTGCAGAATCATTTGCAAATTGTGAAATCAAAACCTGACGAAAAGTTAAAACTTAAAGCGGCGGAAATTCAACGTCAAATTGATCAGCTACTTAAATAAGTTGGTTAAAATTTGAACGTTAATTGGGGTTTGTTCTTGGCCAATTCCTCTTCTTTATCAACCTTTAAATTAGACATTGAAACACCTAATAATCGCACTGGTTTTTGCATCAAATCTTCTTTCATAATCTCTCTAATTACCTTCATTAAATGATTGGCTTGATCTGTAAAATCTGAAATTGTTTTACTCCGGGTAATTTGAGTGAAATCGTTATATTTTAGTTTAATTGTGACCGTTTTACCCTTAGTTTTTGCTTTTTTTAGCCTTTTTACTGATTCATTCGCAATTTTTTCCAATTCAATTAAAGCATCAGTTTCAGTATAAATATTGTTTTCAAAAGTATGTTCCGTACCAACAGATTTTCTAATCCGGTCAGGTCTCACTTCGCTGTATTGTATACCTCGCACGATATCATAGAAATGATTACCTGATTTACCAAAGTTTTGGACCAAGAATTCACGGCTATGTTGTTTTAATTGAGCGCCATTATAAATGCCCCAACTATTCATTTTATCCGCTGTTACTTTTCCAATTCCAAAGAATTTTCGAATAGATAATAATTCTAAAAAGGCAACAACTTCCTTTGGTTTGATGGTTTTTTGTCCATTCGGTTTATTTATATCACTCGCAATTTTGGCTGTGAATTTATTGATAGAGATTCCCGCAGAAGCGGTTAATCCAGTCACTTCAAAAATCTTTTGTCGAATTTCTGCAGCTATTGCTGTGGCAGAAGGATGTCCCTTTAGGTTAGCACTTACATCCAAAAATGCTTCATCAAGCGATAAAGGCTCCACTAAATCTGTGTATTCATGAAAGACCTTTCGAATCATGTTAGAAATTTCTTTATAGCGTTCGAATCGGGGTTTTACGAAGATTAATTGCGGACATTTTCTTTTGGCTAGTGCACTAGACATGGCAGATTTTACACCGAATTTTCTCGCTTCATAACTGGCAGCTGCAACAACTCCTCGCTTTTCGCCTCCGCCAACAGCAATTGGTTTTCCTTTTAAATCAGGATTGTCCAATTGTTCAACAGAAGCATAAAATGCATCCATGTCTATATGAATAATCTTTCGATTTGGATCGATGGCTGTCATCTACTTGTCTCGATAACAAATTCGGCCGCAGCATTTGCGAACGCCGTCCATTGATCGCTAAATACATAAGGAACTTGCACCCATGCTTTCATTGGGCGTTTTTTTCCGGAAGGGTCAAACAATTGGGCGCCCTCAAGATTTATTGCTAAACTATGACTTTCTCCTTCTAATTTAAATACCATTTCATTTTGAAAGAAAGCAATAAATGCTTTTCCATTCACCTTAAAACAAGGTTTGCCAAACATTTGACTCTGCTCACTGTTTGGAATCGAATGACCTATCTCAATATAAAGCGTTTCTTCTGATGACATACTAATTTGAATTATTTTTTAGTTCTGAAATATATTTTCAATCGAATTATTACGAGAATTTCTGACTAAATAATGAGTAATTCATCCTACGAATTTAGATAATTCATCACTTTATTACAATTATAAACTTGTATAATCTCAAACAATCAGACAACTTAATATTATTGCAATTGTACTTATCATGAAATAATTAAAACTATTGATATGAAAAAATCGTTACTCGCTACATTTTTATTGATTTTAATTCCAATTACAGTAGTTTTTGGACAAATAACTTTCCAGAAAATTTATGCATCTCCATTACCCAGTATTTCTGGTCAAGTTATAACATGTGCGGATGGCGGATATGCGCATGTTGCCAGTCTTGATTATGGCTTTGAAAGAAACTTTGATTTTGTTTTGAATAAAACAGATATGAATGGGGATATTGAATGGACAAAAACTTATGGTGGACTTTCAGGAGATTACGCAACTACGATTGAACAATTACCAGATGGAGGATTTATAATAGGCGGACATTCTTCAAGTTTTGACGCTTTGTATTATGATATATACATAATTCGCGTTGATGCGATGGGAGAAGAGGTGTGGTCTAAAATGTATGGTGGTGAAGATTTGGAGCAATTACATAGTATAAAAGTGATCAATAAAAATGAGTTTGTTATTGCAGGTTTTACACTAAGTTTTGGAGAGGGAAGAAAGGATTATTTTTTATCAAAAATTAATGATGATGGTGATATAATTTGGTCATATACATATGGGAAAAATGATATTGACGATTTATATTCAATGGAGCTAACAAGTGATAATGGTATTTTATTGGCTGGCGGGAGTACCGATTTTAATCCGGAAGGATCTAATGTCAATCTGCTCAAAATAGATTCGGAAGGAGATACCTTATGGACAAAAGCTTATCACAATGAAACTGCGGTTTCAATTCCTTTTAGTGCAATTGAAACGGCTGACGGTGGACTTGTTATTGGAGCCTATGCCGGTGAAGGTTATGAAAGTGAATATTATATTATTCGTACTGACGCTGTTGGTGATACTTTATGGACTAAATCGTATGCATTGGTATATTGTGATGATTGGTGCAGATCAATTCGTGAAACACCTGAAGGTGATTTTATTATGTCTGGGTATGCTGGATGTAGAGATGGAAGTTTTTTGACAAAAATTGATGCCATGGGTGAAATACTTTGGTCAAAACAATATGTAGGGTATACTAATAATTCGCGTGTTGAAATTACACAGGATGATGGTTATTTATTCATGTCTATGGATCATAGAGAAGAAGATTTTGGTAGCAATATTCGTTTTATAAAAACGGATGAAGAAGGTATAAGTGGATGTGAAGAGTACGAAATAAGAGCAACAGAGACAACCAGCCGAACAAGTATAATGCCTGGTATTGTCATAATTAATGAATGTCCGTGGGTTGTATCAACACCAGAAACAGATGTGCTTATACCTGAATTTATTGATTCTACAGTTTGTATCGCATGTGACTCTATTAGTGCAGGTTTCGATTTTACAAGCGATTATATGGAGGTTGATTTTGAAGACGAATCTTATGCTGCAACAACTTGGACTTGGGATTTTGGTGATGGTGGTACTTCAGAAGAACAACATCCGACATATATATATGAAACAGCAGGGACTTATGATGTTTGTTTGGAGGCTAATAACCCTATTTGTGGAACGCATACTATTTGTCATGAAGTGACAGTTGTTTTGGATGAAACAGGAATTATTGAGCACAATTTAAATAATATTTCAATTTACCCTAATCCAACAAAAAATAGATTAAATATTCAAACAGAAAATAAAATTACAATCAATAGTTTACTTATTTATTCCTTAACAGGAGAGATTGTTTTACAAGAATCGATGAAGGCATCACAAAATATAATTCTAGATGTTGGACATCTTGCAAATGGTGTTTATATCATCGAATTACAAACATCTGAAGGGAATAAAGTTTCTAAAATTATTCGACAGTAGTATCGTTTTAATGTAGCGGGAAGATTGCAATGCAGAAGCTGTGTTTATTTAACCACTTTCAATGCACTATTAATTTGCTCATCTAAAATAAGCTTGCTTTTAAAGGCTTCCCAATTTGTATAATTGTTGGGTGAGTCATTGATTTGTAGATACCTGAATGAAAGATCGGAGTGAGGAATGATGACAACGGTACGCCCGAAACGTAAATCGAATAATTTCATGTTGATGAGTAGGTTAGCATATCCGTCAGGACTTCCAGTGAAAACCCAATCATATTGATGCTGTTCGAATTTGAAATAGCCCGTTGCAGTTAAATAAGGCGCATTACGTGATTCGACCAGTGTTGATTCATCAGCTTCCTTATCTTCCGTTAAAACTATTAATGTGAGCTGATTAATGATGGAATCGCTATCAAAATTTTCGTATTCACCAACTGTTACGACTTTAAATATATGTGAATCAATTTCAAGTATAAATGAATTACTTGCAACTGCATATTCGTATTCAGCAACAGGAAAGGGTGTTTTCCGAAGTGGGTAACTGTCGAATATTTCTTTATAGTTTTTGTAATTTTCAATGTCTTGTTGAAGCATTGTGATATCCCAATTCGAGCTGTCTAAATGCGATTGAGCTTTGGTTTCTAGTGTCGTTTTATTCCAAAGTAGGGTATCGTTATTCAAAGGAATAAGCGTAACATTAGGTTCGTTTTGACAAGCGAATTGGAAGGAAGCGATTATAACTGCTAATAGTAATGAGCTTTTCATATTTATCTATTTATTCGATTTTCAATTTGACGACGATGCCGCAAAATATGAACTATGGCATGTTCCATTAGTTGCTCAATATCATAACTAACATTCCATCTTGATTGAATTTTAAATAGCTCAATTTCTTCGTTTGATTTATCCCAGAATTCTTCAAATGCTTGTTCTGTAAAGTTGAGCATTTTATTCAGTTCCTGTATCACTTTTGCCGGAGTAACTATCTTTTCATTGTATTCTATCCATACATTTTTCTCAAATATCGAATTAATGTAATTGGCATAAGTATATCCGGATTGTATTATGTGAAAACAGATTGTTTCGATTGATTTGCAATCTGGATCTGTTGCTTGCTTGTCTGTTATTTTTTCGAATAAATCTTGATTAACTCCAGATAGAATCGATTTCAAGTCAATTGTTGATCTTCTATACTCATCCATGAGTGCGACTAACATTGCGTTTTTTTGCATGTGTTCAGAATTTATTTATTTTTTTTACTTTTTCTGCCCATAAATTTTGCGCTAAATCATACTTCTCCAACACAGAAACATTTGTGATATGATCGACGGACGCAGCTTCATCTACAATTCGAATCTTATAAATACTGCCGACCTCAAAAAAGTTCTTTTTATTAAATTCGGGACATGTAAAATGCACACCAATTGATTTATACATATAGTTCGAATCCGAATATTCAATAATTTCAAATTCAAAAACGGTCGCAAATAAAAAATATCCGCAATGAGGTGGTAAGTTCACTTCGTTGATTAATTTACCTTTTAATTCGTATGATACTATTTCAACTGTATCATTTTGTGCAATACCAACTATATGAATAAGACCGAATAATAAGATTAAATACAATTTTACCACAATTAAACCTCCTTCGCTATTGGCTTATTATTTCTCGACCATTCACTCCAAGATCCCACGTATAGCTTTGGAATTTCAAGACCGGCATAATCCATCGCCAAAATTAAATGGCAAGCTGTCACACCTGAACCACAATGCACTGCAATATTTTTTGATGGGGTAGTGCCAAAAACAAGGTCGAATTTCTCTCTCAGTACTTCTTTTGATTTAAATAAGCCGTTTTCTGTTAAGAGGTCTTCAAAAGGTAAATTGATACTTCCAGGAATGTGACCAGCAATTAAATCTATGGGTTCGAATTCGCCATTATACCTGCCAGATTCACGCACGTCAATTACTATATGCTGATTGTCTTTTGCAAAAACTTCTACCGCATTGATGTCTATCAAAGGTAAATTCCAATCTGTTGCCTGATATTCTTCCTTAGTATTAGGTCGAGCAATTCTGCTTTCCATCATAATTTCCGCACTTTCCGCTGCTTGAATTCCACCATCAATCACTTGTACTTTTTGATGACCTAACGATTTCAACATCCACCAAAAACGAGCGGCTGCATTCGCGCCACTTTTGTCGTCATAAACAACGACATGACTCGCATTGGTTATTCCTAAATGACTTAATGTTTTAATAAAGTCATCAACAGATGGGAGTGGATGTCTACCACCATTTGCTGCATCATCTTTTAGTGCAGACAAATCTTTATTCAAATCAATATATATGGCTTTTTTGATGTGCTTTTCGGCATAGTTATTCATCGCATCTTTACCACTTCGTGCGTCAATTAAAACTAAATTTTCTTTCGTAAATAAAGATTTTAATTCGTTGGTATGGATTATCGGATTCATCTATATTATTATTTTATTCACAGTGTGCCGCTTGCTGTTTTTCATTTTTAGGTAAAATATAAGCCGATTTTTGTTTTTTCCATCCAATTTTTTGATAAAACTCTTCTTTATTTGGTGCTGCTGTCAAAGAAACGAATAAGTAGTCTTTCAATGCGGTCGACAATACATTGACAATTGATTTGCCAATTCCTTGTTTTTGAAATTTCGGATGAACAGCAACATCGACTAATAATGCATAATACTGTCCATCATCAACAGTTCGCCCAAATCCAATAATTCGGTCATCCTTGTATACAAAGCAGGTAAATGAACTTTTAAGAAATGCATTTTGAATTTCTTTAATATCTCTTTTTGCCCATTCTACCAAAGTGAAAAGTTCAACAACTTGATACCAATCAATTTGATCCATATTGGGGTTCAATTTAGTAATAATCATATTAATTTATTGATGTTTTATTTTTTACAAAAAGTTTGTGTTTCCAAGTTTATTTAAACAACGGTATTTATGCTTCAGTAAGTTAGCATTTTTTAATCCACTTAATGCAACCGACCCTTTATCCAATTCACTAAATATTCTTCATCTACGATGGTCCAAGAGTGACAACGTCTATCGCCTGCACGGTCGAACCCTTTACCGGTTGTTGTGATTAATTCGACGTTTTCATTTCCTAGTTGTCTTAAAAGAGCCGTAAATGCTGCTAAATCATACGAATTAATATCATAATAGCTTGCACCTCGTTCTTCTAACCACCAATCTATATCTGGTTCATGGAATAAAATAATAGCTGTAGATTTTAGATAAACAGCATTGCCTCCCAAACTATCTGAATGGGTGAAGACTGATCCGCTTTTATAGCCTTCGTAATTTTCGTCTGGTCCACCTCCGAATAATTTGTGAAAGACTGGCGGCATAAAATCGGCCTCTTCTAACATTCCAGCTTTAAAGTTTTGTCTGTGTGCTGCAATTGATGTATAAAAACGCGCCAAATCTAATGGAGAGTCGACTGCAAAAGCGCCGTTGATATTGATCGTAGATTTTCCTTGAGCGCAATATTCGGCATAACGCAAAGCGCGTGCACCACTGGCTGAAATTCCACCAATAAAAATATTGTCAGCTGGAATGTTGTGCTCATTTACTACTTCTAGAATCATCTCATCTAAACGTTTTATAGTAAGATCGGATTCGAATAATTCGGGAAAGGAATTGGAAGTATTGGTATAAAGTGTCATCAAACCAGCTTGCGAACAAAGTTGTTGGAATTGATAGGGGGATTGTCGTGCTGTATCAGGGAGATTGGTATAATCTCTAACAACCAATCCACGAATGTTTTTTGTTTCAGGGTATATTTTGAGGTAACAATTGAAAGTGCTGTCTTTTGGGTTCTTGTATACATATTCACTGGTTTGCCCATATATAATTGTAGTCAAGAATAAGAAAAAAAAGAGGTTGAATAATTTCATTTTCGTGATTTAATATTGACCTAAATTAACGAATAGAAAAGTAGGTAGTTCTAAGGACTGATAGAATATTGATTTGATTAACAAATTTTATTACTTATTAATCAATGAATTAATGGATAATTGATTTGACGACTTCAATTAATAATTTTGAATTCACTAACGGTTTTAACAACTAAAAATTCTACCTAAGCCACATTCACATTAAACAAATACCCCACCAATGCTGTCAATCCCATCGCTACTGTTCCCCAAAACGTAATTCGAATGATGGCTTTACCCATACTTGATCCTCCCGTTCGAGCGGCTAATGCTCCTAATAAACCAAGAAAAAGGATGGCAGAGATGTATAGTGCCAATTCCATGTTTTGAAGCGGGTAGAAGAGGACGACTAAAAAAGGAAGCAATCCTCCAACAGTAAAAGATGTACCTGAAGCAAAAGCTGCTTGCATTGGTTTCGCTTGACTGACTTCATTAATCCCTAGTTCATCTCGAACGTGTGCCGCCAAAGCATCATGTTCAGTCAGCTCTTTTGCAACGACAAGCGCGGTTTCTTTTTTAAGTCCTCTTTTTGCGTAAATATCTGCTAATCGTTGAAGTTCTATCTCTGGCATGGTTGCCAATTCTTCTTTCTCTCTTTCAATATCAGCATTTTCAATGTCGGTTTGTGAACTGACAGAAACATATTCTCCCGCCGCCATTGATAAAGCGCCAGCAACAAGGCCAGCTAAAGTAGCTAGTACAACAGGTTCTCTAAAATCACTTGCAGCGGCAACACCCACAGCAATACTCGCCGTTGATAAAATTCCATCATTTGCACCAAGAACAGCAGCTCTTAACCAATTGCTTTTATGAATATAATGATTGTTTAAATAATCGTCTAATTCGTCTGTTTCATTTGCCATGGTTAAGATTATTAGCTGTGAAAAGCAATGTTTGAGTAAAATTAGAAAATTTCTAGGCTTTTAAAATGTTAAAGACAATTTAGAAGAATTCTAAACGAATGAATTAATTCCAAATTTCGTTGGCAGCAGTCAAAATAATTGGTTCTTTATCTGTCACTAAGATCGTATGTTCATGTTGGGTGATAAATCCTCCTTTATTACCAACTAATGTCCAACCATCGTTTAGCTCAACAGCAATAGTCGATTTCGTCGCGATAAATGTTTCAATTGCTACCGTTGTATTCTTTTTGAATCGCTCTCTATTCGATCGAACACGGTAGTTGAGAATGTTTTCTGGTTCTTCATGTAAACTTCTGCCAACACCATGACCCGCCAAGTTTTTAATGACTTTTAGTCCTGATTTTTTCGCTTCAGATTCAATGATATAACCTATGTCTGCAATTTTCACACCGCCTCTAATTTGACGGATCGCTTTGCGTAGAATATCTTTAGAGGCATCTACCAATGGCTGGTGGTTGTGAATATCTTCACCCATCACGAATGAACCACCGTTGTCTGACCAAAAACCATCTAATTCAGCGGATACATCAATATTAATGAGGTCACCTTCTTTTAGAATTTTAAAAGCAGATGGAATTCCATGAGCACCTTCTTCATTTACACTAATACAAGTAAAACCTGGGAATTTATAAGTCTCGTATGGGGCAGATTTGGCTCCATAACTTTTTAAAATATCTCCACCAAAATCATCCAATTCTTTTGTTGACATACCAACCTTGGCATATTCACGCATCTTTTTTAGCGTAGTCGCAACGACTGTACTAATTTTTTTCATTCCTTCTAATTCAGATTCTTTGGTGATAGACATAATTCGAATATTTAATTTGTAAACCGAATTGTAAAATTAATTAAAAAATAAAACCCCATTGCATAAGCAACAGGGTCGTACGAATAATTAGTTGTTTCTAATTATCTTTATTCTTTAACAATCTTAGTTCTTAAAATACTGTTTTCATTTGCGACCTCTATGATATATGTTCCCGTAGCCAAGTCAGAAACATTAATCCTAGTACTGTTTAACTCACCAGAAATAACAATTTTACTCGAAAGGTCAAAGATTTTAAAATTCGAATAGTTGGATGCGTTTTCAATATGTATTTCAGTCTTGAAGGGGTTCGGATAAATATTTAAATGGTCGAATTTAGACAGATTGTCAATATTTGCTGTAGAAATGGTTTCTGCAAGAAATGGGCGGTTGATCTCTAGCACTGTTCTCATGACATCTGCTTGACCAATGGTGAACGAGTTTTGGCAATTACCTCTAGAGTAATCCATATAATTCTCAACCATATTTTTCAAGTCAGTACCACCAATATCATCTATACATGAATTTGCAGCATGACTACAGGTCCAATTACTTGAATTATTGCTATTCGGCGTATCCAGAATAAAATCATCCGCTGTGCAATCTCCATCTCCCCAAATATGTCTTAAGCCTAAGTAATGTCCAACTTCATGAACTAATATTTTACCAGTAGTAACAATGCCGTTATAAGCAGCATATGGAGCTGGTAATCTATTTTGATTATTACTTCCCACATTAACATAATGTATTAATACACCTTGTTCGAATTCAGCTAATTCAGTAAGTAATTCTTCAGGCCAGTTTTCATGATCGAGTGGAGGTGTTGCTAATGCAAAATAGACCAACTCTTCTATATCTCCGAATTCTGGTTCAAATATTCGTAAATCACCGCTCCAAATATTTAAATATACTTCTGTGTCCCAAGCGTCAGAACCTCCTAAGGACAGTTCTGTTAATCTGAATAAATTATAGTATAAGCTATCGCCAACCCAAGTGGCAATCTCATCTGATTCACCAGGCCCGTATGGTAAAATGCCACCAAAATTTTCCACATCAGTGGCTGTTCGTGTTATACCATTGGTAGCGGCTCCAAAAGGGTCAACTTCTGCAAGTCTGAATTCAATTTTAGTATCACCTACAAGTTCAATAAATTCAGATCTTGTTTCTGATGCATCAGCATTGGTGCGTCTAAAGCATTCGTTTAATATTTCAATTTGATTGTATATAATCGAATCAGGTAAATTCTCGTCCTCTCCATTGTATACAACGTGAAAAACCACAGGTATTACAAGTAAATCTGCATATTCTCTGTCATCTTTATGAATCTGAACTAATCTTGTTATTTTTTCCATGAATTCATCTGATAAATCAACTAAATCAGCGGTCTCTGTTTGTATGTTTTGCATGAAATTAAAACTTCCACAGCTAGGATATGAAGCCGAAATTTCAAGGTCATTTAATCCCATTATCGCACCTTGTCCATTAGCTTTAGTCGAAAAAAAGATGATCATGTTGAGAATCATCAAAATATTAAAGTATTTCATATCTAATTATTTAAGATAAATTATTTGAATACAAAAATAAAGCCTGCATAATACGGAAAATTGGAAATTTGGGACAATGCTTAAATTAGCTAACTAAATGTCCAATAGGTTCCTTCTTTACCTTGGTCAGAAATGTTATTAAAAAAGGATTTTGGATTAAAACCTGTTAATTTTTTAAAATGATTTATAAAGTCGGATTGATCATAATAGGAGGTGTCATGTGCTAATTTGGTCAATGTAGACTTGTCAACAGAGTTTTGAAAATTATCTATCGCTTTCCTGAATTGAATGAGTTTGATATAATCTATTACAGAACAATTCTGATGTTTTCTAAACAATCTTAATAACGATTTTCTATTGATATTTAAAGCATCAGCTAATTCATCTACCGAGTATTTAGCATCATTTTTAATCAAAATATCTATCGCTTTTTCAATTTTATCGTTTTTAAAACCAATATAGATGGACAAAAAATATTCATCCAATAGCGCTACTTTTTCGTCAATATTATCTGTCGAGTATATTTTGTCTAAAACAGGTTCAAACGATGCCTTGAAAATATTGAATTCTAATGTGATTGGGTCCTGTATGAAGTCACTTAAGTTTCCCGGTAGGAATTGATTCAGACCGAGTGGTTGAAAAACAATACCTATTTTATTAAAAGGGGATTGAATCTGCGCCTTTGCTGCATGATTGATCAATTTAGCAAATCCAAAAAAATAGTTGACAGGAGAAGGTTTTGTAATAGTAGAATAGGGACCTTCTAACGTAACCGTTGAATTTTTATAAATAGTCATGGCATTTTTATAATGCGGATAATAAAAAAATGACTTTTTATGAGATTCGTCGGTAGATTGATCAAAATAATAATAAGCAATATGCTTTTGAAGTAGTTTTGAAGCAGGAGCAGCCGATTGAAATATATTTTTCATCAATGAAACAAACGGATTAAAAAGTTAAAAGTTGTAGCACGAAATAATAAAATTGAATATTAAATAAAGAATGGTTCACAAAATCTACGCCATTTATAATTTAATTTTTTTTGTAAAAAGTGTAATCGTAAATCCTGTTAAAGCTATTCCAGTGAAAATAACCGGAACGGTGAAGAAGTATTGAACAGATAAGACAAAGCTCAATAGGCTGACAAATACGTTTAGAATGAGAATATTTCTTGGCAATTTTATTACTTGCGGCATACTTAAAATCATGAGGTTGATAAGTCCATATCCAAAAAGTAAGAGTCCCATCATTAAACTAAAGCCTTGGTAGAACGAATAGATGTCAATATTACTTCCGAACATCTCTATGGGAAATCCTTTCATTTGTTGAATGTAGTTGCTTTGCTGTTCGGTAATTGGGCTGGTTAATACGGCCATTGTATGTCCTATTCCTACTAAAAGGAGCGCCCAACTTGCGAATTTACTAGTGATGTTGCCAATCTTCATATGGTGTATTTTTAATATTTAGGTCAAAGTTACTAATTTATTTATGAATTAGGTCAATGTTACTAAAATGAGTATCTTTGAAATATGAAAAAGACCAAAGAGATAATTTTAGATACGTCCTTATCATTATTTAATTCCCTTGGATTGGCTAAAGTGACACTTCGTACAATTGCACAGAAGATGGAAATCAGTCAAGGGAATTTGAATTATCACTTTAAAAAAAGAGAAGATATTATTGAAGCTTTATATTTTCAATTGGTTGGGAATATTGACAAGAGCATGGCGAACAATACACAGCTCCAGAATCCTTTTGAATTATTGGCAAATATTTCAAAAACACTCATGACAAATTTTTATGAGTATCGATTTTTTCTACTTGATTTTGCTCAAATTATGCGAGAGAATGAGAAGATTAAAGGACATTATATGGAATTGTCCAAACAAAGGGAAACACAATTTTCAGTCCTTTTTGAATCATTAGTGAAACATGGTTTAATGCGAGAAGAAATTTTACCTGATGAGTATAAAAACTTGTATAAACGCATTCAAATATTAGGTGATTTTTGGATCTCTGATGCAGAAATTCTCAATTCTAAAATCACTAAAAAGTCTATTTCGACATACGGTGTGATTTTATCTCAAGCTATTTTTCCGTATTTGACGGTAATAGGCCAAAAAGAATATACGGCTGCTATAGGTGAAGTTTTTTGATTGAATTTGAGGGGGGTATCGAAGATTATTGTAGACTTTTTCAAATTATAAACGCTACATATTTTCTGTTATTTGACTAATTAACGTGGTTTTCGAACGTTAATAAAAATAAAATTCGAATTTTGATTGCACTTTTAAATCCTTGTCGTATGTTTAACTTTATTAGAGCGGTTAAAGAAGTCGTTTTAATGTAGGGTAGACTGTTGCTTGTATGGTCTTAAGCGCATTGAGATTCTCAAATTATCACTGTATTTTTTAGTAAAAAATTAGATAGAAAATGAATAAAATAAAGACCTTTTTGAGTACTTGGCTCAGTGATGAAACTGTGAATAGGATGGCAATTATGCTAGTCGCAATATTATTGGTATATGTTGTTCTATTCTTCGTGAAAAAGGCAATTGCGAAACATGTAGAAGATCCAAATTTTACTTATCGTACGAAAAAGGTGTCTAATATTTTCGCTTATGTTTTTATCCTGATTATAATTCTCTTTGTATTCAGTGATAAACTGGGAAATATAGGCGTGACTGTTGGTCTAGCAAGTGCTGGAATTGCTTTCGCATTGTCCGAAGTCATTACAAGTTTTGCAGGTTGGTTAAGTATTATGGTGACCAAACAAGTAAAAGTTGGTCAAAGGGTTAAAATAGGAGACTTAAAGGGAGATATTATCGATATTCAAGTCCTTAAAACTACCATTATGGAAATAGGTGATTGGGTGAATGGTGATTTGTATAATGGTCGAATAACAACTTTGTCGAATAGTTTCGTCTTTAAAGAACCGATTCAAAATTACTCGGCTGATTATCCTTTTTTATGGGATGAAATAGAAGTGCCTTTACGAACGAATAGTGATTTTAAATTGGCGAAAGAATTGTTCAAGAATATCACCAATGAGGTTTGTGGGGAATTTGCCGAGAAATCTAGTCAAGTATGGCAAGAAATGCACGGTAAATATAAAATTGAAAATGCACAAGTCGAACCTATGATCACGATGCGTTTTGATGAAAATTGGATCACTTTCACCATTCGTTTTATTGTTGATTATACAAAGAGAAGATCAACAAAAGACATTCTTTATACACGATTACTCGAAGAAATCAATAAAAATGACGATCTTTTGATGATTGCAACTAGCTCCCTTGAGATAACAACTTATTCAGGTGAACAAAAAGATGAAAAATAGTTTTGTCCTCATCCTATTATTCTGCAGTGCGAATAGCTTTGCGCAATTAGCAGAAACAATTAGAAGTGGAAGACCAGGTCAAGCGATAGGTTCATATGCCGTTGGTGCAAAAGTTTTTCAAATGCAAACAGGAATCGATTATGGAGGTTTGCAAAATGATGTGTTCAACTTTTCTCAAAATAGTTTCAATCCAAATACAGTTTTAAGATTTGGATTGACAGAAAAAATTGAAATTAATACGGGCTGGGCTTATCAGTACGAACAATATGAGACACCATTCATTTCAAGTGAGCGCAGTGGATTGAGTCAGGCGACTATTGGCACACGAATTAATATTATTGAAGCGAATAATTATTTGCCCGCTGTAGGCATTCAGGTGACAATGAAATTACCAATACTGTCTCCCGATTATAATGTCAGTTTTATTGCACCTAGAATTATGGCGATTGCCAATCAAAAATTAGCTGAAAAATTGGCGCTTACACTCAATTTAGGTATTGATTATAATGGTTTTAACGCACAACCTATAGGCATATATGTTGCCAACTTATCCTACTCAATGACGGATAAGGTTGGTGTGTTTATAGAGAATTATGGCGATTTTGGACAATCGTTTTACAATACTTTTTGGGATGCAGGAATATCGTATTTGGTTACCAATGATTTACAATTGGATGTCCTTGGAGGATTGGCATTGAATGACGATAATATGCGTTATTTTGTAAGTGTAGGTGTATCATGGAGATTTGTTGGATGGCATCAATCCAACTAATAATTAATTTAGAATAAATGAAGAATATTACCTTATTAATAATCGCTGTACTGACTAGTTTCGTTGGTTTTAATCAAGACTTAACTGCTGATACTAATGAATTGGATAGTTTATCGAATGTCAAAGATTCGTTGAACGATGTACAATTAATTGAATTCAATAAAAAATTGGCTGCTATTGAGTTTCAATATGTTCAGGATTCTCTTAAACGAATGGAATTGGAGCAGCAACTGAGTTCTTTGCAAACAACTGACAATATTAAGAAGGAAGAATTATTGCAAGAATTAGAAGCTTTAAATACAGAAAAGGAAAAAAGATTATCGGATAAAAAAATGCAAATTGATGCGATGCGTCTGACCTTGAACGGTTTTCCCGTGATCGGCTTTTTTAATGATACTTTATTCATGATTTATTCGAAATTAGGGAGTTTTTCACCTAAGGATCGTGCAATTGCTATTGGAAGTAGAATTAATATTTTGGCTGATCAAATAAGTGATAAGGACAGCTTAACTGTCGTTGAGGTGGAAGGTGCTTTTGATGTGATGTACAAAGAACAAATTATCGTTTCTGTCTCAGAGAATGATGGTATTTGGAACAATAAACCGTTAAAATTATTGGCTGAAGAGTATGCTGTGATTATTCGTGCAGCCATTGATCAATATCATGCCGAGACCAGTACGATGACAATTCTAAAAAGAGTAGGATTAGTCGCTATCGTACTAATCGTATTGATTGCTGCATTATTCTGGACGGGGCGTTTATTTAATTGGACTACCAAGAAAATTGAGGCAGAGGAAGGCAAAAAATTAAAAGGAATTAAAATTAAGAATTATACGTTTTTTGATGCGAAAAGGGAGGTGAATGCCGTTTTATTCGTTAATAAGATTGTAAAATGGCTCTTTTATATCGTTTTATTGTATATCGCGATTCCAATTTTATTCGGCATCTTCCCTTGGACAAGAGATTTTGCTGAGACATTATTCGGCTATATCCTCAATCCTATCAAGAATATTGGGATGGGCTTTTTTAATTATTTACCCAACTTAATCACCATCATTGTCATCATCTTCATATTTAGATATGTCATTAAAGGAATCTCATTTTTAAAGTCAGAAGTTGAAAATGGAAATCTGGTGCTTGCAGGATTCTATCCTGATTGGGCGAATCCAACTTATCAAATTATTCGTGTATTGCTATTTGCCTTTATGATTGTGGTGATTTTCCCATATTTACCTGGAAGTGATTCACCGGTTTTTCAAGGTGTATCTGTATTGCTTGGATTCCTTTTGACATTCGGTTCTGCAGGTTCGCTGTCGAATATTGTAGCCGGAGTCGTACTGACTTATATGCGATTATTTACGATTGGTGATCGGGTTAAAATTGGTGAGGTATTTGGTGATGTTGTAGAAAAGTCTTTATTGGTTACAAGAGTTCGAACAACTAAAAATGAGATTATCTCTATTCCAAACTCAAATGTGATGAGTAGTCATACCATTAATTATAGCAGTGATGCACCAGCTAAGGGTCTTATTATCCATTCAACTGTAACAATTGGTTATGATGTGCCATGGAAAAAGATGCATGAAACGCTACTAGAGGCTGCTAAAAGAACAGAACTTATTTTGGATACGCCAGAACCATTCGTTTTACAAACTAGTTTAGATGATTTCTATGTGTCGTATGAGATCAATGGTTATACAAAAGTACCGAATATGCAAGCGCGTATTTATTCAGATTTACATCAAAATATTCAAGATGTATGTTTTGAAAATGGAATCGAAATCCTGTCACCACATTATCGTGCCGGTAGAGATGGAAATGCAACAACCATTCCTGCTGATTATTTAGATAAAGATTATAAGGCACCGAGTTTTAACGTGAAGGTTGAGAAATAATAGGTTGTTGAGGTATTTATTAACAAACTAAACACTCCTTTTGGTCCCATATTTATATAGGAATATCAAGATTGAAATGATTGGTAAACAGATGAGATAGAAATACCAACCTTTTTTATCTGCTTTCGAAATACGCTTATTTTGGTGAACAATTGAAACGAGAAACCATATTGATGAGATCGTGAAGATCAAATTAAATATTTTGAAAAAGTTAGTGTCAATTAAAGTGAACCAATCGAATAATATTACTGGCATAAAAAAGGGAAGTAAAAATAGACACCAATAAAGCCAAATAATTACTAATAGTATTGATTTAATTAAAGGCATGTTTTAGTTAGGCCTCTTGAGGCTTTTGATTTTCTAATATGAGATGCATATTTTTAAATAGTATATTGATCTGAATAATTCGCTTGTAAAAATAAGATAAATTAATTTCACTTGATTAATGCCATTGGTAAGTTGATTTACTTACTTTTATTCAATATATTTCTTTTGAATCTAATCTTTGCGTAAACTTATTCGTAATATTCATAATGGTAACAGGCATTAATAAAAGTATTTCCTTTGTGATCAGTTTCAATAAGCCGCTGAATTAATCCATTATGGTCATATTCAAAATACATCTTCCAAATCAACAATAATTCAACTTCTTCGGGCTCTTTTTTTTTATAATAATTACTTTCATATTCATGTCTACCTACAATAACATCCTCCGCATAGATCAATTGTTGTTTTCGAATCGGAACCCAAACGCCTGTGTGTAATTTTTCATCTTGATAACCTAAAAGGCGGCAATTCGAATCTCTAATTTCAATCCTACGGGTTTCGAAACTTGATTGAATACCAAGAAGACAGCCGAGATCGTTATAAAGTCGATTGTCAGTAAATTGATCACTAATTCGATTCGATTTGCCAATAATTGAGTCGTTTTTATTACGGAAAGTATATATCGTATCTTTATCCGTACTTGTCCATGTTACATTTGTTCCGCTGATCTCACCTTTATAATATTTGCGGCTATAAGCATATTCATTTTTATGATAAAATTGGGTTTCCATCATTCTCACACGATCATTTAAATCATAATTGAATTTAAATATCTCATGCTGTTTTTTTCTAGAAGAATACTGGACTGTATACGCATCAATTCTTAACAGCGAATCATAGCTAAACTCAACCGTTTGATAGTCTTTAAGTTTATCAAAATTATGGTCGATTAATGCTGTTATATTTCCTTGCTCATTGTATGTTGCTTTATATATGATTTGTTTCTTTTGCTTTTTGTCAATTGTAGATATTAAAGTGACCGTTTTGAGGCCTTGCTCAGCTGCTTCTTTATTCAATCTCTGATAATATTTTAAATCATAATCGAATTCAATTTCTTGTGCATTAAGAGAGGCGGATGTAAAAGCGCAAAGGACAAGTAAAATAGTAGGGTTGAAATGTTGCATGAATCAACGTTAACGGATTATTGTGGCTTTTTATTATATAAACTTTAAACTGTGACTAATTCAGTGATTGTTACAGCTCATTTTATCAATCATAATTCCTAAAGATTTTATAGCTTTGCATTTCTATAAGTGCCTATCGGGTACATTTTTTAATTTAGATTTATGATTTCCGTTGATAATTTGGCAGTTGAATTTAATGGTTCAACTTTGTTTAGTGAGGTTTCTTTTGTAATTAATCCGACAGATAAAATTGCCTTAATGGGTAAGAATGGTGCGGGTAAGTCGACAATGATGAAAATTATTGCAGGTGAAACCAAGCCTACTCGAGGTGCCGTTCGTTCGCCCGAAGACACGGTAATTGCATATTTACCACAGCATTTATTAACGGATGATGATTCGACCGTATTTGAGGAGGCGTCAAAAGCTTTTGGACATATTTTTGATATGCAAAAGGAAATGGATGCCTTGAATAAGGAATTGGAAACAAGAACTGATTATGAGTCTGAAGCTTATATGAAGATCATTGAAAAGGTGACTGAATTGGGTGAGAAATTCTATGCGATTGAGGAGGTGAATTTTGATGCTGAGGTAGAGTTAGCTTTAAAAGGGTTAGGATTCAAAAGAGAAGATTTTACCAAGTTGACCAGTGAGTTTTCTGGAGGTTGGAGAATGAGAATCGAATTGGCAAAAATTCTATTGAAAAAACCTGATTTGATTCTTTTGGATGAGCCGACTAATCACTTGGATATAGAATCTGTTGTTTGGTTGGAGGATTTCTTAATCAATAAAGCAAAAGCTGTATTGGTGATTTCGCATGACAAAGCATTTATTGACACCATTACCAATCGAACGATTGAGGTAACAATGGGCAAGATTTATGATTATAAAGCCAATTATTCGCACTATTTAACTTTACGTGAAGAAAGACGTGAGCAGCAAATAAAACAATACAACGAGCAGCAAAAAGTAATCAAGGATATACAGGATTTTATTGATCGATTTAAAGGTACTTATTCTAAAACCAACCAAGTGAATTCGAGAGAACGTATGTTGGAAAAGATGACCATTATTGAGATTGATGAAATGGATACTTCTTCAATACGATTGACTTTCCCTCCGGCACCACGTTCGGGTGATTATCCTGTAACAGCTTTAGATTTGACCAAGTCGTATGATGACCATATTGTTTTTAAAGGCGCCAATATGTCTATTTCTAGAGGTGAAAAGGTTTCATTTGTTGGAAGAAATGGGGAAGGGAAGTCGACCATGATTAAGGCCATTATGGGTGAGATTGATTTCGAAGGGAAATGTGAATTAGGACACAATGCGAAGGTTGGATATTTTGCACAGAATCAAGCGGCGTTAATGGATCCTGAACTAACGGTTTTCCAAACTGTAGACATGGTCGCTGAAGGTGACATTCGAACGCAAATTAAAAGTATTCTTGGTCGTTTTATGTTCAGCGGTGAGAATATTGATAAAAAGGTTGGCTTTTTATCAGGTGGAGAGCGCACCCGTTTGGCGATGGTGAAATTATTGCTCGAACCGGTGAATGTTTTAATTCTCGATGAACCTACGAATCACCTTGATATCAAATCGAAAGAGGTTTTAAAAGAAGCTTTATTGGCTTTTGAGGGGACGTTAATTTTGGTTTCTCACGATCGTGATTTCTTAAAAGGATTGTCACAAAAAGTCTTCGAATTTAAAGACAAGCGTGTCATCGAACATTTCGAATCTATTGATGAATTCTTGGTAAGAAATAGAGTCGAGAGTTTGAAAGCTTTAGGGTAGAATTTAGGTTCGATTGTGGTTAAGCGTAAACCAAAAAAATCCCACAAAATATATTTGTAGGATTTTTTTAGCGGTTTTGAGTTAAATGTCTGATGCTTTGGTATTGTTCAGACAAATGGAATTGATTCTTGATTAACTTAAAGAAGGAATTACTAAATTGTATCTTCTAATATGTTCGGCATACTCGGTAATGCTGTAATTGTAAACTTTATACCGATTTTGATTGAGGCACTTTAATTCATTGATTTCATCTTTGTCCCTATCCAAATATACTTCAACTACGCATTCAGGATTGTGTACTGTACTAATGAATTCTCCGAGATCATTTTTGATATTATTCATATTATATTTTTTGGTTAATACTGTTCATTATGTTGACTTTGGTCTAAACCATCTGATTCTAAATCTTTGTTTACCCGCATCGGTATGAGTTTATTACTTACTTTATAAAGTATCATCGAAATCATAAAGACATAGGCGAAAACAGCAACAAGTGCGATAATATGTACTATAAATGTCGATGTTTCACCATTAACAAGTCCTACATCTTTTGCAAAAATGGCAGTAGCAATCATGCCGAACATTCCAGCAACACCATGTGATGGAAATACATCCAAAGTATCGTCTAATTTTGTTTTGTTTTTGATCTCAATTGCGATATAACTCAGGCAGGCGCCTAGTGTTCCAATAAGGAGACTTTGGCCAATTGTTACAAATCCAGCAGCAGGTGTAATGGCCACTAATCCCACAACTGCACCAATACATGTACCTATCGCAGATATTTTTTTACCTCTTATTAAATCGATTAATATCCAGGTAACCATGGCAGCTGCACTCGCGCAATTAGTTGTTGCGAAACTCATCGCAGCTTCACCATTTGCACTAAATGAAGAGCCAGCATTGAAGCCGAACCAGCCAAACCACAACATCCCCGTACCTAATAGAACGAATGGTATGTTGACTGGTTGATGTGATTTGTTAATCCGCTTACCTAAAACCAGTGCGCCTGTCAATGCTGTCACTCCTGCAGACATATGTACAACTGTACCGCCCGCATAATCTAATACACCTGCTAATTTTAAAAGCCCCTCAGGATGCCATGTCATATGGCAAAGAGGAGCATATATAAAAGTGGAGAAAAGTAGAATGAAAAATAAGTAACCCTTAAAATTAATACGTTCAGCAAAACTTCCAGTGATCAACGCGGGCGTTATAACGGCGAATTTCAATTGGAACATGGCGAATAATACGAATGGTATGTTGGGCGATAATAATGCGTTGGGTGCGACGCCTACATTGTCGAATGCAAAATAGGTCAAAGGATTTCCAATAATTCCCCCGTTACTTTCGCCAAAACATAAGCTGAAACCAATTAATACCCACCAGATGCTTACTACTCCTAATGCCACAAAAGATTGTAGCATTGTACTTATAATATTTTTTTTACTAACCATTCCACCGTAAAAAAACGATAGTCCAGGGGTCATGAAAAAAACGAGACATGTGGCAGTTAGCATCCAGGCAATATCGGCAGCAATAACTTCAGACATATTCTAATTATGGTTTAAATAATTATTAATTAATGCTTAAAATTAGTTTTTAGCGCTCGTTTATTAAAGTAAATTCATATAAATGATTGAATATTTAACGAATTGATAATTTTTAAACTGTTTTGTTATGAATAATGTAAAATTGATGCTAATATTGAGGTATGATTAGAAATATTGATAAAGTTGATTTACAAATTCTAGATTTTTTAATTGCAGATGCGCGGATGCCTTATACGGAAATAGCGAAGAATATAGGCGTTTCAGCTGGAACGGTGCATGTTAGGGTTAAGAAGCTTGAAAAAAGAGGTCTTATTCAAGGCGCTTCCCTCGTAGTTAATTACGAAGTGATGGGCTATTCATTTACTGCTTACGTTGGAATAATTATAGGAAGATCTAGTGATTCGGACAAGATAATGACGAATCTCACGAAGATTCCGGAAGTAACGGTTGCTAATATTACCTCCGGTCAATTTGGGGCCTTATGTAAAATAAGATGCAGAGACACATCGCACGCAAAAAATGTGATTTACAAGATTAATGATGTTTCAGGGGTCGTTAGAACAGAAAGTATGATCAGTCTAGAAGAAACGATAAACGATAAGAAACGATTATTTAAACAGATTTTTGAACTTTAAATGCATTTCTTACAATTGAAACTACTTTTTTCTCGGACTTATTGATGGCTGCTATTAAATACACCTCAGTCAAACATCATCAATTTGGGCAACGTTCTAATTTATTGCGGAAGTAAAGGACTTTTAGAAGGTATAGTGATTTTAAAACCACTTTAAACTTAAACTACCGTTCGAAAGGATTAGAACGGTAGCAGTAATTCTATTTAGCCCTTTTGGGATGTGTAAAACGTAAGCTTTAAAATGAATCCTTTCATTTTAAATGCTGAAGTGAACTAAAATATTATTAAAACCTACAAACTGATAGTGAATTCATCCGTTTAACGAAGAATTTTAAATTTTTTATCATCAATATGAAATTAGTTTTTTTGCAGCGAACTTAAATGATAGTCAAGAGCAATTTTTTCAATTTCCTCAAATTCCTTATACTTTTTATTGTGAAGAGCTACCAAGTATTGATCGATAAGTAAAGACCAATTATCAAATTTTATTAACTCTTCCTTCTTCCATTCTTCCCAATCCGAAATTATTTTTTTAGAACGGCTTGTAGAATCCCAAATGTAAAGTTGACCCTGATCGTTATATTTTGGTTGGCGATCTAATATTTCCTGACGTTCGTTTATATAAAAGCCCGATTTACATTGAAGAATTTCTTCATATAAAAAAACAAGTATTGAATCTCTAACGGATGCTTCTAAATCAGCACCAAAACTAAAACTATTCATGCACCAACTTCTCGCGGAATCCTTTGCGAAAAAAGTAGATTTTAATCTCCTATTTTCTTGAAAGGATGCGATTTCAGCATCATATTTATTTTCTAAATCCTCTCTACCTTTTTTTAATGAATCAATAAGTTTTTGTGGCATTTTGGTTGCGAATGCATTGGTTATTTCTTTTTTGTAGTCCAAAACACCTTCTTCAATTAAACAGATGCGGCACGCTTGTTCAAAATCATCTTCGTTATTTTCAACCCAAAATTCACCTATAGTAATCCAACCCCGCTGAACCTTTAATAAGCTCTCAAAGATTAAGGAAATATGCTTGTCCGCTTTTGTTAGATTCATTTTGAGATTTCGAATAAAGTTTACCCCGTTCTCGTCTTCAGTTATTTCGTATGCTACATTCTTGAAAGTGTAACCTTGGGCTTCAGTTCTTACCCTTTCGAATGAAGTCTTATTTTCTTTTTGAAAGAAATCCAAGCGCAACATCTTATTCTCGTTGATGGTTGCTGTTAATTCTTTGTCACCGTAGAAATTATTCTCAATGGTATATTCCAAATCTTCTAAATTCATTGTTCCGACTGTGAACTGCTCGAAATCATTTTTTAGAATAGCTTCAGCTAGATATTCAGATAAATCTTCAGGTGTTAAAAATTTTTCACCATTTTTTGCACTCTTACAACTCGTTGGGAAAAATAGAAGGAATAAAATAAAATAGGGAATAATTTTCATTTCAGTGAACAATTAGGTTCATCAAAAATAAACTTATTTTTTAAAACCACTTTAAACTTAATCAACCGTTCGAAAGGATTCGAACGGTAGCAATAATTCTATTTAGCCCTTTTGAGATGTCTAAAACGTAGCTTTAAAATGAATCCTTTCATTTTAAGTGCTGGAGCGAACTAAAATTCTAATAAAAAATATATTATCTTACAATCATGATCGGTGGTTATAAGTTTCGTAATCCAGAAGGAATTTATTTTGTAAGTTTTTCTGTCGTTGATTGGCTCGATGTTTTTGTCAAAGATCAATACATCAATATTTTATTGGATTGTTTGCGTTTCTGTCATAGGGAAAAAGGTATGGAAATATATGCTTGGTGTATAATGCCTAATCATATGCATTTAGTTTTTAAAAGTGTTGGAAAACAAGATGCTGGATACTTATTAGGTGATTTTAAACGTTATACTAGTAATGCTTTAGTAAAAGCTATTCAAGAAAACCCAGAAGAAGAGCGAAAAGATTTTTTTTTATCAAGATTCAAAGATGCTGCCAACAAAATTGCCACGGTTAAGCATCATAAATTCTGGCAAAATGACAATAGGCCAAAAGAAGGTTGGAGTAATTGGTTTATTTTACAAAAGATTAATTATACCCACAATAACCCCGTAAAAGCTGGTTTTGTCAGTAAGCCAGAAGAATATAAATATAGTAGTGCTGTTGATTATTGCGGAGGAATAGGACTTTTAGATGGTATAGTGATTTTAAAACCACTTTAAACTTAAGCTACCGTTCGAAAGGATTAGAACGGTAGCAATAATTCTATTTAGCCCCTTTGGGATGTCTAAAACGTAAGCTTTAAAATGAATCCTTTTATTTTAAATGCTGAAGTGAACTAAAATATTATTGAAGTCTATTTTTCCCAAACTTCCCTCACAAAAATTGCATTTGAAAAGCCTTCACCTCGTACGAGCGGGTCACCTCCATATTGGGTCAATATTTGCCCAATAATATTACATTCTTGGTCGTATATGGTTTGTTTTCCTTCCATAAAACAATCGTCCCCATAAACAACATAAACAGTTTCATTTTGAAATAGATATTCTAAGACACCACTCTCACCAGCAATTGCACAACCCTCTCTTTTGTTCAATTGTTTAATCACTTTCTCCATACATTTTGGAGTATCGTCAGCGATTTTAGATTTATAACAACCTGTCAAGGTCATTGAATAAAAAATGAGTAGTGGTAAGAGATGCTTCATCATAAAACTTTTATATAATGATGTTTGCCAAGATCAAATGGTTGTATTGGCGTAGTTAAATCTTACTCATGCCAAATCTTAACATCATCATAATAAAGATGATTCACATATGGAATAGTGGGATTGCGATAGATACCAAATTTAAAATAATGAGATGAGCTATTGAGCATATTCTTACCAGAAACTTTACCATCGGTTAATGCCGTTCCGTCTAACCATACCTGAATGGTTCCGCTATTGTTTTCAGCCCAAAGAATATTGAATTTTAAACGATGCCATTCTCCTTTTGTGATTTCACGGATCGCAATTGATTTACCGCCATATACAATGCTTATAGTTGAAACATCATGCCAGTCAGGATTGAATCCATAAACACTGGTCGCCTCAGGATCACTTAATATATTTTTGTAATGAATATCTGTCGTGTCGAAATGATTATAATAAATTCCAATAGGAGGGGAGGCATTCTT
This sequence comes from Crocinitomix catalasitica ATCC 23190, assembly GCF_000621625.1. GTDB lineage: Bacteria > Bacteroidota > Bacteroidia > Flavobacteriales_D > Crocinitomicaceae > Crocinitomix > Crocinitomix catalasitica. The sequence goes on from NZ_KK211318.1 coordinate 283,281, forward strand.
TCCTGTGTAATCAATCCAATCCTCACCATCATCAAATACAGGTTGGTGGTGCCATTGACCGAGGACTTGCCAATTGACGCGATCTTCAGCATCTCTTAAATCTACATCTTCATAATCTACAGGGATATAAAAACTGTATTCATACCAAGTATCATCTCCTTCAATAGCTTTTTGGTCGAATGTTAATTCTGCCCGATTGCCGCCAGCAACAATGCTCTCTGGTGAGATTGTAAATTTACATGACTGTTCACCTTCTATTTTTGTATCCGTGCTAATCATGACATCATCAGGATCATTTCTCTCACCACCACCGCCATAAGCAACCCAATCTTCTAAAACTGTTTCGAATCCAAAATTGATGTCTTGTAAAGGAGCTTTTTCTATTTCAGCAGCATCCTTTTTACAACTAAATATTAGGCAAGTTAAGGCTATTGATATAAAAGATTTAGTTGCATGCATATTTCAAAATTAAAATATTATTCCAGTATAATTCTGTTCGGCCACGTAATTTATTAAACGGTGGGCAAATACTTTTATTTCTATGGATTATAGGGACACGTGGTCCAAGGATAGGCACATTGGTATTTTCTTTGAATCCAGGCAATATAGTTGGTGCCATTATGCATGAATGAAACCTTGGCCCAAAGTCCGGAAGTGGCTAATAAGTTTAAACTTAAAAATTTTCCAGATTTACAAATCAATTTGGAATTTACGTTGGGTTCCGAATAAAAGGGAACACCTAAGGAGTCTGGAAGGGACATATCAGCGATATTGATTTTGAGATGGTCTATTTTAATCCATTTATCCTTGATTGCATTTAGTGAAATATTGATTGTGTCATCAGGTCCTGGGACTCTTCTGATATTTTCTATTTTAACCCAGCCATCCTTTACCTCAGCAATTGCAATTTTATACCATCGCAGTCTTTCATGCCCTGGTTTGATTTTTAATTTTGTAATGAAGTCACCGTCAATTCCATTATAAATAATTAAGGAATCTGTCGTTGTATTGTCAAAATAACATTCAACACGCTCTTCGTAGAATATTTTGTCATCCGTCTGGGATAAACCCATAAAAGCATTTAAAATAAATAAAAAGAGGAAGCGTTTATGCATTCAAATTATGATCGTTTAGGTTGATGAATTTTAAATTTACGAATTAAAACTGATATACAATGGCATTGATATGCATGCCGGCACCCACACTTGCAAAAAGGACAATATCACCTTCATTAATCTCATGATCTTTTATTTTGCCAGCTCGAATTAAATCGAGGAGGGTAGGAACAGTCGCAACAGAACTATTGCCAAGTTTTGCAATACTCATCGGCATAATTCCTAATGGCATTGCAACTCCATATAATTTATAAAATCGTTTAACGATTGCTTCATCCATTTTTTCATTGGCTTGATGAATTAAGATTTTATTTACGTCTTCTATTCCATATCCACTTTTATCCAAACAGGCCTTCATTGCACTAGGCACATGTTTCAATGCAAATTCGTAAATTTTACGACCATCCATTTTAATGAACTTTGTATCCGATGAAATGGATTGATTACTTGAGCTTCCATAATAAAGATAAAAGGCTTCATCAAAAGTATAACTGGCTGATTCGTGTGCTAAAATTCCACCTGAATTGTTGGTTGATTGGATGATTGCTGCTCCAGCGCCATCTGAGAATATCATCGAATCTCTATCGTGTTTGTCCACGACTCTCGATAAAGTTTCAGCACCAATAACCAAACAAGTTTTAGCTATTCCAGCTTTGATAAATGCATTCCCTTGAATCATTCCTTCGATCCAGCCGGGACAACCAAACAATAGATCGTATGCAACTGTTTTTGGGTTTTTTATTCCTATTTTTTGTTTAATTCGAGCTGCCAAACATGGCAAGATATCCGATTGTAAGGTATTGATTTTGACATCTCCAAAATTATGTGCTACAATGATATAATCAATGGTTTCTTGATCAATACCCGCATCTTTAATCGCTAATTCAGCTGTTAATACGCCTAAATCGGAAGCTGTTCGATTCGATTCAGCATAACGGCGTTCAGAAATTCCAGTTATTGCTTTAAATTTTTCAATAATTTCAATATTGGAAGAAGGAATAGGAGTGCCGTCATCATTAAGGAATAGATGTTCTTCAAAACTTTCATTTTTTTTAACGACAGTTGGAATAAAACTGCCTGTTCCGATAATTTTAACTTGCATAAATGAATCTTTGTTATTCGAAACAAATGTATCGGGCTTATAATTAAGCCGAAAACCATAACTGTACGATTCTACACTGTTCAATCACGCTTAATTCGTCTATAACTTAAGAGAAATGGTCGCTGAAGAAGATTTATTATCCAATGCTCATGCATGAATGAGAACACTTATTTGAACGACTATTTTGTTTTATCGGCATACAATTTAATCGACTCATTTAGTTTTGCAATGAGTTTGGTTGTTATAATCAAATCGAAATCAATAATCTCGGCGACTACTTTTTTACCAATTTTTAGATGTATAACCAAATTATAACATTGAGAAGCATTTGGTTGCGGGCCAAAATAAAAAATGCTAAATTTAAATTCATACCACTTTACACTTCCGTAATCTTTACTATGGCCTTTACGTATTTCAATTTCTTGGATTTCATTGTAGGCAATGGAATTTACTTTATTCGTTTTTTTACCGACGGTGAAAAGATCAAGATAAGCTGGTGCAAGAACAATACCTATCCGCCTTAATATATATATGTTTTTTTGGGTGAATTTTTCCAGAATATCCATCGTGTTAGTTCTATTTAATGACCGAAACGGAAGGTTAGGAAAGTAATCAAAACGAAAAAGCTCATGTAAAAAATAATTTTTCCATTCGCCCTTTGCTCTTCCACATAGACATAAACCTTTTCACCATTTGACAGTGTTTTTTTTGATTTCCATAAGCTCCATCCGATTAAAATACCAAGTAGACCTCCAGCAATTCCGAAAAAATACCCAGCAAGAACAGTAAAACTAGGACCTTTTTCAGGTGCCGAAAGTTCACTGTCACGTTTAATATTTAATTTTTCTAGAACTGCAGAATCTACATTGACACCACGATCTATTAACAGTTTTTTTGCTAAAACATAATCATACATGCTCCATTCATCCTTCTTTTCTAAGATCTCAAAAAGTTCTGAGTTTGTAAATTTATAGAGATAATGGGATTGATCTACTTCTATGATTTCGTTTTCAGCCTCAGCTTCTAAATATCCTTGAACTTTGTTGAAATCATCTTGTTGTATTAGAATCTGAATATTTGACTGTTTATTTCCAGTAAAAGTTATATCGACTTCAAATGCATCATTTATGATGCTAAACTTGATTTTTCTTTCTTCTAAGAGTTGGATCAAGTCATTAGCAGCATCTATATCGCTGAACGTTTTAAAAAGTGAAAATTCATTCATTTTGCCGATTTAATCAAGTTAGGTTTTTTTAAAATTAATCAATAATTTTAAAAAGATTCGGTCGCTTAATCTTTATTGACTAAATCTGTTTTTATTGTGTCAATCGAATTTTATATATTTTGCGATAACATTAATCCTCATCACCTGGAGCGATGAACTTTGTTAGAATGGCGTAAAATACGTAAGCTGATGCGATGATGATGAGCACAAAAAGAATGGCTAGTATGACTTTTCCCATATTTATTGCTTTGATGTTTAAATCAACAATTTTAAATTAATACAAGGGTTTAGTATCGTTCAAACTACTGCTTATAATCACGTGTCTGACGAGGAATAGGTTGGTGGGGAAACTTGAATAAAATCAACACCACGAAAGAAATTTATTTTCTGAATCTTTAATATCAAATCCTATCTTCTAGATTTTCAATCTTAAGATGAGCAATAATATCAGAGGCAATCAGTGCATTGTATCCTTTTGTTTTTACGGCTGAATCCCCCGCCTTTCCATGGAAGTACACACCAATTAAAGCCGCATGGAGCGGTGCGTAATGTTGTGCCAAAAGTCCCGTAATGATTCCCGTTAAAACATCTCCGCTGCCACCAGTCGCCATTCCTTGATTTCCTGAAGTATTATAATAAAGGTCGCCTGTTGGAGAAGAAATACAAGTATTCGCATCTTTTAGGACGACGATACACTTATTTTTAATAGAAAATTCTTGCTGTTTTTTATGGCGCTCAATGCTATCAATTGAATTCCCAACAAGACGATCAAACTCTTTGATGTGGGGTGTTAGAATTGTATTATGGGGTAGAAGTGGAATAAGGTCGTTATTGGTAGCCATAATATTGATCGCATCCGCATCAATGACTATGGGCTGTTTACTTTTTTTAAGAAGTTTTTTAAACAGTTTTTGTGTCGATTCTTCTTGACCAATGCCTGGGCCAATTCCGACAGCACTATAATTTTCAATTTCCGGTAAACTAGATAAATACGCTTCGTTTTCATCAGTTATACACATGGATTCTGGAACAGAAATTTGCATAATATTATACCCACATTTTGGATTGAATGTGGTCAACAATCCAACACCACTTCGCAAGCATGCTTTGGCTGATAAAACAGCAGCTCCCATTTTACCATAGGCTCCAGCCATCAATAATGCGTGACCATAGGTTCCTTTATGGGATTGTCGTGGTCGTGATTGTACATAAGTGAGAATGTGTTGGTCTAGTATGTATGCTGTGGAATTTTGTGATTGAATAAATGATTCAATTAATCCGATATCAACGACTTCCCAAGTCTTAATATATGGCGCGTTTTCAGGGAAGAAAAATGATCTTTTTGGTCGTTGAAAACTGGTAACATGACTAGATTTTATGATGTGTTCACCTGTCGATATCTCATCACATAAAACTCCTGATGGTACGTCGATTGAATATATTGTCTTACCCGAATTATTGATGGTTTCAATGATTGTTGCTGCTAAACCTCGAATTGGCTTATTCAGGCCAGATCCGAAAATAGCGTCAATAATTACGTCGTAATGGGATAAATCAGGAAGCTGTGAAGTTGAATCAATCACGATTACATCCTTTAGTTTGTTTTTATTTATTTCGCAATCTTTTGAAAGCTTGTCGCTGAATTGTACAAGAATTGCTTTGGCGGCAATCCCTCTATTTCTAAGTAATCGGCAAACAGCAAAACCATCACCTCCGTTATTTCCAGTACCACAAATAATAACGATGTTTTTTGCTGCTATATCACGTTTTTCTAATGCTTTTACAAGTGCAATTGCCGCATTTTCCATTAATGCAATGGATGTTTGCCATTTGTTTTGAATCGAATATTGATCTGCTGATCTAATCTGTGAAACGTTTAATATTTTTTTGAAGTGTTCCATTTTTTCTTATTCTTTAATCAATTAAAATCAGCTGTATTTCACGTATACAAACTTAATCAATTCACAGCACCTTAAAAGGAATTGACCGAATGACAGAAGAATTAAAAACTGCCACCTTATTATGGTATCCCTAACAGCGGAATGTTATACTATTTAAGTTTGTTGATGGAATTATTTTAATTTAAAATTAATAGGAATTGTGTACCGCACTCTCACTGGAATATTGTGTTGTTTGCCAGGTTGCCAGTTTGGCATTTTTTTAACGGCTTTCATTGCTGCGGCATCCAATCTTGGATCGACTGATTCGACGATTTTTATGAGTTCAATATTACCGTCGGAATTAACGACAAATGAAACCCTAACGATACCTTCAATTTTTTCTTCATAGGCATCGTAAGGATATTTCAATTTTTTACTTAAAAATCGGTAGAACTCCTGTTCACCTCCCGGGTACTCTGGTTCTAGTTCAATTTGTGGATTATCTTGGATTCGACCTTTTTTATCCCAGAAAACAATACCTAATTCGTCTCCATTATTATAATTTTCATAAGCACATTTTTTTCCGTTTTCTAAATACCAATGCCAATCGCCATGTGCAGAATCAGCTACAAATGAACCTTCAAATTTTAAGACTTTATTATCATACCATGATCTTGAAAGACCCTCCAGTTTACCGTCTATATAGATCGATTTATCTTCTAGATTTCCAGATTTATGATAGGAAATCCATTCGCCTGTTTTAATGGTAAGTGAATCATTAAGAAATGCACCTGTTGCATTTAATTCTCCAGACTTAAAATACACTTGGCATAACCAAATTGTGTCTGCTTTATAACATTTCCGTTTAAAATCAGCAGTATCTTGATCACAAACTTCTTTATACCAATCTAAATAAGAAATTAATGTGTCTTGTGAAAAAAGGGGAGTGCTAAACAAAAAGATTGATAAAAGAATAAAATTTTTCATAGGTAAGGTTAGAATTGGGACGAAAATAACTATTAACAATGAATGATTCGTGTTTTAAAGTTGTTTTACAGGGAAGGACATAAAAAACTATGTTTTTGATTTGCCTTTCCTCAATTTTAACAATGGTTTTATCGAGAAGATAATTCCTAAGAGAATTAGAATGTACATACCATAACTAGATATAAACTTTCCAAGTACTGTTTCTACAATCGCTGGATTGTTCGCATTATAATTGATTGTGATGTTATCACCAATATCATACATACTGCCAATAAAAGGAATTCTGAACAGTTCGGCACTACCGAACTGTTCAGTTCCATCTTCAAGTTCGAATTTAACAACAGCTCTTTCTCGAATTCTTTTACCTCTGCTTTGCGTTATTTCTGTGATCTCTGCTTCTGTTTTAACCCAGGTTTCTTCTTGCGAAAATCCAGTGATAACGAAAAACATTAGAAAAAGAGAAGTCAAGTATTTCATTCTGTTGATATTATTTTTTTAATGATTCAATTTACTACTCAACTACAATTGCTCTTGTCGCTGACGAACTCAATTCATCAGTCGTAACATTCACAAAGTAAATTCCAGCTGGACATATACTTGAAACATCAATGATTGATTGGTTTTGAGTCATTAGTCCATTATAAATAGTTTCACCCAGAACATTTGTAATTTTGACTGAATAATTACCATCAATTGTAAAATCTTCACCCAAATCAATTGTTATTTTTTCTTTCGTAGGATTCGGGAAAATGCTTAAACTAAGCTCAGACATGCCATTGTCAGCAATGCCAACGTAGGGTCCCGTAAAAGTAACTCTTACACTATCCATTACCACATCTGTTACGGGCTTATTATCAACCGTTGGCACCATTCCGATGTCTTGTACAATCTCCCAACCAGAAATAACTTCACCAAAAACTGGATGATCATCATCTAAAAACGAATTGTTTACAAGGTTAAAGAAAAATTGACTACCACCAGTATCGGGTCCTGAATTTGCCATAGCAACAGTTCTTTGCGTATTACTTGTCTCGGGATCAAATTCATCCGGAATTGAATAGCCCGGTCCTCCAAATCCAGTTCCTAATGGATCACCACCTTGTACTACAAAATCTTCAACTACGCGGTGAAAAATAATTTCATCATAATATTTAGTATTGACTAAATCAATAAAATTACCAGCAGTTATAGGTTGTAATGTATCGTAGGTTTCAACCACAAAATCACCCATAGAGGTGTAAAAAGTTACCTCAGTTTGACTGCGTCCAATATTTGAGGTTAAAACAATTGCAAAGCAACAAAGTAGAATTCTTTTCATGTTTTTATTTTTTTAGAAATATAAAGAATATGTTTCAAATAATTAATGTTTTGATTCAGATTATACGTGACGATAGTTTTATTTGGAAACTTTCCGTTGGTGTAGTTTTCGTCTTGTTTTGATTAATTTATATCTTAAATCATCATAGAATAAACTTGCAATTAGAATGGCAGCGCCAATAATTAAGGTATTTAATTTCAAATTGAGTTTCGAATATAAAAATCCACCGATAAGGCCACCAGCAAAGAAGAATGAAATAATATATAGTCTTAACTTGATATTTGCTTTTATCTTTTCCTGATGAGGATATGATTTTTTAAAAAATAATTGGGAAATATCAATCCCTAAATCTGTAAATAATCCTGTTAAATGAGTTGTTCGAACAACAGCATTAGAAATTTTTGTAACGAATGAGTTTTGTAATCCCATCGCAAAAAGAAGTAAACATATAATGATGTCTGGAAAATTGAATGCTGTAAAATTGCTCACCACACCAATCGATGTTAATACCAAACAGACCATAATAGTTGGTAAAACAAAAATATTGAGTTGTTTATTCTCCCGGTATTTTTCAATGAGAAAACTAGACAAGAAAGATCCAAAAAGAAATGAAAAAATATAAAGGAAATAAATTGTGCCCCGCCAAAATTTTAAGTCAGCAAAATCGTTTATGAATAGCGCGAAATGACCGGTTACATTAGTGGTCAATTGTTTAAAAGCCAAAAATCCAGTCACATTTACAATACCCGCTACAAATGAAAGTACAATAGCGATGCGTAAATTGTGTTTTAATGTTCTGCTTTTACCTTGATGTCTAAACATAGGCTAAAACTTAAATTCAGTATTTCAAATTGTTCAGAATATGTCGATAAACTGATAATTTGGCTTTTTAAAAGCAGTGTGCCTTCATGTATGCACAGGCAAATTTACAATTATGTGAATAGGAATCATTTCTTAAGTCGAATTAAAATATAGAATTAGGCCACGTGATGATAGTGCGCGATCAAAACTTTATTCGTTTTTTCAACATAACGGTGAATTTCAAAATTGATCTCTCTGCGGTTTAACTTTTCTTTTAATAAGGTTAAATCTGTTTTCGGATGACATAAGGTATTAAAGATAACGTCACCGTCATCGTCTAATAAATCTAAAACACTTTTCCAGAATTCGACTTTAAGAAACTTATTAGGAACCTTATTGTCAATGAATAAATCGACAATAATGAGGTCATACTTTTCTTTGTCGTTATTCACAAAATCCATAGCATCCGCACAAATAATATCGGTATTATTATTAGATTTAATATTGAATTCTTTATCAGCAATGTCAATTATAACCTGATCAATTTCAACAGCTGTTATTTTTCCATTAAAATGATTGTCCTTTCGCAATGTTTCAACAACTGATCCTCCACCCAAGCCAAGTATCAATACATTTTTAGTTTCCTTTAAATCCAATTGGTCGATTGAATATTTTAAAACTCGTTGTAACGAACCATAAGAATAATTGGTGTTTAAAGTATCCAATACTTTTCGGCCATTCATCACTGTTAATTCTAACTTCCCACTGAATTGCGACTGTACTTTTTTAGTTAAAGGGTAAACATAACTAATGATTTTTTTTAGCATTTTTAAGCGCTTTTAGATACTATTAAGACATCAAATATACATTTTTTTGGAAAAGAAAAACGTCATCGGTTTAGCTTTAAAGTGAGAGTTTTCTCAATCTTAAGGCACTCACAATAACGGATACCGAACTAAAACTCATCGCCAATGCTGCAATCATAGGGGAGAGGAGAATTCCAAATAGCGGGAACAAAACACCCGCTGCAATAGGAACACCTAAGGTATTGTAGAATAGTGCGAAAAATAGGTTCTGTTTGATGTTTTTCATCACTTCATTACTTAATTTTTTAGCTTTTACTATGCCGTGTAAATCCCCCTTCACCAATGTAATTGTAGCACTTTCAATGGCAACATCAGTTCCTGTTCCCATCGCAATTCCAACATCACTTTTGGCTAATGCAGGCGCATCATTAATACCATCTCCAGCCATCGCAACTACTTTACCATTGGCTTGTAGTTTTTCAACTTCTTTAAGTTTGTCCGCCGGTAACATATTCGCTTTAAAATCTGCTAGGTTCAATGCTGCAGCTACAGCTTGTGCTGTGTCATGGTTGTCGCCTGTTAACATGATGACTGCAATTCCAATCGTTTGTAATTCTTTAATCGCTTTAGCACTGGTCGCTTTTATTTTGTCGCTAAGTACCACATAACCCACAACAGCTGTTCCAACTGATAAATAAGAAACTGTTTTGCCTTGTTTTTGAAATACTAGGGCTTCATTCTTTATCTGATCGGTAATGGTAGCATTTGCCTCTGCCATCATTTTAGGATTCCCTAAAGCGACTTTTTCTCCATTAATTATTGCTTCAACTCCTTTGCCATTGACAGCAATAAAATCTGAAACTTTTAGTTCTTTTACAGCCGAATTTATATTTTGTTCTTTACCATATTTCACAGTTGCAGCCGCTAAAGGATGTTCGCTATTGTTATTTAAAGCAACGATATAAGCAAGTACTTTACTTTCCCTAAAATGAGTAATAAATGAGCCGATTTTTTCTACAGTTGGTTTACCTTCAGTTATTGTTCCCGTTTTATCAACTATCAGCGTGTCGACTTTGTCCATTTTCTCAAGTGCTTCCGCATTTTTAATTAGAATACCATTCTGAGCACCTTTTCCAACGCCTACCATAACAGACATTGGTGTTGCCAACCCTAAAGCACATGGGCAAGCGATAATCAATACTGCAATTGCATTGACAAAAGCAAAAACATATACTGGATCGGGACCCCATATTGCCCAAACAGCAAATGTGATGGCCGAAATAATGACAACAACAGGAACAAAGTAACCCGATATTTTATCTGCTAAATTCTGAATTGGAGCACGACTGCGACTGGCATCATTCACCATTTGAATGATTTGAGATAATAAGGTGTCACTGCCAACTTTTTTAGCTTGAAATAAAAAGGCCTGATTCCCATTGATCGTTCCACTACTCACTGAATCTCCAACTGATTTACTCACTGGAATTGGTTCTCCCGTAATCATTGATTCATCAATACTGGTGTCGCCTTCAGTTATTTCTCCGTCTACTGGAATTTTTTCTCCTGGTTTGACTTTTAGAATATCATTCAATTCAATCTTATCAATACTGACTTCAATTTCTTCTCCATCTACTATTTTAACAGCTTTATTTGGAGCTAATTTCAATAGTTCTTTAACTGCCGAATTGGTTTTGCTATGTGCGCGTGCTTCTAACAGTTGCCCTAATAAAACGAGTGTTAGAATTACTGTTGCCGCTTCAAAATAAACATGAACTGCACCGGAGGCTGTTTTAAATTGGGCTGGAAAAAAATCAGGAAAGAACATCCCGAAAACACTGAATAACCAAGCCACTCCCGATCCTATACCAATAAGGGTAAACATATTGAGATTCCATGTTTTAATACTCTTATAAGCACGGACGAAAAACATCCAAGTTGCGTAAAATACAACAGGAATAGAGAGCCCAAATTGAATCCAATTCCAATATTTTTGTTCCATTATATCATACAATGGATTATTGGGTATCATTTCACTCATTGCAATCAAGAAAATGGGCAAAGTGAAAAGTACCGCCAATTTGAATTTGCTTAAGAGTTTATTATAAGTTTTTTCTTCAGCAGAAATATCCGGTTGTAAGGGGACTAAGTCCATTCCGCAAATTGGGCAAGCACCAGCTGCGTCCTTCACAACTTCTGGGTGCATAGGACAGGTCCATTGTTCAGCAGTTGTACTTAATAGATTTTGTTCTTCAACCAAATCCATTCCGCAAACAGGACAATCACCCATTTTGTCATAGGTTTTTTCTCCCTCACAATGCATCGGACAATAAAAACTACCTGTTCCTTTACCTTTTGGTATTTCTTTTTTTTGAAGTTCAGCAGGCTGATGATCAGCAGAAGTATGGATGCTGTATCTTCCTCCATCATTTTTTAGGGCTGCTTGCAATTTTTCTATTGGAATATGTGATTCCATTTCAATTGTCGCTGCTGCTTTTTCTAAATCGATGGTAACTGTTGAAACGCCTTCAACCGTTAAAAGTGTATTTTTTACATGATTTGCACAACCGTTACAGGTCATTCCATGTATATGATATATATGTGTCATTTTAGCTTATTAAATAAGACTAAAGTTAACGGTTTTCTTTCGCAATATCGCGCTTTATTCAAACTAACAACAGCTAAATTATTGATGAAAGTGAGGAAGTGTTTGGTTGAATTAAATCTAAGTCTGAAAACTTAATTCTCAAGAATTTCTTCTAATGGAATTTTATGTTTTTGATAATCTTTTGGTAGATTGATAAAAGGAGTAAGTGAGAAACTAAATGTGCTGTCGGCTTCAAAATAAATGTACTGGTCTTTAATCGTCCCCTTAGGTGCAACGATATTATCATCCGTCTTATTATTGATGGAGAATTTTTTAAGTTCATCATTGTACCAGATCCCTAATACTTCCAGATCTTTCTCGTCTTTGTATTTTAATTTTATGGTTGCTTGAATAGAATGATCTGATTCCTGAAAATACAGGTCTTTATTCGGAAAATTGTCTAATAGTTCAACCCAGGTCGTACCTTTTTCTTTCCAATAATACAATTTATCCCAACGCTCTTGAATCAATATTTTTTCTTCTTTTGTTTGAACAAAACCGAATAAATTTTCTTGGATGATCTCAACGGTTTGCTGAGAAGGATTAATTATAACAGTTGTTTTATCTGCCACAATTAATCCAGCTTGAACATTAAAAAAAGAGCCCAGCATTACAAATAGTATTCTAATAACAACCATTGCGTACGTTTTTGTATTAAATTAACTAAAGTGAAGTGTTTAAACACCTGTTTTTCGACAAAATAGCCTAAGCAGCTCTTCGCCAATATTGTGTTCTACCAAAAAGTGAAAATCCGAGATAGCCTCTTACCTTCAATTTATTTTTATTTACAAGCTCCAAATAACAACTATAAACGTCACCAGACTCTGGATCAAGGACTGTTCCGTCGTTGTATTCAGCTCCATCTTTGACCAGTCCTTCAATCACAACTAGTCCAATAATTGGTTGGTTTTTTTTATCTCCTTCACAAGCTTCACATACAGCACCTTTTTCTCCTTGATAGGTTTTAATTATTTTGGCGTAATATTTCTGATTCTTTTGGTAGATCTCAACCAGCCCCTTTTTCTCATTGGTTTCATCGTCATAAGTGACCCATTTTCCAATTATACTTTGAGCATTTGCAGTAAGACTTAAAATGAATATGGCGAATAATAATAATTGTTTCATTTTTTGTGTTTTAGTTTTGTTTCCAGTCAGTTTTCAAATAATGCATCGCAGCAATTAGCGCTAGTTTTGACGAAGTTGGATTAAAATCAAGATCAATTCTTGATTTCGAAATGTCATAATCTTGTTTTAATCCATAAAACATATCAACATATTGTCTTTGTAATAGCGGTTCTTTTCCTGTGATTTTACTAACGAATTCCATTAGTCCTGCTGCAATATAGAGTACAAATTTAGGGACTTTACTTGGTGTTTTCAATTTTAACGCTGGAAATTCTGCTGCGGCGATTTTAACACTTTCTTGCATTGAGGTATGTTCTGGATTGGCAAGAATATATCGTTCTGCATCTTTCCCTTTTAGCATGGCATTGTATGCACCCAAAGCAACATCTTTTACATCTATCCAATTGAGTGTAATATTGGTATCCACTGGAATTTCTCCGTCAATTATTTGCTTTACTAACTTGTTTGAATAACTTAATTTAAACGCCTCACTGCCGATCATTGCTGAAGGTAAAACGATTACTGTTCTAATGCCATATTTCTCACCTAATTTTAATGCGAGTTTGTCTGAATCGTTCTTCGAGTTATAGTACCAATTCCTTCTGTCTTGATTATATCCATTCTCAACTCGGGCAGGTAGTTTCGTAAAGTCTAATGAGGCAACTGAACTGACAAAAACAATGTTTTTGATTCCGCATTCACAGGCAATATCAAATACATTTTGAGTTCCTTGTACATTATTGTCATAAATTTCTTCTTTTGGGTTTTTTGCCCACATATTGAAATTCGCTCCAACAGCGTATAAATGTGTTACGTTTTTAAAAGCTTTTCTGAGTGACGCTAATGATGTAATATCTGCGTGTACTACTTCACAATCGAGGCCTTCAAAAGGTGCTTGATTTTTAATGTTTCTGACAGATGCTCTTACTTTATGATTTTTAGAAAGTAATAACCTAACTAAATTATTCCCGAGGTGGCCATTCGCTCCAGTCACCAATGATATTTCTTCTTGCATACTTGAATTTTGTTTGGGCAAATTTCAAGTTTTTCTATCCGACGAAAAATAACATTTGTTAGAAAATGATTTCTTTCCGAATGCGACTGAGTGATTGTGGTTCCATTCCCAAATAAGAAGCAATATTCTCTATTGAAACATTCAAAGCCAAATTGGGTGTTTCATTGGTGAATTTTAAATATCGTTCTTTAGCTGTTAGTGTCTGAAAATCACGAACTCTTTCCATTTTACAATTTAAATGTTCGTTTAATATTCCTTCAATTACGGCATTCCATTTACCTGAGTAATTCCTTAAAGCATCTAAATCGGACTTGGTGATTTTTAATAATTCACAATCTGTAATCGTTTCAAAATAATCCTGAGCAGGAATTTCATTCATAAAACTCTCTATAGAAGCAAAGAAGTTCTGTTCGTCTACCAAATGTTCGACAATTATTTTTCCATTGATAATTTGATATCCCTTAACGATCCCGCTGCTTAAAAAATAAATATACTTTGCGGTTTTTCCTGCCTCCAAAAAACTGGTTTTCGCTTTAATTAACTCTGGTTTAAAAAAGCGTTCAATGATGTCCGTTTCTGCCTGGGTTAAACTGATGCGTGACGCGATATATTGCTTGAGATTTTCCATTTATAATACTACAAAAATGTTTTCCAATTGGTTTTGCTCCATTCTTTTTGCTCTTCTTTTGTGAGGAATGTCCAAGCTAGAATTCTGCTTGTTTTATTACCTGTACCCAATGGAATGGTTTTAATTTGTTTGGGTGCAACTTTTTCTAATAATTTATAAAGCCCTTTAAGGTTAGATTCTTTTGATACTAATGTAGAAAACCAATAGCAGTTTTTAGCATATTGTTTACTCTCACTGATCATATTGTGAATGAATTTATATTCTCCTCCTTCACAAACAAGTTCATTGTTATTTCCACCGAAATTCAATGCTGGTGTTTTAACATTTTTACCTGATAAATTCTTTACTTTTCGCCTTGTTCCTTTTTGCGCCTCCTCCAGTGAACTATGAAAGGGAGGATTGCAAATTACCAATTCGAATTTATCTGCTTTAGCAATCAAACCTTGAAAAATAGCTTTCGGATTTTTTTGAAGTCGACAGTTTACTTTGCCTTTTAATGAAGGGTTTTTATTGACAATTTGTTGTGCTGATGAAATTGATTTTGGATCAATATCTGTTCCTGTAAAATTCCAGTCATATGCTGAAATACCAATGATTGGATAGATACTACTTGCACCAATGCCAATATCCAGGCAAGTGATTTTATCGCCAATAGGAATTCGCTTCGCATTGTTTTCTCCTAGTAAATCGGCTACATGATGGATATAGTCTGCTCTACCCGGAATAGGAGGACATAAATTCTCATCAGGGAATTCCCAATATTTAATGCCGTAATAATGATTTAAAATGGCTGTATTTAATAATTTGACTGCTCGAGGATCTGAAAAATCAATTGATTCTGCTCCATATTTGTTCGGCTTGATGAATTTTTTCAATTCAGGGTTCGATTTAGTTAATGCCCCCAAATTATATTGTTCTCGGTTTTTATTTCGAGGATGAAGTCTTGTTTTTTCCTTCGGTGAATCGCTTTGTTTTTTTACTGGTTTATCAAAAGTTTTTTTTTGTTGCGATGCTGAAGGATTGACTTGTTTTTTTAAAGACATGAAGGTTCGAATTTATTATGGATTAGCAATATTGTTGCAATTTAATACCTTAATTGTGATTATCGTTTATAATCTTGAAAGGAGTCGTGCTTTTATTTCTAAAAAGAGCTTATTCTGTTATTTCGTTGAAGGCATAATTCATTATTTTATCGGTGCTAATTTTTTGAAGTTGATTGATGTAGCTATCAAAGCTGACTTTAATCAGCTTATTTAGTCTTGCTCCTGATTACCTTTAATTCAAAATAAGGAAATGAAAAAAAAAATAATTGTAGGTATTATTTCAGTACTAGTTTTGTTCTTCCTTTTCTTGGTCTGGTTCAAAGCGACTTATTCAATGGAAATCATTGAAACGTTTGAGCAAGGGAATATTGAGAACAATACAAAAGTTTTGATTGTCAGTCAAGGGAGTGAATATAAAGGCAAGGTGGTTTCTGGTTTGCTAGCAGATGAATTATTTGAAGCCGTATATTTTAAAGTTATTGATGTAACGACTGTGGAAGGGATTAATCCGGATGAATGGGATGCTTTTGTGCTATTGCATACTTGGGAAATATTTGAACCTCAAGAGCAAGCCGAAAAGTTCATTGCTGAAAATTATGACGCGAATAAGATGTTTGTTGTTTCTACATCTGCTTCAGGTGGAAATGCTATTGAAGGGGTAGATGGAATTACTGGAGCATCCGAACTAAATAAGGTTGATGAGGATGTCACAACAATAAAATTATGGCTAAACGAAGTGCTAACGTTGAAAAATAAATAATATGTGGTGGTTTGAGAATGATAAAACAGATTTTGTGAATGTTAAAGTATTGGATAACTTCTACCAGACATCTTCCTTTTACCCAATGCCAGTTGTGCTGTGTACGACAAAATCTGAGAATGGATTGACAAATATTGGTTCCTATTCCTTATGTTTTCCATTCGGAATTTCTAAAAACCATTATATGATGTTAATCAGCAGAAGTACTTCTAATACTGCAGAAAACATCAGAGAACGGAAAAAAATAGCGCTAAATTTTATTCCTTATGATAAAACGTATTTAAAAAATGCGGTAGAATTAGGTTATCCAGGCGAATCAACCGAAGATAAATTAGCAGAAAGCATCTTTACTTTAATTCCTTCAACAAGAGAAAAGGAAGGGGAGTTAGATGAATTAGAATATCCTGAAATAATCAAAGAATCTGTACAAATTTTTGAATGTACACTTGAGGAATCTGATGTTTTTAAATATGATGGACCTGAGATCGAATCGCACTTTTTATTGCGAATTGATAAAATAATAATGCAAGAAAGATATGCGGATTACCTGAAAAAAGGAGAAGGTTTTCCAACGTTGCCAGTTGATTTTGGTTTCAGAGACAGCAAACAATTTTGGTTCAGTAAACATTCTCATCCTTATTCAGAACCCATTCCTAAAGCTAAAGGCGTAGATACAGATGCTGTAAAATACCAAGTCGAGCGGATGGAAACCAATATAAAATGGCATCCTGATTCTTATAAACAGTTGGCGAAAGTGCCACGTGTTTTTTTAAAAATGATTCTTACCAAAATTAACGAGGCTGCAATAGAGGAAGGTGTAGATATTGTCACGCCAGAATTCTTGGCAAAAGTGCAGGAGAAGAGAAGGTAATCCAAAAATGTGCTGGAAGGCCATGTCTATTAATACTTGACGATCTTTTCTGTAAATATTTCGTTCGATGTTTCTGCTTCAATGATATAATTTCCTGCCGGATAGGAGGAGAGGTCGACTTGCATGATCTTTGTGCCTTTGGTATTCTCTTTTACTAAAATCAAAGTGCCTTTGGTATCGAAAATATGGATTTTATTGAGTTGTTCACAACCTATATTTATGATGCTGTTGGTAGGATTGGGATAAACTACAATTTTTGGAATTTGATCCGAAGCAATTTTTTGAACGGATAAAACAGTGCCATCTGTCCGCATACTTTGGAACCAAATATTTAATCTTCCATCTCTTGTATCTCCCCAGGTTGCATTAATGGTGTCATTTTGAATTTTGATGCACATAAAGTCATTTCCAGCACTTGCTAGAATCGTGTCATATACCACAGAGGTATTCGTGATTTGAAAATTAGGAGAAAATGCTAAAGCGTCTTTATCTCTAAAAGCAGCCCATATTTCTGAAGATGTTTCATAAGTCCCACTTCTACCATTACGTCTATCTCTCCAACTAACGATTAAATCACCATCCTCATCAAAATCAGCCCATAATAAGTCTTGCATTTTATCATTCCCTAAAGGGTCGTCATTTATCCTTACTGCAGCTGTCCAGTTTTCTCCTTCATCATAGCTCTCTGTTAAGTATATATCTAAGTCACCACTAGTGGCACTAAGGTAAAGGAAAGCAAGGTGCATGGGGTCTGAAGGATCAGAGCGTAAAAGACTCGCCTTTTTAGCGGAAGGATAATCTGAAAGATTTGTAGGATCCGTATGTGTAATAATTTTCTGATGACTGAAATCTGCTCCAGCAGTGGTTGATTTAGCTAAAAATACTTGCGCATAAGGACTTTGCGTAATGACATATGAAGGGTAAGAACCATAAAAATCACCATTGCTATTTAATGTAGGCGAACAAAGTGGTAAAGGGTTGATACTACCGGCATACCAATCTTCAGTGTCAAGATAGGTTGTTGTAAAAGTACTGCCTCCATCATTAGAGACCGATAAATAAGGACGAAAAGGAGGATTGTCCCTGTTCAAATTCATAGAAGATATATATATCGTTCCATCATATATTCCGCCTGATTTATCTATTTCAATCCAAGGACGATCTATTGGCCATTTAGAACCGTCATAACTCGTGGTTATTACTTCGGATGGCAATCCCCAACTCAAACCTCCATCAGTCGATTTACTCACATAAACTCCTCCAGTAACCGGTGGTTCTGTTCCTGTAAAGTCAATAAAACAAACAAAAACATCTCCAGCTGCATTAAAACTAATGGAAGGATCGGCTGAAGTATAACCTTCTTCAACATGCACAACAGTAGAGGCTTCACTCCACGTTAAACCACCATCAAAGCTGGCTTTTAACTTAATTTTAAATTGATCCGTAAAATCAATCCAACTCATCCAACCCACAATTAAATGCTGTGTATTGTTCGGATTAATCGATAAATAAGGTTCCCCATCAAATACGAACCCGCGCGATAAGTTTTGATTTTGACTATAAGTGAAAACGCATGTGCAAAAGCACGCGAAAAATAGAAAAACTTTCATGGGGAGCTCGATTGAAATTGAATAGACATAAGTTGGATTATGAATATAAAAATAATAATTATCTTGGATAAGATGCTCATATTGGGATTAATATTAGAGGTGTGAAAGGCTTCACGTAATAAAATTTAAACGAACACTTAGTCCGTCAAAACATATTTCACTAATTTCACGACATGACCTCAAAAACACCTCCAGAAATCGTTATAAAAGGAGCCAGAACTAATAATCTGAAGAATATTTCATTACGTATTCCGCACAATAAAATGATTGTGGTTACAGGGATCTCAGGTTCTGGTAAATCGAGTCTAGTTTTTGAAATTATCGCTAAAGAGGGGCAACGGAGATATTTTGAAACACTTCCTTCTTTTGCACGACAGTTTATGGGGAAGTTAAACCGACCGGATGTTGATGAAATTGAAGGACTTTCTCCCGTTATTGCTATCGGTCAACAAACTTCCGGAGCACATGCGCGATCTACCGTTGGAACGATGACCGATATCTATGATTTTTTGCGATTATTATTTGCAAGAACAGGAACAACGACGAATGATATTGCACTATCACGTGCATTATTTTCATTCAATTCTGAAGTCGGGAAATGTAAACAATGTAATGGGATAGGTAAGGCCGAACAAATAGATATTAATAGACTTGTTCATGCACCTGAAAAATCGATTCGTGACGGTGCATTGGCGCCAACTTTACCGAATGGATATATCATGTACTCGCAAGTAACAATTGATGTGTTAAATGAAGTTTGTGAAGCTGAAGGTTTTAACGTAGACATTCCATGGAATGATTTAACTGCCGAACAACAAGCGATAGTTTTATATGGCAGTGAGAAAATAAAAGTTCCCTTTGGCAAACATAGTCTCGAATCGAGATTGAAGTGGACAGGGATAAAAGCTAAACCCCGTGAGGAAGGTTTTTATAAAGGAATGATTCCGATCATGTCTGACATTCTTCTCAGGGATAGAAATCCAAACATTCTAAAATATGTGCATGCGATTACATGTAAGTCATGCGAAGGAACTAGGTTGAATACAGACGCTTTAAGTGTCATTGTTCATGGTCAATCAATCGCCGCGGTTACAACCATGGAGTTAAATGAATTAAGAACATGGATTCAGTCGAATGAATGGAGTACAGTTGCACAAGAAATTGTAAATAAAATATTAGCGCAAGTCGAATTGTTGGAGGATTTAGGATTGGGGCATTTGACTTTAAATAGAGGAGCAAAATCACTACGCGCAAGTGAAATTCAAAGAATTCGTGTAGCCAATCAAATCTTAGTTCCTTTAAGTGATGTCTTGTATGTTTTTGACGAACCTTCAATTGGTTTGCATCCAGAAGAAAATAAACGATTGATTTATCATTTTAAAGAATTGGTAAAAAAAGGGAATACAGTGATTGTTGTTGAACATGATCTTGATACCATAAATACAGCTGATCATATCATTGAAATTGGTCCAAAAGCAGGAGTAAATGGTGGGGAACTTATTTTTAATGGTTCGCTGCTTGCGTTTTCAAAAGCTGAAGAATTAAGAGAGATCAGTCCAACCTATCGGGCATTACATCAAAAAGAGGTTAAATCGAAAGAAATCGAGCATTACCCAAATAAAGCGATTCGTTTGAATGGATGCCACGAAAGAAATCTAAAAAATATTGATGTAGACTTCCAGCTTGGAAAACTTAATATCGTAAGTGGCAAATCCGGTGTTGGCAAATCGAGTCTGGTTAAAGGAACCTTATTGAAAGTTATAGAAAACCATTTGGGAATAAGTAATGAGATGCCAGCAAAGCTAAGTAGCGCAGAAAATATTGATGCAATCAATAAACTCATTTTTATTGATCATTCGCCTATTGGAAAAACACCACGAAGCAATCCTGCGACTTATTTAGGTATTTCAGACTATATCCGTGACTTGTTTGCCGGTCTACCTGATTCAAAATCAAAA
Organism: Crocinitomix catalasitica ATCC 23190; assembly: GCF_000621625.1. GTDB lineage: Bacteria > Bacteroidota > Bacteroidia > Flavobacteriales_D > Crocinitomicaceae > Crocinitomix > Crocinitomix catalasitica. The sequence goes on from NZ_KK211318.1 coordinate 304,172, forward strand.
GGATTTACCAAGTCTCGCTTTTCATTCAATAATAAAGGAGGACGATGCGAAAACTGTCAAGGTGCAGGTAAAACGCAAATTGGAATGCACTTTTTGGGGAATATAGATTTGGTATGCGGAACCTGTAATGGAGATCGTTTTAATAAAGACACCCTTAAGGTAAAATACAATGGCCTGTCCATTGCAGCATGCTATAAATTATCAGTGAATGAAGCGGTTACTTTTTTTGCAGATCAGAAGAAAATTTTAGCAGGACTTAAAATATTACAAGAAATTGGACTTGGATATTTAACACTCGGCCAATCCTCAACAACATTATCTGGAGGGGAAGCTCAACGAATTAAAATTGCGAATCAATTACAGAAAAAGGATACAGGTGATACCTTGTACGTAGTTATTGAGCCGAGTATAGGTCTCCACCACGATGATATCTCCTCTTTACTTCAACTGTTTGATAGGATTAAACAAAAAGGGAATACCATTGTTTGTATCGAACAAGACGAGGTGATTCTAGGTTGTAGTGATTGGCATATCGAATTGGGTCCAGAAAGTGGTAAAAATGGAGGAACGATTCTTTATCAAGGGATACCATTAGAAAATCAAACAAGTAAAACCATTAAAAAAGTAGAGAAAGATGCCAATTCGCATATCCACAATGAAATTATATTGAATGGTGTTACCACACATGGATTGAAGAATATTGATGTTCGAATTCCTAAAAATCAATTGACTGTAGTCACAGGAATCTCAGGCAGTGGAAAATCTTCATTGGTGTATGATACCTTATTTGCCGAAACAAATGCAAGATTTACAGAATCCTTGTCGACTTATAATAGAAGCTTTTTACAAGAAAATAGCGAAGCCAAAATCGCATCATTTTCTGGATTAGGACCAGCAATAGGGATCAATAGAAAAGGAGGAGCAACATCAAAACGTTCAACAGTGGGAACATTGTCGGGGACTTTCGAAGCTTTTAGATTATTGTATTCGAGAATAGCACAACACGAAGGAGAGGTATTTACAGCCCAACATTTTTCGTTTAATCACCATTTGGGGGCTTGTCCTGTTTGTGAAGGTCTCGGTTTTCAGCTTAAATGCGATCCTGAAGAACTAATCGTCTCACCAGAGAAGTCAGTCTTTGAAGGTGCTATTTCTAAGAATAAAATAATTGGTTATTATGCAGATATGAATGGACAATTCATGGCAACATTAAAAGAGGTGGCAAAACAGAAAGGCTGGAATATTGAACGCCCATGGAAGGACTTAGATCCAGAAATGCAGCAAGTTATCTTGTATGGTACTGGTGAAAATATTTACGATGTTACTTGGGAATATACAACAAAAACTAGAATAGGAACCCAGGCGTTGAAAGTGAAATGGCTCGGCTTTTGTAATTATATCGATGACGAATACCAAAGAACATTACACAATAAAAACACCAAAGCAATAGCTGAATTATTACACGAAGTAGCCTGTCCGACTTGCCATGGAAGTCGACTAAAACCAGCATTATTAAAAATAAAGTTCTTGGGTAAGCATATTCACGAATTGTCTCAATTAGATATTAGCACTTGTTTAGAATTGCTTGAAGATGTAAATAATAATGGAGATGAGGTTATCGCTGCCTTGAGTAAAGTTGTTTTACCAGGTATAATAAAATCGTTAAAGACAATGCGTGATCTCGGTTTAGGTTATTTAAATTTAGATAGAGCGGTGCGAACATTATCAGGCGGAGAAAGACAAAGAGTTACATTGGCTGGTCAATTGTCAACACATCTTTTCGGCGTCACTTATGTATTAGATGAACCAACAATCGGGCTAGATATAGGTCAAGTTAAGGTTTTATCAGCTGCATTAAAAGGTATTGTAGCCAATGGAAATACGGTAGTTGTTGTTGAACATGATCCTACTTTTATTCGAATGGCAGATTATTTAATAGAGATGGGACCAGGAGCTGGTAACGAAGGGGGAGAAGTTATTTACCAAGGGCAGGTTGAAGAGGTTGATAAAATGAAGACATCCGTCACCTATAAGCTGTTAAACGAGCAAGATGAAAAATTAGAAAAAACTCAAAATAAACAAGGGACAGCCTTCAATGTAATGGGCGCTGATGCGAATAATCTAAAAGATATTGATGTAGTTTTTTATACCCATCAAATTACTGCCATTACAGGTGTGTCGGGTAGCGGTAAGTCGACTTTAATGAAAGATGTTTTATACCGATCATGGCAAAAGAAACGTCCCGTTGGTTGTGTTTCAATCAATGGTTTGGATCAATTTGAAGCTGTTTTACTCATTGATCAAGAAGCGCTAGCCGAAACTAGATTAAGTTCGCCAGTAACCTACACGGGGATTATCGAACAATTAAAAACTTTATTTTCAAAAACAGTTCAAGCACAAGAGATAGGGTTGAAGAGAGCTGATTTTTCTTATCAAAGTAAAAACGGAAAGTGCGCTACCTGTAACGGTCATGGAAAAATTAAAACAAGTATGGACTTCATGAGTGATATTTGGTTGAAGTGTGATGCTTGCAAAGGAATGCGTTATAATGATACCATTTTGGCTTGTATGTTGAATGGACGATCGATTGGTGATGTTCTAGCAATGACTGTAAATGAAGGAATAACATTCTTTCAAACCGGTATTATTGTTGATAATTTAAAGGTACTGCAAGGTGTAGGAGTCGGTCATCTACTTTTAGGACAAGCGGGTAATACTTTGTCTGGTGGAGAAGCACAACGATTAAAATTAGCAACAGCGCTGCTTGCAAAAAGAAAAGGAGAAACGTTGTATCTTTTTGATGAACCAAGTACAGGTCTGCATTATTTTGATGTTTTAAAGCTCATTGATGTTTTTCAAGCTATAGTTGATCGCGGGGATACAGTCATATTTATTGAACACAATAGTACATTGGTTGATGCTGCAAATGCTGAGATAAGACTTGGACCTGGGAGTGGTGAAAAAGGTGGGGTATTATTATAAACCTGCGTGCATTTATTTCAATCGAACTCAAGTTATCATCTATTTCAAATAAAAAGAACCCACTCAAAGATTATCTGAGTAGGTTCTTCCTTTAAATTGTTTAATTATTTATGGTAAATGCATGATTTCATCATTCATATCATCTATAGAACCATAATGTAAATCTGCTGCTTCAATAACCATATCACATTCAATTGGAACTGATTGTACAATATTATACATGTTTGCGCCAGTTGCAGGATCCATTTGAATTACGATAATTGAAACAACCGTTCCTACAGGACCACTTGTACAATATAAATCTCCACCGTTGAATGCAGCGTCAGGTACATGTACCATCGTTAATTGACCATCAACAGAAATAAATACATCAGTAGTTGCTACATCAGAACCTCTTGGTACTCGAATACAGAATTCACAAAATTCTCCTTCAGGTGTCCAATCAAAATTAAACCAACCACCTGATACTATGTCAGCAACATATCCTTCATCCCAAGGATCCATATGTCCGTCACCACCATCTTCATCGCCTGGTGCAGCAACAACGCCATCTCTATCACCCGCATTTTTATCTGGAGCTAACTCCCAACCATCACCTCGGTCAATCCAAAATTTCATATTAGGATCTTCAGATTCTGCCGGTACAACTACTCGAATACCATCCACAAAATCTAATCCTTTGTCACTTCCAGGTAAAGTTACGTCAATGAAGAATTCTCCACCTGAAATTAACATTCTACCATCAGCTGTAATTGTGGTCACATCTGTTTTAAACATCTCCAATTTGGTGTAAACTTCCATCAGTTTTACTTCAACGTTTCCAGTGATCAACCTCCCGTTCACATCTCGGAAGTTATTGGCAGGTATGGAAATCGTAGTTCCTTGTTCTCCTGTCAATTCAATTGCTGAACTTGCATCTACAGTAAAAGTTTGAAGACTCTTTGCTCGATTGTCTTTGTAATAATCGTCCAGTTCATACGAGGTATTCGTACTTTTTTCACTGTCAAGCACGTTCTCTTTTTGACATGCCGCAAAGATTAACATAGCAGCAGCTGCCACTAATAAATAACTCTTTTTCATAATTAAAAATTTAATTGGATTAATAAAAAATTCTGAAGCAATGTTAATTTAAATAATTCCTGATTCCAAATTTATTTTTTAGAACAGATTAGTATTCAATAGTATACGTCATGATCATTTATTTTTTACGTTTTTATGCGTAGAATTAGGAAGGCTGATTTTTTGGAATATAAAAGGAAAAAAAGTATTCAATTTTTAGTGCGCCAAGCCCCTAAAAAATTGATTTTTTTAAATTTTGAATGTGCAACCTAAATCGAATTGTTTTTAGTGATTTGATTTACAAGTGATTTGAGATTTTCTAAGTAGAAATAACTATACTAGAGTAAAGGTTCAACTTTTCAGTCTTAAAGATCTGTTAATGAGTTTAAAAGATGGGTTTATTGAAGTTTTTAGGATCGAGAATTATTAGGTTGAAAATAAACAAAAAACCAAATTAGTGTTAAATAATTAACGCAATTGATTGGTTTTGTGGATAGACTTTGATGAGGTTTAAAAATAAACCAACAATTTTTAGTAAAATGAGGGATGAAATGATACAAATTAATGGACAATTAGTGGGGCGACTGATTTAATTTGTCAGATACAAATTGCTTCGGAGTCATTCCTTCATGTTTTTTAAATAGACGAATAAAATAATTAGCGCTTGAAAATCCAGATGCATAAGCTGTTTCTTTTATTGATAGATTTTCTTCGAGCAATAATTTTTTAGAAATTTTCAGTCTTTCATCGATAATCAATTGGTAGGGAGATATACCCAATTCATCTACAAATGCGCGATAGAATGATGATTTACTCATTGACGAAATCTTTAATAAATCATCAATATTGATTTCATTATTAATGTTTTGGCGAATGAAATTAATTATTGCAGCGAATGGTGTATTATTCGAGTTATACTGCGCATCCTCTTTTAAGATGTTTACATTTTGCATCTTTAAAACACACAAAACAAGTTCTTTCAATAATAACTTTACATGTAATTCTTTAAATGGATCTGAGGAAGCTGCGATTCGTGTTATCTTCTTATGAATATTGACTAATTCTTCATTGTTATAAAGCAATATAGAGCCATCCAACACTTTCCAGTTTTTAATAAAAGCACCATCATCAAGAATTTCATTAAACTCATCAATTTGATTATTTACAAAACTATTATCAAGTGTTAGGGCGGAACATTGAGTAGGATTCTCGAAGGAGGCCTTCGGGAAGTCAATATTTAACATAGCTGAGGAAGGTGCAATAATCGTATTCCCAGGTATATATTTTCGGGATACCAAATCTTGAAAACGCACCTGTTTTGTTCCTCTAAGCATTGATGTAATTGTAAAACCATCAAAACTAAGCGGGAAATCCATTACCTCTTTTCGCGTTTCATAAATATTTAATTCACACATATTGAGATTAAAGCCTCTCCGTTGTTCTACTAATTCATTTACGAGTAGATCAGGTATTAAAGGAAGAGCTGTTAATTTATGCATAATGGAAAATTAGTGAAATAATAATCTTGTTCCAAATTCAGAGTAAATAATGTGTGAATATTAACTAAAAATAGGAATAATAAACACATGAAAATTTGAAATAGAAGAATTAATATTTTAATACCACAAAAAAGGTGAATTACCAAACTATTAAGATTATTAAAAAATAAATACCGATCCTTTTCGTAGTGATAGCAAGAGATATAGGTGTTAACATTTTTTTGTTAACACAAATTGTTAATAAGCTCATAATATTGAAAGTCGTGTAAAAGAGGTTTGCGTTTACCTTTGTAACCTAGAATTATTTTAAAAAGAATATGTCCATTACAAAACTGATAAAAAGGAACTCTACTACCAAGCCATTTCAACTTGAAAAAGTTACGAATGCGGTATATAAATCGATGGAGGCAGCAAAACAAGGAGATCTTGAACTTGCAGCTTCTATTTCTGAAAATATATACGTTGTTCTACTTGAAAGAGCAAAAGGAATTGAGAACTACATTCCTACTGTGGAAGAGATTCAGGATTTAGTTGAACAAAAGCTAATGGAAGCGAACTTGTTCAATGTCGCGAAAGCATATATCCTATACAGAAACGAGCAAGCGAACAAACGTAAATCAAATATATTTGAGAAACGAATCAATTTAAAACCTTACGAATATCCTGAATTGTACGAATATGTGCCTGCAATCAGACATTCATATTGGATACATTCAGAGTTTAATTTCACGAGTGATATTCAAGATTTTAAGACCAATTTAACAAGTGTTGAGCAAAATGCCATCAAAAATACGATGCTTGCTATCTCTCAAATTGAGGTCTCAGTAAAAAGTTTTTGGGGAGATATTTATCACAGAATGCCAAAACCTGAAATAGGTTCGGTAGGTGCGACTTTCGCAGAAAGTGAAGTGCGTCATACGGATGCTTATTCTCATCTATTAGAGATTCTTGGTTTAAATGGAGAATTTAATAAGCTTAAAAAGAAACCTGTAATCATGCAACGTGTTCAGTATCTTGAACAGTCGTTGGTTAATGCTAAGAGTAGTGATAATAAAGCTTACACGGAGTCAATTCTACTCTTTTCGTTGTTTATAGAGCACGTGTCTTTATTTTCTCAATTCTTGATTATCATGGCCTTCAATAAACATAAAAATATGTTGAAGGGAATTTCTAATGTGGTTGAAGCAACTTCAAAAGAAGAACAAATTCACGGTGACTTTGGTATTGATATTATCAAAATCGTCAAAAATGAAAATCCAACTTGGTTTGATGCAGAATTTCAGCAGCAAATAAAAACCATGTGTTTAAAATCATTCGAAGCTGAAAGTGCTGTAGTTGATTGGATTTTTGAAGAAGGTGAACTTGAATTTTTACCAAAAGATGTGGTTAACGAATTCATCAAAGACCGTTTCAATAAATCATTAGTAAGTATTGGCATCGACAAAATATTTGAGACTGATGATAAATTATTGGCCAAAACAGAATGGTTTGATGACGAAATTATAGGAACAAAACACGGTGATTTTTTCGTCAAAAGATCAATTAATTATAGTAAAAGAACCCAAAGTATAACAAGCAAAGACCTCTTCTAATAATATATATGAAAAATAATACAAACGATACCCTTACATTAGACCAAGTAACAAATACTGCCGAAGTTTTATTAAATGCAAGAAAAGAATCTAGAGATAGATTTTCAAAAGTAGAAGATCAACCTTTTAGCTGGATTACAGAACATAGCCGTAAATTTTTAGAATCAGGTTATTTAGGAGAAGGAATAACACCTGAAAATAGAATTAAAGAAATTGCTGATAGAGCAGAGAAAATTTTGAATATTAAAGGATTTAGTGATAAGTTCTTTAAGTATATGTCTCAAGGTTTTTATTCGCTTTCTTCACCAGTATGGTCTAACTTTGGTAAAGATAGAGGTTTACCGATTAGTTGTTTTGGATCACATGTGGATGATGATATGGGGAATATCCTATATACACAGTCAGAAGTTGGAATGATGTCCAAATTAGGCGGTGGAACTTCAGGTTATTTCGGTAAAATAAGACCACGTGGGGCGAAAGTGAAGAATAACGGTCAAGCTTCTGGTTCTGTGCATGTGATGCAATTATTCGAATCAATGGTTGATGTTGTCAGTCAAGGGTCGATGAGAAGAGGAAGATTCTCTCCATACCTGCCTGTAGAGCACAAAGATATTTCTGAATTTTTAGATATCGGAACTGAAGGTAACCCAATCCAAGAATTAACGCATGGTGTAACTGTAACCAATAAATGGATGCAGGATATGATTGACGGTAATGAGGAGAACAGAGTAATCTGGGCTAAAGTATTGCAGCGTAGAGGTGAAATGGGATATCCTTATATCTTTTTCACAGACAATGCAAATAATGGCGCGGCTGATGTTTATAAAGAGAAAGATCATCCTATATACGCAAGTAATTTATGTACGGAAATAATGCTGCCTTCAAATGATGAATGGTCATTTGTTTGTGTACTTTCTAGCGTTAACCTTTTGCATTATGACAAATGGAAAGATACAGATGCTGTAGAAACAATGGTTTACTTTTTGGATGCCGTTATTACTGAATTCCTTGAAAAACTAGAAGCTTATAGAGATTCTGATAAAAGAGAAGATAGACAGACGTTTTTATTTATGGAGCGTGCATATAACTTTGCTAAATCAAATAGAGCTTTAGGTCTTGGTGTTTTAGGATGGCATTCATTATTGCAATCTAAAAAATTACCTTTTGATAGTCAAGAAGCGTTCAACTTGAACAGTGAAATTTTTAAAACAATTAAAGAGCGTTCTTATTCAGCTTCTGAACAATTAGCGGGATTATTTGGAGAGCCAGAAGTTTTAAAAGGATATGGAAGAAGAAATGCTACCTTGAATGCGGTTGCACCAACAACATCTTCAGCGTTTATTTTAGGACAAGTTTCTCAAGGAATTGAGCCAATTTGGTCTAATGTTTATGTGAAGGATATTGCTAAGATTAAAACAACGATTAAGAATCCTTTTTTAACTGAATTGTTAAAAGAAAAAGGAATGGATACGCCAGATGTTTGGAGAGATATTAGAGATAGAGATGGATCTGTTCAGCATTTAGATTTTTTAACGGATCATGAAAAGGCTGTTTTTAAAACATATCCTGAAATCGATCAAATGGATATCGTATATCAAGCAGCAAATAGACAAAATCATATTGATCAAGGTCAATCATTGAACTTGATTATTCACCCAGAAATGCCTGTGAAAGAAATCAATAAGATTCATATCACGGCTTGGCAAATGGGATTGAAATCACTTTATTATCAGCACAGTATGAATGCTGCACAGAAATTCAAACAAAAGAAAGAATGTGCGAGTTGTGAAGGATAATTGATTCGCATATTATTTAATTATAATTAAAAAGGAGCAAAAGTGGTTAACATTTTTGCTCCTTTTTATTTGCCTAAAGATTGTCGCTCGAATTCTTGCTTATACTGATGTTTTTGAAATTCAAATCTGACTGCTTCGGGAAGAATGTGCTATTGATTGCCACAATTGTGACATGATTCTCACTAAAGGTAGGGTAATTTAGAGCAAATATTAAATAGTGGAGTTTACTATTTTCTTAATTTATTTTCACTTAAACTAAAAAATATGAACAAGAATGAAACGGCAATTATTTTAATCGAATTTCAGAATGATTTTACAACGGAAGGTGGAATCTTTCATGGAGGCGTTAAAACGGTAATGGATGAAACCAATATGTTAGCAAATACCGTCGCACTTGTTAAAGAAGCAAGAGAACAAGGTTTACAAATCATTCATATTCCAATTTCATTTGCTGATAATTATAAAGAATTGACCAATAAACCTTATGGTATTTTAAAAGGTATTGTTGATAATAATGCATTTAAAAAATCGACTTGGGGCGTTGAAATCGTTGATGTATTATCTCCAGAAAAAGATGATATTGTGATTGAAGGGAAACGTGGATTATGTGGATTTCACAGTACGAATTTAGATTTCATTTTGAGAAGTAAAGGAATCAAAAATGTTGCAATTGGTGGGTTTTTAACGAACTGTTGTGTGGAGTCTACTATGCGAACTGCCTATGAAAATGGATTTAATGTTGTGACGTTAAATGATTGTTGTGCAGGTTTAAGTATCGAAGAGCATAACAATGCAATCGAAAAAGATTTTCCAATGTTCAGTCAACCAATGAGCAGCAAAGAATTTATTAATGTTGTGAATGGAAAAGATGAATTGGTTTTAGAAGGAAAAGGTTACGAATAACTAATAATTTGAATTTGTTATCAGGAGAGAATGTTCGACATTTCTCTCCTTTTTTGATTAAATAAATATTTGAAACACTAAATTGGTGTTTCTTTACAATGGCATTATAATAAACATGATAGATTCAGGGATCAGCAATTTGGTTTTAGAGAAGTTGGCGCAAGACTTAGAAGGGGAATTTCACTATAGTGATATGATGCGGGTGATTTATGCAACGGATGCCTCTGTTTATAGAGAGATGCCTTTGGCTGTAGCACTTCCAATGAATATTGATGACCTTAAAAAACTCATCAGTTTTGCGAACGAATATCATACTTCATTAATTCCACGTGCAGCAGGAACATCATTGGCAGGGCAGATAGTAGGGAATGGAATTGTTGTAGATATTTCTAAACATTTTAACCAAATTCTAGAATTTAATGCCGCTGAAAAATGGGTAAAAGTTCAACCTGGTGTTGTAAGAGATGAATTGAATGATTTTCTAGCGCCTTACAACTTATTCTTTAGTCCAATAACTTCCACCGCTAATCGTGCAATGATGGGGGGAATGGTTGGAAACAATTCTTCTGGCGCCACATCTATCATTTACGGTTCAACAAGAGATCATGTCTTATCATTAAATACGCTTTTGTCGAATGGAGAAGAAGTGACTTTTAAAGCACTCAATGCTGATGAATTCGACAAAAAAACAAAACTAGATTCGCTTGAAGGAACGATCTACCAACAAATAAAATTAGAACTTGATCAAACTAAAAATCAAGAGAATATAAGAACGCATTTTCCAAAGAAGAGTATCCATAGAAGAAATACAGGTTATGCTTTGGATTACCTTTTAGAGACGGCTGTTTTTTCAGCAACCAATACACCTTTCGATTTCTGTAAATTACTTACCGGTAGTGAAGGTACTTTGGCCTTTACTACAGAAATTAAATTACACCTAGATGCTGTTCAAAAGCCGCAAGATGTCATGGTTTGTATTCACTTTTCGCAAGTGGCAGAAAGTCTGCGCGCAACTCAATTGGCGATGAAACATACGCCAACACAATGTGAATTAATTGATAAAATCATTCTAGATTGTACAAAAGAGAATATCAACCAGAATAAGAACCGTTGGTTTATTGAAGGCGATCCTGAGGCTTTGTTAATGATTGAATTTAGAGAAGATACGATAGCAGAGGCAATGTTTAAGGCGGAAACATTGGTCGCAGATCTAAAAGCGCATGAAATGGGTTATGCTTTTCCTATCATTCCGCCAGCGCATACAGAGAAAATTAGAGACTTGCGTAAAGCAGGTTTGGGCTTATTGGCAAATATCCCTGGTGAAAAGAAAGCTGTGGCATGTATAGAAGATACTGCTGTTGCTTTAGAAGATTTAGCAGATTATATTGGTGAGGTTGGCGATATGTTAGATGGATTTGGTCAAAAACAAGTTGTTTATGCGCATGCTGGAGCAGGGGAGTTACACATTCGACCAATCTTGAATTTAAAAGACGGGAAAGATGTTGAACAGTTCTACCAAATAGGTGAAGCTTCAGCAAAATTGGTAAAAAAATACGAAGGCTCTTTGAGTGGAGAACATGGCGACGGTCGATTGAGAGGAGCATTTATTCCAATAATGGTAGGGGAAGAGAATTATCAGCTCTTCAAAAGGATAAAAGCAACATGGGATCCGAATAACATATTCAATCCGAATAAAATTGTGGATACACCACCTATGAATACTTCGTTGAGGTATGAAGCAGATGTAAAGGCAAAAGAGATTAAAACTGTTTTTAACTTTAAAGAGAATGGCGGCATCTTGCGATCGGCTGAAAAATGTAACGGTTCTGGAGATTGCCGGAAATTACCATTGTCTGGTGGAACGATGTGTCCGAGTTATCAAGCAACAAGAAATGAAAAGGATACGACGCGAGCAAGGGCTAATACATTGCGTGAATTTTTAACGCAAAGTGACAAAGAAAATCCATTCGACCACAAAGAAATTAAAGAAGTAATGGACCTGTGTTTGTCTTGTAAGGGATGTACATCTGAATGTCCTTCAAATGTGGATATGTCAACCTTAAAAGCTGAATTTTTACATAAGTATTATCAAACGAATGGTGTGCCATTAAGGGCAAAAGCATTTGCTTATATTAATGTATTTAATAATCTGGGGGGAATTGCTCCGCGGGTTTATAATTTTTTCTTAACGAATCCGCTTTTATCAAAAACGGCAAAGAAATTTTTAGGTGTCGCAACGGAAAGATCATTGCCAACCATTCATAAAATTAGTTTGCGTAAATGGTATCAAAAAAACTATAAACAATCAACTGCGAAAAATGGAACGGTTATTCTTTTCTGTGATGAATTCACCAATTGGAATGATACAGAGATTGGGATTAAAACGATTCAATTGTTACAAGCTTTAAAATACCATGTTCAATTGGTAGAACATCCTGAAAGTGGACGTGCGGCGATCTCAAAAGGATTACTGAATAGAGCAAAAGAAATGGCGAATCAAAATGTGGAGATTTTTAAACATTTAATAGATGAGCAAACGCCATTATTGGGTGTTGAACCTTCTGCTATACTAAGTTTTCGAGACGAATATCCAAGACTGGTAGATGCCAATTTGGTAGATACCGCTAAAAGAATTGGTAAATCGACTTTTATGATTGACGAGTTTTTGGCAATGGAAATGAAAAAAGGGAAGATCACAGCAGCCGATTTTACAGCGGATAAAAAACAACTTTTATTGCATGGTCATTGTCATCAAAAATCATTGGGTGATATAAACGATTGTATTGGTGTTTTATCATTGCCTGCTAACTATTTAGTGACTTTAATTCCTTCAGGATGTTGTGGTATGGCAGGATCGTTTGGTTATGAAAAAGAACATTTTGAATTGAGTCAACAAGTAGGGGAGATGGTACTTTTTCCTGCTATTAATAATTCGAGTAAGAATGTGCAAGTTGTCGCAGCTGGAACGAGTTGTAGACATCAAATTAAAGACGCAACTGAAAGAAAAGCCATTCACCCTGTTGAGGTTTTATGGGCAGCGCTTAAAAAATAGCTACTCGTCTTACGCAAAAAAAGCGACCTTGATACTCCATCAAAGCCGCTTTTTGTTTAATTGTATTCTAAAAAGTATTCAGGTTGATTATTTTAAAAAGTCTGCTTCCTTATATGCTGGATTCGGGTATTTATAGAATCCTTCTCCAGTTGATAATCCTAATTTATTTTTATCAATAAAGTTTTCTTTAAGGTATGCTACTGTTTTAATCTTAACAGGATCATTTGTCTTGTCTGCAGCCATTTTAACAACATTATACAAGGTTGTAATTCCAACAACATCAAGCATTGCGAAAGGACCGGTAGGAGAACCTGTTGCTTTCATCCAAGTTTTATCAATTGTTTCTGGATCAGCTATTTCTTTAATTAATAAATCTGTAGCCGAATTAAAGAACGGAACCAACATTGAATTGATGATATAGCCCGGTTGCTCTTTTTTAAGCGGTAAAGCCAACATGCCTATTGCTTTTGCAAATGCAACAACGTCCTCAAAAACTTTAGGATCTGTTCCAGCATGTCCCATAATCTCAGCAGTATTGTGTTTCCAGATACTATTGGCAAAATGCAATGCTAAAAAGTGAGAAGGTCTGCCTGTCGACTCAGCAAATTGACTTGGTATCATTGTCGATGAATTGGTTGCGAAGATTGTTTTTTCTGGCGCTACCTTTGCCAAATTTTCGTAGAAACCAATTTTTATTGTTGGGTTTTCTGGTACAGATTCAATCACTAAATCAGCATCTTTTACAGCTTCTTTCAGATCGGATGTGTACTTTAAATTCACAAATGTTTTGTCTAACTGAACTTGTGTAGCGTTTAAGTCTTTTTTAAATGCCTCACTCATCGGAAGGAATTTTGCTTTAGCTTTTTCTAAAACTTCGTCATTGATATCGTAAACAGTTACTTGAAATCCATGAAATGCAGTTTGAAATGCGATTTGATATCCTAGAACGCCACTGCCTGCTATTGTTATATTTTTATAGTTCATTTTATTGATTTTTAATGTTATAAACCAAAGATACGACTATAATATAGGTGTAGTATATCCTTAAATTCAGTTATACTATCCTTAATTTTTTAATGTTGTAGATTTTCTTTCAATCGATATTGAGAAGGGGAAAGAGAAGCTTTCTTTTTGAAGAATCGGCCAAAGGCTGAAATTGAATTAAATTGGAGTTTAAAGGCTATTTCTGATATGGTAAGTGTTGTGTCTCCAAGCAGAACATAAGCCTCTTTTAATAAGAGTTCGTCAATGATTTCATGTGGCGTTCTATCACTGGCCTTTTTTACAATTTCAATGAGGTATTTATTGGAAATATTCAATTTGTCGGCGTAATACTGTACTGATTTATTGATGAGTATGTTTTCTAAGATCAGTTTTCTAAAGGCTAAATAAACGTCTGATATTGTTTTGTCTTCATTTTTTATTTTCGGAATAATTTGATGGGTGATTTCAGCAACCTCAAGGATCAGATTAATTATAATGGTTCGAACGATTTCATCTGTGAATTTACCAGCTTGGTTCGACTTCAGTTCCAAATAATTAAGAATGTTTTGTAAATTTTTACTCGTTCCATCATCTGTTTTGGAAATAGCGTAGGTGCCCTTTTGAAACAAAACTGTTTTCTCAATGATAAAAGGATTCGACAGGTTTTTGAGTAAGAAATTTTTCTCAAAAAGAAGGTATTTGAATTGAATGTCTTGACTGACATCTTTGAATCGAACAGTGGTTGATGGTGCAGCAATTAGAAAGCTATTTGCTTCAATTTTATAATCATTATTATCAACCTCCATTGTCATTTTACCTTCGGTACAGATACCAAATGAATAGAAATCCATATGAAATGCCTTTTCATTTAAGTCAGCTGCTGTAGATGCCAACGAAAGGAAATATGGCTTGTCATTCTCAACACTGCAAAATGAAAGTGTTTGTTTTAAATTTGTATACAGACGCAATGGTTTTAATTCAATCGTTATAATTAGTTCTCTGTGTCACTAAAGTTAATGATTTCACTTGAAATAAAGCGTGAATGAATAGCGCTTCATCTTATATCGGTTAATTGCTCAGCCTATTAGTGTTTTAATCGAAAGAATAGGATCTTTTCTATTAAGATCCTATTTACAATTTGTCGCAGTATTCAATAAATGATTGTTTTTTAATTGAAAACTAATCGTTCGATTGAGGGTTAATTCATCGGCATCTGAAACGATATCATATTCGTAATAATAAAAACTCATCGTGAGTACTTTTCCTGTTTTTAAGGCTGTCAAAAAAACATCTAATTTATAAGCATCATAAGGAGTAAAAGGGTTGTCGAATGCTATGTCATCAATCAAGTATACTGTTGTTGAATCAGTGTCTTTTTTTGAGCTTGTAAAATCAAGACCTCCATAATTACCGTCTCTATAATTATTACTGTACTCTATTAAATAGGTAGGTTTAAGCTTAGCGTCTGTACAGTTAATATTGAAGTAGAGAACATAGTCTTCGTTTGAAAAATTACAGATACTTTTTTCGGAATTGAAATCTACAATTATCCATCCAGCTGTTTGAATGCTATAAAATTCATCAGATGATAAATTATCAGCTACAATTATAGAATCATTTTCATTGCCTTGCGCGTTAATGTGCAAAATTGACGTGATAAATAAGAAAGCGATGAAGTATTTTGTCATTTGATTTTTTTTTGCAATAATAAGATTAATTATCATGTATTCATTCGATATTGAACATTAGTAAAACGCTACATTCGTAAAGATTATAAGTGGATGCTTAGATCTCTTTTTCCAAACAATGAAAAGCAAATTCTCTTCCTGGAAAATACACATCTCCTCGAACGATGTAATTGCGTTTTTGGTAGAATTTGATATTCTGCTTGTTCTGACTATAAGTATCTAGTCGTATAGCCTTATAACCATATGATATGGCATAATTTTCAGCAAAATCCATTAGATAGTGCGCATGTCCTTTACCTTGATATTTAGGGTCAATCACAAGTCTATGAATCACCAAAACTTTGGCATCGTCAAATTCCCAAGGAATAGTTTGATATTCGGTTTCTTGCTCTTCACTCAGGTTAATTGCGCCTATAATTTCATTGTCAATTTTTAGTTGAAAAAGAACTCCAGCTTTTAAGTCATTTTCAATAATCGTTTTGGTCGGATAATTATCTGTCCACTGATGAATTCCATTTTCTATTAACTTGGATTTGGCATTTAAATAAATTTGCAACAATGCTTCTAAATCATTCGTTTTTCCCTTTTCAATAATTGGCTGATAAGTTGTGATTTTAGCCAATTCTGAATCATAAATGATTAGTCCGGTATGCTTGTCATCAAGCTGACCAATCAATATTCCCTTTTCATTCCATACTGCACTTTGTCCAACGGTTTCAAAATTGTCGCAAAAACCATAACAATTCGACATTAAAATAGGGATACTGAATTCCTTGGCAATATTAGGGAAGTGTGAATAGGCTTTATCTATTCCTTTTTGAGATTTGGCAACACTTGCAATATATATATCCATTCCTTGCTGCTGGGCATTTATAAAATGATTGCGCTGTAAAGTTTCAAAGCAGATACCAATTCCAATTTTTAGCCCTTTAATATTTAAGATGGTTTGATGATTACCGTTAACAAAATAAGGCGTTTCGTCCGAATGAAGCTGTTGTTTTGAATAAACAAGAATTTTCTGATTCGGTTGAAAAATCAACACGCTTATTTTTATTCCTTTAGGATCTCTCAAAGGCATACCAACACCAATACTGATACCATTTTCATTGGCTAAAGTTTGGAATGGAACAAAAATACGATCGTCCATATTGCTCGCTAATTCGTTCGCTAGGGGAGGTTCGTATCCAGTGACAGACAATTCAGGGAAGATGATTAAATCTGCCTTAAATTCGATCGCACGCTTAATTAAGTTCAAGTGATTTTTTATATTCTCCTGAATATTTCCGCTTTTAGACTTCGATTGAACGAGGCAAATTTTCATCAATCGTTTTTATCAGAATGTCACAGTATCTGGGTTTAATCCAGATTCTCCAATGTTTTTTAATTGGTTGATTGTCGTCATGTCATCTGAAGAAATTTCGAAATCAAAGACCTCAAAATTTTCTTTGATACGATGTGGCGTGATCGATTTAGGCAAAGGTAGAATCTCGTTTTGTAAGGCCCATCGAATGCAAATTTGTGCGACCGATTTATTGTATTTATTTGCAATTGTTATAAGCGTTGCATTGTCCAATACTTCACCTCTTCCAAGTGGACTCCATCCCTGAACGACAATATTATTTTTCTTGCAAAAAGCGACACATTCATCCTGTGTAAAACCAGGGTGATATTCTATTTGATTAACCGCTGGCGTGATCGTCGCTTTTTCTAATAAAGCCTCCAAATGATGTGGTAAGAAATTACTTGTTCCTATCGAACGAATCTTGCCTTCACTTTGTAGTTTTTCCATTGCGCGCCATGTTTCTGAATTGAGATCTTTCCAATTGCTGAATTGTTGCGCATTGGCTGGCCAATGAATGAGATATAAATCTAGATAATCCAATTGCAAATCGTTTAAAGTTTGCTCAAAGGCCTTTAAAGTCGATTCATAACCACGTTCAGTATTCCACAGTTTACTCGTCACGAATAATTCTTCTCGTGGAATTCCACAACCTTTAATTCCTTCACCAACGCCGACTTCGTTCTTGTAAACCGCGGCGGCATCGATATGTCTATAACCACTTTCAATCGCTGCTTTTATTGCATTGATTGCAGTTTCACCATCTGGCGTTTGCCAAGTGCCAAATCCAATTGAAGGAATGTTTATGCCGTTGTTTAATTTGAAGAAATTGTTCATCTGTGACGTTTTTTAATTTGGGTTTTTACTTGCCACTTGAAATTTCATGGCTATAGTAAAATTATAATTTTCTTCGATATGAATAACCTTTTTGTCAATTATTAATTCCTTTTAATTCGAAACGAACTTCAAGCCAACAATTGACGTGATTAAAGTTGTTAAAAAGAATAATCTCCACATGGTCGCAGGTTCGTTAAATAAAAAAAAACCCATTAATACTGTTCCAACAGCACCGATACCTGTCCAAATGGCATAAGCCGTTCCAATTGGTAATTGTTGCGTTACTTTTATCAGTAATAGCATGCTTACAGTTAAACAGACGAAGAATCCGATATACCAATAGGTTGATTCAATTCCATTTGCTTCTTTTGCTTTTCCGAGGCAAGTTGCAAAAGCCACTTCAAAAAGTCCTGCGAGTATTAATAATATCCAGTTCATTTAATTTTATATTGTTCGGTAAGAATTTTAGTTCGAAAACGCATTCAAAATTTCCATTGCTTTTATCGTATCTTTTTTTGCGACAAAAATATGGTCGTGATGATAAGCTGCAACGACATTACAACTAATTCCATTATCGGATAATGCCTTAGAAAATGCAGCTGTTAAACCAACAGCTTCTAGAGAAGAATGAACGGTAAGTGTGATCCATGATGCAACAAATGAATAATTCAAATTGAGTTGATCAGCGACTTCCTTTTTAGTAATAATCGTAATACTTTCTTCCTCTTTAAAAAACATAACGATTTGATTCAAGTCGATTGACTGCAAATTTTCTGTTTTGCAAAATACATATTCGCCTATTTGCTGCTTAGGTTTCATTGATTGAAGTAGGACTGCTAAATTTTTTTCTCCACTCATTTATCTAATCTTTCTAATTCTTTTAAAGTCGCTTCTCCAACACTGTGCGCTGATTGTGGATTTTGACCTGTGATTAATCTTTGATCTGTAACAACGTGTTGCGTAAATGGGGCAGACTTCTCAAAAATAGCACCGCGCTCAGCTAATTTGTCTTCTAATAAAAAAGGAACCACATCCTCTAAATTTACTTTAACCTCTTCTTCATTGGTAAAAGCATTTACTTTTTTACCGTCTACAAGGTATGATCCATCACTTAATTTTATATTCACAAGACCAGCAGGACCATGACAAACTGCACTTACTATTCCATTGTTTTCATAAATCTTAGCTGCAATCGATGCAATTTCAGTGTTTTCAGCAAAGTCCCACATCGCACCATGACCACCTGCATAATGAATCGCTACATATTCAGCTGGATTGACTTCATTCGGTTTTTTAGTATGCTCAATTTTATTGCGATAAATATCATTATCCCAAAATTTCTTATTGATCGAATCATTCATGTCAAAAGCATCTACTGGCGCCTTTCCCCCTTGGGGACTTACGAAATCTATTTCATAACCAGCAGCGTGTAGAACATTCCAAGGATGAGAAACCTCTCCTAGGTAATAACCTGTTTTTTCTCCAGTATTTCCTTTTTCATTGTGACTGGTAACAACGAATAAGATCTTTTTTAAATTTTTATTCTCTATTGTTTCTGCACTTGTCGTTGGTTTTGCATCCTCGGTTTTACTATTGCAACTTGAAAGAAGAAGAGTAAAAGAGAAGAGGAAGAGTAGTGCTGTGATTTTTGTTGAACTTGACATTTTATTTTTTTTATTTTTAATTAATAGTTTCGATTTTTTTCAAATGATGAAATAACCATACAACATCCATGAGATAAAAAATTCTATGGTACAAAATTCATCAACTTTTCAGAGAAACCATTTAACAAATGATAAAAAGTAGCCTTATTTTATTTTCGCTCTTATTCTGCTTAAACTAACCTGAGTGATACCCAAAAAGGACGCGATATGCGCTAATTGCACCCGTTGAATGATACTCGGATAATTTTTAAGAAGTGTTGCATATCGTTCTGTTGCTGTATTAAATTGCAAGGCAATAAGTCTTTCTTCTGATTTTATGAGCTCGAATTCGACAAATTTTCGGCCCCAATTGGCAATATGAACATCTTCTAAAAAGAGTGCTTGAAGTTTGTTAGTTTTCAATTCATAAAGTTCACAATCTTCCAATAACTCAACATCTTCATACCCTTTTTGATTGTTAACATAACTCTTCATTGAAACTACAGGATCGCCCTCTTGCCCAAACCAAAATGTTATTTGGTTATCATCCGAATAGGCATAGGCTCTTGCAATTCCTTTTTTAATGAAATAAATGCTTGTTTCAACTTTGTTAACCTTAAATAAAATATGTCCTTTTGGATATTTAGTTTCAATTATCGATTCCTTAATGGCGTTTTTAGATGCCGTTGGAAGGGGATATATATGATCTATAATTTGGTCTAAATCCATTTATTATACGATTAACTTGTTTTGCAATATTGGTATTATTCAGTGGTTTAAAAAGTTTTAGCACAGTAAGTTTATTGTTTAAACTTTAGGTACTATTTGAATGAGTTGGCTTTACGGCCCACAAATGACAATAAAAATAACAAAATAACAAGTCCGTTTGTCAAAGCAATTAAGAAAGGCACACGCAACGGATACGCGATTATAGCTTGCAACATTATTTCTATAAAAAAAAAGCGGTTTAAGTAGATACCCAAACCGCTTTATTCGTTCCATCGCTATTTCAAGATTAATAATTTTTTTTGAGCGCTAATTTAGGTTTGAAGAATGGTGCCAAACCAAAGAAAATCATTGCTGGAAAAAAGTGCATAGGTATTACAAGGCCAGGGAACAATTCTGGAAAGTCCAAGTCCAAAGGAAGAGACATCATAATTGGGCCAAGAATACTTAAAAAAGACAATAACATGATTACTAAATTCAAGATACCTTTAAGGTTTGATTTTTTTATTTGATCAAGAAATACATAACCTAAAGCCATTAGCATACATCCAATTATTGATGAGCCTGCAATAGCTCCCATGTTAATTACTAAACTGAAATCAACGAAGTTTAGGTTTTGATAAAGTTCAAGATAAACAATACCGGCAATTGCGGATAATGTTCCGGCGATTATGCCGTGAAGGAAATTTAATCTCATTGTATAAATTATTTTGTTACTGGAATAATCACTTCTAGTTTGATAGCATCAGATACCTTTTTCGACATTCCTTTCATGGTTCCAACGTTATAAGCTAATCTATTCACTGAAAAGTTAGATTTAAAAGTATTGTTTTTGAATGTAAACGGAATGGTCATTTCACTCTTAACTCCGTGAATTTCCATATTACCAACTGCTTCATAACCACTAGAGGTTTTGATAAACTTATGCGCAGTATACTTAATGTTTGGATAAGTTTCTGCATCGAACCATTTATCGCTCACTGCATGCTTATTTTTAGTGCCGTTTCCCGTGTTTATTGAATTTACAGGAATGGTAAAAACGACTTTTGAACCAGCTAGATTGTTTTCATCAAATTGTACATCTCCGTCCAATTCCTTAAAGATTCCTTCAACATCTGTTCCTGAAAATTTTATGGAATGATTGTCAGAAATATTCCAGTTAATTGATTGGTTGATTGTAAAAGCGGAAAGTGTAAGTACTATTCCGGTAAGTAATAAATAATTAATTGTTTTCATGATTTTTTTAATTTATATGTTTGAACAAATTTATGGGTAATGAGGGGAATAAAAATTAAGGTACCTTAAGAAATGACTAAGAGATCTACTTTTTTAACCAATCTAAGAGATTAAACAATTGAAAGTGATATTAACAATGTTTGAAGCTATAAATGAAGGGATTTTACCAACTTTAAAATCATTACGATCAAGACTCAATTTTCCAGTAATATTGCCATCCTTTAGTTGAAAGGGAAATTTAATATTATTTGTAGTCCCTGCAATCATTAGCAATCCATTAACCCAAAACTGATTGTTTTCCTTTGTTATTTCATTACTTGAAAATACTATTTTGGGATATTCGGCTACATTAAAAAAGTCTTTTTGCTTTAGGTGTTCATTTCGTTTAGCATTTTTTGTATCCAAATTAGCCAATGGAATTTGGAGTTCTACATTTGAAGTTGAAAGGTCATTTTCATTCCAATTGACGGTTCCTATAACTCCTGGTAGCTTTCCTTCTACTGTAAGAAAAAATAATTTTTTGATTGTAAAATTTACTGTTGAATTTGATGTTTTAATTTCCATTTGAATTAATTTATTTTGATGAGACTTTCTGTCATCGATTTGTATTTAAATTTGTTTGTTATCTGCGTACTAGTTTAATTGCTTTTTCTGGACAAACTTGGACGCATAAGCCACAAGCATGACACTGGTCTTCGTTTTTTAAATATGCTTTTTGGTTATTAAAAAAGGTTTTGATTTTTCCTTTAAGATTTAGATCCTTTTTATCCTCGTCAGTTATTGTTCGCATCTCAAGAACATCATATGGACATACGGGAATACAGTCTTCTTTTCCGCCGCAACTGTTCGGGTTAATGACTGGTTTTAATTTACCGCTTGTCTCATCACATTTTATATTCTTTTCGTCCATTTAAGTCTTATTTGCTTGTTAGTAAAATGTTATTGCCAGAAGGATCGCTTATCCAATATCCTCCATCTTTCTGAGTGGTGTTTTTAATATTAAGGATGCCTTTCTGTAAAGTCTGTTCAGATTCAAAAATGATTTGAAAATGACGCATGCCTGCGTTCTCTTTAGGTGCAAGCGGACGATTAATTCCATGCCAAGCGTTCATTGCAATTCTATGCTTATAGTCACCTCCTGCACCAACATCTGCATACAGATATTCAGGCATGTAATTAAATTTTGAAAAACCTATATTTTTATAAAATGTGTTCGAGGCTTCCACATTATTTGCGTATAAATGGAAGTGACCAATTTTGGTTTCTTCCGAAATCATTTTAAAAATATTAGTGTCCTTTAAGTGACGCAATGATTCTTCTAAATCAAGACGAGCGGATGCAGGTCTTATGACCCCATCAGTACCTTCCATTGCAATTCCTTTTTCGGTTACAACTCTTTTGAACCGTTCAGGTGTTTCAAGTGTAAATTCAACATTGATTCCATCAGGGTCTTCTAAATAGATTGATTTAGACATGGTATGATCAACAGGAGAATAAGGATACTTATTGACATTAAGGCGGTGAAGCATACTGGCAAATTCCGCTTCATTAGGTGGGTGGATTGCAAAATGATACAAACCACTAAACCCTTTTTGATATGACTTGGTCGCCGCTTCATGCACAACAACTAATGTCACCTTTTCGGTGCCAAATTCGGCAAAATTTGAAGTTAATTTCCTTAACCTCATACCAACAATTGTGGTCCAGAATGCTACTGATTTAATAAGGTTAGTGTTGTTTAAATGAATAGCTCCAAAAGTTGCCATCTCTACAGATGTTTTGGGCTGTAATTTGTTGTTTTCCGAGCGTTCGGAAGCGATTGAAGAAAATCCATTCATTGTTAATAATGTTCCTGCGCCTATCATATTGAATAGAAATTTTTTTCGTTTCATGGCACCTTGTTTTTAGTTAATTTAGAATGGGGTCTTTTTGGATTCAAAAATTATTGAAAACTTAAAACCCTAAAACTTTTAACAAAGTTCGGGATAGGAGGGAAGAAAAAAATTAAGGTAGTTTAAGAAATGAGAGATTACTTATTTTTTTACTAGTTTTCGTCTAATTTCACTTAGATATTCAGGTGTAACGCCAATGTATGAAGCAATAAGTTTTAGTCTGAGTCTTTGAACGAGGGTAGGGTATGTTTCTGTGAAGTCAATGTATCGTTGCTCTGCGGTTGAGCTGAGTAAACTTATTACCCGTTTATTTGATGCTATTAAATTATTCCTATACTTATTCGACATTTCAATCACTTCTTCTTTTTCAAGCAGATCTAAGTTTTGATATTCAGATTTTGATATTAATGTAATTTCAGAATCTTCAATTGCTTCAACGTATATTTCTGACGGGACATCGAAAGTAAAGCTATTTAAATCACCAATCATCCAGTGCTCAGGTGCAAATTGTATAATATGTTCTTTGCCTTCGCTATCTATGATATAACTCTTTAAGCATCCTGTTTTTACAAAATAACCATTCTTAGCTATTTTACCTGGACTTGACAGAAGCTCTCCTTTAACTATTGTTTGCGTATTGGAATGATTTAAGTTCTTCATTTATATGAATGAATGCTATTGATTAAGTAAAAATAGACATTTTATTGGTTTACGAATATTATACCGGGACAGGATTAGCAAAAAATGTCGAACTGAATATAGCAGGGCATTAGGTTTTTATTTATTCAAGTATGAGATTGTTTTTAGTTCAAGTCCTGACTTCAAACTGATATAATTAAAGATCTCTTCATTTTGTTCTTTTTTAGATAACCCGCTCAAAGTATTCCAAGCTGCACCATCTGAAAATTTCAGATAATAATGAGGTTTAGGAACTAGACTATTGTCATATTTTTTATTTTCTATCAAATAAATAAGTTCAATATCATTGTATGAATAGCTTTTTTCATTTAAAGTCCTCAATTGATGGTAAACTATCCCGTTTTCTCGGATTGCAATAAAGTTATTTGAGTAGCCCCAAGTCACCGCAGTGGCAATTAAAAGCAAACCCCAAGTCAGCGGTTTTACAATCTTTTTCCCGTCAAAACCATGCTTCAAATTCGTGTAATGATGATATTCAAGAAGCCTCGACTTAAGAATTAATCGACCAAAATACGCTGTTAGATAAATACTTATTGCAAACCCTAGTATACCAGCAGGAGCATACCAAATATTCGCTTCAGGTACAATGTAGTATATAGTGTCATCTTGAGATCCCGATTGCAAACAAATAAATTCCAAAATGGGTTTTATTAAAAAAGTTGAGAACACTGTGATTATTAAAAGAAGCAATCCAAATTTCAATTCCCACGTTTTGTATTCGATTTTTAGTGCTTTAAAGCTTTTTGAAGATTTTGATTCCCCTTTGTAGGGGAACAATTTGGCGATTAAACTAAATATTATTATAACTGCTAGACCAGAGGCTATGTTCATTTCGATCGGGTATAATTGCTAACGTTTGAGTGTAAGAATAGTGCTGTTTTGCTTACGAGGATTTTCCGAAGGAAAATTAGAAGCTAGTAAAACTGCTCTAACTTTTGATTCAATTCTAACTTACGCATTATTTTTATCTTTGTTACCTGCAGTCTGTTCTGTCCACTTATCAAATGATACAACGAATTTTTGCAATTCAATTTCTGTGTTCTTATCCGATATTTTACCATTTTTTTCGAATTTTCCTTTTACTCCTTGTATTAAAAGAGTTGTTTCTTCCGAAAATTTCGCTTGGATAGTTTCCATAATCAATTTCAGCTCCTCGTGTGCCTTTTCACCACTTGCCGAAGCAGTTATCAATCCAATTGGTTTGTCCGAGAAAACAGTTGTAGATACACACCATTCAATCATATTTTTTAAACCACTCGGAATACTGAAAACATATTCAGGTGTACAAATTATAATTCCATCTGAATTTTCAATTTTATCACGAAAAGCATCAACTTGCTCTGGTACATTTTTGTCGGTTAGTTCCGTTTTAAAATGTGGTAATTTGCTTAAATCATCTATAATTTCCAAATTAAAATCAAATTTAACCGTTTCCGATATCCATTTGAGAATTGAAAGATTTGTAGAATTCCGACTGGCACTTCCACAAATTCCAATTATATTTTTCTTTTTCATTTTTCAATTCGTTTGCGTGTATTTTTTAGCTTACTGGTATCGTTTGAGTAAAATTAAGGATTTACTTTGTGAACCTTAAACTTGTGGTAGGTTGCAGCTGAACAGCTTCGCTGTAATTTTTATTTTTTATTGTCATCAGTTTTAATTTCCATTGGGGTCAAAACCATGCTCTACTCCTTTTTGATAATACTCTTGAGCTTTCTTCTTCTTGCCTTTCAAATCAAAATATTTTCCCATTTGCATATATGACATAGGATCTGTTGGGTAATAATTGATATATAATTCAAGAAAAGAGTATGAACGATCAGAATTATTTTCTAATTCTTGGCACCTCCAAGCAAGCCCGCTTAAATCATAAGCAGAAGGTATTATGGTATAACCTAATTTTTTTGATAACATTTTATAATGCTCATCTAAAACAATATGGGAACTATCAGTCAAAGTTTGAAACGAAGGTTTTTTGTAGAAATCAAAAATGAACTTTAAACCATCATAGGAACTAATAAACGGGACTGTGCCATGACTCTCTACTTCATAATATTGACTTTTCCAAATTATTTTTTCTGAAGTGTTTTTACTTAATAATTCTTCAAATTCGAAAGCAGATCGAATTCCAAGTGTGGCATTGGTTGTATCTTTTAGAGCATGCTCTAAGGACTGAATTGATGTAGGTAAACTATTTGCTATTGATAGGAATATTTTTTTTTCTTTTAGTATTGGATTTTTCAAGAAAGTCTCAGTATTTGAGATAGCTTCCATTTCAGCCCACCATAATGCGGGATCCATTATTAGGAAAGCGTTAAATTCATTCGTTGTATACAATAGTTTTGTTGCAAATAATCCACTTATAGAGTGGCCACATAGAATTCTGTAAGGAGCTGTTGAATAACTTGAATCAATAAGTGGGATTAATTCTTCAATAATGAAGTCTTCGAATTTTTGTCCTCCTCCGTTCGGCTTAAAATTACTTGATGAATCAGCGACATGCGTCAAATCTAAACTGCGATTGTTGTTCTTAATCCCAACAATAATAATTTGGGGAATAACATTCTTACCTGAAAGATAATTTATCACATCTTTATGACCTTCAAATAAAGTCTCTCCATCAAGTACATAAGAAACAGGATATTTTTTTTGATTTGAGTAGTCATGAGGAAGCGAGATTACAAGTTCTCGTTTCTCGCTAAGGATTTTACTATCAATTGTGAGGTTTTGTGTGTTTTTTTGGCATAAAAGAATAGAGCTATGTAATAAAGTAAGAAATAATAAAATTGTTTTCATGGTTTTAGATTGATGACGACGTTTGAGTAAATATAGCCATTTTTAGATGACATCGTTTTTGTTTTGGCCAAGCCTGGATACAAATTATTCTGTCAAATTTGGTTATCAATGTATTGTATGATAGGTTGTTGGGTAAGGTGTGGGAATGATATTTATTTAGTAGGGAAGCATTTATTTTTTAATTTTTGAAGGCAAATAGTAAGTTGGATTGTAAAATATATAGTACTATGTATAGCAAAGTACTATATGTTTTATATATTTGTCAAAAACAATCTAATTATGAAATATATATTATCCTTTTGCTTAATGGCTTTTTTTCTTAATAGCAGCTTAAACGCACAGAATTTACTGATCAAACAAGAGCGAATTGAAATAGAGAAGAGTCCAAAATATTCTACATTTGTCTCAAAATTCCCATTTCTAGACAGTATAAATTTTTATGAAATAACCTATTTGAGTGATAGTTTGATGATCAATGGTCATCTGGTCTCACCGAAAAGAAGTGGCGATTTCCCTGCAATCATATATAACAGAGGTGGCAATCGAGAATTTGGTTTGAACACATTAAAAAAAATTGTTGCGACTGGTTTGGCTGAATTAGCTTCGGAGGGATATGTAATTGCTATGACTCAGTATAGAGGAAACGGTGGAAGCGAGGGAACTGAGGAGTTTGGAGGAGCAGATGTGAATGATGTGTTAAATTTAATTGACGTCATGTCAGAAATCGAGAATGTTGATACATCAAGCATTGGAATGTATGGATGGAGCAGAGGAGGCATAATGACTTATAGTACCTTAATTCAAACCAACAAAATTAAGGCTGTTGTAGTAGGTGGAGGCGTCTCAGATTCTTGGGATGTTTTAGAGTTAAGACCTGGGTTTGAAGAGCATGTTTATCGTGAATTAATCCCAAACTATGAAGAAAACAAATCAGAAGAGTTAGATAAGCGATCGGCTATTAAGTGGGTCGATAAGTTTCCTAAAAATGTTCCTATTCTAGTGTTGCATGGTGGTTCAGATGGGAATGTAAACCCAAAACAACCATTAGAGCTCAGTTTGAAATTTAATGAATTTCGCATTCCCCATAAATTGATAATTTATGAAGGTGATGATCATTTGTTAAGAAACCATAGAGAAGAAGCGCAACTAGAGATTGAGCATTGGTTTAAACGATATCTTTCGGAAGAAGAGTCAACCCCAGATATGAATTATCGAATTTCTAAATAACAGATATATCCAATAGAGTTACTTGCTTTTTTAGTGATGTTTCAGCGAGAATATCCTTTAGTAAGGTTATTTGACTGCAATAAAAGCTACAAAAAGTGTAAGCTAGGTCCCTTTAACTTTTGTAAAGGATGTATCTTTACCATACCTTAATTGAGTATAACGGCAGTTTGTCTAATAACCCTAAAAATAAGTAATATATCAGACTTAATACACAACGTTTTAAGCCGTTTTAAATTTTAAGTGATAATAATTGAGTTGCTGAGCAAACTGGCTTATTTCGTTTGAAATCAGTTTTACCGCCCTTGCAATTCGCCAATAAAACAAGCCAAGTTTCTTGAGGTAATCTTTCAAAATTTCGGGGTCGATTATGTTCATTATCCTTTTGAGGGTGTAAGCTGTAAACATCAGATTCATCCAAGCCGTGGATCACCCAGAAAACTATTACCTAACTAAATTGAATACCCATGCTAATAATAAACGTAAACTACCCAAAAAACATGTGGACGCAACCTTTATTGCCTTAAAATAAACACGAACCACAACGGAAAATAAAAATCTACTTAATGCCAAAAATCAAGTCAACTTTTAGTGAAATATTACAATTTAAGGACTCAAATCATACCTTTAAAACACCGAAATGGAAAAGCCATTTTTATTGAAAATACACAGTAAGGTGAAATTCTGCAAAGTCAGAGCGTAGCGGCTTAGTGCAACAGCGAAAAAATCAGTGGGGCGCCCTACGCCCACTTGATTTTGGGTTCTAATTGTTGTATGTCGTTTTCTTTTCAATACCTTGCTTATTATAAGTTGACCTTCTGTACAAATTTCCTTCCGAGTCATAAAATTCATAAAGTACCAAAACACCATATTTATATCTGTATTTTTTGAAAATTTGGCCATCTTTTCGCCATAACCAGAGACCATGTCGGTGTCCATTCTTATAGTAACCAAATATTTCGGGTTTTTCTCTTGCCCTCCAATAAGATTTGACAGAATTTCCGTTTTTGACAAATACAATTCCATTTGAGTCGATTTGAGTCCAGTTCAACTGCCCTTCACTTGTATTAAATAATTCTTGTTTTAGACTTCCATTCTCATAATAATCTTTTCTATAGCCTGTGGTCAATCCTTTATTCCAAGTTGTAATAAATTCTAACTGACCATTTGGATAGAAGCTGATTTTTGAAAACAGAGTGTCAGAAAATACTTCATATTTTGAACGTATATTACCACTATCATAGTAAAAGATCGATTTTATGATTTTGTCATTACTATAAGTCAAGACACCTTTAAGTGTCTTGT
Source organism: Crocinitomix catalasitica ATCC 23190 (assembly GCF_000621625.1). Lineage (GTDB taxonomy): Bacteria > Bacteroidota > Bacteroidia > Flavobacteriales_D > Crocinitomicaceae > Crocinitomix > Crocinitomix catalasitica. The sequence continues at coordinate 333,424 of NZ_KK211318.1, forward strand.
TTTCGTGATAAATTGTATCAATTCCATTTTTCGGAATATGCACATATGGGTTAGTATTCAGTGCAATTAATTTCTCATTTTTACCTAACAGAATTTGTGCCGAAGAAATCTGATCGGGAATTGCTTCGTAATTTAAGATTTCTGTCGGCTGATATCCTTTAAATGATAAGTTAATTTTATAGATTCCTGCGTTGAATAAAATGCCTTTAGTTACACCAATTAATATAGAGTCTTTCTTTTCAAAATCATCTTCATTCGCTATAACTATTGAAACGTAATTGTTGTCATTAGCATCAGATTGTTTCTTATCACACAAATCGATTTTTAAATAAAGAGTAGCTACAGTTGTATCAGAATACCCTCCATAATCAAACCATAGTGTACTATTATCGCATTGTGCGGAAGCCTTCATTGGAGTAAATAACACCAATATTAAAATTAAATATGTATAAAATTGTAATGACATACAACGGTTGAATAAAAATAGGCATTTATGCCGAACAGCTCTGCTGTAATTTTTATTTTGTGTTAGCCTATGTTTTCAATCTGGGTATAATAGAGATTTTAAATGTTCGAATTCACTTTGTTGTCCAAAGAGACGAGTGTCTATTTCAGAACCGATAATCTGATATTGAGAGCATGTAAAACAAATCTGAACTATTCCTTTAACTTCTTTTTTCTTTCTAAAAATGAGAATATCTCTAAAGGTAGGCAGACATTCTGCAACTCTTGTTAGGTCTGTAGAGCGATATTGAAAAATTTCAGTTAGTTTACTGAAACTCTTTTTTCTTATCTCATTTCTTATAAAACCTGAGTCAAATAGTTTTTTAGCTAGTTTAGAATCTAGTATATCAGGTAATGTTTCAAACAAACAATCAGGATATCCTTTATCTTCTTGGTTCTTGGACGACCAGAAATCATGCGACTCTTCCTTGGTGATATTGTATTTAAAATGTAAAACTTGAGTATAGTCTTCAAAAAATGGATAACCTTCTTCAGGATGCGTTTGATTCATTTGGACCGAAAAACAGATTAAACAAATAATTCCTACTAAAGTGATTTTCATATAATGGTTATAGAGGCTAACGTTTGAGTAAAAATAGGCATTTATGCCGAACAGCTTTGCTGTATTTTTTACTTGTTGTTATGCTTTTGTTTTTCATTCCAAGGTATACTATTCATCTTAAATTGAGTCGCAAATGATTATGTTTGAATTACTGTTTATCAATGCTTTTTTCAATTCTATTGACTTAGAAAAAAAGTATCCTCCATTAAACATTGTATTAGATTCTGGCCCAGCTGGTCCATTCCATTTTCCATTTGGGCCATTCATGTATTCATCCCAATATTTTATAATTATATTAACTTCAAGTTCGACTAATTCATTTAGTATTTTAACATTTCTTGATGAGTTCTTTATTGCTTTTAATTCATCATGTTCTTCTTTGGAAAAACTTTGCATATTCCATACAGCAATTAGTTTACCCGTAAGTAAAATCATATAATCTAAAAATTGAATGAAGTCGTCTGCTTTAATATTAGCACTTGAATCACTTCCAGTTCCAGTTTTGATTAACGGAAATTCATCTTCATAATTAGAGAGTTGCCACATAAAACTGTAGGCATCATCTCTACTCAAATCGAGCACTTGTTCTATTCCAAAATCAGTTAAGTATACATTGAACTGATCCTCCTTACCATATGTTCTTTCCTCTGAATAATTTTCATCAAGCCATCCTATAATTTGATTAAGTTCCTTTGGGAAAATACGATTAAAATCAGTTCTAACTTTTCCAATAATCTCATCAAAGGTCACAGTGTCTTCAATTTGGTTATGTTTTTCAAATAATAAATTCCAATGAGAGATATATTTTTTAAAATTTGCACTGTTTGTGACTAAATGCGGATGCAGTTTTTCTCTAGCCTTCGCGCTATTCAAAGTATATATTTCTGTATCTCTTCCCATTTAATCATATAAAGCATAACGTTTGAATAAAATTAGGCATTTATGCCGAACAGCTTCGCTGTGATTTTTATTTTTTGTTAGCATTTCGTTTTTCTTCTTCTATTTTTTTATATCCACATTCCTCTAGAGACAGGGTATCTTTTTTGTCAGGGAAGTAGGCAAGTGACTTGTCATAATCCGCAATTGCATATATACCACCTGTCCTTTTATAAATAATATGTTTACCTACTTCTTTGTTTTTTATAAACAATCCTTCATACCATATATCCCCATTTACAAATGGTGTTTTTATATAAATTGAATCAAAGGGGCTACTAAATCCTTTAGGGTTATAAATGTACATTTCATCAGATGCTGGGTGGGCATACCACATTAAAGTATCATTTCTGAAGTAGGTCGTTAACATAACTTTTTCATCCTTTCTGTCTCCGTAGTAAGTTCTGAAATAGCCATGTTTTTTTCCTTTTTTATAATAACCGTCCTTTTGCATTCCTTCCCAATTCATAAAATATCCATCCAAGGTATCGTTAGCGTAATTCATTATACTTACAACGTCGTTATAGCGGTTTCTGGTAATTATTTCACCCTGTTTTATCGTTTCATTGATGTCAGATTTAGCATAGGTATTCGTATTAATAGTATCAATGTCGGTTTTAATAGTATCTTCTTTTGTTGTATTCAATTCTAAAAGTGTCTTTTTGGTCTTTGAATTACCTTCGCTGACCTGTTCTTTTTCAGAGCTTCTAGAACAGCTGAAAATTGATATGATAAGTGCGAGTATAAAAATTTTTCTTGTCATCATATGAATGCTAACGGTTGAGCAAAATTAGGCATTTATGCCGAACAGCTTCGCTGTAAATTTTGCTTGTTGTTACCAACTGTTTTTCAATTTATCAATGTCTTGCTTTCCTATTATAGCTATTATCTGAACTGTATCATTCGAAATCCGAAAGAAGATCGTGTCTACTCCACAAACACATTTTCTGTATCCTTTTCTTATGTGGTCTACAGATTCAAAAGCAAAAGGTTTTTTTGTAATTGATTCAAAGTAGTCATAGAACTCATTAAAATATTTATCCGCTTGTTTTTCACCAAACTTTTTAGTTCCGTATTGATGAATCCTTATCAAATCGTCTTTGGCCGATTCACTTAAAATGTATTTAATCATTCATTTGCTTCTTGGATTCAGCAAGTATTTGTTCCTTAGAATCATTAGTAAACCCACTTTTTTCCGCTCGTTCTAGTTTTGCAGCAATCCAATCAATTTTTGCTTGTTGTTTTCGAGCTTGACGAATCAGGTCATTTACTAATTCACTTTTGCTTGAGTATTCTTGGGCTTCCACTTGTGCCTTGAGCCACTCTTCATTTGGTCCCGTAAAAGAAATGCTTTGTCTTGACATAATAACAGTTTGGTGTAAATATACATCAAATTCGAACCAATATCAAGTTTTTTTGAGTTATACAGCAATAGTTGGTAACGTTTGTGTATGGTGTCGTAGTATCCCGAAGGGTGCTATGCACTATACATATTGTTGTGCATTCGTTTTATATTAATATTTCCTCAATTCGATTTGCCATTGAAGGATTGTTAAAGCTTCTCATGTTGTTTATTCCTCTGACCATTTTGTTAAATTCATTAATGTACCCTCTAACATCTAGTGCAGTTCGCACTTCTGGAGAAGCTTCATGTATACCACTTTCTCCAGAAATTTTATTATGAACATCCATTAATAAATCATAATCAGCTTCGCTTATTTCCCTTATGTCCCTCCATTCTTTTATTAAATCATTATTCTTATACACTTTTCGTTTTATATCACCTAAGACGAAACGTTCGAAGAAATTATTGATAGTCGTTCTTATATGCTTATCAGCCTCCCTAATATCTCCAGCGAGTAAATTTGACCTCAATATTTCAATCCTCTTATCCCAATCAAGAGAAAGGAACATTACTTCTTCATTTATTGATCCTGGTTGAAGAATATGTTCAATTTGATAGTAGGAGCAACATTTATGAGTCAAGTCAGATTGTGAATTGAATCCAGTACATTGTTGTTGTTCGGATTCATTTTTGCAGATTTCACATTTACCCTTGTGTAGTGGAGAACCACCTAGTGATTTTTGTATTAACCTGTGGTAAAATTCGAAATTATGAGTGAATACAATTACTTGATAAGATTTACTTAAATCGATTATTTTGTCAACCAGTTTATAAATATTTACTTGGTCTAAACTTGTGATAGGATCATCAAATACTAAGATTTCATTGTCATCGAAATCTAATTCCGTTAGCCAATCACAAAGAGAAAAAACTTTAGCTTCACCTTCGCTGAGTATTGATGATATTTCAAATTTACGTCCGTTTGAATCTATTTTACCGTCTATTTTACTTAACCCACTCGGGTTAGAAAATGAACGAATAATTTTTTCTCTTTTTGCTAATTCAAAGTAATCTAGATTTTCATTAAACTTAGAAACGTAGTTATTCCTAATTAAATCACCTTCGACTCGGCCTTTATCTCTTGAAACTTTAGATTTAATTCCTTGGAACGTTGAATATGATTGATTGTATTTCTGGTGATTCTCTAAGGTTTCAATAAGTGCTTTTACCAAAGCTCTTTGAGCGATACAAAACTCAATGTCTTCGATTTTATTTAAGTCATTCTGTGCTTCCTTTCGAATTTTTTCAATCCCTACTGATTGCTTTTTTAGAGAGTTTATTTGAGATGTGAGTATTTCCTTTTCAGATTTCACAATTTGATATAACAATTCGTTTGCTACCCATGAATCATATACTGATGAAGGTTCTTTAGTTAAATCTGAAACTTCTTGTTTTAGCCCTAAAAGTTCTTTTTTAGAATTAACTATCGTTTGGAGATTATTTAAATCAACAATAGATTTGGTTTGAATATCCCAAACTTGATTGATATCACTGAATTCAATTGTCTCTGTTTGTTTTACTGTAGATTTTTCAATTCTTATTACATACTCCTCAATAGTTTTAGATAACTTTTGAATTTCTGTGCTTACTTCATTGTCAATTAATTCATGAAGATTCTTTATCAAAGATTTATTTTCTTCTTCTAAAGTTTGATTACAGTAAAAGCATTTATCGACATCTGAGGGGTAGTTTGTAATACCAAAAGTCAATGCAGTTTCCGCAATCTTTTTTAGAAGTGATACATAATCATCTTGATGCAGTTTTGGATTAAATAACAACTGATACTTTTCAAATTGAGTAAAATCAACGCTTTCTTTTAAGGATGAAAGTTTAATAATGTTGTTTGTAATTTGCTCCAGTTGGGCATATATGTGCGTATTTTCAAGAGTGAATGAAATTGCCTTATCAAGGGTTTGAATCTTAGATTCTAAAATGGCAGTTTTGTCTAATAATTCTTGAATTGATAAATTGGATTTCTGAATATAATTTGGCTTTTGCTCAATATCTTCAGAAGAGAGTTCAACCGTATGTAACTCTTTACATTTCTCTAAGATTAAGTTTTTGTTAGTTTTATTATTAGTTAAAAAAGCTTTGATAGCATCTTCTTTAGATAGTTTTAGTCCATTAATAATAATGTTGAGCTTTCCTTCAAAATCTGAATCTAACTCAGAAAGTTTGGAGCTAACCTTAGACTCAACTTGCTCTATAGCATTACGAAACTTCTCGTAGTATTCCAACTTATATCTATCAATACTCCAGCCAGTATCTCTTTTTGAAAGTGAAGAGCTTAGAATTTCACCGTCACAAAATTTAACAAGTGAACTATACCTAGAACCAGCAGTCCAATTGATAATTTCTGCATTATCAGAAAAATTATTAGTACTTCCTTTCTTCTGCCATTTTAAATGAGAGTCCTTATTTCGAAATTCTATATTTGCACTTGGTGCATTATCATTCGTATTGTAAATGTTACCTACAATAGCTTGATTGCTATGAAAAGCATCTTTTAAAATTTTATAATAGCTACTCTTTCCGCTACCGTTTTTACCGTAAATAAGAGTGAGGTTTGGGCTAAATTCAATTTTTTTATTGTTATATAAGCCTCCTATATTTTCATTTTCTCGCAGTTGGAACAAGCTTTTGTTTGAATGACTTATATCTTCAGAAGCTACATTAACTTCTACATCTTCAATAACTTCATTCGAATGAATATCTTGAAATGCTGAATCAATATCGCTTTGTGCTATAGTTCCACTTAAACACAATTGATTCTTTAATAGACTTATCCATTTTACTCCGTTAAAATTTAATTTGGCTAATTCTTCAATAGCGTTACTCATAATATGGTTATTTTAGTTTTCCCGATTTTGCATCAAACGGTTTTAAAACCTTTTTGCCATCCAATTCTGTAAAGTGCCCTTTTTGTTCCAATATTTTATCTAATAATCTATATAAGCTTCTAGTTGTAAATAAATCTTCACCATTTGTAAGTTTTCTAAGAAGAGAATTAAAATATGGAGCAATAATTTCATTATCCCTTTTATCATTTTCAGTTGGTTTTGACTTAATTCCAACAATTATTGGTTCCTCTTCTGGCTCCCATTGAATTAGTTCAACAACACCAACTCGTCTTGTCTCAATTGATTTTTTGTTTAAAGTAATGTGAGCTTTTAAAACTCTATAGAATTTCTCGGGAAATGTTTTTTCATTTTGCAACCTATCTATTGACCAACTTATCACGTGAGGGCCAGTAGGAATAATAACCGAAGGGCTAGTGTCAGAACAGTCATAATCATCATCATGCAGTTTAAATGTAATTTCATTTCTATTAGGTTGCATAACCAGAGCATCAGAAAGATGATGAGTACTGTAGAGTTTTATTGTAGAAGTCTTCTTATCAACTGAAGCTATAAAAAAAGGTAATTGTAATTCAGTCAACCATTTTACTTGGTCATCTTTATAAGTTATTGAAGATACAGAGGAAGATTTTATTTGCACGAAAAATGAGTCTTCAACAATATAATTATACCTGTCAAAGTCTCTAATCAAGGTAGCTAAAATATCTATTCCAGCATCTTCAGTTCTCGGAATTGGAGCAACTAGTGACACATACTGAAGAAGCAATGAGCCTAGTTCTTCTGAAAGGTCACCTGATCTTATATTTTTCCCTTTAAATCCAGGCATTTGTTAAATTTCAGTTTTTATGATAATGATGCACAACGGTTGAATAAAAATAGGCATTTATGCCGAACAGCTTCGCTGTGATTTTTATTTTTTGTTAGCATTTCGTTTTTATGTATCCAAAGTTATTTCATCCCATTTCAAATTTGGATTGGTAATCCATCTCAGTGCAAAATCTCTCTCTGCAATTACACTTTGGTTATAATGGTTAGGGACTCCTTGTTTATTTCGTCTTTCTCCTCTGGAGCACCAATGAAGACGATACAGAAAATCTGCCTCATCAAGTGTTTCCTTGCTTGCCCTTTGATTTGATTCATTAAGGAATTTTTCTAGTGAAGGATACTTCCCAATTACTTTATCACTTAAATCCACGAGAGTATTGTCTTCTACAGGGTCATCTAAAGATGGTAATTCATTAATTGACCAGTACAAAACTTTAAGAACCTCTGTTCGCCAAGTCAAGTCAATAATATCTTGTTCGCTACTTTTATTATCAACTAGGAAGTTCTGCTCTATTGGGCTCAAAGAACTCCACAATTGAACATCTTTCAAAAAGTCTACAGATTCATCTCTATTCGAACCTTTGATTCCTCTTGCAATATTTACAACCTCCCAAAGACTTACTATTTTTGATCTAATTTCTTTACTACATCTAATTTTATCAGATTCGTTTTCTATTGTTGCGGGAAGATTTGGATTGAAGTCAATTCCAAGTGCAGCAAGCCTATTTTCAGAACGTTCTTTTCTGCTTTTCTTATTTTTTTCTTGTGTTTTACTATTTGTAAAAAATTTCACACTTTATATTTTCTATGAATGCTAACGTTTGAGCAAAATTAGGCATTTATGCCGAACAGCTTTGCTGTAAATTTTGCTTGTTGTTAGGTTTAGTTTTTCTTTATTTTTAATAGTTCCTCAGTCGCTTCGCTTGCCACCTTCGTTCGACTGCAAATGTCCGTTCGATACACGTTTAACAATTCCTTTTTTTTGCGTCCAAGTTTTTCTTGAGTATACTTTACTTTATGCTCTTTCTTTGCATAAATCAAGTACTGTTTCCCAATTTCAAAAGTAAACCCGCAATCGCCATTCCCCATACCAGTTCTGACAACAATAGTGTCACTTCGTATTTTTCCTTTTAGATTTTCTTCCACAACAATGCTATAGTCTACTAACTGTAGCGAAAACATATGAGAATTGTTTTTCCAATCTTTATAAGTTTCGGAAGAGTCTGTCCTGTCATTCTCAACGGCTAGATCATACAAGTCTCTAGCTACAGTCGTATCAGACCAAATTCGGACTAATTTAGATTCAATAACAGTGGCAACAACTGTAATATCGGACACTTTTAACTCCTGCTTTATTGTGTTCTTCCCAATACAGGAACAAGCATAGACATTAGCAGTCGATATCAATATTGCTATTAGTAGAATCCTTTTCATAATTAAACCTAACGGTA
>NZ_JHXV01000005.1 GCF_000621625.1 Crocinitomix catalasitica ATCC 23190
TGATGCCACTTTTAAAAACCTCATTCCTTAATTGGAATGAGGTTTTTTTCGTTTACAACAATCCGTAATTGCACATGATGGCACTGTCCGCCTAAGGCGGAGTGTGAGAGTATGTTGACTGTGTCTGCCTTTGGCTGATGCCACTTTTAAAAACCTCATTCCTTTGATGGAGTGAGGTTTTTTTCGTTTACAACAATCCGTAATTTTCTATTTTGATTTCCTAATAACACCCCGCTAGTACACGAATCCCTCGTGTACCTTTATAACATAACCACGATTCTAGATTAATACAATCACTATTTGTCCAAATAACAACCCGCTGGAAAACGAATCTTTTATGTACCATTATAATTATTCCGTTCTATAAAGTTGAATTGACATATTAATTAGATAATGAAACGAAAAATAATCGGTTTTATATCGAGCTGAGAATCGTACAGAATTTTTTAGTTGGACTGTGGGAAGGGAATATTTAATTCTCAGGGAGAAGTGAAATATCTATTGAATTCCTTTTTCGTTAAAAATAATATACCCAAAACTGAGTTGGAATGACCAAGGTTCAGCTTGTGTTTCACTCTGACTATCATAATAATTTAGTGTTGCGCGAAGAGGACCAATCATCGTATGATAAATTAGAGAGGCGCTTGCTAATCCAAATCTACTTTTGAAAAGGTCATCCTCATTCGCTTTTCCATCAATATTAATAATTCGTTGAATAGGTTGGAATATATATGCTTCAACCCGTAAATCTAATTTATCTTTTAATGTAAAAACATTCATTAATCCACCTGATAGATATTTGTTAGCACGGAAATCATTGTAAAATCCAGTACTAACATCAGGAAAAGGTTGGAATGCATGAGCTGAAAGAACGCTGGCGGTGTAATTATCGAAAAAAGGTTGTATTGAATACACGCCTTCTAATAAAAAACCAAGCCTATATAATCCTCTTTGAATTAAATAATTAGTATAATTCATCTTAATAAACATCCAATTTCGGTATGATTTTACATCATTATCTATCCCTTGGGATCCTGTTTGAGTAGTTTCAATTCCATGAATGAATCTTGAGTAGAAACTGAAATAGGTTCCTGCCGAAGCAAACTGTTTTCTATTTAAATTGTCAATCTCGAATTTTATACCTGGGGAATAGTAGAGAAAGCTCGTTTGATCTGCAGTATCACCCAGTGCGAAATTTTCTGTCTGGTTATATTCGTCAATATTCGTCCCATTTGTAAAGTCAATCGTGAATGAGCTTTTTGAACTGGTTTCTACGTGATAAGCAAGCCTCCAATAGGTCTCATTTTGAACTTTATAAGATGGTTTAGATGGCTCAAAGAATGTAGCCAAACTTCTAAAATAATCCCATCTATTCTTTACAAATTGTGGTTCGAAATATGATGTTGTACGAGTAGGTAAATAAAACTTTAGGCCTAGTTTTATTGAACCATAAAATTTACCAAAATAACTATTGGCGTAAGCAGTTAAAGGTGATATTTTAAAATGAGAATAACTTACACTTAAGAATCCTGTATTTACTGGTCTGGATGAATAATGTCCTCCAACGGCAATCTTAAAAGGCTTTTCTTTTCTAACATCTAAAACTAATTGTTGTGTTGAATCTGTAAGATGATTAATTGTAGGGAAAATGGATAGTATATGCTCACTTTGATACAGATTCAAGTATCTCTTTTTTAAAGTGTTATAGTCTAAATCTTCATTTTCTTTACGTTGTAATAACTTTCTTGAAATAAAAATTCGTTCATCTTCATCAACCCCTAAAACTTTAATATTTGTAATTTTTATTTCAGCTTTTTTAGAATTAAAAGCGGCGCGAGATTTTTCAATTTCTTCATGAGAAACTCTCCGTTGGACAGCTTCTTTTATCGAATCCATTTTTAGTATTGTGGCCTGGTATCCTGTTTCTATGGCTGCTTCAATTTCATCAAAGTCAAAAGTTCCAACATCTCCTAAATTGGGTTCAATTACTATACCTTCTTTACAAGGCAATGTATAATTAGAATGTGTAGAGAACATGTTTTTGATTTGAGACATTAAGTCATCAGCAGTTGGTGCTTCTTCATTATAACTTACATTACTTCCAATTATATAGTCAGGACTAAATTCTTGATACATATCAAAAGCAGGGAAGTTATTGTATAAGCCACCATCAAAAACTAAAATATCATCTATAATAATTGGGCTGATAAAGAAAGGGTAGGTCATAGACCCTCTAACGGCAGCATTCAAATTTCCATGATCAAATAGGATTGATTTTTTAGTACTAATATTTGAACCAATACATCTAAAAGGAATAAATAAACTATCAAATGAGGTGTTTCTCGCGTATAAATTACGGCCAATTACATTTAATACTTCTAAATCTAGAAAAGTTGGGTTCAATAAATTTGTTGGTAAAGATTTATGTAATATAGAATCTTTTGAAAGTCGCAAAGAAACGATTTCAGCATCTTTATTTTGTCTGTAGATAGCAGACTCAAATTCATTTTCAATCTCAGCATTTGCCATTAGCTGGAATTTACTACTCATCACTATTGCCTCAATTTCTAGAGGTGATAATCCGGAAGCATACATGCCGCCAATTAAGGCTCCTGCTGATGTTCCAGTTATATAATCTATCGGAATGTTATTTTCTTCTAATGCTTTTAAAACCCCAATATGGGCAAAGCCAGTTGCTCCACCACCACTAAAAACAAGACCAACTTTTTGCGCTTGTATTTGCAGTGTCGCAAGACTAAAAATTATAAATAAAATGATCTTTTTCAAGAGTTTTTATTTCAAATGTAGTGACTTTTTTTCAGCAACTTTCTTTATAACGCAATAAGTCTAAGTTTTAGTGCCGTAAATAATGTATCTTTGCAAAAAAAATATATTTATGAAGTTGGTTGCGAAAACGTTGTACGGAATGGAGGATGTCCTGATTAAGGAATTAACTGAATTGGGTGCAAAGAATATTGAAAAGGGTAATAGAGTTGTGACTTATGTAGGTGACAAACGTTTATTATATGCTTCAAATCTTTGGTTGAGAACTGCTATTTCAGTTTTATTACCGATTCAGAATTTTAGATTCAGAGATGAAAAAGATCTTTATGCACAGTTCGCTAAAATCAATTTTTCTGAATATATGAAGGTGAATCAAACCTTCGCTGTTAAAGGTGCTGTAAATTCTAAACTTTTTAATCATACAGGTTATCCGAGATTAGTTCTAAAAGATGCAATAGCAGATCACTTTAGAGATAAATTTGATAAAAGACCTTCAGTAGATCTTGAGAAACCACAAATATTATTCGATATTCATATTGAAGAAAATCAATGTACAGTATCATTGAATAGTTCTGGTGCGCCACTTTTTCAAAGAGGTTATAGACAAGGAACAGGTGAGGCGCCGATTAATGAAGTTGTTGCAGCTGGTCTAATTTACTTGTCGGGATGGGATCAAAAATCGAATTTTATTGACGTTACATGTGGTTCAGGAACAATTCCAATTGAAGCTGCATTAATGGCCAATGGAATTCCTCCGAATATTGCCCGTAAATCATATTCTTTTCAATATTGGTATGATTATGATCAGCAACTGTGGGAGGATATTTATTCAAAAGCACCTAACGTACCGAAGAGAGATTTAGATTTTAAAATCATTGGTTCGGATACAGACGGCGACGTAATTCTAAAAGCTAGAGAAAATATAAAAGCTTTGCCATTAGGTAAAACAATAAGTTTTGAAGTAAAAGAATTTAACGATCAAGTTTGTCCTGAAGGAAAGGGTATATTGATATGTAACCCTCCTTATGGCGAGCGTCTTCAAGATGAAGCTTTATTTGATTTATATAGAGATTTAGGTAATTTCTTCAAACGAAAAATGAAAGGATATGATTGTTGGGTAATTAGTTCCAACTTTGATGCCTTTAAGAATATTGAACTAAAACCAGCGAAGAAAATTCAAGTATATAACGGTTCTTTAAGTTGTGACTTTAGAAAATACGAAATTTTTGAAGGTAGTTTAGTTGAGCATAAATATGGTGAACAAAATCAACGTCGTGAACCAAAGAGAAATAAACGCTCTTAATTCTACTTTTTAGCGGTTTTTAAAAAATCTAACCATAAATTATCATGTTCCGGAGGATCTGCTTCAATAAGCATTGATTCTTTGGTTACAGGATGAATAAATTCTAGTTTTCTTGCATGAAGATGAATTGATCCATCTTTATTGGATCGTTTAGCGCCATATTTTAAGTCGCCTTTAATGATACATTTAATATTAGATAATTGTACTCTAATTTGATGATGTCGTCCTGTCTCAGGCAATACTTCAATATAATGGTAATTTGACCCACTGCCAATTAACTTATAACTCAGCTCAGCCATTTTAGCGCCAGTCTTTTTTTCGTTGACAACAAAACTTTTATTTTTTGTAGGATTTTTTAATAGAAAATTCACTAGTCGAGCTGAATTTACCTCTGGTTTTCCTTCTGTCACTGCCCAATACGTCTTTTTAATGGTCTTCTCTTTGAACATTAAATTCATTCGACTTAAGGCCTTACTTGTTCTAGCAAATAAAACAATTCCAGTAGTAGGTCTATCCAATCGATGCACTGTGCCTAAGAAAACGTCTCCAGGTTTATTATATTTTACTTTAATATAATCTTTTACAGCATCACTAATAGGAGCATCTCCTGTAATATCTCCTTGAACGAGGTCTCCAGAATCTTTATTGATTACAATTAAATGATTGTCTTCGTAAACGACTTTTAACGCCATTAATATTGCTCTTTATCATTAGGGAAATCACCTGAACGCACATCTTTAATATACATATTAAATGCACCTAACATTTCCTCATAAAGATTATGATATTTTCTTAAGAAACGCGGGTTGAATTCATTGTTAATTCCGAGCATATCATGACTTACTAAAACCTGTCCATCTACACCGTTTCCAGCACCTATACCGATTACAGGTATATTAATACTTTCAGCCACCTTTTTTGCTAAAGCTGCTGGAATTTTTTCAACTACTAATGCAAAACATCCTGTTGCTTCCAATAATTTAGCATCACTTATTAATTGTTCCGCTTCTTCGTCTTCTTTCGCTCGAACAGTATATGTTCCAAATTTATAGATAGACTGAGGAGTAAGCCCTAAATGACCCATCACAGGAATTCCAGCACTTAATATTCTTCGAACAGATTCGACAACTTCAGCTCCACCTTCTAATTTTACTGCATGTCCACCTGATTCTTTCATAATTCGAATTGAACTAGTCAATGCTTGTTTAGAATCACCTTGGTAAGACCCAAAAGGTAAATCAACAACAACTAATGCTCGATTAATACCACGAATCACAGAAGATGCGTGGTAAATCATTTGATCCAATGTTATCGGTAAGGTTGTTTCATGACCTGCCATGACATTTGACGCAGAGTCACCAACCAAAATAATATCAACACCTGCTTGATCTAAAATTTTAGCCATTGTGAAATCGTAGCCAGTTAACATAGCAATTTTCTCACCTTTCAACTTCATCTCTTGTAAGACATGTGTTGTTACTTTTTTTACTTCTTTATGAATTGACATAATTATATTCGCTTAGTTAACAAAGGTAGAAATAATTGAAGATTAACATATAGTTTTTAAAGATCCAATTTTTCATTCATTATAACAATTTAATTTCAAATTATATACCTAATTTTGAATATGAGAGTATTGGTAATTGGAGCAAGTGAAAAGAAGGATAGATATGCTAATATGGCAATCAATGACCTTTTAACCTATAAACATGATGTCTTTGCAATAGGGAGCAGGAAAGGGAATGTCGAAGGGGTGAATATAGAAACTGAACATGTTGCGTTTGAAGAAATTGACACGGTAACCATGTATGTTGGACCTCAAAATCAAACTGGTTTCTATGATTATATTCTAAGTCTAAAACCAAGACGAGTAATTTTTAATCCAGGAACAGAGAATTCGGTTTTTGAAAATTTACTTGAAAAATCGAATATTGAAACCATTCAGGCTTGTACACTTGTTATGCTCCGGACAAATCAATTCGAATGAAAAAAATATTAACTTTTTCTTTATTGATAATCTTGTCATTCAAAATTTCAGCTCAGGATGAAAAAATTAAAGGTGTTTGTTTTGTCGCAGCGAAACATCAAATCACAGGCAAGGATATTTTACCTATAATTGAAGTAAATGCCAATTGGGTGGCTTTGATGCCTTATGCTTTTATTGGCAAGGATAGTACAATTGCTTTTAATTCGAAATGGCAATGGCATGGAGAGAAAGCTGAAGGAATTCAGCATACGATAGATTTAGCTAAAGCGAAAGGTCTTAAAATCATGATAAAGCCTCATGTTTGGCATAGAGGAGCCTATACAGGAGATTTTAAGTTAGATACAGATGAAGAATGGAAACGTTTTGAATCGTCTTATACAACGTACATCATGACATTTGTGGACCTGGCTGTATTATCGAATGCTGAGATGTTTTGTATTGGGACAGAATGGCGTGAATTTGTTGCTGCTAGACCGGCTTATTGGTCTCGTCTTATTAAAGCAATTAAAGTTAAATACAAAGGTAAATTGACTTATGCAGCCAATTGGGACGATTATAAAAAATGTCCATTTTGGGATGAGTTAGATTTTATTGGTATTGATGCGTATTTTCCTTTATCAACAAGTACAAATCCTAAATTAAATGAATTGATTCATGGTTGGGAGAAGCAGGCTTATGCTCTAAAATTATATTCTGAAGAACATAATAAAAAAATAATTTTTACAGAAATTGGTTTTCGTAGTATTGAAGGTGCAACTGTTCGACCATGGGAACATCATCAAGATGGAAAATTTGACCAAGACGTTCAAGATATTGCGTACCAAGCTTTTTTTGCTAGTATTTGGAAAAAGGATTGGTTAGCAGGTATGTTTTTGTGGAAATGGTATGCGCAACATGAAGAGCAAGGAGGAGAAGGGGATACTGATTTCACACCTCAGAATAAAAAAGCGATTAAAACGATCACTGCCAATTGGTCACATTAAGTATTAACTTTTACCTGTTAGTCTAAATTCGAAATATTTCGAATTCACCATATTATTTCGCTTAATTTTAGCTACTACACTGAAAATATGAGCAAAGAATTTATTTTAGCCCTTCTGTTGGGATATTTTGTTGTCCTAATTATCATTTCTTATTTCACCAGTCGAAAGGCTGATAATGAAACTTTCTTTACAGGTAATAGAAACAATAAATGGTATTTAGTCGCTTTTGGAATGATAGGAGCATCCTTATCTGGCGTTACCTTCATATCCATTCCTGGAACAATTGCGAATAGTCAATTCACTTATATGCAAATGGCAACCGGCTATATTATCGGCTATGCCATTATTTCATTTGTTTTAATGCCTATATATTATAAACTCAATTTAACTTCTATTTATTCTTATCTCAACACACGTTTTGGTAAAATAACATATAAAATGGGGGCTGGATTCTTTATACTTTCAAGATTGATTGGGGCGGCATTGCGCATGTATTTAGTTGTTAATGTGCTACAAACATTCGTGTTTGATAATATGGGAATATCTTTCGAATTTACGGTTGCATTCAGTATTTTATTGATCTGGGTTTATACGTTTAGAGCTGGAATTAAAACGATAATTTGGACTGATACCCTCCAAACATTATTTATGCTTATCTCAGTAGGATTGAGTATATATTTTATTGCCGACGATTTAAACCAAACGATTGGACAACTAATCGAACGAATGAACGAAGCTGGCGTAAGTCAAATTTGGCAAACTTCAGATCCTAACAAATCTAACTACTGGATAAAAGGAATTCTAGCAGGTATGTTTATTACACTTGGTATGACTGGAGTTGATCAAGATATGATGCAGAAAAATTTAAGCTGTAAAGATTTAGGCGAAGCTAAAAAGAATATGATCTCGTTCTCAATAGTTTTGTTTTTTGTGAATATACTCTTCGTTTTTTTAGGAGGCTTACTGTTTATGGAATTAGAAGCGAATCCTGAAGTTGCTACTGCATGGGCAAATGTAGGCAGTGATAATGATTTGTTATTTGCGACAATAGCACTTAAAGGATCACTAGGGTTAGGCGTAGGGATTTTCTTCCTATTAGGCTTAATCGCAGCAGCATATAGTAGTGCTGATTCTGCATTAACTTCTTTAGCTACATCTTTATCTGTCGATTTTTTAAATATTGAAAAACAAGAAAAAAAGAAACAAGAGAAAATTAGGAGGATGGCTCATGTTATTATGTCGATAGCCTTATTACTAACGATCTTAATATTTAAATACGTGAAGAGTGATGCGGTGGTATGGGAGTTGTTTAAAGCCGCGCAGTATACTTATGGACCACTTTTAGGCTTATTTATGTTTGGTATTTTAACGAAGCGAAGTGTACGTGACTTATTAACAGTGCCAATCTGTATTTTAGTTCCAATTTTTATATTTATGTTAAACTATAATAGCGCGTTGATTTTTGGAGATTTCGAATTTGGATCGGAATTATTAGGTGTTAATGCCGGTTTAGTATTTTTATTATTGTGGGTTATTTCGAAGAAGAAAACAACTACAATTTAAATTAAAATTGGCATCTTTGTAAGGTAAGTTAATCGAATACGTTTTACCATTAAGTCAATTTGACAGACAATTGTAAAATGGACTTATAATTGATAATTAAGTATTGAATATAAATTATAATAATTAAAGTTATGGCAGTAGAGATAACAGAAGCGAACTACGACGAGATTGTTGGAAATTCGGACAAACCAGTAGTTTTAGACTTTTGGGCAGCATGGTGTGGACCTTGTAAAATGGTTGGACCATTAATTGATGAAATGCATACTGAGTATGAAGGTAAAGCAATAATAGGTAAAGTTGACGTTGATAATAACCCAGGAATAGCTGGTAAATTCGGTGTTAGAAACATACCAACTATCGTATATTTAAAAGGTGGTGAAGTTGTAGATAAATCTGTAGGAGCAGTTCCTAAAGCGCAGTTAACTGAAAAATTAGATGCAATTCTTTAAGCATATAGATCTTTGATCAAAAAAAACCACTTCTAACGAGGTGGTTTTTTTATTTAAAGTCATTTGGTTTTAATTCTGAAAAGGTGTGTTTACGTTGAATAAAACTGGTGAACACAATATTTTTCTTATACAAACCTTTCTCATTAAAAATACCTTTTGATTGTTTAATATCCTTTCGTTTCTTTAAAATGTGAGATAGTTTTCCGTAGAAGTGAAAATGGGCTTTTATCAAAGCAATACAATGTCTGAATTGTAATTTTGAAATAAATAAAATACCTGCAAACCCATCTAAGATTAAACGTTTAAATATTTTTCCAAATAGCCAACCATCATAATTTTTGGTGATCATGTAAAGACTATTTCTAAAATTTAAATAAGTTTTACGTGGATTCATGTAGTTTAACGTGCCTCCACCAACATGATAGACAGTTGAATCACAGCAAGCATAAATACTATAACCTAATCCTTTTAGACGCCAACAAAGGTCGATCTCTTCCATGTGCGCAAAAAAGTCCTCATCCAATCCTCCTGCTGCCCAATATTTTTCTGCTTCAATAAATAAACAAGCGCCAGTAGCCCAAAAAACTTCTCTATTCGAATTGTATTGGCCATTGTCTACTTCGGTATCACCGAATATCCGTCCTCTGCAAAAAGGATAGAAATCCTTATCTAAAAAACCTCCAGCGGCTCCTGCATGTTCAAATTTCGTTTTGTCGTGATAAGCTAAAACTTTCGGTTGAACGGCAACTATCTTCTTGTCAGATTCAAGTAATTCCAAACATGGGCTTATCCAGTTAGGACTTACTTCGATGTCCGAGTTCAATAGAACATAATATTCAGCTTTAATTACCTTTAAAGCATCATTATAGCCCTTAGCAAAACCTCCATTACTTTCGTTAATGACAAGTTTAATATTAGGGTATTTATCTTTTATGAAAGTAACAGAATCGTCGGTAGAATTATTATCAGCAACATAAATGATAGCATTTTGACTATATTCTATTACAGATGGCAAGAATTTCTCTAAGAAAGAACGACCATTATAATTGAGTATAACTACAGCTATTTTATCCATGTTTAAATTTCGGAGGCAAATATAAGAATCATATCAAATATTCTTGTCGAAATTACGATAAGTTGAGCTTACATTCCTCCGTTATAGAAAATACCACTCTGTCCACCGAAGTGATCTTGTGATTCGGTATCATCAACGTTAATAGCAGATGAATTCCTTTTGTGTAAATCTACTTGCCATCTATAGTTTTGTAATTCGCCTTGCATATCAGAATGTAACAGGGGATAATCCTTAGAAACGAGATCAGGATTATAGAATACAAACTTCACATTTGACCTTGCACCAATTCTGTAATAATGCCATATTTGATAAGGGTATGCACTTGGTTCGTTTGGGCGATCGATCATTGCATTTGGCGGTCCATATTTTAAGTGAATTCTTCCACGGTCCGTTTCATATCCAGCTTTAATATGTGTGCCAAATAATTTTTCGGCATATATTACTTGTTTTTTATACTTTAACCAAGCTAAGTAGGGTTGGTCGGGACTTGTTTTTAACCAATAATTATAAAAGTATTTGAGCATATATGTCGTATCGTCACCTTTTAAAGTCTTTCTAATGTGCTCATATTCGTAACGTTCGCTTATTGCCATTAAACTTCCTAAATAATATTTGATGGAATCTGCCTTTATCGCCTTTTTAAATGATTGATCAATTTGTAGATTGGCTATATCGACATTTTCCTTTATGTCATTCTCATTTCTTCTTTGAAAGAACGTAGATTGTGAAGCGATCGTATCATTATCTTTGTTAACCACATGTAGCCAAAGGTCGTAATCTCCTGAAGGTAATTGATCAATTGGCAAAAAAATGATTGCCGGATTGACTTCCGCTGCTTTTAGTCTTTGGAATTTAAAGAAATCGGGGAGTGCTTGTCTACTGTTGAATTTATGAATGGATGCAGTAATTAGGAAAGGATCACCTTTTTGCATGGTAGATAAACTATTGTAGACTTCTGAATAAAATGCGAGTTTTGTTATTTCTGGGGGGAAATAATTGGTGAGATAAGGTAACATAAAGAACCCATTCTTTACAAAATTATTCTTTTCGTCACTTGCTTTAACATCCTCAAGAAAAGTAAGATCAGAAAATTTAATTTCACTTGTATTTAAAGTTTCAACTTCTAATAACTGTTTCCCAGTTACAATTTCACCTGTATTTAAGTCTTTAATTGATAATTCGTACGAATAACCTCCTGGTATCAACTGATATCTTTGCATGTCATAAAAATCCTCAACAGTTGAGTCTGACATTAGTGGAGAATTTAAAATATATTTATCAGCAACTATTGAACTATCGTCATGTGTAAATATTTGTGTGATTTCAATGCTTGCACTTAAGTTTCCGTTTTCGTCAGCAATATATTTCAAAGTTCCTGCATGAAATTGCAAACTAGTACTTATATATGGTTTATTTTCAGCTGTATAATAGATTTTGTATTGAAAATAAACTTTGGGTTTACTCAAACCAGCAAAAGAGATAGAAAGAAATATAAAGAGTAAAAGGTTGCGCATTTTATAATTTTAATTTAAAGTTACTGAATATTTACGAATCGTAGTAAATCAGTTGTTTTAAATGCATGTATCGTTGAGTTAAAGGTCAAGGAAATTAGGTTGTGTTTCTTTAAATAATTTTTTTAATTTTTTTCAATTTTAATTTGTCAATAAGAAAAAATAACTATCTTTGCCGCCTCGGATAGTTGGCAGAGTGGTCGAATGCGGTAGTCTTGAAAACTATTGTACCGCAAGGTACCGGGGGTTCGAATCCCTCACTGTCCGCCAAAAGAAAACCCATCAACATGTTGATGGGTTTTTTTGTGTTTTAAAACGCCAAAAGCTTGCTTTTGAGCGATTAAAAACACAAAAAAACACTAGTCCTCGCAGAGGACTTGAAGGTTTTTATGCTTGCCCAGGATAATAATCTGGGATCAACTTCACCTTACGAAATGAAATGAAGTTAATCCTCAAGCAAAACTATTGAGGATTTAAAAAGATCTATTGTTTTTTTGGGATATTACTTTATTCTTTTTGATTTTTGTTTTTATAGTTAAACTATTTCAAATATTTTTTGTCAATAAGAAAAAATAATTATCTTTGCCGCCTCGGATAGTTGGCAGAGTGGTCGAATGCGGTAGTCTTGAAAACTATTGTACCGCAAGGTACCGGGGGTTCGAATCCCTCACTGTCCGCCAAAAGAAAACCCATCAACATGTTGATGGGTTTTTTGTGTTTTAAAACGCCAAGTCCTCGTAGAGGAATTGAAGGTTTTTATGCTTGCCTAGTATAATATTCTGGGATCAACTTCACTTACGTAATGAAATGAAGTAAGAGAAGGAGCCAAATAACTAATCCTTCTAAGAATCGAAATTGTCACGTTATCAATCATTCTTAATATCGCATAGGTTCACCGTCCAAATAATTTTTTCGGTCGTACCAAAAGTCTTTACTTTTCTTGTCAGTGTCACTTCAACGAATTTGTTTTCTATAATTGTCTTAGTAATGTTTCCTGCTTGATTATAAAAATTCATAGTATGTGTATATGAAATTGTTCCTGCATAATTACTCGAATCGATAGCTGTAAGTTGGTCTTTAAACACAACATTACTTGCTAAACCTTCTATTTTGTGGTACTTCGATTTATAAACAGCACTAAAAAAGTCGTTAATTAAGATGTAGTCATTTTTACCCGTGATCATCTGTTCAGAAATTACACAACTGTTCGTATTGAATAAGGTTAAGGCAGATTTTTGGGAATGTAAACGTAATTTATCATCCAAATCTTTATTCGATATTAATTGGATATAATTACAAAAGTCTACGACTTTTTGCTTTGAGCGCGTCTCAAAAGCTATAATGTTTTCTGCGTCTAGCGTTGATTTGCTAAATTCATTTTCTAATGTTGAAGTTTCTTTTTGATTCGACTGTCCGAAACTAAAAACACTACTTAAAAGAAGTGCTATGAGTATTTTTTTCATATCATATGCGTTTATTCTTGAATAAAACGGAGGTTAATAATTTTGTCATTTTTATACATTGTCTCAATGATTTCTATTGCTCCCAAACTTTTAAGTGGGGTGGTCAGCTTGTCAATGAATTCATTCTTATTAAACATTTCCATTCCTTTATTATCACGTGTAATTTGAAAAATGATGGCTTCATCACTTATCATTCGGTCCAATTGCCTTCTTCTTTTTTCCCAATCTTTCACGTCTGAAGTTGCAAATAAAGATATCATCAAGGCGTAATCATCTCTTTGTAATTCAATTTTCTCTAAAATATCCTGGCCAGTTAGTTTTCTTTCAATCGTATCTGTTAAATAATAAGGAGCAGAAGCAATGAATTTTATAACTGGCTCATGACTATTAATCGTTATACATCCTTGTTTATTACTAAGTAACTTTAAGGGGGACTCATGCTCTATAAGCAGCGTTACTTCCACGGTCGAATCAATTATTGATTCGTGGGTATCTTTATCGTAAAAACAAAAATTATAACTTAGATTCGTATCCTTTTGCTGGAGATAGGGGATAAGACCTAATCCAATTGCTAAAAACACCATTCCAATCAATCTCAACGAGAAACTACGTTTTTTAACCTTTTGATTATCATTTTCCTTTGGAAGGGAATCGACATTTTTAATTTGAAAGTCATCCCAATTTTCATAGCCGGTATATTGGCTAAGAATATTGAGCATATCAATACGCGGTAATTTTTCATTCTCTCGGGGTTTTAAATGACTGTAAAACCAGCGTTCACTTATTCTTTCGTTTAGCTGATTGGATAAATCATCTTGAAAATTTCGAATCTCATTTCCAGTCCAATCATGGATGCTTTTATTGAACGATGGATTTTTATTGAGATAGACTTTTGCGACCTCTTCTTTCAATAAATAAAAAAACACGATAGCATTAGTTTTCCCCATGACTTCAAAAATAAGTAAACAAGAGAAAGTAATGTAATATAATCCTGAATTAAACTTTGCAAAACAATTTGCAAAACCTATGCAGCGCTTGTGCAGGAGTGTTTTTAGGTCAAATTCATACCATTGTCTCAATAATAAACGAAATAGTTAAACATGATGAGATATCGTCTAAAAAATATTGACGGCAATACCTCAGAAACAATTAAAACACAATTATAGATCTTATGAAAACAATAAAAATTATTCTATTCGTCATTTGCCTTCCATCAACATTAATTTCCCAGATTTCAGGTAACCAAGTTTATGGCAATAATTCAGGATACTCGAATTATAATGCGCCTAAAATTTATCAGCAAAAAAGTAGCATTACTTCAACAGCAACAACGGTGACTTTGAATGTTAATTTACTTTTAAATAAGCAGGCGGATTGGTATATGCTTACAATAGGTACCAACCAAGAAGCGACGACAGTATCGGCGTGTAATAAAAAAATAAATCTGCGCATTACAGAATTTATTAAAGGGTTAAAAACTTTTGGAATTGAGAAGGATAATATTTATGTTGACTTTATATCTCAAACAAAAATTTATGATTATGAGGTTGGTCAAAGTCAAGCGCAACAGGTTGAAACGGGCTATGAAATAAAAAAGAACATCATTATCAAACTAAAGGATATAGATGTGATAGACCAACTAATAGAAATGGCATCACAACAAGAGATTTATGATATTATAAAAGTCGAATATATTGATGAAGATGTCAATAAAACATATGCAGAACTTTATAAAGAAGCCGTTTCATTAATTCAAGAGAGAATGAAGCTTTACCAAGAGATTACAAATGTTCAATTAGCTGAAGGAGCAAGAATTTTGAATGATAATTTTTATTCAATTTCACCCAAAACGCAATACAAAAATTATCAAGCTTCTGAGAGTTCTAGTTTGAATATCCACAGACAGAATAGTCATTATTCACAAACTTATATTCAGAAGGAGTCCCGGAAGCAAAAGAGCTTTTATTATGACGGGATGCCTGCTGCTGGTTTTGATAGAATAATCAACAGTAATGAACCAAAAGTAGGACTACAATATGTGTTCAATTTGACCTTGCAATATGATGTAAAGGAATAATTACAAGTCTTAATCTCAAATTATAAATAATACTCTTAAAAAGATAATAATGAAAAAAATAATCACATTAATAATGACGACTTTCTTAAGTCAAGCAATAATTGCGCAAGTTTCAGGAAATATTAATTATCAAAATCAGGTGAGGTTTCCAGATCAAAACATTAATATAAACTTTCCTTCATCTAACGATTTATATTTAAGTGTAAAGGGGTTAGCGAATGTCAAAGCAGATTCATACGTCGCCATATTCAGCGTTACACAAGTCGGTAAAACGACATCAGAAGTAAACGGTTTAATTGATGAAAGATTATCGAAGGCCGAAACTGAAATTAAACTCAAAAAAGGAACCGAGGTATATATAGATATGATTTCATTCGTGCCTGTATATGAATATGAAATCGAGAAAAAATTATTTAGTAAAAAAAGCTATAACGAAGTTCCTAAAGGGTTCGAATTAAAGAAGAATATTCATATCAAATACTCCAACCCCATTCAACTTAATGACTTCATTCGAATCCTTTCAAATCAAGAGATCTATGACTTGGTAAGGGTCGATTACTTCTCTTCAGCACTTGAAAATGTGAAAAAGGAGCTGATGAATAAGGCGAAATTGGCATTACAAGAAAAAGTCAAAAATTACGAATCAATTTTAGGAGCAACATTTGAGAGTAACGATAAGAGAATTATGGATGGTTTTAAAATGGTATTACCAGTAGAAATGTACAAATCATACGCGTCATATAATAGTTCGTCACTTAACCTTAAGCGATCAACTAATGTGAACAATGCAAATAAAGGAACAACATTATATTATCAGCCTATAATTGATAAGGAATTCGATTTTATTATCAATCCTACAATTCTAGAACCTGTTATTCAAGTGATGTACGAAATCAAATTGGTAATTAATAGAGATAAAAAGGAAAACACAACAACAAAAGAGTATGTATTGATTACACCAAATGGTGATATGAAGAACATTCAGATGAATAATTAAAAATAAGATTCGGTGGTGGGGTAATAAGCTTGAAATAATCGTGAAAGGTCATATTATTAGGAAGCAATAGCGGCTGATTCTATAGTCAATGCTCGTTTCCTTTAAGATTTAATCTTAACCTCACCTTCTTCTTCTACAACCTCATATTGAATACCATCAGCTTCAATACTATTTAAATTAATTTCCTTTTGCAACAGTAAACTATCATTCTTTGTGAATTCTTTAAATCTGAATTTGGGATTACTATTGACTTGACTTGAATTTTGAGGTTGCCTACCAGCGTAAAGCATAAGTGTTCCTGCGTACGGGGTTAATTTTACAGTTTTAGAATGACTTAAAAAACTATAAGCAGTGCCATTGGCGCTAAACCAAATGACAATTATATCTTTATTAGTGTTATTGACTAATTCAATTTCTTTAAATCTTTTTTTGTCTGTTGGGAAGTTTTTAAACTGTGTATTATCAATGATGAAGTCACAATTTTTGAAAATTGATATTGTATCAAAATACTGGTTTTCGAGGATAGATTTTTTTTTCAAACTCAGCATTTTAAAAATAGTCAAATTAGGTTGCTCGGGGAGGAGTGGATAAGTTTCATTTTATTCGAAGAAGTTTGAGTTGGATATCAATTTTATAAGGATTGAAAAAAACATTACTATCATTGATGTGGTAATAATTGGTTTGCTTTGAAATAGGCTTTTTAATTTCTGTTTTTTATTGTTAGACTTGAAATATTGGGAATGAATTTGGTTATAATCTCTAGCAAATATTTGATTGATTAAATTGCTTTCGCTATTGTATACACTCAGCGCTATTGTAAAACGTTCTTTTATATAAGGTGATGATTTATCTAATACAGTATTGTTTAAAATTAATAAAGGCTCGTCAAAATAATTACTGTCCAATTTCGCGCATGCTCGGTAAAAATATTCGTTAAGAAATACATTAGACAGGTTATAATCTAACATACTTTTAAGTCCGTCTATTTCAGCTTCAATTCTATTTTTAAGCGTTTCTTTTATGGAATTAATGACTTCTTCTGTCATTACATTTCGATATACTAATATTTTGAGGATGCGCGTCCCCGAAGAATTGCCAAAAGACTTTAGGTCATTGCCCATTTCAGAATGAATCAGATCGACTATATGTTGATTGTCGAATCGTTTGTATTGTCCCGATTTATGCTTTAAAACAAAAGCATTAGGATTCAATACGACTCTTCTCAAGTTTTTAAAATTTGCTTCACACAAAACAGCATCATGAGTCAATTCGCTTAGGTTATTGGTCGAATAGTTTTTTCCATTTCGTAAGGAGGCTTGGTCTGTTTCTCCTGTCTCATATATATGCATATATTCTTGCTCTATGTCAAGTCGAAGTACATATCTATAGATTAAATATTCTATTTTTTCGAGGTTCTGCATTGAATGTTCAATGATAACTTAAAAAATTAAGACTTTCGAATTATGGGATTAGTGTTTTTTACTATCTCAATTCGTATTGTTTCATTTATAACTATTGTCAAACAACTTATTTTATACATTCACGTTGATATATATAGAGAATTTAGATCTATGAGATTAATTTTATTCATTTTTACTTTTCTATACTGCTTTGGGTGTCAGACTGAGACCCAGGTGATGAAAATTGTTGATGAAGTTGAAGTGGCGAGACTGGAAACAATAGTCTTAGAGACATGTGAGTTTTCAATTTCGGAGGAGCAATTAACAGCGAAAAAAGAACTATTTATTATTTTTCCGGAGGTATGTGATAGTAATATAATTAAGGTGCCAGTAGGAGGAACTGTTACAAATGCCCGACTTTATATTGATTCTACACTGACTGAGCCAATAGCTGGAACTTCATCTTTTTATATTTTGGATAAAGAAGGAGGTGCTATTGCGTTAAGTAATAATATAAAAGGAAGATTTTTTCTTTGTTATGGTTCATGTCATTGGAGCACAGAAATGTGGATCAATATTGCTAATTGATTTGATTTTGGAGGTTATAATGATAGTTATAACTATCATTAATACTAATAATCACACTTTATGTGAGTAATTGCCTACATGTTATTTGCTATTTATTGTATAGTTTTGTAAATTTGAGTTGGTAAATACTAACATTAAGCACTAATAATTATACTAGTGATGGCAAATACTAACAATGAATGGCTTTCTATGTCTGATAAATCAATTGTCGAAAGTATAGGGAGCTATATAAAAGATCAGCGCTTACTTCAGAATAAAACGCAAGCAGCAATAGCAGAAGATGCAGGAATTAATCGTTGGACCATAAGTAAGGTTGAGAATGGCGAGCCCATTTCATTGATGTCATTAATTCAAATTCTAAGAGCGCTTGATTTACTTGAAGTCCTGAATGTTTTTGAAACAAAAACACAATTAAGTCCACTTGAATTGGCTAAATTAGAAAAGAAGAAAAGGCACCGTGCTAGTTCGGACAATAAGGGGAATGATAAAAACGAAAGCGAATGGTAGAAGTGAAAACAGCTTTCGTCAAAATTTGGGGACAAACAATCGGTGCTGTAGCTTGGGATGAAAGTCGAGGTGTTGCGAGTTTTGAGTATGAACCAAAGTTCAAAGCTCAAGGTATAGATTTGGCACCAATAAAAATGCCTATTCGTTCGAATCAAAACATATTTACATTCCCACAGTTAAGAGCTGATAAAAATAGTGAATTTGATACCTTTAAAGGATTGCCTGGTCTATTGGCAGATGTACTACCGGATAAATACGGAAATCAATTAATTAATATTTGGTTGGCTCAAAATGGACGTCCAATGAATAGTATGAATCCTATTGAGCAATTGTGTTTTATTGGAACCAGAGGAATGGGAGCGTTAGAATTCGAACCGACACAATTAAAAGCTACGAAAAACACATTCCAAGTTGAAATTAAAAGTCTTGTAGATATTGCTCAACGAATGTTGAATAAAAGATCAGAATTCGAGACGAATCTTAAAAGGGATGAACAGCAAGCCGTATTAGAAATTTTAAAAATTGGAACTTCAGCGGGTGGTGCTCGTCCAAAGGCAATTATTGCGTATAATAAAAGTACTGGCCAAGTTCGTTCAGGCCAAGCCAACACTCCAAAGGGATTTGAGCATTGGTTGATAAAACTAGATGGTGTCAGTGATGCTCAATTTGGAGAAAGTAAAGGTTATGGTCGTATAGAAATGGCCTATTACAATATGGCAATAGATTGTGGGATTGAGATGATGCCGTCAGAATTACTAGAAGAGAACGGTAGGGCTCATTTCATGACGAAACGATTCGATCGTGATAAGGGTGATGTTAAGCACCACATTCAAACCTTTTGTGCAATGCAACATTTTGACTTTAACGAAGTGCGAAGCTTTAGTTATGAGCAGTTATTCCAAACTATGAGAATATTACGTTTACCTTATCCTGCAGCAGAACAAATGTATCGTAGAATGGTTTTTAACGTGATTGCAAGAAACTGTGATGATCACACCAAGAACTTTTCTTTTCGTTTAAAAGAAGGTGGTCAATGGGAGTTAGCACCGGCTTATGATATTTGCCATGCTTATCGTCCAGACAGTATATGGGTCAGTCAACATGCTTTAAGTATTAATGGTAAACGAACAGGGATTGATAGAGCTGACTTACTTGCTTTTGCGAAAGCGATGAATATAAAAAAAGCAAATAATATAATTACTGAGATAAATAGTAAGGTTCAACAATGGGGTGAATATGCGAATGCAGTAAATGTTAATGAGCAACAACGTGATGCCATAAAGTCAACCTTGTTAGATTTAGATAAATGAAAATGGATATATTAAGCCCAAAATAAAGTTTCGTAAAAAAATGAAAGCAACTATAAAATATGATGTATTCAATGAGTCGGATTTTGAAGCTTTATTCAAAATGGGGCGTGAGCTGTGGAAAGATTATCAAGAAACTTATTTGAAAAAGCAACTTGAAAGAGTTACAGGAGCGAATAATCAACGCATTTACATAGCTAAGAATTCAAAAGGTATAGCTGTAGGATTTGCAATTTTCACTATTCGTACTGATTATGTTGAAGGATCAGAAAAGGCTCCAACAGGTTATTTGGAAGGAATATATATCGAACCTGATTTTCGTAATAACGGCATATCAAAAAGATTTTTAGAAATGGGAGAGCAATGGTTGAAATCAAATAATTGCATGCAATTAGGTTCTGATACTTGGCTTTCAAATACAAATGCTCGAGCTTTTCATAAGCAGTTTGGGTTCAAAGAGGAGATTGAATTGGTACATTTTTTAAAAGAATTAAATTAGAATGAGATTTATATTAATCATCTTTACTTTAATAACAATCTATGCTTGTAGGAAAGATCCTGTTTTTATTAGAGAAGAACCAGTAATTGAGAAAGTAAAAGCTTATAATATAATTTTAATTGCAGGCCAATCTAATAGTCATTATGGGAAACAAACGGACACTGTTGTACATACAACCTCTGACAATATCTTACAATTGGGTAGATTTAAAGAAGATGATTATCAATTGATCGACGCAACAGTTCAACTACAGCATCATTCTGCATCAGAAAATCGAATAGGTTTTGGTCTGTTTTTCGCGAAGGAACTTCAGAACATCTTAACAGACACGAATCAAATTGTAATTATTCCATGCGGCGCAACGGGTAGTTGTTTTATAAAAAATGACTGGAATAAAGGAGATGGATTATATCAAGATGCCATTGAGCGAGTAGAATTTATTATGTCTAATTTTCCTGATAGTAAATTAACAACAATACTATGGCATCAAGGTGAAACTGATGCTTATTTTGTAAACGAAAATTATCAAGAAAATTTAGATAATTTTATTAAAGATATTAGAGCAGATCTAAACGCAGTCGATGTTCCGTTTATTTTAGGAGGAATGGTACCATATTGGGTGAGGGGAAACTCTTTTAGAGAGCAAATACAAAGTATAATTGCTACTTCTGTCTTTAGACATGAACATTGCGGATATGTTAATCCTGAAATTCCATTTATTATCGAAAAAGTAAACAAAGAGATTGATCCGATTCATTATGACGCAAAAGGACAAATTGAATTGGCAAAACGGTACTTTGAAGAATATCAAAAGATAATAGAAGAATAGTATGAAGTGATTTTCATTCTTTATTACACCCCATAAGAGAAGTTGTTTTTAAATAAGATTATTCTTTTAAAATAACTATTCTTGTTCGTTAAGTTGTTAGGCGTTCATTTTGAATTGATTATATTGTTGCTGTTGTGAAATATATCATAAATATTTGCGTTATTCAAAACCACCTAGCTGATATTTCAATGTTGAATAAAACAAGTTTACTAATATTTATTGCGTTCATTTTATTATTAAACGTTTTGATTTACTTAATAGCATATTATTCTATTTAACCAACTGATTTAATATTTGCTGAATGTGCAAGAAATTCTGGAAGAACATCAGCCTTAATAAATCTAATTTTGCTTTTCATGATAGGTTACTATGGTTTAAAATCAATCTATAAATCCGAAGTAAAAAAGAATATCTTTCACATTTTGATAACATCATTTGCTGTAAATCATATCATCCATCTATTCTTTGTTTCTCAGTTTTTTAAAGATCAAGTCATGGAATTAAGTATCTTAGAAAACCTCCATGGATTTATTACTTTCATTTTTCTTATAGGATTGCCAATTCTACTTTTAGCATACGATAAATTGAACAAGTTGATCTATAGTCTTATTATTTTAAATCTTATTAATGTTACCTATTTTATCAGTATTACATTTTATAGTCGAGTGAAACCTGCCGATGATGCTTACCTTCATCAAGTGGGCATTTTAATTATGATTATTGCGGTTTTGTATATGTTATTTAGGGTGTTCAAAGAGAATCGTTCTGTAAACAATTCTTGAAATTCAATTAAACCAATCTAGTTTATAACAGTCCAATAGTTGAATACATAAAACTAAAGGACATGAAAACCGGATTAAAAATTATTACACTTGCAATTTTAATTGCGGGAAACTCATTCGAAGGAATAGCACAGCAGAAAAATAAATCAAAACAACCTGCGCAACACAAAGTGCAACAACATTCAAAACACAATACACAGCATAAAACGCATCACGTAGCGCGAAAAACAGTTGTTTATAAAACCCCGAAACGAAAAGTTGTAGCGGTTAGGAATATACCTGGGAATAAAGTAATGATTCAACATAAAGGGGTTTCTGTTTATTATGACAATCACAAATTTTATAGACTGAATGGTGGTTCATACTTTCCTGTTCTACCAGGGGTTGGATTACGTGTTAATTCATTACCGATTGGTTATCGTACGGTGATTATAAATAATAGAAATTTCTACTCATATGATGGTGTTTATTATACACAAAATGATAATTACTATGAAGTTGTTCAACCAGAAATTGGGACTGTTGTATTTGAATTACCAGAAGGTACGGAGAAGGTAACTGTTGATGGTATGCAATTGTATGAATATAATGATGTTCTATATGAAAAAATACAGCAAAACGGTACAAGGGCTTATGAGATTGTAGGGGTCATAGAGTAAGAAAATCTTGTGTTTATATTAGTGTATACTTGCAAATTCAAATTTACAGGTATGCACTTTTTTAGTATTAAGAGGAACTAGATGTTTAATTCGCGCTACATAAAAGAACTAGAAAATACCGAAATCATTAAGTCTTAATTTTGTACATTTAAGAAATGTAAATTAAAAGATGAAGCGTTTTTTTCAATTATTAGTCTTAATACTTATTATTGCTTGTAAAAAGGAAACAAGTGAAGAATCGTTTCCAGCAAAGTCCAACACAAATTTAGAATACTTCGGTTTTACATTGATTGATGTGAGTTGGGATGATCCGTCGGACGAAGAAATTAAAACGAACTATATTGATGAGGTGGCAGCGTTCACGAATATTGCTGATATTCTTGTTTACGATCCAATGGAGAATATTGTTGACCGTTTAAATGTATTTGAAGCAAATGGTGTACAGGCCTTTCTGCATTTAAATGAAATATTTTTCGAACTAAAAAGTGAAGGAGGAGAGAAGAGTGGATATATTTATGGACTAAGAGATGATTATCAAAGTCGATGGGATGACTTTATTTCAACGAATGATTTACTTGCCAATCAAAGTAAAATAAAATGCTTTTATATAGGGGAAGAACCTTCATGGAATGGGATTACTGCGGAAGAATTTGAATTGGCTTGTGATTATGCCAAAGAAACAATCCCAGCTGTAAAAATCATGAATATTGAAGCTTATCCTGATGTCGATAATATATTTACTCCAACAAGTGTGGATCTGGTTGGATTTGACCATTATTTCTTAAAAGACCCATCTATAAATATGGACTTTTTAAGTGAGTTCAATACCGTAAAATCAAAATTGAAGGCACATCAGAATATTATGTTGATAATGGATGCACATTGGATTGAAGAGATTCATGGAGTCTATGGAATCAATAAGCTAGATATGGCTGGGATTGCTCGTGATTATTATGAGTTTGCAAATGGAGATATTTCTATTGTTGGTATTATCGGATATTTTTGGCCAAGCGGATTTGATTTATATAATTCTGTAGGTGCGCGTCATTTGCCAGCAGCTGTAATGGAAGAATATAAGAGCATTGGCAAAGCAATAACAGGGAAATAAGAATTATATCACTTAAACTATGACAGCGTTAGAAGAATATATCAATTCATTTTTTGGAATTATAGATCCAGATGAATTAGCTGTAATTGCTGATTTATTTAAAAAATCCTCGATTAGAAAAGGCGATTATCTGGTTGAATCTGGTAAAATTTGTGGTCAGCTTAGTTTTGTCGAAACAGGGTTATTACGTATGTTCGAAATGACCAAGGACAAAGAAATCACACAATGGATTTCTGCGCAAGGTTATTTTTCAGCGGATTTGTCGAGCTTTCTATTCGAAACACCTTCTCGTTTATCAATTCAGGCAATTGAAGATACTGAGGTTTATAGTATTTCAAAAAAGGATTACTTAATTATTGGCGAATTGGTTCCAAATTGGCATGCGTTGGAAAAAACTTTTATCCTGCGTTGTTTCATTATGTTAGAACAGCGCATTTGGACGCATTTATCAATGACTGCAGAGGAACGTTATCATGCTTTCTTTGAAAATAATAAAGCGCTATTTAACAAGGTTCCTCTACAATATATTGCGTCAATGTTGGGAATGACTCCAGAAACATTCAGTCGAATTAGAAAAAAGCAAGTTCAATAATCGTATTTCTTGATTTTTGTCAAGTGGCAGATAATAGTTCTTTATGACCTTTGTCGGATATAAAAAACTAAAATAATGGCAAAAGAAATTAAAACGGAGATTATCATTGAAGCAAGTACTGAAAAAGTTTGGAAAATTTTAACTGATTTTAAAAACTATCCAAACTGGAACCCTTTTATAAAATCAATTGTTGGTCCCTTAGAATTAGGTAAGAAAATTTCAGCACGTATTGAACCTCATGAAACAAATGGAATGAATTTCAAACCACGAATTACGAAAATAGAGAAGAATAAGGAGTTAAGTTGGCTGGGACATTTATTAATGCCAGGGTTATTTGATGGGGAACATAAATTCCAATTAATTGATAATGGTAATGGCACTATAACATTTCTTCAAAGTGAAAAATTTCAAGGAATACTCGTTCCATTTTTTAATAAAATGATTGATTACAATACTAAAAAAGGATTTGATTTAATGAATATAAAATTAAAAGAAGTAGCGGAGGGCGAGTAATTGGCTATTTGGGAGATTGTTATAAGTTTGGAGAATTAAAAGTTTTATTATCCGATCAATCAAATAAAATACTGTTTTAGGTTGGTTATAATCCATTTGGGTTCCAATGTTAAATTTATAAAGTGGAGGGATGGTTTTCATCGTGGAATTGTGGAGCAGATAATTATTATATTTAGCTTCGATTTAATTGTCTAATACAGTAGACTATTATAGATAAATAACGCATACTAGTAAGAAACGAGGATTTCGTTTTTTTTATTAAAGAGGTCGCGCTATTTGCATTTAAGCTATTAGCTGCATAAATAATGGAAATATTAAAAAAGCATAAGTATTTTGTATTGACTTTGGTCTTTTTCGGTGTTTTATACGCATTAATCTCATTGGTTAATCATTATTTTTTTAGGACCTATGCTTTGGATTTAGGGGCTTACAATAATGCCCTTTTCGACTATGTTCATTTCCAATTGAATGATAGTACTGTGTTCAAAGAAACAAGTGAGAATTTATTGGCTGATCATTTTGATATCTACTTGATTTTATTTGCTCCTTTGTCTTTAATATTTGGAACATATACTTTATTAATTGTACAGATTGTGTTTTTATTATTCGGAGGAGCAGGTGTTTACGCATATTTCAAATCTTCTGAAAAGACGGCGCCAATCGCCTTAATGGCTGCCGTATTTTTTTACAGTTTCTTTGGTGTATTTGGTGCAGTCGCAAATGATTATCACAGTAATGTCATCGCAGCATCATTAATTCCTTGGTTCTTCTATTTAGTTCGATACAAAAAAATATTAGCATCTTCGTTTTTACTGTTATTGCTTATCTTATCTAAGGAGAATATTTCTTTATGGTTGGTTTTTGTTTGTTTGGGCTTGGGAATAGAGTATCGTAAAGATGTGTATCGACGGAATTACTTGCTCATTGCTTCAGTTTTTAGTGGGATTTGTTTTGTGATAATTACATCTGTTTTGATGCCGGCATTGGCCAATAATAATCAATATCCACATTTTCATTATAGTTATCTTGGTAATAGTTCGTCAGAGGCCTTAATACATTTAATTACGCATCCTGTAGAGTCTATCTCAATGTTGTTTACCAACCATAATAATAGTCTAGGTGGAGATTTTGTAAAAATGGAATTACACGTTTTACTATTATTTTCGGGATTACTTTTTTTGATAAAAAAACCACATTACTTGCTAATGTTAGTACCTATCTATTTTCAAAAATTATTTCATGATAATTATTCGATGTGGGGCATAGGTGGGCAATATAGTATTGAATTTGCACCGATTTTAGCTATTGGAATATTTATGGTGGTTGCCGAGTTTAAAAAACAGAATTTAATTAAACCTATTGGAGTAATAATCGTTTGTTTAGCTATCGGATCAACATTCAGAACGATGGACAATACGGTTTATTTTACAAATAAATCCCAAATTAGATTTTACCAAAAAAGTCATTATCAAAGAGATTATAACGTGGCTGAGGTTCATCAGGAGCTTTCAAAGATCCCCGCCGATGCAGTTGTAAGTGCGCAATCATCGTTTTTACCGCATCTTTCATTGCGAGATAATATTTATCAATTCCCAATGATTAAGGACGCTGAGTACATTATCTACTCGGAAATGGAGAATACTTATCCTTTAAAAGACGAAGAATTTATTGCTTTGACAAATAAGTTAAAAGATGCTTCTGAATGGCAAGTATTATACGATGCTGAGGTAATAATATTGAAAAGAGGAATCAATTAATAGATAAAGCGTTTCATTGCTTATTCAACAGGATGTATTTATTTAAACCTTTTCGAGAACATCCTAAATATGTTAACAAATGGGCGACTTAAATTTTGCCAAAATGAAGCGTACTTGGCATTCTCATCCTTACCCAAGCCAAATTTTAAATAATTGGTCTCTTTTGATTTGACTAAAGTTCCAAAGAGCGTATCCCAAATGGCTAATCTTGCCCCCATATTCTTATTAAAATGTTTTGGGTTAGTACTATGGTGTATTTGATGTTGATATGGACTTATAAAAATCTTTTCAATGAAACTGAAATATTTTAATTTGACGTGTGAATGGCGTAAATTTGCACCCCAAAGAAGAAATGCAAAACTAAATACATTTGCACCAAGGTACAATACTGGCGAAATTTGATCACGTGAAAAATAATCAAAGACACCTGTTGTAATCGCCGAGATAAATACATAACTCGCGTTATTGATAAACAATTCAACGGGATGAATTCGATATTGTGTAACAGGGTTTAACGTAACAGCCGAATGATGAATTTTGTGAAACTCCCATAGAAATGGAATTTTATGTAATGCCAGATGGACAAGGTAGAAAATGAAATCCTTGGCGAGCATCAGAGTGAAGGTGTATACCAATAGAATGGATCCCGTTGAAAACTGTATTGTTGCAAGTCCAAATGATTCCTCTAGAAAATCATTGGTATGAACACCTAGATAACGCCAAGAATTTAATAATGGAAATATCAATAATATTTTGACCAAACTATTAAAGAAGATAAATCCATAATCAATAAATGCGGATTTATTTAGCCAAATTTTTTTATTGAAAACATATCTAAAAAAGGAGTAATTCAACTTGGCTCGAGTGTACACATAATAAGCCAATATGATCGATGATATTAAATAAACATAATAGACGCGTTTGTTGGCATCAGTAAAAATATAGGTAAAAGGGGTCGTAAAAATACGCTCAAACTCATTCCATATTTCATTTAACATCGACATTTATAGAACTAATTCTGTAAAAGCAGGCCACTTTTTTTCAGTAATGCTTTTGAATCTGGCTCTTTTCCTCTAAATTTTAAGTAAAGTGATGAAGGATTTGCTGTGCCACCTTTTGAAAGAATATTTTCACGATAACGCTTAGCAACTTCTTTATTAAAAATTCCTTTTTCTTGAAACAGTTCAAATGCATCAGCTTCTAATACTTCAGCCCATTTATAACTATAGTATCCTGCTGCATATCCGCCTGCAAAAATATGTGAAAAGGCAGTTGAAGTACAAACTTCAGATGAACTTTCAAAAATTCGAGTTTTCGCACCTGATTCTTTTTCATAATCGACAACAGACATGGTCGGGATTTCTTGAATATTGTGCCAAGCCATATCCAATTGTCCAAGTGATACTTGTCTAACTGTTTGGTATGCGCTTAAAAAATTCATACTTGCTTTAATCTTCTCAATCAATTCTAAAGGAATTAATTCACTAGTTTCATAATGTTTAGCGAATAAGTTAAGGCATTCGGGCTCGTAACACCAGTTTTCCATCAATTGAGATGGTAGTTCAACAAAATCCCAGAAGACTGAAGTTCCGCTTAAGCTTTCGTAATATCCATCAGAAAGAATACCGTGTAATGCGTGTCCAAATTCGTGAAATAGCGTTGTCACTTCGCCAAAGGTTAACAAAGATGGCGCTGTAGTAGTTGGTTTCGTGAAATTGCAAACGATAGAAATTATTGGCCGTTGATTTTTATTGTCATATTTGTTTTGACCACGATAAGAGGTCATCCAAGCACCACCTCTTTTACTTTCTCTTGGGAAGAAATCAGCGTAAAATAAAGCAATATGTTCATTCTTACTATTCACCACTTCGTAAGTTAATACCTCTTTATGGTATTTGTCAATATTATCAATTGCCTTGAATTTAATATCGAATAATTTCTCAGCAGTTTGAAAAGCGCCGTCAATGACATTTTCTAATTTAAAATAAGGTTTCAATAATTCATCACTGATATTAAACTTACGGTTTCTAAGAATTTCTGAATAATATGAAAAATCCCATGGTTTAATTGGATTAGGTCCTTCTAATTCGTCAGCTATTGACTGCACTTCGGCAACCTCTTCAAGGGCTTTAGGATATGCGATTTCAACCAATTCATCCCATAAACTTTGAATTTTATCAACTGATTTTGCCATTCGTTCCTCTAAAACGAAGTCAGCATATGTTTTATATCCTAGTATATTGGCTTTCGTTTTTCTTAACTCCGCTATTTCTTTTAGAATAGACTCATTGTTAAAATCGTTAGTATTAAAGCCTCTAGCACCATATGCATGGTATAACTTTTTCCTAAGGTTTCTATCCTTAGCGAATTTCATGAATGGTAAATAAGAAGGGAAATCTAAATTCACTATCCATTTATCTGTATGTCCTTTGCCTTCTGCCAACATTTTAGCTGCTTCTATTTCAGAAGCGGGTAGACCATCAAGCTGTGCAATGTCATCGATTAAAATCTCAAAATTATTGGTGTCGTTTAAGACGTTTTCACCGAATTTTAACTGAATACTTGCTAATTTATTGGTTATCAATTTAAGTTCGTCCTTTTTACTCTCCGTTAAGTTCGCACCGTTTCGGATAAAGCTTTTATATATCTTTTCTCTTAAATAAGCCTGTTCAGTGTTCAGGATTTCCTTTTCACTATTATTATAGGCCGCTTTTATTTTATTGAATAAAGCTTCATCCAACATAATATCATTCGAATGTTCTGTTAACATCGCTGATAAATCTTGCGCCAATACTTGCATATCACTATTCGTATTAGCGCTATTCAAATTAAAGAAAATGCCCGCGATACTATTAATCAATTCACCACCTCTTTCAAAAGCTTCAATTGTATTTGAAAAGCTAGATTCGTCGTTATTCAATTTAATTTTCTCGACTTCTTCTTTAGCAATATGAATTGCTTTTTCAATCGCTGGTTTAAAATGTTCTAATTTTATTTGGTCGAATGGAATTGAAGAATTTGCGCCAGAAAATGGATTTAAAAGAGGATTGTTCATGTTGTTGTTTTTGTCAGTGCAAATTTATGAATTTAGTTTTGGCTAAAGCTGTTTATTTCAGCTATTAATTTCAGATAACACTTTTGAAACTCCAAGAATTGAGAAAAATCCAAATGAAAAATTAAGAAAAAAAGGCTATTTTTGCTAGGCTTACTTATAAGATTACTCAATTTAACTAAAAACATGACATTAAACATCTATTCTAATATGAAAAAAACGCTAATTTTTTCATATTCATTTTTATTCTTTTGTTCAGCATTGTTTGGACAACAAACAAAACCAGATATTTCAAATCATAGAATAATCGGTCAAGCGACCAAATCAGAAATTTTCGAAACGGAGAAAGCTGGTTTTATTCAAACATCCTCAGCGGATTTAGATTGGCAATCTGCGCTAATATTAAAGAAACGAAAAATTAAACATGGAACAGCTTCTGAAATTTCGACTGAT
This sequence comes from Crocinitomix catalasitica ATCC 23190, assembly GCF_000621625.1. GTDB lineage: Bacteria > Bacteroidota > Bacteroidia > Flavobacteriales_D > Crocinitomicaceae > Crocinitomix > Crocinitomix catalasitica. The sequence continues at coordinate 30,239 of NZ_JHXV01000005.1, forward strand.
TCATTAAAAGCCATAAAATCAGAAACGAAATATGAAATAGAATCTGAAATTGAATCGCCAACAAATCATAACAATCCAATGGTGCCGAATGTGAATATTGAATTCAGAGGTAATAGTAATGATGGCAGTTCTCCTCTTGATAATTCTATCGCCATTTCAGATGATGGAATAATTGTTAGTGTTATTAATTCAAATATTGAATATTATGACGAAGATGGAGATGAACTTTATTCGAATTCTATAGCTGACTTAGTTGATGATGCGGAAATAGTAGCCGTTTGTGATCCTGTAATTCTGTATGATTCAGAAGCGGATCGATTTATATTTTTTGCGCAAGAATGTTCAGGTAATTCTGCTAATTCGTACTTATTAGTACTTTTTTCTGAAACAAATGATCCTAGAGATGGTTGGAATTATTATAAAATTACAGGGAATCCTTTGGATAATAATAGTTGGTTTGATTACCCTAAAATGGCTATATCTGAAAATGAATTATTTATTTCTGGAAATCTATTTTCAAACTCAGGTGTATTTAGAGAGGCTGTTGTTTACCAAATAGACAAAAGTGACGGTTATGCAGGGATTTCTTTAACATGGCAATTTTGGTCAGATATACCAGGTGACCCTTTTACCATTTTACCCGTTTCTTCAGGAACAGAAGTGAATTATGGTCCTGGTATTTATGCTGTGTCATCAGAATCATTCTCAGGAAACGATTATAATTTTTATGATATTACTTCTGATATCGCAGATGGACCCTCGATGAATTTTTACACGGTAGATACCGATCCGTATGAGGTAGCTGGAGATAGTAGACAAGATGGTACCGCATGTAGATTGAATAATGGAGACTGCCGTTTGTTGAGTGGTTTTTATTTGGATGGCATTATTCATTTTGTACACCACTCAGATGTTGGTTCAGGTTGGAATGGTATTAATTACAACAGGCTAGATGTGGTTGATCTTGAAAATGAAACAAGTTTATTCGGAGATGTTGGGAATATGGATTATTCGTATCCTGCGGTTGCTTATTTTGGGGATGGAGCAGGTGATAAGACTGTTATGATAGGATTTGGATCTGCCAGTTCTGATGTTTTTCCAGAAATAAGAGTTGTAAGTTGTAATACAGATTTTGAATGGTCTAGAGCGACACTTGTTTATGAGAGTTTTGATTATGTTTGTTATACAGCACCATCAAGAGAAAGATGGGGTGATTATTCAGGTATTTCAAGAAAACATAATGCTTTAGAACCTACAATTTGGATGAGCGGTGCTTATGGGACATTGGCGAATACTTGGTTTACAAGAATTGCTGAAATTACAGATGTTAGTGATGTAGGAATTTCTGAAGTAGAGGATAAAGTAAATTTAAATCTTGCTCCTAATCCTGTTAAAGAGTCATTCACTTTACAATTCGAACTTGAGGAAAATACACCTTTAACGATTCAGTTATTTAGCATTGAGGGTAAACTGGTAAAGGAGTTTTATAACGGTACCGCATATCAAGGGATAAATACTTTTAAATTTAATAAATCTAATTTGTCTTCTGGAACTTATATTCTTGAGATTAAATCACCTTCAATTAATTACGCAAATGAAAAAATCGTTATCAACTAAATATAATTTCATTTTAGGTACTGTAGTTATTTTTAACATTTCATGTAATGCGCCGACTGAAAAGGGTGTCGACATGGAGGTACCTATAGAGGTGATGCAAGAGGATGCTACAGCAACTGAATTAATAGTGGAGCCAATAGTTGATAAGGATTCTATTAAGGTTGATACTTTAACTGTTTCAGCTGATGTTATTGAATCTTCAGCTCCAATAAAGGAGAAGAAGCCAACTGAAGCGTTTGAGAAGAAAGGAAATGCCATAATTCATAAATCAAAAGACCAAACACTTATTGATAGTATAAAAGCCGAAAAAAATAAGTATAAATAACTTATTAATCTCTTTTCGTTTAAGTAGCAGCGCATTAATAAATGTTGTTGGAAATTTGAAAATAATCTCCAATAAATTGACTTGTTGTAAATATTATATCCGGAAAATGGAACTTAAGTTAAATTGATTATTTAAATTGTACCTTTTTTGCAAATATACGTTATGTAATATAAACCCAGATCCATGATTTTATGATCTCTGATGACATACTTTCATCTAAAACTACTGAATGAAAAGAATTTTATTGCCCATTGTATTATTGATTGCTGCAGTTGTTGGAAACGCTCAATCATTAGAAAATTTTGATGGATTAAGATCTAAAGGACAAATTCCTGACGATTTTACAACCCTAACATCCGAAAAATATGAAACTGATTTAAAAAACAATTCTGATAAAGAACTCGATAAAGAGTTCTTCTTATCTACCCGATTTTTTATTGACGAATTATTATTGAGTGGGAAAATACTTTTTAATGAACCATTAAGTATCTATCTCAATAAAGTCGCAAAATATACCTTAAAAAATGAACCTAAATTATTGAAGGAATTAAGGTTCTACGTTTTAAAAACAAACACGGTTAATGCATTTTCTACAGATCAAGGCATCATTGTTTTTACGACTGGTTTAATGGCTCAATTAGAAAATGAGGCGCAGCTCGCTTATATTATCGCTCACGAAGTTTCACATTATACTGAACATCATGTTCGTAATAGTTATGTTGAACGGAAGAGCTTCTCTAAGAAAAAAGGTCGTTATGAAAGATTGACTTATGAATCTAGAATTAGTGAGTTAAGTATCTATGAAAAAGATACGGAGTTAGAAGCTGATCAAAAAGGTATTGATATCTATATGCAGACAGAATATGCCATTGATGAGATCTTTAGTTCGTTTGAAATGTTGTTGTACTCATATTTACCATTCGATGACGTTAAATTTGACAGTACTTTTTTTAACGCCTCTTCATTAATCATTCCAGGTAATTTATTCCCTGATTCAGTTTCTGAAATTAAAAGAGAAGTGGATTATGATGATAAAAACAGTACGCATCCAAATATCAAAAAACGAATAGATGCTGCATTAGACTATACAGAGGATAAAACGTTTAAAGGGGATAAGAAATTTGTTGTAGGTGAGGATGAGTTTAACAATGTTAGAAATTTAGCACGTTTTGAAACCATTAATCAAATGGTTACAAATAGGAATTATGTAAATGCTATTTATGCGATTAGTTTAATGCAAAAAGAGTTTGATAACAATCGTTTTTTGGACTTATCGTTGGTTAGATCTTTATATGGTTTAAGTAAATACAAAAACAGTTCTAGATTCAATGAAGTTACAACAACTCTTAGTAAAGTAGAAGGGGAGAGTTATGCTTTACACCACTTCTTTAAGCAATTATCAAAGCAACAGCTTGCCGTTTTAGCATACAGATGGGTTTATGATATTAACGTGAAATACCCTAATGATAAGACAATAGCAGCGTACGAGGCTGATATGAAAAAAGAACTAGCGACTAAATCTAAAATTGATATCAAAAAATTTAAGTCTAAAAGTTTTGAAGAACAAGAAGAAGAGGTGCTAACACAAATTGATTTTGATGTTGAAGATTCAATTAAAAGGGTAGAGGAGTCTGACCTTTCAAAATATGAAAAGATTCGATTGAAAAAGAAATTACGAGATTTCGGTGAAATAAAGGATGGTGGTGAAGAGGCAAAGTTAGATTCAGAATTTCACTATTATGGACTGACTGATGTTTTAACGGGCAACAAAAATTTTCAAGACGAATTATTTGAATTGAAAGAGGTATATGAATCTGAGCTATTGGCAAAGAATTCGACCAATAATTGGCGACAAAGAAAAGAATTCGAGCCTGTAGGCGCTAAGAAAATTGTTTTAATTGATCCTGTTTTTGAGAAATACGATTTAAAATCGAAAAGGAAACATAAAGACTCGGAAGATAAAAAGCTGAACCTAAATGAGATGTTTGAAAAGGACTATCCTAAATTGGACCTTGAAACAACTTTAATCAGTTCGAAAAATCTGAAAGCCAAAGAAGTTAGTACTTATAATGAAATCGGATTGATCTTTCAATGGATTTCAGAAGTAATCTCTCATGAAGATATTGATATGATAAGCTCAAAGAGTGAAGAGATGATGGGGGTTAAAGAGAAGTTTGGGACGAATCATTTTGTATTTACAGGATTCTATACATATAAAGACCGAAATCAATTTACGGCATCTCATTTATTAGGTATTATTTCTGTTTATGGAATTCCTTTTGTACTTGCTGATTTGTTAATCATTCATAATTATATCGAGCTTCTCGCGATATCTATAAATTCAGATACGGATAAAATCGAGTTTATTCAAGCGACTGAAATCAATTTAAAAGAATCGAATAAAGTGATAAATGCTTATGTATACGATATTCTTTATCAACTAAATAAAGCAAAATAGACAGCATGAAATTTATAAGTATAATATTTTTGCTTTTAACAGCACCGTTAGCATTCAGTCAATCTGGTTATTTAGGGTCGTTGAATGCCTTTGAATTTAAAATAGGTTTAGCGCCATCAATTACGCGTTCAGAAGTGTTGACGACGCCTACAAAACAAACGGCACGTTTAAGGATTGTCAATCTGAAATATGAATTGAACTATTCGCGTACTATAAATCGGAATTCAGAATTATTTATTGGATACCAATTCATACCTATGAAAGGAAATTTGAAAGATATAACAGTTGACAACTTAGTCGATAACAGTTATTTGAAAATTTTAGAGAGCCCAAAACTGACATCACATGGTTTTAATTTGGGGTATAGAATTTTTAGGAAAGGTAGTTTAGCACCTATTGGTAAGTTTCTCTTTTTTGGAGTTAATTATCTTAAAACTACAGTCGATACTTATACAGATATTATCGTCGGTAGAAATAATGAATATAGTGGTTCTTTTGATAGTTTTAGTTTAACAGAAACAGCTTCTGTTCAAATCTATGACACAGCAAACACTTTGTATGATAAATCCGTTAGCTCTTTTAATTTGCGATTTGGCTTTGGTCGGAATTATCCAATAACAGATAACTTAATAATCACAACAAATTTTTCAGTTCCGTTTTTGAGATATTTTAATTTCGGTGATTCAAGAGGTGTTTATCTAATTTATAATCCAAAAAGTATAGATTATACGGAAGGTAGATATTTAGACAATATAGAAGGTTTATTGGCTAATACGCTTAAACAATACAGTGGTGTTTCACTGGATATTGGTGTGAAATTTCATTTTTAAAGAAAATACTTAAATGACAAATAAAGATTGGAATGAATTAAAAGCAAACGACAGTTGGGCTATTTTTAAAATAATGGCAGAGTTTGTAGAAGGGTACGATAAAATGGGGTCAATAGGACCTTGTGTATCTGTTTTTGGTTCGGCCAGAACTGATGTTAATAATCCATATTATTTAAAGGCAGTAGAAACATCTAAGTTATTAGTTGAAGCTGGTTTTGGTGTGATAACAGGAGGTGGGCCAGGAATTATGGAGGCAGGCAACAAAGGGGCTGTCGAAGGTAAAGGTGTTTCTGTAGGTTTGAATATTGATTTGCCTTTTGAACAATCAAGTAATCAGTATGTAACACATCCAGTGAATTTTGATTATTTCTTTGTTAGAAAAGTTATGTTCGTTAAATACACACAAGGTTTTATTACCTTTCCAGGTGGCTTTGGAACTTTGGATGAATTATTTGAAGCGATTACCCTTATTCAAACTAAGAAAATTGATCGTAAACCAATCATTCTATTCGGAAGTGAGTACTGGAACGGTATGGTGGATTGGATTAAATCAACCATGCTAGAAAAAGAAGGGAATATCTCTAAAGAGGATATGGATTTAATTAAAATAACTGACGATCCAGCAGAAGCAGTGAGCTTAATTAATTCGTTTTACGAATCACATCCGTTGCGACCTAACTTTTAATTTTTGTTATTATTCACAGAATAATTTAGTAGCAGTATATCTACCTGAACATAATTCTTCTAATGAATTTAGATCAAGCTCAATTGCAGATTTTACAAATCTAATTCGGCTTGAGAACAATCCATAGCCATTTTCAATATTGGTAAATTCTGGTTTAACTTGAGCAATACTTGAAACTGGCTTTGTAACAGCTATATATTGACTTAAATTAGCATGCGCTACTGAGATATTGATGTCTATTCGATCGAGTGTTCTACGCTCTACTTTTGGATCATCAGGAACAGTTTCACCAACCCATTTATAAAACTCTTCACCATTGAATAGTGCGAAAAATACGCTCGGAGATTCTGGTCGTGTTTGTTGATAGATATCATCTTTTCGATATGCTGAGAAAGTAGAAGAAGATCCGTCTGTATAGAACTCCGACCATGCGATTGTATAACCAACTTCATATTCTTTAGCATTCATACCTTCGTAAACATCAAATTTTACAGCTCTATTGTAACGGTCATCGGGATCATCAGAATTATTCGCAAATCTAAATTTGTATGTTGGCAATTTAACTGTGTTTGAAATATCAAATCCGGAGATCAAAGTTGTTGTTGAATTAATTTTCAATTTACCTTCATTTATATCACCAGTTAATCTGTATTCAAGTTCAGGATCTAAATCAGCAGCCCTAAAGATATACACTTTTTGTTCTGGCGCATAAAATAAACCGTCAGTCGATTTCGTTTTAATTATTGTATCTCTTAAATCCCAATATCTACCAGTCTCTTCACCATCATCAAATTCAACAATTTGCGCATCTACCTGTTTGAAATAGTTCGAGTCTGGAGTTTTTGCGTAAACTAAATTATCTCCATCTCCTAAGAATGCCTTTGTGATTTTGATATAGTGGATACTGTCTAGATGATCAAGTAAACCAAAAATAACAGGTGTTTCTACATATTCACCATTTAAACTAAATTCAGTTTCACATGATGTAAAACCAATTCCTGCTACTACAGTAAAAATTACTAAAATTCTTTTGATCATATTTAATATTGTCTATTACAAAACTAGTCAATTTATTTAGCTTTCAACTGCTCTATAATCAACCGATACTACCATTTATTAGATAACTATAATTCTATGCCTTCTAGATGTCTATTTTTCTTCTCAGGTAAAATGTCATCTACTTTTATTAAGATGCCTGTTTCTTCAACACCTCCAAAGTCAGGATTTGCAGCTGTTCCAAATGATTTCATAGTCGTGGAAAGTTGCATATAATTATTAATTAACGGCGGAATATTTTCATTGCGGTCACGACAATATTTTTGTAATACTTTTAAGCCATCTTTGAAATCCAGACCTTTAATCAATGAGTTTATTTCGTGTTGTTTAACGCTTGTGTACAGTGGGTGTATCGGTGTTACTAATTTTTCAGGATCAGGGAAATATGCGTTGAGAAAGCCTAATACCGCCCTTTTTGCTTCATCATTATACCTGTCATACATCGTTACTTTACCAAAAAAGTATTTCATGTGTGGGTGCAAAAGTACAATTGCTCCTAAACCATCCCATAAGTTGTCAAGTGCAAATAAACCTTTTCTGGGATTATTTGCTGGCTGGAATAATGGATTAACCCAAGATCTACCTAATTCTATACAATTAGGTAAGTATGATTGAGTGAATTTTTCCGAAAAATTAAAATAATGAGAGGTAGATAATTCTGTTTTGTCCTTACTAATTGCTTTCGCACAATCTATATACCGATACCCACCGGTTATTTCATTGTCTTCAGGAGAATATACAATCAATTGATCGTATGAAATTTTTGCCGTATCATGATCGTCAATATCTATTGGTAAACCAGTACCACCTCCAGCTAGAGCAAAAGTTAATTCTCTTAACCTTCCAATTTCTTTCATGACATTGGGAGCATTCTCATGATTAATACTATAAATCAAGTTACCTGCTTTATTCGTTTTTCTTAGGAATCTGTCTTGCGTTAACTCTTTTTTAATTAGAGCTCTATCTACAGGAGGGATTATATAATTTGTGTTAATTGTTGACATTTAATTGCGTTAGTGCAGTTAATATAATCATTTTTGAGGTAAACTATAAACTATTTCTTTCACTGATTGTGCCCATTCTAAATCAGTTTTATCATTGGTGAATGTTTTATAATCTACTTCTGGATGAATCGTAATATTTAAAGTTTTATTTTTCTGATTAAAAAGTTCATCTACGAGATAAAACATTTCAATATTTGCCTTAATACCTACAGTTGTTCTAAAATTCGACAGTCTATAGAAAAAATTGGAAAGTTCGCCTTCAATATGAATAGGTACTATATTTTTTTTGAATTTTTTAGCGCGTGTGATGAATGTTTTTTTCCATTCTAAATCTTCTATTTTCCCTTTCTTCTTGCGACTTACTAGTCCAGCAGGGAATACAAAGATCGCTTGATCTGAAGCGAATATTTCGTTTAAAACTTGAAGAGAAGCTTTTGAATTTGAACCGTGTTTGTTAACCCCTATAAATAGATCTTTTAAATTAGGTAGCTGTAAGAGTAAATCATTCACTACAAATTTTAAATCATTTCTTAAAGGGTAAACTTCGTCAATTATCGCCAAAGCATCAATTCCTCCCAATGGGTGATTGACAGCGAAAATAACACCGCCTTCTTTTGGAACATTTTCAAGCCCTTGAATATTGACTTTTATGTTTAGTTCCTTTAATACAGCTTTAGAGAACTCGTAACCGTTGGCATCTTTATTATCAGCTAAAACTTGATTTGAATCATCTTGATGGATTTTCTTTTTCAAGTAGCGCAAAACAAAGTTAGGCATCCATCTATATAATTTTGGATTCTTACTTTTTATTAATTGATCTATATCGATGAATTTGTCTTCCAATTTGCGGTCGTTTAGTATACCTACAAATTTAAGAAACTATGTAAGAGTATTCAAAAATATTTAAGAACAAAAAAGGGTGAACAAAATGTCCACCCTTAAATAAATGTGATTATTTTTTATCCTAAAAATGGATATCTATAGTCTGTAGCAGGAACAAAAGTTTCTTTAATTGTTCTTGGAGAAACCCAACGCACCATGTTCAAGTATGATCCAGCTTTATCATTCGTTCCAGATGCTCTAGCACCACCGAAAGGTTGTTGACCAACTACTGCACCAGTACATTTATCGTTGATGTAGAAGTTTCCTGCTGCATTCTGTAATTTCTTACTTGTATAATCAATGATGTATCGATCTTGAGAGAAAATTGATCCAGTTAATGCATAGATAGAAGTAGAGTCAACAAGATCTAATGTTTCTTCGAATTTATTTTCGTCATAAACATAGATTGTAATCACTGGCCCAAAAATTTCTTCACATAGCGTTTTAAATTTGCTATTCGAAGTTACAATAACTGTAGGTTCAATAAAGTAACCTTTTGATTTATCATAATTTCCACCAACAAGAATTTCTGCATCAGATTGACTCTTTGCATAATCAATATAACTTGCAATTTTGTCGAATGATTTTTCATCAATTACTGCATTGATAAAGTTACCAAAGTCTTCAGGAGAACCCATTTTAAATGATTCTACATCAGCTTTAACATAAGCTAAAACTTCTTCAGACATGTTTGATGGTAAATATGCTCTAGATGCTGCTGAACATTTTTGACCTTGGAATTCAAATGCTCCTCTTGAAATACCAGTTGCAACTTCCTTAGGTATTGCTGATTTATGAGCAACAATGAAATCTTTTCCGCCAGTTTCGCCAACAATTCTTGGATAAGTTCTGTAACCATCTAAGTTTAAAGCAATCTCTTTCCAAAGATGTTTAAAAACAGCTGAAGAACCTGTAAAGTGAAGTCCTGCTAAATCTTTATGTTTGAATACAACGTCTCCAGCAGTCGGACCATCTACGGTAACCATATTGATAACGCCATCAGGTAAACCTGCAGCTTTAAACAATTCCATAATAACTTGAGCTGAATAAATTTGAGACTCAGCTGGTTTCCATACAACCACATTCCCCATCATTGCGGGAGCAGCACATAGGTTACCACAAATAGCAGTAAAGTTAAATGGCGTGATAGCAAATACAAATCCTTCTAATGGACGATATTCTAATCTATTCCAGACTCCTTCAGCAGATTCTGGTTGTTCAGCATAAATTTGTGTCATATATGCGACGTTGAACTTTAAAAAATCGATCAACTCACAAGCAGCATCAATTTCAGCTTGCATCGCATTTTTTGATTGTGCAAGCATGGTTGCTGCATTCATTTTATCTCTAAACGGACCAGCTAATAAATCAGCAGCTTTTAAGAATATTGCAGCTCTATGCTCCCAAGATAAGTTCGCCCATGCTGGACGAGCAGCTAAAGCAGCATCAATTGCAGCCTGAACATGAGAAGCATCTCCTTCGTTAAAGTGACCTAATATATGTTTATGATCATGCGGAGGTGATAATGTTTTTTTATTTTCTGTACGCACTTCTTTGTCACCAATGTACATAGGTACATCTATAGGTGTTTGATTGTACATCTCTTTATATTTTGCTAATAAAGCCGCTGTTTCCGGAGAATTCGGAGCATAACTGTTTACTGGCTCATTGTAAGGCATTGGTACTTGATATATTGCTTCTGGCATATTCAATGTTTTTAATTTTTAAAAGACAAAAATAGGGTTTATTTGACGATTTTAAAAGGATTGAAGTTTCACTTTTGAAAGTCTGTTGTAAATGCCCGACATAATTGAATCATGAAAAGAAATGAATCGTTAAGATGATTTAAATAAACAAAAAGTAAAAAATAATTATTCCTTATATTTTTTTTAACCTAAATTCTATTCAATTCTTTAGTTTCGTAGTATGATTAGTTTTAAAAATTGGTTTTTTCAATGCTTTATATTATTGAATACTAACGTTCTTGCCTTTGGTCAAGCTCAACATGATTTTAAAGAAGATTCTACTGCTATTATTAAATTGTTTGACAATGCAATTGCAAACCCTTCAAAAATTGATTCGCTTAAAACTATAGCTGAATCGAAAATAGTAGGTCGAGAAAACTTAGCGCCTATTTACTTTTATCACCTCGCTAAGTTTTATTATTTAACGCAATCATTAGACAAATCTGCAGCGACAGTTCAACAAGGGCTCGACGGTTTTGATGTGGATGCTAAGGATCCAATTTTAATTCAGTTCTATAGTTTAAAAGGCGCAGTACTTGGATATAAGAACGATAATTTAGGTGCGATTCAAGCTTATAAAAAGGCACTTGAATTGGCTGATAATGAGGGTAATCTTGAACGCGTAGCATTGATGAATAATAATATTGCCAATATCTTTTTCTCTTCCCGTGATTATGAATCTGCTTATAAACACAGCTCAAAAGCTTATGATTTGCTAAAAAATACTGATAATCCTTATTTAGCATCCATCACCGCGGTAAGTGCCATATCAGCAATTAAAGTGAAAAGATTGAAGGAAGGTAAATTCTTAGCTGACGAAAGTATTCGATTGTCTGAATTAACAAATGATCAATTAGGATTTATGATTGGTTATTTCAGTTTAGGAGAGTATTATTTATTGACGAATCAATTGGATCAGGCTATAGAAAACATCCATAAATCACTGGTTTTAAGTGAACAGTATTATCAAAAACCGTACATTTTAATTGCAAAAACGTCTTTATTGAATGCATATGTAGCACAAGGAGACTTTATTAATGCCATCAAATATGGTGAAGAGGCTCTAGCTGGGAGTATTGAGCAAGGGACAGATGATACTAAATATTCAATTTATAAAAACCTTGCTTATGCTTATGCAGGAAACGATCAAAAGATAAAAGCTTATGATTATTTGGTAAAGGCTCATGAAGCATTCTTAGTAACAAATGATCACGAAAATAAAGAAATTATTAATGACCTTTTAATTAAATACGATGCTGATAAAAAAGCTCAAGAAATAGAGCTTTTAACAGCAAAGAATAAAATAATTGAGCATGAAAAAAGAATTCAGTTTTACTTTATTATTGCTGGGGTAATTTTATTTATTCTGATTGGCCTTTTGGTATATGTTATTATTCGAAGTAGAAAAAAAGTAACTGATAAATTGATTGAACTGGATATTCAAAAAACTAAATTCTTTGAGAATATTTCGCATGAGTTCAGAACACCGTTGACTTTAATTAAGTTACCTATCGTAGATTCCGTGAGTGATGGAACATCGTTGAGTAAAGAGAGTAAAGAATTGATTCTTGAAAATACGAATCGGTTACAATCTTTGATTGATGATCTTATGACGATTGCGAAATTAGAAATGGAAAATATTAAAGAGAATAAAACTATTCAAGATCCTGTCGTGCAGATCGTTAGTATTGCGAATGAATTCGAGAATTTGGCAAATTCAAAAGGAATTAAAATTGAAAGAAAAATCACTGATACTGGAATTTATGCTTTATACGATCGAAATTCGATGTATAAAATTATTTCGAATTTAATTTCAAATGCCATAAAATTTAGCCCGATTGACCATAAGGTTTTCATCTCTTCAGGTTGGAAAGAGAAGCATTTTACATTTATAATAGAGGATCAAGGTAGGGGGCTTTCACCAATAGATCAATCCAAAATATTTGATCGTTTTTATCAAGTGAATTCAAATGATAACAATGTAAATGGTACAGGTATTGGTTTAACATTGGTTAAAGAACTCATTCATTTAAATGGTGGGAATATAATTGTAGAGAGTGCAATTGAAAAAGGTGCTAAATTTATAGTAACTCTTCCGCTGAATATTTCAGAAGCAACAAGTGTTACGAATGATGTTGAGACAACGTTGACTCAGAAATTGGAACGAACTGAAATTGAAGAGGAGTTAGCGATAATTAATGCCGATAAACCGCAAGTATTGATCGTTGAAGACAATCCAGATTTACTAAAGTATTTGCATGCTGAATTTAAAGATGATTTTAAAGTTTACACTGCACTAAATGGTGAAGAAGGACTGAAACTAGCCGTTGAACATATTCCTGACATAATTATTTCAGATTGGATGATGCCAAAATTGAGTGGTATTGATTTTTGCCATGCTGTTAAAAATAATAATTTAACCAATCATATCCCGTTTGTATTGTTGACAGCAAAAGGAGATGTTCAGAATAAAATACAAGGATATTCTACCGGAGCCGATGCTTATTTCTCTAAACCATTTAATACCCTAGAAATTAAGGCACATGTGAATAATTTAATTCAAACTCGACAAAAATTATTCGAAAAATTCAAAGACGCAAATAACGAAATTCAAGACAGAGCGAATATTACCAGTCCTCAAGATATTGAATTTTGGAATTCTTTTATAAATGAAATTAATAATAGAATAGGGGAGCCGACACTTTCTGCAACAGAATTAGCAAATGCCTTATTTATTAGTCGGATGCAATTGCATCGGAAAATAAAAGGTATAACGGGGAAAACAGTGGGTGTAATTTTGAATGAACAACGAATGAAACTGGCTAAAAAACTATTAAAACAAAAAGATTGCAGAATTATTGAGGTTGCTGATGCAACCGGCTTCAGTAATTCGTCTGCATTTTCACGTGCCTTCAAAAAGGAGTTCAATTTAACCCCGACTGAATTTATGAATAAATAAAAACAAATTCAACGGAAAAAAGAGTGTTATTCCGAGTTGAAATTACGTTTGTTACAAATAGTATACATTATGTTACAAATAGTATTTAGCTAGAAATGAGTGCGCTATAAATTTGTTTAGCAATAGGAATCAAGATTGTTGATTCATGCTAAACAAGTTAAATGTGAAGAATTTAAAGCTTATTTTACTCTTAATTATTGGGTTTCCTAGTGGAGCATCGTCACATTATTTGCCGAATGAAATGGACGCTAAGGATAATTATGAATTCAATTTTGTAATGACTAGAAAAGAGAATGAAGTTGATTACAAATCCGAAAAAAAGGATGTTGGAAATTTAGAATTGAAATTTAAACAGTCAAATAATATGGTGTCGACTGAAGTGATTTTTTAAAACTAATTCAGTTTTGGAAGTGCGAAAAGACTAAATTTGGGAACAACTACTTTGAATTGTTCATGTACACCGACTCTTTCAAATACATAATGGCCGCGCATATATCCAATCTCACTATGTAGGTCGCAACCACTAACATAAACATGCTTTTGACCAGGTACAAGTATAGGCTGTTCTCCTACAACACCATCTCCACTGATTTCCTTAACAGGGTGTAAGGAATCAAAAATATACCAGTATCTTGACTTTAATTGAACCTCATATGTATTTAGGTTTTCGATGACAATTCGATAATTGAAAAAATACATTCCATTCTCAATATTCGAAAGGTCTTTTCTATAAAGACTTTCAACGCTAATTTTTATACCACATGTTAAACCGGTAATCATCATACTCAAATATACAAAAATCTAGTAAAATTCCTAATTTCTTAATTATACTTACGTGAATTCACAGGTTAAAGTTGGGTATAAGCTCAACTTATTTGCAAATAAGCAAAGAATTCCATTCCCCAAGCTACTCCAAGATGAACGATCAACCCCCCATAAATATTCCTCGTTCTATAAGCGAGTATGCCAAGAATATATCCACCAAAGATAGAGCTGATTGCTTCTCCCATAGGTTTACCGAAATGTAGGAAACAATATATTACAACCATTGGTAAGATAGCTTCTTTTCCAACAAGTTTGCTTAATGCTATGACCATAAATCCTCTATAAAAAACTTCAACTGAAATAAAGTCTATTCCATAACAAAATTCATAAATAGCCACTGTAACCCATTGGTCAACATTGAAATAATTATACTCTTGATAATCTCTATAGGTTGGGTAAGTATTTAAAAAATCTGTACTGAATGAAGCCAAATAGAGTAACGGAATCATAAATAGGATGAGCCAAAAATAAGGGAGTGCTTTGGCACCATTAAGTCTTGTTCCAAACCGTTCAGGTTTAAAAGTTGTTGTTGAAATATAGATGATAAGTAAAGGGAATAGCACTGCCAAAAAGCTACTACAATTACTAATCAAATAACGACTCCAATTTTTTATAGCGCGGTCGTTGATAAAATCTAAATCAACAAACTTCATTAAATAATAATTACTGTCAATAGAAATAAGAAACATCCCAATAAGACCATAGAAAATATATTTTGCGCGATTGGAGGTTTTAGGTATCGATAGAAAAGTGATGACTAAAAATGGTAAACTGTAAAAAATAAAGAGATATAAAACACCTATTTCTTTGTATTGGTTCGCATTGAGATAATCTTTATAAAAGTCTAAATTGTAATTTAAACTAATGCAAATGGTCAAGATTATGCCTGCTATTATATGTGTTCTAACATTAAAATCTGATTTAAAATAATCAATAATCGTTCTGACAAAAAAAAGCATATTTATTTAGCGTTAGTGATGTATTTATGATGAATACGATTCGTTTTTATGGAATAAAATTATTTTTGCATCTATATTAAAAGCCCCGTACATAATGCATAAATATCTATTCTTCATATTATTTTTTCAATTGGCTAATTTCGTTATTGGACAAAATATAGTAATTGAAGGTACAGTTGTGGATGAAAATGGTTCGCCCGTTAAAGATGTGAGATATTTTTTTAAAAATGACCAAGAGAACACATTTTATTCAACTGAAAGTGGAAAATTTAATATTAAGTACACAATTGGTGAATATGACAGTTTAATTTTTGTGCATGTAGGATTTCAAAAGCAAATCATTGCAATAAACAAGGAGCTTGAGAAAAAAATAAAAAATAGAAGTTTGAATCTTACGGTAGCCTTATCTGATTTGTTCCTAAAAGAGTTCGATGTATTTGCCAGTAAGCCAGATACAGTGATCGGAAGTAGCTATTATAGTGTTGCTGATTTTGAATTACTTGAAAATGGTGAGTTATTATTACTCACTTATAGTAAGAAATTAAATAAGGATCCTATTCTTCGTTGGGTACGACAAGATAAAACGGAAAAAGCCATTAAATACATTGATCGAGAAGTTGACGAAATTAAAAGAGATTTTAGAAATAAAATTCATTTAATAGCGAATCAGTCTGTTTATTCCGTCGGGTTAATGAATAAAAATATCCATGTAGTGCCCGAAAATCAAGATGTTTTTTATACTAAGATTCAGCCTATCATCGACACAATTGGTGAGAAGATATACTTCTCTAATTATTTAGAACAATATCCAGCTTTTAATTATTATGAGTTCGATAGAAAAGACTCTATATATAAAACAATGATGAAGGTTGAAGATGTTGAATTAATGGAGTTTTATAGGGCGGAATTTAAATATGTAGATGTCCGAACAAAGTTATGGGCACACAATAAAGAGCTCAGTACAGGTATTGATAAAGAGATTTGGGTTGGAGCAAATGTTTTTGCTAATTCAGCTTATTATCATCCGCTATACGCCCCATTATTTAAGACAAATGATTCTACCGTATTAATTTTTGATCATTATAAAAACGTCATGTTCCGATATTCTCCTACAGATGGATTTGTTGACAGTGTCTCAATAGATTATCATCTCAGAGCAAAAAAGTCTGGATGGGAGCAGCCTTTGATTCAGGATGAGATAACAAAAAAAATATACGGAGTATTTTTCCGAAACGGATTTACATACCTGAGCGAATTGAACCTTGAAACTGGAAGATTAGAAAAACCAATGAGGCTTTTCTACAAATACGTAGAAAATATTCAAATTAAAGGAGGAGAGGTGTATTATATATATAGACCTTACGAATCAATCCAAAAGAAATATTTATACAAAGAGCGATTATAACAATGTTATTTATTACCGATCGCTGATCGAGGTGTATTTCCTTTCTTTGTTCGCTTGCTTGCCTTAGTTTTCTTAGGACTTCTATTTTTATTTCGCTTGCTTTTTTTCTTATTGTTAGCAGACTCTGGAACTGGAGCAATTGCCGATTTTCCAGCACCAGCAGGACTTTTACTATCTACAGGGTTGACCCAAACATCATCAACTTCAACAAATTCTGGAGCTTCACCATTTGCTGTTGGTTTATATTGTTTTGTTTTAGTATTTTGACTGTTTACAGCAATAAAGTCAGTTTTATATTCCCATATTTCACCATTCCAAGTGTACCCATCATAAGTCATGTCAGGAATATAATATGAGTATAATCCTCTTAGATTTTCAGATTCAGGAACAAGGTGATCAAAAACAATTGCTTCTAATTCTTCATTCAAATTTACACCTACTATTGCTTTCTCTGCATATTCAAAAAAGACACGGCGAGATAATTGCTTGCTTTCTGATTCCTCTTGAAATAATGGGTATCCTAATCTCAACTTTTTACCTTTAAAATAAAAAATATCTATCATTTTTTTATTCGAACTTCTTGTTCCTCCATTAAAACCTATAACAGTATATAAACTTTTGTTACCGTATTTAATAGGAAGAATTTTATAATATAGCGCGCCATACCATGTATTAGGGGATAAAGTATTACTAGGTTTACTTGGTATAGTTATTTTATCTTCCTTGAATTTAATTACCGTATTTGGCTTGTTTCCTCTGTTAGGCAACAAAGCGTAACAAAAATGTTGGTGAACACCTTCCGAATTTTCAATATTCCAATTAAACAACCTAAAAGCATCGTCTGGAGATTTAATTGTTGAAATTGTTTCAAATTTCGTAAAGTCGTAAGTCATCGTTCCTGGGTGTTCAAGGATTGATTCAATCAATTGAATTAAACTTTCATTTTCTGAAAGTTGCAATGCATCATTCGTGGCACTTCTCAATTTTAGTAATTGTTCGTTTATTTCAAGTTCTTTTTGAACGAGAAAAGTATCGATTTCAACCTTCTTGGCAAAAGACAAGTTAGAAATTAGAATTAGAATAAAAATGATTCTCCACATAATGCTATAAGTATTCTTCTTACAAAGGTAACACAAATCGTGCTAGATTATTTACGATTCGTCATTCAAATTGTTTCTATTCAAATTTAACATATATCTGAAAAAACTTTTTATGTTTTGTTATTTTAGAAATAACCATTTATTAGAACTACCTATAATTGATAAATTAATAACTTTGCACTCATGGAGAATATAAAAATACGCTTAGGTGGAGTTCCAGAACATTTTAATTTACCAATCCATTTGGCGATTGAAGACGGATCGTTTTTAGGGCGTGGAGTAGAGATAGAATGGGTAGATTTTGGTGGCGGAACCGGTCAAATGACCAAAGCGCTTCGAAACAATGAAATTGATGCTTGTATATTATTGACAGAAGGCATGATTGCTGACATTATCAATGGTAATCCGAGTAAGATAATAAGTGAATATGTTACTACACCTCTAACTTGGGGAATTCATACCGGTGTAGATAATGATCTTGTGAATTACCGTGATATTTTCAATAAGAACTATGCCATCAGTCGTTTTGGTTCAGGTTCGCATTTGATGGCAATTGTAGATGCTGATAGTAAAGGACATAAATTAAATAAAGAACAGTTTTCGATAATAAAAGATATCGATGGGGCGCTTGAATCTTTAGCGGACCAAAAAACAGATGTGTTTTATTGGGAAAAATATACAACAAAACCTTATGTTGATAAAGGGCTGTTACGCAGAGTAGGCGAGTACCATACACCATGGCCATGTTTTGTTATAGCAGCCACAGATAAGATTTTAAGTGCTGAACCAGATTCAATTGTTAGAATGTTGAGAACCATTCATGACGCTTGTGATAATTTCATGCACGACGATAAAATGTCGAAATTGGTGAGTGAACGTTATGATCAAAAACTAAAAGATGTTGAACGTTGGTACAATAGTACTGAATGGGCAATTCACGGTTGGGTAAGCGAAAAGATGATGAAAAGTGTTATCTATCACTTACAAACAGCGGAAATCATTCCAAAAGATCAGGTAATCCCTGATTTAGTTTGGAAAAGATAACCGTAGTAAGTTTAGTTTTAATTTATGCTTGTGTTGAAGATGGTTCAGTAGCAACATTTTCGTCTTCATCGTCTTTTGATGATAACATGCCTTTTACTACTAATCCTAATATAATAAGGATGATTAGTTTTCCTCCGATTTTACTCCAAATTGATAATGGGTTACCTTCAAGGTTGGCTCCATAAGTTTCCGTTAAAATTGCTTTATCTTCATCTGTGATATCATAATACGTATCCTCAGCTGCATTCACTAAGCAATATTGACCTTCATAATTCCAAATAGGTATCCATAATAGATTAATTTGATCGTATTTGTAACCAACATTTAATTGATCATCATATTCACCAATGAATTCTGAATCTTCAGGCAAAACGGTTGTTGTTTCAATGTATTCACAAGGAAAACAAACTGGGATTTTGGCTTTTGCATTCGCTTGAATAGTGAAAAGTAGGCTTAAGCTTAAAAAGGTAATCGCTAATTTCATAAGGTGTTTTTATTGGTTTAAATTTTAAACAATATGCGAAAATAAATTTAGAAACCCCGAAAAATTTTTCATGATACTTATTGAAAGGGGCATTATTCGACTAAATTGACCAAAATAAACATCAAAATATTCCTCGTTCAAGGAAAACACTTAATTTAGTTGAAAAAGCTTGCATGTCACAACCATTTATTGTAAAAGAAACCAAAGTAAAAAAGGTCCCAATCATTATTAGTATCCCTCATGTTGGAACAGAAATTCCAGAAGATTTAAAATCTAATTATTTAGAAAATAAGATTGATAGAATAGACGATACAGACTGGTATTTAGATAATTTGTATGATTTTGCTTCGGATTTAGGAATAACAATTGTAAAAGCAAAATACAGTAGATGGGTAATTGACTTAAATAGAGATCCAGACAGTATTCCGCTATACAATGATGGGCGTGTTATAACGGGACTCACAACGAGCACTGATTTTCTAGGGAATGATATTTACAAAAAAGGTAAATCCCCAGATGAAAAAGAAATTGAGCGACGAAAAGAAAAATATTATTGGCCTTATTATCTAAAACTGACTGAATTATTAGAAGAGCGCAAGGCTGAATTTGGAAATGCTCTGCTTTGGGACGCACATTCAATTAGAGAATCAGTGCCAAGTATTCGTGTAGAAAAATTTCCAGAAATGATTTTAGGAAGTGCTGATGAAAGTTCTGCTGACAAATCATTAATTACATCAGCCTTATCTGAATTAGCAAATGGATATAATATTCAACACAACGACCCTTTTAAAGGGGGACATATTACACGATATTTTGGAAAACCAAAGAATCATATTCATGCTTTGCAGTTAGAACGGAATAAAAACTTGTACATGGATGATACTGAAATATCCTATGATCCAATCCGAGCAGCAAAAATGCAAGTATTCTTAAAGCGTAATTTATTAAATTTAATTGATAAAATTAAAGAACTATAACATGTTTTTATCTACTCGTTTAACATATTTTTGCGATACTATATAGTGGTTTCATGAATACTTGCTTACTTTTGTACTGAATGAAATTACTGCGATTTATCTTTTTACCGTTTGGCTTGATTTATTGGTTGATAACTAGCCTTAGAAACGGCTTATATGCTATTCGTTTTTTTAAATCTGCTAAATTTAGTTTACCTATTATAAATGTTGGTAATTTAAGTGTAGGTGGTACGGGAAAAACGCCTCATACTGAGTATTTAATCAAATTATTGAAGAGTAAATACAAATTGGCGACATTAAGTCGTGGATTCGGTCGTAAGGTTAGAGGGTTTAAAATTGCAGAGGAAGGGGTTGCTGTCTCTGAAATAGGAGATGAACCTTTGCAGTATTTCACTAAATTCGGGAACGAAATAGACGTAGTTGTAGATGCTGATCGCGTAGCTGGAGTTGTAGAACTTTATAGAGAGAAGCCAACAACGGAATTGGTTTTATTGGATGATGCTTTTCAACACCGTGCCATTCATGCTGGATTGAATATACTTTTGACTACATATAATGAACCTTATTACAATGACTTTATTCTGCCTGTTGGTAATTTAAGAGAATCTAGGTTTGGAGCTAAGCGTGCTGATGTTATTGTCATGTCTAAATGTCCTGATTTTAAAAAGGTTAATAAAGAGAAGGTGAAAAGAAGTTTACATCTTAAATCTCATCAGCATTTATTCTTTTCCCGTATTAAATACGGTGATATTTTTTTACTAGACAATCAAACAAAGCTGCAAAATCAAACGGCAATGAATGTGATTTTGGTAACGGGAATAGCAAAGCCTGAATTCTTGGTTGATTTTTTAAAAAAGGAGCATCACATATTGCATCATTTTAAATTTAAAGATCATCATAATTTTAAGGTGGAAGAGATCAAAGAAATTCACGATTTATTTAATAAATTTGCAGAAAAGAATCGAATTATCATTACGACTGAAAAAGACGCGATGCGATTGAAGAATGATGAGTTATTTGGGTTAATGAAAGATTATCCTTGGGCTTATCAATCTATTGAAGTAGAGATAGATAATGCTAAAGCATTTGACAATATTATTTTAGATTATGTGGAAAAAAATAGTTGAAGCAACAGAATATATCAATCAGGAATTTAATTTACAACCAGAAATAGGTATAGTACTTGGAACTGGATTAGGTGGATTGGTTGATGAAATTAAAGTGTTAAAGTCTATTTCATATACAGATATACCACATTTTCCAGTTTCGACAGTTGAAAGTCATAGTGGAAAATTAATTTTTGGTGAATTAGGCGGTAAGTTAGTCGTAGCAATGCAAGGGCGATTTCATTATTATGAAGGATATACATTGAAAGAAGTAACCTTTCCTATTCGCGTAATGAAGATGTTAGGTGTTAAGAAATTATTTTTAAGTAATGCTTCTGGTGGTGTGAATCCTGATTTTGAAGTAGGCGAAATAATGATTGTGAATGATCATATTGATTTATTTCCAGACAACCCCTTAACCGGGAAGAATATAGATGAACTTGGTCCACGATTTCCAGATATGAGTGATCCTTATGACAGTGAAATGATTAAAAAAGCTCAAGAAATCGCTGATAAATTGGGAATAAAAGTAAGTCAAGGTGTTTATGCAGGACTAACTGGACCATCTTTAGAAACACCTGCAGAATATAAGTATATGCGAACCATAGGTGCTGATACTGTTGGAATGTCAACAGTGCCTGAAGTTATTGTTGCAAGACATATGTCAATTCCAGTTTTTGCCATTTCTATAATTACAGATTTAGGAGTACCAGGAAAAATTAAAAAAGTGAATGTAGCAGAAATTATTGCTGTTGCTAAAAAGCAAGAACCTAAAATGACAGCTGTCATGAAAGAATTAATTGCTACGATATAATTATAACAGAGAAGATTGAATTTAGATGGAGTTAAGTCAAGAAATACGCGATAAATATCAACCAGTAATAGGGTTGGAAGTGCATGCACAAATGCTTACAAAATCGAAAGCTTATTCGAATGATAAAAACGAATATGGTTCGATGCCGAATTCTAATGTTAGTGCAATCACTTTAGGTCATCCAGGTACATTGCCAATGATGAATACTAAAACGATAGATTATGCAATAAAAATGGGAATAGCATGTGGTAGTAATATTACACCAATTCAGCATTTTGCACGAAAAAATTATTTTTATCCCGATCTACCAAAAGGGTATCAGATAACACAAGATGACACACCTATATGTACAGGTGGAACTGTTTTGATAAAAGATGATAATGGAAAAGATAAGACGATTCAGTTGACACGAATCCACATGGAAGAAGATGCTGGTAAAAGTATACATGATATCGATCCTTTCAATACTTTGATTGATTTAAATAGAGCAGGTGTACCTTTAATCGAAATCGTTTCTGAACCAGATATTAGAAGTTCTCAAGAAGCTTATAATTATGTTACTGAAATTAGAAAATTAGTACGATATCTAGAGATTTGTGATGGGAATATGGAGGAAGGAAGTTTGAGATGTGATGCGAATATTTCTGTCATGTTAAAAGGTTCTGACACTTATGGTGTGCGTGTAGAGGTTAAGAATATGAACTCAATTCGTAACGTTCAAAGAGCAATTGAACATGAAATTACTCGACATATTATTGCTATTGAGAACGGTGAGAAGCTGTATCAAGAAACAAGAAACTTTAATGCTTTAAAAGGAACGACAAGTGCAATGCGATCTAAAGAAGCCGCGAATGATTACCGTTTCTTTCCTGAACCAGATTTGCAGCCTATAGAAGTTACGCCAGCTAAAATTGAAAGTTTGAAAGCTGAGATGCCACCTTTACCTAATGAGTTGATTAATAAGTATGTTAATGATTTAAAGTTATCGGAATATGATGCATTGATCTTAACTGATCAGAAAGAAATTGCATTATACTTTGAAGAAATTATTCGACATACAAAAAACTATAAAGCAGCGGCAAACTGGTTAATGGGAGATATAAAGTCTTATTTAAATACCAATGCAAGTAAGATCACAGAATTTCCAATTGAGCCAAAAGAGATTGCGGGATTAATAGGATTGATTGACGAACAAAAAATATCTCATAACTTAGCAACACAAAAGGTGTTTCCTGAAATGCTAAAAACGGGTAAGTCCGCCTTGATAGTTGCTGAATCAAATGATTGGATTCAAAACAATGATGAGAGTGAAATCAAAGCGATAATAGCAGAAGTGCTAGCAGAGAATAAAGAGGAAGCTGATCGATATAAAGCTGGAGAAAAGAAATTAATAGGCTTTTTAATGGGCCAAATAATGAAAAAAAGTAAAGGGAAAGCTGACCCTAAATCAGCAAGTAAACTAATTAATGAAATGATTTAAGAATGAAAAAATTAATTTTTCCAATTTTGGCTTTAGGCCTTTTAGGGAGTTGTGCTGGTGGAGATCGCTCTGCAAATATACCTGGACATTTAATAACAGGTGAAATAGAAAATGCTGATGGATCGGAAATTATTGTAAATGTTTTTCAAAATGGAGAAGAAATTCCTTTGGATACAATTACAATTAAAGATGGTAAATTTTCATTAGAGACTGAAACTAAAGAATTACGTGAATATATTTTCCTTTTGGGAGAACAAGAAATGCCAATTGTCTTATTTCTTGATGAGGAATCTAAGAATGTTGAAATTAAGGGGACTTATCCAAATTTAGCTGAAAATTATTCGGTTACTGGATCAAAATATAGTCAAGATATCAAGGATTATTTGGTTTACTTGAAGCCTATTTATGAAACGCAGCAAGAACTGTCTGGAAAGTATCAAAAAACAAATCCAATGGATACTGTTGCTATTCAGGCAATCATGAACGAATTTGATGAGTTAACCGCAGAAAAGAAAGCGCATGCTATCAAATATATAGAGGCAGATTATTCATCTCCTGTAAGTTGGTTAATGTTACGTGATTTACTTCCAAGTGGAGGTTTGAATAATTTTGATGATTCTGATTTAGATTATTTTCAAAAAGTAGCAGATGCTATTAAAGAGAAATACCCATATTCTGAATATTCGGCATTAATTGAAAAAGATATCCAACAAATAAATTCTCAATTAGAGTTAATTCGTACACAAGAAAATCAAGTTGGACAGGCGCCAGATATTCAGTTAAATAATGCTAATGGAGAATTATTAGCACTGTCATCGTTAAAAGGAAAAGTTGTACTGGTTGATTTTTGGGCTTCATGGTGTGTTCCTTGCAGAAAGGAAAACCCAAATGTAGTGGCTGTTTATAATGAATATAAAGACAAAGGTTTTACGGTTTACAGTGTTTCATTAGATGAGAAAAAAGATGCTTGGTTGGCTGCTATTCAACAAGACAACCTTATTTGGCCTAATCACGTCTCTGATTTGAAAGGTTGGCAATCGGCAGCGGCTTTGCAATATGGCGTTAATTCTATTCCTGCAACTTTTTTATTGGATGCTGAAGGTAATATCATTGCAAAAGATCTTCGTGGACCAGCGTTAGAACAAAAATTAAAAGAAATACTTGGCTAATAATATCAAAAAGAATAAATCAATTATGCGATCACAATTTTTTATATTAATTCTATTTTTTTTTCAATCTATAGGTTTTTCTCAAAAGAGTCCTAATCTGCAAACGGGGGTAAATAATATTTACATCACTGGGCAGATAGTTGGAGCGAAATCCCAAACAATAAAATTAATTAATCAAAATTTAGGGAGCATTGAACAACCTGTTTATACGGCAGTAACTGATGAAGCAGGAGTCTTTTCAATTGATACTTTTATTCCTTTTTCAGATTACTATTTTTTCATATTAGAGAATAACCAATTTCTTAATTTAGTCCTTCATCAAGGGGACTCTATTAAGATTTATGGAGACGCTAAAGATTTGTCATTAATATCAAACATTATTGGATCAAAGGATTCTGAATTACTAAATGAATTTTCTGTAAAGTATAACGCATTTAAAATGGTTCAGGATTCGTTGATGCAAGTGTTAAGAAGAAATCCAGCTAAGCAGGAAGAAGTCAATACCTATTTTGAACCATTAGCAAAGGAGTTTTATGGTTATCGAAATAATTATTTAACACAACATCAGAATTCTCCGGCTATAATTGGTAGTTTGGCATCGTTTAATCAAGAAAAGGAATGGGATGCATATAAAAGAGTGATTAATTTACTAAACCAATCATTCTCAGTCTCACCAACCGTTCAAAAAATGGAGGCATTTGTTGCTCAGAACGATGTAAAAATTCAACAACAACAAAAACAAGCAAAAGCAGAAGCTGAAATGTTTGCGCCAGGAGTATTAGCGAAAGAAATTGCATTACCAAATGTTGACGGAGAAATTATAAAATTATCCGATTTAAGAGGTAAGGTTGTTTTGATTGACTTTTGGGCATCTTGGTGTGGTCCTTGTAGAAAAGAAAATCCAAACGTTGTAAAGGCGTATAAAAAATACAATGAGGCAGGATTTGAAATTTATAGCGTTTCTTTAGATAAGGCTTCAGCTAAAGGTAAATGGCTTGCAGCAATAGAGCAGGATGGATTGATATGGGACGCTCATGTAAGTGATTTAAAAGGTTGGAATTCTGCTGCAGCCGCAGATTATGGTGTGCGAAGTATTCCATTTACTTTATTGATTGATGCTGAAGGAAAAGTTATCAAATCGAACTTAAGAGGTGCAGCATTAGAGAATGAACTCAAAAGTATATTCGGCTTTTAATGGGGCAAAAAAAGATTTACTTTGCCTCAGATTTTCATCTTGGAGCCCCAAACCCAGAAAAAAGTCTTGAACGTGAAAAAAAGATTATTCGTTGGTTAGATGAAATTAAGTCGGATGCCAGCGAAATATACTTACTCGGCGATGTTTTCGATTTTTGGTTCGAGTACAAACATGCAATACCTAAGGGGTTTGTTCGAATTCAAGGTAAAATAGCGGAAATTACAGATAGCGGAATTCCCGTATATTGGTTCATAGGTAATCACGATATGTGGATCTTTGATTATATTCCAAAGGAATTAGGTGTTCAAATGATTCGAACAGAAATAATAAAGGAGTATTTTGGTAAATCTTTATTCATAGGGCATGGAGACGGTTTAGGTCCAGGCGACCACGGTTATAAGTTTATTAAGAAAGTGTTCCGAAACCGCATCTGTCAATGGCTGTTTGCGCGATTACATCCTAACTTTGGCATTGCTTTAGCAAATATGTTTTCTAAGAAGAGTAGGGTGTCTACGGGGGATACCGATGCGATCTATTATGGAGAAGACAAGGAGATGTTGATTCAGTTTTGTAAAACAAAATTAAAAGAACAACACTATGATTACTTTATCTTTGGACATCGACACTTGCCAATTGAATTTGATTTAAATGAAAATTCTAAATATATTAATATAGGGGAGTGGATCTCTTATTTTACATATGGTGTATTGGATAAGAATGGGTTTGTACTGAAAACATTTGAGCAAAACGAAAAAAAATCTTTCAAAAAAAATTAAATCATTTATTTCTATTTCAACGAATGAAACCTTTCTCATTAGGTTCCGTTTACATTAATTGTAATAGATTTTTATCTAGATTACAGACTATAAGGGTTAAGGAGAGCATTTGTAATGCTCTCTTTTTTTGTCTGACTGACAGCTCGTTGAGTCGAATAGAATAGATTTATATTAGAATATTATAGGAAATCGATAATATTTTTTACATTTGGTTAAAAATATATTATAATGAATAAAGGAAAAGTTAAATTCTTTAATGAATCAAAAGGTTTTGGATTTATTATTGATGATGAATCAGGAAAAGAATATTTCGTACACATCTCAGGATTGATCGACGAAGTTAGAGAAAACGATGAAGTTTCTTTCGAATTACAAGAAGGAAAAAAAGGCTTAAATGCTGTTAACGTCAAAGTTTCCTAGTTTTATCGAATAAAAATTTATTTCTAAGCCATGCAATGTTTTGCATGGCTTTTTTTACATTCAAAAATGATTGAAAGAAAGTGTTTAAGTTGTGGGACCTGGAATAATGATGAAGATTATTGTAAAAATTGTAATAACCCGATTAAGCCTTCATTAATTCGAGATATTGCTTATCAGTCCCAAATTGATGCGGAGAAGAATAAACCAAAATCAAAATTTGATTTATTTGTCTTAGCGACTAAAAATCACCATTATTTATTGGTCCGTATAATCTATAAAATAGTATACTCTATATCGATGGTATTCGCAGCGATAGGTGCATTTTTCGCGTGGATGTTGGCAATGGTAAATGGCTAAAACCAAATATGAAACACATCCGTTTACTCTTCTTTATCAGTATAGTTCTTTACCTTCTGGTAATATTGTCAAGATTTAATGGTGTGAAAATTCCAGCTATCATCAACAGTTATTTAACAGATTTTTTGTGTCTTCCAATTATTCTCTATTTAAGTTTAATTGGAGTTCAAAAAATCAAAAACATTCCAAATTATAGATTAACTGTTTATCAAATATTTGGTATGACTTTATTTTATGCCATATTATTTGAATGGTATTTACCAAGCCGAAGTTATCTGTATACGCGTGATTATTATGATGTTATTGCTTATTTCGTTGGGGCTTTGTTTTTTTTTATTTTGCAATCCAAATCGGTTGAGAAAGTATAAATACGAGTTAATACACTATACTATAATAACTCGTGTCAAATGGTGTCGTATAAATCGAATCGACTTTGGCTATTCCTGTTTTTAAATTGACATAAACGAATTCAACGTATCGATTTCCAGTAGTTACATAGTTTAAAACCGTATCTAATTCACCAAAATAGGACTGAGATCCGTTGGTTGCACATTCATCACAATCTTCTTTAAAGTGTTTAAGAACTAAATTAAAGCTATCGTCATCTTCTGGATATAGATTTTTTATTTTGAACTGGACAAATGATTTTGTTTCTAGTGCAAAGTTTTTGAAATTTGTATTTTCTGTCGAAAGTTCTGAAGTGAAAACATTTTCGATATGCGGGAAATGGTTGTCTTTTTTTACTTCTATATGAATCTCTGTTGATTTATCGCGATTGAACGCCATTTCATAAACGCCAAACTGATCAGTATTTACTCCTCCAATCTCTACGAAATTAAAACTGTTAGCAATAAGTAATTGTGAAAAATTAATTTCAGCATCAGGAATTTGTTCACCCGTAAACTCATCTGTTACATTTCCTAGAAATGTATATTGAATTGGCTCATTTTTTTTACAAGCTACAAGTAGAAAAGCAGAAGTGAATAAGATTGATATGATTTTTAACATCCAAATAAGTAATTGATCTCAAATTTACAGTGATTAACTAAGAATTACAAACGAAGTGACTGAATTCTTATAAAGAATTCATCCTGAGACTATCTAAAGTACTAATGAAAAAATTAGCGACGGTTCGTGTATACTTTAGAGTATTTTTCTTACTTTGGTTTGCCACTAACAGAATAAAAAAATGAAATTATTAACTGTATTGATCCTTTTTTTAGGAATAAATATTAATTCGATGGGTCATAATGTCTCCATTAAATCCCTTCAAGATACAAGTATGGTCTATGACTTTCCTGAGCAGATGGCCCAATTTCCAGGAGGTCCAGATGATATGGACGATTTTATCCGCAGAAACATGCAAGTGCCCGCAAATTTATCAGGAGCTGAGCGATCAGGTAAGATTTACGTTGAGTTTATTGTTGAGAAAGATGGAACTCTGACAAATTTTGCAATACGTAGAAGCTCGAATTCTAAATTAGACAGTGCAGCATTAGATATTGTAAAGAAGATGCCAAATTGGTTGCCTGGAAAAATGAGAGGTAAATCGGTTCGTGTTAAACAAACTATACCAATTGTTTTTGTTACAACCTAGGTTAACTTAATAAATCTGGGCGTCTCTTTTTTGTTAAAGCATAACTTTGTTCATTCCGCCATTCTTCAATTTTAATAGGATGACCGGATAATAAAACGTCAGGTACTATATGGCCATTATAATTCTCAGGTCTCGTATATATAGGAGGCGCTAAAAGTCCATCCTGAAATGAATCTGTTAATGCAGATGTTTCATCATTTAATACACCAGGCAATAATCTTACAATGGCATCAGTTAAAACAGCAGCACCAAGTTCGCCACCTGAAAGAACATAAGATCCTATTGAGATTTCTCTTGTGATAAAAATGTCTCTAACACGTTGATCAACTCCTTTATAATGCCCAGCTAAAATAATGATGTTCTTCATTAGGGACATTTCATTACATGTTGCTTGGTCTAGTAAACTGCCATCTGGTGTCATATAAACAATCTCATCGTAATCTCGTTCTGATTTTAGTTTTTCAATACAATCGGCAATAGGTTGAATAGTCATTACCATTCCCGCTCCACCGCCGTATTGATAATCGTCAACACTTTTTTGTCGATGGGTTGAATAACTCCTGATATTATGTAAGTGTATTTCTACCTGGCCTTTTTCTTTTGCTCTTTTCATAATAGAATCATTAAAAGGACTCTCTAATAATTGAGGTAAGACTGTAAGAATATCTATTCGCATCATAAGACAAATTTATAAAATGTAAAGTATTGTAACGAAAAACAATAATGAAAAGAGTAGTGCTGAAAGTGCAACTTTCTTTAATTCTGGATCAAAATCTCTTGGATCTTTAATCGAACGAACTTTTTTTAAGTGAATGAAATGAATTAAAATAATTGGCAAACAACAAATCATTAATCGATAATCATTGCGTATGCTAAAAATGATAAGAGGTAATATAAATGCTAAATAAGCCACAGCAAAAAGGGTGTAATGATAAATTTTACTTTTTTCAAAACCCAATTTAACCGCTAACGTAATTTTACCAACTTTCTGATCGTTCTCCTGATCTCGCATATTGTTCAAGTTTAATACAGCCACACTAAAACAACCCATTGCTGTTGCGGGAAGTAATAAAAACCAATTGATTTGATGATTTTGTAAATAAAATGGACCTATTACACCAACAATACCAAAGAATAAGAATACGAATATATCACCGAGACCTGAGTAACCATATGCCCTTTTACCAACTGTATATTTTATCGCTGCGGCGATTGAAGCGAGACCAACAAGTATGAAACTCATAAATTTCAAGTCGATTACTCCACCAAATGCCGTAATTAGAAGTAGGATACCTGATATTAAACTTAATATAGAGAAGATAATGATAGCTGTTAACATCGCCTTTTGACTGATTTTACCGCTTTGTATCGATCTTTCAGGTCCTATACGGCCATCGTTATCGGCTCCTTTTTTTGAGTCGCCATAATCGTTCGCAAGATTCGATAATATTTGCAATAATAAAGTTGTAATTAAAGTGAGGATAAAAATAGACCAACTAAATTGATGTGAATAATTTGGGCCATTGGTAATTGCAGTAGTTCCAATTAAATAAGCCAAGCCACTCCCCAATAAAATATTGCTAAATGATAAGGGCAGTGTTCGTAATCGAAAAGCTTTTATCCAATGTTTCATGCTGCCTATTGTTTATATTTATTTCCCCAAAGGTTCTCAATGGTCTTATCAATATCCTTTTCTCTAGTCGAACTTCCTGATTGAAAAAAAACAGTTCCTTTTATTTCTTCAGGCATAAACTCTTGTTCAATAAAGTTATTAGCGCCATTATGTGAGTATTGATAATCCTTTCCATAACCTAAATCTTTCATTAATTGGGTTGGTGCATTTCTTAAAGGAAGGGGAACACTAAGGTTTCCAGATTTTTTAACTAGTTCTTGGGCTTGATTAATGGCCATATATGATCCATTACCCTTTGGTGAAGTGGCAAGATATATAACACACTGAGATAATACTAATCGACCTTCTGGCCAACCAATAATATTGACAGCTTGAAAGGCATTATTAGCCATTATAAGAGCATTTGGATTAGCAAGCCCAATATCTTCAACAGCGGAGATGATTAATCGTCTCGCAATGAATTTAGGGTCTTCACCACCTTCAATCATTCTGGCTAACCAATAGATCGCAGCATTTGGATCACTTCCTCTTATAGATTTAATAAAAGCTGAAATGATATCGTAATGTTGTTCACCATCCTTATCATAATTCGCAATATTAGCTTGAATGGTAGTTGTAACTAATTCATCTGTAACAACTATTTGATTATTGTTAGCACTCTGTTCAATAACCATTTCTAGTGCATTCAATAGCTTTCGTGCATCGCCTCCAGATATCTTTAACAAGGCATGTGTCTCTTTGAGCGTTATATTCTTTTGTTTGAGAATCGTATCATTTTTAATCGCTCTGTCCATCAATTGAATTAATTCATCTGAACTATGCGATTTAAGAACATAAACTTGCGCTCTTGATAGGAGGGCAGAGATTACTTCGAAAGATGGGTTTTCTGTTGTTGCACCAATCAGCGTTATTGTTCCTTTTTCAACAGCGCCTAATAATGAATCTTGCTGAGATTTACTGAACCTATGAATTTCATCAATAAATAAAATTGCATTATCACCGCCAAACAAACCACTTTTTTCAACTTTTTGGATGATCTCACGAATGTCTTTTACGCCTGAATTGATCGCGCTTAACGCGTGAAATGGACGATTGACAGTGGTAGAAATAATTTTTGCCAAGGTTGTTTTACCAACACCTGGTGGCCCCCAAAAAATCATTGAAGGAATGTGTCCAGATTCAATAGCTCTTCTCAAGCCTGATTCTTTACCAAGTATATGTGATTGACCTATGTAGTCGGCTAAAGATGTAGGTCGCATTCTTTCAGCCAAAGGTATTTTAGACATCTGAATGGAAAGTTAATGATTATTGTTCAACGTGCTGTTGATGTTTCCAACGTTTATGAGACCATAACCAATATTGTGGCTTCTCGTTGATTAATGATTCTAATAAAATTGAATACTTGTCTGTGATCTCGCCTTCAGCAGTTTTTCTAGGATCGTCTGAGATACTCGAGAATTCTACTTCGTAATAACCTCTTTTAAGTCTTCTGCAATTACCGAATAAAACAACATAGTCAAATTTTCTTGCCAATTTTTCTGGCCCAGTATTCCAGCCAGTATCCTGGTTAAGGAATTTATTCCAATGAGCTTGCTTTGGATGAGAAGGTGATTGATCATTAACTATTACTACCAATTTTTTATCTTCAATTGTACTGCTAAAGAAAGGTATGATATCTTTCGTTGCAATTAATTTCATTCCATTTCTTGTTCGAGACCTGAAAAGAATATTATCGTAAAAATTATTTTTAAGTGGCTGATAGATTGAATAAGTCTCGAACTGAATCAAGTTTGGTAAGCTTAATGCGTAAAATTCCCAATTGTTATAATGACCAGCAGTGACAATAATATTTTTGTTCTGCGCGTATAAACTGTTTAAGAGTTCTGGATTCTTAATAACTGTCCGACGAGTAACTTCTTTTTTTGAAATACTTACAGCTTTAATGCTTTCAAAAATAAAATCGATAAAATAACGGTAAAAACCTTTCTCTATTTTGATAATTTCTTGAGTCGATTTATCTGGAAAAGCATTCAATAAGTTTTGTCGTACAACTTTCCTACGATAGCGCACAAAATTATACGTCAAGAAATAGACGATATCTGAAAAAAAGTATAATACCCCCAACGGGAAGTATGATAGCGGTTTCAGTATGAAGTAAAATAATATGCGGTCAGCAATTTTTATCATTCAAAATAAAAAATAGTTTGCAAAGTTAAAAGGATACTGTAATTGGCTACTATGATTAAACTTTTTTTATTATAATAAATTGTTTAAAGTTGGTTTTTAAGGCATACTACTTGCAGTTAAAAATGTAATTTTGTATTGATTTATGATAAAAACAGGTTCTATACTATTGATTTTTCTTTCAACTTTTTCTCAAAATATATTAGCGGGAAATATTGAAAAAGGTTTTGAAGCACTCGATATTTACAATTATTTTGAGGCTAAAAATCTATTTCAGAAGGCAATGAAGAAAAATTACGTTGCGGCCTCTTATGGATTGAGTATTATTTATAGTCGGAATGACAATCCTTTTTATAATTTAAATGAGGCTTTAATCATGATTAAACAGGCGACTGATGAATATGATAAATTACCGCCAAAAAAAATTAATGAATACAACGAATTAAATATTACGAATAAAAATATTTTTGAACATCGGGATCGAATTTCGTCAGCTTTATTCAAAAATGCTAAAATGAATCATTCAGTTATTAGCTACAATGCTTTTATTGAAAAAAATCCTTGGAGTGAACATGTTGATTCGGTTATAATTTTACGTGACAACTTGGCTTTTTCTGAAGCAAAAGCTATAGGCACGGCAGAAGCATTGCAGAATTTTATTCAAGATTATCCAAAAAGTTCACTTTTAGAGAGAGCAACAGCTTTATATGACAAGGCAATTTATCAAGAATCTACGCTTGACAATAATTTTATCGATTATGTACAGTTTGTAAATAAATTTCCTTTAAGTCCTTATAGACCTGATGCTGAAGATGCGATTTATAAAATTTATACCAAAACTGGCAGTCTCGAATCTTATCATAAATTTATTGAAGAATACCCTGAGAACAGGAATGTGTCTGGAGCTTGGCGTAAAATGCTGAATACATACTTGCAAAAGGAATATTCGCAAAACTCTATCCGTGCTTTTATGGAAAAATTCGAAGACTACCCCTTTAAAGAGCGTTTAGAAGAGGAGTTGAGATTAGCAGACCTGGTCATATTGCCATTTAATGATGGGAATAAATGGGGTTTCATGGATGAAAATGGTGAAGCAATCATTCCTGCAGAGTTTGACGGCGTTGTTCCTTTTACAGAAGGACTTTCTATTATAAATAAAGCGGGTAAATATGGATATATCAATAAAGCAGGAGAAGTTATTATTGATCCAATTTATACTGATGCTTTCAGATTTCACGAAGGTCATGCTATTGTCGAGTACGAAAATAAACTTGGAATGATTAATAGGAGCGGAGAGTTCGTGATTCTTCCAGAATATGATGATCTAGGTGACTTAAAAGGTGGATTCACTTATTTTACCAATTCAGAATTATACGGATATTTTGATGCTAAAGGAATGATTCGTCTAAAAGCACAGTATTCAAGTGCTTCAGATTTTATCAATAAAAAAGCAATCGTTTCATATCAAGGGAATTATGGTGTTATTGACGAATTTGGCACAACATTAATTCCGTTTAAATACGAAAAAATAGTACCTTATGATGAAGGTGTTTTTGCCGTAAAGATTTTTAATAAATGGGGACTATTAAAGACAGAAGGTGATACTTTAACAAGTATTAAATATGATTATATTGGAGATAAATATGGTGGAATCTCATTGGTTGAATTGAATGACCAATTCAATTATATCAATGCGAAAGGTGAAGAAATTCGAAAGGAATGGATACCAACATATTCCGAAAGTCGACAACTGGCTATATTTAAGAATAATTACGCTAAAGTTCAATACGAGGATGGATTTAACTTAATTGATACCAATGGCTTACTACTTTTCAAATCTAGCAAAGAGGATCTTGGCGATTATAGTGACTTAATTGCCTTTAAAAACAATGATGAATGGGGATATTTAAGTCCTCAAGGAAGTGCAGTTATCAAAAACAAATTTTCACATGCTAAATCATTCCAAGGGCATTATGCTTTCGCTGGTGGGGCGCCATTATGGGGAATGATTGATAAACGAGGGAAGTATATTATTGAAGCCTATTTTGAGGATTTGAGTTGGTTGAATGATGACTTATTATTGGTGAAAACTAGAGGCTCATATGGGATAATGAACAGTAAAGGAGATACCATTGTACCTTTTAAATATACTTCGATAGAACCTTTTTCTGTAGAATTGGTACAATTAGTAAATAAATCTGGTGTATATTATTTTCACCTGACGGATTTAAAACTCATTCGTAAAGAAGATTAGTGGAAAAATTATTCACCTATATTGAACGTTATAAGTTTGCAATACTTGGTACAGTATTGTTTCATTTCATCTTTTTTTTAAGTTCGAATTTTGTGACGATTCAACGACCATATAACCCTGTAGAAGAAATTGTTGATGTTGAATTGGAAATGGATGAGTTTGAAATTGATGAAGAATTAATGAAGATGCTCGAAATGCAAGAGCAAATGACACCAGAAGAAATTAGTGCGTTAATAAAAGATCAAAATGATAAAAGGGAGAAGTCTTATGAAAACTTCTCTTCACAAGATATTGATAACCAGGTTATGGATGACGCGAAGGCATTGGAAGCTAAGTATTTTGAAGAATTGGCAAGTCAAAGATCTGAAGGAGGAGAAGCCAGTAATGCTGCAAACAAACAAGAACAAAATATTAAACCAGAGGCAAAAACAAAACAAAAATTTTCAGATAAATCAGCAGTGAATAATAACGGAGAAAATGCATTTGCTGGAAGGGTAATGGTGTCTTTTAGTTTGACAAATAGAAAGGCACATTCTTTAGAAATACCAGGTTATACGTGTAATGGGAGTGGTACCGTTGTGATGGATATTAAGGTTGATAAGAGTGGCTATGTAAAAGATGCGTCTTATAATTCAAATATGTCTTCAGGTGCTACTGATTGTATGATTGATAAAGCTAAAAGCTACGCGTCAATTGCAAGGTTTAGTTTTAATAGTGAAGGAGGATTATCTCAATCTGGAACAATAACCTATAAATTCATTGGTCAATAATGGCAGTTGTCGATATAATAAGAAAGTTAACTCCGAATTTTTTATTAGAGTGGAATAGAGGTCGAAAAAAACAGCTAGTCAATAATAATCTTGAAGAAGCCAGAAAGAACGGTGATATAATTGATTGTAATGATATATATAATTCCCTATTAAAAATGGGGATAAAGGAAGGTGATAGTGTTTTAGTCCATTCAAGCTTAAGTAAAATTGGTTATCTTAAAGAAGGTCCTAAAACTTTTGTGGATGCGCTCAAAAAAGCGGTTGGCGAAAATGGGAATATTTTAATGCCTACATCTCCTAATGCTGTTTATCAATTGAATTATATAAGAGAGACTCCCTTTTTTGACGTGGTCAATTCTCCATCTAAAACAGGAGCAATTACTGAATATTTCAGAAAACTCCCTGAAGCTAAAAGAAGTTTACATCCAACTGAGCCTGTTTCTGCGATTGGACCATTAGCAACGTATTTTACGGAAGATCATCTTAATCAACTAACACCTTATAATCAAAACAGTCCTTTTTATAAATTAGGATTGAAAAAAGGAAAAATATTATACGTTGGTGTAACACTTGACAATGCAGGAACTAGTTTGCATACTTTAGAAGATGCTGTAGATTTCAAATTCCAAGTTTATTACAATGAAATATTTGAGATAGATGTCATTGATTATAGTGGGAATAAAATTCGAGTAAAAACAAAAGTTCACGATCCAGAACAGTCTAAAAAAAGGAAATGTGATGGCTTAATTCCTCTTTTTGAAAAGCATGGTGTTCTTACTAAACAAACCCTAGGAAAAGCAGATGTTTTATTGGTTGAAGCTGAAGGTTTTTTCAATACAATGATACAGGAGTATGAAACAAATGGTGTAACAATGTACACACCACAAGGTTCTTCAGTAGATTAATAAATGATGAATATTATAAATACACCTTCACCTTTGCATGTTATTGAAAACGAATTATTTAAATCGTTCAACTTAAATGTATTGATTAAAAGAGATGATCTTATTCATCCTGAAATATCAGGGAATAAATGGAGGAAATTAAAACTTAATATTGAACGTTTTGTGCAAGGTAAATATGAAAAACTCTTAACCTTTGGTGGAGCTTATTCTAATCATATAATTGCTACAGCAAAATTATGCCAACAGCTCAATATTCCCTCAATCGGAATTATTAGAGGAGAAGAACTTAATCCGAACTCGAACGATACTTTGAAACGTGCTGCCGAAATGGGGATGGAGTTGATATTTGTGTCAAGACAAGATTATGATGCGCGATATGAAAAATACTACCATAATCTATTGAGAAATCAATACGGAAATGTTTTGATAGTTGAGGAAGGTGGAGCAAATTATTATGGAATGCTTGGGGTTAGTGAGGTTATTTCAGAACTCGAACACGAACCTGATTATCTTGTAACAGCTATTGGAACAGGTACGACAGCTGCAGGCTTATTATTCGGAACTGAAAGAACAAAAGTAATTGGCGTACCAGTATTTAAGAATGGTGGATTTATATCGGTGGAAATAGAGCAGCATATGTTGAATGCAGGTTTAATGAATGAGGACATCGTTGATAAGATGAATCGATTGGTGTTAGCGACTGATTATGGTTTTGGCGGATATGGTCGAACAACACCTGAGTTAATCAATTTTATTAATGAGGTTTATCACGAATCAAATTTAATTTTTGACCAGGTTTACACCGCAAAAATGTATTACGCTTTTATTGATCTAATAAAAAAAGGAAAAATAGAGAAGGGGAGCGAAGTTGTTTTGTTGCACACAGGAGGGATTCAAGGTTTAAATTCCATTTTAACTGACTTAAGTTTTGATCCATTTAAGTTGTAAAGCATTTTAAACTTCGTGGTGTCATTGAATGTTTCAAAAAGTAGAATGTCGAGTTTTCCAACTTTTTTAATTTTGAATACATTCTGTCCCGTTGCATTTAAAAATGCGCGATAAATCAACTCAGAACAATATATTTTATTCTCGCTACTTAGGTTATATCGATGATCATAAGGTAGTTTTTTATTGAGCATAATTATTGCTTCATTCGCCAATTTAATACCTAAGGAATCCTCAAAAATTGGCCTGCAAACAAATAACATCGAATCGGTTGTGAGTCGAACGAAATTATTTAGACTTATAGCTTGAACACCGTCTTCGTTTGATTCACTCAAAATGTCCGCGATTGCATGAATAACGGTAAGAGAATCGTGATTACGAACAATTATACCACAATGCGAATAAGGTTCCTTAGTTGTGTTCATTATGGCATAAGAGAGTGCTCCACCACCTTTTCTCACAATAATATCACCACTTTTAAATGAATTTTTAATGGCAGAAGGGATAGCAACAAGATTAATCGTTTCAATATGTCTTAAACGGTCAGTATTGCATGCGTTTAAAACAGCTAAAACCAAGATTGTGTATAGAAGAATGAAAGGACTAGGGTTAAGTCTATCCATTTAATAATTAGTTGTTATTGCCTATTCTGAAATTTCTCGGATCAAAATCTTTTGACCAATTAGAGACTTTCCATTCACCGTCAACCTTAGTTAAAGTGTACTTCAATTTATGGTCCTTGCTTGTTCTTATTTCCACACAGTTACATTCAATTGTTTTACTGTTATCAGACAACTCAGGGCAATCAATAGATTTTATCTCAACATAATCTTTTTGACAGCCTGTTTCTATTCTCGTTTCAACACCCTCTTTTGCAGTTTCAATTGATAGTTCCAATGCGTCCTCACAATTACCATCTGCAATTGCATTAATAAATGTTCTAGTTACCTCTTCCGGTGTCATTGGGGAGCTGCAGGATATAAATGTAATCGACATTATTACAGCTAAACTAAGAAATTGAATTTTCATTGTTTTTTACTTTGGTTTGGTTGATTACAAATATATACAGATTTAAGTAAATCAAAATAATTATTTTATTTAGCCATGAATTCCCTTATTCATTGTAACTTTGCAAAAAAAAAGAAAGTAGATTTATCATGATTCAAGTTAATAATTTGTCCCTCCAATTTGGTAAAAAAGTTTTATTTGAAGATGTAAACTTAAAGTTTGTTGATGGAAACTGTTACGGAGTTATTGGTGCTAATGGCGCAGGGAAATCCACGTTTTTAAAAATTTTAACAGGCGACCAAGATCCTAATAAAGGTAATATTTCGATTGAACCTGGTAAACGGATGGCTGTTTTGAGTCAAGATCATTATAAGTTTGATGAATATACTGTTCTGAATGCAGTTTTAATGGGGCATAAAGAATTGTGGCGCATTATGGACGAAAAGAATAAGGTTTACGCGAAGGAAGATTTTTCTGAAGCTGACGGAATTCGAGCATCAGAATTAGAAGGCGAATTTGCTGAGATGGATGGTTGGAATGCAGAAACTGATGCAGCAACTATGTTAAGTAATTTAGGGATTTCTGAAGATTACCATTATACTATAATGGAGGACGTGCCTGCCGAACTTAAAGTTCGAATTCTTTTAGCGCAAGCACTTTTTGGTAATCCTGATATTTTAGTATTAGATGAGCCAACGAATGATTTAGATATTAAGACAATCGGATGGCTAGAGGACTTTATTTTGGATTTTAAGAATACTGTAATAGTTGTATCGCACGATAGACACTTTTTAGATACAGTTTGTACACATGTTTGTGATATTGATTATGGAAAGATTAATCTATTCACTGGTAACTATACTTTCTGGTATAAATCCTCACAATTAGTATCTCGTCAGAATAGTGATAAGAATAAAAAACTAGAAGAGAAGAGAAAAGAATTACAAGAATTTATCTCAAGGTTTAGTGCAAATGCTTCGAAATCTAAACAAGCAACTTCTAGACGTAAATTATTAGATAAATTACAATTAGAGGATTTAAAACCTTCTACAAGAAAATATCCAGGTATTATTTACGAACAAGAGCGTGAAGCTGGTGATCAAATATTACATATCGAAAATCTTTCTGCGGTGCATGAAGGGGAGACATTATTTAAAAATTTCGATCTTAATGTTAGTAAAGGCGATAAAATTGCTTTCCTATCTAAGAATAGTGTCGCGATTTCTAAATTCTTTAATATCGTTGCTGGGGAAGAAGAACCTGCAACTGGAGAATATCATTACGGAACGACTATAAAAACTACTTATTTACCAAGTGACAATACTGAATTCTTTAAAGAAGATCAGAGCCTGATTGATTGGTTAAGACAATATGCAACTACGGACGAAGAGAAAGATGAAGTCTACTTGAGGGGATTCTTAGGTAGAATGTTGTTCTCAGGTGAAGAAGCTTTAAAAAGTGCAAAGGTATTATCTGGTGGTGAGAAAGTAAGATGTATGATTTCTCGTATGTTATTCGGTAAAGGTAATTTATTGATTTTGGATGAGCCAACAAATCACTTAGACTTGGAGTCGATTACTGCTTTTAATAATGCACTAATTAATTTCCCTGGATCAATCCTTTTTGCATCTCATGATCATGAATTTGTGCAGACAGTTGCAAATAGAATTATAGAGTTGACACCTAACGGATTTACGGATAAGTTAATGAGTTATGATGAGTATTTGCAAGATGAGAAAATTCAAAGTCAAGTAGAAGAATTGTATGCGCAATAAAGTAACTAAGTTTTTTAATAAAAATTTACCGTATTTTGCCGACTTTTGGCAATATATAGTTATCATAGTTATTTTTGCTATAGCGGCAATCTTCATTTTATAAATTTTGTTTTACGGACTTTATTTACTTTTAGACGGATAGAATAAAAATTTATCTAAAATTCTCTCCCCTTTTAACGTGCTTTATAACAATCTTCTACGTTGTTTATTGAAATAAATTCAGAAAGAATACGTTTTAGCGTAACGAATAATAAATAATTTTTGATATTTTAGTTAAAGCCTAATCATCTTTATTAGGGAGTCTAAAATGATAAGTTAACCTAAAATGAAAACAAGTCTACCAATTTTTTTTCTTGGTCTATTTCTATTTGCTTGTACATCAAAAACTAAAATAGAACTTGCCCCTTATGAAATTTCTGATGAGATTGGTAATGTAGGCTTAAAGGTTGATGAAAATGGAGAAATTCGAATAGGGGGTAATTTTATTGCAACTATATCTGAAGAAGGTGTTTTAATAGATAAAGACGGTAAGATCTTATCGACTTGTTCTGATGAAGGTAAATTACTAGATGATAAAGGACAAACGCTTGTTATTATAGATGAGGAAGGTAAAATGCATAATGGATCAAATGTTTTTATGTATTGGTCTGAAGAAGGTAAGTTATTCAAAGATAATTTCGATACAGGTCTTAGAATAAATCCTGTTAATCCAAAAGTATACCAATCGGCCTCAATAGTTCTATATCTCTATATGAATATGAGTCATAAATATTAGGTATTATCTAAACCGAATATTTTATTTGTAATTCTATTTTAAATCATAATTTCTTAATAAAAATTAGTCCTAGTTCATGACAAGATCTCTTGTTATAATCTTTTTAACATGCTTGTCTGTTTGATGTCGGTATAAATGTTAATCGAAGATAAATAGAGTTTAATCGAATAAAAACATCGGTTCGTAGAAAAAAAATATTGTTTTTTTTGTGTTTAATAGAAATATTTGAATTAGTTTTACGCCGGTTTTAGTATTTATCTAAAAAAAATGTATTTGATTAAACCAAAAATGAAAATTATGAAACGAAATGTAATATATTCTTTTCTAGTGATGTCGCTAATTATTATGACGGCATGTAAAAAGAATAAAACGCAAGAAGATTTTACATCGGCAAAAGAATATGATTCGGAAGTTGTTACAGAATGGTATGCGTTGATTAAGACATTGACAACTGAAACCCCTGGGTATACGCCTCCAGTTGCTGCTAGAGCATTCGGTTATACAGGTGTAGCTTTGTATGAGGCTGTTCAATATGGAATAAGCGATAAGGTTTCGTTATCTGGGAAATTGTCTGAACTAAATGTATCAGTAGAATTCGAAGAGTATAAGGAGTATCACTGGCCAACAGTAGCGAATGTTGCTTTGGCAGAGATGACTAAATACTTCTATAAGCATACATCTGTCGAAAAATATAATGAAATTATTGCCTTGGAAGCAAAATATGCAAATCAATTTCAAGATGAGATTGATAACGCTGAAGTATATGTCGCTTCCATATTATTAGCAAAAGAAGTGACGGAAAAAATAATTGCATGGTCTGAGACAGATGGTGGTTTAAATTGTCACTTAAATAATTTCCCTGCATCATATACACCTATGGTTGGGGATCAATATTGGAGACCTACAGCTCCTGATTTTTCACCGGCACTTCAACCATATTGGGGGAATAATAGACCGTTTTTAGCAATAAATGTAGAAACTTCTATTCCGGAATTACCTCCAGTTTATTCTACTGATCCAGAATCAATGTTCTATGAAAGAGCGATGGAAGTTTATAATACAGTAAATGAAATTACTCCAGAGCAAGTAGTAATAGCTGAATTTTGGTCAGACGATCCAGTTACAACTGCTACGCCTCCAGGTCACTCTATTTCAGTTTTAAATCAATTGATTAAGAAGAACGGATTGAATTTAGCTGAATCAGTAGAGGCCTTTGCGAAATTGGGAATAGGCGTTTCTGATGCTTTCATTTGTTGTTGGAAAACAAAATATGAAACAAACTATTTAAGACCCATTACTTATATTAACGATAATATTGATGCGGCGTGGACAACAATTTTACCAACTCCTCCATTTCCAGAATATACTTCAGGACATTCAGTTCAGTCAGGTGCGCTTGCTGAGATTATGACGAATATTTTTGGAGATAATCAAACATTTGTAGATCATACACACGAAGGACGTACAGATATTGATGGAAGTCCGAGAACGTATAGTAGTTTTTATGAAATGGCTGAAGAAGCTGCAATGTCAAGATTGTATGGTGGGATTCATTATCATGAAGCGATCTTTGTTGGACTAGATCAAGGGTATAAAATCGGTGAAAACGTAAATAACCTAAATCTAAATAATTAATAAAAAATTTATTTAAGTTAAAAGGCAATCAATTCTTTGGTTGCCTTTTTTTGTGTTATAAAGACAAATGGCAAAGTATTGTAATTTTTGTATATTGTTGGAATAACCAATGCTAGTTGAGTGTTTAAGAAATTACTTATACCTATCTTTTTATCTATTACCTGTTTTGCGCAGAACCAAGGAAATACATGGTATTTTGGAGCGGGTGCCGGAATTAACTTTAATTCTGGTGTTCCTGAGGTTCTGACAGATGGCGCCATGCATACGCAAGAAGGGTGTTCAGCAGTTTCTGATGTAAATGGGAATGTTTTATTTTATACTGATGGATTGTCAGTTTGGAATAGTTTACATGAATTAATGCCGAATGGACATTCTTTAAAAGGTCACTTTTCATCTACACAATCAGCGCTAATTGTACCCAAACCGGGATCTTCAAAGTTATATTATTTGTTTACGACTGATGGTTTTGGAGGTGTGAATGGATTTAAGTATTCAATAATAGATATGAGTCTTGAGGATGGAAGGGGAGATGTGACTGTTGTAAAAAACAGGATGTTAAAAAACAATATTTGTGAAAAAATTACTGTAGTTAAGCATCGAAATTCGAATGATTACTGGATTCTAACTAGAGAATTTGAGACTGCTAATTATTGTAGTTTTTTATTGACTGAATCTGGAGTCACAGAAATACCCATAATTAGTCCGGTTGGTAAATTAATTGGTGGGATAAAATCAAAAACCATAGGTTGTTTAAAAGCATCATTGGACGGGACAAAAGTTGCCGCCGCAATTTGGGATAATGATCTGGTAGAGGTGCTTGATTTTAATAATGAAACAGGTGTATTATCGAATCTAATTGAGTTGAATGATTTTTACTTAGGTCAAC
This sequence comes from Crocinitomix catalasitica ATCC 23190, assembly GCF_000621625.1. Taxonomy (GTDB): domain Bacteria; phylum Bacteroidota; class Bacteroidia; order Flavobacteriales_D; family Crocinitomicaceae; genus Crocinitomix; species Crocinitomix catalasitica. Next base: position 74,278 of record NZ_JHXV01000005.1, read on the forward strand.
CATACGGAGTTGAGTTTTCACCGTCAGCTAATTTACTATATGTTAGTGAAGCGAATAATGAGTCTGTTTCCAATCTATATCAATACAATTTAACATTAATGGATGAAGGTTTGATTAATGAACGAAGAGAAATTATAAGTCGTGTTTTGCCAAAAAGTGGTGCCTTGCAGATAGGACCTGACCTAAAGATTTATCAAGCTAAGATGGAAAATGGGTTCTTGGCTGCAATTAATAATCCAGAAAGAATAGGCGCGGCTTGTAATTATGAGCAAGATGCAGTTGATTTATTGGGGAGAACAAGTAGACTTGGTTTACCTAATTTATATACTGTAGAGTTATTGTTAATAGATTTAGGAATTAAAAAGAAGGAACAGCATGATCAGTTTGCCATATATCCTAATCCGTCAACCGGCGTTTTTAATTATATCTTACCTGAAAATCTTACACAATTCACAATACAAATCTATTCGCTTGATGGAAAAACTATAGCATATGAGTTAAACGAGACATTTGAACGTTCAGGTCAATTATCGATAAATGAAAAGAGTGGGGTGTATATAGTCGTATTTCAAAGTGAAGATGAAATATACCAAACTAAACTTACTATCAAATAGGCTTACGGAACTACTTAACTCTGTTAAAAGACATCGCTTTTAACATCCAGTTCGGTAATCTCTTTTTAGGGTCTCTTTTTTTCAAATTGATATACCAACCAATATTTTTCATGACTGGTACCTTGTGCGTTTCAACAAACTCAATCCATGTCCCATCAGGGTCTTCAATATAAGAAAAACGACCACCTGCTTCACCCATGTCAAAAGTATTGCCACTATCTACTGTAAAAGGAAATCCAGCTGTCTCACATTCTTTTTTTAAAGTTTCCATTCCTTGAATATCGAAACATAAATGTATGAATCCCCAATCACCCCAAAATCTATCGGCAAATATTTTCTTTGGCTTTCTGTCAATTGCCTGAACAAGTTCGATTTTTGTAGGTCCTAATAGTTTAGAAAAAGGTCCTTTTCTTTCAGATTTATGTGATAATAGTACACGTCTGAACTCTTGATCACCGGCTAATAATCCACTAAAGCAATCAAATGCTCCAGTTTCATCATACTCTACAGTCTCATAATCTAAAACATCACGGTAAAGCTTTAATGAGGCTTCAATATCTGAAACTCCGATCAAAACACCTGCTACTGCACCTGTTCTTGCTGGATGTTTTGTGTCTGAAAACCAACCCGAACCTTCTACTATATTAAATATATTACCATTAGGATCTTCTAAAAAATAATTCAATTCCCCTGATGGTGTTTGACTAAGTTCACTTAATAATGTTACGCCGTTGCTCTTGTGAAATTCAAAACTAGCTTTTACATCTCTAGACTTTATACGACAAGCATATAATCCTAAATCTCCTAATTGAATTGCAAAGTTCGCCTTTTCAGTTGGTCGACTGGTATATTGCCAAATCTCAAATCCACCACCACTTTCCATACTTAATGCAAGCGTTGCAGTTCTACTTTGCACTTCATCACCTGTATAACGTGTCATTAACGGAGCTTCCGCGGCATCTTCAAATAAACGAATGTCAATACCGAACATTTTTCGGTACCATTTCCATATAGTTTGTACATCAGGAACGCCAATGCCCATTTGTTGAATACCGCAGATAATTTTTTCCATGATAAGTTTTTTTTGCAAATATAAACATCTTGGCATAAATGAATCGACCATTTATGGATGTTTATGTACCAATAAATGTTTGAAACAACTTTTTTGACGACTATATGTGAAAAACTATTTTCCTTTATTGGCTTAATTATTGTTAGTTTTGGACAACTCAATTTTAATTTAAAATCCAATCTGAAAGACTAAGTAAAACGCTCTTCATGCTAAAAAATAAATTATTCATTTTTCTGCTTTTCGTTTCGGTTTTGCCGGTAATGTCTCAAATCACATTATATAGAGGTGATGCTAAGTTTAATGCTGATGTTGCATTTACCATTGAGAATGGTAGGGTCTATCATGGAGATGGATCAAGAATGAATAAGGCTGTTTTGACGATTTCAGATAATAGAATATATTTAGGACAATCAAATTCATCATTCGATTGTCTTTATACGATTAAGGATAATAAAGTATATTTAGGCGACTCAAATTTTTCGTCTGATATCATCTATACCATCGAAGAGGGGAAGGTTTATAGAGGAAATTCAACTTTTTCATCAAATTGTATTTTAACAATCGATGAGGATAAAATTTACATGGGAGATTCAACTTTTCCTAATGATTTATTATTCACTGTCGGTGGCGACAATTATTTATCGAATTCAATAATTGCCTGTATTGTAGGGCCATATTAAAAATTATGAAGTATTTATTTTTACTATTTTCTTTTTCTTGCCTGTTAATTGGAACTGCAACACCAACTATTCAATATGCAACGGATGCAGATCATGATAGTTTGTTCACTACAATTAATTTTGACGATTTAAATAGTCTCTACTATCTCTCTCAAACGGAAGATTTTAAAATCTATTTTGAGAATTATGATAATTATCAAATTTATCTTGATGGTGATACGACTGAATTTTATACAAATAGTCCAATTCTAGTAACCAACTTGAAAAGGGGGGACCATACTTTAACTTTATATAAAAAAGAAGCGACATGTGCAGTTCCAACTGAAGTAAACAAATCATTTAAACTGAAGAAGGATTTACCTTTAATAACCAATGACGCTGTCGTTTTCGGTTTGTTGATGTTTGTCTTATTTTTGGTGTTTAAAACTGCTGCAAGTCAACGGACTTTTTTCGTAAGGTTTTATAGAATTGTGCCAGCGCTACTATTGTGTTATTTTATTCCTGCAGGTTTAAATTCATTAGGGATTGTTTCAAGTGAGGAATCGGACTTGTATTTTATTGCTTCGCGATATTTGCTGCCTGCCAGTCTTGTATTGTTGTGTTTAAGTATTGATATTCCGGCTATTAAAAAATTAGGGTCTAAAGCAATTATAATGTTCTTTGCAGCAACGATAGGTATTGTTGTTGGTGGTCCGATAGCATTGTGGACTGTATCGCTTATTGCGCCCGAAGTTTTGGATGATAATATATGGAGAGGACTTTCAACTGTTGCTGGTTCTTGGATTGGTGGCGGGGCGAATCAAACTGCAATGAAAGAGATTTACAGTGCGCCTGATCAATTGTTCTCAGCAATGATTGTTGTGGATGTATTTGTAGCGAATATCTTCATGTCTATTCTTTTGTTTGGAACGGGAATGAATAAAAAAATTAATCGTTTCTTTAAAGCTGACGATTCTGCGATTGAAGCTCTGACGAAGAAAATGGAGAATTTTCAAGCGAGTATCGCAAAGGTTCCAACGTTTAACGATCTTGTTAAAATGATGGGGATTACTTTCTTTGCTGTTGGAATGGCACATTTTCTTTCAGATATAATTGCGCCAATAGTAAGTGGGGGATTAGAAAGTATGAAAACTCCTTTTGATCCTTGTTTAGGTATTCCTTTTTCTGAAGTTCAAACAGGAAGTGATATTGCAGCTGATTTGATGGTTTCTTTCGGAAGCGGATTCTTCTGGCTAGTCGTATTTTCAACCATTTTTGGTGTTGTACTTTCTTTTACGAAATTCAGAAACTTAGAAGGTGTTGGTGCTTCAAAAATGGGTAGTTTATTCTTGTATGTATTGGTTGCAACCATTGGTATGAAGATGGATATATTCGAATTAATAGCCAATTGGGGGGTATTCAAATTCTTATTGTCAATTGGCTTAATATGGATTCTTATTCATGCAATCTTCTTATTTGTCGTTGCGAAAATAATTAAGGCACCTTTCTTTTATGTCGCTGTTGGAAGTCAAGCAAATATCGGTGGCGCAGCTTCTGCACCAATCGTAGCAAGTGCTTTTAGTCCATCATTGGCACCTGTTGGAGTGTTATTAGCGGTTTTAGGCTATGCTGTAGGAACTTTCGGTGCGATTATTTGTACGATCTTAATGCAAGCTTTATCAGTTGGGTAAAATGAATAGAATCTTATTGATCATATTTTTGTTGGCAACATTTTCTTTATCCGCTCAAATTCGGGTAAAGAATCCTGTGCAAGAATTAGGGGAGGTATTCGAGGGGAATGGTATAATCACAAGCAAATTTGTTTTATCGAATCCTTATGCAAACGATACGATTCGAATTAACCATATTGAAACTTCATGTGGATGTACTGCTATTCTTTCAAAGGACACGATGATTTTACCAATGTCAACGATCGAATTGGATTTTTCTTATGATCCTGCAGGTCGACTAGGTCTCTTCGTTAAAACAATAGAAATCCATACAACAACGGGACAGTTCGAACGCAATAAATTATACCTCAAAATTGCTGGGAATGTAGTGGCTGATAAATTCGAGAAAAAGGGTGATTTAGGAGAATTATTAAACTATCATGTAGCGCCGTTTTCGTTTTATCCAATCACACATTTTGACACCTCATATTTAGGTTTTAATCATTTAAGTGGTTTTGTAGATGATTTAAGCTACGAAATTGATTATCATCAATTTGCATCAGTTGGTTTCGATGTTCAGATTAAGTCGATTCATCAAATAGAAGAGCTTGAAAAATTATTGGAATTTACCAAGAAAAAAATAGTCAATGAGTTTAAACGACGTGGCTATTCTGCATTAACCGTTTTCTTTGAAGAACCACATTTTATGATCCTAGAAAATTTACCAAAATGGGCCGCTGCACGAGTGAATGTTTATTCTGTAAATTTTAATGATAACGATATTCAAGAAAGTCAAATTGAAGTCGCAGGTGTAAATAAGGAGGAGATACAGAAGTATATTTTGAATTATGAGCGGTTCGCAATGCCAACGAATAAGGAAATCATCGATGCGCTAAATATGGATTTGATTGAAAGCAAATACTTCTTGAATCAAAAAATTGAATTGGAAGGAATGATTCTCATGCCTTGGAAGAAGAGTAAAACTTATCGACGTAAAGCTGCTAAATCACTTACTGCTGAAATGGCTGAAGCTATAAAGATTGCAACAGGAGGAAAAAAGTCTAATATTAAGTTGTCCTTTGATTCGTTAGGTATTCACGATCAAGATAAATACCAATTCAAATTATGGGATGTTGCTGATAATAGTGGATTTGATTCATTGATTTATGAAGTAAAAGAAGATTTAATTAAAGCCCCGAAACTACCGACTTATAAGCAGTTTTTGAGTGCCGGTTTTTTATTGGATACAAATAATTATAAATTTCAACAATTCTGGAGTAATCTGATCTTAAATAATAAAGCTGGAAATGAGATTACGATTTTAATTGAAAGTAATCTATCAACCCAACAAATTGCGTTTGATGTATCGAATAATGATTTTGCACAGGAATGGGGTAGGGATGTTTCGAAATATTTAAAGCAAAGGTTTATAAATGAAACAGGGGTTAAACTTAACGTGCAATTTGAATCTCAAGTTCGAGGACCTGAATTTAAATTGTCTAAGCGAGAAAAGCTGGATTTGGACCAACTCAATTATATTAATCTAGTGCCATTGGTGCAAAATATAAAGATTAGCGATCAACAGCTTTCCAATCCTATCATCAAGCCTTACCAGGTGAATTTTGATTATTTTTTCAAAGGAATTGATACCAAGGCATGGGGATTTAAACGATTCTCAAAATCATTGGTTGATATTGTTGAACTGAATGGCTATGTGAAAATTGCAATAGAATCAAGTGTTTCTCAGATTAAAATTGATGATAAATTATCGAATAATTTTGTAGCTTACAGTCGCATTGTAGAAAGTGAATTGAGAATTCGAGAAGCAATGGCTGAAATGTTAATCGACCCTAATCGAATTATTTTTGTTAAAGAAGTGGTAAAGGAACAAGGACCGAAGTATGACGGCACTATTCCTGTTCTGCAATACCGCAAATTTCACTATATCAAATTAGAAAACATTTATTAATCATATATGAAGTATTTCATTTTATCTATCTTATTTATTTTTTCTGCTCAATCCTATGCGCATAAGTATTATGTTTCGATTTCTGATTTGAAATACAACGCAGAAACTGAAACAATTGAAGGTTATGTTAAAGTAACAGCGCATGATTTAGAAATGATACTGAGTAAAGCTTTTTTGGAAGAAGTTGAATTGGAAAATGTGAGTGATACATCTATCATCGGTTTACATATTCAGCAGTATTTGAATGAAAATTTAAAGATTTATTCGAATGGCGTACAAGCGAAACAAACTTATGTTGGTAAGGAAGTTACATTGAGAGATGAACTTTTTATCTACTTTACTTTCACTGGAATTAAAGATCCTTCAAATATTGAAATACACAATAGTTTACTTTATGAGTACTTCAAAGCACAGCAAAATATCGTGCACTACAAGTACAAAAAACAAACGAAAAGTGTAACTTTATCAGCTGCAAAGAACCGCGGAATATTACGATTTGAAAATTAACAACTGGCATTATTTATATGGGTATTATTAAACGCTTACTAATAGTATTGTTTTGTTCGAACATGGCATTCGCTCAAAATACGAATGAGAACAAGTTCAAACAATTAAAAGAAGAATTAGCAACGCCTAATGTGTTTAGGAATGCTGCTGGTGCACCAGGTCCAAGCTATTATCAGCAACAAGCCGATTATAAAATGAACATTGTTTTGGATGACGCAAAACAAAGAATTGACGGGAAAGAAACAATTACCTATACCAATAATTCTCCAGATCCATTAAGTTATTTATGGTTGCAATTAGACCAGAATATTCGAATCCCTGGTTCTGATGGTCAGTTAACAAATACTAGTACAATTGATGACTTTTCTTCGTCTTGGGCTTTAAATAGAGCAATGAATGTTGCCAATTTTGATGGCGGTTTTAAGATTCAAAAAGTAACGAATGCTGATGGTTCTGAATTGAAATATACGATTGTCGGCACAATGATGAGAATCGATTTGAAAAAAGCGCTAGTAAATGGTGCATCTTTCTCTTTTAATGTCGATTGGTGGTATAATATCAACAACCGAATGGAAATTGGAGGTAGATCAGGTTATGAGTATTTTGCAGAGGAAGATAACTATCTATATACAATTGCGCAGTACTTCCCTAGAATGTGTGTTTATAACGATGTTGAAGGTTGGCAAAATAAACAGTTTCTAGGTCGAGGAGAATTTGCATTGCCTTTTGGTGATTATTCTGTAAGTATTACTGTTCCTGAAGATCATGTTGTGGCTTCTACTGGAGTTTTGACTAACGAATCGAAAGTATTAACAAAGAAACAATTGAATCGCTTAGCGGAAGCTAAAAAGTCGGATCAACCAGTTTTTATTGTAACGCAAGATGAAGCGGAAGAAGCGGAAAAAAAGAAAAGCACAGGAACTAAAACCTGGAATTTTGAAGCTGAAAATGTAAGAGATTTTGCTTTTGCATCGTCTAGAAAATTCATTTGGGATGCTCAAAGTGTTCAATTGGAGACAAAATCAGTAATGGCAATGTCTTTCTACCCAAAAGAGGGGAATCCGCTTTGGGAGCGATACTCTACACGTGTTATTGCTCAAACTTTAAAAACTTTTTCTAAACATACTTTTGATTATCCATATCCTGTTGCAATTTCTGTTCATGCAAATTCTATTGGTATGGAATATCCAATGATTTGTTTTAATGGAGGTCGACCTAATGCGGACGGAACATATAGTGAAAGAACAAAATATGGGATGCACTCGGTAATTATACATGAAGTTGGTCATAATTATTTCCCAATGATTATTAATTCTGATGAACGTCAATGGACATGGATGGATGAAGGTTTGAATACATTCCTACAATTCGTTACGGAGCAAGAATGGCAACGTAATTACCCTTCTAGAAGAGGACCAGCTCATTTAATCGTTGATTACATGAAAGGGGATAAATCTAATATTTCTCCGATTATGACGAATTCTGAATCTATTTGGCAATTTGGAAACAACGCTTATGGCAAACCAGCAACTGCATTGAATATTTTAAGAGAAACAATTTTAGGTAGAGAATTATTTGATTATGCATTCAAGGTATATGCGAATAGATGGAAATTTAAACATCCAACACCAGCAGACTTCTTTAGAACGATGGAAGATGCAAGTGGGGTAGATTTAGATTGGTTCTGGAGAGGTTGGTTCTATACTAATGATCATGTGGATATGTCTATTGAGAATATGCAGTGGTTTAGACTAGATACGCACGATCCTGAAAAAGAAAAAGCGCAAGACAAAGAGTTTAGTAAAGAAGCAGGGGCAGGAATCAGTTCAATTCGTAATAAGGAATCTATTAAAGAAACGGTTAACGAAAAAGATCCGTCTTTGAATGATCTTTATATCATTTCTGATCCTTATGCTGTAACACCGGAAGAGAAAGCAGCATATCAAAAATTTTCGGAAGGTTTATCTCAAAAGGACAAAGATTTATTGGCTTCTGGATATGAGTTTTACCAATTAGATTTTAAAAATAAAGGTGGTTTGGTTATGCCTATAATTCTTGAGTTTGCTTTTGAGGATGGAACAAAAGAATTGATCAAAATTCCAGCAGAGATTTGGAGGTTTGACAGCGAAAATGTTTCTAAAGTTTTCTATTTCAAAAAGAAAGTAGTGGCAGTGCAAATGGATCCTTTCCTAGAAACTGCTGATTGTGAAGTTTTCGATAATTATTGGCCAAGACAGGCGGTACCAAGTCGATTTGATATTTTTCAACAGAATAAATAGTATTTAACTAATAATTTTAGTATATTGCTAATAATATTAGTTTTATATCTAAAATTAAATGAACAAAATACTAAGTTATTATTCCATTCTTGGCATTCCAACAAATGCTACTATTCCTGAAATAAGCAAAGCTTATAAACAAAAAGCAATGCTTTACCATCCTGACAAGAACAATGGTTTACCCGTTGCCACAGAGATGTTCAGGTATATCAACGAGGCCAAAACAATTTTACTTGATCCTGTTACTAGATTGCATTATGATTATTTGGTTGGCATAAAAGAACGACCAACGGTTAAAAAAGAAGCCCCAATTGATTACGATTACGAATATTATAGACCTTCTAGCAATTATACGTTAAAAGAGATGTTGGCTATTGGTTTCGCCGGGATGGTGGCTGGTTACGCAATTGGTAGGATGAGGAGGAGATAGGTGGGATTCGACAACTAGTATTTGATGTGTCACTAATAATATAAAAAACTCCGTATATTACTGTGTTGTTGTGATTGTTTTTACAACAATATTCCTATCGTGTCGACGCAATCGCTGCAAGAACAATCTCTCCGGCTTTTTTAATTTCTTCATCAGTAATCTTTGTCAAGGCATTCGTCAACTACTTTTTTAAAGCGGTCATAATCTTTCATATCAATACCGAACATTAACCATCCATTATATTCACAGTGATTTGCTTCATATTTTAAAGATACAAAAATTAAAAATGAATAGGATAAATTTGGTATATTTAGAAAGCTATATATGTATTTAGCTGTGCTGCTGTGACTATTAAATCTTGAACAATAAAGTAAAAGTCTATGGTGTTAAAGTATATTGGAACGATAATTTTAATACAATTTAGTTCATCAATTTTGTATGGACAGGAAAAAAAATACGAAGTTGTTCGTTCTATAATTAATGTTGAAAAAGTTTTTGATTTAAATACTATCTATAATGATACTTCAGCAATCTGTCTTAAACAAGTTGTCATTTCTATCTCAAATGAGGCAAAGAATGTTTGTATTAAAGATTTTGTGACAACCAGTTTGCGTGAAAAATCGAATTCTACTGATTTAGCTTTAACGAACCAAGCCAAAATGTTTTTGATGACGGACGGAAATATATTATTTGAAACAAAATACTCAGAAACAAATTATCACGCAGATATAAAGATTCTTTATTTCAAGTATTATAATCATGTGTTTATAGGATTTACAATTGATAATCATTCAGTATTTGATTCATTAATTGAATTAATTATAGATACTACATACGGTAATAATAAAAATGAGATCATATTATTTTTGACTAGTTTAGTGATTAGTAATGATCGCTTTGACTAAAAACTGATAGGAAGAGTATTATGTGGTATAAATGTTAGTTGATAAACGAAGAAAAAAAAATAACAAAATGTATAAATTTATAATCTCTATTCCGCAGATAGCTTGGCTACTGTGGTTCTTGTCGTTTAACGAGTCGGTAAATATTAGTAAAAATTGATTTGAAAAACTCAAATCCAATGTAATCAACGCCGAGTCACTGCAATCGCTGCAAGAATAATCTCTCCGGCTTTTTTCATTTCTTCCGCTGTAATTGAAAGTGGAGGAGATAACCTAAAACTATTAGGATGTGAGAGGAACCAAAAACTAATCAAACCTTTATCAAGGCATTCGTCAACTACTTTTTTAACCCGGTCAAAATCGAGCATATCAATCGCAAACATCAATCCAATACGTCTAATCTCGAATATTTCAGGGTCTTGAATTAATAAATCTTCTAATAACTGCCCTTTTTGATCGGCTTCTTGAATCCAAATCTCTTCTTTTAAAACGTCAATTGTAGCTTTGGCAGCTGCGCAAACCACAGGATGTCCACCGAATGTGGTAATATGCCCTAACATCGGGTTAAAAGTCAAATTATGCATGATTTCTTGTGAAGAAACAAATGCGCCAATTGGCATTCCTCCACCTAAAGCTTTACCCAAGGTTAAAATATCTGGAATGACATTGAATTTTTGAAAAGCGAAAAAACTTCCAGTTCTGCCAAAACCTGTCTGAACTTCATCAAAAATTAATAATGTACCTGTTTCTGTACATCTATTTCTTAATGCTACTAAAAAGTCTTGTGTTGGAATTCGAACACCAGCATCACCTTGCACAGGTTCAATAATCACTGCTGCAGTTTTAGCTGTAATATTTTCTAGTCCTTCAGTTTTATTAAAATCTAAGAATTTTACATGGGGTAAAAGAGGACGGAAAGGAGCTTTTTTCATTTCGTTCCCAGAAACACTCAACGATCCATGTGTTCCACCATGATAAGATCCATTAAAGGCAATGATTTCAGATCGACCTGTATATCGTTTGGCTAGTTTTAAAGCGCCTTCGTTTGCTTCGGTACCCGAATTCACGGTATACGAACAATTCAATTGAGGAGGAAGGATACTTTGTAAATTTTTAGCCAAGTTCAATTGGGCATCTTGAATAAATTCGCCATAGACCATTACATGTAAATACTGATCAACTTGCTGGTGAATAGCTGCTGTAACTTTAGGATGGCAATGACCGATATTGTTAACGGCAACTCCTGCAATCATATCCATATATGATTTCCCAGATTTGTCCCAAATGTAAATACCTTCAGCTCGTTCAACATCAATCAAATAAGGACTCGGATTTGTTTGAGCCTGATTGTTAATGAAGTCAATTTTTCTCTGATTCATTCGAATTGAAATTATCGATTAAACAGTTGTTTTAAACTATCTTGGAGGAGGACCTTCACCTCTTATTTTGTCTAATAATTTTCGTTTGAATTGCTCTTCAGCAATAAATACGTTAGCTGCCTTCTTTTTTCCAATTACCTTATTAAATTCCTCTAAATATTTTAAACGAACTAAGCTCTCGTTTTTTTCAGATTCAAAAAGTAATTTCATTAACTCAAATTTTCGATCGTCAGAAATAGTTTCAGATTTTCTTAATTCCTTAAAATAACTTCTTCGTTTCTTTCTCAACAATTCAACTGCCGCGTCATATTCGTTATAAACCGGCCAAAAAACTTGCGCTTCCTTAGGTGTTAAGTCCAATTCCGTTGTAATAAAGGCAATTTTATCTGCCTTCATCTGTTCAAATTGTTTTTTATTATGTTCTCTTGGTTGAGCAAAGGATATACCGATGCTAAAAATCAAAAACAACATTAAAATGTTCTTTTTCATATCAATTAGTTTAATTCATAATATAGTTCTTCGAGGTATTCGTCAGAAATTTCATAAATATCAATATCGTCCAAGTCTGATGCATCATCGTTGTCCATTGATATTCCTTCTTCTGCCAAATAATTCATCAAATCATATTCGTCCAAATAAGTTAGGTAAGTATCACTTGGTAATTCTTGTTCACTTTCAATTTCAAATTCACTTTCAATTTCTTGTTCTGAAACAACTGGTTGTTCGGCAATTTGAGTTGGCGTTTCATTCCAATCATAAAAGAATAAGAGAGCTGCTAAAACAGCTGCGACTGCAGCAATACGTCTTACCCAAACTAACGAAATTACTTTCGTTTCCTTATTTTCTTTAAGTTGCTCTAATTTATTCTCTGCAAAATCCTCAAAATAACCTTCTGGAATAGCAGGTTGAGTTGATTTTTTTAACTGATCTAAAATATTAGGTACTTCGTTTATATCTTGAGCTTGTGATGCAATCTTGTTCGCAAAGTTCGAAAAGTAATCTTTGTCAAGCTTTGGCTTTTCTGATTTTACCAAATTGTCAACTAAAGTTTCTGAATCTATTTTGTCTAATAAATTAGCGTAGAAATTTGCAAAGAACGATTCAGGAACCTCTGGTTTTGGAGATTTTATAAGATTTTGTTCTAATATGTTTTTTTCTGGCTTCATTCTATTTCTTAGACATGCTTTTACACGAAAGGTTTAATATTGTTTAATAATTTCTTCAATTTTTTTTGCAGCTAAATGATATGAAGCTTTGAGCGCTCCAACACTAGTACCTGTCATGTCTGAAATTTCAGTGAATTTTATTTCTTCAAAATATCTCAATTCAAATACTAAACGCTGTTTTTCAGGTAAAGTATCTAAAGCATCCTTTAGAATTTTTTCAATTTCATCTCCCGAATATTCCTTTCCTTCTACAACAATACCTTTTTCAAATAGGGGAGGATCTTGTTCAAAATTCACCCTTTTACTTGCAGACTTTAAAAAGGTATGCGTTTCGTTATAGGCAATTCTAAAAAGCCACGTATATAAACTCGAATCTTCACGAAAGTTTTTAAGTCCTGCCCAAACCTTAATAAAAACGTTTTGCATGACATCTTCCGTATCATCGTGATTCTTTGTGTATCGACGAATTTGCCAATAGATGCGTTCTTGATAGGTAACAACAATTTGTTTGAACCCTTCGTCGGGGTTCGAACGGTAAACATCCATTAAACTTTTATCAATTGTTGCTTTTGACATAATTAAAGTTGAAAAATCAACAATTCATAGGAGTTTATTTTCTTGAAATTACTTTCTCAACTGCATTTACAATATCTATAGTATTGATATTATATTTAGTTAAAAGCTCTTCACCAGTTCCACTTTCTCCAAAAGAATCGTTAACAGCAACATATTCCATTGGTGTTGGCATTTTTTTAGATAAAATTTGCGCAATTGAATCTCCTAAACCACCATTAACCATATGTTCCTCTGCAGTAACAACACATTTAGTTTTGCTAATTGAATCTAAGACTGTTTTTTCGTCCAAAGGTTTAATCGTGTGGATATTTATTATTTCTGGATTGATTCCTTTTGCCAATAAAACTTCAGCAGCTTCAATAGCTTTCCATACTAAATGTCCTGTTGCAATGATAGTTACATCTTTTCCTTCACGCAAAACATCTCCTTTTCCAATCTCGAATTTTTTATTAGGATCAGTAAAGTTAGGAACTTTTGGTCGACCGAATCTTAAATAAACAGGTCCATCATGTTCAGCGATTGCAATTGTTGCAGCTTTCGTTTCATTATAATCACATGGAGATATAACTGTCATATTCGGCAGCATCTTCATTAAACCAATATCTTCTAGAATCTGGTGTGTAGCTCCGTCTTCACCTAATGTCAAGCCAGCATGTGAAGCACAAATTTTTACATTCTTCTCAGAATACGCAACTGATTGTCTGATTTGATCATATACACGACCCGTAGAGAAGTTGGCAAAGGTACCCGTAAATGGAATTTTACCCCCAATTGTTAATCCTGCAGCCATGCCAATCATATTCGCCTCAGCAATTCCTACCTGAAAAAAACGATCCGGGTGTTCTTTTTGAAAAGCATCCATTTTTAAAGATCCTGTTAAATCGGCACATAAAGCCACAACATTTGGATTGGTTTTTCCTAACTCTGATAAGCCTGCGCCAAAGCCAGAACGTGTATCCTTATAATCTTGTATTTCGAAATCTTTCATTTTCATCTAAAGGTTTATAAATGTATTTTCTCCTGATTGTATAATAAATATTTTACTCGTAGTATAATCTGTTGAAACAGCCGTTTTTTGTCGATAAACGACTTTATATGTTCCGGGCTGTAAAAAGAAAGTGTCAGTTACTTTCTTGTCGTCAAAATCAATAACCCATTCAAAATCTCCATTTGGATTTTTATAAAATATTTGTCCAACCAAAGGAGAGTGAGTATTGTATTTGAAAAGTCCAGATCCTGGCACATCAATATAGCTGAATAAGCTTTGATTCACTTCCATATTGTCAATGTAAATTCGAGGTAGTGTTAATATTTCTACATCGTATTTACCGATAATATAGCGTTGTGACTGACCTGTAGTTTGCACATTTAAGGTTCTCGGATTATTGTCCAAAGCAATTCTTATTTGTACGTCTTGTTTTTTAGTTGGCCCTTTTATTCGAGGAACTACAATTCCTTGGGGGCAATCTATTGGTATTATATTGTGTTGATTTCTATAAATGGATACATCCCTTTTAATCACTTGTGGTAATGTATTTACAACCAAATCGTATTTAAGTAATGGATCTATGATTGTTATTGTGTCAGGCTGTCCAAGGTAATTTAAAGTATGCATGAATGTATATTTCAAATTCTTCGTTCCTGCTTCGTATAAGAATACAGTTACATCCGTTTCAGTCGGTGATTTATTGATATTATTTAAATCGATTTGCACTGTCGTATTCAATAATGCATCACTAATAACCGATTTCATTACTTTTTTAAACGACTCATAAGTATTCGCTTCATAAATTCGGCCAATACAATTTAAATCATTTAAATATTTAAGATCGATACCTAAACCAACTACAAAAGGAGTTACATTAATTCCTTTAGCTTTTAATTTAGCTGCAACTTCACAAGGGAATTTATCACAAGCTTCTTGACCATCGGTAATAAGTATGATGATATTTCTTGCGTCGCTGTCAGGGAAATCGTCTGCAGCCATTTCAAGTGATCGGGCTATGGGTGTTGTTCCTTTCGGTTGAACGGTATTGATGAAATATGTGATGTTATCGATTGTGTTCGAACCAAAAGGAATTTCCAACTTAGTATCATCACAATCTTGATAAGTTGGTGTAATAGGGGATTGGTGACCATAAACACGCAGCGCTAATTCTAGATTGGGAACAGATCTTAACTCATCCAAGGTTCCACGAAGAATCTCTCTAGCACGAACGATTTTTGTTGCGCCTTCCCATTTACCGTTCATCGAATTCGACGCATCGAAAATGAATAATATTCTCGTTAATTCTTGCGCATTACCAATCTGACTGCTCATACAGAACAGCAATAGAAAAATTATTTTATAACATTTATTAATAATCACCTAAAGTCTCAGTCAATTGTGATAAGGCTATCCCTTCTTGCTCTTTGCTAGGAGGAGAACCATGCCATTTATGTGTACCCATCATAAAATCGACACCGTTACCCATTATCGTCGTCATTATTATCATTACTGGCTTACCATTACCTGTTTTAGACTTGGCAAGTTCCATTGTTTTTAAGATCTCATTTATATTATGACCATCCATTTCTAATACATCCCATCCAAAAGCTTGCCATTTTTTTACCAGGTCGCCCATTGGTAGAACATCGTCAATGTCTCCGTCAATTTGTTTATGGTTATAATCAACAGTGGAAATTAAGTTATCAACCTTATTTGCAGCGGCATACATTGCAGCTTCCCAAATTTGACCTTCTTGTAATTCACCGTCACCATGTAATGTATAAACAATACTATTGTCTCCATTTAATTTTTTGGCTGCAGCAGCACCTAAAGCAACAGATAGACCCTGTCCTAAAGAACCTGATGCAATTCTGACACCAGGCAAAGATTTAGAAATACTAGGGTGTCCTTGTAATCTAGATCCAAGTTTTCTAAATGTTGCTAACTCTGATTTGTCAAAATATCCTTTATGTGCCAAAACACTGTAAAGAACTGGAGATATATGACCATTCGACAAGAAAAATAAATCTTCGCCTTCACCATTCATGGTAAATTCGTCCGGATTTAATTTCATTACCTTAAAATATAATGCAGTTAAAAAGTCGGCGCATCCCAATGAACCACCGGGGTGACCTGATTGAACAGCTGTCACCATTCTTACTATATCTCTCCTAACTTGCGAGCTAATTTTTTCTAAATCTTGTGTTTCCATCAGTACTTTGTGTTGCTTTATCGCAAAAATAGTGGAATTTTGTGTTTTAATTAATTCGGAGGGGTGTTTTAAAACGAAAGTTTTACACAGTTATAAACTTTGTTAACAAAAACAGGACTTTCTGAATAAAAATTCACAAATTTGTATGTTGCGGTGCAACTATCTATTAAGGTAGGCCGTTTTTATAACACAAAATTTAATATATGAAAAAGCTAAGTTTACTAAGCATATTCCTATTCACAATGGCATCAGTAGGTCTTTCTCAAGAAAAGAAAACCGAAAAGCCAGCGAGAATAACTATCGTTAAGGTTGAAGATACCAAACCAAAAGAAAAAACTGTATCGGTTGAGGATCAAATTAAATCTTTAAATAATCAACTATTGGCGCTTGATAAAAAAGAGGCTTGGATTCGTGAAAATCCAAAAGAATTGCTAATTGCGGTTGATCAAGGTTGGTTTGAAAATGCTGAAAAAACAAGAGTTGCGATTAGGAAAGAATTAAAAGAATTGAAGAAATAAATCGAATTATATGATTTTTAATAGAATATTTAAATACACTTTGTTCTTGCTTGTTTTTATAACTAGCGGTGCAATTTTTGCACAGGGAGATACCTGTGATGAAATGGAACCAATTTGTACTGATGAAGGCGCTACTTTTACTGCTGGAGTTGGAGCTGAATCGGAACCCGGAAATGATTACGGTTGTTTAGCAACTCAGCCTAATCCAAGTTGGTATTATTTAGAGGTTTCAGATGCTGGCGATATTATAATGGAATTATACGCAGGTTCTGATATTGATTTTATTATATGGGGACCATTTGACAATTTGGCTGATGCCAGATCTAATTGTGGTTCTTTAGGTGATGGAGATTCTCCTATTGTCGATTGCAGTTATTCAGCAGCAGCCTATGAGACACCAGAAATTGTAGGTGCAGCAGTTGGTGAAGTATATATCTTATTAATTACCAATTATGCGAGAGTTGTGCAAGAAGTAACTTTAGCTCAGACTGATGGTTTAGGTGGCACAAATTGTGGAATTGTTGTTGAGTGTGTTGTGAGTACAGGTACTTTTAATTTAAAGAAAAACGGAATTGCAATTCCAACTGAAGGACCAATCAATCTTTGTGAAGGTGATGAATTTGAAATTTTATCGAACGAAGATTATAGATTACCAAGAGATACGATTCCTTCGCCAATCGGTGATGGGATATATACTGCTCAATTGATGTGGTTGGTTTATACGGCTCCTCCACTTGGTGATAACCCTTTTGCTGATGCTGGTTATGCTGGAATAATTATACCTTCTCAGGATTTGATGGATATTAATGATGACGATAGTCCGATAGTGAATGCTTTAGGATGTGGAACTTATTATTTAGTTCCTGTTACTGGTGATGACGGTATAGGTGACGGCGGAGCTAATGATAATGGAAGTGTAACTTGGGATAAAGATGGTAATGGTTGTTATGAATTAGGCGAGCCTATTATTGTTAATTACGCTTGTCCAATTGAAGCTGACCCTGTAATTAATTGTGGTGGTGTTTTAGGAAACGCTGTCGATTTTAATATGAATGGTGGTTTCGGATCTTATTCTGTTTTTAGTACTGGTGACGGTATTTTATTATCGGATGATGTTGCGAATGGAGGCACAGTTACTATTTCAGGTTTAGAAAATGGAGATGCTTGTAGCTTCACTGTTACTGATGAAGAAGGATGTGAAAATACATTTACTTATGTTTTCCGTGCACCAGTGATTCGACCAATAGTTATTACACCTGCACTTTCATGTCCAGATGCGTCTGTTGGAAATGTTGATGTAACAATTATGGATGGCTCTGGAAATGGCGCTCCTTATGGTGTTATATTAAATGGAACTCCAAATCCAGGAAGAAATGCTGATATTGATGGGCCAGCAGGAGCAGCGATATTAATAATCGCAGTAGATGCTGAAGGTTGTGTAACGGATTCGGTTGTGACAATTACATCTGCCGGTCACTATATAGATACGGAGATTATTTCTACAACAAACATTACATGTTTTGATGATAATGATGGAACTGCTGAAGTTTCAGGTATACCAGTTGATGAATTTGATGTGCGAGATGGCGACATTACACGTATTATTTGGACTGATCCAACTGGAGCAAATTTTCCTGGTGATGAAACTAATACTTCAAGAACTGGAATGATGCCTGGAATTTGGTTGGTTACTTTTGAAGACGAATATGGTTGTATAGTTACGGTACCAATTGAAATTTTAACACCTAATGAATTGGTTTTATCTGTGAATACTTTGAATGAACCTAATTGTTATGGTTACTCTGATGGATCAATTGATTTGGCTGTTTCAGGTGGAACTCCAGGTTATGATTTTTATTGGAGAGATTTTCCAGAAGTAACAACTGATGTGCTGAATACAATTGGTGCTGGTACTTATTGGGGTTATGTTAGAGATACTAAAGGTTGTGTTGATTCAATTAGAATTGATTTAGGTCAGCCTGATTCGTTACATGCTGATATAACGGTGAAAGATGTTTTATGTTTTGGTGAAAGCACTGGAGCTATAATTGTTGATGAAGTTTATAATGCTGCTGGTAGAGTTAGTTATTTCTGGGATTTAAAAGGTGTGGTGCCTAATCCAACTTCAGATATTAACTTAGCTTCTGGCTTATCTGCTGGAACGTATTTGATTATTATTCAAGATGAGTTTTGTGATGTACAATATGATGTAACGATTACTGAGAACGATCCAATTGTATTGGTTGAATTTAGTGCTGAACCGGCTTATTGTAGAAAGTTTAATTACCAAAATGGTAATGGTCAAACTGAAGTTGCAGCAACAGGTGGGGTAGCTGATTACGGTTATTTATGGACTAATTTAGCTACAGGAGATACACGTGATAATTCAACATGGGGTGGTTTAAATCCTGGAGCTTATCAAATAGTAGTAACGGATAATGTAGGTTGTACTTTAACAGATACAATTCAGGTTGATTCGTTAAATCCTAGAGCTAACTTTACGATTACTTCAGACGAGTTCTACGCACCTCATGAAGGTACAGAAGTATTAAATGCCCATTTTGTGAATACATCTGAAAATTTTGCTAATCCTTTAAATCCATTTGCTGATACAACTTTCTTCTGGAATTTTGATCATGATAATACAAACTGGGTTTTAAGTGAAGACTTTTTCGAGACTTTCGATACCTCTTATTCCGGAGAAAATAAATTCGAAGTATGTTTAGTTGCAATTAATAAAAACGGTTGTACAGATACATTGTGTAAGATTATCACTGTGCATGCTGAACCAGATTTTGAAAATGTTAATATATTCTCTCCAAATGGCGATAACGTAAATGATAAATTTACCTTCGAATATAGAGCGCAAGCTGTTGAAACTTTCAAATGTGTGATTGTTGACCGTTGGGGAATAGAAATGTTTGAATTTGCATCGATAAATGATGCTTGGGATGGAACAACAAAAAGTGGTGCATTCTGTTCTGATGGTGTTTACTTTTACAATTACGAGATTCTTTATACCAATGGAAAAGAAGAAATAGGTCAAGGAACAATTACTTTAGTAGACGGACCTAAATAAAAACCAATAAAATATTTAAATAGCAGAAAAGGTATATCGAAAGATGTGCCTTTTCTGTTTTTAAACACTTTTTTTCCGCATAACTATTAGACAATTCTAATAAAGAAATTATCTTTGCTGCAAAATATATATCATGGCTTTAAAATGTGGAATTGTTGGATTACCTAATGTTGGAAAATCAACGTTATTTAATTGTTTGTCGAATGCTAAAGCGCAAGCGGCAAATTTCCCTTTTTGTACTATAGAACCGAATGTAGGTGTGATTACTGTTCCAGATAATCGACTTGCTGAATTAGAGGAGATTGTAAAGCCCGAAAAAGTTCAACCAACGATTATTGAGATTGTTGATATTGCAGGTTTAGTTAAAGGCGCTCACAAAGGAGAGGGGCTAGGAAATAAATTCCTTGCGAATATTCGTGAGACTGATGCTATTATTCATGTATTGAGATGTTTTGATGATGACAATATTGTCCACGTTGATGGCTCAGTCGATCCAATCCGTGATAAAGAGGTCATTGATTTTGAATTACAATTAAAAGATTTAGAAACAGTTGAAAGCAAAATTAAGGCCTTACATAGAACTGCAAAATCAGGTGATAAAGAAATTGGTAGACAATATGACTTTTGTTTAAAGTTAAAAGCTGCTTTAGAGGCTGGTCAATCAGCAAGAACAGTAGAAATTACAAATGAATCAGAAGAAAAAGTTGCAAGTGAAATGCAATTATTAACGATAAAGCCTGTTTTGTATTTATGTAATGTAGATGAAGGTTCTGCTAAGAATGGGAATGCCTACGTTGAAAAAGTAAGAGAAGCAGTTGCAAGTGAAAAAGCTGAAGTTTTAGTGATTGGTACTAAAATTGAATCGGATATTGCAGAATTTGATTCTTTTGAAGAACGTGAAATGTTTTTAGAAGAATTAGGTTTGGAAGAGGCAGGTGTGAATAGATTAATTCGTTCAGCTTATAAATTACTTAATCTTCAAACATACTTCACCGCAGGTGTAAAAGAAGTTAGGGCTTGGACTATTCCAATTGGTGCTACAGCACCTCAAGCAGCAGGCGTAATTCATACTGATTTTGAAAAAGGATTTATTAGAGCAGAAGTAATGAAATATGGTGATTTTATAGAGCTTCGTTCTGAAAACGCCGTGAAAGAAGCTGGAAAAATGAAAGTGGAAGGTAAGGCTTATGTCGTAGAAGATGGCGATATAATGCATTTTAGATTTAATGTATAAGCCTTTTAAAATTAAATTTTAACGCTAATCCGCATTCCTGTGCCATCAAAATAATTTTGATGCCATACTTCTTAATTTTGAGTAGCTTTATTCAATGGCAAGAAAAAAGGTTTTATATTGGATTGTACAAGTCGCAGGGTGGGGGGCTTACTTTTTATTCTCCATACTTTTCTTAGTAACATCTGGAAACTTTTCTTCAACAGCTAATCTCTACCTTTTTGGTTTCGCATCGATTATTGCTTCTATAATACTGTCACACGGAATTCGGTTTTTTATTGTTAGACACAGTCTTCTCACTAAACCATTGATCCACCAAATTTGGTCGACACTATTGTTATGCGTTTTGAGCGGCACATTGCTCGAGTTTTTTCAATACCTAATTACTATTGACTTCTTGGTGGTCGACTTTTACGTTCTAAGTGATATAAATTCAGATTTTTTTAATTGGGGAGATTTTCTTCTGGGGGTTTCTCGATCGATCATTCTATTCTTATTATGGTGTGGGTTTTATTTTGTTTTTGCCATTACAGAAAAATCAAGAGAACAAGAAATTCTTAATTTAAAATGGCAAGCTTCAAAAAATGAAATTGAACTGAAGAATTTAAGAGCACAATTAAATCCTCATTTTTTATTTAACGCATTAAATTCTATTCGAGCACTTGTTGGAATTGATCCTGCTCAAGCCAAATTATCAATCACGCATTTATCTGAGTTATTAAGACAATCAATAAACCTTGGTCGCCAAAAAATGATCACTTTGAGCGATGAATTGAAATTGGTTAATATCTATTTAGATCTTGAAAAAATTAGGTTCGAAGAACGTTTAGAGATAAAATATGATTTAGATGAAAAGGCGACGGATTGCGAAATTCCGCCGTTAATGCTCCAAACAATCGTTGAAAATGGTGTAAAGCATGGTGTTTCAAAGGAAGTTTATGGCGGTATTATTAGTATTTGTACGAAATTAACGAATAATACATTGGAGTTAGTTGTTACGAATACTGGCCAATTTATACCTGGGAAAGAAAAAGGCATAGGAATTGAGAATACAATAAAAAGATTGGGAATAATATATGCCAATCGCGCCAATTTTGAAATCAGAGAAATTGAAGGGACAGTAGTAGCTACAATTAAAATAAAATATACATGAAAACAATAATTGTCGATGATGAGAGGCTTGCAAGAGAAGAATTAAAGTCTTTATTAAGTAAGTATAAAGAGATTGAGGTTATTGCGGAATGTAAAAATGCAATTGAAGCGAGAGAGGCCATTCAATTACACAGTCCTGATTTGGTTTTTATGGATATTAATATGCCTGGAGAAAATGGACTTAAATTATTAGAAAGCTTGCAAAATCCACCACGAACTATATTCGTTACTGCTTTTGATGAGTTTGCAACCAAAGCTTTTGAGTTAAATGCCTTTGATTATCTAATGAAGCCCATTGATAACAATAGACTGGACGATGTCTATGAAAAGCTATTGGAGGAGAATCAAATGCCTAAATCTGTCTCTGACGCCTCAAGATTAGGAGGAGAAGACAAAGTATTGATTAAGGATGGTGACAATGTTTGGTTTATCAAATTAAATGAAATTCGTTACTTCGAATCAGAAGGTAACTACGTTAAAGTACATTTCGATAAGTATCGACCATTAATCCTTCGATCGTTAAATAGTCTTGAAGAACGTACCGATCCTCATTTATTCTTTCGAGCAAATAGAAAATTCATGGTGAATTTAAATCACCTCGTAAATATTGAAAATTGGTTCAATGGAGGTTTGCAGATTGAAATGTCTTGTGGTACTAAAATTGAAATATCTAGAAGACAAACAATTAAATTTAAGGACCAATTCAGTCTTTAATTCCAGTTGATGATACTACTGGTAGAATGATTCGGCTATCACTAAATATTTGATGCTCTGCTTTTGTAAAATCACTGCGTTTAGCATTATAAATATCTTCAATATAATTTTGTGGATTTAAGTCGAATAGGGGAAACATAGTACTTTGAATCTGGATCATTACTTTATGTCCTTTCTTGAAAGTATGGTATATATCTAATAGCGGAACGTTAACTGCGGTTTTCGTATTTGCCACAATTGGTGTCGGTGTTTCAAAACTATCGCGATATCTACCCCTTATGTAACCGCATCGAACTAATTGCTGGTAACCATTCATTTTGACGCCTTCTGGGTCAGTAGTTAGACCTTCTCTATCCATTGGATAAACATCTATTATTTTAACATATATATCGGCATCAGTTTTATTTGTTTGAAAAGCTAATTCCGCTAAAACTTCACCTAAAACAGTTAAATCTTCCGTTAAAATTTCTGTTTCAAAACTTATTACATCAGGTCTCTTGGAAACGAATCGTTGATCAGCCGTGAAATAACTTTTTGGGGCTAAACGATAAAATTTATCACCTTCAATAAATGGCACTGGACTAAAGGGATCTGAAATGAATTTAGTTGAGGATAGCGTATTGTCTGCAGCAATTGTTCTCAAAAGTCTTTCGTTCGCTAAGAAAAAAGTATCCAATGCCATTGTTTTAGGGTATTCATCAAAATAAGACCACTTATTTAGACCTGTATCATAAAGTTTAACTTTAAAGTCTAAATCTTTTCCAACTTGTTTTAGATGGTGTTCATAATAAGCAAATTCATCATTGTATAAATAATTCTTTGATAAATTATAACCGTAAAAAACATCTCCTAAATAATAAGCACTATCAAGCGCTGTTGGATGACCATGAGACCATGGTCCCATTATAAATTTAGTATTTTTCTTATTCGGCGAGGCTTCAATTTTTTTATAAGAATTTAGAATACCATATAGATTTTGTTCATCATTCCAGCCTCCGACAACCATGATATTACAATCAATTTTATCTAAATATTGAATCCAATCACGTTTTTGTCTTTCTTCATCATAATTTGGATGATCTTTAATGAATTTCCAGAAGAAATCAGTACTATCTAATATGTCAGTATAATTTGAAAGTATTAAGCGGTCGAGAAAAAAATCATAATAATCAGGTGTTATTCCAGTTTCTTTATTTATTCCATAAAATTCACTTTTGTCAACCCACCATGCTGTATCAACTGGCTCGTTTTTATCTGTTCCAAAAACACTTATTACAGGCAAATAGTTTAAAGCAAATAACCCATATCTATTGAAATCTTCAAAATAAAAATTAGTAACAGGAGCCATAGCAATGACAGCTTTCAGTGAAGGATGGTTACATCTAGCACCAACTAATGAAGTCCAACCTAAATAAGAATTTCCCATCATGCCAGCTCTTCCATTGTAGTTGTCTAAGCTATCCAACAACCATTCAAAAGTATCCCAAGTATCTGTTAATTCATCGACTTTATCTTTATCCCATAAAGAGTAGGGAGGTTTTGTGTTTTCAAAATGGTCTTCACTCATCCAACGACCTCTGATATCTTGTTGCACAAAAATATAACCAGACTTAACGAGATTTTCATTTTTATTGATTACAGCTGGAATTGTGTCAATGCCATAAGGGGTGCAGCCATAAGGTGTACGTTTTAAGATGACTGGATATTTTTGATTTTTATCTTTTGGTGCATAGATAGAAGTAAAAAGACGTACACCATCACGCATTGTAATGTAGAATTCTCGTTTCTCGTAATCTTTATTTGTGAATCCTATATTTATCTCATTCGTTTTGACTTTATCATCGTCAGTACAAGTAAATAGGAAACTAATTAGTATGATGAAAATTCGAATAAAAACACGCATAAATAGTCCTGTAAAATGAATAATCTTTATAAAGTCTGTGAATATAATAAGGAAAGCTGCGTTTTACTGACAAAAAAAAGGAGAAAATTGAATTGCCATAATTTTTTTCTTTGAAAACAAGAAACTAATAGAGAATAGAAAATAATATAAGTAAATTTGGCAAAAATATTTATTTTGAAAAGAGGAGAAATAATAGAAGTAAAGCTAACTGACTATGCCTTTGGTGGAAGAGGGTTGGCGAAGATTGATATAGAAGATGGTCAATTTATAGTGTTTGTTGAAAATGGTATTCCTGGACAAACTGTAAAGGCTAAGATTTATAAAAAGAAAAAGCGGTTTGCGGTTTGTAAACTTTTAGAGGTACTTGAAAAGTCTTCTGAAGAAATAACTTTGCCATATCAACCGATTTCAGGAGCTCCTTTTATTACTTTACCAATAAGTAAACAGCAAGAATACAAAAAGGATTCGACCTTAATTCAATATGATAAGATTGGAAATATAAAAGAAGTATTTGATATTTTCGATACATATATAGGTTCGCCAGAAACCTTTAATTATAGAAACAAGATGGAATATTCATTTTCATCTATTCGAAAAGATTTAGTTACAGGGGAAGAATTAGATGATGCTTTTGCATTAGGATTTAAAACCAGAGGTACCTGGTGGAAAGTTGAAAACTTAGATGGACCTGACGGGTTATTTGACGAAGAATTTGAAACCCAGTTAAAAGAAATTAGATTGTTTTTAGAAGCAACAAAATTAGCTGCTTGGCATCCTCCCCAAAAAACTGGTTTTTTCAGACATTTAGTTGTAAGAAAATCATTCCATTTAAATAAATTGCTTATTAATTTGGTGACATCATCTCAAGGAATAGAGAATTTCGATACGGTGGAGTTCACAAAATTCATGGTTGACCTATTGGGAGATCGTTTAGCTGGTTTACAGCACACGATTAATGATGATGTAGCCGATAGAGCTAAAATAGAGAATGGATCGAATGGATTGCTTTATGGTGAGCCAATTGTCTTAGAACGTTTATTGGGATTGAATTTTGAAATCAGTATGGAAAGTTTCTTTCAAACCAATCCTCAAAGTGCAGAAAAACTTTATCTAAAGGCAATTGAATACGCTCAGCTAAATTTTGATTTAAGTGGTGAGGTTGTAATGGATTTATTCTGTGGTACTGGAACAATTGGTCAAATCATAGCGAATCAAATAGAAAACGTCAAAATTATTGGAGTAGATATAGTTGCTGAAGCAATAGCTGATGCGAAGAGAAACGCTGACCGAAATGGGATAGGTAATATTCAGTTTTATGCAGCTGATGTAGGTAAGTTTTTAATAGAGTATCCTAATTATGAAGGTACTATTCATACCATAATGCTTGATCCACCTAGAGCTGGTATTGCTCCAAAAACGTTAATTAAGATTATGAAGTTAGGAGCTAAACAAATCGTTTATATCTCTTGTAATCCAGCAACTCAAGCTAGAGATGCTAAAGAACTTGAAACGTTTGGGTATAAAATTAAAAAACTGTCGTTGGTGGATCAATTCCCGCATACAAGTCATATTGAAGCGGTGGCACTTTTTATTAAAGACTAAAAAAGAATTTTTATTGTAAAGAATAACAAATCTGTTTTTGCTACTTTGTGAACAGTGTAACTGATTAATTCTTCTTCTAAAGTAAAGAAGTTCAATAGATCAATACTGAATATTTTACGTTTGTCATCTGGTAATTCCTTGTAGAATGTTTTTAATTCTTGCATATTCATGCTACTCGCCTTTTTGAATATCTTATCAATGCAATCGTATTTTTCTTCCGTAATATAATTAGAAGAACTAAAAGCATACCTTTCATTCTCAATTGCGATGACAAGCATTCCAGCTTTAATTCCATTTACAATACTACTCGTATGATTTAAAACATGTAGCATATCAGCAATCAAGTTAAACTGGTAAATATCAAAATGTAAAATACCATTCCCTTCTTCGATATTTGATCGGATTAAATTAAAAGTTTCATCAATTGCTGATAATGAAAAGTCTCCTTTTAAGAGGAATAAGATTTGTTTTTTCTTACAGATTTTATACAAGTTCCTTGCATCAGTTAAAGAAAGATCAATCACTTGTTCAACGACAGGATTATCAATTTTTAATTGTAAAAAGAAACTATACCAATCATTAATTTTTTCAAAATGATATTGAATTGGATTCTTTGATTTACGGGACATTTCGATTAATCCGAGTCCTGCGCCTCCTTTTAGACTAATCTCTTGGTTACTTAATACACTTAAATAATACTCTCTAAGTTCTTCTCTGTTTAAGCTATGTATTAATTCGAGCTTGCTACTCAGCCTATTTTTTACATCTAATTTAATAGGGTTAGCAGTAACGATAAAATGATTGCTCTGAATACTTCTTGTCAGGAAAAAGCTGGGATTTGATTCCGCTTCACTTTTACTAATTTCAGAAGAGTGTCGAATGACATTTTGAAAAGACTCAGTGGCTAAATATGAAATTCGTTTTCTGATATTATTATTCTCATCCGAACGAATGCTTTGAATTCCTAGAATAATTTCGGTCAAGTCATCATTAAATTCTGACATGTAAAGCATGACAAAACGGTCTTGTTTAAAAATTTCCTCTAGTATATACGTCCTCATTTGTTATGTAACAATGCGCACTGAATAATAGACCAAATATAAAAATATCTATTGTTAAAATCTAATTTAATTATAGTAGTCTAGTTTTCAAATCTTAATGTATTTATATGATACGAATTATATCAATTAAGGTTTACAAATTAAGTATTTATTCATAGTTTTAAAAATAAAAATACAATTACCTTATGGCATCTGAAGTGAAATATTGGACTGATCGTTGGCTAAAAAATGAAATAGGGTGGGATATTGGTGAAATTTCAGAACCGCTTAAATCCTATTTTGATCAGCTAGCTGATAAGTCAGTGAAAGTATTAATCCCTGGGGCAGGAAATGCATATGAAGCCGAATATTTATTAAATCTTGGATTCTCAAATGTTTTTGTAATTGATATAAGTGATATAGCAGTGGAGTCATTTAAAAAAAGATGTCCCAACTTTCCCTCTGACCATATTATCAATGGAGATTTTTTTGATTTAACGATGCAAGATTTTGATCTTATAATTGAGCAAACATTTTTTTGTGCAATAAATCCTGAGCTCCGAAGTCGTTATGTCTATAAAATGAAAGATTTACTAAAGGTCGACGGCAAGTTAGTTGGATTGTTATTTGACTTCCCCTTAAAAGATGGTCCACCATTTGGAGGCAGTACAGAAGAGTATACGAATCATTTCAAAGATATCTTTGAAATAGAGAAACTTGAAACAGCATATAATTCAATCCCTCCAAGAAAAGGACGTGAATTATTTATCCGCCTTAGAAATGCGGCTAGGCATGAATGAATTTGACTAAGTCTATCAAACGATTTGAATACCCAGCTTCATTGTCATACCACGATACAACTTTAATCATTCTACCAACCACACTGGTCAACTGCGCATCAAAAGTAGCAGAGAATGGACAACCAATGATATCAACTGATACAATAGGATCTTCAGTGTAGTCTAAAACCCCTTGTAAATCGCTTGTAGAAGCTTTTTTAAAGGCCTCATTAATTTCTTGGACTGAAATCTCATGATCCATGATAAAAGTCATGTCGGTTAAAGAACCATCAGGAACAGGAACGCGAATTCCGCACCCACCCATATGTCCATCTAATTCAGGAAAAATTTTTGTAATAGCTTTTGCAGCTCCAGTAGTCGTTGGAACTATAGATTCTGCTGCTGCTCTAGCTCTTCTTAAGTCCTTATGTGGTGCATCGTGCAATCGCTGATCAGAAGTGTAAGAATGGACAGTTGTAATATAGCAACTTTCAATCTGTCCTAATGTTTTCATGACTTTGACTAACGGCGCTGCTGAGTTGGTAGTACAAGAGGCATTAGAAATAATTTTTTCTGAACCATCAAGAATACTTTCATTAACGCCCATAACTACAGATTTAATGTCATTCGAATTTGGTGGTGCACTAATGATTACTTTTTTAGCTCCAGCTATAATGTGTTTATTAGCATCCTCAAAAATTCTAAAGAAACCTGTAGACTCGATTACTACGTCAATTTTTAATGTTGCCCAAGGTAAACTTTCAGGATCCTTTTCACTGATCATACTAATTTTTGAATCATTTATATATAAATGATTTGAGTCATTTTTGATAGTGCCATTGAACCTGCCATGAACGGAATCGTATTTAAAAAGGTGGGCGAGGGTAGCAGCATCACTTAAATCGTTAATAGCGACAACCTCAATTTCAGGGTTTTCAGCAGCCATTCTTAGAAAGTATCTACCAATTCTACCAAATCCATTTATTGCTATTCTAATCGCCATGTTTTTTGTTTTTAATATGAGACTTTGAAGTTAGTTATTAAAAGAAAAACAGTCTTGATTTAGAACAAAAAAAAAGGGCTGCCATTGGGCAACCCTTTTCTTAATTATCTTTAAAAATTATTTAGTCAAAAGCCCATTTAAAGAACTTAAGTTTCCTTTTTGCTCTTCTAATTTTGCTTTTGCAGCATCTACTTTTGATTGTGCTTGATCAATTGCAGCTGTTTTTTCATCAGCAGCAGCTTTTGTAATCTTTTTTGAAGCCAATGCACTTGCAACTTTTTCTCTTGCAGCATCAATTTTAGCTTGGTTATCAGCGATACCAGTCTCTAAATTAGCAATTCTGTTTGCTGCATTACTTGCAGTAGTTTTTGCGTCAGCAGCAGATTGAGCAGCTCTTTCAGCGCCCATTTCACCTCTTACTTTTTGCTCGTAAATAGCTTTTTTAGGTCCTTCAATAATTTCAACAACTTCTTCTTCAACAGCTCCTGCTTTAGCTTTAACTTCTTTCTTTGCATTATCTACCTTTTTATCGATAGTTGCAGTTACAGTTTTAGCTTCTTTTTTAATAGTCGTTTCAACTCTATTCGACTCTTTAGTTAGTTCAGACTTTTTTGCTTCAGCACCTTTAGTTACTGTAGTATTAACAGTATTAGATTCTTTCATCAACTTCGATTTAGTCTCAGTACCATTTTGGTCTACCTTTGTCGTGAGTTGAGCTGTTGCTGTGCTAATTAATCCTAGTGCAAATAATCCTAATATTACTTTTTTCATGTTTTAAATTTTATAAAATTAAATACCGTTTAAAAGAGAATCAATATCACCAGACATTTCATTCAAATCATTTTCTAAATTTGTTAAGCCTTCTTCAACTTTATCTGTTGCCGATTCGATAGCTTGAACTGATTCAGTATCAACTGTTTCTACTACTGGTGTCTCAGTTTCTTCAGCTGATCCACATGCGAACATTGTAAAAGCGATACTCGCACCAAGAATTATTCTTTTCATATTTTAGTTTTATTTTTTCCAAATGTATATTAAATTCACTTAATTAGCTAAAAATCTCGATTGAAAGTGTTTAAAGTTCGATAACCAACCTAAATTCGATTATAATTTCCTTTTTCCTTAGAGTGTAAGTTAATGAACGATCTAATTTAATTTTATGCGTTCACAGTTTGCATAACATGTCACTTTGTTCTTACGTGCAAAAGCTAATAATGTGATACCGAACTCTTTCGCGAAATCTACAGCTAGTGATGAGGGAGCTGATACGGCCATTAATATAGGCGTTTTAGCTCGAAACGCCTTAGCGATTATTTCATATGAGATTCTTCCAGAGAACATGATCACTTTAAGGTCAGAGATATTTTTATCATTTATGCATTGTCCAACAACTTTGTCGAAGGCGTTGTGTCTACCTATATCTTCTTTAATAGCTAATAAATTTCCATGTTTATCAAAGCCTGCAACACCATGACATCCTCCCGTTAATTTGAAATTTTCTTGGAGTTCAACCATTTTTGATTGCATTGTAAACAATTCTTCAGTAGTAAAGGTTAAGTTATTCTTTTGAATGGAGCCATTTGCAATTTGTAAGTCTTCAAGAGAACGTTTGCCGCATATTCCGCATGACGACATTGAGATTAGACTACGTGAACTTTGGTAACCATCGCCTAAATCTTTAGGTGATATATTAATATTTACTTTATCTATTTCATTATCTGAATTTTCTCTTGTTTCAAAGATTAAATCAACATCCTTTGCAATGACATCCTCAGCAAATAATAAACCTCTAGCTAATTGAACTTCATTTCCAGGGGTTTGCATTACCACAGTGAATGGTTCATTATTAATGCTAATTTCTAAAGCCTGTTCAACGGTCAACGGGTCCGACACTTTTGTGTCAGACCCGTTTTCAATTTTAATAGCATTATATGTGTGTGTCCCGGTCATTATGACAAACCTGAAATACGACCTTCATTATCAATGGTCATCCCCTCAGAAGCGGGTGTAGCTGGTAAACCAGGCATCCGCATCATTTTTCCTAATATAGGAATAATAAAACCAGCACCTGCAGCAAATTCGAATTCACGAACTGTTACTCTAAATCCTGTTGGACGACCTAATAAAGTATCGTCATCAGAAAAAGATTTTTGAGTCTTCGCCATACAAACAGGCAAATGATTTAAACCTAACTTTTCTATTTTATTCAATCCGGTTAAAGCTTCTTTAGAATAATCAACACCGTCAGCGCCGTAAATTTCTTTTGCAATAATTTCAATTTTTTCTTTAATTGATTTATTCCAATCATATAATGGAACAAAATTATTTGTGTTCGCATCAATTTCATCAACTACAGCTTGCGCTAATTCCGTCATGCCATTACCGCCTTCAGCCCATCCTTTTGCAACAACAGCTTTAACATTTTTAGCTGTACACATTTTTTTTATCAATTCAATCTCCTCCTCCGTATCGGTAGGGAAAGCATTGATTGCAACAACCGGATTTAAACCGAATTTCTGCATGTTTTCAATGTGTTTAGCTAAATTTTCAAAACCTTTTTCAACACGACTTACACTTGCAGTATTATATTCTTCTTTTAACGCGCCTCCATGATGACGCAACGCACGAATAGTTGCAACAAGTACTAAACCTTTAGGTTTTAAACCGCCACTTACACATTTAATATCAAGAAATTTTTCTGCTCCTAAATCTGCTCCAAACCCAGCTTCAGTTACAACATAGTCGCTTAATGTTAGCCCCATTTTAGTTGCTAGGATTGTATTTGTACCTTGTGCAATGTTCGCGAAAGGTCCACCGTGAATAATTGCTGGATTTCCTTCTAAAGTTTGGACTAAATTTGGATTAATAGCATCTTTCAATAGAATAGCCATGGCATCTTGAGCTTTCAGATCTTTAGCATAAACAGGTTCTTTGTTCATATTTAAACCGATATAAATATTACCGAGTCTTTTCTTTAAATCTTCAAAATTTTCAGCCATACATAAAATAGCCATTACTTCCGAAGCTGGTGTGATATTAAAGCCATCTTGTCTTGGAATTCCATTAGCTGTTCCTCCTAATCCAATAACTATATCTCTAAGAGATCTGTCATTCATATCCATTACACGTTTCCATTCAATAGTTCTAGGATCAATACCTATACTTTTAGTCTTGCTTTGAATATTGTTATCTATTAGGGCTGATAATAAGTTGTTCGCTTTTTCTATTGCAGAAAAGTCACCTGTAAAATGTAAGTTAATATCTTCCATTGGAACGACTTGAGAATATCCTCCTCCAGCTGCACCGCCTTTCATGCCAAATACTGGCCCTAATGAAGGTTCGCGCAAAACAACAGTTGTTTTTTTACCGATTTTATTCAATCCTTCCGTTAAACCAATTGATGTTGTTGTTTTCCCTTCACCTGCCGGAGTAGGAGTTAGTGCTGTTACTAAAATTAAATTACTACGCTTAATTTTTTCTTCATCAATCAATCGAATAGGAAGTTTCGCCTTGTTTCTACCATATAATTCAATATCATCTTCATCAATTTGAAGTTTACTAGCAATTTTATTAATGTGTTGAAGTGTTGCAGCTTGTGCAATTTCTATATCAGAAAGGACTTTGTTTGCCATAATTATTCTTTAGTTTATTAAAGGTACAAGATAATAATTTTATCTTCAGATTTTAGCCATTGATTATTTTATTCGTCTGCTGATTAGAATAATTGAAGAGAATAGCTAAATATGTGTAACAATTCGATTATTTTTACGTTTAGTTTAATACAAATTACATTATATTATAATGAAAAAAATCATCCATTTAATTCTAATATCAGGCTTAATTATCAGTTGTAATAAGAATACGAATCTAGAACTAGATAGCGGGATTTTTAGAGGTGTTTATTATAGATTAGATAACGGAAAGGATACTGTATATCAAGGAGTCGCAAATTTAGCTATATCCGAAGATAACAATACTTTTACGCTTGTTCCAGATGTGAGCAGTTCTGCGCCTTTAAATTGTTACGGACGATATTTTATTAAAGATGTCGACAGTATTCTTTTTATAAATGATGCCTATTTGAATGAGTTTTTCTATGATGATTTATTGATTTTGGATACAATTATGAAATTTTCGCAAATCGGAGAAGAGTTAACACTCGAATTTACGAGAGATGATACTATTTTTTACGAATATGTTTTAGTTCGTAGATAAATAATCTAATCTCGACCGAATGTATGAACGTCGTTATGACTATCTTCTATTTGATCTTTTAAAGTCATAATTTTTTGGGAAATCATAGCGAATTCGATATGACCATTCCTTTGTAACCAAGCAAATGCTTTTTCATCACCATCACCAGCTAGTGCAACATGCTTTAAAACAATAAAGTTCGATTTTTCTAACCACCTAATAGCATCCATATTTCCTTCAACACCATTTATCATAGCCATTAAATGAGCATATCCATTTGCCATTAACCAGTCTCTTGCATCATCTTTAAGCAATAAAGCATGAACACTCATTCCTAATTCTTTGTATTGATCACTTTGTAAAAACCAGTCCCTTAAAGCTGTATTTCCTGATATAGCTTCACCCCAGCCAACTAAAATCTTAGGTGGGTAATTTAAAGACTTTAATTTAACAGCTGCGGCAGGCTTATCAATTACCTTGTTTTTATTTTTTTTAAAGAATGAGAACATATTAAAAATTTCCTAGATATTGAATAGATTGAATTTTATCCTTTTTATAAACCAATTTTAATGTTTTCTTGAATTCATTATTTTGATTTTTGAATTTTATTAAATAAACAGGATTGTCTTCATTTACAACCTCTTTTAGCGAGATTAACTCATCACTATTCCCTATAAAGTTACGATTAATTAAATAATTTATTGTTTCATTTTGATTAATACTTACTGTATCAAGAGCTTGATCATAAAGAACAATATCATCGGCTAAAAATTGTTCAATATTTTTGGGGTTAGTTGTTAATTCTGTTCCGAAATATTGACTGATAGCATAGGTGGATACAGGTTCTGTTTTATCAATATGCCCAAAAAACAATGTTGCTATTATAATTGCTGCTATAATCCCTGCAAAGTCAGCTAATAAACCAACTTTTACCGCATATCTTGTTTTTCTGATGCCAACCGAACCGAAATATACAGCAATAATGTAGAATGTAGTATCCGTCGCACCTTGTAATGTCGAAGTTAATTTTGCAACAAAGCTGTCCACACCAAAATTTGTATAGGATTCTAGCATCATGCCTCTTGCACCTGTTC
Source organism: Crocinitomix catalasitica ATCC 23190 (assembly GCF_000621625.1). Classification (GTDB taxonomy): domain Bacteria; phylum Bacteroidota; class Bacteroidia; order Flavobacteriales_D; family Crocinitomicaceae; genus Crocinitomix; species Crocinitomix catalasitica. Next base: position 109,010 of record NZ_JHXV01000005.1, read on the forward strand.
CGCTTAGGGGTTTCATTAATGCAGTAGGTAAGCCATCTACGAAACGAACATCTGAAAAGAATAGTGCAAATACCCATTTTAAGCCGTCTATAAGGTAATCCATTGCTCCTGAAGCACGAAAGACACCTATTGAAACTAATATAGCAACCAAGTAAGGGATTATCTTAATTGCGATACCAAAACCATCTTTAGCCCCATCTATAAACGCTTCGTAAACATTTACTTTTTTAACGACTGCGAGCAGAATGAAAGTACAAATCAATCCAAATAAAATGAGGTTACTGATAAAGGCTGACTGACTTTGTAATTGAGCAGGTGTTAAACTTTGAAAATACCAAATAATGCCAATCACAAATAAGGTTAATCCTCCTAAATATGCAAGGATTACTTTGTCAAATAAATTAATCTTTTGATAAATAGAAACAGTAATCAATCCAATAAGAGAGGCACAAAATGTAGCAATTAGAATTGGAATAAATACATCTGCAGGGTCTTCTGCTCCAAGTTGATTCCGATAATTCATTACTGCGACAGGAATCAAGGTCAAACCAGATGTGTTCAAAACTAGAAACATGATCATTGCGTTTGAAGCAGTATCTTTTTCTTTGTTGATTGATTGTAAATCATTCATCGCTTTCAATCCCATAGGAGTGGCAGCATTATCTAAGCCAAGCATGTTGGCTGAGAAATTCATGAGCATTGCACCTCTTGCAGGATGATCTTCAGGCACGTCAGGAAATAGTTTGTTGAAAAAAGGCCCTACTAGTTTAGCGAGAATATTCACGGCGCCGCCACGTTCGCCAATCTTCATTATTCCCAGCCACAAACAAAGCACCCCCGTTAATCCAATTGAAATCTCGAAGGCAGTATCTGCCATATCGAATGTGCTGTTAACAATCGCCGAAAAAACATCAAAATTCCCATTAAGGGACTTGATTATTGCTACTATCAGGGCGATGAGAAAAAATCCTATCCAAATATAATTTAAAGCCAAACTGTAATTTTTAAACTAAATTACTATTCAATTTCGAAGTAGGGGAGGTTAACACTAAATAGTTATGAGCAATAATTGTTGAATAAAGTCAATTAATCTCTTAATTCCCCAATTCCTTGTCGGATAATATCAATATAACCTTCTGATAAATCAACAACCGTTGAAGGGACATTGTTTCCATAACCTCCATCAATTATTGCATCAACTTTGTCCAACCAATTACCTTCAATAACCTGGGGATCCGTAGTGTATTCCAAGATTTGGTCATCATCATGCAATGACGTTGTCACCAATGGGTGTCCAAGAGCTTGAACTAGTTCCATGACAATTTTATTTTCTGGAATTCTAATACCCACTGTCTTCTTGTTAGTGTCGAATAGTTTAGGTATCTGTGATGAAGCTTCAAGTATAAACGTAAATGGTCCGGGTAAGTTTTTATTAAGAATTTTGTAAGTTGCTCGATCTATTCTTTTTGTATATTCTGACAGATGGCTTAAGTCGTGGAAAATGATTGAAAAATTTGCCTTTTTAAGTTTAAGATTCTTAATTTTTGCAAGCTTTTCAATAGCTCGTTTCTGATGTAAACTACAGCCTAATGCATAAACAGTATCAGTAGGATAGATAATGATGCCACCATTTTCTAAAATCTTAGCAGCTTCCTTGATTTTTTTTAGATCGGGATTGTCTTGATGAATTTGAAATAGCATATTATTTGATGTTTATGTATTCAAAGTTAGTGGAAATTGAATCGAAATGGGGGAGTAAGTTCAATTATTTTTTAATCCTGCCAGTTCTGCGATCAAATCCATATGGACAATGTTTACAACCGCTTTTACAGCAATGACCTCTTTTTAAATGATAGGTTTCAGTGAAAACGATATAGCCTTCTGGAGATTTATAAAAATCTTCTGGCTCAAGTTTATTTTGAGAAAATGGATTGTCCATTAATGTTTAATGAATTTTAACCTTTTAATATTTGAATTGCTCTCAATTTCAACGAAGTAAAGTCCATTACTTAAAGCTGAAGTATTGATCTTTTTTTGATTGCTATTGTCTTCTAAAATTAGCTTACCATCAGAACCAAAAATCTTTATACTAAACACATTCAAATTGGTTTCAATATTTAATTGATTCTTCACAGGGTTGGGGAATACTTTGAAAATCGTTTCATCCGATGTTACAGCAAGCACATCACTAATATAGACACAATAGTCTTCGTATTCGCCCATAACAGCAATTTCAGGACATGCAACAGGTTCTCGTTCGCCATTCATAACTACGCGCATTTTGGTTACACCTATCGGCGCATCTGAAGGAATAGTAATTGGTCTACTAAAAGGCGCAGTAATATTGATGACATTCAATACTTTTTCATCGTCTTCAAAATTACCATTTAAATTAAAATCTATCCACACCGAAATGTCCTCAGTGTAATTAATCTCAAGATAACCTGGCGCAAGATAGAAAGTATATGTGTTTCCGTGAAGTAGGTTAGTCAACAATATATCAGATGTATACCAGCCTAAATTATTTCCAGTAGTCCGTGTAGCGCCGTTAATACGTATTTCATCTATCCATTCGAATCTGCTAGAGATATCATTGATACCACAATAAGTCGCTTCCGTACAAGCTCCACAACCTAAGGTTAAGACTTTAAAACTTTCACTATAACCTCTAGTGCTGTCACTGCACAATGTGTAGATTTGAAAATCGTATGTTCTACAACTGTCTAAATCATTAATGATAACAGCAGAATCTACATCCATAACTTCTGTCCAATCATCTAAGCCTTCTTTCGAATAACGTAAATTATATTGATCAGCATAAAGAATTGCATCCCATCCAATTTGGACTGAATTTTGTGTCTTATCAACAACAAAGAGAGCAGGATTGTTACAGCATCCATCTGTAATGAAGTCGTAAGTGAAGCTCGCAGAACTTATGTCGTCAAAAGCGCAAATTGAAATAATAGAAATTGAATATTCCGTACAAGGAGATAAGTCATCTAAAATTAGCGTCTGTTCATCATCAATTTCAATCTCGAAATCAATATATGCGCCACCGTTAATCGTAACAGTGTAATCGTTCGAAAAACCATCCCAAATAATGATTGTTGAAGTGTCTGTTAAATCTTCATTTCTAATATTATAAGGACTGATACATGCATCTGTGTCGCAACCCATAAGCATGTCATCAATAGTGTTTTTAATATTAAGTCTTCCACCAGTAACTACATCATCAGCTAAAGTAATAATTGGGTCTACATTATCTAAAATATAACCGCGCATGGCTAGTGCAGCAGCTTCAGGATTATGTTTGACGAGCTTGATAAAGTCAGAACAAGGAACAGAGTAGGCAAGTGCTATAGCTCCCGTAACAACGGGTGATGCAAACGATGTGCCGGTATAGTTCCCGTAAAGCGTTTCTCCAAAGTTGTTTGTTGTCCGAACACTAAACCCTGGAGCTGCAAGATCTACTAAAGTCGGACCATAACCAGCATCCCTAATGTCAGATTTATCCGTCCGTGTTACACCTATTAAAAAATCACTTGAACATCCTGTTGGCATGTCTCCGACAATATCAACATTCACATCATCGTTTGTTGTGGCGCCTACATTTAAAATTCCAGCGCTACCAAGACTGTCATATACAGCACACCAAAGTGGGTGAGATTCGGGGTTACCACCATCTATTCCCCACGATCCGTTTGTGACAACTACAAAAGCTCCTTCAGCACCAAAAGTTTCGTTATATTTTTTACGCATGCTTAATGGGTAAGAAAACGCTGCAATAATAGAGGCTTCACTTCTTGTGTCTTGACCTTTAATCACCATCATTTTAACATCCCAATTCACACCAGAAATACCAATTCCATTATTTCCTTTTGCTCCAATCAATCCAGCAACCTTGGTACCATGTGTTGCAAAACCTATTTGATCGGTTTCTGTACCAACATCCCAACCTAAATAATCATCGATATAGCCATTGTTATCATTATCAATGCCGTCATCTGGAATTTCTGCATAATTTTTCCACATATTACCGGCTAAATCTTCATGTGTATAGTCAATTCCACCTGACTCAATAATACAAACAACAATTGTGTCACCATGCGTTGTTACTCCACCTGTAGTGATGTCCCAAGTTTCTACAGCGTCAATATCAGCATCTACGACACCTCCATCAACTCCAGTGTTTTTTAAATGCCATTGTAAACCTATTTGTGGATCGTCAGGAATTGTTTCTCTGTCGCTTACAAAATGATTCTTTTGAATAATTGTAATGCCAGGATAGCTATATAGCGTTTGTGTCGCCCAATTGAGGTCTATATCTTTGTCTCTAAATACAACTTGATAAATATTGAATGCTGGGCCGATTAATTTGAGTTGCTCTATGATTAAATTATTTTCAGCTGCAAAATTGATGAAACCTCTATCAAAATTATTGGTACTTGAACTTTGTACTAATAATTCACCGTTAACAAAGGCTTTATTTTGGGCATTGGCAAAGCTTGTGCAAAGTATTAGAATGAAAATGAGAATTGAGCGCATTATTGTAGTTTTACGTAAAGTTACTAAAAAACGATTGACGCAAGTAGCCTATCACGTTAAGTAACGCTATTATTGAGTATGAGGTTGGTTTTCTAGGCTGAGCTTAATTATAATGGCTATTCAACTTATAATAGTAGTTGTGGAGCGTTTGAAATCATACCCCTTTAGAAATTAGAAATAAATCCTATATGAATTTTAGAATTTGACAGCTGGAATGGATTTGTATTGAGTATTCCATTTGCAAAGATGATGTCTAGTTGACTTGAGTTATTGATAATACCTAAACCAACACCAAAACTATGCGTGTAATTCTGTTGGTTATTATTAAAAACACTATAGTCGTATAATGCTTTTATGGATAAAACATCAATTGGTTTGAATTCGACTTCATTTCTCAATGTCCAAATGTTTTTTCCGAATAATTCAAGTTCGTAAAACCCTCTAATGCTTTGCAATCCACCAAAATAAATCATTTCATTCTGAGAAATTCCTTGGGTCGAGGTAAGTGTTTGATAAATCAGCTCATTGTTTAAATGAAAATATTTAAGAAAGTCGATAGTATGTGAATAGCCTACTGAATATTTATTATTTGCAATTCGTTGTTTGGTATCTTCAATTGAATCTAATTTGTACGTGAAAACACCAGCCATTAAACTGATTTCAGGATGATAAAATTTTAATAGGTCATTGAATATGGGGCGGTAGTTTGCTTTTACACCAATAGTGTTTTTGTTGTAATTCTTGAATCCTGCTATCGGTTCACTACCCGTAGTAGATGAATTTTCAATTTGATTAAATAGACTGACTTTAAAAACTGGATTTCTATAAATTAATTCGAACAATAAATCCGATTTTATAAAGGTTGTATCCTGTTTTTGAAGGTTTATAGAGCTCCCAATACCGAATGGGGTATTAAATAGAAATGGGAATTCGAATATTGTTTTCAGTTCTTGTGTTTGCTGTGGATTGTTCTTCCAATTTAGATTTATAATTTCGGCCCTGTTCAAAGCATTGATTAAACTTAGATTTACATAGCCGTTTAAAACGAATTTTTGGGTTTCATTGTCTTGTTGAAATCCGATATATCCATCGGCGTTACTCGATTTTTTTTTCTGAAAATAGATATACAATTCGGCTTTATTTAATTTGAAAATAACTTCAGGAGATTTGATAAATGTGTAAAGACCAGAATTCTCAATAATTTTTGACAATGATCGAATTTTAGATTCGTTGTATAAATCACCCTCTTTCAAATTGATTAGATTGAGAATAGTATTGGGGTTAAATTTATCGAGACTCTTTAGAATTATTTTATCAATAATAATGAGTTCTGCTGAATCAATTTTATAATGAAGAATCAATTCATGATTCGTTTCGACTTGCTTAATAATTTTTAAACTAGCAAAGGGATAGCCATTATTCTCTAAATAATTCAGTTTTTTATTGATATTACTTAGGGTATTAATATAATTCGAAGATGCAATCGGTTTAGCTTTAATGTCATCAACAGACAGTAGGGTGGTCTTTTTAAAATGCTTTAGATAGTCGAAATAATAATGTGTGACCTTCGCTTTTTTTACGGTGTCGTGCGGAACAATGCCTACATAACCGTTCAATTGGAAAGAAATAATTGCATTATCCCAAACTTTTTTAAGTGCTATTGAATCGTTATTAACCTTTTCCTTTATTGTTGTTTTATCAATATGGAAATAGATCGTTCTTTCAATAGATTGGGCGGTTCCATTAATCGTAAAAAAAAGATATAGAAAAATCAGGTTCCATTTCATATGCATATAACGTCTGAAAACGAAATAATATTAAAGAAACCTAATTTTTTTAAAAAAAGTAAGGAAAACACCAAGTATTATATTCGACCAGGATATATTTTTAGTGCTTCTTCGAGACATTTTACAGCTTTAACAAGTTCTTTTTTCTCAAGTACATAAGCAATGCGAACTTGGTTTGAACCTAAACCTTTCGTTGCATAAAATCCACTGGCAGGAGCCATCATAACTGTTTCTCCATTATAATCAAAGTCCTCTAACAACCATTGACAAAAGTTTTCAGCGTCTTTAACTGGCAGTTGAGCGATACAATAAAATGCGCCTTTCGGTTTTGGACAGATAACGCCTTCAATTGCATTTAAGCCATCAACAGTAATGTTTCTTCGCTCAACATATTCATCAACAACCTCGTCGAAATATGATTGTGGTGTGTCTAAAGCTCCTTCACTTGCAATTTGAGCCAAAGTAGGAGGGGACAAACGCGCTTGGGCAAATTTCATTGCATTTGCCATCAATTCTTTATTCCTTGAAATTAATGCACCAATTCTTGCTCCACACATAGAGTATCGTTTAGATACTGAATCTATTAATACCACATTATCATCTATTCCTGTTAAATTCATTACTGAATGCGGTGTCGCATTATCGTAACAAAACTCTCTATATACTTCATCAGCAAATAAAAACAAATCGTGTTTTAAAACAATTTCTTTTAACTGTGCTAGTTCTTCTTTTGTATAAAGGTAACCTGTTGGATTCGCAGGATTACAAATAACAATACCCTTTGTTTTAGCAGTAATTAACTTCTCAAAATCTTGAATAGGAGGCAAAGCAAAGCCATCTTCAATTTTTGCTGTAACGGGAACAATTTTTAAACCCGCAGTTGTCGCAAATCCGTTATAGTTAGCATAAAACGGTTCAGGAATAATGATTTCATCACCAGGGTTAAAGCAAGTCATGAATCCAAAAATTAATGCTTCAGATCCCCCAGTAGTTATAATCATCTCATCTGAGTTGATATCAAGACCATTCTTCTTATAATATGCAGATAAACCTTTTCTATAAGATTCGAATCCAGCAGAATGACTATATTCTAGAACTGAAATATCCATGTTTTTTACTGCGTCTAAAGCTTCCTTAGGACTAGCAATATCAGGTTGTCCGATATTTAAATGATAAACTTTTTTACCAAGGCTTTTGGCCTTCTCAGCAAACGGAACCAATTTTCTAATTGGTGAAGCAGGCATTTCATTGCCTTTCAAAGATAATTTTGGCATAACTTGAAAATTTTGTCAAAAGTAGGAGATTTAATTTAGTTTAATTCGATTTAATTTTGAAAAAAAATCATTGAAGACGAATATTAATATTCTGGACTTTAAAAGAGTCGCAATTTTCTTCATTGAGTTTATAATTTTAGTCGATAAAAGAGAAGATTTTAGCTACTTTTGTACTAATGTCAGAACAAAATAAATTCGACCTTAATCTATTAAAGCGTTTAATTCGTTTTATAAAACCGTATAGAGCGATTTTTATCATTTCGTTGATTACCATGATTCTCTTATCAATTTTAGGTCCAATTCGACCTTTGGTGATTATTGAAATGATAAATAGTTATATTGTTGGTGACGGAGTTGTACCGGGGACTAACGGTGAAACAATTCAGGGATTTATAGATCTTTTTATAAGTAATCCCTCTATTAAAGAACAATTGTTGGCTTGGACTGTATTGTTAATTGTGATTCTAATTCTGGAAACGATAGTTCAATTTGTCGCTACTTATTTCTCTAATTTATTGGGACAATCAATTATTAGAGATGTTCGAATTGATCTTTTTAAACATTTCAATTCATTCAAATTAAAATATTTTGACAATACGCCTAATGGTACTGTTGTTACCCGACTAATTTCTGATATTGAAGCGATTGCAGAAGTTTTTTCAATTGGTTTATTAACCATGTTGGGAGATCTATTAAAATTGCTCATTGTTATATTGTTAATGTTTTATGTGAGTTGGGAATTAAGTTTACTGACCCTTATTCCAATTCCTTTGCTGCTTATTGCAACACGAATATTCGCAAGAGCTATGAAGAAAGCTTTTCAAAAGGAACGATTACAGGTAAATAAATTAAACACTTTTGTGCAAGAGCATATTTCAGGAATGTCAATTGTTCAATTGTTCAATAGACAGAACATAGAGTATGAAAAATTTGTTGGTATTAATAAGGAGCATCGACAAGCACATGTCGATGCTGTTTGGGCCAATTCAATTTTCTTCCCCATTGTAGAGTTATTGAGCTCTATGTCCATAGCCGTGCTAATTATTTGGGGTATGTTGAAAATGGGCTACGATGACACTGATGTCAATATGGTGGTCCCTACAATATTTGGATTTATTCTATGGATCCATATGCTTTATAGACCAATTCGTCAGTTAGCGGATAAATTCAATATCCTTCAACGAGGAATGGTAAGGGCTGAGCGCGTTTTTGAAACATTAGATCGACAGGAGCACATTGATAATAAAGGGACTTTAACCAATGTTAATTTTGATCAAGAAATTAGTTTTGACAATGTTTGGTTCGCATATAAGGATGAAGATTGGATTCTTAAAGGTATAAGTTTTAAAGTAGAAGCAGGTAAGTCAATTGCTTTAGTTGGAACAACAGGAGCAGGAAAATCAACAATCATTAATTTATTGACGAGGTTTTACGAGTTCCAAAAAGGGAGTATTCATATTGGTGAAAACGACATTCGCGATATTGAATTGCGCACGCTTAGACAAAATATTGCAGTGGTATTACAAGAAGTGTTTCTATTTTCAGACACAATACTTTATAATATTACACTTGGTGATGAAACAATTACAAAAGAACAGGTGATTACTGCTGCCAAGAAAGTAGGAGCACATAAATTTATTATGAATTTACCTGGAGGTTATGAATATAATGTTGGTGAACGCGGTGGTGTTTTATCTGTAGGTCAGAAACAATTAATCTCCTTTATTCGTGCTTATGTATATAATCCTAAAGTTTTAATTCTTGATGAAGCAACAGCAAGTGTAGATTCAGAATCAGAAGCTTTAATACAACAGGCTACAAAAGAATTACAAAAGGGAAGAACATCAATTGTAATTGCCCATCGTTTATCAACGATTGTCAATTCATCAGAAATATTAGTTATAGACAGTGGAGAAATCCTTGAAAAAGGAAGTCATGAAGCTTTATTAGAAATGAACGGTCATTACAAAAAACTTTACGAGTTAAACTTTGCTTAGGCGAGACTTTTTATTTCTAAATATTTGTTTAAAAAAGGTATTCAGAAGTACGCCGATTAATATCAATGCTATACCTAAAGTTCCGATTAAACTGATGTCTTCATCAAATATAAAATACCCTATACAAACTGCATATATGGCACCAATATATTTGATTGGGGTTATTCTCGCCGCTGCATCACTATTAAAAGCTTTAGTCATAAATAGTTGGGCAAATTGTGTAAAAACACCTATCAATATTAATAATAACCACTCAATTCCTTGTGGCATTAAAAATCCGTAGAAAAAGCAAGCAATAATCATTACAGGAGTGGCGATTAAAGGAAAATACATCACAACCGTGATTGGTGCATCAGTAGTTCTACATTTCATAATAGCATTATATGATACCCCTGAAAGTACGGCAGAACAAAGTCCAACTAGAACCCAAATTAATTGTATTTCTAGACCCTGACTTTTACTATTACCAATAAATGCTACGCCTAATAATGCGACCAAGAAAAATATCCATTGAATTGGTCTTACCTTTTCTTTGTGGAGATAGATTGCGAATATTATTGTAAAGATAGGTGATAAATATTGGACCACGGTTGCGATGGCAATTGGCAAATGTTTCAAAGTAAAAAAGAAAAGAGTTAAACTTGTTACACCAAACACGCCTCTTATTAGTAGCCATTTTTTATTATTTCCAAAGAATTTTATTTTTTGATGCTTGACTATCGCAATACAAATAGCTAGAGAAATTAAAGATCTGAATAGAATCAATTCATGAACTGGATAATTTTGTATTGTTGGAAATACATTGGTGCTGTCCGAGAGTGTTTTAACCATCAAATTAACAATCGCAAAACATAGCGATGAAAATAACATGTATAATACTCCTTTAAACATAAATGATTTTAGGTTCGCGAAGGTATAGTTTTTGACTAAATGAGGATTTGTTTAGAAAAGAAACTAAAATTATTTTGTTAATCGATTCATCTAACTATATGTCGACAAGTTTTTATTTGTCTCTATTTTTGTAGAACGAATAAACATTTTTAATGATTGATAATTTTAAGCATAAGGGATTACGAAATAAATTAGTGGATACCCTTCGAGAAAAAGGCATTCAAGATGAAGCTGTATTGACTGCTTTTAAAAATGTTCCACGACATTTTTTCTTAGATGCCGTATTTGTAAGTCAGGCATATTCTAATATGGCTTTTCAAATAGGTGCTGGTCAAACAATTTCTCATCCGTATACCGTTGCCTTTCAAACTGCATTGTTGACAATTACCAAAGGAGAAAAAATCCTAGAAATTGGAACAGGTTCAGGTTTTCAAACGGCTATTTTATGTGACCTCGGAGCGAAGGTTTTTTCAATCGAACGTCAACGAGAACTATATTTAAAAGCTAATAAAATTGTGCCTGCATTGGGTTATAACGCTAAATTAAAATATGGTGATGGTTATAAAGGATGGCCTGCATTCGGACCTTTCGATAAAATAATTGTGACTTGTGGAGCACCATTTATTCCTGAAGAACTGGTTAAACAACTAAAAAACGGAGGTAAGATGGTAATTCCTATTGGTGAAGGAAAGACCCAAGAAATGTTATTGATTACAAAAAATATTAATGGAGAAATATCAAAAGAACAATTAGGTGTTTTTAGTTTTGTACCTATGTTAAAAGAGGTGGCTAAATGATACCATTTTATGCTGTAAACAACAATAATAATATTGCATTGAATGCTGATTTAAATGAATTTAGTTTGGTTGAGAAGGATGTTACTCGTTATTTACATGCCGAATTATTAAAGCTTTTCAAAGTTCAATCGCCTGAAATAAATTTAATCAATAATACATCCTTAATGGGGATTGCTAATGATTTTAACCTCGAGTATTTAAATCCTATTAATGTGAAATATCTAAATACAGCTGATATTTTAGCACCTAAAAATTTATTGACTTATTACCTCTTGAATCAGTTATTAAATATTGATTTTGCCTATAGTGATATTGCTATGAAACACGGTAAAAAGAAGCAATTGATATTTGAAAGTAAAAGTTTCGAACTGGACTTCCATGAGAAGCCTTTGCATCAAAACAATGAATTATTAGCGATGGTTCGAAAATTTATTTCAAAATCCGAAATCCGAAATATTGCTAGTAGCTATTCTATAAGAATGAATGATGGAATGTTGAATAAAATGGCAACCTCTCTGACATATTTCAAAACCATTTATAAGCATGAGCTGATTGAGAATAAAATCTTAAATAAGATTTTTGATGCAAATCGTATACAACTTCAATTAAACTTTTTTGAAACTAATTAATTTTTAACATGGAAGGTTTTTTTTCTATCATTTACATAGGGAGTAATCGTTTTAACGAGGAGCAAATAGCAATTGGTATAATTGCTAATCTTAACGGTATTCCGTGTTTTTCTATTTCTGATCGAAAATTGAATTTTGCAATTCACGGAATGAGTGCTGATATGAAGGCTGCTATTCGTAAAGGATTTAGACTCATGGATTTTGACGTTAATAAAATTAAAAGAGGTGAAGAAACTTTATCATTGTTCGATCCTCCTTATGCTAAAAAACTATTGTCGGAATTAAGTGTCAATAAGAAGGGAGTAATACGTTATTCACAGTTGTATGAAGCGCGTTTTGCCAAGGATTTTGTTTTTGAAGAATTATTCAAAAAAATAATCGGCGAACAGCTCGTTGAAAACTTAAAGCCAGTCAAAAAAGCTTCGTTTAAACAAATATTTAGAGAGTTTGCAAATGAAAGTCGATTTGATAGCTTTACACGCGGTTTTAAAATGAGAGCAGATTCTTTTCCGATAATCTATTCGGACGCTACGATTGATCTTTTACGAAAGTCGAATTTTTATACCGTGTTTTATACGATTGATTTCACCTCCAGTCGCATAACAATTCAAAATAACCTTGCTAAATTCAGGACTATTATAACAAGTCTGCAATTGGTTTCTCAAGCTGAAGGAATGGGGAAGGGGCGGTACTATTTGGTATACGAAAATGCATCGATAAAACTAAACCAAGAATTGATTGAAATGGTGAAGATTGAAAAACAATCAGGATTCGAATTAATTCGAATGTCAGAGGTTAAAGATAAGATATAATTATCTGACAATAAGATTAAAGCGAAAGTTATTTGAACGAACAGTTAAGCATCTTGGAGCAAAACTCAAAGTTCCACCATCAATATATAAAGTTTCTAAATTTCTCATCTGACAAATCTGATCAGAGATGTTTATTTCAGGGCCAGAAAATGTCAAGTCGAGCGAATTTAAACTTGTTAAATTGTACAATTCGTTAGGTAAATATTGCAAATTGTTTCGACCAATTTCAAACTCTCTTAACCCAGTCATCTTATCTATCGATTTTGGCAAGGTAAGTAGTAAATTATTACCAACATAGAAATGACTTAAATACTGTAAATTAGAAATAGACTCCGGTAATGAAGTCAAACGATTAAAATTCAACCTAAATAATTCAAGTTTTACTAAATTTCCAATAGAGTTTGGTAGAAACTCGATTTTATTAGCTTTCAGTGATAATTCTTCCAATTCAACTAATAGTCCAATCTCTTCTGGAATTGAAATAATGTCATTTCTACTGAGGACTAACTTTTTTAAGTTGGTTAACAATCTAATTTCCTTTGGAATATGAGTTAATTTATTATTGTGAAGATTTAATACTTCTAAATCTGTTAGGTTAAACACATAGCTTGGAATCTCCGTCAATCCTTTGTTGTTGAGATTTAGTCTTAGTTTTGTTTTTTTTTTTGTTGCGTATTTAGAATTACAAGAGCCGAATATTAGTAAAAAACCGATAAAAGAAGTAATTAATAGTGATTGCAATTTCATAAAAAAAGTGTTGTTAGGTTAAATGAAATTGAATCTTCTCAATATCGTTTCCGTTGACTACTAAATTAATAAAATGAATTCCTCTATAATGTTTGCGTGTCGACAAATCTTTAAAATCTAGTTTTTTGACCAGGTTTAATGACTGATTCGAATTAAGCGTGGTTTCAGTCAATTGGAATATTTTCCGATTATGTTTTCCGGTTTTTTTCAAATAGTCAATAGCATATTCAAGTCTAAATTTAGCCTCGGGTCCATTATTTTTAATTGAGATATGTAGTTTGCTAATTCCTCCAAATTCTATTTGTGAATCTTGAATAGCGAAGGAGTTTAGCTTTAAATTATCAATCGTGCCAAAGCCGAATAGCGACATTGCTTCTTGATTGCCTTGTTTTAATAATGTGCGCAGCGCATGTTTAGCGACCCATTCTGTAGTTTTCGTCTTTTTCGCCCATCGATTGATATTTCTCAAAACCAAATCCGGGTGATGTTTCGATATATCATTCCAATTATTTGCAACACTTCTATATACATAATCCTCTTTGTCGTTTTTAAGGCGATCGAGAATAGGAAGAATTGGTTGTGGATTGTCAATGTATTGAGTGAGTTTCATAGCCCATGGTAAAAGCGGCCTACATCCTTCACTTGCCAGACGGCGAACATGAAAATTTTCACTTTCTGCCCACTTATAAAGGTGTTCAATTGTATTTGGGTTTTGTATAAGGAACGGTCTGATTGCAAATTCACTTGTCGAATACTGAGTGAATGTTTCTAAAGCCATTAATGAAGTCGGAGCATGCTCTAAACCATATAATTCTACAAATGTCGGAAAGATGGTTCCTGTATAACCTTTAAAATTTGGTGCAACATTTTTTAAAATAGCAATCTGTTTGTCATAGTCGTATGGTAAGAATTGATACATTTTTTCAGCAATGTGAATCCCTCGTGCTTTTAATTCTTTTTCTTTCCAATCATTGTTTAAGATGCTGTTAATAAAGTTTTTATCATCGAGTTTTACATCAGTTTTTTTAATAGATTTAGCTAATGATTTGATGAATTCATCATTATACATAAATTTTAATTGCTCTGCCATAAATTAAAGTTTACCTATCCATTCAAAGTATTCAGGGAAAGTATTTTTAGGTATAATTTTATAAATCCCAAATAAAGATGAGCCTGATCCAGACATACTAGAGTAAAGCGCACCTTCATGTAGTAACTTAGTCTTTATCGTTTGTAATTCTGGATGCTCGTTAAAAACAGCTGATTCAAAATCGTTTCGGATTTTGCCCTGCCAATCTTGTATAGAACCTTTAATAAATTGTTCTTCGTCTAGTGCAGAGCTAAAATTTTCAATTTTACTAAAAGCGTTCGCAGTACTTATATGAATATTTGGATGAACGATTTTAATGAAATAATTAGATAAATTTAAATTAATAGGACTCATTACCTCACCTATGCCTGTTATTAAGTGGGGAGAATTCATGATGAAAAAGGGACAATCACTACCTAACTCCAAAGATATCTGTTTTAAAATAGTATCGCTTAAATTTAATTCGAACAACTTATTTAATAAACAAAGAGTTGCAGATGCATCCGCAGATCCACCTCCAAGACCAGCACCAGTTGGAACTATTTTATGTAAATGAATTTTTACGGGACTTAAACCATATTTCGACTTCATCAGGTTATAGGCTCGAATAATCAGGTTGTTTTCAGGTGAACAATCAATTTCTACACCAGTTGATGAATAAGAAAAACTGTCACTTTTCACTATTTCAAGAATATCAGACAAGTCTGTAGGATAAAAAACACTTGATAAATTATGGTACCCATCAAGTCGTTTACCAATGATATTCAGACCTATATTAATTTTAGTTTTTGGGTAAACAACCATCTTTTTAAAATTTATTCGAAGATAATCTTAAATTTAAAATAAATCGGTACGATTAAGAATCAAAAAAACACTAAATTTGAATTTCCAAAAAATAAAATGATGGCAAACTTTTTACCTTTTGAAGAACCGATAAATAGTATTGAAGAAGAGATAGTAAAAGCAAAGGAAATTGAAACAAATTCCGGAGTAGACACTTCTAAAATGGTTCGAGATCTTCAAAAACAGTTAAAAAAAACAACTGAAGATATATTTAAAAAGTTGACTCCATGGCAACGTGTTCAATTATCTAGACACCCTGATAGACCATATTCATTAGATTATATCAAATCTTTAACGGATGGAACTTTTATTGAGTTACATGGTGATCGAAATGTGCGAGATGATAAGGCAATGATCGGTGGTTTTGGTCAAATTGATGGCAAAACAATGATGTTTGTAGGTCAACAAAAAGGAAGTAATACTAAACTCAGACAATACAGAAATTTCGGTATGCCTAATCCAGAAGGATATAGGAAGGCCTTAAGATTGTTTAGATTGGCTGAAAAATTTAATAAACCAATTGTTACTTTAATTGATACTCCAGGTGCTTTTCCAGGTTTAGAAGCTGAAGAAAGAGGACAAGGTGAAGCTATCGCTCGTAATATCTATGAGATGATGAACCTTAAAGTACCAGTGATTTGTATCATTATAGGTGAAGGTGCTTCAGGCGGAGCTTTAGGCATTGGTGCGGGTGATAAAGTAATAATGCTAGAAAATTCATGGTATTCTGTTATTTCCCCTGAAAATTGTTCTACCATTTTATGGAGAAGTTGGGATTTTAAGGAGCGTGCAGCAGAAGTTCTTAAATTAACTTCAACGGATATGAAAGAGTTACGTATCGTTGACGAGATTATAGATGAACCATTAGGTGGAGCACATCGTGATAGAGAGAAAACATATAGTAATGTTAAATCTTCAATTATAAAAAATATCGCTAAACTAGAAAAAATGGATCCAGATAAACGTTGTGATGCTAGAATAGAGAAGTATTGTGCAATGGGTGTTTTTAACGGAAAGTAAGTTTAAATTATAGCAGATATTTATTTATGATTGGTAGCGATTACGAGAAAATTGAATTCGTATTATTCAATTTAAATTTACTCGAACCAATGGGGTTTATCACGGATACCTTATTGGCTATATTGAGTATTACTTTAGGATTAAAGCTTAGAAAATTAAAAATTTATCATCCCTTTAAAACCTATTGGATTGCATTTTTCTATATTTTCGGTATAGGTGCTTTTCTTGGCGGTTTAGGACATTTATTCTTTAATTATTGGGGCGTTAGTGGTAAATTTCCTTCTTGGATTTCAGGACCAATTGCAATTTATACTTTAGAACAGGCAATGATTTCTGTGCACCCTAATCAAAGTCGATTAGGTTTATATAAATTATTATCCTTTTGGAAATTAATTATAGTGTTTACTATTTTTACTTTGGTATGTATTTATCTACCCATCTATGAAAATCCAACATTAGCTTTTCTTCCTTCAGCAATAAACACAATTTTAGGAGTCGTTTTAACAGCTGGAATTTTAGCTAGGTATTATGCTAAAACCGTCAATAATGCATATATGTATTTTGTTTATGGTGTGCTAATTTTATTACCATCAGCTTTTATATTTCTACTAAAAATAAATTTACATCAGTGGTTTGACAAAAACGATTTTAGTCATATATTAATGATGTTGGGTATTTTGTATTTCTATTTGGGCGCTAAAAAAGTTGAACCCTTGATTAAATAAGTTTTACTAACTTGATTTAAAAAATAACGATGGTATACTCATTCAATGGCTTTATTCCAGTAGTTGATCCAAGCTCTTTTATTCATCCTCAAGCAACAGTTACAGGGAATGTGATTATTGGAAAAGATGTTTACATAGGACCAGGTGCTGCAATTAGGGGAGATTGGGGTGCAATAATTATTGAGGATGGCTGTAACGTTCAAGAGAACTGCACGATTCACATGTTTCCGGGAACAACCGTTTTTTTAAAAAAAGGTGCACATATCGGTCATGGAGCTATTATTCATGGCGCCACTATTGGTGAAAATTGCTTAATAGGAATGAATGCTGTGATAATGGACGATGCCATTATTGAAGAGGAAAGTATTATTGGTGCTTTAAGTTTTGTTCCAGCCAAAACGACAATAAAAAAACGCAGTTTAGCAGTGGGGAATCCAATAAAGGTCATCAAGGAAGTTTCAGACGATATGTTATCTTGGAAAACAAAAGGAACAGCTTTATACCAGACTTTACCAAAAGAATGTCAAGATTCACTTATAGCAGTTGAGCCTCTTACAGAAATCGAACCAGATCGACCTACTCAAGAGTCAATGTATACGACTTGGGAATCGATTAAGAATTCTAAATAAGTACCAATCTTCATTATTTTTCAAGGAATTTGCATTTGAACTGTTAAAAGTATTGATTGGAGGTAATTGTTTTCTAGTGAAATAAGCTTTATTTTAGTAGTATGAAAACTGCTTACAAATCTCTGCTTAGTATAGTATTACTAATTCTTACTCCAACTCTTTATAGTCAACTAAACATCAATGAAATTGGATATCTTGATATTCCAGCTTTACATGACACAAAGTGTAATGATATTTGGGGGTATGTTGATGAATTAGGGAATGAATATGCTATCGTTGGTACTGAAGATGGGGTTTCAATAGTTGATGTTACTGTTCCTGCTGACGTCGCTGAAGTTGCTTGGATTCCCGGAATGAACTCAATTTGGCGAGATATTAAAACTTATGGTGATTTTGCCTATGTAACGACCGAAGCTTTGGAAGGTTTATTAATAATAGACCTGAGTCCTTTACCATTTGATACTGAATTACCTACAAGAATTTATTCAGGACCAGCATTAACTCCATGGCAATCTGCACATAATATTTATCAAACGGATGGCTATGCTTATATTTTTGGAGCAGGTCGTGGAGCAGGAGGAGTAATAATACTTGATGTCGCTACTGATCCTTGGAATCCAACGGAGGTAGGTGTATTTGATAATTGGTATGCACATGATGGATATGTTCAAAATGACACAGGATATTTTGCTCATATTTACGATGGTTTTTTTAGTGTGGTTGATCTGAGGGAAAAAGCGTTCCCTGTACTGTTAGGTTCTGCTGTAACTCCTACCGCCTTTACACATAATATTTGGGCGACTGAAGATGGTAACTACGTTTTTACAACTGATGAAATCTCAGATGGCTATATCGGTTCATTTGATGTTTCTAATCCTGAATCTATTGTTGAATTAGATAGAATCCAGTCTTCTCCTGGTTCGAATAGGGTACCGCATAACTCACATGTTAAAGGAGATTATTTATATACTTCTTACTATACTGATGGATTGGTTGTGCACGATATTTCAGATCCAAATAATATTATAGAAGTTGCCAATTTTGACACCTCGCCTTTAACTGGACCTACGACGGAAGGTTGTTGGGGTGCTTATCCTTTTTTACCTTCAGATCATATTTTGGCGACAGATAGAGAAGAAGGGTTGTTTGTTTTTGATGTTTTAGAACACCCAGCGAGTTATTTAAATGGTACAATTACAGAATCAATTACTGGAACACCTCTAAATAATGTTAGTATTAGTATTGAAAGCACAGATATTGAAGATTTTTCTAACGTGCCAGGTTATTACGCAACGGGTATTGAAAGTGAGGGAATAAAAATGGTCGATTATTTCAAAGTTTTATACTATCCACAGTCAATTCCATTAAATTTTGTAAACGGAGCTACGAGAATACAGGATGTAGAACTCGAAAAAATTCCTGAATTTTCAATTGATATTAAAGTTCTAGATTCTGAAACTCTATTGCCGATAGAAGGTGTTAATGTATTGTTCTCACATACTTATATTGATAGTGAAGCAGAGACGGATATTGATGGCAACGCCAATATACCTTTGTATTATCAAGATAATTATCAAGTATCTGTTGGAATTTGGGGCTATAAGACTGTTTGTTTGGAAGATATTATGTTAACAGATGAGACTGGTGAAATTATTGTTCAACTTGATAAAGGATATTATGATGATTTTAGTTTAGATTTTAATTGGACTTCAGGAGGAACAGCGTCGAGAGGTCATTGGGTTCGAGATATCCCTGTTGGTGTTGATATAGGAGAGAATCCTTATTTTGATAGTCCCTTTGATTGCGGAAAATACGCGTATATTACAGGTAATGGAACGAGTAGTTCTAATACACAGGAAGTGAATGATGGAGAAGTTATTTTAGTTTCACCTATATTTTCGCTTGTGGATTATGTTGATCCGTATATAAATTATGCTACTTGGTTCTTCAATTTGCATGGCGCACCGCCAGATGATACTTTATTTGTTTATATAATCTCCGACGCAGGTGTTGAAGTAATTGATAAATTGTATAATGGAGGTTTACCAATGAGTCAATGGAACGCAAGCTCGATTCGTATTTTAGATTTTACGACTCCTTCTGATGAAATGCAAATAATGTTCATGTTGAGTGATTATGTAGAAACCGAAAATATTACAGAAGGTGCAGTCGATTTTTTCTCAATCACGGAAAGTTCTTTATTGAATATTCCTAACGAAAACAAAGAAATTGCATCTAGCATAAAAGCTTATCCTAATCCTTTTCAAAACACGATAAATATTGAAGGAGTCAACGAAGGATTTTTAGTAATTTATGATATATCGGGAAAACAAATTTGTAATTTAAATGTTGAAAAGGAGATTAAGTTACCAACACTTGAAAGCGGTGTTTATTTATTCGAAGTTCAAGACTTAAATTCTAGAACTTTAAAAATTTTCAAACAAATTAAATATTAAATAAATGAGATTAAATAAAGTTGTTTATAGTTGTATTTTCCTAAGTCTTTTTGCTTGTTCAAATAACGAAGTGGTTGAGAACGTTAAATCCACTTATACTGAGGAATCTGATGGGATTATTGAATATGACTTGAATGAGGATAGAATAGATGCCGTTCAATTTAATAATAACTTATCGATGATTCAACAAAATGTCTCACGTCAAATTGAATTACTATTCCAGTCCGATTCTATTGATATTCAACAGAATTACGAAAATACACTCTTCGAAATTGAGATTAATTTACACGAGCTAAAGTCGTATGAAGTGGAGAATGGAGAAAATTTTTTAAAGGCAATCACTGATCTGTTAATTTTTTATAAAAATGAATTAACCAATGATTTTCCCGAATTAATCGAGATAATAAAGAGTGGTGTAAAGAATGAGAATGAACTCGAAAGACTAAACGAGTATGATGTCAAATTCGCAAAAGAAGAGGCTGAATATTTAGAAATAATATTTCAAGAACAAGATACTTTTGCAGCAATAAATAATATTAAATTGGCCAGCTAGTGAAAAGCTATTTTGCCATATTATTTAGTGCTTTCATTTTTTTTGGTTTCGTTATTTATTTTTCATTCAAAATCGATAACAAGCTTTCTGAATACAAGGATATAAAAGAAGATATAGCAAAACAATTAAATTTTAAAGAACGTATTTTGAACGGATGGGAATGGTTACCTGGTAATGAGATAGGTAAATCGAAAAGAGAATATTGGGAAAAACAAGAAACAAAGGCCGATAATGTCTACGGTTTTGTGAATAGATATTCCATCTTTCTTATACTTACCGTTGTCATATTCGTAGTTTTTAATGTACTATTTTATCAATACAAACCTATAAAATATAATGTTTATGGTTTACTTATGGTTTTCAGCGCTTTTGCCTTCTTATTTATTGGATTGAAATCCCCTTTTATTGAAATTTTTGCATATTCGAGAGATTTCACAGTAAAATTTCCAATTGATATAAATCTCAATGATTACCCATTAATTAGTATGTTGGATCTAGGTGAATGGGGGAAAATAAAATATAATTTTGAGGCAACTTTTGAAGGTCGTACTTATTATATGTATCAAAACAAATCAATTGTCAATTTGCTTGAAATTCTTTATACCGGAGGCAATTTTATTGTCGCTATTATGGTAGGATTATTTAGCGTTATCTTTCCAATTGTAAAATTGACCAGTTCAATATTCATTATATTCAATCCTCATAGCAAAAGAAGTCAAAGCTTATTTGTTTATATCAAAAACCTCGGTAAATGGAGTATGGCTGATGTATTTATCGCTGCAATCTTCCTTAGTATTTTTGCGTACACAAGCTTAAATGTAGGTGTAGAGACTGGAGCACGCACATTGTATGGAACGTACTATTTTTTACTTTTTGTCTTACTTTCAATTGGTTCAGGATACTATATTAACAAAGTTTTAGTAGTTCAAAAATTTTAAAATCGATACATATGAAGCTAAATTTTATTATTCCAGTTATTCTTATATTAATTAGTTCAATTGGATTAAGTCAAGATTCAGTTGATATTAAACAACGAAAGGAATTTTCAATAGGAGAGATACTAACAATTAATTCTAATATCCTGGATGAAGCAAGAGTCTTGAATGTTTATTTACCCTTATCTTATCATCCAGATTCATTAAACAAATACCCAGTAATTTATCTTTTAGACGGTTCAGCACATGAAGATTTTATTCATATTGCTGGTTTAGTTCAGTTTGGTTCTTATCCGTGGTTAAATAAAGTTCCAGAAAGTATTGTTGTAGGAATTGAAAATGTTGATCGTAAAAAAGATTTCACTTTTATACCCAATGACACAGGTTATTTTAAAAATACACCAACTGCTGGAAATTCAGAAAAATTTATATCTTTTTTAAAGAATGAGGTGCAAGTAATAATTGACAAAACGTATCGAACTACAGCGGAAAAAACATTGATAGGGCAATCACTTGGAGGGTTATTGGCAACTGAAGTATTGTTCTTTCACACCGATATGTTTAATAATTATATCATCATAAGCCCAAGTTTATGGTGGGATCGTGAATTATTATTGAGATCAAATATTAAACTATCTACGCTCCCAGATAAAGTATATGTAGGAGTAGGTAAAGAGGGGAGAATTATGGAAAGTGAAGCTAAAAAATTATATCGATTACTTAAAAAACAAGGCATGATAAAATCACAGCTTAAATTTAATTATTTTAAAGATTGTGACCATGCAGATGTTCTACATCTTGCGGTTTACGATGCTTTTAATGTGTTATTTAATGTTGTTGAATAAGTTAGAGTGAAATTATTGTTTTCAAAGGATAAGATTTTGAAAACCTAAATTAATTATTATCTTGGCTGTACTATTTGTTGAAATTAATGGACAACATTAACATTTTGGTTTTTGATAAAAGTTGTTTTAAGAGTAGTTTTCAATCATTATTAATTTAAAAACAATAAAATCAAAAAGATGAAAAAGTTTAAGTTACCAGTAATATTTGCCTTATTATCAGTTCTGTTATTGGCATGTAACACTCGAGAAATTCCAGAAAACTTTGATTACGGTAGAGTAGAGGGTAATGTTTATAGTAATGATTTCTTCGCTTTTGAAATGAATGTGCCTAAAGGTTGGGCGGTACAGTCAAAAGAAGAGATGGATAAATTATCTTCTGCAGGAGGTGAATTAATGGCTGGTGATGACGAAGATTATAAAAAAGAATTGAAAGCTGCTGAAATAAATTCGGCGACATTATTATCAGTTTTTGAACATGAAGTAGGTACTAATGTCGATTATAATCCAAACTTTATAGTGATGACAGAAAACATTAATGGTGCTGTTGGTGTAACCGACGGAGCAGGTTATTTAGATGCTACAAAGGTACAAATGGAGAGAGGTCAAGTTAAATATGATATTATTTCAGGTGATTATCAAGAGGTTAATTTAGGTGGGACTGATTTTCACAAAATGGATGCTGCTATAACTTACGCAGGAATAACAATAAATCAAACTTTTTATTCTTCAATTATTAATGGTTTTGCATTTAATGTAATTATCTCTTATGTAACAGACGAACAAAAAGCTGTATTAGAAAAAGTATTAGATGGTATGCGTTTCAAATAATATATTTGATACCCTATGAAGGAAAGGCAAAATACAATTTGGTATTTTGCCTTTTTTTATTGTCTTAAATATTGTGATCTAATTTGTTGGAATCATAACTTTTTTAAGCTCAACAAATGAATCTGTTTTATATTATAAAAAGCCTTAATACTTATGATTCTCCTTCTGAGTAAGGGAATCTTAAATGCTTAACTGAAGTTCCGTTGTTTTTAATCTCTTCTAAAGATTTTATACCGATAGCAATATGTTCCTGAACAAAATTGACAGTAACTTGATGATCACTTTTACTTGTTTTGACTCCTTCGGCAATCATAGGCTGGTCAGAGACTAACAATAAGGCACCTGTAGGAATCTTATTAGCGAAACCAGTAATGAATATCGTAGCCGTTTCCATATCAATAGCCATAGCTCTGGTTTTTCTTAAATACTCCTTAAAAGTCTGGTCATGTTCCCAAACTCGTCTATTGGTCGTATATACAGTTCCCGTCCAATAGTCTCTTTTAAAATCTCTAATTGAAGTGGATACAGCTCTTTGTAAATTGAACGCTGGTAAGGCTGGAATCTCAGGTGGAAAATAATCATTAGATGTACCTTCTCCGCGAATAGCAGCTATAGGTAGAATTAGGTCTCCTATTTCAGTTTTTCTTTTTAATCCTCCGCATTTACCTAAAAATAAACAAGCTTTAGGATTAATAGCACTCAACAGATCCATAACCGTAGCGGCATTTGCACTTCCCATGCCAAAATTAATCATCGTTATATCATTAAATGTCGCATTTGGCATTGCCTTGTCTCGACCTATGATTTCAGCATCACCTATTTTTGCAAATATTTCAAGATAATTGCTAAAATTAGTCAGTAAGATATATTTACCAAACTTATCAAGTGGTGTTCCTGTATAACGAACTAACCAATCTCTAACGATTTCATCTTTTGTTTGCATTGCAAGTGTTTTTAGGTTTTACAAGAAGAATTAATATCATTCAATTTTCCCTTTTTCTGAAAGTATAATGGCAATGTTTTTTGTGCTAGGAAATTGAGCAAATAATATGATTAGTATCACTGTAATTGGCACACTCAAAATCATTCCTAAAATTCCCCAAATTGCTCCCCATAAACTAAGCGATAATATAACAACAAGGCTACTAATATTAAGTGAGTTCCCCATTAACTTGGGTTCTACAATATTTCCAACCACCAATTGAATGCCTCCAATTACTGCAAGAACAACTAGTCCCATATTCAAATCTCCAAATTGTAATACGGCTATAATTGCCGGGAATATCGTTCCAATTAATGATCCGATTGTAGGAATGAAATTTAATACAAATATTAAGAATGCCCAGAATAAAGGAGAATCAACCCCGATTATACGCAGACCTATAAAACTAAGGGTTCCTGTAATTAAACTTACAATTGTTTTTAATACGATATAATCGCCTACAGCCGTATCTATTTTGGTTATTGCACTTCTGATTTCTCTTTTATTCGAGACATTAGCAAAAACAGCCTGCATTTTTTGTTCAAATACAGTTTCTTCCAATAGCATGAACAGCAAATAGAGTCCAATCATAAAGATATTACCCAAAATATCTGTAAACGAATTTATGATGGCTCCTAAAATTTTTGTAAAATCAAAATCACCCAAGGCACCTTGCGACTGACTCATTAAATCATAACCAAATCGATCTGAAAATTGTTGATTAAATAGATTTAAATTCGATTGATAACTATCCATGTTTGAACTCAATTCTTGAATATTTATAATTAAAAAGTGAGATACAAAAGCAATTATAAAATAGAGGACAATAACAGTTGCCGAATTTAATAACCATGAAGGCACTCTGTTTTTGATGAATTTTATACGTTTTGCAAAATTCCTTAATTCTTTAATTAAAAACCAAAAAAGAAACGCCAATATTAACGGTACGATGATATTTTGACCAATAATTAATATATAGACAACCGCTATTATTACAAATAAAGTCAAAGCTGTGGATTTGATTTTCATAGACCTTTAGTTATCCTGTTCAATTTTACTAATTATGGTTAATGCGAGACCAATTTGTATGTAATTTAATTGGCCCTCAAGTGCATCATGAACGGGTTTTAATTGATGTTTACTTTTAAGTTTTCTTCGAACTTCCTTCACTTGATTCACTTCATATTCTGAAACAAACTTGTGAAGGTTGACATCATAGCCTTCTTCATACAACTTTGACAAATGCCCGTAAATTGTATTTTCTGATAAATCCCGTTTTTGACTAATTTCTTGAATATCGAGTTTTTTTTCGTACAATTTAAATGTTTGAATATGAGAGGGTAGTTTATCGAGATCAACAATTGAATTTAAATCATTAACAATCTTTAAAATATCATCTCCAAATCGTTCGACTTTCACTTTGCCCATCCCTGGAATGTCAAGCAATAGTTTGTGGTTATTCGGTTTCTGTGTGACTATTTCATTCAGAGTTGAATCGTTAAAAATAACGTATGCTGGAACACTATTTTTTTGAGCAATTTCTTTTCTGTATTTTTTTAATGCCTGAGTTAAGTCATTCTTTGGAGCTACTGCCTTCTGTTTTTTAGCTGTTTGCTTAACGGCTTTACTTTTCTTTTCAGGAGGTCGACTTAGAGAAATTTCCGCATCAGGCTTCAATAAGTTTCGACCTGCATCTGTGACAACTAACTTTAAATGATCGTCATATGCTATTTCTAAGTAACCATAATTAATCATTTGGTTGATATAATGTTGCCAATCATAGAATGAATAATTACTCCCAACTCCATAGGTTTTTATTTCATTATATTTTTTTTCAAAAATATCCATTGTTTTTGCACCTCTTAATAAATTGATGAGCATATTGACTCCAACTTGTTGGTTGGTTCTTAATATGCCTGACAAGGCCATCTGTGCTTGCGTTAAACCATCAATTATTTCTGGTGGATTTTCGCAAATGTCACAGTTATTACATTTTGTATCATTGAATTCACCAAAATATGACAATAGAATGTTTCTACGGCAAGAAGTAGCTTCAGCATAATTTACCATTCTATTAATTTTCTCTACATAGGTGTCTTTAAAAGGGGAATCTTTAATAAAATCGTTCAATAATATGATGTCTCTAAAATTGTAAAACAACAAGGTGTCTGCAGGCATTCCGTCCCTGCCGGCACGACCAATTTCTTGATAGTATCCTTCAATATTTTTAGGTAAGTTCGTGTGAATAATCCAGCGAACATTTGATTTATCGATTCCCATACCAAAAGCAACGGTTGCACAAATAATTTGATAATTATCATTGATAAAACCATCTTGTACTTGTGCTCTGGTCTCAGGATTTAGCCCGGCATGATAAAACCTTGAACTAATTCCTGCGTTATTAAAGGTTTCAGACCATTGTTCTGTCTCTTTTCGGCTTAAACTATAGATTATACCAGCTTCGTCTGACCTGTTCTTAATAAAGTTAATAATCTCTGTTACTTTATTTTTTTTAGGAACATGTCCTTTTACGGCTAGACTGAGATTCGGTCTATTAAACGATGATAGAAAGATTTCAGGTTCGTTTAAACCAAGTTGTTTGGTAATGTCTCGACGGGTAATTTTATCTGCCGTTGCAGTTAACGCCATGAATGGTGTTTTACCGAGAAAAGCTCTTAAATTTTTTATTTGACCGTATTCTGGTCTAAAATCATGTCCCCACATGGATACACAATGTGCCTCATCAATTGCAATTAAAGATATTTTTAATGATTTTAACCAGTTGTCAAAAGCCATGACCAAAGACTCTGGTGAAATATAAAGCAGCTTAATTTCGCCGGCCATACAAGCATTTAATATTTCTCTTTTCTCAAAATCGGATTGTGAACTATTAAAAAAAGCTGCATTTATTCCATTCGTTGTTAGACTGTCAACCTGATCCTTCATCAACGATATTAATGGAGAGATTACCAATGTAAGGTCTTCCAACATTAAAGCCGCAATTTGGAAACAAATGGATTTTCCGCCGCCTGTAGGCATAACAACAACAGAATCTTGACCGCTTAAAGTGTGTTCAATAACTTCGAGCTGATTTGGTCTGAACTCGTTATAGCCAAAGTATTCTTTTAAAAGTGAATTAGGATTCCTCATTATAACAAAAGTAAAAGAAAATGAGTTGCTAAATAAATTAATTTAAGGAGTTTTTTTAGAATAAAAATATTTATTCAATACTTAAATCAAAAAAATCAAGGTGTTATTTGATAAATAAACAAAATATTTAAGAATGAGGCTATTAGCTAAATTTTAATTGTTGTAAAAATTAATTTCGTCGCCAATAATATGGCGTAAATAGCAATGCGACGGTAAATAATTCTAATCTTCCAAATAACATTAAAAATGATAATAACCATTTACCTGCAGGGCTTATTGACGAGAATGTATGAGATGGTCCAATTTCAGCTATACCAGGACCAACGTTGCCTAAACATGTGGCAACTGATGAAATTGCTACTTCAAAACTTTCTCCTAACGCAGTCATGATTACAGAGCCTACAACAAAAACGAATAAATAAAGGAAAATAAATGCCAATAGATTGTAAATAATTTGACTCGGAATAGCCTTCTTGTTTAAGTAAACAGGAATTACGGCGTTAGGATGCAAACGTTTCTTAAATTCTAAAAAGCCATTCTTAATTAAAATTACAATTCGAACGATTTTAATTCCACCTGAAGTTGAACCTGCTGATGCTCCAGAGAAAAGTAGTAGAAAGAAAATAAAGGTAGCTAACGATCCCCAAGTTGTAAAATCAGCCGAAGCATAGCCTGTGGTTGTTATTGTACTAACAACCTGAAAACTAACATCTCGAAGAGATTCTAGTAAACTCACACCGGTTTCATAATAAATTACTGGTGTTAAGAAAAGGATTAGACCTAAAACAGCGCCTAAATACCACTTAAACTCATCGTTGTGGAGAACATTCGAAAATTTACCTTTAAAACCGAAGTAGATTAAGGTGAAATTCGTTCCAGCAATAAACATGAAAATCATGATAACGAATTCGATTAGTGGAGAATCAAACGCTTCAATACTTCCTTGTTTTGTTGAGAAACCTCCTGTTGAATTTGTTGTTAGTGAATGATTGATAGCATCAAAAAAGTTCATGCCAGATAACATTAAAGCAATGGTTTCTAATACTGTTAGTACCAAATAAATCACCCACAACCTTTTCGCTGTTTCTTTAATTCTTGGATGAATTTTATCTTTTGTAGGTCCTGGAGCTTCTGCAATAAATAGTTCCATTCCTCCAATTCCTAATAGAGGCAAGACAGCGATCGTTAGAACGATAATTCCCATTCCTCCTATCCATTGAGTCATACTCCGCCAGAAAAGGATTCCATGTGGCAAAGATTCGATATCATCTAATATAGTTGCTCCGGTTGTGGACAAACCAGACATCGTTTCAAAGAAAGCACTTGATATTTCTGGGATATATCCACCTATTAAATAGGGGAGTGTTCCAAAAATTGCCATGGATACCCAACCTCCAGTTACAATTAAATAACCATCCCGCTTTTTTATTTCTGCATTTTTACTTTTACGAGAAACAAAGATGAAGAATATTCCAAACGACATTGTGATTGCCGCAGACATTAACAAAACGTTTAAATCAGATTCACCATAATAAAGTGAAAAGCAAGCGGGGAACAACATTAAAAAACCCATTATTATAATGAGATTTCCTATCACGTTTAAAGTAACGCTGCCGTTGATAATACTTTTAATCATTTTAAAGGAAGTATCGCTCTATTTTATGGATTGATTCTGTCAAAGAGAAAACAACTGCCTTGTCGCCCTCTTTCAGTTGAAAGGATCCAAAAGGTATAAAACCTACATTGTCACGAATTACACCTGATATATTAGCTGTTCTTGGGAATTTCAATCTATTAATTGGATATTTAGTAACCTTCGATCCTGGTTTTACAATAAACTCAATAATCTCAGCGTCTACACCATGTAAATTTGCAATCGCACTAACGTCTCCTTTGCGGACATATTTAAAAATATTACTTGCAGCAATTATTTTTTTATTGATAAGGGTATCAATTCCAATATTTTGAGAAAGGTGTATATAATCAATGTTTTCTACACGTGCAATAGTCTTCTTAACGTTATGGTTTTTAGCAACTAAAGATGACATGATATTTGTTTCAGAATCAGCAGTAACCGCTATAAACGCATCCATATCAGCCAAACCTTCAGCTTCTAATGCAGTAACATTTCTGCCATCAACATTTATAACCAATGTGTTTTTTAATTCTGAAGCAACTTCAATACATTTTTCTTTATCCTTTTCAACTAAAGTGACATTATAATTCTTTTCTAGAAGTTTAGCTGTTTGAAGGCCTATATTACTGCCTCCCAAAATCATAATGTTCTTAATTTCAAAACACTCCTGTCCACAAATCTCAATTATCTCGTTGATAGAGTTTTGATTGGATATGAAATAGACAATATCATTTGCATGAATTACCGTGTTAGAATTAATCATTATTGTGTCATTCTGACGGTGAATTGCAATCGGTTTAAAAGCCAAATCTGGATTCAAATATGCACTTTGCTGAACAGACTTATTAACTAAGTCAGATTTTGAGTGAATAGAAATTCCAAATACCGTCAATTTTCCTCCTTCAAATTCGTGATCGTCAGTAAAAACAGATCTTTGAACCAATCTATTGATCTCTTCTGATGCTAGTTTTACTGGGGAAATTAAAGTATCAACGCCCAACGATTCCATGAGCGCTGTGTTAACAGGTCCAGTTAATTCAAGATTGTTAATTCTAGCGATTGTTCGTTTTGCACCGAATTTTTTACCTAGAATTGATATCAATAGATTTGTTTCTTCAGACGAGGTTACTGCAATTAATAAATCACAAGCTTCGATTTTAACTTCTTTAAGAATTAGAATCGATTTAGCATCCCCTTTAATTGTAAAAATATCAAGGTTAGATTGTATTTCATTCAATCTATCTTGACATTGATCAATTAAGTAAATATTATGTAACTCACTCGACAACATTTTGGCCAAATGATACCCTACTGCTCCAGCACCTGTGATTATTATATTCATTTATCTAAATCTTAGTACAAATATATTTATAATCATTCATGTAAATACATTTTATCGGTTTTAAATCAAGGAACGTAATATATATAAAGACTATCTAATTCTGCTCTTGAAATGGTTGGAGGAAATATTCCATTATTTAGCTTTTTAACAATATAAGCTGCAACTTTCTGTGCTTCAGCTTCACTTCTAAATGTTTGTAAACCGTTAACTGCTGGAATATGAGGTTGGTTAATGTAAGTTTTATCAAAATTGAGGATTTGATACCCCCAACCTGATTCATTCTTTATGGCTTTATATGAATAGGTATCGGTCGATAGGTTATTGTTTGTTTCAGTTGTCTTATTTTTAATTCTATTTGGATTTTCACTGCAATATATAGTGATGAAAACGAGTAAAAAAGGGCTTAAAAATCGGATCATTTTATATTTATTCGTTTAATAAACGATTGATTATTCTCAGTAGTAATTCGAACGATATATGTACCCGAAGGCAAGTTTGATTTTAAATTACACTGAAATTTATTGGTGTTTATTTGATTTAATTGAAAGTGTGATGTAACATCTTTTCCTTCAATTGAATAAAAACTGATGTTTAAGGAGCCTAAAAACTGGCTAGATTCAATAATGAATTGAAATTCAATAGGGTTAGGGTAGATTGATAAGTGTTGATCCAATTCAACACCATTTATGGATAAATTTTTATCGTATTCGTAAAAGTCATCATGATATACACCATTATATCCCAATCCCATAAATATTCTATTGTCGACAACAAAACCTGACGCCTGTGTTCTTCCTCCTCCTGGAAAATCAGCACGTTGGGTCCAAATATCTCCATAGTAATGATATTCCCAAACGTCTTTGCGATAATTATAACTGGCATCTTCACCGAGAGCAACAAATCCCGAAGGAAAAGCTCCTAATCCAACAGCACCCATTCTTGGAATTCCTGGTAGGTCAGCTAAACGTTTCCATTCATCCATATCTGGACGATATTCCCAGAAATCTTTAAGGTAGATTGTTGAACTTTTACCAGTACCTACATAACCTCTGCTACCCATGCTAAAACCAACCGCTTCTTTTCTTTCTACTCCTTGAAATTCAGATATTTCATACCATTCATTTAAAGTTGAATTATAACCGTAGAAATCCTTTGTTAGTCCATCTACGTCTTGTCCTGCCCCTACATACCCCACGTGTCCAATAGCAAAAGCAATCGCTCCTAGTCTTGGGGATCCTGGAAAATCCGCCATTTGTGTCCACGTGTCTGTTTCGTCGTCAAATTTCCAAAGATCCTTATAATAAGGAACAGCACTTCCTCCACCTAAACCTACATAGGCGAAGCCCTCAGCTGAAAAAGCAATAGCAGAAGCGCGTTCTAAACCTGACCCAGATTCACCACCTAATGCTAACTCGTCGTCCCAATCATCTTGATCGAGATCATAAGAGTATGATTTCCGTTTGAATTCTTCAACATCTATACCTCCAACTACAAAACCTTCGCCTTTTAGAGTGAAACTCGCACAAGAACCTCGTGGTGGGCCATTTACAGAATCTCTTTGAATCCAGACATCTTGACTAAACGAAAAGGTCGTTACCAAAGAAAAGTAGATGGATAAATAGGTTTTAATCATTATAATTTATTAAATTTTTGAGTCCCTATTACTTCTTCATTTGAATTGTACATAATTATGAAGTAGGTTCCTTTATTGATACCGTTTATATTAATTGTATGATCGTTGTCTGAAATATAGTTGTCCATTACTAATCTGCCGTTTATGTCTATGATTTTAATTTTTCCAGCATGAAATGTATTCTTCATTTGTAAAGTAATCAAGTCATCAGCTGGATTGGGGAATAAATTTTGAATTGAATTATTGTTTTCATCAATGCTCAATGGAAGGTTGGGGTGGTACGCGTAAAAACTTCTTTTTTTTCCGTCAATTTCTTTTCCTATTCCAGCATAACCAACATTATTTATGCTAAAAGCTATCCCGTTTTTTCTACCACCACCTGGAAAAGGAGCTTTAATCCTCCAAGTGTCGTCATATGGATTGTATTCCCATAATTCATCCTTATATCCACCGTCCAGTCCAAATACTATATACCCTTTAGGTGCCAATGTAAAGCTGCTTGACAATGCTCGTTCTGTTCCTACGAAATCAGATTTCGATTCCCATAAACCTGTAATTGGATCATACATCCAAAAATCTTTTCGATGAATATCGTGATCTGTACCTAGACCAACATAACCTTTTTCTAGAAGTGACATCGCTATTAATTGTTGTCTATCACCGCCAGGAAAAGGAATGCGAATGGTCCATACATCTTCAATTGAATTGTATTCCCAAAGATCAGATATATAGTCGTTTGATCCGATTTTACCACAAGCGACATAACCGTTCTCTGCTATAGCAAAAGAGGCGGCATTTGACACGCCTAACCCATCACCTCCGGGGTATGGAGCAATGCTATCCCACGTGTTTGAGGTAGGGCTGTAACACCACATATCGTTTAAGTAAGTCCCAACTTCACTATCATCATGACTGAAACCTGTACCAACAAATCCTTTATTGTTAATCGTAAATGCGATGGCATCTTTTCTAGCAATGCCGGGAAAATCAGACATTTGCGTCCAACTGTTCAATTCAGGGTCATATTGCCATAAATCCTTTTTAGTTTGTTCGGCTGTATCGAGACCAGTAGCTATATAACCATAGTTTCCAATAGAAAAACCTACTGCTCGTTCACGTTGTAATCCACCAAAATCAGCTAATCTAAGCCATGAATTTTCTTCTTGACCATGACATGCACTTGTAAAGCCAATATAACTTAATACTAATATTAGGTGTGTTATTTTATTTTTAATGATCACAATCTTAAGCGTTTATTTCTATAACGTACTTTTCTTTATTTGGTTGAAACGTTTGTTAATTATTTTATCGAAATGAATTTCTTACAAATTTATACAAATACTTAATTTCCGTATGATTAAAGATCGAAATTCAAACAATCTTATTGAATTTCACAAATCAATTCTTTACATTATAATTATATTCGTACAAAATTTCAATCATGACTAGAGAGCTATCACCACAAATAATATGGAACCATTTTGAAGACTTAAACGCTATTCCACGTCCTTCCAAAAAAGAAGAACGTGTGAGAGAATTTATGCTGTCATTTGGTGAAAAACTTGGTCTTGAGACTTTAGTGGACAAAATTGGTAACGTAATTATTAAAAAACCTGCGACTGTTGGAATGGAAGATAGATCAACGGTGATTTTACAATCTCATTTAGATATGGTGCATCAGAAGAATAATTCGACTGAATTCGATTTTGATAAGGAAGGTATTCGTACGGTGATTGATGGTGAATGGGTGAGGGCAGATGGAACTACTTTAGGAGCTGATAACGGAATGGGGGTTGCGGCAAGTATGGCGATTTTATCATCAACAGATATTTCACATCCTGCCATTGAAGCACTTTTTACTATCGATGAAGAAACCGGAATGACAGGGGCAAAGGATTTGGATGGTTCACTTTTAAAAGGTAAGATCTTACTGAATTTGGATACCGAAGATGATGATGAATTTTCGGTAGGTTGTGCAGGTGGTATTGATACGAATACAATGTATACTTACGAACAAGAAGATGTTTCTAGTGATTACGTTGCTGTTAAAATTGAGCTTAAAGGTCTAAAAGGTGGACATTCTGGTATGGATATCCATTTAGGTAGAGGGAATGCTAACAAATGGATGAATCGGTTAATGTATGCTTTAACTAAGGTTAATAGTTTTAGGATTGTGGATATAGAAGGTGGAAGTTTAAGAAATGCTATTCCTCGAGAAAGTGTTGCACTGGTTGTCTGTAAAGCGAATGATAAGATTGAACTTGATGCTGTTTATAAAGAAACAACTGAATCACTTTTGTTCGAAAATAGGTTTATAGAAAAGGCTGCAAACTTCAATACAGAGGGGGCTGAATTACCAGAAAAAATGATGGCGCAGTCTGATCAAGAAAAGATAATAGCAGCGATTTACACAATGCCAAATGCTGTATGGTCTATGAGTCCAACAATTGCTGGATTGGTGGAAACGTCATCTTCTTTAGCAAAGGTAATTATTCGAAATGGAGAGTTTATCACACAATCACTTCAAAGAAGCATGAGTGAGGTTGGTAAGAATGATGTTGCGACCGCAATTCGATTGAATTTTGAATTGTTAGGAGCTTCAGTTATCACACAGTCTGGAGATTATCCAGGATGGACACCTAATCCGAATTCAGCAATTCTAAATATAATGAAAGACTTGTATGTGAAGTCATTTAATGAAGAGCCTAAAGTAGCAGCTTGTCACGCAGGTTTAGAATGTGGGATATTAAGTAAACATTTACCAGGTTGTGATATGATTTCTTTTGGTCCAACCATTAAAAATCCACATTCTCCAGATGAAAAAGTAAATATTAAGTCTGTTGAAAAATTCTGGGGGTTCTTGCAAAATGTATTATTGGAAATTCCAAAGAATTAACTGATTTTAAATGTTTGACCAAGATGGTCAACCTCAATTAATTTGTTGTCAGCCATACGGCGAAGATTGTCAAAGATTACGGTTTCATCGAATCCGTTTAATTTTGCCAGTAGGTCTTTAATCGCGTAGAATTCGTTATTTACATTCTCTTCATTGTAGACTTGAATAATCGTTTTGTGAAGATCTTTCGTTGCAGTTTTTTCCAATTGTTTACAAGAAGAACACTTGCCGCAATTTTCAGATTTTAATTCTCCGAAATAAGATAAGAGGTAGGCGCTTTTGCAACTTTCCGTTTGA
Organism: Crocinitomix catalasitica ATCC 23190; assembly: GCF_000621625.1. Classification (GTDB taxonomy): domain Bacteria; phylum Bacteroidota; class Bacteroidia; order Flavobacteriales_D; family Crocinitomicaceae; genus Crocinitomix; species Crocinitomix catalasitica. Next base: position 144,349 of record NZ_JHXV01000005.1, read on the forward strand.
ACAAAGTCAATTACAGCGTCTAACTTTTTTAAGCCAACTACTTTTCGCTTCGCATAATAATCCGGAGAGATAAATAGATTGTTTTCTTGTAGTCGTTCGGTAGTATAAGTAATAGTTGGCAAATTTGTTCTAGGAGAATATAATATAACCTGTTCATCCTTCAAATACTGAAGTGACTTTTTAAGCGCTTGCATGGAAATGTTAAGTTTTGTAGCAATCTTAAATTCGTTAATATTCTGTTCGTTTTCAAATATTCCAATATGACTTCTTAATATGTATTTAATGATTTCGTCGAGATTCTTGTTTTTAACTTGGTAATTATATAAAGCCGCATTATTAACAATGAATTTCAATTTGCTGGGCTGCCGATAATTTTCACTTAATACAATAAATTCACAACGTTCCAGAATTTTTAAGGCATTGTAAACTTCAAATAGATTCTTTTCATATTTATCTGAAAATTTAGCCAAGTCTATTTCAAATTTTTCATCTTTACCACTGCCGAACGCCAATTGAAAATGATTAGACATAGCGTGATAAATAGATTTGATTTCTTGTAATGGAGGAAAACGTTGATTGATTTTTTCTGATAATTTATCTAGCTCTATCTTGTTATAAATTAACCAACCAACAGCTTCTTTATTATCTCTTCCTGCTCGACCAACTTCTTGGTAATACGCTTCTAATGTATCCGGCAGGTTGTAATGTAGCACGAATCTTACATCGCCTTTATCTATACCCATCCCGAAGGCGTTTGTCGCGACAATTACACGACTTTTATTCTCTGTCCATTGATGCTGCTGTCTTTTGCGTTCTTCATAATCAAGACCTCCGTGATAGTAACCCACACTATGTCCTTTTTCTAGTAGATAATTATAAAGTGTTTTAACATTTTTTCTTGTCGAACAGTATATTATTCCGCAACCTTTATTCCGTGTTAAAAATAAATCAATGACATGTTCCTTATTTACGTGATGTATTGTATTGTAGGTTAGGTTTTTTCGTTCAAAACTCTGGTCAACAACATTTTTACTACTAAAATTCAATTTTTCTTGAATGTCATTAATAACATCACTAGTCGCTGTTGCTGTCAATGCCAATACTGGTACTTTAGGATGTAATTTCCTAATGTCTACTATACTTAAATATGCAGGTCTAAAATCATACCCCCATGTAGATACGCAATGAGCTTCATCTATCGCGATCAAGTTTATTTTCATCTTAGGGAATCTAGCTAAGAAAATATCAGATTTAAGTCTTTCTGGAGATACGTATAAAAATTTGTAATCACCATAAATCATATTATCAAGGGCATAATCAATTTCTCGACGAGACATGTTTGACGTAATCGCTATAGCTTTAATATTTAAAGCGTGTAATTGTCTTATTTGGTCTTCCATTAATGCTATTAAAGGAGAAACAACTAAACAAATACCTTCCTTAACTAATGCCGGAATTTGATAACAAATTGACTTTCCGCCTCCAGTTGGTAAGAGTGCTAAAGTGTCATGATTAGTGAGTACACTTTCTATGATCTCTTTTTGTTTTGGACGGAACGAATCGTAGCCCCAGTATTGTTGTAATATGTCTAAACTATTTTTCAAAATCTGGTACTAATAAGGTCTATTTTTTTATTTAAACGAAATTAATGAATAACAATGGTAATCATATATAAACGCTTGTAAATATTGAAATTAATTATTTTGAAGAAATAAGAAAAAATGGTTACCTTCGCGATACCTTAAAAGCCATAATAATGGAGATTAACATGAATAAAATTACAATAGAAAAAATAAAAGAGTCAAGAATTCAAACGATTGATTTTAATAATTTACCTTTCGGAAAACATTTTTCAGATCATATGTTTGAAATGGATTTTGCTGATGGGAAATGGGGTGAGCCTAAAATTGTTCCTTTTAGAAACTTAAGTGTACATCCTGCAACTTCAGCGATTCACTATGGTCAATCTATATTTGAAGGTTTAAAAGCGCAAAAAGCGGAGAATGGAGACATTCTTGTTTTTCGTCCTGACATGAATGCTAAACGATTGAATGAGTCCGCTAAAAGAATGTCTATGGTCGAAGTGCCTGAAGATATCTTCCTTTCTGGACTAAGAGAGCTATTAGAATTAGACAAGGATTGGGTTTCTTCTAATCCAGATCAGTCATTATATATAAGACCATTCTTATTTGCTACTGATGAGTATGTTGGAATTAGACCATCTGAAAGATATAAGTTTTTAATTATAACTTCACCGGTAGGCGCGTATTATTCAGAGCCAGTTGCTGTTAAAATTGAAACGAAATATACCCGTGCTGCTGAGGGTGGTGTAGGGCAAGCAAAAGCTGCTGGGAATTATGCAAGTTCTTTATATCCTGCTAAATTGGCCGCGGAAGAAGGCTATAGACAGTTATTGTGGACAGATGCAAAAACGCATACCTATATTGAAGAGGCAGGAACGATGAATGTTATTTTTGTTATCAATGATACAATTATAACACCGTCTGAAGATACGGATACAATTCTTAAAGGTATTACGAAAAGAAGTGTTCTTGAAATTGCAAAGAAATGGGGCTATAAAGTAGAAGAACGACCTGTTCTTGTGGCTGAAATAATCGATGCAGCTAAAAACGGAACATTACAAGATGCTTTTGGTGCTGGAACCGCAGCAACAATAGCACATATCAGATTGATTGGTTTTGAAGGTGTGAACTATGAATTACCAACAATTGAAAGTAGAGAATTCTCTAATCGAGTAAAAAATTATATCGAGGATTATAAACTAGGTAAAATTGAAGATGAATTTAATTGGATGATGGTAATCTCATAATACGAGAGAGCGATTCACAATTAATATATTAATATGAAAAAATTCGGATTGATTGGTCAATCATTAACACACTCATTCTCGAAATCATATTTTGAAGACAAGTTTCGAAAACTAGATTTAGATTTTGAATACGAAAATATAGAAATTGATAAAATTGAAAAAGTAAAACCATTTCTAAGAGATGGTTTTACTGGTTTTAATGTTACATCTCCTTATAAAACAGAAGTAATTCCATTTTTAGACGAATTATCTGAAACGGCAAGTCAGGTCAACGCTGTGAATACGGTCATAGTGAAAGAGGGAAGACTGATAGGCGATAATACTGATGTATATGGCTTCAAACAAATGATAAAACCATATTTTAAGTCACATCACGAAAGAGCAATGATTCTTGGAACAGGAGGAGCATCTAAAGCGGTTGCAAAAGTTTTAGAAGATCTCGGGGCCAATGTTTTATTCATATCCAGAAATCCTAAAACTCCTAATGAATTTTGTTACGAGGAAGTGAATGAATTGATGGTGAAATTCAATTCAGTTATCGTAAACACAACTCCTGTAGGAATGTATCCCAATTCAGAGGAAATTTTAGATTTTCCATACGAATATTTAACTGCTCAGCATTTAGTGATTGATTTAATCTACAATCCTAAAGAAACGCAATTCTTGAAAATTGCTAAAGAAAATGACGCGGTTGTATTAAATGGTTTAACTATGTTACATCAACAGGCAGAACGATCGTGGGAACTATGGAAAGCTTAGGCTTTTTTAGTAAATTGCATTATGTCAAAATTACTTGTAATTCTTGGTTCAACAGCCTCTGGTAAAACTAAGCTAGCCTGCAATTTTGCTGCGGAAAATAGTGGAGAGATTATTAGCGCAGATTCGAGACAAGTTTATGAGGGGATGACAATTGGTACAGGGAAAGATTTAGAAGAGTTTAAAGTAGGGGAAGTATTAGTTCCGCATCATTTAATCGACATCAAACCTCCAGGATATAAATATAATATTTCCGAATTTCAAATAGATTTCATTAATGCCTTTAACGAAGTAGTTAGTCGAACCAACTTACCTATACTTTGCGGAGGAAGTGGCTTATATATTGAAACAGCTTTACAAGGTAACTCGTATTTAGGAATTCCTCAAAATGACGATTTAAGAAATAATTTGAATTTATTGTCGGAAGAGAAATTGAAGAATAGTTATTTAAATATTGATGAGAATATCCTGAATAATTTAAATGCTAAAACTACTGCCCGACAAATTAGAGCGATAGAGATCAATCAATTTTTGATTGATAATCCAAATTGGAAACCAATTCAATTACCAAAGATTGAACCGGTTATAGTAGGTATTGATATTGATAGAGAATTAAGAAGGAAAAAAATTACAGACAGATTAAGCTATCGCTTAAATCATGGGTTAATAGAAGAGGTTGAGCGGTTGGTGGCATCTTCTTTGACTTATAAGGATTTGGCTTATTATGGATTAGAATATAAATGGGTTGGCACCTATTTAAAAGGAGAAATTAATAAAAAAGAATTATTCGAAGGATTGAACATTGCCATTCACCAATTTTCTAAAAGACAACTAACTTGGTTTAGACGAATGGAAAAGAAAGGTTATAAAATCAACTGGATTAGCGCAAAAAAAACTACCTCGATCCAAATGGAAGAGGTAGCTTATTATTTAAAAAAATCTTATTAGAAAGTATACCTTGCACTTACAGCACCACTTACTCCAAAAACCCTAGTAGGTTCGTTAATATTGAATAGTGGACGAGCATCGACACTGAATATAAATGGAAAACCATGTACATTTATGTCATACTCGACACCACCTTGTGCTCCAAGTCCAAAAGCAATACCTGCATTATTAGTTATGGTCCCGTTGTAATTAGAATAATTATAAAAACTGATTTGGGCGGCAGGGCCTAAAAACCAATTAAATCCTTCAAAAATATTATTTACCCAATGGAACGAACCTGTAACGGCACCATTGATGTAATTCAATCCACCTGAACCACCGGCATCAAGTTCTAATCTATTTGCATTTCCAAAGCCATGTTGATAAGTAAATTCCGCGCCAGAGCTAGTAAAGTGAGATTCTAGTCTAACACCTATAGCATGAGCGTTAACTTGTGCAGTTGAATATAAATTTGATCCAAGCACGATTAATGAGGCAAAGATTAATTTTTTCATAATTCGTTGTTTTTTCTGCAAAATTAATTATTATAAGTTAAATTTTATTTTAACAGCGGTTTTTAATTGACATCCTTTTAAAATTGGTCGATAAAGACCTAAATATGCTGTAAAAATTAATATCTTCGTGAGACACGAAATAATAAGGATGAAATTAATTGGCATAAGTTTATTACTGTTTTTAAGTTTAATTACTTCAAATGTAATAGGTCAAGATAAAAAAGTAACAAACGAACTAATTTGGGCAAGTCGAGAATTCTCGGCAGAATATGTTCGTGGTATCCAATCAATGCAAAATGGAAAGTATTTCACCGTAATAGAAGATAATTCAATCTGTAAATATAGTTATGAAAATTTCGGAGAGAAAAAAGAAGTTTTAGTCAGTAATAATGATCTAAAAGGCAAAAGTATTGAAGAGTACAGTTTTAACGCTGACGAATCTAAACTTTTAGTTGCTACAGATGTTGAGCCTATTTATAGACGAAGTTTTAAAGCTAACTTTTTTATTTTTGACTTAAAAACTAAAGAGTTAATTGAACTTTACGATAAAGGCAAACAAATGTTAGCCGACTTTTCACCAGATGGAAGCAAAATTGCATTTGTCTACCAAAACAACCTATATTATAAAGATTTAAAGAACTATCAAGTAACGCAAATTACAAATGACGGAATTAAAAATGAAATTATAAATGGTTCGACTGATTGGGTATATGAAGAAGAATTTTCAATTACCAAAGCATTTCATTGGAGCCCTAAAGGAACTAAAATAGCTTATTTAAAATTTAACGAAGCTAAAGTCGAAAACTTTACAATGGATTATTATTTAGGAAATACTTATCCCGAGGCATACACGTTTAAATATCCAAAAGCAGGTGAAGATAATTCTGAATTGAAATTAATCGTTTATTCATTAGATTCGAATGAAAAATTAGGTATCAATATTGGGAATTACGAGTATGTTCCGAGAATGTCTTGGACCAACAATGATAATCAATTACTTTTTTTAGTAATGAATAGACATCAAAACGAATTGAGTTATGTTTTGACAGAAATTAAAAATGGTAAATTAGGTTCAGGCGGAATCATTTATTCTGATAGAAGCGAAACTTATGTAGAGGTAGATGATAATCTATTGTTTTTAAGTGATGGAAAATCCTTTTTAAGGACCAGTGAAAAAAATGGTTTTAATCATATTTACAGAGTTTGGTTCGACGGTAATGAAAAACAAATTACTAAAGGTGATTGGGATGTTGTTGATCTACTTGGAGTAAATAATGAAAAAGATGTGATTTATTATACATCTGTAGAAGAGGGTGCTATTTACAAAACACTTTATGGAATAGGGATAGACGGTAAAAATAAAATCAAACTTTCTACAAAAAAAGGATACAATTCACCGAATTTTAGTAAAGGAATGAAATTCTACATCAATGAATATTCCAATTCGCAAACGCCACCAGAATTCACACTGTGTAATGATAAGGGCGGTGAATTAAAAATCATTAAAGACAATCAGGAGTTAAAAAACACACTTAAAAAGTATGACTTCCAAACAAAAGAGTTTATAAAAATTAAAGGAGAGGATGGCATGTTGAATGCGTTCATTATTAGACCTCCAAATTTCGATAGAGGTAAAAAATATCCGGTTTATTTCAATATTTATGGAGGACCAGGGCATAACTTAGTTACAGATTCTTGGGGTGGGTCAAACTACCTTTACCATCAATTATTAGCACAGAGTGGGTATATAGTGATCTCGGTTGATCCTCGCGGAACCATGTACAGAGGTGAGCGATTTAAAAAATCGACTTATATGCAATTAGGGAAATTAGAAACCGAAGATATGATTGCGGTCGCTAAGGAAGTTAAAAAATGGAATTACGTTGATCCTGATCGAATTGGAGTCATGGGGTGGAGTTATGGAGGTTATATGTCTTCACTTTGCATGACAAAAGGAGCAGACCATTTCAATATGGGGATAGCTGTAGCACCAGTCACAAATTGGCGTTGGTACGACAATATCTATACGGAGCGTTTTATGCGGACTCCTAAAGAAAATGCGGATGGTTATGATTTGAATTCCCCAATTAATTTTGTTGAACATTTAAAAGGTAAATACTTATTAATACATGGAACAGGAGATGACAATGTACATGTCCAAAACTCATTAGAAATGGTTAATGCTTTGGTGCGGGAGAATATCGAATTTGATATGTTCTTTTATACCAATAAGAATCACGGGATAAGTGGAGGATATACCAGACTCCACTTATTTAATAAATTATATAATTATACATTGAATAACCTTTAATAAATATGCTTGGAAAAATAACTGGATATATTTTAACACTAGTAATTATAAGTAGTTGTGCGCTTTCTAGTAATAGTGAAAATAAGATTGATCAGCCTGTAGATGTTATTGAAAACAATGATTCAGAGTCAAAATCCAGTGTAAAAATGGAAACATATACTACAGGAGCAAAAGCACCTGTGGCATATACTGTAGAGAAAGGATCTAATCCCGAAGGGTTGTCAATAAATTGGATGGATTTTGAAAGTGCTATTGATGCGAATCAAAATGAAAAAAAGTATATTCTCATTTATACTTATACAGATTGGTGTTCATGGTGTAAAAAAATGAAAGCAACGACTTTTCAGGATCAAGAAATAATCAATTTGATCAACGAAAATTTTCATCCTGTATTATTAAATCCTGAAATCAAACAAGATATTGCATATAAAGAAGTGTTATATGAAATGAAAGCTTACGGTAAAAAGTCGTATAATGAATTAGCTGTTAATTTATTAGGAGGTAAAATGTCATTTCCTTCTATCGTTATCCTTTCAAAACGAGAAGTTAAAAAGGAAACAATTAATGGTTATCAATCAATATCAGTTCTTAAGCAAATGCTTAAGAATTATTCGAAATAGTGATTTTTTGATAAATTATAAATATTCGAATTAATTTTTAGAAATACTTGTTTAAGTATTGACTAATAGGTAGGGTTTGAGGTGAAATTATTTTTTTTAAAAATTTCATTCCACTTGCTTTTAAATCGTAAAAAAACGACTATCTTAGTCGAATTATTAATCTCCTAAAATAACACACATATAAAATGAGTGAAATAGCAAAAATAGAATTAGATGGTACAATCTATGAATTACCTGTTGTAGTCGGAACCGAGAACGAAAAAGCTGTAGATATTTCTTCACTGAGAGGTAAGTCAGGTTACATAACTTTAGATCGAGGTTTCAAGAATACAGGTTCTTGCGAAAGTGCTATTACTTTTTTAGATGGAGAAAAAGGAATTCTAAGGTACAGGGGATATCCAATTGAGCAATTAGCTGAGAATGCGTCTTTTTTAGAAGTAACATATCTTATTTTAAAGGGTGAGTTACCGACTAAACAAGAATTAGCTGATTTTGAAGGCGTGATTGATAATCATACGCTTGTTCATGAAGATATGAAAAGATTTTTTGAAGCTTACCCTAACAAGGCACATCCTATGGGAATCTTAGCTTCGATGATTTGTTCAATGTCAACATTCTATCCGGAGTCTCAAGACCCTAATCGTCCTAAAGAGGCTTTTGAATTATCTATTAATAGATTGATAGCTAAATTCCCTACTTTGGCAGCAATGGTTTATAAGAATGCTGTAAGACACCCATTCATGTATCCTAAAAATGATATTGGATATGTTGAAAACTTTATGTTTATGACATGGGGAATGCCAACTGAAGACTATGTGCCAGATCCTATTATTTCTGCAGCTCTTAATAAGCTATTAATTCTTCATGCTGACCACGAACAAAACTGTTCAGCTTCTACTGTACGAATTGTAGGTTCGTCTCAAGCGAATTTATATGCTTCGATATCAGCAGGTATTTCAGCGCTTTGGGGACCACTTCATGGTGGTGCTAATCAAGCCGTTATTGAAATGCTTGAAATGATTCAAAATGATGGTGGTGATTTAGATAAGTGGATTGCAAAAGCTAAGGATAAAAACGACTCATTTAGACTAATGGGATTCGGACACAGAGTTTATAAAAACTTTGATCCAAGAGCAACAATTATTAAGAAAGCATGTGATGACATACTTGAACAATTAGGCGTAAAAGATCCAACCTTAGAAATCGCTAAGAAACTAGAAGAGGTTGCATTGAATGATGAATACTTTAAATCAAGAGGTTTATATCCAAATGTTGATTTCTATTCAGGTATTATTTATAAAGCTATAGGAATACCTACCGAAATGTTTACCGTAATGTTTGCAATGGGACGTTTGCCAGGTTGGATAGCACAATGGCAAGAAATGTTAGATAACTCTGAACCTATTGGAAGACCGCGTCAAGTATATGTTGGAGCAACAAAAAGAGACTTTGTTCCACTTGATAAACGTTAATATTAAAAATTAATTGTTAATAACTTTGACCTGTATATGTTTCATATACAGGTTTTTTTGTGTTATTTTTGTTTAAAATACCCTATTCTTAAAACTTTAATTCCAAGAATTAAGGCAATTTTTCTTTGCAGTAAATCAAAAATTTATATCTTGTTATCAAATTATTTGAAATATGAGACAATTTTACTGCTTAAAATCATGTTTTTTGATTTTAATTTTGGTCTTAGTTAGGCCGGTATCCAGTCAAATATTGATGGATTTTTCTTGTACAAATTTAATTCAAACTTACGTCGTTCCAGAAGGTGTAGAAACAATTCAACTCGAATTGTGGGGAGCGCAAGGTCAAGCAGCAACAATCGAAGATTACGAACCATCAGTTGGTGGTTTAGGTGGTTATAGCTCTGGAGTGCTAAATGTTTTACCTGGCGATATTCTTTATATTTATGTTGGATCAACAGGTGTACCTGGTTCTCCAAGCTTTAATGGTGGCGGTGTTGGGGGGTATGGTTTCCCTACTGATGGTAGTGAGGGTTATGCAGGTAGTGGTGGAGGCGCATCAGATGTGCGTATTGGTGGAATGGAGTTAGAACATAGAGTTATTGTAGCTGGCGGTGGTGGTGGAGGTGGACGTGATTATGTCAATGGAAGTTGTTTACCGTGCGGAACTGGGGGGGATGGTGGTGCTGGAGGTGATTTAGTTGGTTCAAATGGAGACGACCCATGGTATTCGCGTGACGTATATATAAATCCTGGGAGTGGTGGAATTGGTGGCGGCCCAGATTATGGAGGTAATGGAGGAGATGGAATAGAAGGAGTGGATGGCAATCCTGGAATATTAGGTGTTGGTGGTGATGGAATTGATGGGTATAATAGTGTCGCAAGTGGTGGCGGCGGTGGCGGTTATTATGGTGGTGGATCAGGTGCAGGAGCTTCTCACGGTTCGGGCGTTGCTGGAGGTGGTGGTGCTGGTGGATCATCATATATAGGTGGTGTTCTAGATGGAATAACAATCGGTGGTGTCAATGAAGGTCATGGAAAGGTTCGAATAACTGAAATATGTAATCCCTTAACCGTAACAGTTTCAACAGATACTATTTGCTTGGGTGAATCAATCGTTCTTAATGCTAGTTCAGGATTGACTGGTGAAATTTCATGGGACGGAGGAGTGATAAACGATGAATCTTTTACGCCTGGAAGTTCAGGCATGCATACTTACACTGCATCGAGTGATCTTGTTGTAGATTGTTCATTTTCAATCGATATAGTAGTTCATGCTCCACCTTCAATTGTTGCAAATGCTTCTTCTTCAGAAATTTGTCTTGGTGAAGCTGTGTTGCTTTATGGAGCAGGAGCAGAGTCCTATCTGTGGGGTCCTGATCCAATTGTGAATATGACACCATTTTATCCTGAAGAATCAGGAATTCTTGTTTATAATGTTACTGGAATTGATAGCAATGGTTGTAGTGCAACGGATGAAATTGAAATAAAAGTTAATGAAATTCCTGAAATCGAAATAATTACTGACGATCGAACTATATGTGCTGGAGACATGCTTAAATTAAGTGTAGAAGGTGGTGTTTCATACGAATGGTCGCCGGACCTAACTGAAGATGTACCGTTTAGGATTAATGAATCAGGAGTTTATACTTATCATGTAGAAGGTGTAGATGAGAATGGATGTGAAAACAATGACGATATAGATATCTTAGTAACTGACACATTGCTTGTGACCTATACAGTGACCGAAGAGATGTTTGGAGGTGATGGTGGTATAAATATAACAGTAATTGGTGGTGCCCTGCCGTATCATTTTGATTGGAATGTAGATGGTTTAGGAGACTTTGATGATACCGAAGATTTGTCGGATTTAAGTGCCGGGACGTACATGCTCCATGTGAAAGATGAAGGAACTTGTTTAGCGGAAAAAGAAATTACTCTTTCAAGTCAGCTTGCGTTTGACAATGTGAATTTTCAGAGTTTATCGGTATATCCTAATCCAACATCGAATAATGTATTTGTAGAATTACCTGGAAATTTTAACTTGATTGTATTAAATGCACAAGGACAGCGTTTAACAGAAAAGAAGTGTACAACTCAAGCAATATTAGATCTTATCGATTTTGAAAATGGTATATATTTCATTTTAATTAACCAAAATGGAAATCAAACAGCCGTTCGAATTGTGAAGAATTAATACAATAATTTCAAATAAATAAGAAGATTATTTAACGCCTATGTATTTCGCTAAATTATCATCATCTGAATAGGTGAAATTTAATTTATTGTCTTTCCCAATATATAAGAAGTTTGTAACTATTGTGTCAGATTTATTAACAGCTTCAACATTTATACCATTGGTTGTTACTAATACCTCAAATGTCTTAAAATCATTTCCTTCAACTTTAACTTTATTGTCATTAATTGCAGTTAGCCTAACAGCATATCCAGAATTTGCAATAGTGTCATGATCCATATAAGTGGCATCAATTGAACCTGAATATTCTCCTTCTATAACATAAGCAGGTTCGTTTTTTTTACAGCTTGCAAGGATGAATGTACTTGCGATTAATCCAATAATTATAGTCTTCATATCTTTTAAGGTTTATCCAAAAATAATCAAATTTTGTTTGAAAATTATAAATTATTTTGGGACGGATTTTTTTTTGCTAGAAATTAACAACAAGGCGTAAATTAATTCTTCTTCCAGTCAAGTGATTAGGTATTGAATAATACTGTCCATTAATGTCTTGTAACCATTGATATGAAACAACGTTCGCTATTCCTAGTAAGTTAAACGCATCTAAGCTCAAAGTCAATCTATTTAAGTGTTTAAGCACTGCTTTTTGTTTAAAGTTTTCTTTATTGTCGGCATTTATAAAATCGTACATAAAACCTAAATCAACTCGATAATAAGGTTTTGTTTTTAATACATCTTTATACCTTTCATAAGTAGGTGGACCATAAGGTAGATTCGTTGCCATAATAAGATTAACAGATACTTTTAAGTTTTCAATCGCTGGCATTTTATCTTGGAAGAACAAAGAGAATGTTACGCGTTGATCAGTAGGACGTCTAATATAGCCTGGTATTTGATGGATTGAGTCAACAGGAATGTTATCAAAAGTATAACCCGGTCTTATGGTGTCTCCACTTGAGTTTAAGTATAAATAATAGTCATCATTTAGAATGTCTTCTTTTGTATTTAAATATCCAATTCTAAAAAATGATTCGACTCCTGGTACAAATTGACCATTAATTTTCGCGTCAACTCCATAAGCATAAGCTACAGCACTATTTTCACCGTAATACCTTATTCTTACGTTGTCTATTTCGTAAGGAACAACGTCCCACATGTATTTATAGTATGCTTCGGTTACAAATTTAAAAGGGCGACCCCACATACTGAAAAAGACATCTGCACCAATTACGTTGTGCCATGACTTTTGAGCAACTATATCTGGTATAATCTCACCATCAATTCCCCGCATCGTTCGATATAAAGGCGGTTGGTAATATAATCCACTTGCCAATCTTATTTTTAGATTTCTGCGCGCCCAAGTGGAGTCTTCTTTTAAATAATAGGCACGGGGCGTATAAGTTATATTCATCCGAGGTGTAAACCATGCTTCATTATTGTAAAATCTATACCCTAAACGTTCACCTATAGTAAATGAAAGTTTTGAAGGACTGATAATGGTGTCTTTAAAGTAAATAAAGTGCTGTGTACTATCTGTTTTAATTTTCTTTTTAAGATCAATTACATGCGGTTTCCTAGTGATAAAATTCCGTGTGAATTGTAAATAAGAAGTCGCACGATATGTTTCTACACTATTCTGTTGCTTGATAACTTCTTTCAATTCAATTTCATCAGCATTCCCAAGTGGAATTGAGTATCCTCCCGAATCAAGTAGATGCCACTCGCTAAGGTTGTCTTGGAAATTCTCATATTGTATTTTAGCTCCCCAACTTAAATCTGCGGTTTTAATTCTATTTTTCTCTTCAACTTCTTTTTTGATAAAACTATAGCTGCCATTGTGATAGGCATTAGCTATCCAAACGTTTAAATTGTTTCTCGCGTGGTCTAACAAGGCTCCAACGCCAACATTAGCAACAGAATCACTAAACTCTTCTTTTGCTGGATCGGTTTCTAATTCATTAATCAAGTATTCTGCTAAAATATCGAATTTTTCACTTTCAATTGAGTGATACGCTGATGCTACAAAGCTTAACTTTAAACGGTTTCTTTTGAGTATCTCATATCCAGTTGCAACAGTGAAAGTTTGGAATTTAGTTTCTTCTTCTCCTTCAAAAAATACCCGCAATTGATAAGCTTCGTTTACTGTTCCCCAATTCGTTGTTCTTGTTTTTGGTTCGAAACGATAATTATTACTTGAGTAGTGTCCTAAAAGGAAAACTTTCTTGTAAGAACTCCGGTCTTCATCAACGTCCAAATAGTAATTACTCAAAAACTGATAATCAAAGAAAACAGGATTATAATCGCCTTCGGTTGGCAAGCCGTTTAATAAATACGAATTTGACCTGTATCTAGCACCCGTGATATAGTTTCCTTTTCGACCAGCAAAATTTCCTTCGAGGTGCGCTTGACCTCCCATTAAACTTGCTTGAGCTGAACCTCTAAAAGAATCAGGTTCTCTATATTTAATGTCTAATACTGAAGATAGTTTATCTCCATAAATAGCGTCAAAACCACCTGATGAGAAATTTATATTTTCAACGAAAGCAGAATTAATGAAACTTAACCCTTCTTGTTGGCCTGATCGAGCAAGGAATGGTCTGTAAATTTCAATCCCGTTTACATAGATTAGATTTTCATCATAGTTCCCCCCTCTAACATTGTAATTGGCAGTAAGCTCATTGTTGGTGTTTACTCCAAGTCCAGCTACTTTAATAAAATCTTCAATATTATCAGTGGCCGAAACCATTCTGTCAGGCTCTGGTAACTGCATTCCATCCATAAAACCGCCAGTACCTTGTTTTGTTACATCAATTAATGTTAATATCCTATTCTTTAGCATTATTCTTAATCCAATAACATTCTTATCCCTAACAGTGATTTGTTTTAAACCAGGTTCAAATTGCGCACTAGTAATAAGTAAATCGTATGAATTATTTGCAGGTACAGTTATGTTAAATGTGCCGTCAATGCCTGTTTTTGTTTTAAGATCCAACGCGTTAATTGTGATAGTAGCAGCTATTACTGGCAGATTATCGGCATCATAAATAGTTCCGCTTATATTAATGGTTTGACCAAAAGCGATGAATTGTAGGACAAATAAATATGTTAAAAATAATTTTTTCAAATCTTAAGAGTAGGCGTCAAAAATAGGTATTCAAATCAAGTTTCAAAACGGAATTATCTAGATATTATTACATAATTGATTTTTCTATAGAAAATTTAAGTAAAACCCTTTAACTTTATGAATTATAATGAGTTCATCTTTAGATATGTATACCGTATTATTAAGGTTTTATAATTTTTTTTTGCTTTCTAACGGCTATATGTTGATATTATCTTTGTTCATCATGTTTTATAAGGTATTTTTCTTTATATTTTTGTTAGTGACGATTTTTTCAACTAAACTAGATTAGAATTATGGCAGAACAGGATGTTCAGTATAACGAGGACAATATACGTTCCCTTGATTGGAAAGAGCATATTCGTTTACGTCCCGGGATGTATATTGGCAAACTGGGAGATGGTGCAGCAGCAGATGACGGAATCTATGTTCTTGTAAAAGAAATTTTAGACAATGCAATTGATGAATTTGTAATGGGAAATGGCCGTCGAATTGATGTTAAAATCAAAGATGGTATTACAACTATTCGCGATTTTGGACGAGGGATACCATTAGGTAAAGTCATAGATTGTGTATCAAAAATAAACACCGGTGGAAAATATGATTCTAAAGCCTTTAAAAAGTCTGTTGGATTAAACGGGGTAGGTACGAAAGCTGTGAACGCTCTGAGTGAGAATTTTATTGTTTCTTCCACAAGAGACGGCGAAAAGAAAACTGCTGTATTTAGTCAAGGTGAGCTCATTGAAGATCGAAAAGTTGAAAAAACAGACGAACGAAACGGTACTTTCATTCAGTTTATACCAGATACCACAATATTTAAAAATTATAAATTTAGAATACCTTACTTACAAAAGTTATTTTGGAATTATTGTTATCTAAATAGAGGTTTAGCCATTTATTTTAATGGCGAAAAATATGTTTCTGAAAATGGATTAAAAGATCTATTAGAAGATAATATGGAGAGTGATCCATTATACCCAATCATTCATCTCGAAGGGGAAGACATTGAGGTTGCAATTACACATGTTCGTTCGTATGGAGAAAACTATTATTCATTCGTTAACGGACAACATACTACGCAAGGTGGAACACATTTAACAGAATTCAGATCGGCCGTTGCGAAAGTGATTAAAGAATTTTACGGTAAGAATTATGACGCTGTAGATATCAGACAATCAATTGTTGCCGCTATATCAGTTAAAGTAATGGAGCCAATATTTGAGTCGCAAACTAAAACCAAATTAGGTTCTCAAGAGGTGGCTCCAGATGGAAAATCTATGCGGGCTTTTATCAACGATTTCTTAAAGGAAAAGTTAGATAATTTTTTACATAGAAATCCTGATGTGGCAGACACTTTAGAGAAAAAAATTAAACAATCTGAGAAAGAAAGAAAAGAACTTTCAGGAATTAGAAAACTGGCAAGAGATAGAGCAAAGAAATCAAGTTTGCACAATAAAAAATTAAGAGATTGTCGGATCCATTTTGATGATAAAAAGGGAGATAAAATGGATCAAACAACGCTATTTATTACCGAGGGTGATTCAGCAAGTGGATCAATAACTAAATCTAGAAAGGTTGAAACGCAAGCGGTGTTCAGTTTGAGAGGAAAGCCTTTAAATTGTTTTGGGCTCACTAAAAAAATTGTTTATGAAAATGAAGAATTTAACTTGTTACAAGCTGCATTGAATATTGAAGACAGTATAGATGATTTACGTTATAAAAACGTTGTAATTGCTACCGATGCTGATGTTGACGGAATGCATATTAGACTTTTATTATTGACGTTTTTTCTTCAGTTTTTTCCTGAACTTGTTCGAAAAGGGCATGTTTTCATTTTACAAACACCACTATTTCGAGTAAGAAACAAGAAAGAAACAATTTATTGTTACTCTGAAGATGAAAGAATAGACGCCTTAGAGAAGCTTGGCGTAAACGCAGAGATAACTCGATTTAAAGGGCTTGGAGAGATTTCTCCTGATGAATTCAAGAATTTCATCGGTGAGGATATTCGACTTGATCCTGTTTTAATAGGGCAAGATTCGAAAATCGAGGATATTCTAACCTTCTATATGGGGAAAAATACGCAAGACAGGCAAGAATTTATTATCAATAACCTTAAATTTGATGAAGTAGTAAGCTAGAACTGCAACGAACTTATACGTGAATAAAATGAATAAAATTTTCTTTTTCCTGATTGCACTTCTTCCATTTATGGTCTATGGTCAAAATAAAGGGCTGGCTATTTTTTATGTTGATCAAGATAATGGATATTATGAAATACTTATCAATGATACATTACTATTAAAAAAACACAAAGATTCATTACCTACTGGAAGTTACAAAGCAAAAATATGGTCAAGTGGATATGATGTTAAAGAAATTAAATTCGACATCCAAACAAATGAAACTACTTTAAATGCAATTACACTAGTCCGATCGAATGATTACAAGAGGTACGAGTCGGATTATAAGATTTATAGGATGAAATTTCATAAAGAATTTACTTTACCAATTACTCTTTCTTTGGCAGGTTCCTTAACTACGGCAGGCATTATGCTAAAAACGTATGGATTGCAAAAGAGTATTCGTACCAATATTGAAAAATATCACGCCAGTTTTAGTATTTCGGAAGTTGAAGAAATTAAAGCCGATATAAATGATTTATCACAGCGATATAATAGAAACAGAGTTGCATATTATATTTCTGGTGGTATAACGACCGTTTTAGTAGCTGGAACAATTTATTCTGGGTTTCGATTAAGAAAACACAATGACGAACCATTTTTCAAAGAAACCAGCCCGTTTGAAGATCGTATATCTTATAGCATTAGTCCCTTTGGAGGGCAATTAATATTTAAACTATGAAATTAGGTTCATTCGTTATTTTATCCTTTTTTTTATTTACTTCATGTCTTAAAAAAAATGATGAAATCAATCGGCTCAACACCAATATTTTTGACAAGGACTATTCACAAGGTGTATGGTTTAATGTTCTGAAATCAGTCAAATATATTAATGATTTTGGGAGTCCTATAGTGCGGTTTGAATATGAAATTCCTGAGAATAAAACACCTTCACTTAAGGGGTCCTTTATTAATGTAGCGTCAAAAAAAGCTAATGGTGATTGGGTTTTTGAAAAACTTTCGATTGGGACAGATGGCAGTTACGATGGTATTATCGAATTTCCAGCAGTAGTGTCTAATAATTACTGTTTCTTTTTGGGGATTCACAATACGGATGACGATTCTGTAATCAATAGTTTTGAATATTGTGAGGAGGTTAATTAATTTAAAAGATCGCGCTTTGAATAAATCAATAATAACTAAATAGAATATGTTAATAACTAAGGTGAGTAGAGCTAGTGAAATACATTTGTTCTATTTATTTTTGTTAGTCGTAGAAAAACAAGAATGGCAGAAGATCAAGAAAATTTGAACGAAGAAAACATGAATGAATCTGATGGTTTTGAAGGTAATCAAAACGGTCAAGATGAATCTGGTCAAATTGTTCCTTTGTCAGGTATGTACAAGGAATGGTTTCTAGATTATGCTTCTTACGTAATACTTGAACGGGCCATTCCAGCTTTATTGGATGGATTGAAACCTGTTCAGAGAAGAATTCTACATTCCATGAAGGAAATGGATGATGGGCGTTACAATAAGGTTGCAAACATCATCGGTAATACAATGAAATATCACCCGCATGGTGATGCTTCAATAGGAGATGCTTTGGTTCAAGTTGGACAAAAAGAACTGCTAATAGATATGCAGGGTAACTGGGGGAATACACTTACGGGGGATTCTGCAGCTGCACCCAGATATATTGAAGCAAGATTGTCAAAATTTGCGAATCATGTTGTTTTTAATGCAAAAACAACAGATTGGTTACCGTCATATGATGGTAGAAATAAAGAACCCGTTCTTTTACCCGTTAAATTCCCATTATTATTAGCTCAAGGAGCTGAAGGGATTGCTGTTGGAATGGCGTGTAAAATACTACCTCATAATTTTAATGAATTAATCGATGCTTCTATCGACATTCTGCGTGGTAAATCTGTCAATATTTTACCGGACTTTTTGAATGGAGGAATGGCTGATTGCACGAATTACAATGAAGGTAAACGTGGGGGGAAAGTTAGGGTTAGAGCAAAAATTGAGAAAGTAGACACGAAAACGATTAAAATAGTTGAAATTCCTTTTGGAACAACAACATCATCTTTAATCGATTCTATTTTAAAAGCCAATGATAAAGGGCAAATTAAAATTAAGAAAATAGAGGACAATACAGCCGCTGAAGTTGAGATCTTGATCTATTTGGCAACAGGGGTTTCTCCAGACAGAACAATGGATGCGCTATATGCATTTACAAATTGTGAAATGTCTATTTCTCCAAACACTTCGGTTATACTCGATAATAAACCTCATTTTATCAGTGTTAATGAGATACTTAAAATCAATACAAACTTAAGTGTTTCATTATTAAAGAGAGAGCTTGAAATTAAGTTGTCCGAGTTGGAAACAGCATGGCATTATACCTCGCTAGAAAAAATATTTATTGAGCAAAAGATTTATATTGATTTTGACGGAAAAACTTATGACGAAGCTATAGTTCTCACACATAAAAAATTAAAACCCCACATAAAACATCTTTTACAGGATGTGACAGATGAGGATGTGAAAAGATTGTTAGAAATCAGAATGAGACGTATCACGAAACACGATGCGGATAAGGCTGATAAACAAATTGCTGCTCTTGAGGATGAAATGAAATTAATCAAAAATCATCTGGAGCATCTCATAGACTTTGCGATTGACTATTTTAAAGATATAAAAAAGCGTTTTGGCGAAGGTAAAGAGAGAAGAACTGAACTAAAACAGTTTGATAATATCTCGGCTAAAAAGGTTATCGTTGCCAATAAAAAATTATACGTTAATAAAAGTGAAGGCTTTATTGGTTGGGGATTGAAAAAGGATGAATTTGTAGCAGAATGTAGTGATATAGATGATGTTATAATATTTTTCAAGACCGGTAAGATGATGGTCACTCGAATAAGTGATAAGAAATTTGTTGGCAAGGGAATTATTCACACGGCCATATGGAAAGCTGGTGATACCAGAACGATTTATCACTTAATATATAGAAGTGGGCCAGAGGGTGGACCGACGATGATGAAGAGGTTCGCTGTTAAAAGTATAACAAGGGATAAGGAATACTCTTTAATAAAAAATAAAAAAGGATCAATGGTTTATTATTTCTCTATTCATCCAAATGGTGAAAGAGAGATTGTAAATGTTCAATTAAGGCCTCGACCGCACTTAAAGAAAGTTCGTTTTGATATTGATTTTGGTGAACTTCTAATAAAAGGTAGAGAATCCGCTGGAAATATAGCAACTAAAGAAATCGTTTCTAAAATAGTTCAGAAAGAAGTCGGAGAGTCTACTTTGGCAGCTCGTAAAATTTGGTGGGACAATGTTGTTTCTCGTTTAAATGTGGATGATCGAGGTCGCTTCTTAGGACGATTTAAAGGTGATGATAAACTCCTCACAATTTATAGTTCAGGTGAATTACGTCTAACAAATTTTGATATTTCGAATAGGTTTTCTGACGATTTAATTCACATAGAAAAGTGGAGACCTGAAAGACCTATAAGTGTTGTGTACTATGATGGAGAAAAGGATTTATATTTTGTAAAAAGATTTACCGTAGATATTAAATCGGACAAGAAGATATCATTTATTTCTGAAAATGAAGGATCACTTCTAAGTGTTGTTTCAACTGCTAAATCTCCTGAAATAACAATCTCTTATAATAAAAGACTTAAAGAGACTAAGAATTTAGACGATACGTTAGTTAATCTGGAAGATTTTATTGAAGTGAAAGGAATGAAAACACAAGGGAATCAATTGACTAAACTAAAAGTTAAGGAAGTATTGCTTAATCATCCTGTTGCTGGACCTGAAGGTGAATTAGAAGAATTAGATGATGAAAATAATCAGAAGGAATCTAATAAAACAGAGGATAAAGAACACTCCGAGGAAATTCAAGACAATCAAGTTGAATGGGATTTAACGATTGAAAACAAGCCAAAAAAAGCTAAACCAATTAAAGATGAGGATTCAGATGATCAAACTAAGCTTTTCTAAGTTAATACTTATTGTTTCTTTCATTCTAAACGTTGTTTTTGCGCAAGCACAATCATCTCTTGTAAAGAAGGAACTTTTTAAAATGGACAACATCTTAAAAGGTGATACACGTGCGGTTTTTGTTAAAGATGATTATACTATTACAGGCGGTGTTGAAGCCAGGATAAACTTTAAAATATTAAATGATTCATTACCTGGAAATGGATTGGGATTATCGGATGAAGATTATAGAGATTTATATTGTTTCGACTTTTTAGATTGTATTTTTATGAATTCCGGTAAAGCTGGAAAAATTGTATCTATGGACCTTGAACATGGTCAGAAAGTTAGACTTGATACTAATGGTGTTTTTTTAAATTCAATGGATTTTTGGAATGATTCAATAGGAATTGTAATGGGAGACCCTATTCAAGGTAAATTTTTTATTTCTAAAACAACTAACGGCGGAAAAGATTGGTTTACTCCGGAAAATTTAGAAATGCCTAAATTATTAAACAATGAGGTTGGCTTTGCAGCAAGTGGCACAACAATTAAATGCATAAACGACTCTATAGTCTATTTTGGGACAGGAGGAAGTAAAACTGCACGACTATTTAAAAGTACTGATCAAGGAGAATCATGGATTGCTTTGAATACACCTATGAAATCAGGTGAAAACTTTGGTGTTTTTTCGATAGACTTTTGGAATGAAAATGAAGGAATAATAATAGGGGGTAGCTATATTGATACAACCTACTCAAATAAAATTTGCTACTATACAAAAGATGGCGGTGAAACATGGATAAATAGAAGTAACGGTCTACCGGGATATTGCTCCTCAATAGTATCTAATCTTAACGGTAAATTACAAGTCACAACAGGTCGCCTAGGAACTTATTATACCCTTGATAAAGGTGAAAAATGGCAACTATTTACCAATGAACCATATTTTTCAATAGGCGTTTCAGAAACCTATATTGTATTCACAGGGAGGTTAGGAAAATTCGCAGCTTACAACTATTCCATCAAAGAATAAGAGCTTAAAACTTGATTTTAAGCAAGTCAAAAGCTTCTCTTATTAACATACGAAATTTAATAATTACATAATCTTTAGCTAGCTTTCAGTAAATTCGAATGTTTTTTTGATTATATTTGTTACAAATTATAAAACAAAAAAACATGAAAAAAATTTACACTTTAGCAGCTGCTGCTTTATTAACTTTCGCAGCACAAGCGCAAAATGATTTTGCAGTTAGTTACGATAACTATACAACTGGAGAAACTACAGATGATCAACCGTTTTTAGGTACTTACACAATTGAAAATGTTGGAACAACAACAATTGCTGCAGGAGATACATTATGGTATGGTTACTTAGTTGATGGAGCAGTTTTTAGTATTGTTTTAGTACCAGACGGTGTTAGTGGAACAATATTAGCTGAAGATTTCGCACCTGGTGCAACTTTAAACGTACCTAGTGAAATTCCATGGGCTGAATTAGATATGACTATTGAAATTTGTGCTATTGTATTTGGTGAAGGTGTTGCTTCATTCAGAGGTGATGACATGATTTCTAATGACGATGACGTTACTAACAATACTGATTGTGTTAACGCTGTACTTCCTGCACCATCTGATGCTGGAATTGAGGATTTCGGTTCTTTATTAGAAAATGTATATGTTGCGAATGGTCAATTAGTGATTGTTAATAATGCTGTTGCATCTTCAAATAACGCAAACTTAAACATTATCAATATTTCAGGACAAACAGTTCAAACTGAAAACATGATTTTACAAGCTGGTACTACTACTGTATCTTTAAATAACTTGGCTGCTGGTATATACTTAGTTGCTGTTGAAGTTGAAGGAACAGTTGTTACTCGTAAAATTTCTGTTCAATAAGAACTTAAATTCTAACAAAATATTAAGGCGCTTTGTTTCAACAAAGCGCCTTTTTTTATATATGAAAAAAATACTAGCATTTTCCGGAAGTAACAGTAGTCAGTCAATTAATTCTTCTTTAGTTAAATATACTTTATCACTGGTAGAATCAGAAACTAAGTACGTCAATTTAATTGATTTTGATTTTCCTTTATTTAGTGTTGATTTAGAGAATGAAATTAAACAACCAAAAGGAGTAAAAGACTTGTTGACCATTATCAATTTATACGATAAAATCATTATCTCTACACCTGAACATAATGGGTCAATTCCTGCTTTTTTTAAAAATATTTTAGATTGGTTATCAAGATCAGGAGTGAAATATTTAGATGGAAAAGATATTCTATTGATGAGTACTTCAACAGGTAAAGGGGCAGCAGTAAAAGCGGCAGAATACGCCGAAAAACTATTGAAATATGCTGGCGGTAATATTCAAGCGAATTACAGTCTGCCTGAATTTAATAAAAATTTCACTTTACAAGATAACAAAATTAGCGATGAAGAATTAAATGCGCAATTAATAAAGACCATTGCTCAATTCTTAGCATCGTAAATTAATCATTCAGCCAATTCATTAAACGACCCCATATTGATTTTGGCTTTTCTTTTACAACTGCCTTTTTATTGACCTTTGGTTTTTTAACAACTTTTGGTTGATCAACAATAGACTTCGTCGCTAAAGTTTTAGTCGTTGTTTTTACAACCTTGTGTTTAGCTTCGTAATGTTTTTTCTTCTTTTCTTTTAAAGCTTGAAGTCTACGTTTTTCTTCAATTAAATGAATTTTATTTTTTCTGTTTGCTCTTTGTTGTTCTGAGAAACGGTATACGCCTCGCTCATTTTTAAACTCATTTTCTTCTTCCTCGTCAGACCTTACAGCATTCGTGTTCTCATTTGACTTAGCTGAAACAGGCTTAATGTCTTGAACCATAGATTCCATAGAAGCTTCAAGCTCGCCAATTGTGTCTGTTGATTCACTAACAACCGTTGTTATTGTTTCTTTTGATTCTTCTACTAATTTTTGAACATCCTTTTCAGTTTCAGGCAGATCTATTTTTCCTAATACTTTTAAACCGTCCAAAACAATCTTTGGGGTTTTAATTAATTCAGCATTCGGATCAACTGGACGTTCTGTGAAGTAATCTACTTCATCCTTAGCTTCATTCTCCGACTCTTCAGTTAATTCTTCTAAATCATTTAAGGCATCTTCAACAACTAAATCCTCAGTTGATTTCTCGTCTTCTAATAGAGGTGCTTCAGATATCTCATCTTGAATGGTTTGTTCTGTTATAATCTCAGACTGCTCAACAATCCGCTCTGCTATTACTTCAGGCTCAATTGTGGCTATTGTTTGTGCTACTTCTTCGTGAACTTCAGGTAAAACCTTTTCCTCAACTATCTCATAATGTTCCATTACAGAATCAATATGTTTATCTTCTAATTTGAGGTTAGGATCATTTTCAATACTAACTTCGAATTTGTTTTCTAAGAAAGTTTTTATTTCATTCGGGGTAATCTTTACTTTTCTCGCTAATTGAGCTAAACGCATGGATTTGAAATTTATTAGACCTCTTATTTGTTGCAAATATAATGTAACTTTACGAAAAAGTAGGTATCTTTCTATATCTACATTGTGGAAATTATTTTTTTAGCAATTATGTTTACTCAAGAGCAACAACGACAACATATGATAGAACTTGTCACAACGGTTATGCCTTTTGGCAAATATAAAGGGCGTAAAGTCTGTGATTTACCTGAGTTTTATTTGGTCTGGTATCACAGTAAAGGTTTTCCTCCTGGTAAAATAGGAGCACTTTTAGGTTCTATGTACGAAATTAAATGTAATGGATTAGAATATCTTTTAGATCCAATTAGAAAAAGTATATTTTAATTTATTTCTCGCGGTCAAAAGGATTTTCTGGCCAATAATGCTTTTTATAGCGTATGCGTAATTCTTTTCGAACTTCACTATAAGTATTTTTCCAAAAACTGGGTAAATCGGATGTGATTTGAACTGGCTTAAAACCTGGTGAAAGAATGTGTAATAAGACTTTGACATTACCATCATTAATACTCGGGGTTTCTGCTAATCCAAAAATGGATTGAATTTTAATTGGTAGAACAGGGGTGTATCCATTTTCTTGGTATACAAGTTCTGCTGTTTGATTATTAAATAGTTCAATTTTTTCAGGAACTATTTTATTTAATTTTTGTTGTTGCTCAGTCGATAAATTATAAAAGAGTATCTCGTATAGATTTAACTTTTTTAAGTCAGATGTTGAAGTAATATCATTTAAATAAGGACTAAGCCAGACTGAACAGTTCGATAGTATATGCGATAAACTATAATTAGGCCAATTGTCATTTGGAAACCATTTTTGAATCGTAATAACGCGGTTTAATAACTGCATTGTTCGATGATCAAAGTTTAATAGATGTTTTCCATCCTTTGTTAAAACATTCATAAGTAATTGTCTTATTTTTTCCTCATCCAATTCTCGAATTGGTGTTTTCTTTAGAACTATTGAGCCTATTCTTGTTTCTCGTTCCGCGATTATTCCTCCATCATCAGCGTCCCATTTATAAGATTCAATTTCTTTCAAAAAAGGTCTCAAATCCATCGGGTTTAAAGGCGCTGCTAAAAAAACTGAACCGGATTTTTCACGATCATTCATATGCGCGATTGCTAACCACGGCTCAAAAGCTAAGCTATCCTTATGGCCAATTGATACGTATTTACCATTTGCCAATTGGAATTGAGCATTATTTCCTGGTCTTGCAAATGCGATACGTTCGGGATAAGCATGTATTAATAAAATGCCAGCATCAAAGGGATCGAAACTATCATTCGACTCTTCAAGGTTGAATAAACTGCGATATTGTTTTGCTAATCGTTCAATTTGTTTAAACTTCCCCGTCAAACTTTTCGATTTCCGATGTCTACGTAATGCTTCAATTCGGTATGAAATGTCAATACCAGGATTATTCTTTAATGGGTCACGTTCATCTAATAACGCTGCGATATCTGTTGCTAAATGAATTAAATCTAATGATTCTGCCACTATTAATAAATGCGCAATCCGAGGATGTGTTGGTAGTTTTTGTATTAGAACTCCATGGTCGGTGATTTTATTGTTTTCTACAGCATCAATCGATTCAAGCAATTCACTAGCCATATTCAATGCATGGTCGGGTGGGGGATCCAACCAAAATAAGTCATTCACATTTTGTATTCCCCATTTAACTAGATCCAGCTTTAAAGGTGCCAAATCTGCAATTAATATTTCTGATAGTCTATGTAGATTTAATTTATATTGAGTACTTAAAGACCACATTCGATAAGCTATTCCTGGACCTAACCGACCCGCCCTTCCTGCACGTTGATCCGCGATATCTTTTGTTATTTGCTTGGTTTTAAGACCTGAAAGTCCAGTTTTTGAATCAAACTCAGCTGTTCTGGTATATCCCGAATCAATTACTATTTTAATTCCTTCAATAGTTAAACTAGTTTCAGCGATTGATGTTGCTACAACAACCTTCCGCTTATTGTTCCGATCTTTTAAAATTGCAGCACGTTGTTTATTCAAAGTTAATCGCCCAAATAATTCACGAATAACTATATCCATTTTAAAAGACTTTAAAACTTCAACACAACGTTTTATCTCTCGTTCTCCAGGTAAAAATATTAAAATATCTCCTTCTTGTTCAATATTGAGAACTTTTTTAGCGAGGAATGCAGCACTTTCAGCAATAGACTCTAATGGATAATCAGTTTCATAGTTAACAGTAATAGGATATTCTCGTCCCTTACTTGAAATTAATGGAGCTTCTAATTGTGCCGTTAATTCGTCAGTATTTAAGGTTGCTGACATCACCAATATTTTCAAGTCTGGTCTTAATATATTTTGTGATTCTCTTGTTAAAGCCAATGCAAGATCAGAATGAATATTTCGTTCATGAAATTCATCAAAAATAATTAATCCAATATTTTCGAGTGCATTATCATTTTGCAACATTCGAGTCAGAATACCTTCAGTAATTATTTCAACTTTAGTATTCTCATTAGATCTAGATTCAAATCTTATTCTATATCCAATTGTATTACTAACCTCTTCACCCAATAAACTAGACATTCTCTCGGCGATTGTTTTCACCGCTAATCTTCTCGGTTCTAGCATTAATATTTTCTTATCCTTTAACCAAGGCTCATCCTTTAAAATAAGTGGAATCAAAGTGCTTTTTCCAGCGCCAGGTGGAGCTTCAAGAATGACGGTATTAACCTCTGCTAATTTTGCTTTTAAATCTACAATAACTTCTGTAATCGGTAATTTAGTTTTAAAAGGATCAAACTGCATAAATTAAAATATTAGACGCCAAAATTAACGAATTCAATGTTTAGTGGGCATTTTTTTTTCTCTCACATCATAAATGTATATTTTTGGATAAAAAAAATAAATGCTAGGACTAAAGTTACCTACAGACCCTAGATGGGTTAATATTGTAGAGAGTAATATTGATGAAATTTTAACGGATCATGCTTGGTGCGAGCAGAAGGCGGCTACGAATGCAATTACTTTAATTATTCAGAACCCCGAAAGAACGGAAATGGTAGACGCTTTATTAGAGATAGCGAAAGAAGAATTAGAACATTTTGGTCAAGTCCATGAATTGATTAAAGAACGTGGAAATATTCTAGGTAGAGAAGGGGTAGATGATTATGTATCTAAGCTTTACAAGTTTATGAGTAAAGGAAAATCTAGACATGAATCGTTTATAGATAGATTGCTTTTTTCGGCAATGATAGAAGCTAGGAGTTGTGAAAGATTTAAAGTGTTATCTGAAAATTTACCCAATAACGCACTGGCAAAATTCTATCGTGACTTAATGGAAAGTGAAGCAGGGCATTACACTATTTTTATAGGATTTGCAAGAAAATATGCGGAAAATATTGATGTTGACAAACGTTGGCAAGCTTGGCTTGATTATGAAGCAGAAATCATTGTGAATTACGGCACTAATAACGCTATACATGGCTAATTATCTCTTTTGGAAATTAATTAATACTCCAAAATATAAAACCGCTCTTTGGTTTTAATTGATTCGTCGAAAATTTGAATGATATCCAAGATTTTTAATCTATCTTCATTCGAATTCAAAACTTTTCAAAACATTAACCCATTGTCTATTCAACTTAAACTTAAAGATCCTGAGAAAGCTCTGTTATTCGGACGTGATCCAGAATTAGAGCAATTGGAGCAATTTGTTACGTCCAATAAAAAGAAAAGCAAACTAATTCTTATTCATGGTAATGCGGGCGTAGGTAAATCAGAATTCATCAATAACTTTTTAGATCAATTTGAAGATCAAAATGTAATTCGTCTAAAATCAGAAAATCATAGAGGCAATACTAATTTTGAAAGCTGTGCATTAATTGATTGTTTAGATCAATTAATTTATGAATGGAAGCAGGAAAATGGTTTAGCTAAGATTGTTAAAAATTTTATTTTTGAAAATTATGGGTCGGCGATACCTTTTATAGCTGACTTACTACCCGAATTGAAAGATTTATTAGAAATTGATGATCGTCAAACATCCAATACTTATATTGAATTTAATGAGAATTTTACAGAGATCATAGTCAACCTATTAAAGGAACTATCTGGACTTTCAAAACAAATATTCTTCTCTATAGATGATGCTCAACATATTGATAAAGGATCGATAAACTTCATAAAGAATTGTTTACAAGATAATGGTATATCAAATATAATTTGGGTTCTATCATTTAGATCTGACGAGTATGAAACGCCAAATTTATTATTAAGAAATTTTGAAAAACCGCTAACATCTAACAATTACCTTCAAACGGAAATTAAGCTCTCTGGATTAAATACAAATGACATTGAAAATTATTGTAATAAAAACTACAATATTGAAGATGAATCAAAATTAATCCTGTCAGAACTTTTATTCCAATTTACTGCTGGGAATCCATTTTTTATCAATGAAGCAATTCAATATTTTATGGAAATTGAATTGCTTGTATTTGTAGAAGAGCAAGCTCAATATAAGTACAATATAACTGCTCTTAAAAAGATAAATGCAAGTTCCGACATTTATTGCTTCTTGAAAAAGAAATTAGACTCCTTGCCTGCAGAAACTAGAGAAGTTTTGTCCACTGCAGCAGTTATTGGAAACAAGTTCAGCATTTTTACTTTACAACAAATAATTGACGTGCCCTTGGTTAAGATACATGATGCCATTAGCTATTTTATGGGGAAGGGTATCCTAATAAATAAAGATGATCAAGCATCGGACAATAACTATCTCAAGTTTTCACATAAAATATATCAATACTCAGCATATCAGGCATTAGACAATGAAAAAAGAGAGCGTGCACATTTTAGATTGGGCCAATCCTATTTGTCAGCTTTAGCTAATGCAGCTGTTTCAAAGAATATATACGAGATTGTTTATCAATTTAATCATTCAAATAGATATATAGGCAAAGGAATCACGAATAAAAAATTAGCCCACTTAAATATAGACGCCGGAAAGAAAGCTTTGAAAAATACGGCTTATAATTCAGCTTTAGTATATTTTGAAAATGCTTTGCGTTTAGTCAAGCTTAACCTTCTTGAATGGGAACAAGAAGAAATCTATAATTTATATTTATTGGCAGGAAGAACATCATATTTAAAAAACGACCTGGTAAATGCTGTCAAACATTTAGAATTTGCTTTAAAATACGCAGAGTCCAATATTGAAAAAGCAACAGTACACGGTGAGTTTATTAAGATGTATAATATAGTATCAGATTTAAATTCATCATGGAGAAGCGGTGTTTTAGCTTTGAAAGCTTTGAAAATAAACCTGATATCTAATATAACTTACTTCCACCTATATTTAAAATTATTTCAAGTTAACTTTCAGTTAGTTAGAAGGAATTTGAATAAAGTTTTAAGTGACCCTAAAATACCTAAAGAAGAAGAGGTTTTAGCTCAAGAACTGTTATTATCCTTGGGGGATATCTGTTACATTAGGAATAAGAAAGCTATAGCCTACAACTTTTTTAAAAGTTTGGAATTAACACTGTCAAATGGTGTTTCATCTAATTCGTATTTTGGTATAGTTGGATATGGTAAAATTTTAGCCTTTGGTTTACGGAACGTTGAATTATCGAATAAATATTTCAAGACTGCAAACGAAATGGTCTTGAACTTTAAAGATCCTTCACTTAAAACAGAAGCCCAATTCAGGTTTTTCGCTGTTTATAGTTTACTATTCGGTAGAATAAAAGACACGATTAAACCTTTGCAAATGAATTACTATCATGCGCAGGTGATAGGTAATTATCATTTAGCGATGTACTCAACCTTAATATTATCAGAGTTACACCTTATTGTCGGAACGGATTTAAAATCATTAATCAGTCTAATAAATAATTACCTGTATTTTTTAAAGCGAACGAATAATAAGTACTTCTATGAAAACTTGGATGAATTAAAAAATATCGTTGTTTCTCTAAATTCCGTGCAATCAGAACAGGTAAAAATAAATTATTTGCCTATTGATGAAACGAACGAGTTTCAACCGATGGTGTTTACAAATTCAATCTTTCAAATACAATACGCAGTTTTAATGCGTGACATAAACGCCATTCCTTTATTACTCAATAATCTTGAAAATAAAGATTTAAGAACTGTTCGCGCAATTGAAATCAATCAACTGGTTTATAGTGCGATTGGTGCGCATGAATTATACGCAAACGGGCATCCAAAAAAAGAAACTTTAAAAAGGTTAGCAAAATTATTTCACATTTTAAAACCAATTATAAAGAATAACAATCCTAATTTCCACCATATCGCTTTATTGATTAAAGGACTAAAAGCAGATTGTAAACAAGATTCAGAATTGGCAATAAAATTTTTATTAGATGCTATTCATGCCGCCAAAAAAGAGAATTTCATTCCAGTAGTTGCTTCTTATAATGAAAAAATTGGCAGATTATATCTTAAATACAACGCACCATTTGAAGGAAAGAATCATTTATTAGAAGCTGTTAAATATTTCGAATTGTGGAACGCTCCAAAAAAAGTAAATCAATTAAAAACAGAATTCTTGTTATAAAACACAGTTAATAGGTTGTAAATAATATCTTTAACTCAGTTTTATGAAAAATCTAGATCCAAAACCGCCTATAACAAATGCTCATAGTCATGTGTTTACCCATAATTATGTTCCACCGTATTTAGCGAAAACAATTATTCCTTGGCCTTTCTATTATTTAATTCATTTGCCTACATTCGTTAGAATTTACATCTTTATTAACCTTCTGAAAGAAAAGCAATTTAAGCCTTTTTATAGAAAAATTAGACGAATCAAGTATCAAGCGTTAAGGTTTATTTATCGTGTTACTTTATTAAAAGCAGTATTATTCATTGTTGTTTTTTACATTGGTCTTGTAGCTTTTTTGACCTTATTTAATTTGCTAGTTACAAATTTACCAGTGGTTGATTTAGATTGGTCTCAAAGAGTTGTTATTGCGAGAGATTGGTTATATGAATACCGTTTATTAATTGTTAGACCAAATTGGTTACCACATTGGTTAGGGGTAATCCTGGCTTTCATTTTTGTACTTGTAGTGCCAAGCGTTAGAAAAATTTCACTGTATCTTCTCAATTTAATTTGGCGTTTTTTTCATCTTCTTCCAAGCTCTGAGATCAAGCAACTACTTGGCCGATATTTAATGATGGCTCGATTTGCGATCTACAAGAAACAAGGTGGTATTGCAAACAAGTTAAAACATCAATACCCAATAGGAACTCATTTTTATTTATTGTCAATGGATATGGCTTTTATGGAAGCTGGTCAAATTAAACCTAAGTATAATTTTAGAAATCAATTATTAGAATTAGAAAAACTGAATGATAAAGATGAATTTCATGCTTTTATTTTTATAGATCCCAGAAGGATAACTATGGAAGGCAAAACATTCTTTGATTATGAAATTCGTGATGACAAAATTGTATTAAAAGATTGTTTAATTAA
This sequence comes from Crocinitomix catalasitica ATCC 23190, assembly GCF_000621625.1. Classification (GTDB taxonomy): domain Bacteria; phylum Bacteroidota; class Bacteroidia; order Flavobacteriales_D; family Crocinitomicaceae; genus Crocinitomix; species Crocinitomix catalasitica. The sequence goes on from NZ_JHXV01000005.1 coordinate 176,210, forward strand.
AGAATTCATCGAAAACAAAGGTTTTGCAGGATTTAAAATCTATCCTGCACTAGGATATTTTCCATTTGATGAAAGGTTATTGGTTTTGTGGAAATATGCGACCGAAAATAACCTTCCAATTATTTCACACGGCATAAAAGGCTCTATTTATTATAGAGGAAAATTGCAAAAAGATTGGATGTATCACCCTGTATTTAATGAAAGCTTTGGCAGTAATGAGATGAAACCATTACTTTTTCCAGAAACAAAAAATGTCGATTTTCAAATTAATTTTACACATCCGTTAAACTATCTATGCCTTTTAGAAGAGCCATTATTAAGGATTCTTATTTCAAAAACTAAGAATCAAGATTTAAAAAAAATATTTGGATTTGAAAACCAAGAAACCGAATTGAAAACGAATCTGTCTCAATTAAAAATATCATTTGCTCACTTTGGTGGGGCAGAAGAATGGGCTAAATATCTTGAAAGAGATAGGGATATTTATGCGCAGCAACTCATGACAAAAGGTGTTGCTGCCATTAATTTGAAAGTCGAAGATCAAAACGAAATTCCTTGGAGAAGATATGAGCATTTATGGAAATATACAGATTGGTATTCAATATGTTGCAGTATGATGATTCACTATGACAATTTTTACGCTGATATTAGTTATCTCGTCAGTAAACCTTCGTTCTTCCCTTTGCTGAAGCAAACTATTTCTAAAGCCTCATCATACGAAAACAACTCATCGAATAAGCCGACTTACGTAACGAAAGAAATATTAAGAACCAAAGTCCTTTTCGGTTCAGATTTCTATGTTGTACGAAGTCAAAAAGCAGATAAAGATATCTTCCTTCAATTGAAATCGTATTTAAGTGAAGAAGAATTTGATCTAATAACAAGACATAATCCACAGAAATTTAGAGGGAGTAAATAATCTATAGTTGCGTGTTAATGCGATTTATGAGAACTAATTCAATTCATTAATATTTTTTTATTCTAATTAATAAAGCCTATATTTGCATTATCATTCGGTATTAAATGCAACCAAAAGTGTTTTTAAGGTGAAAACTTTTATAAACAGAAGAGTCAATTGAACCATTTTTTAAGTTCCCTTTATTCAAGTTGCATTCTAACGTATCGTCAAATGTTGAACACTTAATAAATTACATTTAAAAAAAAGAATGGCAAGATCCCAGGAAACCTTTAGTAAAAAAGAAAAAGAAAAAAAACGACTTAAGAAGCGAAAAGACAAGTTGTTAAAGAAAGAGGAGCGTAAAGCAAACTCAGACGGTGGTGACTTTGAAAGTATGCTAGCGTACGTTGATGAAAATGGAAACTTAGTAGATAGTCCGCCAGATTTATCTAAAAAGAAAAAAATCAATGCTAAAAGTATTGAAATCGGAATTCCAAGAAGAGAAAAAGCAGATGAAGATCCAGAATTGATTGGTTCCATTGCATTTTTTAATTCAGAAAAAGGGTTTGGATTCATTAACGATGCAAACTCTCAAGATAAATACTTTGTTCACATTAACAATGCATATCCAGAAATTGCTGAAGGTGATAAAGTTAATTTTGAACTAGAGAGAGGTCCTAGAGGCTTAAGCGCTTTCAATGTTAAAATTGCAGTTGATAAACCTGTAGTTGAAGCTGAAGAAGATGCTACTGATAGTGAAGAAGAATAAAATTCGTTTTTTTTAAATTTCAAAAGTACTTTACTATTTTCTTCGTAGAATAGTAAATTTACTTTTTATATTATTTTAATTCTGAATGACAACTAAAGATTCGACCCGAAAATCATTTTCCGTCATAAAATTTCTACTACTTATTTTTCTTACATTCCCTGTAATTACAGCTGTTTCTCAAACAATTGGTGACACTATATATTATACAAAGCAGTGGAATATAACTACGGATATTGAGACGCATTATTATTCGTCAATAACCACTTGCAATGATATGAACCGTTGCGAGCGTTCCTACTTTTTTAAGGATCAAAACATTTACTCCAATTTATCACTCGTTGAAAATAAAAAGGAGGGTATTTCAAAATGGTTTTATAAAAACGGGAATTTAAAGGTGTCTGCATCATATAAAAATGACGTGCTGCATGGAGAGCTTACACGATATTTTGAAAATGGAGAAATTAAACTGAACGAATCATATGATGATGGAGTCTTAAAAGCTACCTATTTAATGAATGCGGATAATAATAGGGTTTATTTCAAATCTGATCAACCAGCTCTCGTTCTTGGTTGTAAGAACGTTAAAGCATCTGCTAAAAAACTGCAAAAGTCAATTAAGAACAATAAATCCCTCATCTATGATGAAAATCTGAATGAAATTCATGGAGAAGTTATTGTTGAATTTATTGTAAACCTGCAAGGTGGAATTGAATATCGACATTTTATAGATGCGGAGAATATATTCATTGAAAAAGAAGCGGAACGTATATTAAAAGCTCTTCCAAAATTCCAACCGGCAATGCATAATGGAACAGCAGTACTTTCTTTTGGATCGATAAAAATTACGATCTAGTTAGCTGATTACCAAATATATCTGTTATAACATATTTTTACATTTAGATCCATTTTACTTAGTTACATTTGTAACCATTACAAAATGCAACTAAATATTTTGACGGATTTACAAATATATGGTTTCCAAATGGCAAGAATATCAGAAGTTTACTTCAGTACGCTATCTGCCTTAATGAAACCGTATGGTTTAGAACGTCACTTCAGAATTTTAACTTTTGTTAATGAGCATTCAAGTAAGCTTAATCAAGGTGAAATAGCTGAAGCTTTGCAAAAAGATAAAGTTTCAATTTTACGATCGATTATTTATCCGAAAGTGGATTACTCAAAAGAGAACAAGACAAAGATGACAGGCGATGCCACTTAGTAATGATGACTGAGAAAGGGAAAGAATTAACGCCTATCATATACAACTCAATTAATCAAAGCAACGCATTACTAACGAATGAGTTTTCTGATTTAGAATTGGCAACTTTCTCAAGTGTCATGAACAGATTAATGCTGCGTATTAAAACTTTACCAGCTCCAGATTATATCGTAAAACCTCACAAAATCAAATAGAATGTTAATGTTTAAAAAAAATCTGTTACCAACTTTTTTTGTTCTTCTAGCAATCATAAGTTCTTGCCGAACAAACAACGAATCTTCGGAGTCAGCAACGCTTCCAAGTCTTAATGTAGACGTTTATATAATTAGTTCTAATAAATTTGATAATGAAGCAATTAAAAATGCAGAATTTGCAAATGGAAATGCAATGTTGACCACAGAGAATGTAAAACTGGATTTGAAAGCACAAATCTTGACACTATATCAAAACTTTCTATCTGCACAAAATAGATTAATTCTTGCGCAAGAAAATGAAGTGACTATGCAGAGTGTATATCGAGTAACAGCTGAACAATTTAAAGAAGGTCAAATTTCGGGATATGATTTTAGGTTGATGCAGAATGCATTATTACAAACAAGTATTCAGGTGACAGAACTGAATTATTTGCTACAAGTTATTCGTCTTAATCTCGATCGCCTTTCTGGAGAGGTAATGAATAAATATATTTAATCCTTTTGCAATTTAGTGAGTACGCGACCGCCTGATTTGCGGATAAAGTCTTTTCGTTTTACATCCAATTCATCTAAATTGGTCTCTTCATCTAATATTTGGGACAATTCTCTAAAACGTCTATCCGCTTTTAATGCAAGCGGGTCGACTTGTAATGCAACATTGTTAAATCCTAACAGTTTTAAACGGTCTAAAGCACGAAGTCTTGATAATGCAACATAACCCTGTCCACGCTCGAATGTTTTGCTAAGATCAAGCTCAGCAGCGTCTAAAGTCATACCTTGACTTTTATGAACAGTAATAGCCCATGCTAATCGAAGTGGGACTTGTTGATAGGTTGCTAAAGGATGACCTGCTTCATTCAATATTGACCATTCCTCAAGACTCGTTGTAATTTCATCCCCTTCAAGTGTTTTAACTACTGGAAAACCTAATGTTGAGTAATCAATGATCTCACCTAAAGTCCCATTGATATAGTTTTTCTCACTATTATTTTTCACAAACATGACTTTAGCGCCAATCTTTAAAGACATATTATCTTGTGTCAATACTGATTTTTTAAGTGTGGTTACTAAAGATTTGTCCCCTTTTGTTAAGGCTTTAAAATATCTCCTTTTTCCTGGTAAATTTTCAAGGAATTTATTGTTTATCGTGTCAACATCTACATTGTGTGTATACAACTTTGTTGGCTCAATCTCTTTTTCAAAAGTATTGCCTTTGGCTTCGTTAAGCGAATCTATAGTGTTTTGTGAGATTTTACCCGAACGAATTTCTTCTAGAATTCGGTTTAACTCATTCTCCGATTGTCTGTATTGATCAGTTAGATACGCGATTTTAAATTCTCCCCAAACCCATGCGTCACTCATGAAAGCGAATTTATCTTTGCTTGTTTCATGATAGTTTCCTATTGGTGGTAATTGGAAAAAATCTCCGCACAAAACCACTTGAATTCCTCCAAAAGCCATGGGATTATCTCTACAATAGGAAAGAATTTGATGTATACTGTTTAGTTGATCTTTGTGTAACATCGAAATCTCATCAATGATTAAAACCTTAGTTTTATTGAATTGATCTCTGTAAACATTCGTTTTCTTTAAATATTCTAAATCCTTACTCGCAATGATCTGCTTTATTCCAATACCTGACCACGAATGAATAGTGTTTCCTTTTATATGTGTCGCAGCAATTCCTGTTGAAGCTGTTATAGCCACATGGATTTTTGCATCCTGTAGGTATTGAATAAACTGATTTAACACATACGTTTTTCCAGCTCCAGCTGAACCAGTTAAAAATAAGTTCGCTCCCGATTTTAGAAGTGCTAATGCCTTTTCTTGTGTCATTATATAATTTGATAGAATAAAGTTAATGCCTTTGAATCGAATATACTTGGGAATCATAGAATTTTTGTAACAAATCTCCTGTTCATTGTTTATTAAATAAGCAATAGTTATTAAATCCCCTACAATACGAAAAAAATATTCCTTTTATATCTACTTGTTTATCTTTCTCTTACGGTACTCGATCAAGGAAAAATGGTCTATTAAATTCATGTTACCGATCAAGACCAAAATCCACTAGGGGACATAGAAATTAATTGTATTGAATCGAATACTTTTCAAAAATCACATTTCATCACGAATCAATATGGGAAAGCTGAATTGAATATTATTGGCGGGAATAATTGGATTGTGAATATCGGTGAAATGAAAAACTATACAGCTATCAGTATGCCAAAATATGGCGAAGGCTCCAGTTCAACCGCGGTGACTTATGATGTTGATCATTGGAAAAGAATTACTTTATTGCCAGTCGATCGTTCAAATTTGAAATTAGAATTAGTGAAGCAAAATTTACCGCCACGTCAGAGCAGTAATCCAAAAACAGCAATTGTTGAGATTCAATTTCTTAATCCATTGGGGCAAGCATGGAGAGATGTTCCTTTGGCGTTAATTGCTTACGAATTGAATCAATCATTCTATTTTTAAAACCTTGTATGGAATTCCTGAGAAAACCCAAAGAACAATTCAGTAACCTTTGGTTTGGAGGAAGTGTTCAGCTCTTTATATCTAATGGCCATTGTAAAATTTACAATTAGACCATCCATATCAATTTATAGAATAAGAAAAGATTAAAATTAATATATCATATTTTGATGAAGTGAAAAAAGAAACCGTTAAAATCACTAAATCATTAGGTTTGAATTGGAGTGACGAGACTGATACAGAACAAATTCATAACGACAATTTTAAGGATAATTATTCCTTCGCTGTAATTATATAAGTCACCAAGGCAATTGCTGATTTATGCGATGCAGGAGATTATTCGGCAGCTAAAAAAAATATTACAGACACATTTGCATATTTAGACGAGATTAACAACTTGAAATTCATTGCTGATTTAGTGCCGCATCTACAAGTATTAAAGGGATATTTAGAAGCTATTGAAAAAGCAATATCAAATGAAAGTAAATATTGACGATATTTGTAATTAACGAGTTAATTCAACGTCTATACCCAAAAAATCGATTTATGAAATATTCATTTATAGCTATCTTATTAATACCTTTACTATATGCTTGTGATCCAGAAACTCAAGATCTTGACGAGAATACAGAAACCGCTAAAGAAGTACAAGAAGAAGTTATTACAGTAGGAGATAGCATCATTAATTTGGCTTTTACAGCTCATGGTGGTGATTTATACAATTCTGCAGCGTATCAGTTTGTATTTAGAGGTGTACAATATACTTTTGAAAATGAAGGAACGCAATATACCTATTCTAAAATCGACACAAGTAACGGTCAATTGACGGTTGATCGCATGACTAATGATAGTTTTGAACGTACCATAAATGAAGCTTTACAAGAGCTTGAAGAAAAGGAACGTTTTAAATACCAAGAGGCTTTAAATTCCGTAATTTATTTTGCCACTTTACCGCATAAATTAATTGATAAAGCAGTAAACAAAACTTATGTAAGTGATATTGCGATTAAAGACAATAACTACTTTGTTGTAGAGGTTAGTTTTGATGAAGAAGGCGGTGGAGTTCGTTTTAGAGCTGCAAATAATCCAAGAGTTGTTGAAGGTATTACTTTTCAAGATTATGTAAATTATGGCGCACCAGTTGGAACGCCTTTAGCAGAATTACCAGTATTGTTTGAATCGGATAGCTTAAAAGAATTGAGTTTAATTAACACTGAAGACGTATTTATCTTAAGTACTGTAAAATAATAAGTTAGGAAACAAAATACATTTTCATTTCCCCTTTGTTTTTCGCTGCAAGTTCTCCTCTATATTCAAAATTGAATTGATGTTTACTGTTTTCGTATATTGTTTCTGAGACATTAATTTCACCTTTCTCTCCGGCTTGTTCCATTCGGGCCGCGATGTTAACAGTGTCACCCCAAACATCGTATGCGAATTTTTTAGACCCTACAACACCTGCAATTAATGGTCCTGAATGTAAACCAATTCTAATCTCTAAATAGGGTTTGTTAGCCGCCTTTAATTCCTTAACATGTTGATTGACGAATTTAACAATGTCTTTTGCAGCTAAAATCATATTTTTCATATGTTCATCTTGCGCTTCGGGAATTCCACAGACAGCTAAATAGGCATCGCCAATGGTTTTTATTTTTTCGATTTTATGTTTCGACATGATATTATCGAATTCACTAAAATAAGTATCGATTTGAGCTACTAAATTCTCTGGAGTAGTCGCTTCTGAAAATTGTGTAAAACCAACAAAATCTGTAAACATTACTGTTACATCTTCGTGTAGTTTAGAAGTCGTTTTACCGTATTTTTTCAATTCTTCTGCGACCGATTTCGGGAGTATATTTAATAGTAGACCTTCCGATTTTTCTTGTTCTTTAATGATTTCAAAATTTTTATTTTGTAAAGTTATATTGGTTTTTCTTTTTCTGAAATAGCCACGTGCTATGAAGGCAATAACAATGGTAAGCATGGCAAGACCCAACAGAAGTATATTCTTACGGTTGTCAGCATCCTTTGCCGCTAGTTCTTGCTTTTGATTGTCTATTTCTAATTGTTGAATGTCAAGTTCAGCTTTTAGCTGTTCAGTTGTTAATGAATCGATTTCTTCAGTTTTATCTTGAATTTCGGCAATATGCACTTGTACTTCTCCTTCTAATGTCGAAACTGAATCTGTCAACCTTTTATTTTTACTATTCATCTCACTGCGATAGAGATCTGAAAATTGATCATAATGTTTTAAAGCCTCTTTATAATAGATTAGATTATTTTTTAGCTCAGCTAATTCTAAATGACAACGCATTTGAATTTCAATATTTCTCTCATCAACAGCATGATCAAGTGCTTCTTCTAGTTTTAATATCGCTTTGATTTTTTTACTCGAAGTTTTTAATGAAACCCCTTCATTAAAAATCTGTTCAGCATCCTGTGCTGACAAATTCAAGTTAAAAGCGATAAACAGAATTAATAATAACCAATTGGTTGGCATCGAATAATTAATAATTAGTAATAAAATAACTAAAGTTTAGGTAGGAAATTTGAAACATACACTTCAAAAACCATGCATGTAAAAATACATAAATTTTAATTATAAAATTAAGTATAAATTAATTGAAACAAGACGCAAATTAATTGTTTAAAGAATTGACGTACCGTTTTCATCAGTCGTCAAAACATCACTCATATAGTCGAAAAATGGACGTAAAACAGAATAGGTCATAATTACATTTTTTAAGAAGTCTGGAGATATTACTTCCTTATCCGTAAACGACTTAAATAAAATAAATTGTTTTTTTTGAAGAATTTCAATTCCTGGTGAATCGATATTATATCCACGAGGAGCCGTTTTAAGTGCATCACCTTGAAGTTCACCGAATGTCTGCTTAAACTTAGTCTCGTTGAGTATTGCTTGCAAAGGAGTAGGGTCGAAGGCTACCTCTTGTCTAATTCTTTGTAAATCTTCTTTATTCGGTGAATAAAAACCACCACCAACTCCAGAATTACCTGGCTCTATATTAAGATAATACCCGCCTCTTAATGCTGCTGTCGCTCGAGTAAAACCTCCTGCAAATCTATTCTTATAAGGGCTTTTATCCTTTGAAAAACGAACATCGCGATAGATACGATACACTTTATGTCCTGAGATATTGTCGATTGTATTTAATTCTTTCTCAATTTCTTGAAAAAATGCTTTTGCATTTGCTTCATGTGACTTAAATATCGACTTATTTTCATTGAACCATTCTCTATTGTTATTCGCTTCTAAGGCCTTTAAAAAATGTAATGTGTCGTTGGTAATACTCATGCTGATTAATTATTAAAGAATTCGCAAAACGCACATTTCTCTTCTGTAAATTATTATTTATAAAGATCAATAGTTTTGATCAAAAAAAAACAGCCCCATTTTTGGAGCTGTTTTGAAATATGTTATATGATTATTTTATTCAAAATCAAAGAAATCGAAAAAGTAAATTGCTGCTGCAAATTTAGGATTGATCGCTTTTGCAACGCCTATTTCTACGCCGTCTTTAAAGATATTCCCCGTAGAAGTAATTAAACCAACTTCAACTCCGTCGACCATAATCTTTCCGTTCGGTTCAAATTTTCCAACTACAACACCGTCTTTAGAAATCTCTCCGTCCATACTTACATTACCTACAGCCTCTCCATCAACAGTTATCGTTCCTTCAGGATTAAAGTTTCCGACAACCACGTCAGCAACAATGACATCTCCTGTCGTTGTATAGTCTCCTATTTTCACTCCATCCTTCATCAATTCTTGAGCTTGAATATTTGTAACAAATCCTAAACAAAGGATAACAAATAAAGAAGATAATTTTTTCATAATCGTGTTTTTTTTAATTAATCAAATATAAGTAAAATTTAATAATTCTTTCTATCAACATTTATGAGACGTATAAGCATTGATAGAGTTGCTTATAATTGCTTTTTTTAAAAGATTTCTTCACTGAGAGGAATAGAGACCATTTTATTTAGAAACATTGTGAAATTTTAGTGCTTAACGAATTCTTTCTGAATAGTTTTCTTATCATCAGTTTTTAATTGAATGATATATATTCCGAGCGGTAAACTTGAAATATTTAAAGGACTCTTAAAATCAGAAGTTCTTTTTTGGAGCGATTTACCTTCAATACTGATTATTTGCAGCTCTTTTAATTCAATCTTATCAGCATCGTATTGAATAGTTATAAAATCAGAAGATGGGTTCGGATAAACTTCAAAACTAAATTGATCATTATCCGATCCAATACCTAGATTGAATTCAATGTTTTCAAAGTAATGCAAAGCGCCATAATAATCAGAAATAAATACGTCCTGATCTCCATCACCGTCTATATCTGCAAAAGTTGCACCTACAGCGTACTCAATTCTACTTAAACCGAATGGTGAACCAACACCATCACCTAAAGCAAAATTTGGACTATCTGCTGTACCAATATTTTCATGATAATATGCTCTGTCTCCATAAAATTCGGCACGAATCAAATCTAAATCACCATCCAAATCTAAATCTGCAAAATCACCAAACATAAATAAATATCCAGCTTCTGCATTTAATCCAAAGGGGTTAATTAGATCTTCTCCAAAATTTGCTAATTCTGGCGTACCAGTGTTCTCGTAGTAAACAAAACTTCCATCATAAGTATCAACATCAACACGGTTAACAAACATATCAAAATCACCATCTCCGTCAATATCAACAAAATCGGTCAAAAAGGTGAATTCTAAATCCAAGTCATACAGATCTTCAACTTCTGCATCAAAGTTAGGGGACTCTGGCGTACCAATATTTTCAAAATAAATTAAAATACCATAGTAACCTGAAGCTACAATATCATAATCGCCATCATTATCCAAATCGACATGTTTAGGCGTATAAACATAGTAACTCGGCAATAAACCGAATGGATTGGATATAGGATCAGCAAAATCTGGTGAATTTACGGTTCCTATATTTTCTTGGTAGATAAACGAAAAACCATCTTCATCAGTCGTTAACAAATCTAAATCACCATCATTATCTATGTCTACAAACGTAGGTAAATGAATATATGCACCATTGTTTGAAGTATTGAAAGGGTTCACTTCAACTGGTCCAAATACCTGCGCACTAACTTGATTTGAAATCAGAATAATGGCAGCTCCTAAAATTCGTTTTAAAGAACGAATGCTGAAAATATTCTTTAATTTATTAAACAAACGAACAAGAGAATCTTTATAGGCACCTCTTTTATTTTCGGCTAATTCAACCCAATTACCAGTTCTTATAAGGTGATTTATCTTTGCCGCAGTATTTTTAAATTGCTGTAAATCATTTGAGTAAATAGTTTTTTTCATATACCGTTTTTTTCTTAGTCTTGAATCGTTAGAAAGACGCTTAAACTAACTCGAAAGTTACAAGATTATTATATTTATTTATCCACAATTGAAGAAATAAATTTAAGTATAAAATATAATTGTCAAATCTCTCCAATAAAGTTTATAATTCTTAAAGCTTTGCTTTAGGAGCTATTCCCCAAAATGTTTGATTTGGCGTAGTGATTCCTAATTTAGAAATTGGCATTTGATTGTTTACAATATTAGGACGTAAAAAATCAGGAATAACTTCAATATCATAAATCTCATCAACTGTTGTGCGATATTTAATTTCACCACAAAAACTTTTCGTTGGTAAATGTACGATTGCAATCCCGGCATCTTTTGCTTTATCCGCGATTTCTAGATGAGCAAAAGTACTTGAGTTTTTTCTTAGTTTTGACAACCCGATGAATAGGTAGTCTCCAATTTGTGACATTCCTCTTACAAAACCTTGAAGGTTGATAATTGACGTTTTTTTACCGGTTTTAGGATCAATTTCTAATAATTCACCCGTTGCAGATTGTAGTAAAAATATATTATTATCTATGAGCATGGGGGAGTGGGGCATGGCTAAATCATCACAGATTATTTCATTTGTATCAACATTAATTAAAGCTCCTGTTTTCGTAATATTCTCTCTCCAACCTTGTTTTGTATCAGTCTGACTAAAACAAGTCACATATTTAGGTTTCCCATTTTCTAAAACCATCCCGTTTAAATGACATCTATCTTCTGAAACTAGTTTCGATATAAATTTTGGTTGCCAGATTGGTGTAAAGCTATGATTAGAATCAAACTTTACAAGACATGAGAATAAGGTATTCACCCCGTATATTTCATCTTGATTTCCGAATCGTAAATCATGCACGTCTATCCCTCCAGAATAGAGTGTTGCCCTAGGCATGAATAAGGCATCATATTTTTTTGGTGAATTTGGATAGTAATCCGCCAATGCTTGAGAATTTTGAAAAAGTTCAACGGTATCTTTGCATGCAATTCCCAATTTGCCTTTTTTTGAATTATATGCAATGCCCATTGGTTTGAGAAAAGTACGGGGTAATTGTATTAAAAACTCTTCTTCTTTTGGCGAGATAAAGATTAACTTGCCTGCCTGATAAGTCGTGATTGCAAGCGAGCAATTCAATTTCGCTAATAATTCAGGTACATTGGGCGTATATACACAAGAGAAAGGTGCTGTATTATTATTGGTCTCCATTAACAGGTAATTTTAATTTTAAGGCGATGAATGAATTGATTTCATCTAGACTGTCTTGGACAGTATTATCGTAACAATTTAGAATATAATCTGGAGATATTGGCGATTCGTAAACAGCATCTATTCCAGTAAAATTTTTTATTTCTCCGGCTCTAACTTTTTTATAAAGCCCTTTGGTATCCCTGTTTTCGCAAATAGTTAAGGGCGTATTAATATAAATTTCAACAAAGTTCTTTTCACCTATTATTGCTTTTGCTAAATCTCTTATCTCATTTGTTGGACTGATAAAGGTGCACAAAGAAGAAATATTTCGGTTAAGAAATAATTTAGCAACTTCTGCAACTCTTCTGATATTTTCCTTTCTATCTTCAACGCTAAATCCAAGGTCACCACAAAGCCCAACTCTCAAGATGTCGCCATCCAATAAATTAAAAGTGTAGTTATAATTCTCTTTAAAGGTTGATCCAATATTTGTAGCGATTGTAGTTTTTCCCGCACCTGACAATCCCGTAAACCAAAACACTTTTGCTTCTATTGAATTCATCTTTAGTAATTAAACTTTAACATAACCGTTTTTTATGGCGAATAACACCAATCCAACCCTTGTTTTTACTTCTAATTTTTCAAAAAGTGCTGCTCTATATCCATCTATTGTTTTGGGACTTAACAACATTTCTTCCGCAATTTGTTTATAGGTTTTTTCAGAACAGCAATATTCGATAAACGTCAATTCTCTATTCGACAGTTTTTGCAAATTTTCTTGCTCCACTTCATCGTTTTGAATAGAATTAATCAATCGACCTGTTATCACATCCGTATAATGAAATCCTTTTTGTGAAATAGCTAAAATCGCAGATTTTAATTCGCTCGGTTCGATATCTTTACTTAAATACCCGCGAACACCGTTTCGCAACATTCTAATTAAGCTGGCTTCGTCACTGAGCATCGTGATAATAAGAATAGGAATACTTGGGTATTCTTTTGACATTATTTTTGCTGTTTCAAAACCATTTAAAATAGGCATATCCACATCAAGAATCACCAAATCAGGTAAAGTATTGGTTTTTAGAAGATCTAAAAACTCCTTTCCGTTACTTGCTGTTAATACTACTTTTAAATTGTCGGATAATGATTCTATTAAATTGGTTAAGCCACTTCTGTATAAACCATGATCATCAACTACGGCTATGTTTAATTTTGGGATTTCATTGCTCATTGGGGATGAATTTACAAAATAATCTGAATTTCTGTTCCTTTATTAACTTCACTTTTAATCAAACAACTCGCACCAATCAACTTAGCTCTTTCTCTGATGTTTTTGAGGCCTGAACCATTTTGATTTTTTTCATTGTTGATATCAAATCCGCGACCATTGTCTTTATAAGTCAATAGCAAAGCATTGTCTTTATTTACCATGCTAAAACTACCTTCTGTTGCTTGAGAATATTTAAGCATATTATTAAATATTTCTTGGGTTATTCTAAAGAGAATGAGTTCTTTTTCATGACCTAAATCTGTCATTTCCGTCTCCAATTCAAAAGCATAATTAATCTGTCCAATTCTATTAATTCGAGCGACTTCATTTTCGATCATTGAAATCCAGCCATTCTCTTTTATTTTATCTCCATTTAAATTAGCTGACAAACTTCTAATATCTTGAATTAATTGTTTTACTAAGTTGATGGATTCCTGTACTTTAGCTTGGTCATTTTCAGATAAATCACTAGAAATTAAATTCAAATTGATCTTAATTAAAGAGGCGATTTGCCCATAATTATCATGTAATTCTCTCGAAACATTCTTCAATGTTTCTTCACTTATTTCAGCCTCTGCAGCAAGGAATTCTTGTTTTAATAATTCTTGTTCATATAGATACTTATCCTGCGATTTTCTGTAAAGCAGAATAAAATAAATAATAAATACGACCAACATTGAAAAAACAATGGCCCCAACAATGATTGGCAAAATATAATCAAGTGAATTTTTATCCATAAGTTTCAGTTTCGTTTTTAATTTCTAATCGGATTGCATTAAATAAAACCCCGTATTGCAGTATGTTTGAATAAAAGATTATCGATGCTGGTAGTATAATGAAATTAACGTATTTGGCGAAAATCATAAAACTTAAAGAGAATACGGCGATTGTGAAAAAGGATAAATAACCAAAATTAACCCAAAATAAAGGCTGTTTTAATATGGGATTTTGATTAGGAGAAAGTAACATTTTCCGGTAAGATAAAAGTACTACGGGAACAATATATAATACAACTAAAAGTAAACTATAAGTCGGCATACTTTTTACCGATTCTATAAAAATTGAACTGAGTATAGAAAGTATACAAAACAGAAGTGCAACTAAAAAATATCGGTTTTTATAAATAGGTTTCAATTGTTTACTCATAAACGAATAGAAAATACCAAAAAACAATAGTTGAATTGGAATATATATATGGTATAGTATAGTATTATATCCAATCCACTGACGAAAATAGAGTGACATTGTTTCACTTATAAACGTAATCAGTAAAAAAAATACTAATAATTTGAAAGGCTTAGACAATTGATAAAATTGAGAAAAACCCAAAATTACAGAAGCAGATATAATTGCCAAATAAACATAATAAACAAAAAGTCCCATTACTTTATTTCCTTTTATTAAATCTAACTAACAGTAAGAAAACTAAATTTGAGGCAGATTAACGTTTGTCGGACATACAGATGGACATGGCGCGCAATATTCAAAGATTTTATCACTTGAATTAACCATTAAATAGTCCTGATTGTTGACTTTTTTCATGCCCAACATTATAATTGTAGACCCCGCTTCAACGCCAGGTTCTGATCCGTCGTGTTGTCCTAATGCGAAGAACACCCGTTCCACATCTGTACTTTGGTTCAGAATTGCTTCAACTTCAGACCTTGGAAAACTCAACCCGCTTAACGTCATTGCTACATTATTCACCGTAACCTTTAGTTGAATTGTAGATTGGTTATAGTTGTGAATTAGTCCCTGTGCTTGTTGCCATGATAACTGCATTCCGTATCGTTTAAAATTAAGATCCATAATTATTTTTTTTGTTAAACATAATGACTTAAAACGGTTTGCCCAAATAACCATACATTAAAAAGGTCGATTCGACATAGCTTAACGTACTGTAAATAAGAGGGAAATACTAGTTTATTTATATTTACAAACAATAAAATGTCAGTTTAAATCATTGCTCTTTTTCTTTTCTTAGATGCCAGCCTCAAAGCGTTAAAAAAGGTGGTATAAAGAATGAAATTAGTATAAACAAGAATGTTTATTGATAAATCGATACTGACTTTTGACTTGGCGATTAACATAAAACTCAATGAGAAAAGTGTAATGGTGTAAAAGAAAATATTTCCAAAATTAATCCAAAATAAAGGTTGCTGTAAAATGCTTATTTGACTTGGTTCTAACAGCATTTTTTTATAAGACAACAATACGACAGGCACAATAAAGAGAACTAATAAAAACAAGCTATACGTTGGCATAAATTTTACGGATTGCACAAATATTGAATTAAAAAAACACGAAACGCTCAAAAATAAAGCAATATAAAAACGTGTCTGGGTATAAAAAAGCTTCGAAGTACCATTATTTAATGAATAGAAAACGCCGTAAAAGAGAATTTGAATTGGAATATAAAAATGATATAAGATCGTATTATAACCTAAATACTCCGTAAAAACACTCGATAAGCTTTCACTAATTGCAGTAGTCAATAAAAAGAGTACAAATAGTTTATACGAGAATAAGAGTCGTTTAAAATAGATAAATCCATAGAGAACACAAGAATAGAGTAAAATTAAATATATCCAATAAACACTTCCCATTAGAGCACGAATAGTTGAAAAAAAATGCAAAATTAAACCAATTTGGTCAAAACAATCTGAACAATTGATAAAATGAATTATGCTGTGGTTTAAACTGAATAAGACCGTAGATTCTTTATAGACTTGCTTTAATAATAAAATTCAAAACAATCTTTTTTCACAAGAACAAAGGTTCAAAGCATACATCTACAATGCTTTAAAAATTATAATTACAAGCTATTTTATTCCTTTTTCAAAATTATGCTACTACTGATTAATCCTTTTATATAAATCACAGTCTGACTATAAAACAAAAACAACATTATGAAATCCTATAAAATTAAATTATTCGTTGTAGTTACAGCATTATTCTTGGTAAGTAATAATACTCTATTTGCTCAACCTCCTGGAGGCGGAGAGAAAAGAACACCTCCAACAACGGATGAAATATTCGAAAAGTTCGACGCGAATAAAGATGAAATCAAAGGTCCTTTAAAAGATAATTTCGATACGATTGATACTGATGATGATGGATTCATTTCACGAGAGGAATTAGATAATGCTCCAAAACCTGAAAGAGGTATTAGACCAAAGAAATAGTGCATCAGTTAATAACTGATTTTTTCATAAGCGGGAAAACACATGCGAATGCGCATGTGTTTTTTTTTGACACATTTTTAATAAAGAATCAAGGCTGGTATTAAAACAATAATAATTAGGCTGTTTTGAGTATGAATTTAAATCTTCAACTAAATTTGTAATAAAAGTAAAAAAACAATGCGTCGATTATTTGAAACTAAAGCATCAAAACTTTTTGCCTTACTGACATTTCTACTTTTCATGACGATGTTAACGTTTCAACTGATTAATGAACGTTTTTGGTTACACGATCTTGAAGTAATGTATGCAGCTGCAACAGCTTTGCTTGAAAATGGTCAAATTTACGGCACATCTGTTGGTCTAGACACGGGTTTCTACAAATATTCTCCATTTACACTTTTCTTTTTTGTGCCATATGCTTTACTTCCATATAAGGTGGCTTGTATACTTCATTTTCTGATAACATTGGCCTGCGCCATCCTTACATTTCCACTTCTGGAACGTATTATAAGGAGGTATCTTTTTGACTTTAAAAAGAAGTATTACCTCACGCTTTTTATTGTTTTAATCGCTATTCTTATTCACTTAGTTCGTGATTTACACTTGGGGAATATAAATATGATTCTAGTGTTTTTATTAACACTTTCCATTCAATATCTCATCGAAAATAAGTATGTGAAATTTGGAATTATTATCGCTTTTATTATCATTACCAAACCGTACTTCATCGTGTTTGTTTTACCATTATTATTACATAAAAAGTATAAGGAAATATTAAGCATAGGTGCTGTTGGCGCTTTGTCTGTAGTTCTTTCCTTAATATTAATAGGATTCTCTAAGGGCATTTATCTTTATTTCGATTGGTTTGCCGCAATGCTTGATCATTCTTCATATTTAAAAAGTAATAATACAATCTTTTATATCCTTAATCGTTATACAGGAATTTCAATAGGAACTGAATTTTCATTCCTATTACTTGGAATTATTGCGGTGATCACAAGTCTTTATTTCTGGCGAATCATTCGAATCAATAATAAAAACGAGGTTTTAAGTCATGAAGAACGTACCAATAGAAAGAATACAGCGTTGATCATACATCTTTTTGTATTGATTGCTTTTATTCCAAATGTATTTATCACAGACACAGAGCACTTTCTGTTTTCACTTCCATTAATTTCAATACTGATCCAATATTTTTCTATTCCAAAACGCTTTGTTTGGATTCCACTGATTGCCTTTATGATATTCTTATATGGGGGAAATTCAACAGATATGATGGGTGATTATCTTAATGAAAATTATAAAAGCATGGGGCTTTTAGGTATTGGTAATTTGATGATTATTACAACTGCTTTGATTGTTTATCACAAGAATCGAAATAGTTGGGGGAGTGAAAGCGTAAAATTAGATAATAACTAAGGTCTCTATTCCTATCCAATAAAAAAACCACCAAGTATATTTGGTGGTTTTAAGTCAAAAAACAAAGGCTTTTTACGTATCTATTTCTTATAAAAAAATTCGTATTCTATAATCGTTTTATTTGCTTTCGCCATAGCCTCTGCTGCGCGTAGTTCAATCCTTCTAATTTTACCGCTAATTGTTTTGGGTAATTCAGTTGTAAATTCTATGACCCTAGGCATTTTAAAAGGAGCGATATTTTTTCTAGAATAAGTGAAAATTTCTTCTGCTAAGGCTTTTGATGGCACTTGATTGGTATTTAAAACGATAAATGCCTTGACTTCATATCCTTTAACAGGATGTGGTGTACCAACAACGGCTGACTCTTGAACTGACAAATGTTCTAAGAGTACACTTTCAACTTCAAATGGTCCTATTCGATAATCTGATGATTTAATAACATCATCGTCCCTTCCAACAAACCAAACATAACCATCATTGTCTTTATACGCCTTATCTCCAGTGTAGTACAGGTTGTGTTTGAAAACTTTTTCTTTTTTATCAGGATCGCCAAAATAATCTGCAAAAATACCGTTTGGCTTGCCTGTATCTGTTCGCACAGTTATATTTCCTTCTTCCAGGTTAGGCAATTCATTGCCTTCATCATCAGCAATTACAATATCATATAGAAATGTTGGTTTCCCCATACTACCATATTTAACTTCAGTACCTGGTAAATTTGCGACCAAACAAGTACTTTCAGTTTGACCATAACCGTCACGAATGAGCGTTCCCGTGCCTTTTTTCCAAGCTTCTATCACTTCTGGATTCAAAGGTTCGCCAGCTGAAACACATTGACGTAATTTCAAATCATACGCACTCAAATCTTCTTGAATTAACAACCTTAAAACAGTAGGAGGGGAGCAAAAAGTAGAAACCGCATGTTTTTCCATTAAAACTAATGCCTCACGGGTATTAAACCTTTTGGTGCTGTGATATGCGAATATAGTTGCACCAACATTCCACGGCGCAAAAAAACTACTCCAGGCGAATTTAGCCCAGCCTGGTTGTGAAATATTATAATGAACGTCACCATGTTTCAAACCAATCCAAGCTGCAGTTGTCATATGACCAATCGGATAACTTAGGTGCGTATGTGTCACGATTTTTGGCATTCCAGTAGTTCCGGAAGTAAAAAACAAGAATAATGGATCTGTTAAATTAGTGTCGGCAGCTTCTGCCTGATTAGATTCTTTCAAAACATCTGAAAAACTATACCAGCCTTCTCTTTCACCTTCGACCAGAATTTTTAAATGAATTTTTTTTCCTGTAATAATTTCTGCTTCGTCAATTTTTATTGCATTGTCCAAATCTGCTAGAACAACTTTTGGCATCAATTTCTCAAAACGGTAAACTAAATCATTTACTCCGAGAATGGTGGCGATAGGAATCAAACGAAAACCTCCTTTTATACCAGCTATCATTGTTAACCAATTAGCTGAAAGTAGTGGCATTTGAAAAGCAATAATATCTTGTTCTTCAACCCCTTTATTTCTTAAGAAATTCAACATTGAGTTGGAATTCTGCTTTAATCTTAAAAAGGTGAATTCAATCGTCTCTTTTTCATCCTCCCAGATTAATGCAATATCTTCTGGATGATCTTTGACATTGATATCTTCAAAAACATCACGTACCCAATTGAACTTGTTGTTGACATTAATTTCTAAATTTTTTAATTCATCGAATTTATTTTTAGCGATGAGTTCGCGGAATTTCCGATACATTTTTTGCATAGTTAAGTTATTATTTGGGTGCTACTTGCTTGTTTATTCAGTTTTTAAGACAGTTTTAAGAAAAGACATAGTCAAAATAACGATTATATTTTATCACAACTTCTATAAATTTAACATTTATTGCAAAAAAATTAATACTATTTTTTTGTTAAATATTTCAAATTAAATGAGATTAAAAATTCTAGCCCTACTTATAAAATCCCGGCAAAATAGAATCGAAAAAGATAGTCTTTAAGAAAGTTTTTAATGACTTTAAAATTTCAATCTCCCGACCTAAACATTTATAGTCAATTCATAAATATGTAAGGATCTGATTTTTAAATCGACTTAAGATTTGGCATATGTTTTATAATAAATAACCAACATATTCTGATGCTTAATACAATCCTACCTGACATTCCGTGATATTCGTAAATGTGAATTAAAAATGTTATACGATAAGGAACGATTGAATTCGAAATAATTATGAAAAACACAATAAAAGAATTACACCAAGCGGCACAATATTTAGCGGCAGCGGGAATTAGTTTTCTTGACAAACAAGCAGATGATAGCCATACAAACGTAGGCTGGAATTCTAATAAAAACAGAATGGAAACACATGTTTTTGGAGCTCAAAATCAATTGGCTATAAATCTAAATTCTGGTAATATAGAATGGCTTAAAAACGGTGCTGTGAGTAGTGAAGCGAGCATCAATTCGAATAGCCATAATGAAATTGTTCATTGGATTAAGGAACAAGCTAAGGAAAATAAGATTTCAAATTCTATTAGTTATAATTTTCATTACAAATTACCTTATGATGATATGATCAATGATTATCAATTTTCATTATCTACCGAAAAGTTAAAGAAAATCGCAAAAGAATTGAGTAAAGCACAAAATGCATTCGAACAGTTTTTAGAAAATGAAAAATTAGATTCACCAATAAGAATTTGGCCACATCATTTTGATTTAGGTATTTATGCAAAGTTAGAAACAGAAAACACCTTTATGGGTGCAGGCATAGCAATTCCAGACACCTTAGTTGATGACTTCTACTTTTATGCATCTGGCTATAAAAATGGAGCAGCAATTGTAACAAAAACCTTTGAAGAAATGGAAGTTGGTAATTGGCGAACAGATTGGAATGGTGCTACAATAGCTGCTACGAACTTAGATGATAAAACCGCATTGACTTTTTTGACTGAAGCAAAAAATAAATTTGACCAATGATCATTCGTTACATCAGTTTCTTATTGATTCTGCAATCATTCAAAAGAGTTTGATTCTTTGATTAATTAGCATAAATATATAACGCTTTTTAAGCTAATATTCTTCTGGCACATTATTACTGTTACTACTATAATTCTAACTATTTGCAGTTTACCTGGAATTAAACTAAATTTGAGGTAATTACCTAACTTTTACTCTTTATGCGGTTCTATTTAATTGTTTTGGTCACTCTCTTGAATTCATTCTATTCTTTCGGTCAGTTTGGACCAGATATAGAGCTAACAAAAAGTATGGCTGGGGCTGCAAGGTCGGCGGCATTGGATTATGATTCTGACGGGGACGATGATATTTTTGTATTTTCTAATGATGACAATAAATTTAGTTGTTTTGAAAATATCGATGGAGAAATTTTTTCTGAACAAATTACATTATCTATTACGGATAGACCGGTATCGGATATAAAGGTTTACGATTTCGACAATGACGGATTAGAAGATATTATCGGATATACTAGCCCTAATTTTGTATGGTTTAAGAATAATGGAGATGGTAGTTTTGAGCAAGAATCACTCCCGACAACTCATTATGGTCCAAGAATTATGTCTTATGATATCTTTGATGTAAACGGTGATGAATTGGGAGATTTAGTGGTACTGGGTACATTAACTTTAACCTTACAAATAAATTTAGGAGGTGGTCTATTTTCTGATAAGATTATTATCGAAGATGATTATTTGAGACGTGTCTATTCACAAATAAGTTCAGCGGATATTGACGGTGATGGTAATCTAGATTTTATGGTGACAACAATGGAAGAAGATGGTGATTCTACGATGATTAGCTGGTATCAGAATATTGATGGAGAATTTCCTGAAGCTAATGAGATCATGTATGATAGAGGCTGGTATAGGTCTATTGAGATAATTGATTTTGATGAGGATGGAGACTTGGATTTAGTAACCTGCAATATTTTTGCGCCTAGCAAACTGGTCTGGTTCGAGAATCTAGATGGTGCAGGAACTTATAGCGATGAAATTTTGATCTCAGATAGTTTTAGTTTTTCTAATATAATTGGCTTTAATATTATTGACATAGATCAAGATGGTGATTTTGACTTTATAATATTTGGTGATTCTGGATTTCTCAGTCCTAGTGTTACGGTTTATTGTGAAAACATCAGCGGTGAATTAGGTGATGAACAGCCTCTTGAAGATTTTGGTAATGCTAGTCTAATTTCGTTCTCAAATGACCTCAATGGTGATTTATATCCTGAATTAATATATGGGTTAGGCGCAGAAGTTAATATTTTAACTAATGATGCAGGCACTCTTGCTGAGTTGCGAAAACTGCATACATATTATAAATTTAGGGTCCCAACAAACTTGATTGAAATGGATGTGGACAATGATGGTGATTTCGATATAATTGCAAAATCTTATGCTGATAGCGCAATTGCATGGTTTGAGAAAGAAGAAGGAATTGGGTTTGGTGAATATCATAAAATTGATAGTAATGCTGTGGGAATTGTGTCAATGTTCACTGGAGATATCGATAATGACGGAATAGAAGATATAGTATATGCTTCAGAAACTGAGAATGAAATTTATTGGAAAAAGAATCTAGGTGGAGGATTATTCGAACCAAGAATTATTGTGACTACCGATGTGATGGAACCTCAATGTGTAATTGTATTTGATGTAGACGATGATGGTGATTTAGATATTGTTTCTGCTTCAGTAGGAGATGATAAAATTGCCTGGTACGCAAATGATGGTTCTGGTACTTTTGGTCCACAGATTATTATTTCAACATCGATAAGGGAGCCTCTTTTGATAAGGTCTACTGATATTGATATGGATGGTAAAAATGATATTCTTTGCATTTCTAATGAAGATGAAAAATTAGCTTGGTATAAAAATTTAGATGGTGTTTTTTCACTAGAAATAAACCTTTCTGATGATATAGATAGTTTTTTTGATTTTTGGGTTGAAGATTTGGATGGTGATGATGATATTGACATAATCGTATCATCATTTAATAACATATCTTGGTACGAAAATAATGACGATGGTAGTTTTTTAGAACCAAAAGAAATTTATGCTGAGGGAAATAATTTTAGAAACGTTTATGCTTGTGATATAGATCTAGATGGTGATAAAGACGTTCTTTACTATAAATCATCTTCTACTTTAGGTGTCTGTTTAAATTTGGGTAACGAAAGTTTTGCCCCAGGATTTAAAATCAAATCTAATCGTGCATCTAGTATCGTATTTTCAGATTTAGATAATGATACAGATTTTGATATAATCTATTCCGATTTTAGTTCTGATCAAATCAATTTAATAGAAAATTATTATCGAGATCCATTTCAAGTAAGAGGTGATTGTTATGTTGATGCGAATAACAACGGTTTTCGTGACAGTTTAGAAGTCGGTGTAAATTTTGGTGAAGTTTTTTCTACGCCAGAAACTTTTTTTTCATTTGCCCATTCTGACGGAAAATATTTTGTGAATTTTGATAGTGAAATAGTTGATTCTTATATTATAGAACCTACAGTACCTGACCTTTGGAGTCTCAGTTCTGATTCGGCTGTTTATAATGTTTACGTTGATGAGGACTTTATATACCGGGATAGTTTGGATTTTGGTTTTTATCCTGAAATTATTTTGGATACACTTTCGAACGATATAACCGGCGGCTTCCCAAGGTGCAATACTGTCATTAATTATTGGTTGACTATTAAAAACGAAGGAACCACTGTTCCATCAGGAATTGCACATTTGATTTTAGATGATGACATCAGTTTTGTTGATTCGGAATTGGCTCCAGACTCTATTGTAGGACAAAATATTTATTGGTCTTATGATAGCTTGAATTATTTTGATGATTTTCAAATTGTAACCAGTGTTGAAATGCCTTCTTTTCTAGCTATGGGCGATACCCTGATGAGTGTTTTTATAGCTTCTGCAGACTCATTAGGACGTCCTGTTTTTGAAACTTTTGACACTTTAAATCAGGTCTTAGTTTGTGCTTACGATCCCAATGATAAAATGGCTGAACCAGCAGGAATTGATAGTTTGGGTTATATTCCAACTTTTGTTGACCAAATTGATTATACCATTAGGTTTCAAAATACAGGGAATGACACCGCAGTTCAAGTTCGAATTGAGGATCAGTTAGATTCTAATTTGAATTGGTTGTCAATTGAGCCCATTTCGTCAAGTCATAATATGAGTATTCGGATTGATCCAGGTGGTAAAGTCGAATTCTTCTTTAAAGACATTATGTTGCCCGATAGTAATGTGAATGAATTAAAAAGTCATGGCTTTGTAAAATATCGTATTTATTTAGCTGAAGAATTAGAAAGAGGAACGGAGATCAACAATACCGCAGAAATCTATTTTGATTTTAATCCTCCAATCATCACAAATACAAAAATTCATACTCTATATGATTGTAATGACATTATGGAAAGTCTTGAATTTTCCTCTTTCACTTGTGAAAACAACTATTTAGAAGCGAGCTTAGCCTTTATCCCTCCAAATACGGATATTAGCTGGAATATTGACGATATTCGACTATTCGAAGGAGGAACATTAAATTGGCTTGCTGATACTTCAGGTAATTTCGAAATAAACCTTTCAATAAGTACAGATTTTTGTGAAGTCGATTCCATTTTTTCGATAGAAGTAAGTCCTGTATTTATAACAAAACTCGATACGATGTTCATTTGCCCAGGTGATAGCATCTTAATCTTTGATAATTACGAAACTGAAATCGGCACATATAGTAATCCCTTAACAACCTTTGCGGGATGTGATTCGACGGTTGTGACGTATTTAATGTTAAACGATGTTTACACGAGCAGACAATACACCTATTTTTGTGAAGGAGATAGTGTCTTTTTGTTTGGTGAGTACATCGACAATATCGGCTTATATAGAGACACTTTATCAACTGAACATGGCTGTGACTCAATTATAATTACCAATGTCACTAAAGAGGATATTTCGATATTGACTGAAACAGTAACGATATGTCCAGATGAATCAATATTTTTATATGGTGAATACAGAACGTTAAGGGGCGTTTATTCCGACACGCTTTCAACTTTTGATACTGGTTGCGATTCTATTTTAAAGACGATTCTAAGACATTGGAACGTTGCTAGTGTATACATCTATCCCTTTACAGATGAAACAATATGTGAAATACACGGCTCACTGCCAATTAGCGGTTCTCCAAGTGGAGGATCCTTTTATGGCCCAGGTGTGAGTGGTGAAGATTTTTCACCAAGTATTGCAGGAGTAGGGGAACATACTATTTATTATCAATACGAGGATGACAATGGATGTTCAAAAACGGATTCAATGATAGTTACAGTTGAAAGTTGCTTAGGAATAACCAATAATTCTAGCCTTAATTTTCAAATTTATCCGAACCCAAGTAAAGGTAGCTTCACAATTAAATCACCTGAAAATATAGCAGATCAATATCTTATTCAAATTCATGATATTAGCGGGAAATCTGTTTATTCAGAAAGCATCTTCAATGAAGGAAAATTAACAGTGAATACTAAAAATTGGAGTTCAGGATTGTATATTATAAAAATACAAATAACTGATCATACGCTTGTATTTACAGATAAATTGGTCGTAGAATAACAAGCTTCTACTTTATATGTTCTTGAGACTAAGTCAATTTTATATTTAAGTTAGTCTAGTAAGCATTTGTATCATAACGATAACAGAAAAATTGATCCTTCGTAAGGACTAATAAACCATCATTATTAAATTCTAAAAAAGGGGTATTTCCTCTTTTGTAACATTTATTCGTTTCAGATATTTGTAATCAACTAAACAGTAGATCTATGCGTATTATATATTTTGTAATTAGAATTAACGTTATGCTACGTAAGATTGTTAATTGTGGAATAATTTAATATTTGATTGCTTCATTCTTTTAATTAGCATGAATGTCTAAAAAAGCCCTCCAAATTGAAAGGCTTATATATTATCAACGTTTATTTAGTTAAAATCAATACTTCACAAATTTTTCTTGAGAATACATATTGTTTGATAATATATCGACCAGTTAAATACCTCGTTAAAAATCATTAAAGAGTAGGGGAATGTTACAGCTTCATCAGCTGTGAAGATAATGTCTATTTTTCCCATTCGTTCGAAAAAAACTCACCTTCAATTTCAGGTTCAGGCGTATCTAAAATAGGTGCAGAACCTGTTTGTACGATTGGCATTATTGACAGATTGACACAAAAGCCATCACATTTATATCTATGTCCAATATTTTCAGTACCATTAGTAATCTAAAACAATATTTCATATTTATTTCCGATTACCATGGCATCATGGAGTTCAACCATAATATATTCCCAAATTTCCGAACCATTATTAGAATTCTGACAACCCAAAAAAAAGCATAATTGCACTGCCTTTATATGGATCTAAGTCTGCAATTAAGTTTGGATTTCACTACCATAAACGGAGAATCTCACGCAATATTGATAGTTTTTAAGTTAACAATTGATTCAAAAACATAGTTCGACACCTTAATAACAAACTGTTTATTAAATAATTAACATTATATCTGAATAGATCTAATGAATGTGTCGATGTTCAAATTATTATTTAAATCAGTCTGAAGTTAAATTAATTTTAGAATTAATTTAACACAATTTAAGTAGATATAAAATTTATTACATGACATCTATATGAATCAAATTATTTTTATAAAAAAAGGGGTTTTTCCTGTATGGAATTAGTGTTTTTCCTCTTTTTATTCCTTTGGATAGTTCTGATATTTGTCTCGAACAAAATTATAAGTCTTATGAGAATTATCTATTATGTGATGAGAATGAGCTGTATTAAAAGAAAGATTACCAGCTTAGATATGGATCTAGTTTAAGATTATTATATTATTCTTATAATATATATTATGTTAAATAGAATAATGTAAAACAACAAATTTGTAATAAACCCTAACTCGAAAAAGTTCAATTTCATCGCTACTTTGATAATTGAGCCATATAGAATCCCGGCGCTCCCCCTTGTAAATCGAGATGCCGGGATTTTACTTTTTTGACCTAAGAAATAAGGAATTATAATAATCCCAATCACATAAAAGACTATCATTTATTTGAGAGCCCTATTGCTAACTATTTATTATAACGATTCGATCCAACCTTGACAACTTTTCCTTCAGCATTTAAAAAATAACCTATGCTAAACTCACTAATGCCATTATTTGACGTGTATTTAGCACTGCAATTAATATTTTTTTCTCCCTTATCAAAAGATTCAAGCTCTACATCTACAGAAACTATCTTACCATCATTGTATTTTGTTTTATAAGTAAATTCAAGACCTATTTTGGCTGCCTTCGATTTAAAATTCTCAAATTCTTCCAATGTTGTTAGTTGTGTAATTTGTAAACTATCACTAAATAACATATTACGTGATCTACTCGGAATCAACTGTTTGCTACCTGTAGTTACTTTAATTATATTATTTTCCGCATCTTCTATCCAACCGAAATAGTGTTTTTTCTTCAAACTATCTTTCTCGTCATAAGTACCAATATAAGTAAACGCACCATTGGTATTTTCATTTTCGAATTTTAATTCTAAACTCACTTTATTTAGGATTGAGTTCTTCTCTTTCAATTTGTATTTCATTTCAATGCCAAATGTTCCAGCGCTATCTTTAATTAGTTCAAAATCCCTTTCAGATGACTGTCGTGTAAAATAAAACACATGCCTTTTCTGTGAATTTTCGTCATTATTATTCGCAAATTGTTTATTCGAAAATGCCGATGATTTGAATCTATTTGCAGACACTGAAATTGTATCTTCAATATCAATATTGGTCACCTCTCCCCGATCATTTTTATCCCATCCAAAACTGTAGGAATCGTCATTATCATCGAACTCTATTGCTGCTTCAGACGAACAAATACCGATCTCTTTGTTTGAAGAAAGGTTCAAAATTATTTTATCCACTTTTTCTCTTTCTCTCAGAATTCGGTATTCAAAAAATAGACCGTCTTCATTCGCTTGTTTTTGAATGGATTTCAAATCTTCTTCTGTCGAATTCCTATTGATCTGAAAACGTTGATGATACCCAATAATCTTATTTGTATCTGGAGTTTTGGATTTATTTAATCGTTTTGTTTTTCTAGAAATTGCTGCATTATCAGTTTTATCTTCTCCATCTATTCGGTTTTTATTTTCTAAAACTCCTAGTAATATGCTGTTTTCAACTATTTCTATAGTTTCTTTCGAACCATCCTTGTGTATCGCTTCAGTTAAAATTATTTCTGATTCTTTCGCAATCTCTGATTCAGCGATAATCCTTTTATGCATTACCTCATTTGTCGTTTCTGATACGGCTCCTGTTTTATTCGGTGAAACGGAAAAATAAAAAGCTGATAAAACTCCTATAATTATTGCTATTGTTGACATAATAAACCATTTTTTTAAGTTAAACTTATTCGTTTTGCTACGCTTAAGGAATTCTTCTTCAATAGATTCGTAGGAATATTCCGATTGCTGAAGTCGAGACTTCTTAAACAATTCATCTAATTTGTCATCATTAATTTTCATATTGACTCCTCCTCTATTTTATTGTTAATTTGAATGGAATAATTCGAAGACAAAATCTCCTTCAATTGTATTCGCGCTCTTCTTAACCTTTGTTTTATAGCAGACTCTGTAGATATTTGAATATCAGCAATCTCTTTTATTGAAAAACCTGAGATTTCATAAAGAATAATACATTCCTTCTGTAAAATATTCAGCTTTGAAATAGCCTCATAGAGCAGCTTAATTTCAACCTTTATATCAGTTTTTGCATTGACATCCAAAACTTGATCAGTTTCACGTTCAAAATTTTGATATTCTGGTTTCATTTTACGACTGTTATTCGCTAATAATCGTGTACTAATACTGAATAAGTACGAAAGAAACGCTTGATCAGATCTTAGTTTATCAAAACTTTCAAACGCTTTCAATAAAGTATCATTCATTAAATCCTTATGATCCATTCCTCCATAAACTCTAGCTCGGCAGAACCTTTCAAACCGTTCATGAACCGGTTTATATAGATTTAAAAATTTTTGTTGCTTCGCTTTATTCATTTTGAAAAAGAATTTTCCTTATTGGTTAAGTGTTATCAAAAGCAAAATGGTTACATGACTGTTCAAATTAAAAACAAGTTTTTAATTTGAACAGCAGAATAAAGATAATAGACAAAAGATTAATGACTGGTGTTAAATGTATTATGTAAGAAAACAAAATAACCTATTGATTTAATTAAAAAATAAAGACAATAGTCTATAGTGATTAAATGTCCAGGGTATAATAATCGAAATCACTAGGATTTAATAAGTTCTTTGCTTTTAAGGGGATAACTTCTGCAAAATTTTGAGAATGCGTATATTTAAACCCCATTTTCTTATACCAATTAGCCAGTCTAATTTTAAAGGGGAGCTCAATTGCTTTTGGTCTAAGAATCTCAATTTCAATCTGATTTACCTTAGCAGCTTTAGCTCGAGTGATAACTCCATCAATTAGTGCACGCCCAATTCCTAACCCACTTTTTGAAAAATCGGCAGCCAATAAACTAAACGAATAGCTACTTTCTCCTCGCGGATAACAATGAATTCCACCAACAACTGTATTCTCATGGTACGCCACAAGAATTTCATCTTTCTCTATAAGTTTTAAATAATCATCAAATGGAATTCGAATATAATTCTCACCCCATACCTCCACTTCAGTTAGTTCATAAGCCAACTGCACTATACGGTATAGTTGTTTTAATTCTTCAGCACTCAATTGCTGATCGTATGCGGATTTAACTTCAATCATTTTATTTCATAAAGAAACCCGTCAAAGTTATAAACAATGACGGGTCAAATTTTAATTCATTTTATATGATTATAAAGCTGCTATTCGCGCTTTAATCTCTTTGAACTTATCCATTGATCCAGTTTTACTGTATGCTGCCATTAACGACTCTAAAACTGCTCTATCTTTAGGTGAAGTTTCCGCTGCTTTTTCCAAGAATGGAACAGCTTTTTCAAAATATCCTTTAGATTCTTCAACCATAGTATCATATTTAGGATCACCTAAAGCCAATTGATTTGCAGCATTATTTAAATCAGCGCCTTTATTAAAGTACAAACCGCCCATTGCGAATTGTCCTCTTACCGCTTCTGGTTCGATGGCAATCAACCTTTCGTATGCACTTTTTGCATTCTCAAAATCTCCCATATTTTCATAAATAGCACCTGAGTTAAAGAGTAATGCTGTATTCTTTGGATCTAATTCCAAAGCTGCATTTAATGCGTCTAAAGCTTCGTTGTCACGATCACCATCAATATAGAAATTGATCAACTCAATCAATAACCCTTTATTCTTAGGGTATTTTGAAATTGCATCTTTTAATGATTGTTCCGCTTCTGCTGTCTTACCTTGTTTTTGAAAAATTTGCGCTTGATAAGCAACACTTTGATCTAAGTTGTAATTGATTTCGATACATTTTTGGAATGCCTCTTGAGCAATTACATACTCTTCTGCATTAAAAGCTGAAATCCCACCAAAAAAGTAGAATGAAGAATCTACAATACCTGCTACATCTCCAAATTCAGCAGCTCCTAAAAGTCCTGCCATAGCAACATCATATTTTTGTTCACTATACGCAGCACTACCTAGTGTGTATAAATTATTACGGTAGAAATTTACATAATTTGCAATGTCATCACCGTAACGATCTTTTGGATCTTTCTTAGCTTCACGTAAACTATTGAATCCAGTTTCCATTACTTTTTCATCTTTAAACGCAGCCAATGACACTAACTGAGATGAATTAGCATACATTGAAAGCTCTACATAAATCTTTCCTTTATAGTACAATGTTTTGGATTCTGCTTGTGTGTCCTCATGCGCTGCTGCTAAATCGATATATTCTTTTGCCTCAAGCAGATCCTTCGAAGCAGCCTCTTTATCATTTAATTTATTCTTATTGTAATCGTCAAAAGCCATTACAGCGTTTGTTACGTTCTTTTTTTGACTAAAAGAAGTTGCACTAATGATAATTGTTAATCCTAGAAATATTTTTTTCATTTTACTCTATTTTCATTTTTGTTTTAAGATGCAGAACTATTGTTTTTCCACATTTTTTATGCACCCAATTTTTGTGCCAATATACTATTTCAGTCTTTCAGTCCAACTATACTTGCTAAATATCAAATATAGTTGGGGCCGAATTAATGACTTATTCTTCCTCCGAAGAGTCAGTATCAGAAGCTGTATTTGCTTCAGTTGAATCATCAGAATCAGCATCTGTAACATCCATAACTATTGGATTACCATCTTCATCTAATTCTACTTCATCTTCTACATCTCTGTCTCTATAAACTTTAGCAACAGCAGCAATTTCATCACCACCTCTAAGACTAATCAAACGAACACCTTGTGTAGCACGACCCATTATCCTTAAAGCATCAACATGCATACGAATTGTAATACCTTTTTTAGTGATAATCATTAAATCATCCTCATCAGTTACATTCTTAATTGCAATTAACGATCCCGTTTTCTCAGTAACATTAATGGTTTTAACACCTTTACCGCCTCTATTTGTAATTCTATAGTCAGCTACTTCAGAACGTTTACCGTAACCATTACTAGATACAACTAATACGTTTGCTTCATCACTTTCAACACAAATCATTCCCACAACTTCATCTTTTGGATTAGCTAGGGTAATTCCACGAACACCTGAAGCTGTTCGTCCCATAAATCTAACCTTCTCTTCGTTGAAACGGATTGATTTACCAGATTTAAGAGCCATCATGATCTCATTCGTACCATTCGTCAATTTGGCTTCAAGTAAAACATCACCATCACGAACTGTAATCGCGTTAATACCATTTGTTCTCGGTCTAGAATAAGCCTCAAGTTTAGTTTTCTTGATCACGCCATTCTTAGTACACATAATAATATACTTATTCTCAATATACTCAGGATCCTTAATATCTTTAACGTTAATAAACGCTTTGATTGAATCATCAGACTCCAAATTGATCAAATTCTGCAATGCTCTACCTTTAGTGGCTTTAGCACCTTCTGGAACTTCAAAAATCCTCATCCAGAAACATTTTCCTTTCTCTGTAAAGATTAATAACCAATTGTGGTTAGTGGATACAAATAAGTGCTCTAAGAAATCTTTATCTCTTGTTGCACTTCCTTTCGCTCCAACTCCTCCTCTACTTTGAACCCTATACTCATCTAAAGAAGTTCTTTTTATATATCCAGCATGAGAAATAGTAATAACCACCTCATTATCAGGGATAAGGTCTTCAATTCTCATTTCATTCGCAGAATATTCTATTCGAGATCTTCTTTCGTCACCATATTTATCTTTAACATAAGCCAATTCTTCTTTAATTATTTCCATTCTGCGTTCTTCGCTTCCTAGAATATCTTTTAAATCAGCAATTGTCTTCATTAACTCTTCATATTCTGCACGTAACTTGTCTTGTTCAAGACCTGTTAATTGTCTCAATCTCATTTCGACAATTGCACGCGATTGAATTTCCGTTAAATCAAACCTTGCAATTAATTTATCCCTTGCCTCGTCTGGACTTTTAGACGCACGAATTAATTTAATTACTTCATCAATATTATCAGATGCGATAATTAACCCCTCTAAAATATGTGCTCTTTCTTCCGCTTTTCTAAGCTCGAATTGTGTTCTTCGTACAACAACTTCATGTCTATGCTCAACGAAGTGAACAATCATATCCTTAAGGTTTAATGCAACCGGACGACCTTTAACTAAAGCTATATTATTAACTGGGAATGAAGACTGTAGAGCTGTATATTTGAACAACTTATTCAACACAACATTCGGGATAGCATCTCGCTTTAATTCATAAACAATACGCATCCCATTTCTATCTGATTCATCTCTCAAATCAGAAATACCAGAAATCTTACCTTCATTTACTAAATCAGCGGTCTTTTTAATCATATCCGCCTTATTCACTTGATAAGGAATCTCTGTAACTATAATTGCTTCTTTCCCTTCACGAATTTCTTCGAAAATTGCTTTAGCACGCATTATTACACGACCTCTACCTGTTTCGAAAGCTTCTTTCACGCCATCATAACCATATATTACCGCACCTGTAGGGAAATCTGGAGCTTTAATATACTCCATCAAGCCAGCAACATCAATATCTCTATTATCTATATAAGCAGCAATACCGTCTACAACCTCAGTTAAATTGTGAGGAGGCATATTTGTTGCCATACCTACAGCAATACCACTCGCTCCATTCACTAATAATCCCGGAATCTTAGTTGGCAGAACTGTTGGTTCCATTAAAGAATCATCAAAATTCAATGAAAAATCAACCGTCTCCTTATCTAAGTCAGCCAATAATTCTTCAGCTATTTTCTGTAAACGAGACTCCGTATAACGCATCGCTGCAGGACTATCACCATCTACAGAACCAAAGTTACCTTGACCATCCACCATTGGATAACGCAAAGACCATGGTTGAGCCATCCTAACCATAGCGTCATATACAGAAGAATCACCATGTGGGTGATACTTACCTAGTACATCCCCAACAATTCTAGCAGACTTTTTATAAGGTTTATTAGAATACACACCTAAATCTTGCATTCCATACAAAACACGACGATGAACTGGCTTTAAACCATCCCTTACATCAGGTAGTGCACGAGAGACAATTACAGACATTGAATAATCAATGTATGCTGATCTCATTTCCTCGTCTATATTAATTTTAATTATCTTTTCAGTATCAGACATAAAATTTGAATTCTTATTATATTAATTACAGACGTCGAAAATACTCATTATTTACTTAAAAAATCCATGTCAGAATGGCGACTTATTAACAAAAATGGCATGAAAATAATCTTTTTCAACAATCGGTATAAAAATTGTGTACCGTATCTTGTGAATTGATAATATTATGACTTATTTTGGACAACAACCCAACTAAGATTTTTTACGTAATTAGTAAGAAAGGTCTTTTAAGGCCGACATAGTATTAGATTAAGTATTAAACATTAGTATAGAAATATAGAAAATATGGATGCAAATTTTTCTGCAAGAGCAAAAGATGTCCTTTCTTATAGCAGAGAGGAAGCATTGCGATTAGGCAACGATTATTTGGGAGTTGAACATATCTTATTAGGAATTCTTCGCGAAGGTGAAGGATTGGCTATTAAATTATTACTTGAATTCCAAGTCGACCTACAGCAAATAAGGGTTGATATAGAAAAAACCTTAAAAGAAACAAGAGTAAAACAAATTACAGCGAACAATATACCTTTGGTTAAGCAAGCTGAAAAAGTTTTAAAAATCACTTATCTAGAAGCCAAACTATTCAAGAGTACCAAGGTAGGTACAGAGCACATCTTGTTAGCTATTTTACGCGAAGAGAATAATTTAGCTACACGTGTATTGAATAAGTACGGCGTTATTTATGAAAACATTAAAGAAGAATTAGAAGCTATGATTGAAGACGAAAAATACCCTAAAGCTGAATTTCCAGGAGACAGTTCAGAAAGCGATGACAGTCCGAGCGAAGGTTCGAGCTACAGCGGCGGAGCTAAAAGAGCTAGTGATGGTAAATCAAAAACACCTGTACTAGATAATTTCGGTCGTGATTTAACAGCTATGGCTGAAGAGAATAAGCTAGACCCTATCGTTGGTAGACAATTAGAAATTGAAAGAGTTTCACAAATTTTGTCGAGAAGAAAAAAGAACAACCCGATTTTAATAGGTGAACCTGGTGTTGGTAAATCAGCGATTGCTGAAGGTCTTGCATTAAGAATTGTTCAGAAAAAAGTTTCTCGTGTATTATTCGGTAAACGAATTATCTCATTGGACTTGGCATCATTGGTTGCTGGCACAAAATACAGAGGTCAATTCGAAGAACGAATGAAGGCCGTAATGAATGAACTTGAAAAATCAAGAGACATTATCTTATTTATAGATGAGATACACACAATAATCGGTGCTGGTGGTGCTTCAGGCTCATTAGATGCCTCTAACATGTTTAAACCGGCCTTAGCGCGTGGAGAAATACAAGTAATTGGAGCAACAACATTGGACGAATTCAGACAATACGTTGAAAAGGATGGTGCTTTAGAACGTCGTTTCCAAAAAGTTCTAATCGAACCAACAAGTATTGCGGAGTCCATCGAGATTCTTAATAATATTAAAGAACGGTATGAGGAACACCACAGTGTGACTTATACGCAAGAAGCAATTGACGCTTGTGTCAAATTGACAGAAAGATATATGTCTGATAGAAATCTACCAGACAAAGCGATTGATGCCATGGATGAAGTTGGATCAAGAGTCCATATTACTAACATCAACGTTCCTAAAGAAATTACAGATCTAGAAAAGAAGATTGAGGAAGTAAAAGATCAAAAAGGTGATGTAATTAAGAGTCAACAATATGAGAAGGCTGCTGAATTAAGAGATACTGAGAAAAATTTACAATCTGATCTTGAAAAAGCACAGGAGCGCTGGGAAGAAAATACAAAACTCAATAGAGTGGTTGTTACTGAAGACAATGTTGCTGAAGTTGTTTCAATGATGACAGGAATTCCACTTAGAAAGGTTTCAGAATCAGAAAACGGAAAAATTCAAAGTCTCGGAGAAGCGATTAAAGGAGCGGTGATTGGGCAAGATTTGGCTGTGCAAAAAGTTGTTAAAGCCATCCAAAGAAATCGAGCTGGATTGAAAGACCCAAATAAACCAATTGGATCATTCTTTTTCTTAGGACCAACTGGAGTTGGTAAAACGCAATTAGCAAAAGTACTTGCGACAACAATGTTCGATTCTGAAGAAGCATTAATCCGTGTGGATATGTCAGAATATATGGAGAAATTCTCAATCTCAAGATTGGTTGGAGCACCTCCAGGTTATGTTGGATATGAAGAAGGTGGACAATTAACTGAAAAAGTTAGAAGAAAACCGTATTCGATAATTCTTTTAGATGAAATTGAAAAAGCACATCCTGATGTCTTTAATATTTTATTACAAGTTCTTGATGATGGTCATATGACTGATGGGCTTGGAAGAAAAATTGATTTTAAGAATACCGTTATTGTAATGACTTCGAATATTGGTGTTAGACAATTACAGGATTTTGGAACAGGTGTTGGATTTGGAACAAAATCTCAAATTTCTCAGACAGATGAGAACAGTCAGAGAATTATTCAAAACGCTTTGAAAAAAGCATTCTCTCCTGAGTTCTTAAACAGAATTGATGACATGATTGTTTTCAACTCTTTAACAAAAGAAGATATACACGAAATAATTGAAATAGAGTTGAAAAAACTTTATGGCCGAATTAATGAATTGGGTTATAAAATTAAAATATCGAAAGATGCTAAGGATTATATTGCTGAGAAAGGATATGATGAGAAGTACGGTGCAAGACCGCTTAACAGAGCTATTCAAAAATACATTGAAGATCCACTAGCAGAAGAAATCATTAATTCTACACTGAAGGAAGGTGATACAATTTCAATAGGCTTAAACAAAAAGAAAGCTGAAATTGAGATTAAAATTGAAAAAGGAAAAACGCCCCCGAAGAAAAAGGAAACAGAAAAAGAAGATTAACTAAAAAACGCCTTGTAAAATTTACAAGGCGTTTTTCTTTTTAATAAATTCGAATGCTAAACAGATTCTATACTAGAACAATCTAATTTCTGCTCTCCTATTGAGCGCATCATTGTATTCATCAACCAATTTTGACTCCCCATAAGCATTAATGGCAAACCTCTTTTTATCTATTCCTTTTTTAATTAAGTAATCAGCAATCCAATGACCTCTTTTGCTTGATAAAGCTAAATTATACTCGTCATTCGCCTGTGCATCTGCATAAGCACTTATCTCTACATTTATGCGTTCATTACTTTGTAAAACCTTCAACAACTTATTTATTGTTGCCATATCATCACTTTTAACTTCACTTTTATTCGAATCGAAATAAACTAAAATGATTTCTTTCTTAGTATTATCGCCAAGAATAAATTGAAGATTATCCTCTTCAACACTACTTAAATTATTCGCCGTTTCATAACCTAAAGGTTTAAATGTAAAGAAACCGTCTGCCCCAATTTTTAGTTCAGCAATTTTTTTACCACCTCTATCAAAAATATATAAGGTAAAGTCATCCATTATAAAACTAGCACCATCATCTCGTAATTTGAATAAAAGAGAACTATTCAAAGGTAAATCTCTGAACCTAAATTGCCCTTCTTTATTGGTTGGTGCTGCCGAAATTAATTCACCACTAGTATTAAAAACATCCACTTTAAGACCTTCTCTATTTAATGTTTTATTATTATCATATTCAAAATAACCTGAAATCGTTTGAGATGTATATTCAAATGCTAAGTCATCATCCGGTCCCAGTACTAATTTATTCTGATTCGCAGGATTTAATTTTCGATAATTAAAAACACCATCTTCTCCTTTTTTTAACTGAGCAACGACATTTCCTTTTAAATCATAAATTAATAATAAATAATCTTCATCAGATTCTGCTATTTTCAAAAGATAATTATCCGACATTGACAATTCTTTAAAATCGAAATTACCTTGTTTATCAGTTAAAGTTTCAAATTGCATTTTATCATTTTCGTCGATAAGTTCAACTTTCAAGTTAACCGGATATCTACCTGGATCATCTTCATATATTAATTGTGCAGAAAGATGACCTTGATTTAAAGCAAGATCAATCATATCTTCTGGAATCAAAGACATCGTTCCTGAATTTTCGTTCCCTAATTGCCTGAATAAAAAATCTTTCTTTTCATTACTCAAGAAAGTTGCTGCAACATCACCTTCCTTATTATATAAACGCATTAATAATTCCTCTTCAGTTAAAGCCCGTAAAGTATAGTTTCCATCAGCGTCAAGTTCTTGAAACAAGAAGTTCCCATCTTTGTCTGTTATGGTTTCGTATAAAACAAATTCATCAGAATTAACAACCTGAACTTTAATATTACTGGCACTCCCTTCTATCTGCATGAACGAAAAATTACCAGCAATTTCATTATTAACAATAATTTCTCTATTTAAATCAAAGGAATAAATATCATCGCTCCCTGATTTATTCGAAGAAAAATATCCCCGCTTTAAATCGTCGTGAATAAACAACGAAAAATCATCGAATTCTGAATTAATCCCACTCAGATTTTGAACTTCTTTTTTTTGTCCATCAATCTTCCAATAAAAATCTAAGCCCCCTTTTCCACCTTCTCTATCACTCGCAAAAAAGAGTATACCATCAATTAAAAAAGGAAACATATCGTCTGCCGAAGTATTAATCGCAGATAAATTCTCTGGAGTAGACCAAATATTACCACTTAACGTTGTTTTATAAATATCCTTACCCCCCATTCCTTCGGGAGTATCTGCTACAAAATAAAGTGTTTTTTTTGCAGAATGATAATAGGGCTGTCCGCATGAATAGGAATCAAAAGCGATATTCAACTTCTCTGCTCGCGACCACTTATTATTAATCAATGTTGATAAATATAGCTGCATGATTTTTTCATCTCCGGTTGCAGATTTAGTTTCTTGCGCAAAGATAATTGAATCACCTGTTACACTAAAAGCTATTGATCCTGAATTTATAGTTGCCCCTAAATGCTGACTTAATAAACTAACTGCTCCGAAATTATTACGATCGGCTTTTACTTTAGCGGTAAATATATTTGTTTGGTGATGATTCTTCCAGTTGTTTTCACCTTCCAAAAGTAAATCTGGCTCTCTATTCGATGTAAAATAGATATGATTGTTAACTATAAACGGGTTATAGTCATGATAATTCGAATTCAGACTAATGGATTCATTAGGCGATGCCGTAATTTCAACATCAAATAATTCATATGATTGTCCATAGCTATTGCTCATCAACACCAACAATATTATTCCATAAATATACTTCATACTATAGCGATCTAGGATTAACTGAATTATCTTTTTTAGTTTTGAGTTCAAACCCAACAAATATCTCATGCACACCGTTGGAACTTGAACTAATTTTATTTAAAAAGAAGTCGTATGAATAACCGATTCGCATAAAATCTGTAATATTAACGTCTAATAAAAAATTTAAAGCTGATTTATTCCTTACGTTAATCCCGAACCAGACTTTTTTAAATAGAAAAGCATTTAAACCAATATCAAGATTGGCCTCAAATTCGGCTGTTTTTTTCAATAAAAATGTAGGTTTTAGACTAAGTTTATTATTAATTTCAAACACATACCCTCCACTTAGCATTAGCAAAGGTTCTATTTCCATCACTACGCCACCGAGCTTATTGTATCTTAATTTTTGTCCAACAAAATGATTAACAGTTAATCCCAAATAATAGTTAGGTGCATAATAATACAATCCAAAATCAAAATTTGGAACCAATGAACTTTGGGACGCACCAAGATTCAAATAATCTGTAGGATTTCTAAAAGTGAACTTAGAACCATCTACTTTACTATTGAAAACACCTGCTCGCATAGCGATTGACAATTTACTATTTTTAAACTGCAAATGATAACCTGCTGTAAAACCTGCGAATAAATTTGAAGTTGCCCCAAGTTTATCGTTATTCAAATTAAATCCCCAAGCCAGGTTATTGTGTTTGAATTTAGAATGAACTGAAACTGTTTGAGTACTTGGAGTGTCTTCTATCCCCGTCCAACCAGTTCGGTGACTTAAAACTGAACTTAGAGAGTTTCTAGAACCGGCATAAGCTGGATTAATAACCAGTGGATTGTAAACATATTGCGTATATAATGCATCGTATTGAGCAAAACTACTAAAGCTAAGACTAACGATAAAAAACAGTATAATTTTTCTCATACTTTTTATTAATCTAAAATTATTTGAATCCACCCAGAAGCTATTTTCTCACTTCCGGATGTTGCCGTAAAGAAATAAGTCCCAGCAGCTAGTTTATCTCCCCCCCCATTTGTTCCAGACCAATAAACAGTTGAGTTGTCATAATTTTTTATCGTTTCTAACTGATCTCCCCATCGATTATAAAATACAACTTCATTCTCAGGATAATTCTCCAATAGAGGAATATCAAAATAATCGTTAATACCGTCACCATTAGGTGTAAACGTATTATAATATTCTAAACATTGATTTTCAACGATAAACTCTGTACACTCCTCTGAATTCGCACAACCTCCAGTTCCTACAACAAAATAACTAGCATCGCCTTCAGCTGTAAATGTGATTTTTGATGTTGTTCCTATTTTTTCACCAACTAAACAACCTTCTTTATACCAAGACCATTCATTAGCATCATTTAAATCAGCATCTATTTCAAAAGTAAGCTCATCACCTTTACATGCTTTATAAGGATTTGTAGCCACAGGTTTATCCGGGTTTTTACAAGTAAACATTCTTCTGATCTTTAATTCCGTATCACAGAAAATTAATTCATCAAACTGATTATAAACCAAACCAACAGGTCTTATATCGACATCAAGCAGAGGTAAAAACTCACCATTATTCAAATAACCGGGATCTTCCTCATCATCTGACGGGGAATTTCCTGTACCTGCTATTGTTGTGATAATTTTTGTTTCCATATCAATTTTTCTGATACGATAATTACCATGGTCACTAATAATAATATTTCCTGCGCTGTCAAAAATATATTTTGTTTGAGCACCATTAAACTGAGCAGTTGCTGCCGGTCCACCATCACCAGAATAACCTATTTCAGTAGTACCTAAAAAATGGTAAATCAATCCGTCAAGTTCTATCACTTTAATCATGCTTTGATTATGAGTAAAATAAATACGGCCTTCTCTATCCACGAGTAATCCTGAGCTCAATTTAAGATTTGCTGCTCTTGGAGCTGTACCATCTGCAATATCCTCATCTTCTATGAGCCCTGGTGGAACGCCAGCAACTAAATAGGTATAACCACTTTCTAAATGAATCCTCCGTATTGTATTGTCTGAAAAACTTATATAGTACAAATTTTCTTGTTGTGGATCTAAAACTACATCTACAGCATTTCGGATGGGTGTTTCAGTTGCCAAAACACCATCTTCAGGATATCCGTCAATCCCGTTACCTGCAACAATAGTAATACTGTAATCTTCTAAATCCATTTTGTTCAGCGTATATCCACGGCCAAAATCACTATTTAGACAGTAATACAAAAAGTCATTTTTATCAATTGTAATACCTGTGATTACTGAATCTGCCAAAATTTTACTTATAGTCGAATCTGATTTATTATATTTATAAAGAAATTTGTCCAAACCACCTGAGAAATAATAGTTACCTTTTGAATCCACATCTATTACAGATGGCGCTTTAATACCACTGCTAAGTGCTTTACCTGCCACAAAATAATCTGTACCATCACCTACTATATTCTCCATGACCATATGTTGGCCAAATGACGAAGCAGGTAATAAACTTAATAATGCTATAATTAATATATGTGATAATCTATTCATTCGTCAATTTGTCAGTTTTTATTTGGGACACAATCTGAAAACATTCGTACTTATACGAAGCTAATATAAGTAAATAAATAAAAAATTTAACTCGAAAAATCAACTTAGACAAACTTGACCAGCTTAAAACCTTGATAATTAACATGTATTTTGATTTTATTAACAGTCAAATAAAATATCAGTTTTTCAAATATATCTCAATAGCACCCGACCTACCCTGCTTATCTAGGTGTATACTTTCATAGGATTTGATATGTTTATTATCATCCATCAATTTATCTAAATAATATTGTAAATCACTTTTTAAAGCACCTGCACCTATTCCATGAATGAGAATACCTTTCGGATTTTTATCACGAATTAATTTAGTGATAAACTCTTTGGAAGCGCTTATTTGGCGAACAACAATTTCAGCATTTGTCAAATGTTGATACCTATCCAATAAACGTTCGATATGCAAATCAATGACTGGTGTTTCTCTTTTTATTTTAACATGCTTTTTAGAAATAATCTCGGATTCATATATCAAGGCATCTTTAACTTCAATTGTATCATTTTCATCAAAATAGACTTGATTTAAATTAAGCGCAAGATCATTTTCAGTGTAATCCCTCGTAAAACCGTCAGCATCTTCAATCGTGATAATTGAACCAACAATTGCAATAACCTCTCCTTCTAGCGTATCATTCAATACACTAACCCTATCCTTAACATTAAACTTACTCATGATATAAATACCCTTCTAAAAGGTCAAAATTAGAAAATATGAGATGCATTGGAAAATAAATAAGTCCAGATATAATAATTAAGATTATGACTTTACTCATTATTGACATGTCATTTTTTGTATTGGTCTTAAGCAGCTGATTGACTTGATCCATCAGTAGTTTTTCATTTTCCCAAACTTGAAAACCTTCAGGAATGATAGATTTTATTTTTGGATTTTCATTTAGGAATACAGCCCGTATTTTCCAGTATTCAGCATCAGACAAATCCTCATATTCTTTATTAAAGTCAATTTCTTCATCTGATAAACGGGCGTGTAGATTCATTTTTTTCTGCGTACTTCTTACTTTTAACCCCATTAACAAACCAAAAATAGTCACAGGCCAAACTTCAAAGTATATCCCCGTTAAAATAATTAGCAGGGAAGAAATTAAAGTGAGATATAACTTTTTCTTCTCACTATTACCAAAAAACATAACATCAATAATCCTTCCACCATCAAAAGGATCTAATGGTAGAATATTCACCACGTTGACAGCAAGAAAAAGCAAAGACAATTCGAGTAAAACCTCCATTTCCTCACCGTTAACTGCAACCGAAAAAATAGCTATACCAATTAGTAATCCAGGTAATGGCCCCATGAGGTTAATCCATACACTTTTCCATTGCGAATCAGAAAATTTGAACCCTGCAGTTAGTTTATTCAAAAATGACATAAAAAATAAACCCTGCGTTTTTATTTTGAAGAAGAACATAATAAAATAATGCCCAAATTCATGAACCAACAACACAAGTATTACTTCTAAAAAGAAAATATAATTAACCGACTGAAAAGCAGACAAAACCAGTACCATTAACAAAATAATGAACAAGTTTTTACCCCAGTTTAAACGCGTATTTAAGTCTGTTAATTGGGGCTTATCTGGAAAAAAGTTATCTGTATTTTCAAACATTCACAAAAATTATCTCTTAAAACAATCAAAACTAAGTAATTTTATCCACCTATGTTAAAGGCAACAGGAATATATAAAAAATATGGCAACCTGCCAATTCTTAAAGGAATTGATCTTGAGATTGCTCAGAAAGAAATAGTTTGTATTGTTGGAGCATCTGGAGCTGGAAAGACAACTTTATTACAAATATTAGGAACCTTAGACAGACCAGATTCTGGAGAAGTTTCAATTAATAACCAAGTTATTACTGGACTAAAAAGCAATCAATTGGCAGCGGTAAGAAATGAGAAATTAGGTTTCATTTTTCAATTCCACCAATTATTACCTGAATTTACCGCAATGGAAAATGCAATGATCCCTGCATTATTCGGCAATAAGAGTAAAAAAAGTGCTGAAAAAGATGCCAAAGAAATTTTAAATTATTTAGGCTTAGCTTCTAGACTCGATCATAAACCTAGTGAATTATCTGGAGGTGAACAGCAGCGCGTTGCAGTGGCAAGAGCACTTATAAATAACCCGGATATTATTTTCGCAGATGAGCCTTCAGGAAATTTAGATTCTAAAAACTCAAACGAGTTGCACGAACTATTTTTCAAATTAAGAGAAGAATTTGGCCAAACTTTTGTGATTGTTACGCATAATCACGACTTAGCCAAAATGGCCGATCGAACATTAGAAATGAAAGATGGACTAATTATTCCGTAATGAATAAAACAGAACTCAAAGACCTTCTCGAACACTATACGGACAAATATAATCAGTCGAATTTTATTAAGGACGACCCGATTTCCATTCCCCATTTATTTACTGATCCAAAAGATATAGAATCAATTGGTTTAATTATAGCTACAATATCTTGGGGCAATCGAAAGGCAATTCTTAAGTCAGGCAATAAACTCGTGGATATTATGGGACATTCGCCGTATGATTTTATTATGAATGCGAGTCAAACGAACTTGAAAGATTTAAAATTCGTTCACCGCACATTTAATAGCAACGACCTTTCCTTTTTTATTCTAGGACTTCGCTCAATTTATCAAAACAATTCAAGTCTCGAATCTGCATTTTTAAATGGAACGACAACTAAAGATAGAATTGCTAATTTTAGGAGTCAATTTTTAGAAACTCCTCACGAATTACGAACAGAGAAACATGTTTCAAATCCATTAAAAGGATCAGCCTCGAAAAGGATTAATATGTTTTTAAGATGGATGGCTAGAAATGACAATAAAGGAGTCGACTTTGGGATTTGGTCCGAAATAAAGCCTTCAGAATTATACATACCGCTCGACGTTCATACAGGTAATGTAGCAAGAAAACTCAATTTAATTAAACGGAAATCGAATGATTGGCTGGCATTAGAAGAATTAATGGACCAATTAAAAAAATTCGATCCTATTGATCCGTGTAAATATGATTATGCCCTTTTTGGGATAGGTGTTAATAAAGAATTTTAATTTGATCGAATTTAAAGACCAATTTTCGAATACGTTTTAGCATATTTGTATTATGAATTTTGTATATCCCAATTTCTTATGGGCATTTTTCTTACTCGCCATTCCAATTATCATTCACCTCTTTAATTTTAGGCGATATAAAACGGTTTATTTTTCCCGGGTTAAATTTTTAGAAGAAGTTATTGAAGATTCAAAATCTGGATTAAAATTAAAACATCTACTCGTATTATTCTC
Source organism: Crocinitomix catalasitica ATCC 23190 (assembly GCF_000621625.1). GTDB lineage: Bacteria > Bacteroidota > Bacteroidia > Flavobacteriales_D > Crocinitomicaceae > Crocinitomix > Crocinitomix catalasitica. The sequence goes on from NZ_JHXV01000005.1 coordinate 221,173, forward strand.
AAGATTATTGGCACTTTCTGCCCTTATATTAGCTTTTGCTCAACCCTATATTCCAACGAACGATAAAAAGGCAACTGAAAACATTACTTCTATTTATATAGACAACACTTTTAGTATGCAAGCTGAAGGTCAGGATGGCAATCTTTTAAATGAAGTAAAAAATAAAGCGATAGACTTGGTTAAATCGTTAGATCAAAACGAGCGAATTAATTTGGTTACAAACGACCTGCTTTCAATTCATCAGCGATTCTATGCCAAAGCCGATATTATTGAAATGATAAAAAAAATTGATTTTTCTGCAAATTCAACCCCGCTTCAAACAGTCATTTCGATGCAATCTGATTTAATTTCGAATGCTGAAAACATTGGCAATGAAAGATTATTTCTATTCAGTGATTTTCAAAAAAGCACAAATAAACTCGAAGATTTTGAAAGTGAAAGTCTTCCCACTCACTTTTATAAAGCAGAGGTAGAACAAAATGCGAATGTTTATATCGACAGTATCTGGTTCCAAAGTCCAGTTCATCGTTTAAACTCACCTTCAGATGTTTACTTCAGAATTAAGAACAATGCTGACAAGGCACAAGACAACCTCGGTATTAAATTAAATATAAACGGAAATGAAGTTGGCATGAAACGTGTCACCATTCCAGCGAATGCCGTGATTACAGATAAAATAACTTATACAGATAGAGTTTCAGGAAGTAAAAAAGCCAAAATATCTATTGCTTCCAATCAACTCTTTTTTGACGATGAATTCTATTTCACGTACAACATTAAGGACTCAGTTAATATACTAATCGTACAAAACAAAGCTGAAGAAAATAATAACTTATCTCAACTCTATGGTCTAAATTCATTCTACAATGCCGAAACTATCCAATCAGACATTGCTGCTCCTGAAAATTTCCACGGAAAGGAATTGGTTATTTTTCAGAACATCAATAATTTACCGAGTGGTATAGTAAGCGTGATCGATGAAATTGTAGAAAAAGGAGGAACAGTTATGCTGATTCCAGGATCAAAATTAAACCTGTCAAACTGGAACACCATAATGGTGAAAAATCAGCTTCCACTTTTCTCTCAATTAGACACCAATCAATTATCTGTAAACTATTTCAATCATGCCGATCCCCTATTTAGTGGTGTTTTTGAAAGCGCTCCAAAAAATTATAAAACGCCAACTATTTTTGGACAGTATCGTTTACAATCCAGCACTAGAAATAATTATCTCAGTTTATTTGGAACGAATAAGCAAAATACTGCCGTTTTTTATACACCAGTGAAGAATGGCAAAATCATAGTCATGACTAGCCCTTTAAACATTAAATACTCAAATTTCCAAAACCATCCTTTATTTGCAACAATGATGTTGCGTATTGCAGAAACCTCGACTTTTCAGGTTCCAATCGCATATACAATTGGGGATATGAGTAATTTCCCTTTTATTAATAAGATCGCGGAAGACAAACCGATTCACCTAGTTAATGAGGAATATAGTATTGATGTTATTCCAGAAATAATAAATACTGGAAATTCTCTTGTCGTCAGTTTTAATCATTTAGAAAATTATTTATCAAGAGCAGGTTTTTATTATTTAGGAGATTTAAATGAATTCAATACAAACTTAGGACTTAATTATTCTCGTGAAGAATCCGATATTTCAGCTTATGACATTGATCAAATTAAAACTAATTTTGCTAATATAGGTTGGGAGAATGCAAATAGCTTTACCACCAATCACGAAGGAACGATAGAAATAAACAGTTTAAAGGCTAATGAATACTGGAGAATTCTTTTAATTTTGGCCTTAGTATTTATAGCGTTTGAAATCTTATTATTAAAATTATGGAAAGGCTAAGACCTTAACCTATTTTATTATGGAAATTCTACTTAAAAAGTGTAAAATAGTTGTCCTAAATCACCCTTTAAATGGTGAAACAAAGGATATCCTTATTCGCAATGGAAAAATTGCAGTAATTGAAAAGGACATTGAATCAAGCGAAGGACAAATTGTTGAATTACCTAATTTACATATCTCTTTGGGGTGGATGGATGCAAGGGTAAATTTTTGTGATCCAGGTGATGAAGTTAAGGAAGATATCACAACTGGATTAAGAGCTGCCGAGGCAGGTGGATTTACAGCAGTTGGCTTAACACCAAATACCAACCCTAGAATTTCGAATAAATCTCAAATAGAATACATCCGTCAAAGGTCAATACATTCGCCGACGGAAATATTTCCATTCGCTACATTAACAGAAGGGATGTTAGGAGACAACCTATCCGAAATGTACGATTTAAAGCAAGCAGGAAGTTTAGGTTTTACAGATTACCGCAATGCTGTTTCTGGAGGATTAATGTATCGGGCACTTTTATATGCGAAGAATTTTAATGGGAAAACAATTTCATTTCCTTGTAACCGATCCATATTTGGTGAAGGACAGATTAATGAAGGCAAAGCAAGTATTTTAACCGGCCTCTCTTCTATTCCCGCTATTGAAGAATACATTATCGTTGAACGAGACTTGAACTTAGTTCGTTATACAGAAAGTAGTGTTCATTTTACTGGAATTTCTACAAAAGATACTGTTGAATTAATCAGGAAAGCAAAAAAAGAAGGACTAAAAGTCACTGCTGACACTTATATCCATAATTTAGTTAAAATAGATTTAGATGTTGCAGGTTTTGACACCATGTTAAAACTGCTCCCTCCTTTAAGAACAGAGATAGACAAAAATGCTTTAATCGAAGGATTAGCAGATGGCACCATTGATTTCGTCTGTTCTGATCACACACCTGAGAATGTAGAAAATAAAGATGTTGAATTTGATCATGCGGATTTTGGTGCGATCGGTGTTCAACATTTCTTCTCTTTACTGAATAGTATTGAGAAACTTAAGCTGGCTGAAAAAATGGATATTTTAGCTACACGCACAAGAAAAGTTTTCGATTTAGATTTACCTGAATTGAAAGTTGGAGCGATTGCAAACCTAACCTTATTCAACCCTAACTTAGAATATATATTGACAGAGGAATCATTAGAATCAAAATCTAAAAATACTTTTTACATCGGAGAAACCCTAAAAGGAAAAGCTTATGGCGTAATCAACCGAGGTAAATTAACGATTAAATAAATCAGTTTGACAAAAATTAAAAGACATAAAACTACATTCTTAAAAACTTTCTTTAAAGAACGAAAACAAGTTGGTGCACTTGCCCCAAGTTCTAAATTTTTAGTAAATAAAATGTGTGATAAAATTGACTTTGAAAATGCAAAGGCAATTTTAGAATTAGGCCCAGGAACCGGTGTTTTTTCAAAAGAAATCCTCGCTCGCGCAAGTGCTGATACAAAAATAATTATAGTTGAATTAAACGAAGAGTTCTTTAAATTACTTCAAAAGAATTTGAAAGACCCACGCGTAATCTTAGTTAGAGACAGTGCCGACAATATCGATTTGATTTTAAGAGAAAACAATATAAAGCATGTAGACGCTATCTTATCTTCACTTCCTTTGGCTGTAATTCCAGAAAAAATTAAGAAACGAATAATCATCAAAAGCCATGCAATATTAAGAACAGGCGGCTCTTTCGTTCAATACCAATACTCGTTGAATGCAAAAAAAATGATTGAGAAAAAATTCGGTAAAATCAAGCTTGGATTTGTTACAATAAACATACCACCCGCATTTATTTATCACGCTACAAAAGCCTGATAAATCTTAAAAACCGTCTTTTATTTTAGTGAAGTGCTCATATTTAGATTTAATGTATGTGATCAATTCATAATCATTAGCAGTTTGTAAAAACGCCGTATTCAAATTTAAGAACTGTATAAATTCATCATAATCATCTTGTGATAAATTGATAATATCATTGTGTACATAAATTCTTAAGATTTCTTTGACCACATCCGCTTGTTGATCCTTAAATTCCATTTCTGCAATAAGCACTTTTGTTTTTTCCTTCTTACTAAAAGCCATGTATAAAGCAGTAATTGGACTTTGAATTGCGTTCGTAACTGTAACAACAGGGACTTCTCGCTTGGCAATATTTGCGCGCTCTTCCTTTAATTCTTCCAACGTTTTCAAAGGTCTTACGATAACCTCTTTACCCTGAATCACTAAAGGTGTTAATACAAGATCAACATGATAATTGTTTTGATAAACACTATCTTTAAAACTCAGGTAAATGGTTTTGTAACCACTCACAGAAACACCAACCACATTCGATTTTTTAACAGTGATTTTAAATTTACCATCGTGCTCACCAAATATGCCTTTTCCGACCGTTTTATTTATTACTACAACATTATAGAATCCTACTGAATGAATAGTATCTACAACTTGACCGGTTATTGTTACCAATGAATCATTATAATTTGATTGCTGGCCAAACCCAAATAAAGAAAAAACTAAAAATAAAACAACGATCCCTTTCATACTAACCACGAAGAAACAAATTTTGTTCCAAAATCCGAAGTTAAATTCTGTTAAAGTAAAAATAGCCCGAAATTTCAAACAAAAAAATATTTATGAAATTAGAATTTTTCAACACAAAACATTCTAACTAATTCATTAATTTTGCACTAATGAGCAAAGAAAATAAAAAAGTAGTTGTTGGTTTATCTGGAGGAGTAGATTCGAGTGTCGCTGCTTATCTCTTGCAAAAAGAAGGCTATAATGTCATAGGAATTTTTATGAAGAACTGGCATGATGATTCTGTTACAATTTCAGATGATTGCCCTTGGATAGACGATAGTCAAGATGCATTATTGGTTGCTGAGAAATTGGGTATCCCGTTCCAAACAATTGATTTATCAGTTGAATATAAAGAGAGAATCGTTGATTATATGTTCGCCGAATATGAAGCTGGCAGAACACCTAACCCCGATATTTTATGTAATCGAGAGATAAAATTTGACGTTTTTCTGGATGCAGCAAAAAAATTAGGCGCAGATTTTGTAGCTACCGGACATTATTGTAAAAAAGGTCAAGCCGCATCTGGTGAATATCAATTAATCGCTGGTGAGGATGATAATAAGGACCAAAGTTATTTTCTATGTCAGTTGACACAGGAACAATTGTCGATGGCATTATTTCCTATTGGCCACTTGCAAAAATCTGAAGTTCGAAAAATTGCGGCCGAACAAGATTTAATTACAGCGGACAAAAAGGATTCTCAAGGACTTTGTTTCATCGGAAAAGTTAAACTACCTACTTTTCTACAGCAAAAATTAAAACCTATTGAAGGGAATGTGATTGAATTGGATGCAAACCTTCCAATATATCAGTCGTACCAAACAATAACGAATGGAGGCGATTATAAAGCTTTGGCTGTTCCATTTATTTATACTCCAGAAATGGGAACAGTTATCGGTCAACATCAAGGAGCACATTATTTTACAATTGGTCAAAGAAAAGGCTTGGCAATTGGAGGTAAAACTGAGCCGTTATTTGTAATCGGAACGGATACTATTACCAATACAATTTATACAGGACAAGGAAGTGAACACCCAGGATTAAATAGAATGGCACTTTTTATTGAAAATGACGATATTCACTGGATTCGAAATGATTTTAAACTATCTATTGGATCGATTGAACCTTACAAGGTCCGAATACGTTATAGACAAGATTTAATGGATGCAGAATTACATCGTGAAGAAAATGGCTTATACATTCTTTTTAAAACACCAGTAAGTGGCATTAGTCCTGGACAATTCGCTGCATGGTACAAAAATGATGAACTAATTGGGTCTGGTGTTATTTCTCACTAATTCAAACTAAAAACAGTCGTTGAATTTCCTATTCTAGATTTTGGAAATTTATGATATCCTTTGACAATATCAATCAATTCGGCTACTTCTAAAATTGATAAATGAGAATCTGCACCTAAAAGTTTGTGCGTATCCAACTGAACTTTAGCTGTTCTAATTAATGTGTTTTTGATGCAAGACATATTCATATTTGAAAATTTATATTTCTTTATTCGTCTCAATTATTACGCCACAACTTAAAAAAGGTTATTCATTCTATTTATTTTCTATAAGGAATAAATCTCTTATTCAACCTTCGTAAAGTGCAACCACTTAATTTTTAATACATTAACTTCCCGTAGGTTTATAATAATTAACAGCTTTATTCTGCCTATTTTTTGATCTATTTTCCTTAATCATAATGAGCTTAGACCTTTTCCTGTCCTTTCCCTCCCCTATTCCAGTACGATTTTTATACGCTCTTAATTTTTGAGGTTCATCCGTCGGTAAAGAGATATCAAAAAATGCACTGGCCCTATTATATAAATTTGATTTGATTCCTTTTTTATTTAACCCCAACTGATTTAAATTGCTGATTATCCATTTTTTTATACCCATCATATCCCGTAATTTAATTCTATCGTTTACACTACACACTTAATCAATCGACCAACATATCTTAATTAGCACTTAATCGAGAACCTCTCAGTGAATTATATATCGCAAATATCGGACATAGTTACTACTCAAAATAGAAGATTAAGTAAAAACAATTATTAAATTTGCACTTAATCAATAATTAAGTCGTAACTTAATTTAATTAAGCCTTGAACTTATTCTCGACATATCACCCAGCCTTAATTGCTTTATATTCTTTAAACGATCAGTTTAAAGGAAACTTAGGAATTTACACTTTTTGTAATGACAAAGGTGTACATGCTTATATGTGTAAAGGTGAGGATCAAGAGAGTTATACGCATCAAGAGATTGACATTAGCGATATCAAACCTAAGATTCAAGACTTCAGAAGTCTGAAGAAAGAAATATTTTGGGGAGATAAAAACGACTTACCTTTCGTAACAAGAAGTAAGCAAATTCAACAACTATCTATTCAAGATGAGATTGAACAAAACGTCTTAATTTTTAGAGTTGACAGTGCGAATGATGACATATCAGATGTGTTTGCAATAGAATTTTCTAAATCATTTAGTAATTTCTACATTTCCAATAGTAGGAATAATTTGTCAAGTGAAATGAAACTAAGTATTGGAAAAACTATTCGAAACCAAGTGGTTTGGATTTACAACTTCTATAAACAACAGCAATTCAACATCGAAAAGATTCAAATCGCCTATCAAAAAAGTATTGATACAGTTATTTCTAAAAATGAAGAGATTTCGGAAATCAAACGAACGAATGATTTATTCATTAATCAATACATCCTTCAATTGATTGGCGAACACGAATCGAAATTTAATTGTGTTATAAAGTTTGCGCCAGACTTTTTGAATCAATTAAGTGAAACTGGAGTAAGATTAAATGAACTAAATGAAATTATCGATTCAGCTTGTTCAACAGCTTACGATTTATCACTTGACAAATCGAATATTTACCTTTCCGCTAACTTAATTCGCCCAATTCATTCTATACAAGATCAACAAAACAAGTCACACACGGTTCAATTAATCGGATTGAATAAAACAGTCGAGCTACTTGACAAGTACGAACGAGCAGCAAGAGAACTTGACCAATCAAACCAAAGAATAAATGGTAAGAATCTTGCTAAAGCGTTAAAAATTAGTGGACCTGCTGTTTCTGATGCTTTAAAAAATCATCACAAGAAAATTCATAAAGCGTTAGAAAAGAATCCAGATAGCTGGCCGTTAATCACGAATTACATTCGACCAATACGTGAAATTAAATGGAAATTAGCCAATAAAAATATTGGTTGAATCATTTCCTACTCTATTAAGTTTACATTGTATTAACAATCATCTTAAATGTTAATTTAGAATTAAAATACAGTTAACAGCTAGCCTACTCTAAAGAGGTTCTTTTGTATTCAAAATATAAATTGGATGGACAGTTCTACTTTAGTAATGTATTTAGGTTTTATACTAGCTGCTTATTCAGTTGTTGGCAATGATACAATTCAAACTTTAGGAACTTTCTTAAGTTCGAATGAACGAAAAAAATGGTGGATTCTCTGGCTATTCGCTGGTGGAATTTTATCTGCAACGTTAATTTATGGATACATCAACTATGCCGGAGACGTATCTTATGGACGATTAGCTAAATACCCATTACCAGTACATTTTTCATGGTATTTCCTTCTTCCCCCCATCATTTTAATGCTCTTAACTAGAACTGGAATCCCTGTAAGCACCTCCTTTTTAATCCTTACTTTTTTTAATGAGAAGAACTTATCTAGTATGGTACTTAAATCTCTGTCAGGATATTTAGTTGCATTTACCGCAGCTATTTTAATTTACGTGATTATTGCTAAGTCTGTAGAAAAACGTTTTATAGAAAATCCTATCACAAAACGGGAGACTAAAATATGGACGATTTTACAATGGGGATCGACAGGTTTCTTATGGTCGCAATGGCTAATTCAAGATTTTGCGAATATTTACGTTTACCTACCTAGAAAACTTGATAGCTTAACAATGATCTTATCATTGGTTATTATTCTTGGTATGTTAGCATACATCATGTCTACAAAAGGTGGCTCCATTCAAACAATCATTCGAACGAAAACGAATACTGTCGATCTACGTTCAGCAACCATAATTGATTTCACTTATGGGATTATCTTGTTTTATTTTAAAGAATTAAATTCAGTACCAATGAGTACAACCTGGGTATTTATTGGGATTTTAGCAGGAAGAGAGATCGCTATAAACTTAATGCTAAGAAGAGATGAAGGACGAAGATTAATGTTCAAAAATTTATTGATGGATCTCTTCAAAGTCTGTATTGGGTTAATTGTAAGTATTATATTAGTATTTGTTGTTAACTACCTAGCAAATAGATGATTTATTTAAAAACTGAAGACCAACAATTAGCACAATGAAAAAAATTTTATTCCCCACTAATTTTACAGAGCTTTCATTCAATGCCTTCACATATGCGCTAGAATATGCTAAAAAATCAAAAGCTAAACTAATCGTTTACCATGCATACAATCCATTAACATCAAAGGTTGAAGCTCAGAAATTCTACGACAAAATTGATATTGAAAACTTTATTAATAAAAAAGACAAATTCCAACCGTTTGAAAATATAAAGCTAGCACAACAGGCTAAAGAGGTTGAAATAAAGTACGTAGTGAATGAAGGAGATTTTTTAGAAAACATTAAAAAATACATTGCAAAACGTGAAGACAAAATTGATTTAGTGATTATGGGCACGCAAAGTATGCAAAATGGACTCTTTGAAATATTCATGGAGACGAAAACATTGAGCATACTGGAGGATATCAATAAACCTGTTCTTGCTATACCTGAAAAAGCGATTTTTGATGGCTTAATGAATAATATTGTTTTTCTAGTAGATTATAGAGAAGACGAAAAAAAAGCTTTAGAAGATATTCTCGTACAAGCCAAATTTTTCAAGGCTAAACTTCATGTTCTACACATAGATTTAGCCCATGGAGAATCAATCACACCATTAATGGAGAACTTTAAGAACTCTATAGAATTATCCCATTATGATAATGTAGAATTTGTTTCTATTGACTCCATCGATATCAAAGAAACGTTACAATCATATTGCTTGAACAATAAAATTGATATGGTTTGTTTGATTAACCACCGAAGGAATTTTTATCAAAGATTTTTTTCCTACAGCTTAACACAAGAATTATTGAGTCATTTCAGCATACCAATCATGGCAATATACGTGGACTAATTCGGTTCGACATGAATTAGCACATCTGCGATTTGTGGAATTTCTTGAATTAATTTTGATTTCAAATCGTGCGCAATTTTGTGCCCTGCTTTAACTGTTATTTCCCCATCAACAATCAGATGTAAATCCACATGATAAACAAGTCCGGTCTTTCTGACAAAACATTTCTCCGTTTCTATGACACCCGGAACAGTTGTAGAAATTTTTCTAATATCAATTATCATTTCATCGTAAAAATGCTCGTCCATCACTTCTCCTAAGGCAGGCCTAAAAATTCTGTAAGCATTATAAAGAATCAAAATAGAAGCGAAAATTGCCGCCCAATCATCTGCAGCTTCATATTCTTCTCCAAAGCAGAGTGCAAAACTAACACCTATTAGGGCTGCCACAGAGGTTATTGCATCGCCTCTATGATGCCAAGCTTCTGCCTTTAAAGCATTACTCTTCGTTATGCGTGCTTGGCGTTTAATTATACGATAAATCACTTCTTTAATTAGGATAACACCTAATAAAACGTAGACTGTATATGGCTTAGGCAAGCCGTGAGGTGTCATTATATTCTGGACACTATTATAGACAATTACAATTGCCGAGAGAATTAAAAACCCAACAACTACAAATGTAATTAGTGGCTCTGCTTTACCATGACCGTATGGATGATTCTCGTCTGCAGGCTTTGTTGCATATCGAATCCCGAACATGAACATAAGTGAGCCTAAAGCATCTAAAAACGATTCAATTGCATCTGCAATAAGCGCATAAGAATTCCCAAAATGACCAGCAACAAATTTAATAACGGACAAAACTAGATTCGTTATTAAACTAAATAAGCCCGTTATTTTTAAGCGTTTAACTAGCGCTTTATTCTTTGTTATATTTTGACTTCTATTCGAAATTTCAGATTGTTTTAATTCATTATTCAAAATTAAAGTTAATTCAATTGAACGAATCGATTTCTCTGATTATATTTAGTCTAATGATTTACAATTCACTTAAAGTATTGGTCAAGCTAACTACTTATGCGTATTTCAAACGGATAAAAATTGACGGCATTGAGAATATCCCACAAAAAGGTCCTTATATATTTGTCGCTAACCACCCCAGTGCTTTTATGGACCCAGTTGTTATCGCTGGCGCAATTAAACCTGCACTATACTTTATAGCGGCTGGTGAATATGTTGGCAAAGGTCTTAAAGGCTGGATTTTTAAGAAAATGCTACATATGATTCCTGTTTATAGACCAGATACACGACCAGGAGAAACATTTAAGAACAATGAAATGTTTGAGCATTGTTATACACATTTAAACAAGCAAGGCGCCTTATTGATCTTCCCTGAAGGAGTTAGTGTCACCGATCGAATCTTAAAACCATTAAAAACTGGTGTGATCAGAATAGCTAGAGGTGCTGAATTAAAAAATCTCGGGAGTCAACCTATTCCAATTGTACCTATCGGCTTAAATTATAGTAACCCACATGAATTTAGAAGTGATTTATTAATGAAAATTGGGGAACCTTATTTTATAAATAAAGTTTTTAAACGAGAAGACATTACGGAAAAAGAAAAGGTGGTTCAAGCTACTAACGAGCTAGAAAAGTTAATGCAAGACACCTTAATTCATACCGTGAACGATGAAGTTGATGCGATGTGGAAAAAATTGGATCTCACTTTTCTTCGCGATTTAAAGCAAGAACAAGACATCAAATTTTATGATCAGTTAAAAGAATTCGAACTCAAACAATTTTTTGTTTCTGCAATTCAATATTTCAGAGATAATAATTTATCCAAATACAATGATGCATCTGCGAAACTTGAATCTTACCTATTAAATCTTGATAGAGCTGGTCTTAATGACAAAAACATTGCAGAATTCAACCGAGAAATGAATTACAAAAAAATACTTTCATTTGCATTGGGATTACCATTTTTTCTTTTGGGTGCCATTTTCAATTTTATCCCTTATAATACAGTGATATTCTTATCTAGAAAGATAAAAATGAATACAACATTCAAAGGATCCATTACCCTTGCTATAGGTTTATTCACATTTCTTGGATGGTATATTGCGCTGACAATAATAATTGGCTATCTCTACTTCAGTTGGTTTGCTATTATCTGTCCTGTCCTATTCTATGCTACAGGTATTTATAGCTTGATGTACTTAGCAGCAATTCGACATAGTGCAAGCCGAAATAACTTACGCAAGTTATTCAGTAAGAACTCTACTTCTGTTAAAAACTTAATATTCGAAAGGAAAGAATTAATTGAATTATTGAAAGCATCTAAAGAAGAATTTGAGCAAGCTAATACTAATCAACTTCTTTAAGAATCCGTTTTAGAAACTCGCCTATTTCCATATTGTACGAACGAATTTCACCAACATTAAAAGCTCCTTTGTACAGGTGAAAACTTAAATATTGCCATTCTGGACGAGGTTTTTGAATAAAGGTTAACGAATTCGTCTTCATTCCTTTTTTCAAATCTATATTAACAGTATCATTAACACTCACCGCCATCTTCTTATAAGTCAACTCTTGAATCAACAACTTCTCTTCATTCACAGCAACATGATACCCATCAATATCTTTGTGATGACCAAGAAAACCAAATAAGTATATTTCATCTTTATTAAATAAGTCGAAATTCTCTTGTCTATCCTCTCTATTCAACCAAAAAACAGCAACTTCAATAAAATTATTCCCGTCTTTGCTATAAACGTCAGAATTAAGGACTCTAAAGGCGTTTCCTCCTAAACTATTACTTCTTTCTTTAATTTCTTTGAAAGCTATAGGAATAGTATGCTGTTCTATTCTAGAAAATTTAACCTCAATATTAGCTACCCATTCATATTTAGTTGAATCTAAATTGTCGGCTAAGTAATCAAACGACTCTACTTCGTCCAATACTTTAGTAAAACCCTTGTTAATTCCTTTTACTTTAAGCTTTTGAGCCGAAAGAGTCAAAGTCAGTAAAGACAAGCAAAACGCAAAAATGATTTTCATTTATTCTAATTTTATTTAACATTCCTTGGGTTTTAACCTATTCATACTCTATGTTTTAAGAAAAGGTTACTTCTCCGTTAAAATAAATCAAGCAAAATCTAAGCCAAAGACGTTAATCATGCATATATATACTTGGGCTTATTGCCTTTAGATATCCAAACAGGAGTGGTGTTTTAATAGAAAAAATCTATTTTAGCTATTCTTGAAGTTTCTTGGATAGCCTCAATTTATATCTTAAAAAAATTATATCTTTAAATCTATGGACTTAAATATTGGTGAAGAGTATTTTATTTACGAAAATAAGCAATTAAATTGTTTGATCGCGATATTAAAAACTGATCAGAAAATTATTAAAACTTATTGGAAAAAATACAAAGGCAAATCTGTCCTGGGAATCGAAACAATCAAAGGATATTTATTAATTCAAGATGAAGAGCAAGATTCTTTAAAAATAAACTTTAGCGAATCAAACAAATATCAAATCAAAAATTTAATTAAGTTCGATTAATAGTAATAAAATCAATCCGTTCGTTTCTGAATTAAAACACCATCTTCATAATAACCAAAAATGGATTCAAGTTTTTTATGGTAATCTGATATGGTATCAATAGAATCAATTTTCATTCGGTTAGCTATTTTGTGAATGAACTTATCTGATGTTAACGTATATCTTCCATTCAGAATAGGAATTGTAATCAACTTACGTTGTGTAAATTTTGAATCTGGACTGGTTTGATGATAATGACACATTTCAGTAAAATCAACCAATTCAAACGGATTTTCTTCAAACGAATATTGCGTTAGTTTTTTACCATATTCGGCTTTACTAACATGATAAGAACCATCTTCTTTTAATGCGATACAAAATCGTCCACGTTCATCTTGTTGCACACCTTCAAAATCCATCCGTAAAGGTTCGAATGAAAATTCACCAAACCCTACATCAACTAAGTATTTTATTTCATCAATCGTCACACAAATGGTAGCATGGTCAAAAGCAGGCCCAAACCCTTTGTCTTTAGAATAGACACGAGCAGATATTAAATGAGCATTAAAACCGATCTTTTTTAATAAGACACAAAATAATCCATTTAACTCATAACAAAAGCCCCCTTTTTTATTTTTAACTATTTTATCAAAAAGCGAATCGATATTTAAATTGATTGGGACTTTATTATGAATGTCTATATTCTCAAATGGAACAGTTAATAAATGAGACTTTTGTAATCGACGCAACGCATCGTAGGTTGGTACAATATCGCCAACATATTGAATGCGTTTTAAATATTTTGTAACGTCCATTATCATCTTAGTTAGGTTATCTTGAATATCTATACGTTTTTAAAAGCGCCATGGTTTGCTAACTGTAATATGTAGACATCGTTTTTTCGATTAACAAGATATTTTCACTGGTGAACACACTCTTCAATACGTTCAACAGCAAATATTTTATATTTACACCCCTGTCGAAAACTTAATTTTAACAGGTTGAAAGAATGAAATTTACACATTTTATTCATCTTTAAAACCATATGTTATGTAATAAACATTTTTTTTGTATTTTTTTCAAAACTACAAAAAAAACACAGCGATAATTATGTTCTAGTTAGTGACTAAAACTGGTTTTCCTAACTTCTTTCATCCTTTACATCAATATATAAGTCCTCTGCGTTATTACTCACAAAGTTTATTTATAATAATAATTTATTAAATTTAACCATGAAAAAAATAGTTATTTCAATTTTACTTGTTCTTACCGGATTCATTTCATTTTCACAAGATGAACTAAGGTTTACAGATGTTAGTTCGGAGGCTGCTTATTGCCGTTTGTACAGTTATCAAAACGGTAACGGTCAAGTTACGGCAACCGCTACCGGCGGCACACCAAACTATTCATATTTATGGGTAAATTTAACCTCAGGTGAATTAATTGACCGCGCAACATGGGGAGGTTTAAATCCAGGTGATTATTTAATTACAATTACAGATAATGATGGTACATCAATATCACAAACAGTCACCGTCGATTCGTTAAATCCAATAGCGAGTTTTGATGTCGTTTCAGATGATGTCGAACCAATAGATTGGGGATATATTGGAGCAGCTCCTGCTGAAGTAACTTTTGTAAATACTTCTCAATATTTCGCAAACCCGCTCAACCCATTTTCTGATACAACTTTCTTTTTTAGACCGCAAGGGTATGAAGAATGGGCACTCTATGAGGACTATTATGAATTTGCCTCATATACCTACAATTATGGCGGTATTTTCACGCCCTGTCTCGTATCTATAAATAAAAACGGTTGCCGTGATACCATGTGTACAACAATTGGTTTATTCGGTCCATTATCAATTGAAGGAAGTAATTCATCAAATATTATTTCAATTACAAGTCAATCTAGTACCAACCAGATATCAATTCAACAAACGGAAATTAAAAATGGTTCTTTGGTTAAAATATATAGTTTAAATGGTCAATTGATCACACAAGAAGAAATATATACAAATACTTCTCAAATTCCATTCAACGAAACAAGAGGTATTTATATTTTTGAATTCTATGAGAAGAATTCAATGCAGTTAATTGGTTCAGGAAAATTTAACTACTAAATAGAAAGTATATTAAAGCTTTGATTATTCATTTGAATATCCTAGCAAAACTTTTCACTCTAAATACTTATCGCTAAAACCGCATGTTTTAAAATTTTAATTGTCAAACAATTAGAAAGGATCATTTGAATTATTCAATTATATCTTCAATGGTAACATCACGCCCTTTTCCGACTTCAATTTCTAACAATATTTTGAACGAAATTTGTCTAGCAAAAGCACCTGAACCACCGTTTCCTAACAATCCATTTTCAATTGAAGGTGTTCTAAAATCAGCCACATTATAGTATTCTTTTGATGGTGTAAAGCCACACTCTACTCCTATCGTATAAGTTTTGTGACTTTTAGTCTGATGAACCATTCCTAACGATGCGTGATAAAGATTCCATTTACTTGACTCTATTCGAATCGTATTGAAAGTATAATATGGCTTATCATTGTATAGGAAGTCCGTTCTAAAACCAAAATAAATATCCCAAACACTTGATAGTTCTGACTCAAATCCGATTCCAAAATTTGATACAGCCCTTGTTTGTTCACTATAAGCTAAGAAATTTTGCTCACCAAAAAAACGATAAGTGATTGCTGGGTCTATTTCAGCTGGATAAGTATTAGGACTTTTATCCGGATCAAAAACGAAATAGGATTTACCGGAAAAAAACATTTCGTTTGTAAAATGTATCCAAGAGTTCTCTAGAATTTTATAACTAGCTCCAATAGCTAAAGATCCATGCTCTTTATGTATTGTTTTAACATTTTCTGCTCTATCAATAATAGTTATATCTGTTCCTAGTAATTGATCTAGTCCCCTAATTGAATAATTACGTGATACATCTGCTTCTCCAAGTATATTAAATGTAGGAGTTGTAAGCGTTACACCCAACTTTATGTTTTCCCTTCGATATGCCGCTGAAGGTTTAAATACACCCTTAACATTCCAATAATTGAAACTAATATTTGATCGAACGGAACTTGCTGTTCCAAGTGATCTATCTGAAGGAAGTACAGACATTTCATAATTATTGGCATATTTCACTTCCCTATATATGCCATAGTGCGCTATACCAAATGATAATTCATCATTAACCTTATACGAGACACCAAAACCACCCCAATATTCTATTATAGAATGGAATAAATTATATGACCCAATAAATCGCTCTTCCCCTTCAGTCTCAGCTATTATTTCATAATCCGCTTCATGCAGATAATCGTATTTAGCCGTATAATTCCTGCGAGAAATTAAAGCATAACCCAATCGTAATTTATCGCTTTTCCCAAAAGGAATGATTCCTGCAATTAAATTTGGAGCAGTTGAAAGTTGCGTTCCTTTTAAATTGATACCTGCACCCAGTGCATTCGTCGTTTTTAAATGTCTAATTCTATATGCGTTTACACTAATTGATAAGGAAGGATCTTCTACAAATGCCATAGCAGCCGAATTGTAATACGCAGTCGCATTATCACCTAAACCAGCAGTTGCTGCGCCACCTAACAAGGAAGCACGAGCGCCAAAATGTTCAGACCATTGATGATAATCTTGTGCAAAAGTATGAGTGAAAATTCCTAATAAAAAAACAGTAAAAAGTAAGCGCATATATAGGTTTATTCAATTCGATAAATATATCTAAAATAATTAAATCCGTTATTACTTTTAACAATCTTAGGGTAGTAAAACCTGATAGAATGCTCACCTCTAATAGAAATAGATATGATCATGTGATTTATTAATTCCACACTAATAAATCACAATTTAACAACTAAGTTTATTAAAACCTATTTCCATTTACTTTATGAAAATCAAACCGGTACACTTGCCTTCTTCAGCTTTCGATATTCACGAAATGAAATAAGTTTTTTACGATCTTCATCCCATAAGACACAGCGCAAATGATGAAACAATTGATTCAAATAAATTGGCTCTATGTCAAGATGTTTATTCGCTTCATTTGTTGCAGAATATAATTTATAAGAAGGAATACGTGTATTTAGGTGATGAATGTGATGGCAGCCAACATTACCAGAAACCCACGACCAGAACCTGCCTGTAACTAAATGAGACGAACCGTGAATAGATGCATTGTACAAATCCCATTCAGCTTCATTTTCCCAAAATGTACCTTCATACTGATGCTGTAAATAGAAAAATATTGCTGCAATAAAATTGAATAAGTACAATGGTATGAGATAAATAATAAGGAATGCGAACATCAAATTATTAATCCACAAAAAATAGAATACGATTCCATAAATCAAATTATGTACAATTGTGGCGATAAAAATTTGTTGCCCCAAATGAGGAAGAGGAATGCGTGGTGCCAAAACCCAAATTGCCGGTGTTATAAATAAACGCATAAAAATAGACCGAACGAAATGATACAATATCCGTTTTGACCTACTCGTATTTTCATACTCCGTAATAGTTAAAGTCCAAAGTTCAGGATTAATTTTTCTCTTTTCTAAATTACCAAGAATACCGTGATGCGTATTGTGTATATGATTCCAAAGGCGACTTGGTATCATAGTCATGAACCCAAATATAAGTCCTGCAGTCTTATTATACGATCGCTTAGTAAACAAGCTTAAATGCCCCGCATCATGCTGTAGAACGAAAAAACGACACAATAAAATAGCTGTAGGCAAACTTAAAACTAAAGCGAATAAAGGATTGTAGCTATACGCAACACATGCCAATGCAACAGAAAATAATAAAGCTAAAATTGTAAAAACAGAAAGGAAGAGTGACTTTTGATTGTCAGACACTTCAAATGAACGTAGTACAGTTATTATTTTAGATTGTGCATCCATAAGCCAAATAGGTTTTAATATTTAAAAAGTATGCCTCCAATTGAAAAACCAGCAGATGTTCCAATTAACAAACATAAATCACCACGTTTTACTTCACCAGAATCAATACAGTCTGAAAGTGTAAGTGGTATTGAGGCTGCGATACAATTACCATAAAGAGCTAAACTGGTTTTTACTTGCCCCTTCTTAAATGAATATAGTGAATCAAAAATTTTCATTCCAAACTTTGATGCCTGATGCGGTACAATAACATCTACTTCTTCAATGTTGATGTCTAAGTCGCGAAAAAGGTCTTCAACAAAAAGAGGAATTTTCTCTTTTGCCAATCGTAATAATTTTTTTCCATCCATTTTAAACGAATGTAATTTCTCATCATAAGGATTGTCCTTAAAAAAATACTGATTCCCCCCACCCTGAATCCAGGTATGATAAGTCCCGACTGAATATGTTTTTTGGATTCCTCTAATAAATAGTGATTTTGATTCCTCGTCATATTGAACAATTGCAGCTGCCGCACCATCGCCAAACAATGTAGTTGTTTCCCAGTTTTTAGTATTCAATCCTTTAGATGATATTTCAGCTGAGACGATTAATATTGTTTTCAAACTTTTACCGTCTAATAGTCTTGATGCGAAATCTAAACTAGCAACAAAACTCAAGCAAGTACTATCTATATCAATCGCTGGAAAATCATACAAGGCTCCATCCTTTAATTCGTGTTTAATTATAGATGCTTGATTCGGTAAAGGATAATCAAAAGTTCCGCCTGCTGAAAGCAACATATCTATTTGATCTAAACCCATATTAGCTTTCGACAATACTTCTTCAGCTGCACGTGCTCCCATAAAACCATTCGACTCTGTCGTAACCATATGACGATTGGAAACACCTGAGTACTTTTCTGACCAACCGGAAGGAATGCCATAACGATCCTCTATTTCTGAAGAAGACACCTTTTTAGGGAGATATGTTCCCATGGCAACTATTTTAATTGGTTTTCCAGTAATCATTTCTTATCCTTCTTAATTTGTTACCTTTTTCGTGGTGCCTTTCATTCACTGTTATAATATCAACTGCATTAATTCCATTATCAGTCAATAATTTTTGTATTGAAGACTTTGCCATATTACGAATCACCTCCGCACTATCAATAAATAATTCTAATCTATTTTCTTCTGTTTGTACTAATGTATAATCAATTATTGAATCGTGAGACTGAACTATCGCTCTTCTGAAAAAATCAGGAAATATTGTTTTTTCAATATTTTCGAGTGTTTTAAATCTCAATACATCATCAGCCCTTCCCTCAATTTGAGCTATACCTGTAAAAGGGCTGCCACATGGGCAATTTTCCTTTTCATGAATGATATCATTCAATTCGTACCGAACTATTGGCTGTGTGCTTCTTTTTAAATCTGTTATGATCGGAAAAAAACGTTCCTTTTTCTCATCTAAATAACGTTTTTCTATAATTAAGAAGTCTTCATTAAAATGCAAGGTTCCTTCACTACAAGTTGTTGCTAAAAGTCCCTCAGTACACTGATAAACTTGATGGATTTTCTGGTTAAAAACACGACTTAAATATACAGCATCCTCTGGATAGAGTACTTCCGCCACTGATATAATTTTTTGAGGAAAAATATTGACGTTACCCATCTCTACTTCTCTTGCCAATTCGATTAAAAGACTAGGCTGTGCAACGAGTATCGTAGGCTGCAGCGTATTAATTCGATTAATATGTTCAGTCATTGGTAGCATCAAATCAAAAAACTCGAATGATAATAATTTTGATTTTACGGAACTGTATAAATTACTATTCGCTCTTAGGAAAAAGGCTACTTTTCGTTGCTTCAGTGAAAAACCAATGACACGGTCTAAAATACAACCGACCCATTGTGCTCGTTCTGATTCAGTCGCTAAAAAGACGCCTCTATTACCGCTTGTTCCTGTTGATAGACCAATAGTAATATCTTCAATCATCGGTGCAAAATTTCTCGACTCTTCTGCTTCTCTCGCAACTTCAAAAGCATTTTTCAATTTTACACCTCGCGTATTAATCGCATCGAAGTTATCCATGAAAATAGCTTTATTGATAATAGGATATTCTGTTAATGGTAGATTTTGAGCTGTATACCCCTGATAATATTCAGATTTTTCTAAAACTGCCTGCATTTTATTCCAGCCTCTATCTTGTAATTTTTTTAACGATTTTTTATGCCGCCATCGTAAGAAACGTAGTGCTATAAAATCACCTAAGAGTTTGCTTTTAAAGGACATCAAAATCTATTTTAGATGAAACTAATGGATTTGTTGATTCTGAACAATGTGTAGGAACAATAACTACTTCAGGATTGTCCTTATAATACCTATTAACTTTTGCTAAACTATTTTTAAAATCCTTCCACGAATCAAAAAACAGCCTCACAATAGGATTAGGTAAAATCATTTCTTGATAGGATTTTTTGAGCCAACATGCATCTGCAATTAAAAAATATGGCCTTTTTTGTGTTTCTAATAAAACACCAATTTGTCCAGCTCCATGTCCAGGTAATTCCACTATCCTAATTGAATCATCTCCGAATAAATCGAAAGTTTTACCTAGAATTTCATCCTTTTGGGCAGTACAATGATCTTCAATGATATGTACCCTATCCTTTAAATTATCAGGTAATAAACTTTTCAATACCCCTCTTGAAAAAGCGATGCTTTTGGATATATTCATAACATGCTTTAGTGCAACTTTGGAGCAATAAAACAAGGCGTTTGGAAAATCCTTCATTCCTCCTACATGATCAGCATGAAAATGAGTTATAATCACATGATTAATAGATTTTGGGTCGATATTATTGGATTTTAATTGCGACGCAACTTCATCAGACTTATTAATAATGACCTTTGTTATTTTCGCATATATTTTATTGGGATAGTTTTTAGTCGCCTCAAAAAAACGAGAAGTATAACCTGTATCATATAAAACATTTCCAAATTCAGGATGCTCAATTAAGCCCCATAGTGCTTGGAATTCAATCTCTCGTCTTCTTCCACCACGAATTGCGTGATGTTCGTTCGAAAGGCAATGCCCAGCATAATTTAGATGTAATTTAACTTTCTTCATTCTTCTTAAACCAATTTACAAATTCATGAATCGCTTCATCTGTACTCATTTTGGGTGAATATCCTAATAGTGTTTTTGCTTTAGAAATATCCATTGTAAGAGATTTCGCCAATGTTCCAACACCATATTTAGTCAAGGTTGGTTCTTTCATTGTCGTTAATCTCGTCCAATTCTCCATTCCACCGGCAATCGTCTTTACTAACCAGAATGGTACATTTTTTGACGGTGGTTCATGACCTAAAAGGAGAAGAACCTTAGCAATGGACTCCCATAAAACAACAGGATTTCCGTCCGATATATTATAAGTATTATTCATTGCGTCGCCATTCGCTTTTAAAGCTAAACATATGGCATCTGCAACGTTTGAAACGGCTGTAAGATCAGCTAAATTTTTACCATCACCAATTATCTTCAGTCGACCTTCTTTATAAGCGCGAATTAATCGCGGCATAATAACAGTATCACCTCTTCCTGTCAATGCTCTTGGTCTTAAAATTACATATGGAATTCCTGAATTTTCTAATTCAATTTCTGCTAACCTCTTTGTTTCTGCATAAGCATTAATGAATTTGGAAGGTAATGGATCAGACTCTTTAATATCAAACTTATCCCTCATTTCAAAATACATACTCGGTGTAGAAATAAAAACTATTTTCTGAACGTCGTATTTTTTTGCAGCTTTTAATAAATTTTGCATGGTCAAAACATTCGCACGCTCAAATTCTTCACGCTTTCCCCAAGGTGATGACAATGCCGCCGCGTGAATTATAATATCTATATCTTCAGTAATACTTTCTACGAAAGCAACTTCTTCTAAATCCCCTAAACGATAGGTTACTTTTTCGTGACCTACTGTATGTGAAGCTTTTAAAGTTCGTCCACTCGCAATCACTTGCTCAATGTCAATTAATTCAACTAACTTCTCTAAAGAACGATAGCCTAAAAACCCGGTCGCTCCTGTTAATAATATTTTCATTTTTCCCAAGATAATAAAGTAAAGATATCTAATTCATAATCTTTGCAATAATTGAATTTTGCAAATCACTTTTTAGTATTTGTGGATTCCGCAAAAATCAAAAAATACAACTGATTGTAATAAGATTTTTTTAGCTTAGATGTATGAATTTTGATGTCACACCCGATTCGTTAAGAGCTATTAATGCTGATGGTAAACACAACAGTAAAATAAAGTTAGCTATTATTGGATACCGCAGTACGAATATGCTTGCTCCTTTTTTGGAAAAATCATTACATACGAATGGGATTAGTGCTTCGCTCTATCAAGGACAATATAACCAGGTTGAACATGAATTGTTTAATCCAGATTCTGCTTTAATCGCCTTTCAACCGGATGCTATTGTACTTTTAAATTCACTAGAAGCTTTACGTAAACAATGGTTTATTGATGGTACAAAACTTTCAGAGAACACAATAAGTCATTTTAACAAAGTCCAAGAAGCAATATCCTCACACCTTCCTGAAGCTATTCTGATTCATGAAAATTACGAATTGGATTATGACGGCATCTTTAATGCCTCGAATGAAAAAGGGTTCGTCTATCAAATACGCAAAATCAACGATAAATTAGCAGAATTTAAACCGAATCAAATTCTATTCGACAAAGCTACCTACCTCTCCTACTTAGGTTTAAAAAAATGTCGAAATAACGGTATGTTGAATTCTGTAGACTTGCCTTATACTAGTAATACTGAGGCAATAATTTCATGGGAATTATCTAGGATTATAGGCTCCTGTTTTGGACGTTTTAAAAAATGTTTGATTTTGGATTTGGACAATACGTTATGGGGTGGTATTATAGGTGACGATGGTTTAGAAGGAATTCAAATTGGTGGAGACGGGAACGGCTTAATTTATTCAGCCATTCAACATTGGGCTTTAGGACTTAAAGAAAATGGCATTTTGCTCGCAATTTGTAGTAAAAACACGAAAAAAATGGCGGAAGAACCATTTATAAAACATCCGAATATGGTACTTTCTTTATCTGACATTGCTGTTTTTGTTGCGAATTGGTCGAATAAAGCAGAGAATATTAAATATATAAAGGAGACCTTAAATATCGATTATAATTCTATGGTTTTCATTGATGATAATCCGGTTGAAAGGGAAATTGTACAACAGAGTTTTCCAGATGTAACTGTTCCAGAAATTCCTGAAGACTTAGCCGATGTGCCAGATTATCTGAGAGCAATGAATTTTTTCCCGATATATACACCAAGTCCTAATGAATTTGATAGAACTAATTTCTTCGTTCAAAATAAAGCGCGAAACGCTTTAAATTCTGAAACAATTTCAATTGATGATTATTTAAAAAGTCTTAATCTAAAGGCGAAAATAGCTCCACTAACTTCCGTGAATATCGGTCGTATTTCAGAATTAAGCATGCGCTCGAATCAATTTAATTTGCGCACTCAACGTTATAATGTAACAGACCTGGAACGAATTTTAAAGGATTCGAACTACGCTGTGCAAACGGTAACACTGGAAGATAAATTTGGTTCTTATGGCCTTATTGCAGTTGTCGTATTAAAACAAATGGATCATAAATCAATCTTTATTGAAAATTGGTTCATGAGTTGCAGAGCCATTCAACGTGGTGTTGAAGAAATGATGCTAAACGAATTGGTTACTTTTTGTAAAAGTATAGGAATTGATTCCTTAATTGGTGAATACTTGCACAGTGAAAAAAACACTATTGTTTCGGAACACTTCTCAAGGCTAGGGTTCTGTGCTATAGACGACAATTGTTGGGAGTTGAAAATTGACAATTTCATACTAAAGCCAACAGTTATTGAACTCGTTTAAATTGATTTTTGTTCATAGTTGAATTCTTCAAAAACAAACCCTAATCGATTATTTATTTGATTAATTAAATCATCACTCAAAGGCTCGTAATCATTCTTTTTATATGTTTTAATTGTTCCGAGATAATCCTTAAGTAATTCTTGATTTAAATGATAACCCAATTGATTATATATTTTCTGAATTGTATCAATTGGATTTTGTTGAACCTCTTTAAATGAAACTGAAATTTGTCGATCAGAACGAATCAATACTTTATCTTCTATCCAACGTTTATTAATTTCTTCGTAAGTTTCCAAAACAGTCTCATTCCTTCTCAATCTTAGCCCATCTATTGACTGAAAATTCGCCATATTATACCAAGTATTGTATAAATGGATTGAGGATTGAATCGTTTTATAAGGTTCCCGATGAATATGAACAAACTTTGCATCCGGATACATTTCCAGTAACAATGGAATTCGAGCTGTGTTCGCTGGTGACTTTAGCAGAATCACTGCTGACTTCCCGTTCTTTTTTACCAATTTCCGAACAAATTTCAGATGTTTTCTCTTCCATTCTATAATCGTCTTCTCATCAGAATCCTTAAACGTCAAACAAGACGAATATTTTAAGCCTGTCTCAGGAAAATGCGCGATTAAATAAGGTGTTGGTGCACCAAGAGCAGCCATTGCAATTTCTTCCTCTTGCGGACTATCCATACGCATCGCCATATTATCCATTGCCCTTACTCCTGGCCCCACTTTATCCAATAAAGGAGTCAACAACTTTTCAGTTGCTAAAAATGAATTTGGAAATATGGTTTGATAAGTCGAAGGTGGAATAAAAGATTTATCTGCAGACATTAAATTAAGTAAATGAGTGGTCCCACAACGATAATGCCCCATAATAAATACAATATTTTCAGGAAACCCTTTATCTCGGTAAAAAAGATCTGGAATAGCCAATATTGAATTAAAAATCCCCATTAATAAATGCCCGAAAAATCGTGGAATATAACGAATTGAAATTTTTGCTTTATTTTGAATGGCTAGCCGAACCATCGTTTGAGCAGATGCTCCAAAAAGAAAAGATAATTTCATATTTAGGATTTAAATTTTAGAAGAGCTTCGGCCATTTGTCGGATGGAAATTGATCCTGCTTGTTTCAATACTTCCGACAAAAACAACCCTTGTTTATTGTTACAATACTTCCCTCCTATTTCTTCGACTATAAAAAGTAAATTCAGAGACTCTCCTCCTAAGGATGTAAACGAAACATTAAAGTCATTCTCTGTGACTAGTTCTTGTAAATACTTTGACCAAATTTCTGCGATCTCCAATTCTAATGGTGATATAAGAATTCCTACATCGGAGTGTGATTCTGTTGACTTCTCAGGTTTTAGCATCGACTCCAGGCTTGATTTAATATTATCAGCATTGTATTTAGAAGATAGGCTATAACAGATCCGCGTTCCAAATTTATGATGAACGACAGAAAAACAGATTGGAATTGTTGAAGTGTAAACTGGAATAGAATAAAAATCTAAGGCATTAAAACCTCCAAAGGACAAAGTATCTAAATCAATAAATCCTAAGTCTGAAATATAGCCACTCATTGCATATTTATTCGATTTAAAAGAACGTCCTGCTTTTTTAGCAAACATTCTTTTTAAAACAAACAGTGGTAATAAATTGGCTATTTTTTCGAGTGGGTCTACTCCTAATTCCCTATTTGCTGCCAATTGTTTTAATAATTCAGCTTGAATTTCATTGATTGATTGATTTGGCTCTGTTTTTAAATAAATCGGCAAACTAAGATTTGACAATACCTCGGTGTAAGCACCATGTCTTCTGCAATTTACAGGAATTAAAAACTGCGCTGTTGAATTGGTTTCTCTCGCATACCATTTTACCAGCTTTGCAATACCATTGTCAATTTTGGATGGAAAACGCATTAAAAGTGTTGAAAAATCATTTAAAATACCTGTCTCCGTTGGTCTTAATCCTGACCATTTATTGGTGAAACCTCCCCCATTTGTTGCTGGCCTTACTTTAATCTGATTCCGTAGTTCTTTTTCAGTTGGATGAATTGATATTTTTTCTGCAGTTTCTCCTTTTAATATCGCAAACATTGTTGTAATCATTTTCATTGCACCTATACCATCCATTGCACTATGTAATATTCTAATTACAATAGTGGTAACTTCTGTTTGAAAGAGATGGAATTCAAAACATTCTCCATTATTTGAATTCATTTTTTTTCTATAAAGAGGACTTGAAAAATCTTCAGGACATTGTTTGTTATGTATGAGTACTAACGGTTTTCCGCCTTTATAACTCCATTTTTTATGTTCAAGTTTTAATGAAAGCATGGGATAAGCATCCACTAATTGATCAATTGCAAGATTAAATAGTCGGGGATCAATTATATTATCACCTTTAATAATAAACTGCATTGCGAATGGAGGATTCAATTCCTCACCAATACCGTAAAGTTTTTCATTGAGTGTTAAAGCTCTTTGCCAATTCGCATGCATAAGTTTAGCTTTTAGATATTAAATAAGCCTCAATCAAAGCGTTTACTTCATCTGGCTTTTCATATGAACACAGATGACCAGCGTTTGGGATAATATGAAAACCATCTGACTTTAAGGTCTTATAATTCTCGTAACCATAGGTATCTAATTTTGCAACACTATTTTCCTCTCCCCATAAAAGCAGATGATTTGGAATAATATGTCCTTTAATTATAGGTTCTAAATTAAATGAATGCGCACTAAAAAACAAATCAACTCTTGATTGTTGCTGATTTTTTTGCTTTTGTTTTAAACGATACTTTTTAAAAAGTGGATCATTCGATTTTATAGAATTACCAAAAAGTATCTTCGGAAAAACACGCCTAACAATAAATCCTGGGGAAATAATTTTCAAGGCAATCATCGTTCGTTTCTTCACTTTAGAGAAAGGATCTAGTTTTGCAACCCAAGATTTATTCACGATGCGTGGCAACATTAAATCACCTGGGCAGATATTAAATAAAATGAGTTTATTGATGATTTTTGGGTTTCGAATCGTAAAATCGAGCGCCAATGAAGCACCAATACAATTCCCGATTAGATGCATGGACTCAATTCCCTTTTTTTCAACAAAAGCAGTCAATACGTTATTTATAATTTCTAAAGTCAAAGGTTGACCTGGATATTCGGATTCACCACAACCCGGCCAATCAATTCCATAAACTTTGTAATTCGAAGAGAAATACTCCATTTGATATTGCCAACTTTGCCAAAAACCACCACCGTTATGAAGAAAAAGTATTGGGTAACCTTCACCTGCTTCAACAACATTAACTGAAAGATTGGCCAATACAATACATTCTTCTTTTATCATACTTTATCTTAAACTACACGTATTAATTTGCAGATAAAGTTAACGATTTTAGATTCGGAAGATTATTGAATCCCGCAATAAGCATTTATGTTTTGCGGATTGAGCGGAAATCATCAAAATTGTTAAAGTAAATCATTAGATAATTTCTAAATATTTAAAGTTAAGCGTCCTGATTTAATGAATTCTAAGGATGGCTACTGATATAATAATTTAATTATTAGATTTGTCAATACTTAACTTAATATCTATGAAACAATTATTATTATCTTTTTTCTATTTATTTACAGGGTTGACGACTTTCTCACAAGAAGAATTGAGGTTTGTTGAATTGGGCTCGGAATCTGCTTATTGCAGGATTTATGATTATCAAAACGGAAATGGATCTGTATATGCTTCTGCAAGTGGCGGTGTTCCGGACTATAGTTATCAATGGGAAAATCTTTCAACAGGTGAAACATCAATGAGTTCAACTTGGGGCGGTTTAAATCCTGGAGATTATAGAATCACTGTTACAGATAATGATGGGAATACCTTATCCGAAACAATTACTGTTGATTCCTTAAATCCAATTGCCAATTTTGATGTCATTTCAGATGATCTTGATCCAATTGAATGGGGATATATTGGCACTGCTCCTGCTACCGTAACTTTTGTGAATACTTCGTTATATTTTGCAAACCCATTGGTACCAATTGCTGATACGATTTTCTATTTCCAACCAGAAGCAACTGAAGGTGGGACATTTTACGAATCTTATCCGCTTTTAGAAACTTACACTTACAATTACGGAGGAGAATTTGACGCTTGCATGGTAGCTCTTACTGACAACGGATGTACTGACACTATTTGTAAAACAATTGGTTTATTCGGTCCATTAACCATTGGTGAAGAAAGTTCGTCTAATCTTATTACAATCACAAGCCAACCCAATTCGAATCAAATCAGTATCAAACAAGCAGATGTCAAAAATGGCAATTTGGTGAAAATATACAGATTAACAGGACAATTGATATTACAAGAAGAAATTTACTCAAATACAGCACTACTTCCTTTTACAGGAACAAGAGGTATTTACATTTTTGAATTCTATGAAAACGACTCTATGCAATTAATTGGGTCCGGAAAATTTAATTATTAAGATATGAAAAAACTAACTTTTATTTTATTTGGCATTTTATTCATTGTTACTGCTTGTAAAAAAAATCATACATGCACTTGTACTGAAAAATATACTGGCCTTGAAAAAAATTACGAAACTAAAACTGATTCTATTATAGAAGGAATGAAAAAGGACGACGCTAAAGTACTTTGCGATGAAGGTGATATTCCAGCACAAACAATTATGACCGAAACAATAGTCACGGATTGTGAACTATAGTAGTTTTAAACTACTCAATTACAAACCTTTCTGAATAGTTTTGCGTTATAAGGTTAAATCCTAACTTATGAAGCTGAAACTAATAATTGTCTGTAGTGCTTTAACAATGGGCCTATTTTTTGGATGTAAAAAAGCCATAAGTCCACTTTGGCTTGTGGCTAAAATTCAATTGATCGACAGTAGAACGGGTAATCCTGTACCTGCTAACTTTAAACTTGAGTATCTGTCAAAAGGTCCTTTTGGTCACGAACATAGTAATAAGGACATGGGAAAATCTGACGATTTCGGGTATTTTGAATTTAAGGAACGTGTTGGGCTAAATCAGACTGATTTTAAGCTCATTATTTTACCGAGAATTGGAGGCTATCTAATCCCCTATCAATTTCAGTATAAAGAAAGTATTCCCTTAAGCGAAAATTCGAGGAATAAAATAACATTTGCGTTAGATCCGATACCTTATGGTAAGATTGTATTGAATAATACGGATTGTTACGATGAAACCGATTCATTATGGCTTAAAAGTTCATATTCAAAACATTATAATTTTTATGATTATACGGGGTGTATAGAAAATGACACAATACATTATTGGGCGGCTCCTTATGAAGGTACAACCTTAACTTACCAGACTATTTCAAAAAAGAATAATATTCTCGATACATTGACACATACCATTAATCTGGAATATTATAAATTTAATGAGATTCGAATTGATTATTAGTTCTTGAAAATTGCCTTGAATTCTATTTTTTATACCGCACAAAAATATGAATCCAAATAGACCTTCCTAAACGAATGGTTAAAGGAATCAACATCAGTAAAGAAACAACCATTAAACCGACCAAAAACCAGATATTGATATCCTCTCCAGAAATCGCCATAAGTATAAATGGAGAAATAATGAGTACAATAAAGGGATAGGAAGTCCACAATGCACCTATCCAAAAACCTGGTTCAATCTCAAATTTTTGGTCACAGACTTTGCAATTTTCGTGCATCAAAAAGATATCCTTGTACACAAATAATCCAGGACGAACGAACATATCTCCCTTTCGGCAATGCGGGCATTTCAGCCCTATTATTGATCGAAAAGCAGATTTTTCTTGCATTTTGAGAACTTAATTTTTAGTTGCTAATCCACTTAATTGAAATGAATTCATTTCTTTAACGAATGTGTTACCGAATTCAGAACATGCTAAACCTTTTGATTTATCTTCAAGTAAATCTGCCGTTACTTTCCCTTTCAATATTAAATTGAGAGCTACATTTTCAATTAAATCGGCTGCTTCATTCCAATTCACATAACGCAGCATCATCACACCCGAAAAAATAAGTGATAGTGGATTTGCAATATCTTTTCCTGCAATATCAGGAGCACTTCCGTGCGTAGCTTCAAATACAGCACAACCAGTCTCATAATTAATATTCGCTCCAGGCGAGATTCCTATTCCTCCGATACAACCAGCGACTGAATCTGATATATAATCACCATTCAGATTAGTTGCAGCAATTACAGAATGATTCTTAGGATGTAATAATATATCTTGAAAAAAAGCATCTGCAATTCTATCTTGCATTAATACTTTTCCTTTTGCCGCATTATTTTGTAAAAATTCTTTAGCAGCTGCTTCTCCTTTTAGTTTTTTAACTTCATTAAAATCGGCCCAAGTATAAGTCACTTCAGGGAAAAATGTTTTGGCTGTTTCATAGCCCCAATTTTTAAATCCGCCCTCTGTAAACTTCATAATATTCCCTTTATGAACTATTGTTACGGATGGTAATTTATTTTCAACAGCGTATTGAATTGCTGATTTCACCAATCTTTCTGAGCCTTCTTGTGAAATTAATTTAATACCTATAGCACTAGAATTCGGGAATCGAATATTGGTTTGTTTAAAAGTGTTCTCAATAGTATCAATCAGTGATTTGGCTTCAGGAGAGTTTACATCGAATTCTATTCCGGCATATAAATCCTCCGTATTTTCCCGGAAAATTACCATATCAATATCCGCTGGATTTTTTATTGGAGAAGCAACACCTTCTGCATATTTCATTGGTCGAACGCAAGCATACAAATCTAATTTTTGTCGAATTTGAACATTAATTGATCTAAAACCTCCACCAACAGGGGTTGTAAGCGGTCCTTTTATCGAAACTTTGTATTTTTTTAATGTATCTAGAGACGATTTTGGTAAAGGATCTCCAGATTCAATAAAGGAAGAATTTCCAGCTGGCACGTTAATCCAAGATATTGACCTATCGTTATCGTATGCGATTTTAACAGCTGTATCAATGATACTTTTTGTAACACTCCATATTTCAGGTCCTATTCCATCTCCTTCAATAAAAGGAATTTTTAAAGTTTTTGCATCTTCACTCATCAGTTTTGTTTATTTGTGACTGGCCTTAATGTAAAATCTATATTTTATTCTTGAATGAAAAATGAAATATTTCATCTTTTATACGCGTCATATTTCAATCATGTATTTAAGTCCCGTTCTCAAAGATATATTTATGTTAGGACATTTCTAAGGCAGATCCCCGTAAAAATCAGATTTCTGTAATTTTGTTTATTTCTTCTCCCAGAAAAGCAATCTTCCGTTATGTTTCATCTCTTTCAAAAAGTATTCTTTCGGTAAAAAGAAATCACTTGAACAATACGTCACCACTCTCGTTCCTTTTGGACATGCATCTAGTTCTTTAAAAACATATTGCTCATAAGCTTCAAACTTTTCTTTTGAAAAATCAATAAGCTTATCAATTCGACCAAAATCTACAACATGTTCATAAAAAGGATTGTAATAATAAAAGGCTTCGTAGGCAGTAAAGTCCACCTGATTAATATTACTATGGATAAAGGTTGCGTTTTCGGCTTGCACGAATTCCTTCACTGCATTCGCTTCGTCAATTAACTCTTTTCTTTTTTCAACACCTGTGAATTGCCCATTCGAATAAAGAGAACCTAGCACACAAAACTTTCCAACTCCTGATCCAATATCTAAAACCTTCGTATTTGGAGATTTAACCAACCAATCAATAGCCTCAAGAATAATTTCATAAGCAGTCCAATGAAGTGACGAAAGATCACGATACTTTGGCTGATAGAGTAAATCAAATATATTGTTTATTCCTTCACTTTTGTATCATCCTGAATAGTCAATATTACGAGATCATGTTTTTATATGCTTCACTGTTTAATAATCCTTCAATAAAATTAGGATCATTCGGTGTCACTTTTATCATCCAACCTCCAATATACGGATCATTATTGACCAATTCTGGTTGATCGATAATTTCGTCATTTAATTGAATAACAGTCCCAGACATAGGCATGAATAAATCAGAGACCGTTTTAACCGCTTCAACAGATCCAAAAACATCATCTTTTGACAATTCTTCATCGACTGTTTCAATGTCTACGAATACAATGTCACCTAATTCTTTCTTAGCAAAATCTGTGATCCCTATGGTTGCAATATTCTTTTCACTATCATAAGCAATCCACTCATGTTCTTGCGTATACAATAAATTTTCTGGTATATTCATCTTAAATTAAATTTGAAACTTGTTTTACTGGTGCTCCTGCAATTATATTTCCATTCTCTTCATTCTCATACTGCTCATAATTCTTCACAAATTGATCTGACAAATTCGTTGCTACTTTTTCATAGTCATCTGCATTATCCCATACGCTAGCAGGATCTAAAATTTCACTTGGCACTTCAGGACATGATGTAGGAATCGTTAAACCAAAGAATGGTTCTGTTTGAAAAGTAACATCTTCGAACGAATTATTGAGCACTGCGGTAATCATTGCACGGGTATACTTAAGATTTATACGCTCTCCTACTCCATATCCGCCGCCTGTCCAGCCTGTATTGATTAACCAGATATTTACATCATGTTCTTCCATTTTCTTACCCAACATTTCAGCATAATATTTAGGTGCTAAGGGTAAGAACGGTTCTCCAAAACACGCGGAGAATGTAACTTGAGGTTCTGTAATTCCCTCTTCTGTTCCAGCCACTTTTGCTGTATATCCAGATATGAAATGGTACATCGCCTGCTCTTTTGATAATTTAGATATCGGCGGTAAAACACCAAAAGCATCGCATGTTAAAAAGAATATATTCTTCGGATGACTCCCTGTTGAACTTGGTACAATATTGTCTATAAATTCTAAAGAATAAGCAACACGCGTATTTTCTGTGACGGTAACATCTTCGAAATCTACGGTTCTTGTTCCTTCATAAAATTTAGTATTCTCTAATAGTGAACCAAAACGAATTGCATCGTAAATTTGAGGCTCTTTTTCTTTAGAAAGGTTCACACATTTAGCGTAACAACCACCTTCGAAATTAAATACACCTTTATCGCCCCAACCGTGTTCGTCGTCTCCAATTAATCTTCTTTCTGGATCGGCAGAAAGTGTAGTTTTTCCTGTTCCTGACAACCAAAAAAACAAAGCAGATTCATCATTCTTGCCAACATTGGCAGAACAGTGCATTGAGAGCACATCCTTTTTGTGTGGCAATAAATAATTTAATACAGTGAAGATACTTTTCTTAATCTCTCCTGTATAGGCAGAACCTCCAATAATTACTCGTTTTTTAGTAAAATCAATAATCGTGAAATTCTCTTGTCTCGTACCATCAATTTCTGGAATGGCTTTAAAATTTGGAACAGCAATAATTGACCATTCTGGATTAAAGCTATTCGCTTCTTCTTGTGTAGGATTTCTAAATAAATTATGAGAAAACAAACTCTGCCAAGCAGATTCAGTAACAACCCTTACATTTAAACGATGTTCTTTTTCAGCACAGGCGTAAACATCTTTCACAAATACTTCTTTATTTTCTAAATAAGCCAAAATACGGTTATAAAGTTTAGAAAATTGATTCGATTCGAACGGGTGATTAACATCTCCCCACCAAACTACATCTTTGGTATTTTCATCTTTTACGACATATTTATCTTTCGGAGATCGTCCAGTAAAAGTTCCTGTCGAGCAAGCTAAACTTCCCGTATCCGTAAACTGTCCTTGATTCTTATTGATTGTGATTTGAATGAGTTCAGACGGCAATAGATTCCAATGAATCTTACCTAAATTAATCATTCCTAATGCTGATAATTGTTCTGCTGGTTCTAACATAATGATATATTTATGAGGGCAAATTTACGGCCAACAATATTCGATTACATTGAGAAATGATTACCAAAAAATTGATTTAAATCAATTCCTTTTATCTTTGTTTGCGCTTATAAGAAATTATTTGACTGATCATGAAACAAATCTTCCCATACGAACGCTATTTATTGCAAAGAGAACCTTTTTTTGAAGGCTTATCTGAAGAAACTTGGCAAATATTAAATGACAAAAAAAAGGTCATCGAATATAAGAAGGGACAGATTATCTTTCATGAAAACACATATCCAACAGGCGTATATTTTATAGAGTCTGGTATTGTAAAAAAATACTCCTTAGGTCAAGAAGGCAAGGAGCATATTTTTTATATCTGTAGTAATCAAGATTTATTAGGACATCACGCCCTATTAAGCCAAGAAACATTCCCCGACTCAGCTGCGGCAATTGAAGACAGTCGCATAGCATTTATTCCAGAACAGGCATTTTTAGAAGCTTTGCAACAATCAAAAACATTATCTGACCGCATGTTAAAGAATTTAGGTCACGAATTCGGAGCCTGTATTCACCGAACAAAAATTTTAGCACAACTAACCGTTAGAGAGCGGGTAGCGATATTTTTATTAATTCTTTGGGAGAAATATGTTTTGTTTTTAGACGCAAAAGATACACCTACATCAATCAACTTGAGCAGAGACGACATGGCCAATCTTGCTGGCACCACAAAAGAGTCTTTGGTTCGTGTTTTACACGACTTTAAAGAAGAAGGTATCATAACGAGTAAAGGACGATCAATTAAAATTATTGAACCTTTAGCATTGATTAAGGTGAGTAATTATGCGTAGGATATTTTAACTAATGAAATTGACTTAACATCTTTATCCAAATCATTAATTACTAGAAATGGCACTTCTTAAAATTTCAAGTGTATTATTCCCTGTTAAGCGGAGTTCAATCCAACCAATTCGATCAATTAAATTACTATCCGTATAGATCAATTTAAAAGGAATGTAAAAAAGTTCATTAAAAGGAGCAAGACCTTGACATTGTGCTTCTCTTATCGTCCGATGACCAATCAGGGAATCTCCTGTCCCATCAACATTCCAGTATTCATATTGAAATGCCTCACTATACAATTCATAACTGATGTTTTCGGATGGTAATTCGGGTAATGAAAACACACGCGTATTGGCCTCAAGTAGCAAAACAGCGCCAGGTTCATCATCCCTTAGTATTGCTCCACTTGCTGGATTACAAGTAAATATTTCTTGATAGGTTACTCTATAATACGAACCATAGTATCCACCAATTTTTTCACTTTTCACATACCAGTCCGCTGAATTCAGAATCTCGGGTAAGATTAATTTTCGATTTTCGTAATAGTTAGCAACTGTAAAACCAACATTATAATAAGGACGCTCTCCAATAAAATAACTTGAAGTACTTTCAATTATATCAAAAGTAATTTCGGGATTACCATCCTTATCTAAATCGATACTATGACTATCAGTAACTATATTATTTGCTGTATCTGTTTCAAGCTTAATATTGTGGTTCGCCACAATAAGTCCTGTAGTATTTCCGGCAGTTAAAATTGGCGTAGGTGTGGAAATCTCATCTTTTTTACAAGCAATAACAGTTAGTGCTATAAAAATGGGGAGTATAATCTTTTTCATCATCTTGTTTATTTTTCTTTAATTCCAGAGGCAACAATAGTTAGTGTATTTTGCCCCGTCAAATAGAGCTGAATCCATCCATAGCGGGGATTTAGTCCTACTTCATTGGTAATCATGAATGCTAAATAAAAATCTTGATTGTAAGGAGCTCTTCCTTCGCACAGACCTTGACTGTCCAAAATGAATGTAATTAACGAATCAGGCTCTCCTGGAATAGGAGAAGGACCATTTTTCCAACTTAAATCATTTCGAATTAAATCAATTTTTTTGCGCTGTTTATTCAATGATATCTCCTTAACAAAGCCTCCTTTTCTTACGCAATTCACTGCACCATTCGCATTCTTGTTCAATCTCGAACCTTCAATTTTATCACAAGTCATTTTTCGGACCGTTGTTCTAATCGGTGTATGTCCATTATCTGCAACACTATAGGTGTGAGTATATTTTTCATATTGCACACCTGATTTTTCATGTTCATAAAATGAAATTTTTCGATTTATGGATTCCAAATTAAACACTTCAAAACTCACCTCAATAACCCTGCCCGTATTATATCCGCTATTGAATTCAAGACTTGTAAATTCAACATCGCCAATACCATCTAAATCTAGATCGATACTATGTTTTAGCATTCCTGTCCCTGCTGTAATGTCAGGATCAAGCGTTACATCATGTGTTGTTACTGAATATTCATTAAGATCGCCTACGTTATCTATAGCAAATTCATTATTATCTTTTCTACAAGAATTAATGGAGAATAGCAATATTATTAGAAAGGTGATTTTCTGGAATGACTTCAATTTCATTAGTTTAGTTAGGGGGCTAAAAGTAATAATTAAAATTAATTAAATCAATAATATAGGTTAGTACACTGTTGAGTTTTTTTGAAGTGAATGCACTAATTATGTTTTTAACTCAATCCTTTTATCAAGCTGAACAAAATTTTGTAAATCTTCCGGAACCTTCTGCTATATTAAGCATGACAATGAAAGAGGCCCTTCTCAATTGATCATTTGAGGTTCTGTCTAGATTATTCGATTTTAAAAAGTTATTTACTTTTTTATTAAAATCTTTAGCTTTAGCGTAAACTGTTAGTTTTTCGAAATCAAACATAGATTATTTTTTTAAGCAAGTGTTTAAGCAAGCCCTTCGACAAATGCTCAGGGACCAAGAAATGAGGGACAAAACAGCTTATCGCAAGAGTAAATCGCTGTATGCTCTTTACTCTTGCTCAATACTGGTATTCACGATAATGTTTTAATCATTGCAAATAGCATCCTCGACAATTCATCGAGATCATTATAGAAATCCTTAAATTCCTGCTCGTTTAATGTCTCTATGTCTTTTAAATAATCAAATATCGCAACACATTCAAAGGTCGATCCTCTCGAAATAACATAAAAATTACGTTTATCAGGTTTTGTAAATCTTCCAGAACCTTCTGCTATATTAAGCATGATACTGAAAGAGGCCCTTCTCAATTGATCATTTGTGGTTCTGTCTAGATTATTCGATTTTAAAAAGTTGTTTACTTTTTTATTAAAATCTTTAGCTTTAGCATAGACTGTTAGTTTTTCGAAATCAAACATAGATTATTTGTTTTAAGCAAGTGTTTGAGCAAGCGTCTTGAGGGACAAAACAGCTTATCGCAAGAGTAAATCGCTGTATGCTCTTTACTCTTGCTCAATACTGTTTTGTGGAGCCGGAGGGGATCGAACCCTCGTCCTAACAATGAGTCTATATAGTTTCTACATGTTTATTTTGTGATTGAACTTCAGTAAGCAGCTGGGCACAAACACCCCACAACAAACCTAAGCTACTTTATCTCACTAGCGCATCATAGCACTACACTAGCCAGATCAAACTTTTGATGCCTGTGACCCTACCTCGATGATCAAAAGGTTGGCAGACAGTTAGTTCCCCTTACTATTATTCGGGTGGAATTAAGGTAATATAGACTTAGTCTAGATTACGCAGCTAACGCGTAAGAATTATTGTTGTCAATTATTCTTGATACAAATACTTTTAACGAGGTATATTGCATTTCTCGACATGCTTGTACATCTACCGCAGTTGCAGTCAAATCCAAGTCGGCCCCGAAAAAAAGAACGAATTGCAAATATACAATATTAGTTCTCCAATAAGTTCTGTTCAACTAAATAATTTATCAAGAGAATATATTACGCTGGTTTATAATGGTTAAAACAAACCTTCGTCAACAACAAAATATCAAAAGCCAAACAACTAAGAAAGGAGAGAATACGTTTCATTCCTAATACAAATAAACAATCACAGAAATAACCGTTATTTAGATTGAATAAATTTAAATAAATACTACTTTTACAGAAGAAATACACATTGAATGAACAAGATTAAATTAGGAGTTCTTAGAGAAGGAAAAACTCCACCAGACAAACGTGTACCACTTACCCCGCCCCAATGTGTTGAAGTGATGCGAAAGTTTACAAATGTTGAAGTTATAGTTCAACCTAGTCCAATAAGGTCAATTCCAGATGCCGAATATTTGTCACAAGGAATTAAAATGCAAGAGGACTTGTCAGATTGCGATATTTTAATTGGGGTTAAAGAAGTCAAAATAGCAGATTTAATTCCAAATAAAAAATACTTATTCTTTTCTCATACCTATAAAAAACAGCCCTATAACAGGAGTTTATTACAGGCGATACTTGACAAAAAAATTCAATTGATCGATTACGAGATATTGAAAAATGCCAAGGGGAATCGAATTATAGGATTTGGTAGATACGCAGGAATTGTTGGGTGCTATAATGGTTTTTTAGCTTTTGGAAAAAAGCACAATTTATACGACTTAAAACCTGCTAATCAATGTGCTGACAGGGTTGAATTAGAGCAAGAGTTAAAGAAAATTAAATTACCTAAGCATACAAAGATAGTTGCAACTGGATTCGGTAGAGTCGGCAATGGTGCTAGAGAAATTTTCAGCACTATAGGACTAAAGGAAGTAGAACCTGAAGACTTCTTAAACAAATCATTTGACGAACCTGTTTATTCTCAATTAGAAGTCTGTGATTATTTTGCACGAGAAGATGGCGCAGCATTTAGTCGTAAAGAATTCTTTAAGAGTGGAGCTGGTCATATTTCAATTTTCAATAAGTATTTAGCTGTTGCAGATATGTATGTTGCATGTCATTATTGGCATTCAAGTTCACCTTTTATCATTACACGAGAAGATTTAAAATCTCCCGATGTAAGGGTTTCGGTAATTTCAGATATCTCATGTGATATTGATGGACCGGTAGCTTCAACACTTCGCCCATCTACTATTGCAGATCCCCTTTACGGTTACGATCCTCAATCAGAGAAGGAAGTCGATTTTATGGCTCCCCAAGCGATAGGTGTTCAAGCTGTAGACAATCTACCTTGCGAATTACCAATGGATGCGTCAGATGATTTTGGAAGTGAATTAATCAAGGAAGTTTTCCCTGCATTGTTCGGTTCAGATCCTGATAATATCATTAAAAGAGCTAGTGAAACCGATCTAAATGGTGCATTAATGCCAAATTATTCGTATCTTGAAGAATATCTCCAAGAAAAAAATTAGCGTTTATTAACATTTATTACTGTAATGAATATCATACAAGTGCGTTATACACTTTAGAGCATTTAAAGTTTTTTTAATGATTTTCATACAAAAATGTAACTTTTGAAATCAAATAGAAGTTAAAATATAATGAAATTATTTTAGGGAAACTTAAAATAACGCT
Source organism: Crocinitomix catalasitica ATCC 23190 (assembly GCF_000621625.1). Taxonomy (GTDB): domain Bacteria; phylum Bacteroidota; class Bacteroidia; order Flavobacteriales_D; family Crocinitomicaceae; genus Crocinitomix; species Crocinitomix catalasitica. Next base: position 260,512 of record NZ_JHXV01000005.1, read on the forward strand.
TGACTTGCATTCTATAATAGTTTAAGTTTGCAGTCTATTAAAAAACAAAACAAGAAAAAGGATGAGGCAGTTAAAAATTACAAAATCTATTACTAATCGTGAAAGTCAATCTTTAGATAAGTATCTACAAGACATTGGTAAAGAGGAGTTAATTACTGCTGAAATTGAAGTTGAATTAGCTAAAAGAATCAAGCAAGGTGACCAAGAGGCACTTGAAAAACTAACAAAAGCTAATTTAAGATTCGTTGTTTCAGTAGCTAAGCAATACCAAAACCAAGGTTTAACTTTACCAGATTTGATTAACGAAGGTAATTTAGGTTTGATTAAAGCTGCACAGAAATTTGATGAAACAAGAGGATTTAAGTTTATTTCCTATGCCGTATGGTGGATTCGTCAATCAATTTTGCAAGCTTTAGCCGAACAAGCTAGAATCGTCCGTTTGCCTTTGAACCAAGTTGGTTCGTTAAACAAAATTAACAAAGCATTTTCTAAACTCGAACAAGAATACGAAAGGCCACCTTCAGCTGAAGAATTAGCAGAAGTATTAGAGGTTCCGGAAGATAAGATTAAAGAGTCTATGAAAGTTGCTGGTCGTCACGTATCTATGGACGCTCCCCTATCTTCTTCGGAAGATGGCGGAACATTGATGGATGTTATGGCGAATGGTGATTCGCCAAAAGCGGATAAATTGTTAATGGCTGAATCATTACAAAAAGAAATTGAACGTTCATTGTCTACTTTAACTGATAAGGAAAGAGAAATTATACGTCTATTTTTTGGTATTGGAATGAATCACGGTTTAACATTGGAAGAAATCGGAGCGAAATTTAGCTTAACACGTGAGCGTGTTAGACAAATTAAAGAAAAAGCAATTCGTAGACTAAGGCATACGTCTCGAAACAAATTACTCAAAGCTTATTTGGGTTAATAAGAATTAACAAAGCGTCCTATCAAATTATTGGTAGGACGCTTTTTTTTTAAATCTCTTTTTTCTTTTTAATTAGAGAATTAGACATTAAATTTGCATAAATTTTTAATTAATTAATTTTTTAGAATGGAATCATCTTTAGGTTACGAAAAAGAGTTGCAAAACTATATCGACAACGAAAAATCAGCCGTAAAACTAGCAAACTATGTGGGCGAATTATTGTATGATAAAGGCGTTGAATTAGTTTTGTTCAGAAACCACTTATTGGACACAACGAATTCAGAAATTATTAATCTACATGATTATGCTGAAAAAGTTGTTGGAAAAAAGATTTTTATCTCTACTACTACTGCTTTAGCAGAAGAATTGTTAGAGTTAGATCTTGCTCCAGCTAAAATTGACATAGGTAAATTAGCTTATGAATGGGTTCAAGAAGGAAGTAACTTTGAAAACAAGCGTTCTTTTTTAGAAAACAAATTAGGTGACTTAATTGAAACTGATGGTCATAAATTCGCACCAAGAGATGTAGTTCTTTACGGATTTGGTAGAATTGGTCGTTTAGCAGCGCGTGAATTAATTAAACAAGCTGGTAAAGGTCAACAATTAAGATTAAGAGCAATCGTAACTAGAAATAATTCTGACGAGCAAATCACTAAAAGAGCTGCATTATTAAGAAACGATTCTGTTCACAATGATTTTAAAGGAACAGTATCTTGTGATTATGAAAACAAAGCTTTAATTGTAAATGGTCAAATCATTACAATGATTGAAGCAAGTAATCCTGAAGATATTGATTATACAGCTTACGGAATTAACAATGCATTAATCATTGATAATACGGGAGTTTATACAGATAAAGAAGCATTATCAAGACATTTAAAAGCAAAAGGTGCCGACAAAGTTTTGTTAACTGCTCCAGGTAAAGAAATTCCAAATATTGTTTATGGTATTAACCATTTCGATTTGGATTTAGATGGTACAAAAATTTATTCTGCTGCATCTTGTACAACAAATGCTATTTCACCAATTTTAAAAGTGATTAACGATAAATTTGGTGTTGAAAAAGGACATATTGAAACGGTTCACGCTTATACTAACGATCAAAACTTATTGGATAACTTTCACAAGAAACCAAGAAGAGGACGTTCTGCAGCAATTAATATGGTAATTACTTCTACTGGAGCTGGAAAAGCTGTTACAAAAGTAATTCCAGATTTAGCGGATAAGTTAACAGCAAATGCTGTTCGTGTACCTACTCCAAATGGTTCGTTAGCGATCTTAAACTTAACTATCGGAAGAGAGACTTCATTAGAAGAAGTTAACAGTGTAATAAAAGATGCTGCGTTAAACGGAAACTTAGTCAATCAAATATTTTATTCAATTGACGAAGAATTAGTTTCAAATGATATTATTGGTAATACTTGTTGCTCTGTTTATGATGCACCTGCTACAATTGTATCTCCAGACAAAAAGAATATTGTATTATACACTTGGTATGACAACGAGTTTGGATATACGAAACAAGTAATTCGTTTAGCTAAATATATTGCTAAAGTGAGAAGATTAATTTACTATTAATCAATTCAACATTATATAAAAAAAGGGAGCTGTCCAGAAAGTAATTTCAGACAGCTTTTTTATATTTCACCTGATAAGTTCAAAAGTTTGATAAGATTTTTTGAGTTCTGTACAGGTTTATTATACGGAGTATTTTTAGCTTTTTTTACTAATCTACATTAAAAACGAGCTTTCTGTCCATTACCTAGACTACTAATGCAGCCTTTTTCAGATTGTCAGCCATTGCAATAAGTCCTGTTTCAATTTCAACTTTCTCAAGTCCCCTTAGCATAAACCTTTTGAAGTTCATATCCTGCTTAATATTACTAAAAACAGCTTCAACATTCCAGCAACGTTTTTTTCCTATGAGCGATTCCTTTTTCGGATAACAGCTTTTCTTTAGCTTGTTGTTTAAGCCTTTGTAAATTATGGTTCCTTTGTATAATTCGATTGGTTTTAGCTCTATGACACTGGGCTTTATGTGGGTACCATGTGCACCTAAAGGCTTGATAACTTGTAATCGTTTGTACAAATCCTGTTTTGGTTTTTTTATGGTGTAAACCTATATTTTTCATAGGTTGTCCCATTGGACAGTAATAAGTATCTGTTTGAACATTATAGTATAAGTTATAGGGATGAAACTTGCCTCTCTTTTTGTCGAGTAGTTCTTTGTGAAAATAATTGTACTCGACAAAGGTTTCTATTCCGTGAGACTCAAGTGTTGTGTAGTTTTCCTCAGAGCCATAACCAGCATCTATGGTAAGGGTATTGGGTTTTTCATTAAAACTTGCAATGTGTTCTTCCAAACGATCTATAAAAGTGGTGGTGTCAGCAGTGGTTTGAGCAAGAGTGTAATTAGCAATAACCTGTTTTTTGGTAGAGATTTGAAAATTATAACCTGGTTTGAGCTGCCCATTTTGCATGTGGTCATCTTTCATCCGCATAAAACTTGCGTCTAGGTCAGTCTTATTCATGCTATTTCGTTCTCCCATTAGCGCTTCTTGACGCTCATACCTGAGAAGGTTTTTGGCCAATTCCGTTTAACATGGTTCAATTTTTATTTTACTTTTTTATCGACAGGTTTATCTTTTATTGCTGTATTAATCTTCTCTATTGTTCGCTCAACATCTGTTGAATTTATCCCATCAAAGTTAGGTGCATTAGGCTGTTGCTCTACGTCTTGGTAAACCTTTTCAAAATAAGCCCACAAATCTAATTATTGTTTCTGCATCTTCGCTTTGTCGGTTTTAATACTCTTACCCCAAACAAATCTATACCGATTGGCATTAGCTTCTTACTTGGTGCCATCACATATAAATCCTTTAACGACAAGTAGCCCCGTTGAGCTAAGAGTACAACCACCTGATTAAAAATTCTCTTTAGTCGACCTTTTAATCATTTTCTTCTAAAATCATTTTGGTATTGTGGTCCGGTTTACTTTGTCCATTTAACCACTTAAAATGAACGTTCTCTTGCAAGGCCTGCTCAATCATTCTTGAAGAATATACGTTACAAAAACAAGAGTAAATCAAAACCTTGAATAACATATGTGGATGATAACTCGAAGTACCACCGCCTTTATAGGTTTTCTCCAAAGAACCAATATCAATATGATCAATAATTGTATTCACTACTCGAGCGGGATGATTAGTAGGAACCAGATCATCATAACTAGTTGGAAGTCAACTCAATTTATCTTGATCATAATCTCTATAAACTACTTTTCGAATCATACTTCAAGATACAAAAATTGAAAAGTCAGTCAGCAAGTAATTCTAAACAGTTATTAACAAAAAGAGACCACCTTTTCTGACAGCCTTTTTACGTGGCGGATAGATGGAACCTGTTATAGGCCCCATTATTGCAGGTTTCGGGAGGTACAAAAGAGTAATCTATGAAATTACATGAAATGTTTTTGAAACCGGTTTTTTTATCTAAAAATTGTACTTTTTTATTTAAAGTCATAAATCAACTTAATCCCAGCCCAAGGATAAATAGGAATATTACTGAATTGACCATTTGGATTTATACCATAATAAAAATTAAAAAAGAGACCAATATTGGAGAGTTGATTTTTATTTGTTACAAATTTCCATCCTGCAAGGCAGTTTACAGAAAGTTTATAAGCTTCTTTTTTGTGCTTAAATTGCATTTTTCCTCCTGATGTAAGAACCGAATAAGGATAGTCATAGCGTACTCTTAAATTTAGATCCGTAGATAAAAGAAAAATTCTTTTATCAGTTGAAAATTTTCCCTTGGGATTTTAATACTGATATTGGAAATACGGTTCTATCCATCTTTTAGAAGGTCTAATTTTGACATTTATTGATTTTTCTAAAGGATCTACTGTATAGTATCCTTTGTTTTTATTCCATAATAATTTTGCGCCAACTCGGAAAGAATGATTTTTAATTATTTCACCATATGGATCATTTACTAAAATAGCAAATTTGTATATTTCGTAAGAGACGTTTATTCGAGCTACAGGAAGAGTATCTTTGAGTTTTGAAACTACCAACTCATCCCCTACATGCGTACTTTCATGAAAAAAAGGAATAAATCGAAATCCGATATTATTAATTACTGAACAGTTGAATTTATAGGAGTAATTTAATTCAAGCAGGGCAAATCTATAGTCAGTATTAAGAATCGGAGCAGTACTAACCTGGGTATAATCGAACCATACAGCGAAAGATAAAGGTAATGATAATGCTATTTTATGTTTAGGAGCAGAATGTAAGCAAATTGGAATTTGACTACCTAAAACAGGTTCTTCCACTGAAACTATTTTACGTTGAGCTGCATCAATATCATAATCTGGAAAGACGATCATAAAACCCAAACCAATTTTTGTAATAGAGGCATATTTTTCTGCAAGAAAATAGCTTCCAAAATTTCTTGATTTAAAAAATGATTTTTCATTAGTGCCTTGTGAAAAAACCGTATTCGGAGGTATTAAATATATTAATAATATCATTAATATTAATGACTTAAAAGGAGGAATCATTTAAACGTGTTTTGATCCAATTTTATTGATAATTTTTTTGTTCAAAATTAGCAGGGTGAAATGATGAATGAAAAATTATAACAATCCTTTAAGTTTAATTTAAGGATTGTATACACAGTTACAATTAGATTAATACTTATTTGCCAAAACTGTATCCAAACCCAATTCCAGGATATAGATAATGGAGAGGTTTTATATTAAACGTATTACTTTTGTGATTGTAGCCTGTCAAGGTAGGAGTAATTCCGCCACGAAAAAACCACCCCCCGTTACCTTGGTATCTGTACATAATAGTGGCTGAAGGAAGTATACTTCCCTTTACCAAGCTAGGGCGAAATCTAATATTAGTAGTAACACCAATGCCAAATTCAACAGCATGACGAGAGCCAAAAATATAATTTAAGTGATGAATTGTACGAATCGTAGGATCAAAATCTTTAATATACATTGCCCCAAGCCGAATACCTATGCTGGGACACTTTGTAAATTGATAGGTTCCATTTAATGAGTATATTTCTCCAGAACCTAGCAATTCTGAATAAACGCTCCATTGTTTCTGCGCATTAACGGACAATGTAAAAAATAGAATAAATAAGGAACTTGTAAATTGTTTCATAATTAGTATTTCATTAAGTTGTGAATTAGATCATTGTACTGTCTTCCGCTTACATCTGCACTTCCACCTTTTTTTATACCAGCAGAAACAAGTAGTGGGAACTTTACCTTATGTACAACAACTAATTCTCTTTTCGGAATAATTGTAATATATTGCCCACCGTAGCCATCAGCCTGATAAGCTCCATCAAGGTCGGAATAGTCATTATTTGCAAAGAGCCACCAGTAATAACCATAAGCAAATTGTTGATCATCTGGATTATTATAACGAGCGAGCAGAGTATCTGATGGTGTATGGATAGCAGTACTCTCATCAATCCACGAATTAGAAATTAATTGCTGTCCTTTCCAAACTCCCTTATTCAACATTAATTGACCAATTTTAGCCATATCTCGAGTTGATATATAGATATGATAGGCTGGATATTGTGATTTCCCTTTTTTTGTACTTGATTTGCTTTGATTTTTAATATTCCAGTCCTGAAACCCAAGTGGTCTAGCTAATTGATCTTCTATTTCTTGGTAAATATCATTCCCACTTTTTAATTCTAAAATATGTCCTGCTACATTAAAATCCCAGTTGTTATACAGAAAATAATCTCCTGGTTCAACACTACCGCGAGGTTTCGCATTTTTTGAATCATAACCACCATTTGCTGGCTCATAAAAAACACCTGATTTAGCCATCAAAACATCTCGTACTGTCGCTTGTTTTTCAATGGGTAATAAACCATCAGCTTCATCAATTCCTAAATCTCCAATAGTTTCGTTCAAATCAATAGTACCATTATCAATATATTTTCCATAGAGCATACTGCAAATGCTCTTTCTGCAAGATGCCATATAGCTAATTGCCTTAGTGTCTCCATATTCGTAAATAGATTTACCATTATATAGTATCATCATTGAGGTTGTATTATAATCTTTATCTAAAGTATAGGTGAGTTCATCTAATTGAGATGATTTAAAACCTGATCCAGTTAAGTCTTCGGTATACTCTATAGCCTCTCCCTTAAAAATAGGTTTTTTTTTACAGTTGAGACAAAAAATTGCAATGATAAATAGTAGTAGTACTTTTTTCATGGTTTCTGTTTTTTTTGACAAAAATACTATGCGGCAATGTTAAAATCGAATGTAATTGATATTGGAATGTCTTATTGGATGTAATGAGACAGAAAATAATGTCAATAGAGAAAGAAAAACGGACAAAAGAATTAAAATCGGAAGTATTAGACCTCTAGAGGAAGAAGGGCTTAAAAAATAGTGTAAATTTAGTGGCGAGTATTTATTTGTAATCGGCACGCAGAGTGTAATTTTATTTAATGAGTAGCAATCTAAAAATCCATGAACTTATTGTATGACTTTTTGTTTATCCTGGGTATAATAATATCTGGGATCTATATAATCATGCTATATAGATTAAGTATTAAATCTATGCCGCATAGATTGTTGATGTTGTTTTTCAGCGTTATAATAATAGTTCTTTTAGACGCTTATGCGATACTTCATAAAATAGATTTATTAAGTCTGATTACTTTTATACCAGCTAGCATTTCAAAATTTCTTTTGGGAGGATTATTATTTTTATATATTAAATCCTTATTCTATGACGATAAAGTAGTTTTGAAAAAGTATTGGATTGTTTTTATTCCAATGATCCTCTTTTTAATATTATATTCCATTCCAACACTGATTGCTTTACAATCAAAAAAATTTTTTCTGGGTCATCTAAATATTCTGTACAACTTTAACTTTATCGTACGGATAATCTCCGACATCATCTTATTTTCTTATTTAATTCTCTGCTTTCGCACTTTTCTCCGCTTAAAAAAGGTTTTAAAATGTAGTAATTCAGAAATTACACACAATAATTTTATTTGGGTGAGATACTTATTGGTTGCCGCAATGGGGGTAATTTTTATTGACTTTGTTTTTGCTTTATCTCTTGGAATATTTGATATTAATGGAAGAACTCAAAATATTGTTATGGCTTTATTGGTCATTTCAATTGTTTATGCGGCCTATTTTGGTTTAAATCAATCAAAAGTTTTGGTACCACAATTCTTATTGGAAGATACTGTGAATTCTCAACCTAAAGGAATAATACAATCAGTAAGTGAAGATAATGAAGAACAATTTCGACTATTAGAGCTTAAGCTTCAAAGGGTTTTATTGGATAGAAAACCCTATTTAGATACTGAATTGACCTTAAGTAAACTGGCTGATTTCTTAATGATTTCGGATAAAAAACTATCAATGCTTCTTAACGATTATATGAATGTTACCTTTTATGATTATATTAACAATTGCAGAATAGAAGCTTTTAAGGAAGCCGTAAAGCTTGGGAAGTATAAAAATTTCACCATTGAAGCCATAGCGTTTGAGTGTGGCTTTAAATCTAGAGCAACGTTTTACCGTATTTTTAAATTAAAAACGAATATGTCTCCCTCTGAGTTTAAGAATAGTATTGGATAAGAACGGGAAGTATACTTCTAATTATTAAGATGTTAGAATATCCAATAGTATTGGTTTTAAACCTGCAAAAAAAAATTCCACTGCAATTACCATCACAATCAGCCCCATTAATCTCATCATTACATTATTACCTGTTTCTCCTAGTATTTTAATTATTTTTGAAGAGCTATATAGAATAATATAAGTCAAAACAATTACCATAAATAAGGCTAATACTAAAACATTTTTTTTGTTGAAAGTGTTTGCGTCCTCCATCATTACAATTGCATTTGTTAAAGCTCCAGGCCCATAAATCATAGGGATAGCTAATGGAGTTATGGATATATCATTTACATAGGTTTTAACCTCAGACTCTTTTATTTTTACTTTACCTAATCTTGCTTGGAGCATATCCATTCCCATCAGAAAGAAAATCACACCGCCTACAATACGAAAGCTATTAACAGATATCCCAAAAAAATTAAACAAGAGTTGCCCTGAAAATGCAAACATTACAATTGTTACAAAAGAGACTGCAGATGCTTTTTTAGCCGTTTTATTACGGTTTTGTAGATCTATGTCTTTCGTCATAGTCAAAAAAATAGGCATTGTACCTAATGGATTAATTAGGGTAAAAAACGAGGTGAAGACCAAAAGACCGAATACAAATAATTCATTCATTATAGGCTTTTTTTTAATGTAATATTTTGAAAATACTACTAGAGTAAATGGATAATATTAACGTAAATAAGACTTTAAAAAAGATTGATTTAGAAGTTTTCATAAAGATTTTATTTGCGTTTAGGAATACAGTCATGTGTAATAGAACAATTAATGTTCTTTTGTAAAAGATAGGAGACTAATTAATAAATGCTTTTTTTAAGGTGTCCAAAAATACTTGTTCCGATTGAGCTCCTGAAAATGCATGTTGATCATTGAATACAAAGAAAGGCACACCTGAAATACCTAGTTCAGCCGCCATTTTTTGATCCTCTCGAACTCGATTGTCGAATGTATTTTCTTTTAAACTGGTTCTTAGCTCCTCTTGCACAAAGCCTAATTCATCTCCGATTTTTAGTAAAACATTAAGATCATCTATATTTTTCCCATCTGTAAAGTAGGCTTTTAATAGGAGTTCTTTGGCTTCATTTTGTTTATTGATTTTTTTTGAAGCGTGAACTAGCTTATGAGCCATGAAAGAATTTGCAACAACAATGTCATTGAAGTTAAAATCTATTCCAATTTCCTTCCCCATATTGGCGGTATTATTAAACAAACCTGTAATCTTTTGTCTTATAGCACCTCTACTTATATAATGATCAAGGGTGTCTATATTTAAATTTGTTTCTAGGCTTGGGTCTAGTTCAAAACTTTTCCATTCGAGCGTAACTTTTTCTTTATGTTCAAATTCGGAGATTGCATTTTCTAATCTCCTTTTTGCTACGTAACAAAAAGGGCATCTAATATCCGACCAAATAGTAATTTTCACGCTAAAGCGCTTAGGAGTATTTTGAATCTTTATTCTGGTAAAATGTTTAAAATAGCCACCATTTTTACTTTGTTCGCCATGGTTGCATAATTAGGAGAGTATTTCATAACTTCTTCTGCAGCTTCTTGGAATTGACTCTCTGTTCCATTTCCTTTTACTGTAAAAGCATATTCAATAGCTTCGAAACCAACTGATGAGTTTTCATTGATTCCTAAAAAACCTTGTAAATCTAGTCCTGATTTGATATCTAATTTCACAGATTTTAAATCAATACTCTTTGTAGAGTACATAGCAACAAATGTGACTATCATATAACCAGATAATCCACCTAATAAATAATCTTGTGGTGTTGGCATTGAATGTCGTCCTAATAACTGTTCTGGCTCATCAATGGTAAAAGAATAATCATGGGAAATTTGCTCATCCCCCAACATAAGGTTATTTGTTTTAACCTCTACTAATGTTCCTTTTACCCATGTAGCATTCACACTACTTTTGTATAATCCATTTTTAGCATTTTTTTTGACAGTTTCTTTGTAGGCTGCTAATGCCTCTAAATTTAAACCATTAATCATATTTTTCTTTTGAAAAGTTTTTAATACATAATTTGTATTATTCTATACTAAACCCTGTACAAATTTCTTTTTTTTAAACAAAACTTCAAATTATACACCGCTAAATGTTTATTTTAGCGAAATATATTCGGTAAAAAGACAAAGTATGAGATTAGATCAAAAGGATATTCAAATTTTAAAGTTATTACAGAATAATGCACGACTATCAAACAAAGAGTTAGCAGTAGAATTGGATATAGCTCCTTCTACTTGCCACGAAAGGTTAAAAAAATTGACAAAAAGTAATTTTTTTAAGGCATTCAATGCGAGTTTAAATTTGGAAAAGCTAGGGTTTAATATTGAGGTGTTAATTAGAGTTCGTTTAAAAAAGCATGAAAGAGAGGTTGTAAACTCTTTTATTCAAAAATTACACACTTTAAAAGGTATTGTTAGATTTTATCATTTAGCTGGCGAAACTAATTTTATGCTCCATGTCGCAGTGGAGAATCCTAATACGCTTAGGTCTTTTATCTTGGATGAACTATCGGATTTTAAATATATTGATAATATTGAATCATCTATTATTTATCATAACAAGTGTTTGCATAATTTGTCTTATACCAATGTGATTGAATGATCCAACTTTTAATAGTATATATTACAGTACACTTAATAAAGTTTATTTGTGTAAAAAATAGAGTTTTTGAACTCTTTTTTGGGGATTTTAAATTATTACAAGCGGTTTCAGTGAAGCAACTCGAACAAATTATCCTCCCGATTATTAGTGCAAAGGTCTTTATATAAACCTTTATCTAATGATTATTGAACTCTCAAACAGTGTTGTTCCGCTTAAGATTGAATTCTTTTGTACCAACTGGTAAATTTAATGAGGGTTCAATAATTTAAATAAATAGTTCGAAATCCAACTTGCTGTTTTAAACGGTACTTTTTCGAAGTTACTATATATTTGAATCATATTATTTGAAAAACATACCTTTTTTCTTAATTGATACATTGAAATTAATTCTATTTAAGTTACCCTAGTGGTGCCAGTTTTTTGGATAAAAAATAAAAATATATGACACAAAATTTTACATTTGTTAAAAAGAAATGAAGGTGTTTTACATTCTATGTGGTATTAATAATTATTATAAGTCATAAATAATTATGGAATTGATTAGCAGTATTCTTACAGTCGCAGGCATCAGTATAACTGCTTTCTTGATTACTTTATTTTTAGGTAATTTTTTAAAGAATAAATCAAATATCTTACTCATCATAATATTATTGGCCTTTGTTCCACTCTTTCTGTCATATAACTTATCCTTGATTAACAATGAAAAATGGATTTTGACCATTATACCATTTACATGCTTCGCCTTAATTCTTTTTGGTCCATTATTGTATGAATATGCATTTCATTTTTTTAATTCTGGTCGTCAAAAACTATTTGAAAAACGGAAAAAATATATTCCATTTCTTGTGATTTTATTTTTAATAATTTTATCCTATTTTATTCTTAACGAAGAAGCTTATGCCATTATTCTTATTGTTTCATTAGGCTTTAGTTTTATTCATTTATTTTATTATCTCGTTGTTTTGATCAAGTATCAATTGAAATCAACAAAAAAATTAAAACAATTTTACTCCAATCTTGCAAATAAAGATCTTTTTTGGATTAACATTCTCATCATAGGATTGTTTGTTGTTTTAATCTTAGATTCTATCTCAGGACTAATCACCTTAACTATTGGTTTTAAAGAAGTTCCCGTGGTTAATACATTGTTCTTATTAGTACTCATTTGGTTTTTAGGATACTATGGTCTTACTCAAAAAAGATTAAGTGAAGACCTTGATGAACTAAAAACTTCCATTGAACCAGATGCTAAAATAATTCTTTGTCAAACTGAGGAATATCAAGAATTAAAACGGCAATTAATAACCATTTTAAACGAAAAAGAATTATTTAAAATGGAAGACATAAACCTTAATATTCTTTCTCAGCACATAAATGTTTCGTCTAAAAAAGTGTCTTATCTATTAAATCAGTGTATGAATACTTCATTTTATGATTTAATGAATATGTACCGCCTTGAAGCATTTAAAACTAAGGTAGAAAAGGGAGAAATAAAAGAGAAAACCATTCTTGCTCTTGCTTTTGAATCTGGGTTCAATTCTAAAGCATCGTTTAATAGAATTTTCAAACAAAAAGAAGGTGTTTCTCCAAATGAATACGTAAAAAATTTGAATAAATAGGTCTCACGGCTTGCCATGAGACGATCAAGACTTGAGTTCTGCATAGTTTTGTACTATGAAAAATACGAATAAATTTATTGCACAAGCAAATCATGGAGATAATAGATGGTGGAAATACCTATTAGCAATTATTAGTATTCTCGCAGCATTTTCGTTTGGTCAAATTCCGCTCACACTTTTCTCATATTACAAAAAGAAAGATTTAGGAATTAGTGATGAAAAATTTTTGGAATATATGGAAAATACAAATTTTTCAGCATTAGGAATATCAGAAAATACTTTTTTTCTGCTCCTTTTAACCATGTTTATCTTTGCTTTTTTTGTGATTATATGGTTACTGCCAATTATTCATAAAAGAACTACTTTAAGCTTTATAACGACTCGAAATAAATTTGATTTTAATCGATTTTTATTTGGTCTGGTAATCTGGTTTGTCGTGGCATTTATGCTTATCTTTCTGCTATTAGATTCAGATAAGTATATCTACAATTTTGAAGTTGATAAATTCATTCCTCTAGCTATTATAGCAATCATATTGGTGCCAATACAAACAGCTGTAGAAGAAATATTCTATAGAGGTTTTCTGATGCAAGGAATTTACCGTTTGACGAATAAGAAATGGATAACATTATTAATCATTACCATCTTATTCGCAATAAGTCATGCTTTCAACCCTGAATTCAAAAATGGCTTTTTAACAATTATCCCCGCTTATTTAATCTTTAGCTTTGTGATGGGTTATATTGCCATAGTCGATAATGGATTAGAGATACCTATAGGAATCCATACAGGAAATAATCTATTCGTTGCTATCATTTTAAGCGCTTCAGGGGCTTCTGTTACTACACCATCATTATTTAAAACAGATATTCACAATTTAGTCGATATCCTGCCAGCTTTACTTGTATTGCTGTCTGTATTCAGTTTTGCTTTATTAAAACTAAAATATAAATGGAAACTGAAAATATAGTGAAACACAATTAGTCAAAATAAATTTCTGAAATTATAAAAACGATTTAAATGAATACAACACTAAATATCAAGAGAAATATTGTCATTCTCGGGGTTTCATTATCACTGTATGGAATTTTAGTTTTTTTGATAAAATCTCTACTTATAAATGGGAATGATACTTTGAATTTAGCAATTACGGCTGACCTATTGTTCGTTGTTCCGCTTATTTATTTTCTACTCATTCGAAAATCCAAAATCCCAAATACAACAGTAATACCGGTTATGTTAGTAGGACTCATACTTGGGTCATATTTTTTGGAAAAAGAAAGTCAGACCTATTTAGACTTATTTAAAAATTGGGCTTTACCAGTAATTGAATTTTCCATTTTGACCTTTGTAATAATTAAAGTGCGAAAAGCGCTTAAGACATACAAAAAACTAAAAAGTGTTACACCTGACTTTTATGATACGCTAAAAAGTGTATGCAGTGAAATTCTCCCTAAAAAGCTTGTACTCCCCTTTGTTACAGAAGTCGCTGTGTTTTATTACGGGTTTATTAATTGGAAAAAAAGGGTGATTAATAGCAACGAATTCACCTATCATAAGGAAAGTTCTACGCCTGCATTACTCGGAGGATTTATTATGGTTATAGGAATTGAAACAATTGCCCTTCATTTTTTACTTGCAAAATGGAGTCTGATTTTTGCTTGGATTCTTACAGTACTAAGTTTATACACAGCGATTCAAGTTTTGGGATTTGCAAAAGCACTTTCTAAAAGACCGATATCTATTGAAAGTAATAAGCTTTTTCTTCGATATGGGATTATGAACGAAACAACTATTGACTTAAAAGATATTGATGACATTGAAGTCTCCTCAAAAGACATTGAATTAAATAAAGAAACTAGAAAATTGTCATTTTTAGGCGCATTGGAAAGTCACAATGTGATTATCCGATTAAAATATGAAAACACATTGATAGGATTGTATGGTTTGAAAAAAAGGTTTATAACACTATTACTTCATGTCGACAGCAAAGCTGATTTTGTTAATTCTGTAAAAGCTGCTATTGAAAATACAGAGCTATTTAAAACACCTGTAAAAGAGGTCGATGAAATCTCCAAGCCCTTGGGTGGCTTACTTTCGGACAGGCAAAAAGCCATCAGGGCTACTGGTTGGATTTTAGGGGTATCATGGCTATTCGGATTCACTGCTTTTTCTTTATTCAATAGTGATAATGAACTCGCTTTTGGTATATCAACACTTATTTTTTCAATGCTACCTGCTATTATTGTCATAATTTTGAACAAATTAGAAAGTGGTCGTTGGAAAGAATTACAATTTGTTAAACCAAAATTGAAGCCTTCTATAGGGGCATTTATAACGCCATTCATCTATTTCGGAATTGTTCTATCTATCCAATATGCGCTTGAAATCAGGAGTGTTCCAAATTGGGGTAAATTAGGTTCTGTTAATGAAATGGTTTTAGGTCTTATTCTAGGGTATCCACTTATGCTTTTTCTCATAATGGGAGAAGAAATTGCCTGGAGGGGGTATTTGCAAAAAAAATTAATTAAAACGTTTGGAGGATTGAAAGGCTTGATATTTCTTGGCTTGATATGGGGAATTTGGCACCTCCCGCTTTCTTTGCAAGGTTATAATCTA
This sequence comes from Crocinitomix catalasitica ATCC 23190, assembly GCF_000621625.1. Lineage (GTDB taxonomy): Bacteria > Bacteroidota > Bacteroidia > Flavobacteriales_D > Crocinitomicaceae > Crocinitomix > Crocinitomix catalasitica. The sequence goes on from NZ_JHXV01000005.1 coordinate 275,991, forward strand.
CCCGATAGTCCTATTCTTGAAGCCTTTGTTACAACTCCACTAATGTGTATTGCTCTTGCACTAATGATTGGTTACTATGGGTTAAACAGTAAATCAATTTTTATAGGTTTAATACTGCATACAAGTAATAATCATTTTGGAGGCACATTCTTATATGTTACAGATGTCTATGATGAATTTACTCATGCTATGGTTTTTAGTATAATTTATATTTTAACGATTATTCTTTTTAGTATTTTGTACAGAAAAAAAGAAAATACTTCACACTGCAACTTTGGCATTAATTAAAGAAAATGAATCGAAAATTTCAGAAATATTAATAAATTGAAATTCGGAAAAGAAAAACACACATCTATCAAACTTCTTTAATCGAATTGCTTACATGAAAGGGCTATCTGTTACGTTATTTGCTACTACCAAAAAAGTTGTAACAATACTTTGGAGTATGCTTTTCAAAAATCAACATTGTAATCCTCTAACTATTTACGAATACCTAAATCAAAAAAGAAAACGAAACATTAGTGGGCTTCAAAAACAAATCGCTAATTTAAATGCTAGAATGAGTAAAATAAAACTAATCTAAAAGTGTTTAAAAAAAGTGATTTGTGGAAACGTTACTCAGAATTGACCCAAAAAGAATGGATAAAGAAATAATTAATCGATAAGGAGCAAGAAAAGCCCAAGATATTCCACTAGAAGTGTTAGAGTTGCTTAATATCGGAAAAATTGAGACGGTTAATTTAACGGAATGGTTGGCGATAGACCATTTAAAACTTATTGAAGCAAATTTTACAGAAATTGGAATTTCGCAAGAAAATATAAAACTCATTTCAGAAAAAGTAAAATATCAAAAAAAGCCTTCGACATTGAATACAATCAAATTAGTTGGCTCAGTGCTTTACGAATTATATTCTGATGATAAATTATTTGATTCAATATTTGACAAATTGAGTTCTCACTTGTCTGACTCTATTCGCTGTTACGCACCGTATCTTAAATCTTTAAATCAAAATTTAAATATATCTGAAAAGCTAAATCAATCTGAAAAGCTTATTGCAGATAACCATTTTGGAGTTCGAGAGGTGCTGTGGATGGCTTTACGACCGAAAATTGGTGAATATTTAGAAAAATCTATCGAAATTTTAAGTAGTTGGACAAAAAGCGAAAATGAAAATATAAGACGCTTTACAACTGAAAGTACAAGACCGAGAGGTGTTTGGTATAAACACATTGAACAATTAAAGGAAAATCCAAAAATCGCATTACCTATTTTGGAAAATTTAAAGTCTGATAAATCAAAATATGTTCAAGATAGCGTTGGAAATTGGTTGAATGATGCGAGTAAATCTGAACCAAGTTCTGTGATTGAATTATGTGAAAATTGGAAAAAGGAATCAACAACAAAAGAAACTGAAAAAATAATAAAAAGAGCGAGAAGAACAATCGATAAAAAATAACTGCGAATAACTAAGATTCGACGCGCCGATAGGCCGGTAATCAATGGAGACCGCTGAATGTTGTGTTGACGGATCCGTTTGCTTCGACTTCGAATACCTCAGTGCAACTTAGAATAGGTAGAGTCATTTTTAGTCACTATGGATAAAACGAGAACTTTAGTGCTTATTTGGGTTTGATTGATGTATTGAAAACGGTTCGATATTTTGACTATTTAACACGTTTTTCTTTGGCTTTAATTCAATTTCGGTTCAAAACTGTTGATTTATTGAGATTTTACTAATTTTTCGGCAATTGTTTTTCCAGCTCGCATTTGGAAGATTTTTAAGTGTTTAATAATCATTGGTTCATTCGTATTTACTTTTACATTCCTTTATTAACCACTTAATAGCTCATGTAGTAAGTGGTCTAAAAGCCCCTTTATTGGAGTTAACTGTTAAAAACATGCATTTGTGGATGCTCACTTTCAATGTACTTTTATAATCCTCTTGCCAAGTGATCGCTAATGGGCACATATCGATCACTCAATCCTTTTTTCTGTCGAATGAGTACTGTTTTCCGATCAAAGTTAGCTTCACATAAACGTATGTCAAGTATTTCTTAACCTACTGTTTTATCGCAGTGTTACGTTGAAAGTGTTAAGCAGTGTTTAAATATGTTGGGGCATATAGCTGTAAGCTTTTACCTTCAATTTACTGAGAATGATAGGTAATTTTGTATCTCATTTTATCTATGGTAGCATCACTTTGTGACCAGCCATGTTTAAAACTTTATAAAGTTCGCGAAGTCCAAAAATGATATGCTTAAAAAACCTCACAGAAGGAGTTTTATGTAAATGTTGACAATGAAAAAGTTAGTCGTTAATTGTAAAGTTTCACAACATTGTTGATCGCTGTTTACTCAGTTTTTAAAACACTATCAAATCCTTGCGCCTCCCTTAAAGCAACTTCAAGTTTGGTTTTACTTTTTTTTATACATTATCTTAATTTTTAGTTCTATTAAAAGTAAGAATTGTATTATTTTAGCATGGAATGTCTCTGTACGTAAGAGGGGATTTGTTCAACAATGGCTATAATTGATATGGGATTTGGTACTTAAACCAAAGTTTAAAGCTTTAAACTGAGTCCTCCAACTCTTATGATTTGGATTTTTTATTAAATTCTTTTCACCTTTGCAAGTCAATGATTATTCATTTTTTTACTAATGTAATTTTTTAAAGGAGCAATTAAAAATGCAACAATATCAATTAAGTATTATACAGGAAAACTTCCCGTTTGAGATATATACTTTGCCAGATTACATTGAACAACGAGGAGAAGACATAAGGGTTTCACATACGCAGAACTTTTATCAAATAATTTGGTTTAAGTCTGGTATGGGTTTATATACGGTAGATTTTAATGAATACAAAGTCTTTGAAAATGCTTTATTCTTTATTGCAAAAAATCAAGTTCATTCTTTTAAATCTTTAAACAAATGTGATGGTATTGTTATTAATTTCGAAGAGTCATTTTTAGTCCAAAAAGATAATGATGTCGATTTTTTCTTAAAATGTAATTTATTCAACAATCCTTATCAAACTCCATCTTGTTGTATTGGTAGTGGTTGGGAATACAAGCTAGACGAGTATATTTCTCAAATGAGATTAGAACTTGCTGAAAAAAAATCTTACGGAAGAGAAGAATTACTTCGGTTATATTTAAAAGCATTTCTTATTCAGGTACAGCGAAGAAAACACCAGCTTGAAAAGTTAGATAGCGGTCGAAATCCTTTTCCTGATAATGAAAAGAGAAATTTGTTAATAAAGTTTATAAATGCAGTAGAGGATAATTTTAATAAAAACCTCACAGTCAGCCAATATTCAGCCTTACTAAATGTTTCAACCCGAACGCTTTCTAACTTAACATTACAGCTCTTACAAAAACGGCCCAAACAAATTTTACAAGAACGTAAAATTTTAGAATCAAAAAGATTGCTTATCCACTCGGATATATCTGTTAAAGAGATAGCGTATAGAATAGGCTTTAAAGACCCCGCATATTTTTTCCGATATTTCAAAAAGCACGCTGAAATTTCACCTATCAATTTCCGAAAATCTATTCGATAAGTACAGTCTATTTTCAGTTTTGTCCATTTATTTATTTTTTAATACGAGTTAACTTTGCCAGTATAAAATTAAAGTTAACAGTTATGATAAACAATCTAAATTTAAAAGCATTACAAGACTATATTGACCTTGTAAAAAGCAATAGTTCTGAGGCAGTAGCTACTTTTGGCGTTACTGCCAATTGGCAAGATGGTGTTGCTACCGAAATAACACCCCATAGTAAAAAGGTTGGGTCAAAAAAAATAATTACACAATTTAAGTATTTGATAGATGAACCTTTAGAATTACTTGGCAATGACAAGAATCCTAATCCTCAGGATTATATTCTTGGCGGCATGGCTGGCTGTATGATGGTTGGATTTGTAGCTGGAGCATCAGGAAAAGGTATAGAATTAAGAAATGTACAATTAGATATTATTGGGGAATTAGATCTTAGAGGATTTTTAAATCTAGACCCTGATGTAAACGTTGGTTTTGAAAAGTTACAATTCAACTTTAAAGTTGAAGGAAGCGGAACACAAGACCAGTATGATGAAATTATAGAACATGTCAGAAAATTCTCTCCAGGCTATCAAACTATACTAAATCCTGTAAAAATTTTAACAAATAAAGAGGTTTAGTATTTACTTAAAAGAACATAATAACTAAAGTAATGGGTAAAACAATAAATGTAAAATATGTTGGGAAAGACTCTTCCTCAATACACACCTCTTTAAACGAAGCTACTCTTAAAATATATAATATAGACCATTCACCTATAGATTTATTAATCAGTTCTTATGCTTCAAGTTTAATGGAGACAGTGGATTGCGAAGCAAGAAAGCAAGGTTTTGAAAGCACAGTGACAAAATGCGAAATTTCTTATGAAATGAGTGATGATGATTCTAGAATAAATTCTTGTTCAATCTTCTTATTTTTTGAAGAAGATTTTGATGTAAAAAAGGAAAATATTTTAGAAACAGCATCCAAAACAAAATGTCCAGTTGGGAAAAACCTCTCTTCTGATATAAAAAAGTCTTTTCGTTTTTTTTATAAGACTATGTCTAAGGCTTGCTTCCACAAATAAAATATGATGCAAAATTAAGTATAGGGAAGAAAAACCTTAATGTAAAGTAACAATAAAATAAATTGACAATGAAAGTACAAATATGGTCGGACGTTATGTGTCCCTTTTGCTATATAGCAAAGAATAATTTTGAAAAGGCATTATTGCAGCTACCTTTTGCCAAAGAAGTTGAGGTCGAATGGAAAAGTTTTCAGTTGGATCCAGAACTAAAAGATACTTCTGAAAATATGACTTTTGGACAGTATTTAATGCATAGTAAGGGTTTTTCAGTCCAAAAAAAAGATGAATTTCTTCAACAATTAACAGATATGGGAAGAAATTCAGGTGTGAATTTTGATTTTGATAAAACATTTGTTGCTAATACCTTTCAAGCCCATAAACTATTGCATCTTGCAAAAAAATATGGAATGGATAATAAAATGGAAGAATTATTGTTTCAGGCCTTATTTGAAACAGGGAAAAACATTGCTGATAACCAGCTCTTAATATCTTTTGCAGAGCAACTTTGTATAGACAAAGATGAAGCGCAAGAAGTTCTTCTTTCAAATAAGTTAGACTATGCCGTAAAGCAAGATTTTGAGGAAGCAAAAAATATTGGGATATCAGGAGTCCCATATTTTGTTTTAGATAATAAATACGCTATATCAGGTGCTCAACCTGTTGAAGCGTTTTTCTCCGCTTTAACACAGAATTACCGTGAAACTAAGAAGCCTTTAGAAAACTCTGGTGAAAATAATGGTTCTTGTACAACTGATGAGTGTTTACTGTAGAATTAAACTTCTATATTTACCAATAAAAAAAAGAGGCTGTCCAGAAAGTAATTTCAGACAGCTTTTTTATATTTCACCTGATAAGTTCAAAAGTTTGATAAGATTTTTTGAGTTCTGTACAGGTTTATTATACGGAGTATTTTTAGCTTTTTTTACTAATCTACATTAAAAACGAGCTTTCTGTCCATTACCTAGACATACAGTCCCCTGTGTGATAACATTATGTTTGCACTTAAACTCCATTTATTAAGTGAATAGCCAAAAGAATGATTTGTTCCATAATCAAAAAAACTAGTGCTAAATTCATGCTTTACATCAACATTTAATCCTGTTTTTTTGAAACTACTCTTAGTTTTTAAACGTGAGACACCAATAAATGGTTCAATCCCAATAAAAAAACCTTTTGATTTAAAGGGGTAATACTGAAAGTCTGTCAATATAGAGAATCCACTCGAACGATAAAGCTGTTCGTCACCTAGGGATGTCGCATCTTTTTTAAACTTCAGATTAAAAGTTCGTAAACCAATTCCAGCATGAGCTTCGAAGTGATTCGTTTTAAATATTTCCTTTTTTGCTCTGATCATAAACCCAGTTGGTTTAAAAAAGAGGAGAGATTGTGTGGTAAATTCAAATTTAGTTTTTGATATAAACGACGTTTTATTAATTTGTTGTCCAAATGAAAATTGTTCTATTAGACAAAATGTAAATAATATAAATTTTTTCATGATATTATTTTAAGATGAAATTTAAACCATTGATGAAACCAGTAGATTGTGTATTATTATGTCCACTTTTATTTATTAATTCAGTTTTTATTTTAAAATCACCATATCCCCTATTTTCCAAAATATCCCTAAATGCTATAAACTGTGCGGTAGCCTCAAGGTCTCCAGTTCCAAAATAAAGTTTAGTAGATAAAGAATCATTCTTTAAAAAATACTCTTGCTCTAAATCAAACAAGTAACTATCTCCATAAAAAAGGGATGTACTAACAGCTATATAGTTGTCGAAAGGAGATTCTATTTGGTCTTGAAGCATTGCGTATAAACAAAAGTATCCGCCTAAAGAATGTCCATAAATAGAACGTTCTATGGGTTTTATTTTCAAATCAACCTCTATATGAGGCACAAGTTCATCTTTAAAAAAAAGAATGAATTTATTAGCTCCACCATAGCCAACAGAACCTCCCATAGGAAAGTCTTTCTTATGTTCTGGAAAAGTAAAGTCTGTATCTCTTTCATCTCGATTTTTGTACGATACACTCACTAACACAACGTTCTTACGATATTTAGAATTGATGATGGAAAAAAATTCATTTTGATAATTTTTTCCATCTAAGAAATATACAGTTTGATATTTCTTAGTATCATCAAAATTTTCAGGATATAAAACCGTAATATCATAATCAAATCCAGTATGAACGGATAAAATATTAAAATTGTTTTTTTTTTTAGGTAACTTTCTCCTTTTTACAGCTTATGAAAAAGAAAATTAACAAAAAGATTGTGATTAATTTCATGTTTATTTCGATTATTTAATTTGAGTACAAATCACAACAATTTAAAGGTAAACAAAAACATATTTAAGTTGAATTAATGAAATTTTCTTTTTGAATAAGGAAATATTACGATGAATTTAGAGTTGATTCTTTTGTATATTTCTCACATGCAATTATCTTTATAATTGTGCGTTTATTGAAAATAAGTAGCAATTTAATACGAAGTAATTGGAGACTAGAATTATAAAATTTCTTTCAAAATATACTGTATTTTCTAAACATTTAGAGAAAGCAATCAGGGAAAACACTTTTTTTAAAGTGTTTGAAAAAGGAACTGTTTTACTTAAGGAAGGTGATCATTCGAATGAATGTTACTTTATTTTAAATGGTTGCATTCGAAGTTACTTTTATAAAGATGGTGAAGAAATTACGAATGAATTTTATACTGAAGAGCAAGTAGTTGCACCTACAAATTACGGGAAAGGAACCCCTTCCACTTTTTACTTAGAATGTACGGAAGAAGTAATAGCAAGTATAGGTAATCCAGTTCTAGAAAAGGAAACATTTCAAAAATACCCTGAGCTTGAATCATTATCGAGAGTTATTGCTGAAGCAATGATTGCAAAGCATCAAGAAACTTTTGCAGAATTTAAATCATCCAATCCAGAGGAAAGATATATGAATATGCTAAAAACAAGACCAGACTTAATAAACAGAGTAGCACATTACCAATTAGCTAGTTACCTAGGTGTGAAACCAGAGTCACTTAGTCGAATTCGCAAGAGGATACTTAAAAAAAATGATTTATCTTAACTAAAGTCAATGAAAAAGAAATAACCCTGTTCTATTTTTGTACAAAAAAGTACAAAAATGAATAATACTATAATTTCACGGAAGTATAAGGCATCAGGAATCTTAATCCTTATGGGAATTATAATAGGTGTTTTAAGTATAATTCCCTCGTTAGAGGACCACAATTTCATTACTGAAGTTAGTAGAAATAAAAATCAAGTATTATTTGGAGCAACACTTCAATTTTTTCTTGTACCCGTTTATATCGGTTTTTCATTGGTACTATATCCTTTATTAAAACAATATAACAAGTCCTTGTCAATTGGATTTGTTGGCTTTCGGATCATGGCGGGTACTTTCCAGCTTTTTGGTATAATGATACTACCTCTTTTCATCCTTTTAAGTCAAAGATATGTAACGGCTAATCCTTTGGATTTAGGATTCTATGAATTTATAGGTGAATCATTATGTTTGGTCCGCGACTTAACAAATCATTTGGGAGTTATTCTGGCGACAGGTTTGGGAAATGTTCTTTTCTATTCTATTTTATTTAAAGCAAGACTAATTCCAAAATGGCTTTCAATATGGGGTTTTGTTGGAAATGGTTTATTAATGATAGCTAGCTTTTTTTTACTTTTTGAATTATTAGAGGTAGTTTCTATTGAATATGGTTTGCTGTCAAGCCCACTTGTTTTACAGGAAATAATTCTTGCAGTTTGGTTACTCAGAAAAAAAGGTTAACCTTAGGAACAAACAAATCATAATAAAACTAAATCGAACTTTTTGCTGTTGTTAAAACATATTTAAATTTCTTTTAATCAAAAGAAAAAACAATTAATAGCGTAAACAATAGCGTTTTGCTCTTTTAATTATAATTCAAAAAAAAATATGGATATTATCTAATGGCAACTATTTTTTATTAACTCAAATATCCATCTACATGTTGTTTGTAACCCTGGGTTTAAACACACATACATTTACCCGTTAAAAACGATATGTTACTATCGATTTAGTTTTATTAAAATTAGGATAATTTAAGTTTTTAGTCTATCTAAAATTAAATTATTAATAACAATTTTACCATATAAATGTCAAAATTTAACCAATGTTAAAAAAAATATTAGGATTAATCTGTATTGGGCTCTTCACATTTTCTTTTGGAAGTTATGCACAGAGGTATACCTTAAGTGGGTTTATCAAAGATGCAGAAAATGGTGAAACTTTGATAAATGCTCGTGTTTATATAGATTCATTAAAGGTAGGAACAGTTAGCAATTCATTTGGTTTTTACAGCTTAACACTTGAAAAAGGAATTCATACGGTTACATTCAGTTTCGTAGGAAAAACGCCCATAAAATCACTGATTAAATTAGACGAGGACAAAAACTTTGATATGCACCTTAAACCAGTAGGTCATTTAAAGACAGTTTTAGTGTCTCATGAAAAAGAACAGTTCGAAAGTACGGAGATGGGGACTGTTGAATTGTCCATGGAAAAAGTCAAAACACTTCCCGTACTTTTAGGAGAACAAGACATCATTAAAACCGCTCAATTATTACCTGGCATTCAATCGGGAAGTGAAGGTTCAAGTGGAGTATACGTTAGAGGAGGTGGACCCGATCAAAACTTAATTCTTTTGGATGGTGTACCTATCTACAATGCTAATCACCTATTTGGTTTCTTTTCAGTTTTCAACGCGGACGCTATCAAACAAGTAAAAATAATTAAAGGAGGATTCCCTGCCGAGTATAGCGGAAGAATATCATCTGTTGTTGATATTAGAATGAATGACGGTGACATGAAGAAAATTCACGGTGAAGGTTCAGTTGGTATTATATCTTCTAAACTCATGTTAAATGGACCAATCGTGAAAGACAAAACCTCCTTCATGATTTCGGCAAGAAGAACTTATTTAGATATTTTATCAAAACCTATCTTGAAAAGTATAAATAAAAATAAGACTGATGAACAAAAGACGAATTTAGGGTATTATTTCTATGATATTAATGCTAAAATCAATCATATTATCAACACCAAGAACAGAATATACCTAAGTTTTTATTTAGGCAATGATCGATTTAAATTAAATAATTCAGCTAATTATACGGATACAGACAGTATTCAAAGCACTAAAGAATCGAGTTCTGGAATGGATTGGGGGAATAAAATTATTGCATTGAATTGGAATCATCAATTTAATCCAAAACTATTTATGAATAGTGTATTAAACTATAGCAGTTATAAATTCGAAACTAGATTTGGAAATAATTCATACCATCAATCTAAACCCGATAAAAAAATTGAAGAAGTCTCTTTTCAATATAATTCTGGTATTACAGATTTTGGAGGAAAATTAAACTTTACATATTTCTTAAATCCTCGAAATGAAATAAAGTTTGGGTTGGGAGAAACATATCACACTTTTAATCCAGGCATCAATGAAATATATTCTTTTAATTCTATCAGCAAAATTGACACAATGTATAGTACAAAAAATGTTTATGCGCATGAGTTGAATGCCTTCATTCAAAATGATTTCAAAATAGGGAGAAGATTTCAAGCTAATCTAGGTTTAAATTATGCCAACTTTTTTGTAAGAAATAATCATTATGGTATTCTTGAACCACGAATTAATTTAAATATAAGGTTACAAGAAAAATCATCGATAAAACTCTCTTATGCTAAGACATCACAATTTTTACATCTTCTAACGAATACGACAATCGGGTTACCAACTGATTTATGGGTACCAGTTACTGACAAAATACCTCCCCAAATCGGTCATCAATTTGCTTTAGGATATGCTCATCAATTGAATAGATCATACCGATTTAACATTGAAGGATACTATAAGAAAATGTCTAATTTGATTGAATATAAAGAGGGTGCCAGTTTTTTTAACGCCAATCAGAACTGGGAAAATAAAGTCGAAATTGGAAAAGGAGATAGTTATGGGGTTGAACTACTTTTTGAAAAAAGATTCGGTAAAACAACGGGATGGATAGGTTATACATTATCTTGGGCGAATAGATTTTTTGAAAACATTAATGACGGTAAAGAATTTCCTTATCGATACGATAGAAGACATGATATTAGTTTTGTGCTAACACATAAGTTCAATGAAAAAATTAGCATAGGGGCAGTTTGGGTTTATGGCACTGGAAATGCCGTTACTATGGCTTTTCAAAAGTATCAAAAATTTCAAGACGGAGAAGATAATCTAGATTACGATTCACAGACAATAAACCACTACGAAAAGAAGAATAATTATAGGATGAGGGCTTATCATCGATTAGATTTAAGTCTAAATATCGTTAAAGAAAAAAAATGGGGTCAAGCAAAATGGAGTTTTGGTTTGTACAATGCATACAACCGTAAAAATCCATTCTATTTAGATATCGGTTATAAAAAAAACAATGAAGGTTTTGGGTTTACAAAAAAGGCATTAATTCAATATAGTCTATTCCCTATTCTACCTTCCATCAGTTATTCATTCAAATTTTAATTTATGTTACGAATTATTTTCAATCTATTTATCGCGATTATAGTCTTACAATCTTGTGAAAAAGAATTACCTTTTAACGAAGATCAAGAAAAATACAGATTGGTTGTTCAGTCTGAAATTACAACTAAAGACACCAATTATTGCATTATTAGTAGCAGTTTAAGTGTATTAGATGGTAACTTCAATGAACCTTATGTCAATGACGCCACAATAACACTATTTGAGAACGATGTAGAAATAGGGAATTTTGAATATTTAAACTCCATTTATAAACCTGGAACTTATTATATAACTGGATTAGTTGTAAAAGCTAGGAGAACTTATAAAATAATTGTCTCACATCCAAAATACGAAACCGTCGAAGGTAGTTTTATCATGCCTTCAATTTTAAACCCCGTTGATATTAATCTCCTTAAAACTGGTGAGCGATATGTAGCAAACATGTCTTTCACTGATAATTCAGATGAAGCAAACTTTTATGGATTAGGAGCTTACTCAATTGTTAAAAACATTTTCATAGATCCTCTGACAGCTGACACTACAATTCTAACCAGCTTGAACAAAAACCTTTTTTGTAGCAACGAATCCTTTTTCTTAAACACAATAAATTCTGATGGAAACTACTGTGACCCAGAACTACTTTTTAATGATAAAAATAAAGATGGGAGGCGGATAGATATTCAGTTGAAATCAAATCTTAATGAAAGTTTTTCTGACACCTTATTCATTAATTTTAAATCTTTTAGCGAAGATATGATGAAATATAAATTATCAGTTTTAAAATATGAGCTAACTAAAGGGAATTATTTCGCAGAGCCTGTTTTAGTTCATTCGAATATAAAAAATGGTTTGGGTATTTTTGCAGGTTATGCAAATTATAATATTGCAATTCCAGTCCCAGAATGAAATTAAATTACATTTGAACGCTTTAGTAGATCGATTTACTTTAATATTAACCCTTCGGTTTTTTATAAGTTTCTTTCCATTTACCCGCGTCGGTTTGAATGCGCTCAATCAATTTTTCACTCCTCCTGTGCTCCGTCTCTGTTCGCTCAATGACATATGCATTTTTATCTTCTTTTAATTTAGTTTGATCCTCCATTTGTTTTTCAAAACTATTCAGTACAGAATGATTTTTTAAAATACCATCTACTTCTTCATTAAAAAATCCACTCGCCAAATTGGCTTCTTCAGCTAAATTCAGTAAAAGCATATATTCTCTCAACATATAGGTTTCATAAGGAGTAATTGAAGTAATTTTACCTTCGTTTAAAAGAATTCTTAAATCCGCCTTTGCTCCTCTCATATAATTCTTTCCATTCTTTAACGAATTCATTACGTCCTTACCCATAATTTCTAATGGAATAGAATCTTTATACAATTGATTAGAATGTGCCGCATAGAAATACAATAAACTATCTACATGATCAATAATCTCATTGTTCGAATAACTATTGAACTGGATAAACTCTGCATTTTTTTGGAATAGATAATTAATATTCTGAATGTTCGACAATAAATCATTGATAGAACTGTACGATCGTAACGTATCATACTTATCATATAGATCTTGCAATATTTGACGTTCCAATAATATTGAATCTTTCCAAACGCCCAATAATAAGGTATCTAAATCTGCCGGACGCTCATAATTCACGACGCCTGGAAACTTCATTTCATAATTTTCCCTATCTGTAACAATCCTCATTAAATTAGATTCAATCACATCAAAATTCTTATGAATTTTAGCGATTAATTTCTCATTTTCCTTGTTCATTTTAAGAACATTTTTCGAAATATTTTTATCGTTGAATGTCGTAGCCTTATAATTTGATTTATCATATGTTCGATTCTCCTTATAAACTCCCTTTTCGAATGTCTTGTATAATTTCCCGTATTTAATCACGGTATCATTTATCCCTCTCAAATACTCATATTTTGCAGGTGTAATTTCATAAATACTTCCCCTTGCTAATTTTTGGACATTTTTATTACTGATCAACGCCATGAAATTGTAGTAATTCATCGCTTTTACACTCGGATTGTATTGATTGTAATCAAATCCATCTTCTCCGTTAATTAATAACTGATGAAGATAATCTTTGCTTTGATAGTTCTCAATTTCACTAAGATAATCAATGTTCAACCCTTTATTATTACTCAAATGAAGGATAATTGAATCTTCTGTGGTTGAAAACTCTTCAATAGATATGATATTCGATCGCATTTGCCAAATTGGATTGATAGGCAAATGGGTCAATAAAAAGGTATCTGTATGTAAATTAAAATACTCGTATGTCGGTTGTCTAACGAATCCTATTTTCTTAGAATATTTAGGTTTGGAATCATATGCCTTTTTCCGTTTTTCTTCTTTCGCTGCTCGTTTAGTAAGCACCTTCTCTTCTTGGCTTGTTGATTTAAAGACTTTCTCTTTATATTCTTTTGCTTTATAAGGCTTAGAATGGGTTGGAATTCGTCCAATATACCCAGCATCCCAAGTAGGGTCCGCCAAATACCATTGCTCTTTTATTTTATAACCGATCCAAGCATGAGATTCAACCATTACCAATTGTCCGGGACTCCAACTTACATCACGAGTATAGCCATTTATTGTTTCCGAAACAATACCAGCGTGATCTAACATCGCTTTCATTAATTCTACGTACCCGCTACAAATCGCTTTCTTAGATTTTAAAACTTTTGTGGGATCAATTCCTGTAAAATAATCATCTCCTTCTATCAAGGCATAGTCATACTCTATATTCTCGGTAATCCAAGTATATATGGCCTCAACCTTTTCATGCTTATCGGACATTCCTAATGTCAAATATTCAGTAAGCAAAGAAATGGACTTTAGCGTTTTCTTAGAGATTTTATCTTCGACTGGCTTTTGAGCCTTACCATTTAAACATAGCAAGCTCAGGGTAATTAGGGTTAATAAGAGTTTCATAGCGTAGTTTTTTGAGGAGCAATTAGCAATAAATCTTAATTAACGATTCTTAAATCGTATCTATATATTAATCATGTTTACATAATCATTCTTCTTTCAAATTTGAGCTACCAAATTATTTTTTTTTATTTTTTATTATCTATAATTTAATCGCTCAACAGAATTCAATGTCAAAAGTAATTTTAATATTGTATCAATGTATTAAAAAATACTATAATATTTCTGCATAGACGTATACGAAAACGAAAAAGTTAGGTTTCAACAATAAATATATATACCCCATTGTAAATTAGAATAGTTATCGTAAAAATATTTTTTTCGCATTTATAATATTATATACACTTTTGTCGTTCCTTGTTAAAAATTACTAAATGTTTAAAATACATCTCAGTTTCAGTTTTGCCTTTTTTATCCTTCTCTTCTTATTCTCCAATATTGGTTATTGTCAGAATAACACATTAAGTGGCTATATTAAAGATGCTGAAACAGGAGAATCTTTAATTGGTGCAAGAGTATATATTGACTCATTAAAAAAAGGTGCAGTTTCTAATGTTTATGGATTTTATAGTATCACGCTCCCTGAAGGTAACCACGTCGTGTTATTTAGTTTTGTAGGCAAAGAACCTTCAAAAAAATTAATTGAATTAAACGAGAATATTACTTTAAATATTGAACTAATTCCTGCGGGGCAACTTGAAACAGTAACTGTCACTGGCCAGAAAAAGGCGCAAGAAAGTACAGAAATAAGCACGATAGAATTATCAATGGAAAAGGTAAAGACCTTACCTGTTTTATTAGGGGAAAGAGATATCATAAAAACAGCTCAACTTCTACCAGGTATTCAGTCAGGAAGTGAAGGTTCTAGTGGAATATATGTACGGGGAGGAGGACCAGATCAAAACTTAATTCTTTTAGATGGCGTTCCAATTTATAACGCCAATCATCTTTTTGGTTTTTTCTCTGTATTTAATGCTGATGCCATCAATCAAGTGAAATTGATTAAAGGAGGATTCCCTGCTGAATATGGCGGTAGAATATCTTCCGTAATTGATATTCGAATGAATGATGGTGACATGAAAAAAATTCATGGTGAAGGATCTATAGGTATTATCTCTTCTAAATTAATGTTAAGTGGGCCAATAATTAAAGACAAAACTTCTTTTATGATTTCTGGGCGGAGGACTTATATCGATATTTTATCTAAGCCTTTTATCAATTACGCCAATAAAAAAAGTAATGAAGGCATACCTGGAGCTGGAAATGAAAAGATAAATCTTGGTTATTTTTTTTATGATGTAAACGCAAAAATAAACCATATCATAAATACTAAAAATCGAATCTACTTCAGTGCGTATATGGGGGATGATAAATTCTATCTTGATAATAAAGGAGAGTTCGTTGGTAACACCGGTAAGACATACGTTGATGAATCTACGGGAGGTATGAAATGGGGTAATAAAATAATGGCTTTGAGATGGAACCATCAATATGGCCCTAAATTATTCATGAATACAACTATAAATTATAGTAATTATAAATTTAATACAGGATTCGGAAATAAAACTTATGAAGTTGACAACGAAAAGAATCCAGTAGATAATTTCACTTTTGATTATGATTCAGGCATTAACGATTGGGGCGGTAAATTGGATTTTTATTACTACTTAAATCCGAACAATGAAATTAAATTTGGTATCGGTGAAACGTATCATACTTTTAAACCGGGAGTTAATCAGTTAAATTTAGTCGAAGGCGGCGCTTCAATTGATACAAGTTTTGGCTCGAAACAAATCTACTCACACGAATTTTACGCATTTATTCAAGATGATGTTAAAATTGGTAAAAGATTAGCTGTAAATTTCGGCTTACATTTTTCGAACTTTCTTGTACGAGAAAAATACTATTCTTCTTTACAGCCAAGAATTGCTATCAATTATAAACTAGATGAAAAATCTTCATTAAAATTATCATACGCGAAAACAGCACAGTTCTTGCATCTATTAACAAATACATCTATTGGTTTACCGACAGACTTATGGGTACCAGCTACAGATAGTATTCCTCCTCAAACAGGACATCAATTTGCCGCGGGTTATACACGCGAGTTACCAAAGGGCTTTCGTATAAGTGTAGAAGGTTATTACAAAACCATGTCAAACTTAATAGAATATAAAGAAGGTGCAAGCTTTTTTGGATCGAATCAAGATTGGGAAAATTTAGTTGAAGTTGGAGACGGTGTAAGTTACGGTGCCGAAATTTTATTCGAAAAGAAAATGGGTAAAACAACTGGTTGGATTGGTTATACACTCTCTTGGACCAATAGAAAGTTTGAAAATTTAAATGACGGTAAAACATATCCTTATCGTTATGATCGCCGACATGATGTGAGCTTTGTGCTAACGCATAAATTCAATGATAAAATTGATATTGGCATTGTTTGGGTTTATGGAACAGGTAATGCAGTCTCTATGGCTTTTCAAAAGTATCACTATTTACAGGGCCAAGGCGGTGTTAGTAATGGTAATTATCAAACTCAGGCTATTGACCACTACGCTAGCAAAAACAATTATAGAATGCCTTCTTACCATCGGCTAGATGTTGGAGTAAACATTCATAAAGAGAAAAAATGGGGAACAGCTACTTGGAGTTTCGGCATTTACAATGCTTATAATAGAAAGAATCCTTTTTATTTGGAAGTCGGTTATTCTGATCAGCTAGACAATAATGGCTACAGCAAATTGGGATTAATACAATACAGTCTATTCCCTTTAATCCCTTCAGTCAGTTATGCCTTTAAATTTTAATTTTATGTACTATTTTAAATATATCACTGCTGCTATCTTCATGATAACGATTTCTTGTGAGAAAGAAATTCCTTTTAAGGAGGAAGAGTCAGCATCTAGACTGGTTGTACAAGCAGAGTTAACACAAGCTGACACAAATTATTGTCTAGTATCACAGAGTGTTAGCATATTATCGAATGATTTCTCAGCTAAGACACTTTCCAACGCTAAAGTTGAAATATTTGAAAACGACGTAAAATTGGGAGAGTTTGTAGAATATAATCCATTGACTCGTCCAGGTGTTTATTATTATTCGAATTTGGTATTGACTCCACTTACTAATTATAAGCTTGTTGTATCTCATCCCGATTTCGAATCAGCTGAGAGTTCATTTACAATGCCATCTAAAGCAAATGATATCGAATATTCATATGAGATTAGCGAGCGTGGAACAGACCTGCATGTGGCATTTACTGATCAAGCCAATGAAATCAATAATTATGGAATTTCGGTTTATTACACTGGAACATCAACCTATTATGATTATGAATTAGAAGATTCAATTGAAGTAACATACGACGATTATTTTATTTGTACGCAAGAAACATTTTTCGATAATACCGCTAATATTAACGGCAAATTTTGTGGTCTGGAACTACTATTTGATGATAAAAATAAAGATGGAAGCCGAATCTCTTTCACACTTGAGAAAGGAGTTGGTAGTGGTGATACCTTAAATATTCAACTCAACTCTTATAGTGAAGGCATAATCAAACACCGTTTATCGTTGGATAAATATTGGCAAACTGAAGGGAATTTTTTCGCTGAACCAGTTCAAGTTTATTCAAATTTCACCAACGGTTTTGGAATCTTTGGTGGTTATTGGAGTTATGAAAAGGAATTGGTACTCGAATAAGCTTATTTAAGCGCTTTAAAAACTTCGTTGAATTCTGCCCAAAAGCTTTCTAATACCTGAAAGTTTTCAATTAAAAAGGCGTAAATAGCTGGCCATTCATCATGATTCCTTGTATTTAGATCAGGATTAGCTACAGAAATACGAGAAATTGTTCGTGTATTCGAATGTTCGAATGTTGGAAGCCACTTAATTTCACCTTTAAAAGACTTGTCTAAACGTTCTTTAAACTCTTCAAATTGTTGGTAATATATTTCACGTATACCAGCATCCAAAAATTGAATATCAATACAAATCTTTGGAATATCTCCCTCTATATCAATACGAAAATAGATATTCTTAATTCCAGTATTAAAGTTTGTCCAATTCACTTTATTGGCATGAACACCTTTAACCAATGCTAACTCTTCATTTAAATCGCTCCAAAACTTTGCTTTGAATTCCTTTTCTTCGTCTTTTGAAAACATACTTTCGAATTTAAGTGCAAATCTATCATTAACTAGTGATTAGTAGCAAAAAACTTATTGTATTTATATCACTGTTAATATAATCACAATACGTTTCACCACTTAAACTACTAGTTTCGTATAAATTAAGCCAAATAAGCCTTCAACATCCACATCGTTTTCTCGTGCTCTGTTATATAATCACTCATCAAAGAAACTGTTCCTTCATCAGAATTCTCACCGGCTTCTGCAAGAATATCGCGTTGGGCTTCAATCAACGTTTTAAAATCAGCCAGTAAAACACCAACCATTTCTTTTCCTTCAGTTAAATTTTTTGTCTCCTTAACCTTCGATATTTTTTGATAATCAGTAAAACTATGCAAAGGCGTTCCGTCTAATGCCAAAATTCTTTCAGCAATTTCGTCAACCTTTAAATTTATATCTGTATAGATCTCTTCGAACTTAACATGTAGTTCAAAAAACGAATTCCCTTTAACATTCCAATGAAACCCTCTAATATTCATGTAAAACTGTTGATAATCTGCTAATAAATGGTTCAATTTATTGATTACGACACCTGTTTTTTCACTGTCTAATCCTATATAATTAACTTTCATATTATCTATTTTTTGTTTACACAAATTTACTAAAAATTTAAGCATCAATCAAATTGATATTATTTATAGCAACATTAATTTTATCTATATTTGACCCTATGATTAGTTTAATACAATTAGAGTATATTGTTGCGCTGGATTCATACAAACAGTTCTCACTTGCTGCTGAAAAATGTTTTGTTACACAGCCAACGTTGAGCATGCAAATTAAGAAACTGGAAGAAGATCTGGGGATCATTCTTTTTGATAGATCTAAACAGCCTATTAAAGCAACGGACATTGGCGAACTCATCATCAATCAAGCAAAAGTAATCCTGAAAGAAACCAAACAGATTGATGAAATCATTCAAATCAATAAAAAAACTTTAGTAGGTGAATTAAGAATTGGGATTATTCCATCATTGGCGCCTTATTTATTACCGGAATTTATAGGTAGTTTTTCTAAGCAATATGACGGGTTAGAAATCACCATCAAAGAGATGTTATCAGAGGATATTGCTACAGCATTAGAAAGTGACATCATCGATGTAGGAATTTTAGTGACACCTTATAACAAACCTGGTTTTAATCATTCGCCCCTATTCTACGAAAAAATTCTTTTGTATTGTAACGCTGATCATAACTTTGCCAATCTTCAAGCGATTGATATTGAGCGAATGAAAAAGGAGAAAATTTGGTTATTGAGCAATGGAAATTGTTTTAGAAATCAGGTAGTGAACCTATGTGAATTAAAAGAGGATTTTGACAAGACTTCGTTTCATTATGAAAGTGCATCTATAGAAACATTGATAAAATTGGTCGACAAAGAAGGAGGTTTAACATTGATTCCAGAGCTTGCTACAAGGGATTTAAGTAAAAAAAGATCCGCTTTTGTAAAACCATTTAAACATATCAAACCTGTTCGAGAAGTGAGCCTTATTACCAATCGAAAATTTATCAAAAAACGAATTCTAGACGTTTTAGAACAGTCAATAAAAACAAGTATTCCGCAAGATCTTTTAAATCGTGAACGCGGTGATATTGTGGAATGGGATTAAACTTTAATAATTGTTCGCTTTTAATAATCCGTCAATAAATTCCGAATCAGCATCTTCCCACCTATCTTCCATTTTATTAATCATGTCTTGAATTAATAAAATCTCAGGGTATTGCTGAGCATTTATATGATGAATTAGAAATTTAGAACCCAATTGGTTAATTTCTAGGAATTCATTTTGATTTAAAATTTTAAACCAAACATTCCGACCAACATATTTTCGATAAATAGGAAACAAAAGCTAAAAGAATTAAATTTGTACTATGTCAACAAAAGCATTATTTGATGAAGGCATGATCAAAGTTAAAGAAAATGATCATATTAATGCCATAAAAATATTTACAGAAGTTATAACACTTGAAAATGGGCATGCGGATGCACTTTCGCAACGAGCTGTCGCGTACTTGAATATAGAACGTTACGATTTGAGCTTGATTGATATGAATAAAGCAGCAGAAATTGATCCACTTTATAGTTATAGATACGCCAGTAGAGCTTATTTAAAGACTAGAATTGGTGATTTAGAAGGCGCTGTTGCTGATTATGAAAAAGCTGCTGAACTAGATCCTTCTGACGGCATTAATTATAATAACCTCGCATTAGCTCAAGAACAATTAGGCTACGCGAATAAGGCTAAATCGAATTTTAAAAAATCAGATGATTTAACGGGTGTAACAGCGACTAGAATTGCGCGACAATCAAAAGAGCGTGATCAAGAAGAAGTCACTAATGAAGTGAAGCCTACTCAAAAATCTGTTGTGAAGGAAACGCTAACAACAAAATCAGGGTTTAAAGATTTTATTCGTTTCATTAAAAACGGATTTAAAATTAAATCGAATGACTAAAATTGAGAAAGCAGCGTATATAATTGAAGCTTTGGAAGAACTTTATCCTACAGTTGAAGTTCCATTAGATCATAAAGATCCTTATACATTATTGATAGCTGTTTTACTGTCTGCGCAATGCACAGACAAACGTGTAAACACCATCACTCCTATCCTATTCAAACGTGCTGACAATCCTTTTGACATGATAAAATTGGATGTCGCCGAAATTAAAGAAATTATTAGACCTTGTGGTTTATCACCAATGAAATCGAAAGGAATATATGGCCTTTCACAGATGTTAGTTGAACAATACAATGGCGTTGTTCCTGCAGATTTTGAAGCATTAGAATCATTTCCTGCAGTCGGTCATAAAACAGCATCTGTAGTAATGGCACAAGCATTTAATATTCCAGCCTTTCCTGTAGATACTCATATTCACCGATTGTTAACACGCTGGGGTATTACAAATGGCAAATCTGTCGTTCAAACTGAGAATGATGCAAAAAAAATATTCCCCCGTGAAAAGTGGAACAAACTTCACGTACAAATCATCTATTACGGACGCGAATACTCACCATCCCGCAGTCCTTTATTAGAAAAGGATTTTATCACGCGGAAAATTGGAACTAAAAAAGTAAAATCAACTTTTAAAGACTGGCATTCTTTTGAATGAGCGTAATGTTTAAACGTTTTTAAACTAAGCCTGTTAATAAGAATTAAGCTATACACATATTATCAAGGCAATCTGTGCTTAAATTTGAACTGTGAAAAAACTGTTGCCATATCTAAAGAACAAATACATTCTGTCTTCGGCATTCGTTTTATTGTACATACTAATTATGCACGATACCGATATTGTCACACTTATCAAACGCAAAGAGAAAGTTGAAGCCTTAGAGTTGGAAATCACACGTAAAAAAGCAGGGATAGTAGAATTAAAAAATTCAATTGCTGAACTTGAAGATTTACGTTCTTTAGAGAAGTATGCGAGAGAGAAACATTTCTTTAAAAAGGAGAATGAAGAACTTTTTATTTTTTCATTCGAATAATTTATCTGCTAAATTCTGTTAAATCGCCTCATCTATTGAAGCATATCCTTATTTTTGTAAAAAAAAATTGAATGAAATATATTTTAAACAGTTTATTGATCATAGTTGCAGCTACAACTAGCCAAGCACAAGAAGTTATCGTACAAGAAGACTTTACAGATGGATTACCTGCTCAATGGACAGTTTATGATGGTGATTCAAATATTCCGGCACCCGAGGTTGAAGAATTTACTTCGGCATGGATTCCTTATAATATGGATGGCGAAGCAGCAATGGCTAGCACATCTTTTTACACTCCAAGTGGATTCTCAGCTGATTACTTAATTTCAAATAGAATTGGTATCGGGTCATATAGTAGATTACTTTGGTCTGCGAAATCGGTTGACGCTTCCTATCCAGAAACCTACTTTGTTTTATTATCGACAACGGATAGTTTGCCAGCGAGTTTTACAGATACTATTGCTACTGTTGCAGAAGAGAATGCGCTTTGGAATACGAGAAGTGTCCAACTTGATTTAGAAGGATACAGTAATCAGGATATTTATATCGCATTCAAGAATGTTACTAATGACGGGTTCATTCTCTTAATTGATGATTTTGCAATATTAGGTTCTGAATTTGCATCGATTACTACACCAGCTCCCGCTTCAATTTCATTATTCCCAAATCCAGTTCAAAACATATTAAATATCAGTAGTGATCAACCTGTAGAGAACGTGAAAATTTACAATTCAACTGGACAATTGGTACGCTCAACAAATGAGCATCAAGTTCAGACGGAATCCTTAGAAAAAGGCATCTATATTACTGAGATATCTACTTCTACAGGTGTCTTTAGACAACAGTTCGTTAAGAATTAAATACTTCCATTTTTAAGGAATTAATTATTCATTTTATTTTGAATATTTAATGATATTTTCATTGATTTTAGGCCTTTAAAACGTACTTTTGGGGGTTAAAATTATAACATACATGAAATATTTAATCTTAATTCTATTATTTACATCCTCGCAATTTTTACGTGCGGATGAAGGCATGTACTTGCCGTTCCAATTGAAAACCTATGCCAAAAGTATGAAAGCAGCTGGTCTGCAACTTTCATACAAGGATATCTACAATACAAAAAAACCAAGTGTTAAAGATGCGATTGTTTCATTAGGAGGTTTTTGTACTGGTGAAATCATTTCTCCTAAAGGTTTAATGTTAACCAATCACCATTGTGGTTACGATGCCATCAGAGAAAACTCTACACCTGAGAATGATTATTTAACTGACGGATTTTGGGCTGAAAATTATGCAGCAGAAAAACCAATCCCAGGATTAACAATTTCTATTGTCGTTAATACTATTGATGTGACAAAATCAATCGCTGAAGTTTTGACAGACGATATGGATGAAGCAACAAGAAATGCTATGATTCGTGAAATGTCAGATAAACTTTCTAACGAAGCTATTTTAGGTACACATTACTCGGCAGAAGTAAAACCTTTTTATGGTGGAAATGAATTCTATTTATTTGTTTATGAAATCTTCGAAGATGTTCGTTTAGCTGGAGCTCCACCATCATCAATTGGTAAATATGGTGGGGATACTGACAACTGGATGTGGGAACGTCACACAGGTGATTTTTCATTATTCAGAATTTATGCTGGTGCGGATAATAAACCAGCACCTTATTCTGTAGACAATAAACCTTATGCTCCAAAGCATTATTTACCAATTAGCATTAAAGGAATTGCTGAAGAAGATTTTGCGATGGTTATGGGGTTTCCTGGGAGTACTGATAGATTCTTAACATCTTATGGCGTAAAAATGGCGATCGAGAAAGATCAACCAAGTCGTGTTAAAATTCGTGGTAAAAAGCTTGATATTATGAAAGCTGACATGAACAAAGATGCCGCTACAAGAATCAAATACGCTTCAACTTACGCACAAGTAAGTAATTACTGGAAGTATTTTATTGGTCAAACTGAGCAATTAAAAAACAACAAAGTTTTTGAGAAAAAACAAACGATAGAAAAAGATTTTTCTAATTGGGTAAATGCAAAATCTAAAAGACAAGAAAAATATGGAAACGTTATATCAGACATCGATCAGGCTTATGATAAATTGAAAGTTGTAAATGATTTACAGGTTTATTTCTTCGAATCGGTATATTCTATAGGACTAAATAAATTCTTAATTCAACACACAGGACTATACAACCAATTAAAAGCTGAAAAACTAGATGAAGCAGCCATTTCTAAATCTGCAGAAGGTTTAGAGAAACAAAAAGAAGAATTCTTCAAAACGTTTAACGCTGAGACAGAAGAATCTCTTATAGCTGCAATGCTTGAAATGTATTATAACAATGTACCCAAAGATCAGCACGGTGAAAAAATAGAAGCCTTACATAAAGAGTATAATGGTGATTGGAAAAAGTTTGCGAATGATGCTGTAAAGAATTCTGTATTCACGAGTGAAAAACGTTATTCTGCATTCATTGCAAATCCAACTAAAACTATTTTAGAGAATGAAATATTATTCATGCTAAACCAAGATTTATTGGATCAATTTAGAAAATATAATTATGGTCCTGAAACACAAATGGCACAAGCTCAATTGAATAAGGCAAATCGTTTATTTATTGATGGTTTACGTCAAATGAATAAGAAAACGAAGTATTACCCAGATGCAAACTTCAGCCTTAGATTGTCATTTGGAAATATCTTACCATATACTTCAATTGAAGGTAAAACTTACCCTTACTACACGACTATTGACGGCTTAATGGCTAAAGAAGATCCTACGAATGATGAGTTTATCGTTCCTGCAAAATTAAAAGAATTGTATGAAGCAAAAGATTATGGTCGATATGCAAAAGACGGTAATTTATGGGTAAACTTTATCTCCAACAATGATATTACTGGTGGTAACTCTGGCAGTCCAGTAATGAATGCAAACGGTGAATTAATCGGATGTGCATTTGATGGCAACTGGGAAGCTATGAGTGGTGATATTGCTTTTGAGAAAAACTTTCAAAGAACAATTAGTGTTGATATCAGATACGTATTATTCATTATTGATAAATGCGCAGGTGCTAATAACTTAATTGATGAGATGACGATTATTGAGTAATTAACTCAATTTTTAAACAATCGCTTTAAAATATAAAACGGTGATCTCAATGAGGTCACCGTTTTTTTTTCGCTTATTTAATATGGAAGCTCATATAGATGTGAATTAGGCCATTCCTGTGCTTCGATATCTTTCACAATTTTATGAATCCTATCTTCATAAAAACTAATGATCCCCAATTCGGTAGTATACTTAATGAATTCATTGTATGTATTCAAATAACTTTTATAAAAGGCCAATTGTGTTTGTGGAGAATCAGCGTTAAAAACTAATGCAATTTCAATAGTATAAAGCATTAAATCAGCAATTTTACTAGGATCTGCATCCAAAATTCTAAATTGTTTTATTTCCTTTTGAGCGACAGACCTTCTTTTCTTAGCCTTCCTTCTGTTCGGCGGGAAATACTCTTTAGAGATTTTGAACTTTGCAGCTTCAAACAATTTTTCTTCTCTTGGATTAAAAACAAAATCATAGAAAGTTTTAACTTCTTTAATTCTATTGTACAATTCCAATACTTGCTCTTCTAGCTCTTCCTTAGATAGATCGGTTAAATACTTTTGAAGGGATCTCTTACTCATATTCAAATATAAATAAAGAGTTCTTCGTTAGCACAAAGAACTCTTAATAAAACCGTATAAATAAATATAATCTGCAAGGGTAATAAACCGTTCCCTTAATTATATAACGGAAATATTGCTTGAAGGGTTGGTAAATTTATTTTAAGTTAATTATACAACGATTATCTTTAATCTCTTGAGCAATAACTTCAGCAGATAGATGAAGTCTTTCTTTATGCATAATCTCATCAATTTCTCGGCGTTTTTCTTTTAATTTTTTGGCTTCATAAAACCTTTTTATATCCGTTCGTGACTCTAAAATTAATTCAGGAACTTGCTGTAAGGTTCCATCTTCATTTTTGGCGACCATTGTAAAATAACATGAATTTGTGTGGGTCACCTCCCCTGTCTTGGGTTTAAGTGATTCGACTCTGATCCCAATAATCATTGAAGAGTTACCGACGTAATTAACAGACGCTGCCAACGATACTAATTCCCCTACTTCTACAGGTTCTCGAAACTCAACACCATCAACAGATACCGTTACACAATAAGCTCCTGAATGTTTCGCTGCACACACATAAGCCACCTTATCCATCAAGGAAAGTAAAATTCCACCATGTACCTTCCCTGAAAAATTAGCGAAATGTGGAATCATTAATTCTGTTATCGTTGTTCTCGAATCATTAACTGATTTTGCGCTCATAAAGTTTTAAGTTTCTTACAATCTAAAAATAAGAAAGTATTTGATGATAAAAAATAAAAAAAGGGTTTAAGCTTTTAAGCTTAAACCCAAGGTGATAATAATACTTTAAATATTGTTCAATTATTGAGCTTTCAAATGCAACTCATCTTCTCCACCTGTTTCTCTCAACCACATTTCATCAACTTCTAATTTTAAGATTTGATAAGTTTTGTCAGCGTCGTCATCTTCATAATCGAATGAGATATTCTCTTTTGACGATGTAAACTCCCAAGTTCCATCAGTCTCATATTCGTAAGAAAATGGTCCCCATTCAAACTTCGCATTCAACTGTGCATCTCCATCTTCTTTCGTCGTTAATGTAAATTCATCATAATTTTCAGTAACATTTTCTCCATCACTGAAAGCTTGATCAATTACCCACGTATTTGCTACTCTCGCTTTTTTTGATTTTACCGTAACACCGTCATTCTCTTCATATTTACTACATGAAAATAATGTTAACGCTGATAACCCTATAATACTTGCTACTTTAATCGTTTTCATAAAATTTATTGTTTTAATTATTGTTTGACTATATAAAGGCAATTAATTTGCCAAACGAATAAACAGACCTTAAATACCTGATTATCAATAAAAATAAATTGAAACAAGAAAGATGACTGTGGTCTATGTCCCCAAAAGGGATGATCAATTCCACAAATTGCCCATAATTATTCCGGCATATCAATATCGTAACTACTGATTTTATTATACAAGGTTTTTCTATCGATATTTAAAATTCGTGCAGCCTTACTTTTATTGTAGTCAGTATTGACCAATGCATTTAGTATTGCTCGACGTTCAGTATTTTCAATTATTGTTTTTAAATCTAAATCACCATCATTCGATTCGATAAAATTAGAAGGCGTAACATCTGCATGTACCCCCATCTTCACTTCTACAGGTAAGTGCTCTAATTTAATAGTCCCGTTCTCAGATAATAATGCAGCACGCTTAATAACGTTTTTCATTTCTCTTAAATTACCTGGCCAATGATAATTTTTAAATAGATCTAATACTGAATCATGAAATTCAACTTTATCCTTTTCCAATTCAATCTTCGCATTAGACAGGAAAAAATCCGCGAAATTTTCAATATCTTTTTTTCTTTCTCTCACGGCTGGAATTTCAATCTTGAATTCATTCAATCGATAGAATAAATCTTCTCTAAAAGATCCGTCAGACATGGAATCCACCAAATTATCATTCGTTGCAGCTAGAATTCGAATGTCTAAATCGGTTTCCTTGGTTCCACCAATTTGTTTGACTTTACGCTCTTGAATTACTCTCAATAATTTGACTTGATTTTCGTATGACAGATTTCCTATTTCATCTAAGAATAGTGTCCCTTTATTTGCTACCTCGAATAAACCAATTTTATCTTGCGTAGCACCAGTAAATGATCCTTTTTTATATCCAAACAACTCACTTCCCGCAATTTCATTTGGAATGGCTCCACAATCAATCGCAACAAAATTCTCATTCCGCCTTTTACTTTGATTGTGTATTGTTCTTGCTAATATTTCTTTTCCAGTTCCACTTTCACCAAATATCAATACAGACATATCTGTGGGTGCAACCAAATCTACAAGTTTATAAATTTGTTTAGCCTGTTCGCTCTCTCCTTTAATGAATCCTAAATCGACTTTTAGCGCGCCTTTTTTCGCTTTAGCATCTATCTTCTCTGCTGGTTCAGGCTGTTCTTTTGCGATTTTAATTTGTTTGATCGCACTTTTAATATTGAATAAAATTTCTTCAGGCTGAATTGGTTTTACAACATATTCATAGGCCCCTTTTTTAATTAAGTTTACGGCCATTTGCACATCAGAATAACCCGTGATTATAATTACAGCAATATCCTTATGAATACTTTTTAATTGCGAAATCATTTCTAATCCAGTAAAATCTGGTAAACGGAAATCGCATAGCGCTAAATCGTATCGTGTTTTTTTTAAAGCATTCAAACCAGATTGACCGTCATGTGCAATATCAACGATAAAATCATTTTTTTTTAGATAACGCTGTAAGAGCATACAAATATCTCTGTCATCATCAATTACCAGTATTCTATTCATAGATATTAATTTGGCCTGAATTTACGATTAATTAATAATTTTAAATCGCATTTAATATTTTTTCCCTGGTTAATGGTTTCGTTATGATTGAGTCTATTCCTAATGACTCCAATTTGTTCCTGTCATCGATTGAGCAAAAACCTGTAATGATATTCATTAAAGGATGGTTCATATATGTGTTTTCTACATATTGAACAATATCTATTCCTGTTCCATCTCCTAGACTTAGGTCAATGAACAATATTTCAAATTCGTGCTGATTAATTAGTTCACTAGCTTTCTCTACAGAATTTGCAATCCGCACATTTGTATAACCGTTTTTACGCAGAATACTTTTTGTTAAATAACAAATATCTTCTTCGTCGTCTACAACTAATATTTTGGCTTGTTTTTTCAATTTATCGAGTTTCAATTAATGTTTTCAATGGTCTCCACGAAGGATTATGATTGGCCATAGTTTTAATAAGGGCTAAAACAGGTATCGTAATAATCATTCCAGCGACGCCACCAACCGCTCCAAATATAACCAATCCTATTATTACTACAAGGGGATTTAGACTGACTTGATTGCCAACAATTTTTGGAGTGATGAAATTCCCTTCCAAAAATTGCACAACAACATACACCAATAACACACCTACAGCATACCAAATACTTTCTTTCGTTATCAATGCTAAAACTATTGGAATCGAAGCGCTTATAAATACACCGACATATGGAATTAAGGTTAAAATACCAGTCAATATACCAATAAAAATAGCGTACTTAATTCCAAGTAAGAATAATCCTAACCCGGTCAGTACAGAAACGATAAGTATTACCATCAACATTCCTTTAACGTAGTTTTGATAAGTAGCTTCTAAAGATTTAATAAACGCTTTACCCCTACTTCTATTTTTAATACTTTGCAGGTAAAAATCTCTTATATTCTCGCTATATAATAGCATGAAGAATATATAAATTGGACAAGTAATAAAAAATACGATTGTATTTGTTAAACGATTTAATGCTGAAGGTATTGCCTCCACCAAAACACTCTTGACTTGTTCAATAACATTTTCAATTTCCTTGGTGTATTTTGATATTTTTACGTCTGTCTTATCCTCAACAGATTGAATTGGATCATCAAATACTTCCTCTACTTCATCTTCAGGAAATTCACTGATAATTTTTTGGGTTTGAAATCCAATTCCAAAAATCACAATAAGCATACTTGCTGAAGCAAGCAGAACAACCAGTCCAACAGCTAAAGATTTAGGAATGCCCCAAATATTCAACTTTCTTACAAGCGGAAAAAGTATCAATGAAATCACACCACTCAGTAAAATTGGCATAATAATATTGCCTGCATAGTATACCGCAAGTATTACTATTGTCGATAGAATAGCAATTTTAAGATAAACATCTATTAAGCTTTTTGTCTTCATTTATTTTTTAAATAATCTATAAACTTTATATACCAACTTTGAAATTTTAAAAACACGTTCTAATCCATTTCCTTCCGATAAACTTGTATATCGTCGAACTGTTAATGACATGTTTCTTTTATGGTACTCGACCTTTAGCCGCTGTAATTGCTTTATTTTTTCGAATTTTTCTATATTATTCATCTCTCTTAGTATATATGGATAGCATGACACCGAATAGTGCATTTTTAATTGGGTGATCCAACCATTTATCTCGCAATACATAGAACAAGATAAAAAGAAGAAGATAAAAAGCCCCAAGTATTCCGAAACCAGCTATATAACTTCCAATTAAATCAGAAAGTAACAATCCACACACGATAGAAAATGACATCAATGCAAGTATTCCTAAAACAGAAATAACTAACCATGTAATCACTTTACTCGATACACGTATCGATTTCTCCATCGCATCTAATTGAAACTGTTCAATTTTTGCTTCAGTATATGCCTGAGCATCTTCTACTAGAGATTTTATATCTTCTTTTATAACACTCATATTTTTAGGCTTTAGCAATTGCTTCTTCTAATTCTTGTATCTTTTTTAACAAACCGTCTTTCACATCCTTTTTACCATTAGATAATGTTGTTTGAACTTGGTCCTTTAGACTATTCAATAATTCAGACGGTTGTAAAGATCCACTTGTAAACTTATCTTTAATACTATCCTTTAAGTCAACCGCAGAATCTTTCACGTCGTGCGCTTTTTCTGCAATGGCAGCTCTTGTATCGGCTCCTTTGGCTGGTGCAAATAACACACCTAATAATGCTCCTACTGCAACACCTGCTACTGCTGTTGCTACAATATTTTTTGCTTGATTTTCCATAATGTTTTTGTTTTTATAATTTGATTAGTATTATTCAAATCTTATGCCAGCCTTATATAAATGAGCAATTAGGTCACTAATTAAACAATAAATTATAAATTGGTATCGAATACGTAGTTGTTTTACACATAAACTGTGATAAAATTCCACACAATTTACATTTATACACACATGAAGGAGTTAGAAATATCAAGATCGACAATCAAACCGAAAACGATTTTAAGAATTGGGCTGACTGATGTTGCATTAATTTGCTTTAATAAGCTTCCAAAGGATTTTGAGTGGAATATTATTGATATTCCAAACTTTGAAAGCCTAACAGGAATTAAAGAACTCAAACAAATTGATGTTTGCTGTGTCAATGATTCTCTCGTGTCCAATACTAGGGTCCTCTTAAATGATAAATTGTCGAATGTACCTACTATCTTATTCACAGAGAAAGACGACCTTTTTGAATATTCCTCTAAACGTTTTATCAAACATTTAAATACCGGTCATTTAACTTCGAGTACTGTTGAAAACACCCTACTCCATGCAATAGCCTTTTTAGATCAAAAAAGAAAACTTAAAATACAAAACGAACGGTATAAAAAACTATTTCAGCACACCATAGATGCCGTTTTCATAGCAGATCAAGATTTTAAAATTATTGAGTTTAATAATTCATTCGCTAAATTGTTTAAAACAGAAGAAGGTGAGATGAAGGAAATTCGAGATCTATTTTACGATTATACAAAGTTTGAAGAATTATTAACGCGCACAAAGAAGAATGGCACAAATAAAGTAATTAAAGTTCAAATGGTTAACACCAGAAAAGAAATTATAATTGCCAAATTTAAACTAAGTAGGATTCATGAAAAATTTGATCAAATAAGTACTTATTACCAAGGCGTGATTGAAGATGTATCAGATTTAGAAACGGTACAATTAAAACTAATTGAAACTGAAAAAATGAACTATTCAGGTAAAATGGCAAGACTGATCGGACATGAAATTCGGAATCCATTAACCAATATATTTTTGGCAACAGATGAATTAAAAGAGGAAGTTGAACTTAAATCGGATGACAGTAAAATACTCTTCGAGATGATTAAGAGAAACTCAACTCGAATAAAAGACTTAATAGATAATCTATTGCACAGTACCAGTCTCGTTGAATTGAACATGAAAAAGACTGACTTAATTCCAATTATTAAAGATGCGATTGCTTTATGTGAGGACCGAATCATTTTAAAGGAAATCGACTTAAAAGTGAGCGGCCTTGATTGCGCAATTTTACTCGACTTAGACATTGAAAAATTCAAAATTGCAATAGCTAACATTATGATAAATGCAACTGAAGCTATGTCTGAAACTGAAAATCCTCAGTTATTTATAGAGCTGACAAGACATGATAAGGAACTCAACTTGACAATAACTGACAATGGATGTGGTATGGATCAATCAACTTTACAGAATATATACAACCCATTCTACACGAAGAAAAAAACAGGATTTGGTCTGGGTTTAACACATGTAAAGAATATTCTATTGCAGCATGATTGTTTGTTACAAGCAACTAGTGAACTCAATAAAGGAACGACTTTTACAATTAAAATAAATCAACGTTAACTAAGTTTAGCCGCAAAAAAACCTGTTGTCCAAGCGGCTTGAAAGTTATACCCTCCTGTAATCCCATCTATATCCATAACCTCGCCTGCAAAGTAAAGGTTAGGAACTATTTTACTTTGCATAGTTAAACAATCAATCGAGTTCAGGCTAACCCCACCACAAGTCACAAACTCTTCTTTAAACGTAGTTTTACCTTTTACCCGATAAACGTCGTTAAAGAGTAAATCAACCAGTTTATTTTTATCCTTCTTCCCTATTTCTTCCCATTTCTTTTGAGAAGAAATATTCCCTTTTGTTAGTAGAAATTGCCATAATCTGTCAGGAATTTGTAGTGGACGTATATTCTGTAATATCTTCTTAGGATAATTTTCTTCTAACGCATCTATCTCTCTCCTAATACCGATCTCATTCAAATCATTAAACCAATTCACATGAAGTTTAAATTCATATGATTTCTTACTCAATAATCGAGCTCCAAAAGCTGATAAAATTAGAACAGCAGGACCACTCATTCCCCAATGCGTAATCAATAACGGACCTGAAGCTTTTAACTTTGTTCCTTCTATTTTTGTTTGCACTGGATCGACAACAATTCCCATCAAGGATTTCACATCCTCATCAGGCATATTAAAAGTAAATAAAGATGGAACAGGGTCTATAATTTCGTGTCCCAATTGTTCCAACCACAATAAACCTTCTTTCTTGGGAGATCCGCCGGTTGCAACAATCACTTTATCAAAATCCTCTATTTCCGATTCATTAATTTGCAGACGAATCCTACCTCCTTCAATTGGAATCAATTCTTTGACTTTTGTCTCTGTTCGAACAGAGATATTAAGACGTTTGGTCTCTTTCAAAAAACAATCGATTATACTTTGAGAGTTTTGACTTTTAGGAAATATACAACCATCAGGCTGTTTAACCAATGGCACTCCCCTTGCTTCAAACCAAGCAATTGTATCTTTATTAGAAAATGTAGGGAAGATCTTTTTCAATTGTTTCTCACCTCTTGGGTAGGCCTTTGCAAGCATACTTAAAGAATCTGTTCCATTGGTCACGTTGCACCTTCCACCTCCAGAAATTTTAACCTTTGACAATAGCTTCTTGGATTTCTCTAGAATTGTCACTTCAGCAATAGGATGATTTTCTTTCGCATGAATCGCTGAGAAAAAACCTGCCGCACCACCTCCAATAACAGCTATTCTCATTTTACAGAAGCTAGAATTAATTTCTTGAATGCTGCTCCTTCACTTATCTGATACCCCTGATTCAACAATTTAAAAATCTCTTCACCGCGACCTTTAGTATATTCCTTTTCAGAAGTATGCAATAAGAAATCCTCTCCAGATGCTGTTTCTAACTTAATTTTCTCCGTAAAAACAAACGATTTATCAGTATGCGTCACTGCGACCATTATAAACTTATCACTATTACATTGAATTGCTTGAATGTACTTATCAGTGTACAATTCAAGGAATTTGACTTTATCAATTATATTTTGCCAAACAACCTCACTAAACAGTTCGATTAGTGTATTTGCTTTCTCCTTTTCTTCTTCTTTCAAACGAACCCAATCATCAGCAGTCACTCCATTCACGACAAGAAACTGAATAAACTCAGGTTCCAATTCCTCTAATTCAACTTGATTTAAGACGCGATATTTAATCATTCTTTAATATTCAAAATTAGATGCAAAGATAAATTTAATAATAGGAGATTTAAACATGATTGTTAATTTCTTAGCCATAAGTAATTCTTTCAACACTTCTATACCAACCAAATTATGATTATTTTCGTTTTCTTAACAAAGAATACTAAATGAAGTTCCTCGGAAAAAGTACAATAATTTTCATTGGTTTGATTTTTTGTTTTTATCTCTCATCATGTAAGAAAGAGAAAACAAAATGGTCGACTGCTTGGCAAGCACCTATAGCGCATGGACATCTCACTATCAATGATATGATTCCTATCGAATACACGACAACTAATGATGATGGTTATTTGTCGTTGGTCATTCATGAATCAGTCTTTGGATTTTCTTTAGACACCTTGATTAAATTACCAGACACATCAATTGTCGTAAATTCTGGCATTGAAATCCCCAGTATTGAAGTTGGTCCTGAATTGGTAATCGATGATAATTTTGAACAAAACTATGTATTGGATGAAATTGAATTAAAACGAGTTATATTATCTGAAGGTACAACTGAAGTAGGCATTAAATCGCCATGGCCTGGGAAATCACAAATAGACTTTTCTTTTCCTTATATAGAAACGCCCGATGGCGTTTTCAGCAGAACCTATTTTCTAGAGGCAGGATCCATTGAAGTTCCTTCTACTGCGAGCTCAACAGTTGATATGAAAGATTTTGACATGGGCTTAACCGGTGAAGATGGGACACTAATCAATACTATACTGGCTAATGTCGTGATGCAATCGAATCAAGAATTACCATTTACCATTACAAGTGCAGATAAAATAAACTTTGAATTCTCTTTTAAAGGCTTGGTTCCAAAATATGCCAAAGGTTATTTCGGAGAATATCATTTCACAGACACAATTGGTTTGGCATTACCTCCAATGAAAAAAATTGTTCGCGGTTCGATAAATCTCGATTCTATCAATTTGAAAATATCCGTGTTAAATGGATTTAATCTTGTAGCTCAAGCTAAAATAAGCTTAATTAACGGCCTGAATTCTCGTACGGGTGAAAATGTATTGTTAGACTTCCCAAGCTTGAATAACATGCTTAATATCAATCCAGCGACAGGGGGATATTGGGATTTTGTTCCTTCAAGTTATGATTTATTGATGAATAGTAGAAATTCGAACATTATAGACTTTATTGAACTTTTGCCTGATTCTGTTGAATTGGGATATGAATTGGCAATTAATCCATTTGGGAATATTACTGGTGGTGATGATGAGTTTTTTCCTGGATCTAAATTTGAACTTTTTCTAGATGGTGAATTCCCATTATCTTTTGGAGCGAATGATTTAACTATTGCAGATACTTTTGAAATTGATTATAAAGCACCTGCCCAGATAATTCCAGGTGATGGTTATTTAAAAATTAATTATGAAAATGCTTTTCCAATTGCAGCAAACGCAGTTCTATACATGCTAAATGAGGCAGGTGAAAAAATTGATTCGTTGAACAATGTAGCCAACATCAATGCAGGCATATACAATTCAGACACTTATGAGACAAGTCCGTATATCGGTAATTCAATTTTTAATTTCACAGCAGCCAAGTTGCGGAATCTAGAATCTGCATCGAAATTATTATTATTTGTCTCATTTAATTCTCACGAGTCAGCTAAAGTTAAGATTGATCCAACTGCATATTTTGATTTTAAAATGTTTTCTAACTTAAACTTAGGGATTGAATTATAATGAAGCATCTACTTACATCAACGATTTTCGTATTCGCCATATCTTGTGGTTTTAGTCAAGAATTACTGCCTTTATTTTCAGATACTGTTTTTGAAAAAAATGAATTTCAAATCTCAACATTCAATTATTATTCGAGTAATACCTTTAATAATGAATTAACAGATAAATTTATTTTTGGAGGAACAATTACGGAAGATTTAAAAACAAGAAATGCTAATAAATTATCAGGCTCGAATGTTTTAGGAGCTGAAGCCGAACAGTCAATCACTTTCTACAACAAGGATATAAAACTTTTTAAGAATCCTAATTTCGGTTTTGTCGCTTCCTTTTCCGATAATCATTTCTTAACAGCTAATGTACCTACAGATTTGTTTAATCTCGGCATGTATGGAAATGCAAACTATTTAGGAGATACAATGCGTTTTCAAGGTGCGATGATGGAATATTTACATTTCCAGAAAATGGGATTTGGTTTCTTCCACAAAAAAACGATGTCAAGCATTCAAGTCTCATTCGTTGCCGGTTCAAAAGAGGTCAATATGAATTTGAACAATTCGTATATGCTTAGCGAAGAAGATAGCGTTCATTTAAAACTATTGGGACTTGGTTCTTATAGTAATGAATTCTCACCTTATTTTGGATTCCAAGGAAGTGGTTTTTCAATTGATATGAATTATAATCTTTTATTTGAAAACAAAAAAGGAAATCTGCAAATCGTTAACTTAAAGCTAAACAATTTAGGTGTTATTTTCTGGAATCAATCTTCGAATCGTGTATATATTGATTCTACTATCTCTTATGACGGGTTTGATGTCAACAGACTTCTTAACGAAGAGAATGACGTCTATAATTTTAAAGATACCATAGGTATATTGACAAAACAAGACAACTATTACACAAGTCTACCTATTGAATTTGTATTACAAAAAATCCCTGACCTTAAAAGTCATCAAAAATTTCAACTCATAGGCGGGTTTAAAACCATTTTAACTTCTGCTTACTTCCCCTACATATTTGCTGGTGGATTTTACAAACCAACCGATCATATCGCAATATCTAGTAGATTATCATACGGAGGATTTGGCGGTTTGAAATGGGGTTAAACCTTAACTTCTGGACCATTAATAAATTCTCACTTGCATTAGGAACCTATGATGTTATTGGACTAGCTTCTAAAAAACAAGGTTATGGACGCGGTGCGAACCTCATGTTAAATTTTAAACTTTAACGTTATGAAAAAATTACTTTTTATTTTAACACTTATTTGCTCCAATTTCATTTTTGGACAGAATATAAATTTTCTAAAATCATACGGTAATACGGGGTATGACTACGGAAGAGACATTAAACAAACATTAGACACAGGGTATATAGCAACAGGAAGCTCAAGTAGTTTTCTTTCCGAGAACGCGGATGCTTTTCTATTAAAAGTGGACTCTATGGGAAACTTTAAATGGTCTTACAATTATGGTGGATCTGGTTCGGATTGGAGCGAAAAAGTAATTTTAACCCACGATTCATCTTTTACTATTGCCGGATATACAAATAGTTTTGGTGCCGGAGGATTCGATTTTTACATGGTTCATACTAACCACAGCGGCGTTCCAATTTGGGAGAAAACTTATGGCGGAAGTGATTGGGACAAAGCATACAGTTTAGTTCAATTAGAAGACAGCGGCTTTGTACTCGTTGGAGAAACATATAGTTATGGAGCTGGTGGAACAGATATTTACATCGTACGAACGGATAAATTTGGTGATACCCTCTGGACTCAAACTTATGGAGGATTAGCTGATGATTATGCAAAAGATGTTATCCTTGATGGCGATTCGATTGTGGTTGTTGGTGGTACAAATTCGTTTGGTGCTGGCATGTCTGATGGAATTATTTTGAAGTATCATATCGATGGAACCTTAGGTTGGGTAAAATTAGCAGGGAAGGATCGTGACGATTATTTTAATTCAATCCTCACTAACGAAGACTATTATTTATTAGGAGGCTCTAGAAGCTACCATAATGCATATGGTTGTGAATGTTTTAATGATTTCTGGATTTATAAAATGGATAAATTCGATTATTCAATTATCGCAGATACATCTTGGGATGGCGAACAAGTTGGAAATGATATTGTGAATGACATCACAATAAACGCAAACAATGATATTTTTTACGGAGGTTCAACTACTAGCTGGGGATCCGTGGATATAAGCGAAGGCAAAACAGAAGCTTTTCTTGGAAGAATGGCTTTTACATATTATACTGACGCGACCTATGTCAGAAATGTTGGAGCTTTAGGAAATGATGTGATTAATGGTGTTGAATACTGTACGGATAACGGAGTTGTTGCTGTTGGAACTATGCCGTTTACTTCGTCAGGAGGAGTTAATATGTTTATTCTTAAAATTGATGAGTTTAATACTGAACCTATATCTCCTTTGGATATGGGATATGAAGATATCACACTCAGCTTTCACTCACAGGAAGCGTTAAAAGATATCCGTGTTTTCCCTACATTGACAACGAATACAGTTTATATTGAAGGGCTAGAATTATTAG
This sequence comes from Crocinitomix catalasitica ATCC 23190, assembly GCF_000621625.1. GTDB lineage: Bacteria > Bacteroidota > Bacteroidia > Flavobacteriales_D > Crocinitomicaceae > Crocinitomix > Crocinitomix catalasitica. The sequence goes on from NZ_JHXV01000005.1 coordinate 314,155, forward strand.
ATGAAGTGTTTTTGATTAACCTTAACGGACAAATTATTCAAAAAAATATAGTTAATAGCAACCTAATAGAAATCTCAATTGTAGACAATGGAATGTACTTTATAAAGGTTGTAAGAAATGGGCAAACGTTTACAAGGAAAATAATTAAAAATTAATCTTTTTTTACATCTATAATCAACTTTGACATTAATTCGTATACAATCTTCAATTCTCTGGACTCGATAGAATTAATCTGATTAGACATCACTTTTACATCGTTCCTTTTCGCTGGACCAGTTTGTGCGTTTTTCGGTCCTATACTTATTGCTTTTTCGATGGTTTCTAATAACAATGGCTTTAAAATATCTAAAGGATAATTTACCTCTGATAAAATTTTTTCTGCCTCAAACAATAAATGATTCGTGAAGTTACTCGTAATCACCGCCGCCAAATGAATGTGTTTTCGTTTTTCTGAATTAGCTTCATAAATTTGAGCAGAGAAGTTTTTTAAACAGAAATCATTTAATTCATTTTTAAATGAAGTCGTGTTTGCTTCCAAGAAAAAAGGAATATTAGTCATATCTATTATTCGTCCACTTGTAAATGTTTGATATGGATAAAGTATACCGAATTCATCAAACTTATTTAAACTTTCAATTCCCACAGAACCTGATGTATGTACAACAGATATATTATTCGGTAAACACTTCACGATATCTTCTATCGCATCATCTTTAACAGCAATAATATTTAGATCAACATCAAAATTCAATTCTTCCAAATCATTATAAGCAAATGCTTTGACTTTATTAGCAAGGCCAAGTGCATTCTCATAATTTCGAGAATAAACAGAAACAATTTCTACTTTTTTATAAAGTTGTAAAGCAAAAGCTTTTGCAACATTTCCAGAACCAATAATATTTATCTTAATCATTTTTTAGATAATTTGTAAACCGTTACCCCACCCTTAAAACCTGCACTATCAATCATGTCATAACTTTTTAATAGTTCTATTATTATATTATTCTCTGGTAAAGTAAAAGACGCGTTTACATCAATAAAACGGACAATATCCATCAATTCAATAGAAGCTAGTTCTTGACTATTAAATATTGGAAAAATGTTTCGTTTCATTAACAACGAGTCAAATTTAACTGGCTGAGAGAATACATTTTGATCTAAATGATAAAGTAATGTTTTATCAAAATAAGGTGGACAGATTATAATTGTAGCCTCCTGCTTTTCGTAACTAGTTGCCAAATATGATGCAATTTTGTCAGGCTCGCGATCATTATTTGGCTCATAATTTAAAAAAATAATCAACGGTAAAAGAGCTATTAAGACAAATTCAAAAGTTAATTTATTCTGCGTTATATATTTAACAACAATACCAAAAGTAAGGTATAACGGAATTGTTGTGAAAAGAAGATATCTATCAATAAAAACAGGTTCAAAAAATATTGATATTAGATACATCCCAAAGTAAGGAATCGCAAAAAACAAAATAATGAAAACATTCTTTTTTGTGAAAATTAATGATACCGAATAGTCTTTATTCTTCTCTCTTATAAAAAGAATTAATAAAACAAATAAGATCAAAAAGAAAGCAACAGTCCCATTAAAAAACCTCAATATATTACCATACAATTCAGTCCAATGTGGTGCTTGAACCCAGGTTCCTGAAGATGAAACCGTACCAAGTCTCGTCAAAAATATTTGCATTATTGGTATAAAAGAGAGCACCATAACTAAAGCACCTATAAGTAATTTTATTTTTGCTGTTTTCGATATTTGTCGAATGAATACTAATCCTATTATTAATTCACTAATAATTATTATGAACCCTAAATAATGGGCATAAATTAAACAAATATTCCAAAAAATCAATGTCCAAATCCTTCCTTCTGCCTGTTCGAAAATCAATCTATATAAATCACTCACAATCAAAGAAAAGAGTAAAACAAGTATAGAATAAACTCTTATTTCAACGGCATGGAAATGATGGAAAGTAGAAAATATAAATAGACCAGATATTAAGAGTGCAATGTTGTATTGTTTGTTAAATATCTTTAATGATAAATTAAACAATATTGGAATAGTGATTAAACTAAAAATCAACGATAGAAGTCGCAATTGAACGACACCAATTCCAAAAAGTTTAATCCAAAAATGAACTAAAATAAAATGTAAAGGGGGGTTATTTTCATTTGTAAACAAACTTAACAAGTCCCCAAATGATTTCTGTGAATGAAAAATCGTAAAAGGCTCATCTAGGGCTATTGGATGGAAGTTTATAAAAGGTAAAGTCAATAATAACTGAATGCAGATTAATATTAAAATGGTAAAGCGATGATCCTTTTTTAAATATGTCCTTAGCGCTGTCATATTCAATATTCTAATTCATTATTCATTGTCATTATTAATCATTCTTAATTTATATTATGCATGATTAAGCAAATATACATTTACCTTTTCGTCCATCGTAAATTACGATTCAATATAATCTTATTAAATTTACAATTCAAACTTAAGAACAATAAATGAAAGATATATTTATAATTGACGCAATTAGAACAGCAGTTGGAAATTTCGGTGGAACATTAGCTCCAGTTCGAACAGATGATTTAGGAGCGGTAGTAATGAAAGCACTGCTTGAACGAAATTCTTCTTTAGATCCTAAAGAAATTGAGGATGTAATTTTTGGATGTGCCAATCAAGCAGGTGAAGACAATAGGAATGTTGCACGTATGAGTTCATTATTAGCTGGAATACCTTTTACAGCAGGTGGTGAAACAGTAAACAGATTATGTGCTTCTGGTATGGCATCTACAATTAATGCAGCGCGTGCAATCAAAGATGGCGCTGGTGATTTATATATTTCTGGCGGTGTAGAAAATATGACAAGAGGACCATGGGTTATTTCCAAGGCCTCTACCCCATTCGGTCGTGATGCAGAAATGCATGATTCAAGTTTTGGTTGGAGATTTATCAACCCAAAAATGAAAGAAATGTTTGGTACCGATGGTATGGGAAATACAGCTGAGAATTTGGTTGAATTGTATGGTATTTCAAGAGAAGATCAAGATTTATTTGCTTTTAATAGTCAAATGAAAGCGACAAAAGCGCAAGCTTCAGGCAGATTTAAAGAAGAGATTGTAGCTGTTGAAATTCCACAAAGAAAAAAAGATCCAATTATTTTTGATCAGGATGAATTTATCAAGCCAACTACAACACTTGAAATATTAGGGAAATTAAGACCCGCTTTCAAAAGAGAAGGTGGATCAGTTACTGCTGGTAACGCTTCAGGTTTAAACGATGGAGCAGTTGCATTATTAATAGGTTCAGAAGAGGCTGTCATTCGAAATAGTTTTAAGCCTATGGCTAGAATTGTTTCAGCTGCAGTTGCAGGAGTCGAACCAAGAATAATGGGTATCGGTCCAGTTTACGCTTCAGAAAAGGCGTTAAAGCGAGCTGGACTAACAATTGATGATATGGATATCATTGAAATCAACGAAGCATTTGCGGCTCAAGTTCTTGCTTGTACAAGAAAGTTGGGAATTGCTGACAATGACCCACGTATCAATCCTAATGGTGGTGGAATTGCAATTGGTCATCCTCTAGGAATGTCTGGTGGTAGAATTTTACAGACTGCTGCTATTGAATTAGCGAAAACAAATAAACGATATGCGCTTGTAACAATGTGCATAGGAGTTGGACAAGGTTATGCTACAATTATAGAAAGAGTTTAAAAAAAAGAAAAACCGCATTCGGTCCGTTGACCAAATGCGGTTTTTTGAAAAAGTTTACTATTTCTTAAACACGCTTACTCATAAAAAAAATAGAACTAAAAAAGTGGGAGTTCCTTAGCTATTGTTTCCCACATACTTATAAGACACTTGAACGAGAATAAAGTTACAATGAAAACAAAAAAAGTTTTATTGTTTAACAAATTGTTCAACAAACACTCCGTTAATCGTCTCTACCTTGAAGAAATAAACTCCTTGTGGAATTGCCGATAAATCAATCGAATTCGAATTAATTTCTTCATGCATTATTGATTGGCCTGCCAAATTAAGGATTGAAATACTTTTAACTTCTTCTCCATGTGCATTGAAATATAAGACACCTTGGGTTGGGTTGGGGAAAAGTTGAATCCTATTTTTTTCTTGCGTCAATTCGTTTTCTGAAATTGACAAGTTGATTCCTTTGTATTGTAAATTTAAAACTGGAGCAAATTCCTCATCTAATAAATCACTAAATTCTATAATATTGTCCTCACCCGCCGCATTGGCTTCTATTATAACTTGAAAATTTTCAGTATTCGAAATCATAGCAATCATTTCTGGATCTAAATCAATCCGTAACCAATCACCTTCTGTATCATTTTTACCAAAAACACATAGATCACTACTTAAATCACCGGCTTCGTCTTTATCTTCTAATTCAATTGCCTCACTTGTTCCAAAGTAGCCATTTTTAAAACGAACATTTACCATAGAGGTAAAAGGTCGAACGCCTGACAAATTTTTTCTTCTTAAAAATATTGAGGCTTGGTCAATCACTGTATCAGTAATCTCAGCGGTATTGAATGATAATAACGTTACTTGTTTGCCGATCCCTTCATCACCAACAGTAAAAACAGAACCTGTACTATCATTAAAAATAGTACCTGAAATTCCTTCTCCTTCTGGGAATAAATAAAGATCATCCATTAATAATTTATGATAAATCTTTTGAAATTGATAATCCATCATTATTTCGAATCCTTCAGCCGATAAATGAAAGCAGTCTCTTGCTAAACCATAATCCCGCATTGAAACTTTCGGCGATGGATAAGTAATATCTCCAGCTGGAAGAGGTTGAAAACCCGCCGAATAAGTTCCAAACGGCGCCACTTCTAAGGGCAATTCCTGTCCATAATATTTCTGCATTAAAGCTGGAGCAGACACAAAAGAAATGAGGGGATCTCCTGCGACTAATACTTCAAGATCATTTGAAAAATCTGATAAAATAGTATTCAATTCTTCAAAAGATGGAAACCCCATACCTTCCCAATTCCCGTAAAAGGGATGAGAAGTCTCTAAAGGAGCGAATTCGGCGATTACTTCTTCGAAATTAGGATACATATAACCACTCCAAATCACTTGAATTTCAGGACGAACACCATGTATAAAGTCTATAATTGAAACAATACGGTCATAAACTTTACTTTTTAAAGAGTCACTTTGTTCTGGTGTAAAATCCACTGTCCACGATCCTAAAACATCATTTCCTCCAATACTTAAATGAACTGCTTTGAATTGCGGATTAGCAATTAAGGTATTTTCAATTTCTGTCATTTTAGTGGGAGTTAAAAAATCTTCTGTTCTCGCACCATTCACTGACAATGTCGGAGAACTATAATAGCTATAATTAGAATGCCCCCATTTTTCTTCAATAGTATTTAAAGTACCATCAACATGCATAAAAAAAGCCCAGCTATCTCCCAATAGAAGAATTTTATCCTCTGCTGTTTCATCACATTGTGCTGAAGAAAACTGAACAAAACATAAATTAAATAGTGTAAGCAATAGTATTTTTCTCATAAATCTTTAAAATTCATCCCTACCGGGAAATGTAAATCAATCCTCAAGCCTTTATATTTTTTCATTATAAAGTTCTTAAGATTTAAGACACAAACAATTTGATAGAAATGATAAGAATAACATTCGAATAATAAAATTAATCGCGTATTCTTTTATAGATTTAACCTTTCATTTAATCAGAACTGATTTTTAAAGTTAATTATTATTTATATAAGAATCAATGCTTTTGCTTAAGTCAATTTTTAAGCGCTCTATTTAAGAGAATAAATTATAACAATTTCAATTTAGATCAGATAAATAATAAGTATATTATTCCATATGAAATTCAATCAGATAAAATATAAAAAACCATTTTATAAGATAAAGAAGCCTTTGCGTGATCACTTGCGACAATATTCGCGTTTAGATGTTTTTCCAATTGCATACGAAGATCTTCTTCATCATAGCGACATCTTGCCGATTACCGATGATAATGGGAATTCGACTTTATGGAATGCTGTATTATTTCAACCGAGTGATATGGAACAAATTTATCACAGTTTAATTTTATTGTATGAAAAACTTTATGCTGATGGTGCTCCAACCGCCTACATAAAAGTTGGTAGCGTAGACTTCTGTACTTATGGCAATTCACAACCGTTTAGAATTAAGATTGTGAATGAAATAAATGACAACCACGATTATTATTATATAAAAAAAGCAGATGCTTCACGAATTTATGGTTTAGAAATTGAACATATTTTTTCACCGAATAAAATGAACTATTTGGTGCACGAAAACACATTGATTGAAGAACATGTTATTGGTGTTCCTTGTGATGATTTCATTAAAAAACATGCAAAACGAAAAGTCGAAAATCGTTTGAGACTTGCGAAAGAATTTGTCAAATTTAACGAGCGATGCTTTACTCAATTATTAGGTGATATGCGTGCCTATAATTTTGTTGTTGAAATCAACCAGGATTTTGACAATATTCAATACCGATTAAGAGCGATGGATTTTGACCAGCAAACATATGAAGGTCGAATAAACATGTATTTACCTCAATTCTATAAAGACAATATCAGTTTAGTTAAATTGGCGCAAGAATTATTATCAAATGAAACTGCTGATCAATATAAACAACAAGAACGAGCAGCATTAAAAAAGAGATATCTTTCCGAAAAGCAACGAACAAAAAGTATTCTTAGAAGAATGAAAAATGATACGCTTTCAACAAAAGAAAACGTAACCCTACTAAGAAAGGAACTTAGTGTTTATCACAAAAACGAAGAATTCTTGAGTTGCAGGACTATGGGTGAAATTCTAATACTCCACCTTGAAATAAGATTGGGTATCAGGATATTCTAATTTTAAAACTGAAGCTTATCTGTAACCAACAGCCTTAGATGTTCCTCCAGCACTTTCTGTTGTGAAAGAAATTTTAGTGCCAATAAACTGACCTTTACCTGTTACGAAGCGATTATCTTCATATTCTTGATTAGGAATATTAAAAACATTTCCTGTTAACTCTGCTTTAACGACGATTGTTTGTCCCCAAATATTTGACAATAAAATTTCTGGACTTTCTGGAACACCTTCATCAATTTTCACATTTAAGGTATATTTTCTTACTTCTACAAAATCAGGACCTGCAAATAGAGAATCAACCATTACATAATCTCCAAGGTATGTAATTCTTTTATCCGCAGGAGGATAAATACAAGTACCATCATCTTTTTTGGCTACAGGCTTAAAATTTTCAGCTGCCTCATCAGTACAGCCGGGTTTTTTACAACCTACAAATAGAATTAAAGATGCAATTAGTATAAAATTAATAGCGTTTTTCATAGTTAAAAGTTTTGTTAAATATAGTTATTTACTATAAATCGGCAGCATTAGCAATCATTTCAGCGATATCTAATACTTGAACGTCATTTTCCTTATTAAAGTTTTTAACACCATCAGTCATCATTGTATTACAAAAAGGACAACCAGTAGCAATAATATTAGGATTCGTTTTTAATGCCTCTTCTGTTCGCTCAACGTTAATTTCTTTATCGCCTTTTTCAGCTTCTTTAAACATTTGTGCTCCCCCTGCTCCACAACAAAGTCCTTTAGCTTTACACCTTTTCATCTCTACCAATTCCGCATCAAGCTTACTTAGAATTTCACGTGGTGCTTCATAAACACCATTCGCTCTACCTAAATAACAAGGATCATGGAAAGTTATTTTCTTTCCTTTAAACGTTCCGCCTTCAACAGTTAATTTTCCAGAATCGAATAAATCTTGAATTAACTGAGTGTGGTGTATCACTTCATATTTCCCACCCAATCCTGGATATTCATTTTTCAGTGTATTAAAACAATGAGGACAAGCCGTCACAATTTTTTTTATTTCGTAACCGTCCAATACTTGAATATTCATCATTGCTTGCATCTGGAACAAGAATTCATTTCCAGCTCTTTTGGCAGGATCACCTGTACAAGACTCTTCTGCACCTAGTACAGCAAAATTAACATCACACTTATTCAATATTTTGACTAAGGCTTTTGTTATTTTTTTTGCTCGATCGTCAAAACTACCAGCACAACCTACCCAGAATAAAACGTCAGGTTGTTGACCTTTCGCTGCTAATTCCGCCATTGTTGGCACCCTCAATTCTCCCATAATAATTTATATTAATGTCTTAAAAAAACAATTATTTATCTTTAAATACTTCAATTTCTGAATTAATTTTAATCAAATCAGTAAACTTACCGTTATAGCGTGTTGCTTTCACAATATGATTATCAACCCAATGATAATTTCCTCCTCTTGGTTTCCCCATCACCATGCTATGATATTTAAAACCATGCTTATTCAACCATTCCTCAGTCACTGCTCTATGTTCTTCTATTCTAGAAGTAAAAAAGGTAATAATATGACCTTGGTCGAACCATTTATTTAATGTTTCTAATGCATCCGGATATAACTTCGCAGTAGCCATTCTTTCAGGCTCTTCATTAGGAATATCATCACAAATGGTACCGTCTATATCAATTAAATAGTTTTTAACCTCTTCAGGCAAAATTGGAGAAAGGTTATGATCCCCATCAGTTGCTTTTATCAATTTATGCTTCATCTTTCCATTTAAATCTGTCTGATGGTGAAAATTGCCAAGGCGCTTGGTTATTCTCAATATTGGTGTTCATTGTTGCCAATTCTGATGGCATCTTAGATTCTTCCATTACCAAATACCTTCTTAAATCCATAATTATTTCTAATGGATCAATATTCACAGGACAAGCTTGAACACATGCATTACAGCTAGTACAAGCCCAAATCTCTTCTTCAGTGATAAAATCTCCTAATAACGATTTACCATCATTAAACTTATCTCCTTCTTTTCTTTTACCTGCACCTACTTCTTCCGCTCTATCACGAACGTCCATCATAATTTTACGCGGTGATAATTTTTTACCTGTAATATTCGCAGGACACTCAGATGTACATCGCCCACATTCAGTACAAGTATAGGCATTCAATATATTTACCCAACTCAAGTCTTCAACATCTTTTGCTCCAAATTTTTGAGGAACAGCATCAGGGTCGACAGCGGGAACAGCATAAGGGTCAGCATTCGGATCCATCATTAATTTCACCTCATTCGTAACACTTTCCATATTTGTAAATTGCCCCATTGGACGCAATTTTGAAAAATAGGTATTCGGAAAAGCCCAAATAATATGTAAATGTTTTGAGAAAGGTAAATAACATAAAAAAGTTAAAACCATGATGATATGTCCCCACCATCCTACTCTTTCAAGAATGATTAGAGTAGTTGTTTCCATACCACCGAAAAACATTGGCCCCATCCACGATGAAATTGCAAAACCATAAGATTCATGTCCAGATCTAACATGCAAAACTTCGTCTGCCCCATTCATTGTGAAGATACAAATCACTAAAACAAACTCAAGATATAAGATGATATTACCATCTAATTTAGGCCAACCATTCATTTCACTTTTTACAAAGCGTGGTAATTTGATTAGATTCCTTCTCGACAAAAATGCAATCGTTGCGACTAAGGCTAATAGCGATAAAACTTCAATTAAACTGATTGTAAAGGTGTACAAACCACCCAACATAGGCTGGAAAATTCGATGTGAACCTGTCGCACCATCAATAATGATCTCAATTAATTCAATTTGAGTGATCATAAATGCAACATAGATGAACATGTGCAAAATAGCAGCAATTGGTCTAGCCCGCATTTTAGATTGGCCGAGCGCAACTCGAAGCATCGTTTTTAGTCTTTCTGACTTTCGATCAAATCTGTTTTCAGCTTTCCCCAATTTAATGTTAGCGATTATTTGCTTGACCTTAAATCCAAAAAAGGCCAATGCTCCTAAAAAAACGATTATAAATATTATATTACTTATTGTCATAAAAACACTTTTATATCATCTTAAACTTAGCGAATGGTTTACTTCAATATCTCTCTCAATTTATCTTCTTCTGGCTGCGATAATTGAACACCTTTAACTTTTCTACCTAACAGAGAAAAATGAACGTATTTATTCGGATTACGTTGCATATCTTCTAATAGACTTTGTATCGCTAAATTAGTATTAACCAATTCATTGTGCAAGGAATCGGTATGTAATAAAGCACCTATAGTTCCTTCACCTTGATTCACACTTGTTAATAATTCGTTCAACTCAACCAAAGTAGTTGACAGGTTTCCAACCAATGGTTTTAAATCAGCATCTGCGACGCTTGCTGTGATTGCTTCAAGATTGTTGATGATACCACTAATTTGTTCAGACTTATTAGATAAGTTTTCAGTAATACCTCCAACACTACTTAGAATAACATCAACTCTGTCTGTTTCTTTTTTAATCAAGTAACTCAAGTTATTCGCAAGATCACCGAATTTAGCAATTGCATACCTTGCTTCATCTAAACCTTCATCAATGGTGTAAGCAGCACTAGTATCCCAAAATGCATTCACAGAAACGATGATAGACTCAACCGACTTGATTAACTCTTCCGTTTTCTTTTTTAATGGTAATAACTCTTCACTAATCTGCGTTTCTAATGATTTTGCGATTGTTCCAGGAATAGTATCTCCATTTTCAAAATAAGCGAACTCATTTCGAGGTGTTATATCTAATTTTAAATCTAATGCTTTAGTTCCTAAAATATCAGAACTAATTAATTCAATTACGGATGAATTAGTAATTTGTAATTCGTTATCATTCAAAGTATAACTCACCAATATTATGTTCGGATTTTCAGGATGCAATCCAACACTTGAAACTTGTCCAATTTTCAATCCATTTAATTGAACTTCGTTCGAAACTTGTAATCCTGATGAATTTGTAAATACAGTATGAAAAACTCTATTCTTACCAAAAAGCGAGCTCCCCTTCAAAAAGTTCACCCCCAAGAGCAATAAGAATATGCCTAAAATGACTAATAATCCTACTTTAAATTCTTTTGATACTTTCATTGTTATTAATTATCAAGCCTATGAATACTATGATTTCTCAAAACATATTCTAAAGCAATGGTATATTGTTAATTCTGTTTATTACCAATATTATTTCACTCAATTCGCTAAAATAATGGAAAAAATCCGATTGAATTTAATTTTGAGTCATTTTAATTGCTTTTTCAATGTTCATTCTTTCTCCTCCTGAAAAGGCAACAACAAAGGCGTTTTCAAATCCTTTTTCTCTCATTTGTTGTTTCAATTTGTTCGCTTCATCAAAACTATTAAATAGGCCAACGGTATATTTAAACAAGTTATTATTTTCATACGACCAAACATCCATTCCTAAAAACTGTGGATCGCTTGTTTTTAAAGGACTTGAAGAGGTTGATATCTGCACTCTAAATAATACTTCTTCAGCATCCACCGTCAAGTCTTCCCCACCAAAATCTACTGGTTCGCTAGTATTTAAATGTGTAGATTGATCAGCTGTCTCGTAATAAACCTTATAATCTTCAAATGCTGTAAAAATAGAGTTTGCCATCTTTGTCTGATTACTTGTATCGCTCAGAAATAACTCCTCTTCTTTATTCGTAAGAAAGCCAGTTTCAATTAAGACACTTGGCATCGTTGTTTTATATAGCACCAAAAACCCAGCCTGTCTGACTCCTCTACTCGCTCTACCTAATTTAGTGAATTCGTTTTGAACCCTTGCTGCAAATTCAATTGAGTGGTTTAAGAAAACACTCAATTGCAATTGTCTCGCAATAATAGCGTCAGCAGAGAGTTTCTCATATTTAATATCACTATCCTTTTCGAATTCGATCGCAGAGTTTTCTCTTTCAGCAATCGCTCGTTGCGCTTCTGTCTTATGTAAACCTAAAACATACGTTTCTGCACCTACCGCAGTCGAAGGCCCTGCATTCGCATGAATACAGATAAAAAGATCTGCTTTATTGGTATTGGCAATTTTAGCACGCTCGTCCAATTCGATAAAAATATCCGTCTTCCGCGTATATATCACTTCCACATCAGGATAGTTCTTTTCAATGAAAGCCCCCAATTTAAGTCCAATGGCCAAAGTAACCTCTTTCTCTTTAGAATGACTACCGTGACAACCTGGATCTTGCCCTCCATGCCCAGGATCTATTACCACTTTTTTAATTCCATGCAATGCATCATCTAACTGAGCGTGAGCCGAATTTATAAAAAACGTTAACAAACACAATATAATTAAGTTCGATTTGTTATAAGCCTGTATCTTCATTTGATCTAATTGTTATAGATTTGTTGATCTTTTTAAACCTACTATACAAAGTTAAGACCAAAGTTTGCATTTAAACAAATACATAAGGTTAGTTTTCAATTTGAGTTTGTTGATAATCATCAACACTACATCATTTAAAATCTATGCGCAGGAACAAGCTTCCGTTCAATCAAGCGGATTAAATGCGCCTGTTTTTTACGAAGCTAAGGATTCTATCGTGGCAGATATCCCGAACCAGATTGTTCGTTTATATGGTGATGCGAAAGTGAACTATGAAGACATTGAATTGTTGTCTGAACTAATAGAGATAGACATTCAGAAGAATGAGGTAACTGCCACGTATGGCATTGATAGCCTCGGAAATCCTTTTGGAAAACCGTTATTTACTGCTGGTGGAGAACAAAGCGAATGTGATTATATTAAATACAATTTCGACACAAAAAAAGGTTTTGTAAAAGAAGTTAGAATGCAGCAAGGTGAAGGTTATATTCACATGGCAGAATCTAAAGTTCAACCCAATGAAGAAATTCATTTCAGAGATGGTAAATTCACGACTTGTTCGAATGAAAAACCGCATTATCATTTTAAATTAACACGTGCAATTGTCGTTCCAGATAAAAGAATTATTACTGGACCAGTTTATATGCAAATTTTGCGTGTACCATTACCTTTAGCTGCGCCATTTGGCTTTTTTCCTAATTCTGAAACAAAAAAAGCTGGAATTATCATTCCTGACTTTTCTTTTAATAGTTACGATTCTTACGGTTTTGGTATCACTGACCTTGGATATTATATTCCACTTGGTGAATATTGGGAAACATATTTTTATGGAACTGTCTTCACGAGTGGACGTTGGGGGATACGAAACGAAACCAATTATTATCAAAAATATAAATACAGAGGTAATTTCGGCCTTAAATTCGAACAGTTAAGAGGAAAGTTCTATGCCCAAAACATTAGTAATAAACTTACTTTAAAGTGGACGCACAATCAAGATGCTAAATCACATCCTTCTATCAAATTCTCAACGAATATTAATTATGTTTCTGATAATAGTTCTAAAACGACATTAGACCTAATCAACGAAGATTACTTTAACAATACTTTCAACTCGAGCATTAACTTAACCAAAGGCTGGAATACAAATCGTTTTAATGGCGCTATGACCTTAAAGTCTTCTTTGCAACAAAATACACAGAGCGGGAACTACACAATTCAGTTACCTAGCTATAACTTAACCGTCAACAGATTCGATTTAGGAGTATTAAGAGGAAGTGCTATTGGTAAAAAATGGTACGAGAATATTACTGTTAACTACAGTTTAAATGCAGAGAATTCCATTTTAGCACCAGATAGTATATTTACTGCCGACGAATTTAATCAGATTGGGGATTATGCAGCGAATGGAATTAAACATAATGTTGGATTGCAATCCAATTTAAATGTATTAAAAGGTCGTTTTACTTTGACACCTGCTTTAACTTATAATGAGTTATGGAATTTTCAATCTGAAGATTTGACTTGGAATGAGGATCTTCAAAAAATTGACACGACTTCTTCAAATGGATTCAGAAGTTCTAGAAATGTTGCGTTATCTGGTCGTGTGAGTTCTAACTTCTACGGTTATTATCAACTTGTTGGTCCTTCAGAAACAAGATTTAGACATGTAGCATCACCGAATGTTAGCTTTACTTTATCTCCAGATATTGGCCTGTTTGAAGAAATTCAAATTGACTCAACTGGTAAAACTCAATTTTATTCTCCTTTTTATAAAAGCAAGTATCGAGAAGGCTCAGCGGGAGCTTCTGGACGAATTAACTTCGATGTAAACAATACATTAGAAATGAAACGTAAGAACAAGAAAGACACTTTAAACAACGAAGTCAAATCCTTGAAATTGATTGATGCCCTATCGGTGAATGGTAACTACGATTTTTTAAAGGACTCGTTTAACTTGAGTGACTTTAATTTATCATTTAGAACTTCTCGTTTCTTTAATATTTTCAGTTTCCAGTCGAATGCTACATTTACGCCTTATAGCTGGAATAATGAAACGGGTGCTAAGCTGAGCACCTATGCATGGAATGATGGCAATGGATTAGGAAGATTCTCAAAAGCATCGAGTGTTATTAATGCGAATTTTACAAACGCTAAAGGTAGAGCAGAACAAGAAGAGAATGATACTAAAACCAGAGAGAATGCCAATAATAATAAAATTGCCACAAGCAATAGATTAATTGATTTTGAAATCCCATGGCAATTAAATATTGCCTATAATATTAGCTATACAAGAGCTTCAATTAGCAACAATTTAGAATATGTTGATTCTGCAGTAATTGTGCATACTGCCCAGTTTAACGGAGACATTAATATCGCTGAGAAATGGAAAGTAGGATATATGGTAGATTTCGATCTTATCACAAAAAAAGTACCGCAATTTAGAGTTGAAATTTGGCGTGATTTACATTGCTGGGAAACAAGTTTAAAGTTCCAACAATTTGGTCCTTTTACAAATTCCGAAGTTACAGACTTCAAAGCCAATTGGTCAGTTCAGTTACATATTGGAATTAAAGCCGACATGTTCCAGGCGATCAAGTATGATCAAACCATCAAGAATCCATTTCCATTATAATAAATTTATTTGAATAAACTTATTTCAATGAATTTAGAAACTGGGGTATTACTTTTTTTCGCTGTACTATCCACCGGAACTAAAACATTCGCTTCTGGAAAATAAGTCGCCGCACAACCTTTTGCAATATTATAAGCAATTACTTTAAAATTATTAGCTATTCGCTCTTCTCCTCTGAAATGACTTTTTATATGAACAACCTCTTCGTTTTTTAAACCTTGTGCATCCATGTCAGACTTATTCATCAAAATCACACGACGTTCGTTTAAAATACCTCTATAACGATCGTCCATACCATAAATGGTTGTATTGTATTGATCGTGCGTACGGATTGTCATCAAAATTAAATGACCTTCCGCAACATTGTTCTGAGGAATAGGATTTATTGTAAAATTTGCTTTGCCATTAGCTGTATTAAATTTTCTATCTCTTGTACAATTTGGTAAATAAAATCCACCAGGCACTCTTACTCTTTTATTATAATCATGAAAACCGTCTATTGTTGCTTCAATTGCATCTCGTACATTGTCATAATTGTCTCTCATTTTCTCCCAATCAATTGGGCTATTGCCAAAAACAGCCTTTGCTAAAGTAGCGACAATTGCAGGTTCACTTTTTAAATTTGGTGATGCATTGTCAAGACTACCGTATGATTTCTGTACAACACCCATCGAATTCTCTATGGTTACAAACTGTTTTCCTGATGCTTGAATATCTAATTCTGAACGACTGATACATGGTAGAATTAAAGCCTCATTTCCAGTAACGATATGCGATCTATTCAATTTTGTAGAAACTTGAACAGTCATATCACAATTCTGAATGGCTTCTCCAGTGAACTGACTATCTGGGGTTGCTGAAATAAAGTTTCCTCCCATAAAGAAGTAAAACTTCACTTTATTTTCATGACATGCTTTTATCGATTCAACAGCATCATAACCATGCTCCCTAGGGAATTTCATTTTGAAATGTGCATCAATTTTATCAATATATCCATCTTTAGGTTTCTCCCAAATATTCATCGTTCTATCACCCTGAACGTTACTGTGTCCTCGAACAGGACAAGTTCCACCACCTTCAATCCCTATACTTCCTTTTAAAAGAAGAATATTGACTACTTCTTGAATGTTCTGAACACCATTCTCGTGCTGTGTAAGGCCCATCGCCCAACAAATAATTATCTTCTTTTTTTCAATGAATAATTTAGAAACCGTTCTAATTTCTTTTTCACTTACACCACTCGCAGCAACAGCTTCGTTAAAATCTGCTGCTTTTAAGTCCGCCAACAACGCATCTATTCCAGCTGTTTGATTGGCAATAAAATCAAGATCGAAAACGGTACCAGGATTTTTCTCCTCAGCTTCAAGCATCAATATCATGATCGCTTTCAACAATGCAACATCTCCATTTATTTTCACCTGTAAATAATGATCATCTAATTGTGTTCCACCTTTAATCATCGCCAAAGGATTCTGAGGATCAACAAATACGTTGTTCCCCGCTTCGGGAATTGGATTAACACTGATTATTTTTCCACCGTTCTCTTTACATTTTTCTAAAGCTGCTAACATTCGCGGATGATTCGTTCCAGGATTCTGCCCCATCACAACGATCAATTCTGAAACGTATAAATCTTCTAACGTAACTGAACCTTTACCAATACCAACAGTCTCACTTAAACCTACCCCACTCGATTCGTGGCACATGTTTGAGCAGTCAGGTAAATTATTTGTT
This sequence comes from Crocinitomix catalasitica ATCC 23190, assembly GCF_000621625.1. GTDB lineage: Bacteria > Bacteroidota > Bacteroidia > Flavobacteriales_D > Crocinitomicaceae > Crocinitomix > Crocinitomix catalasitica. The sequence goes on from NZ_JHXV01000005.1 coordinate 330,814, forward strand.
CCAAATTGACGAACGAATAATTGATACAAATAAGCAGCTTCATTACTTGTTCGACCTGAGGTATAAAAAATAGCTTCATTCGGATCGTTCAATGACTTTAATTTGGTCGCCATTTTTTCAAACGCTTCTTCCCAAGAAATAGGTTGATAATGCGAACTTCCTTCAGCCAAATAAAAAGGTTCTGTAATACGTCCAGATTTTCCTAACCAATAATCAGACTTTGTGCTCAATTCTTCAACCGAATATTCAGCAAAAAACTCACGACCAACCTTACTTATCGTTGCTTCTTCGGCAATTGCTTTAACGCCATTCTCACAATATTCACCTAATTTAGATCGTTTACCATCAGGATCAGGCCAAGCACAACCAGGACAGTCAAACCCATCCTTTTGATTCATTTTATTCAACAATTTTATCCCGCGCCATAATCCCATTTCTCTTGAGATATGTTGCATAGAAGAAATCAATGCTGGAATACCAACAGCTTTTTTCTTCGGAGATGTTAATTTAAGTTGAGAAAATTCTTCAGGCGGAACAATTTGCACTTTTCTTTTTGTGATCATTTTGGCTTGTTTGAGCAGTTAGGAATTGAACGAAAAACTAAATTAATAAATTTCTATTAGAGTTCAGGCAACACATGTAAAATTGGATTCAAAATTGACTCCCCAAATACCATTGATCGTTCTGGAGACCATCCATAAATTGTATCCGGTAAATCATCATTATCTTTAAAAGGCATCTCTATCGTAAATGACAGACAATTAAACCTTTCCGCTACAGCATTTGAACAGACCGTTAAATTTGCTTCTCCTGGCTTATCAGCCCCATAATTATGTTCATCCTGAAAATCAGGGCTCACCGCCATCCAATTGTTCTTAAATTGTTCTTCTAATTGTTTTAGCTCTAAATTATAACTTGGGATACCTTCTGAAGCTGCCACAAAATTGAATGGAATTGCTTCGTCTCCGTGAATATCCAATAATAAGTCAACCCCTGTCTTATCCATCTTCGCTAGACAATGATATACTTCTGGACTATTTTGGATAGAAGGACTCGCCCATTCTCTATTTAAATTCATTCCAGCTGCATTCGCTCGTAAATTTCCCGCAATAGAGCCATCAATATTCATATTCGGAATGATATAGAAACAAACATCCTCCAATAATTTTTTAGAAACAGGATCATTGCTATCTAATAAACGATCTACTAATCCTTCAATAAACCACTCTGCCATACTTTCACCAGGGTGTTGACGTGCAACTACCCAAACACTTTTCCCAATACCTTCTTCACCAATAACCAATAAATCGATATCCCTCCCCTCTACCGTTTCTCCAATAACTTCAACTTTACATAAATCAGATAATTCTGCTGAATGCACTAGATTTTGATGTCTATCGTATGAATATGGGGCGAAATATGCGAAATACAAACTGTTTTGCGTTGGTTCAAAATCGACTTTCAAAACGCCATCCACATAGGTTGTAGGAATTCTAAACCATTCAATTCTATCGTATGAAGCACAAATATTATAATTTTCCCATCCATCAGGATAAGTAGATTGCCCAGCATTTAAAATCTCAATAGTAACTGCTTGATTAATCACTCCAGTCAATCGAAAATGGAACCATTGCAAAAAGTCCGATTTCGTATCTTTTCTGATATTCAGTTTTATTAAACCGTTAGAATTTATGCTAACGACCTCGATATTACCGCTATCAAATTTAGTTGAGATTTTCATTATGTGTTTTTTTTCACAAAATACTCAAATATCGAAAACAAAAATTGAAAAAGAATTGATTTTTTAATGTCTCTTCGACTTTAATAAATTCGGATAATTGGCCTGAAATTTATTCAACCTTGGAATTGAGACAGAACGAATATAACCACTATTCGGATGAAGTCTTTCATAATTTTGATGATACCCCTCTCCCATCCAAAACTTATCAAAACGCTTGACTTCACTGGCAACATTTAATCCTGTAGCTTCTAAATCAACTATCTTTTTATCGATGATCTCTTTTTCAATATTATTCGAATAAAAAGCAATGCTGCGATATTGACTACCATGATCAGGACCTTGTCCATTCACTTGCTCAATATTTTGACTACCAAAATAAACATCCACAAGATCTTTGAAACTTACGATTGTAGAATCATATAAAATTTCAACCGCCTCAGCATGTCCTGTTTGACCAGTATTAGATGCTTCGTAAGTTGGATTATCTGTATGACCTCCTGAATATCCGTTATAAACTTCTTTTACCCCTTTTACACTTTCAAAAATAGCTTCTACACACCAAAAACAACCGGATGCGAAATAAGCCTTTTTAATATAAGCTTCGTTAATCTCCTCATCAACTTCTAAAACATCGACGTCTTTACTTAATTCTTCACTTAAAAAAGATGGCAATTCTTGATCAGATTTATTTGTTTCAACAGGCGAATCACAGGCTGTTAAGCCGAATATTGCCATAAAAAACACATTCAATAACATACTTACTTTGATCATAATTAATTTTATTTGTTGGACGCATTTAATCAGCTGAACTTACAAAATATGAAGTCATAATTTATAAAATTAAATAATTGACAGAGAATTTGATTCATTTTTTTTAATCAAATGATCAGTTTCATCCGAAAATTCAGAAAAATGTAATTATCTTAACCGATAATTATGAAATTTACAGAATTAAACTTAAAAGACGAGCTACTTGAAGCATTGTCTTATATGGGGTTTGAAAATGCAACTCCAATCCAAGAAAAAGCAATCCCTTATATTTTAGATAATAAAGATTTAATCGCATGTGCACAAACGGGAACAGGTAAGACTGCCGCATTTGTACTGCCTATTCTAAATAAATTAGTCGGTAAAAAAGATCCATCGATCAACACGTTAATTATCGTTCCAACGAGAGAATTAGCCATCCAAATTGAACAACAAATTCAAGGTTTAGCCTATTTTGTTTCAGTTGGATCTAAAGCTGTATATGGAGGTGGAGACGGTAAAGACTGGGATTTACAAAGAGATGCACTAAAAAATGGTAAAGACATTATTGTTGCAACGCCAGGGAAATTATTATCTCATTTAAAAATGGGATATGTTAACTTTAAGCAAGTTAAACATTTGGTTCTTGATGAAGCGGACAGAATGTTAGATATGGGATTTAATGAGGATTTAACTAAAATCATTTCTTACCTCCCTAAAAACATTCAGACATTAATGTTTAGTGCAACAATGCCCTCTAAAATTAAGGAATTGGCAAGAAAAACGATGAAGTCCCCGATGGAGATTACTTTAGCCGTTTCAAAACCTGCAGAAGGTGTTACTCAGGGCGCTTACATTACTTTTGACGATCAAAAGAACGCTGTACTGAAACATATTCTTGACGAAAGAAAAGACTATGACGGGATCATCATTTTTACATCTGCGAAAGTTAAGGTATCTCAGATCAATCAATTCTTAAGAAAAAATGGATTTCAATCGAAAACGATCTCTTCGAATTTGAACCAGACTGAGCGTGAAGAGGTTTTACAACAATTTAGAGCGAAAAGAATTCGAATTCTAGTTGCTACTGATGTGATGTCACGTGGAATTGACATTAAGGAAATAAGTATGGTAATTAATTATGACGTTCCTCATGACGCTGAAGATTATGTTCACAGAATAGGAAGAACGGCTCGTGCCAACACAAAAGGTGAAGCTTATACCCTCGTCAATCCTAAGGATTTTCACAAATTGCGTAAAATTGAAAAATTAATCGAGAATGAAGTTCCTAAAATTGCTGTTCCTGAAGAATTAGGTGCTGCACCTGATTGGAATGCAAAACCTTCGAAACCACAATTCAAGAAAAAACCTTTCAATAAGAAACCTAAAAAAACAAATCAACATAAAGCAAAAGCTGATTAACTTCGGTCTTTCACTAAGTAACAGTTTTTAAATTGTTACTTATTCTTTTATATGTATAACTATGCTTTGTTAAATCATAAGAAACCTTAATTCCTTGATTCAATTATCTAATCTCGACTTTTCTTTGATCATTCATTGTTAAATTTAACGTTTAAAATATTCTCCTCCTCATGAAAATAACAACCCTATTATTTTTAATCATCTCTATTTCTTCAGCGAACTTTTTAAATGCACAAGAGAAAAGTTACCAAGGTTTACTTTGGGAAATCTCTGGGAACGGACTCAACACACCCAGTTATTTATATGGAACGATGCATGTTTCTAATAAATTAGCTTTTAATGTGAGCGATTCATTCTATTTGTGTTTGAATAACGCAGAGGGAATTGCTTTAGAATCTTCTCCGGCGAATTGGATGGAAGATTATCGAGAAATGGGAGCATTTACGCCTCAAAATTTTGGATACGGTAAAGATTTTTACCAACAAGCTTTTAATATAAACTCACCTGAATCTGCTGTCATCTATAATCTATTGCAAAACAAAAATGGTTTAATGAACCAAATCTTGTACAGATATAGACCTGGAAACGATGATTATGAAGAGAATACCTTTTTAGACATGTTTATCTATCAAGCGGGTGCTAAAAATGCCAAACCTATTTATAGCCTTGAAACACTTGATGAAGTGATTGATCTTTCGGTGAAATCAATGACACCGGACAAGGAAAAGAAAAGAGAAAATACTAAAAATTCATTACTTGAAAAAGATAGACAGCACAAATACGTTCTATTAGAGGATGCATATAGACGCGGCGACTTGAATCAAATTGACTCACTAAGTAAAACTGACAATCCAACTTCGGTTTACCATAAGTATTTTATTGTTGAAAGAAACAAAAATATGGTGAGAAGAATTGATTCGATTGTCAATTCCAAATCCTTATTCATTGGAGTCGGTGCCGCTCATTTACCGGGAGATGAAGGGATGATTGAATTGTTGAGAAATGAAGGTTTTACTGTTCGTTCCGTAACCTCTAAATCGTCGAATAAGTCCCATAAAATGAGAAAAAAACTTGAAGCTTTATACAAATCAATTCCGTTTCAGGAAGAAGAAACCATTGATGATTTTATGAAGGTTAGCGTACCTGGAGAATTATATGAAATGCCAACTGGCAAAGTCGGACGAATGGAATATTTGTGCCCTGAGCCGATTAATGGTGGTTATTATAATGTAATCAGACAATTTACACTCGGTCCCATTTTCAATAAAGACCCTGAATTCTATCAAAAATCTTTAGATAGTCTTCTTTATATCGCTACACCTGGGGAATTAATTAAAAAGGAAGATATTGAGGTTAATGGATATAAAGGTTATAATATTCTAACCAAAACGAGTAAAAATGCCTTTGTTAATTATAATGTATTCTTCACTCCTACAGAGATTGTAGTTTTAAAAGGATTTGGATTGAAAGATTATATTCTAAAATCAGGCCCTAAATCGTTTTTTAGTAAATTATCCCTTGCTCCAAGTCATTCTAATTGGACGACAGTAACACCTGAATTTGGTGGTGCCGAATGGCAAATGAAAGGACTTGTTACTGGCCAAGACTTGATACCAGGACTTGAAGATAGCGGAATTGATCCTTTTTACCAATCATACGATCAATCAACTAAGAATTATTATATGGCAATGAGGTATACACTGAACGACCTAGATTATATTGAAGAGGATTCGTTTGACTTAGCTTATTTAGGGGAACAATTTGCGGAGCGATTAGGATATGATATTGCATCAACTGATTTTAGCACGAATAAAGGGTATGCTAATATCAGACAAGAATTAAAAATAAAAGACAAATATACAGATCGTAAATCTTCACTTTATATCAATTTAATTACTGAACGTGGTCAATACTACTTGATGTGCTCAACAACAAATGATGCGGACGGTGAAAAGTTTTTTAACTCGTTTAAATTAACGGATTATAAATTAGACCAGCCATACGAAGAATACGAGGATACTGTTCGTTTTTATACTGTTCAAACAATCAAGAAGAAAGAAGCTAAAACTTTTGGTGGTGGTTATGATTTTTATAGAAATAATAATCAATCTGACGAGGATGAGACTTATAAAGGATCGACGTCAAGTAATTTTCATAACGAACCGCGTTCTGGAGAAGACATCTATGTAGGTTATTCAAAATTCCACAATTATGATGGCGCTGATTCATTAGCCGCTTTCTGGGATTACAGAAAAAAGAAGCTTATTGAAGACAATGATTTTATTCTGTCAAGAGAAAAACATAAAGAATTAGATAATGGACACCAACTCTCGTTCTTATTGAGCGATACTGGAAGCGCAAAAGGAATAATGACGCAATTGGTTGCGCAACACGGTGTTCTTTACACCATACAAGCTTTAATTGATACGACTAAAGGTCCATCGGAATATGTGCAAACATTTTTTGAAACTTTCAACCCTATGGATACCATGGTTGGAAGAAATATTTTTGAAGACAAAGCTGATGTTTTCTTTGAGCACGTAAATTCGACAGATAGTTTACTTAAGGTAAATGCAATGAAATCTATCGAATCAATAGATTTTAAAGAAAAAGATATTGAAAAATTGGTAGAAGTATATCACAATTTCGAATTTGACGAAAAACAGGAAGCTCTTCAACGGGAGAATTTAATTCATGGTTTAGGGAATGTTGAAGATCAAAAAGCATACGATTTTTTATTCTCAGTTTTTGACGAAAACAACTTTAACGCCGACCTGCAATTCGCTGTTTTACATTGTTTCTCATTTACGGAAACAGAAGAAGCTTACGCGGCTATTAAAAAATTACTGCTAGAAAATCCGCCTTTCACAAATAATCAACGCAAATTGAACTTCTTCGATAATCTATACGATTCATTAGAATTAGCTAAAGATTACTTCCCTGAAATGTTAGATCTAGTTCAATATGCCGACTATAATCCTTACGTTTTAGAATTATTAGCTGAAGGATACTTAGATTCAGTATTCACTTTTGACAATTTCAAATCTGAAAAAAACTCAATCTACAGAAATGCAAAAATAGAGTTAAAGCGAATGGTCGCAGCGCAGAAAAAAATCAAATCAGAAGACAAATATAATAGAGATTATACGCTTACTAATCAGTATGGTGTTTACCATAATCTATTGATGGACTATTATACTTTGATGTGTGGCTTTAAAGTCAATGGGAACGAAGATGTTGATGTGTTTTTTAAAGATATTGATCGAATAGAAAATAATAAGTTTTTATTAGAGGCAGAGATCATTCATCATCAATTAGGACTACCAGTAGATACTGCTAAAATTAATAAAGTAGCGAATGATTTAGATTATAGACAATGGGTTTATAACCGTTTAGAAGACGAGGAATTATTGACATATTTCCCAGCGCATATTTCTCAGCAAGATATGGCAGAAGCTATTCTTTACAACAATAATTTAGATGATGAAAAAGATACCATTGTATTCTTGAAAAAATTAGAAGTTGACAATGGAAAAGAAAAGGGATTTATTTACTTTTTTAAACGTAAGAATGATGACAATTTAAATTGGATGATTGATTATGTTGGACTTTTACCAATAAGTGACGAGAAGTTAATCGACGGCTATTTCGAAAAGAAGTTGGGGTTCGCTGTACAAAATGAAGAGGAAATAGAACTTACAATTCATAAAACGATCGAATATTTCGAATTACAACATAGAAAACGTGTTAAAACGAATACTGGATATGGTAATTACGAAGATTTTTATGGAATGTACTAATCCTTCTTCCCTACTTTACCAGAGCGTTTATGATTTCTGAAATTGGTCGAATTGATTTGACATGTTCAATTGTCGGTCCTGCACACCAAACAGTTTTATATGTAGCACTGAATGCTGACTTTTCAAGCGATTTCATTCCTTTTACAAAAGTCAACATCTTTACCCATTTTTTCAAACGTTTGTTCTTACTTAACATGGCTTCTAACCAATTTTGTTTCGTTCCTATTTTTTGAACATAGGGTGTATTAATCACTGTACAGGGCGAACCTGAAACCTTTGTACTCAAAACAATATCCTTTGCCCCGTAATCGACACAAGCTTGTTTGTACTCATCTGACACATCAGATTCTTCACTTGCAATAAAAATACTTCCTACTGATGCTCCGCAAGCACCAAGGGATAATACATGGTCTAATTCTGCCTTGTTCCCTACTCCTCCAGCTGAAATAACTGGAATGTTACATTCTTCAACTAAAAGAGGTATCAACTCTTCACGTGACATCGGTCCAGCATGTCCGCCAGCTTCTTTATTCACAGCGATCACAGCATCAGCACCTAATTGCTCAACTTTTTTAGCGAATTTCAAATCCACCACATCACAAAAGACTTTAATTCCTTTTGCCTTACATTGTTTAATAACCTCTGCTGGTGAACCCAATGATGTAATGATATAGTCAACGCCCAACTCGACTGATGTTTTTAATTGCTGTTCCATTTTTGGATTCGATTTATTAACAATCAAATTAACGCCCATTGGACCTGTCGATTTTGCACGAACTTCTTTGATAGCTGCCCTAAATTCTTCGTCTGTTCTATAATTTAAAGCTGGAACGGCACCTGTAATGCCATTGTTTGAAGCAGCAATTAACATTTTAGAATTTGACACCAAAAACATAGGTGCCATAATTATCGGGAATTCAATTCCCAAAATCTCGGTCAATAATCGTTTGTCTTTCATACTTAATAAATTCCTTATAAAGTTACTTTATTAATTTAAAAGCTCAAACGTTTATGGTAATTATTTTATGCACGCATAATTAATTATTCAAATTCGATTGAATCATACCGAGAATCTTTTTATAATATTTATCCACCCATAATGAATATTGATATCCTGATGGATGCAAATTATCAGAGGCTACAAGTTTTGTTTCAACTAAACCTTGTCTAGATATTTCCGTGATATCAAAATATGTCACTCCGAATTCAAACGAAACAGACTTACAAATGTTATTATACCCATCAATTCGTGCTGATATTTTAGCTTGATTGGGAGCACCATAAGGTGTGAAGCCATAATCAGGAATACTCAAAACAAATACACCCGCTTCTCCTGATCTAGCTTGAGCTATTGCAAATGCTAAACATTTTCTAAACTTTTCTTCAAAACTTTCAATTGTTTCACCTTGGAACTCGTTGTTTACACCGATCAATAATGCGACTAAATCAAATTTTGATTCATTTAATACTGTTCTAGCGCTTAATAATAACTGATCCGTTCTCCAACCAGTCTTAGCAATAATTTTTACAGGTTCAATTAAAACATCTTGGGACTTTAATTTTTCTACCAGTTGATTTGGCCAGCGTAAATTAATATCAACAGACTCACCAATAGTGTATGAGTCTCCTAATGCGAGGAAAGAAATATTTTGGTCCTCCTTTTGGATCAGTCACAAAAGTTGGGGAAGAATTTAGACTAAAATGATTTTCTTTGTAAAAAAGAATAAGTTTTGGAGGGATATTTAGACTTAATAAAAATGATTTTACCTGAGATTTTAGTAGCACATTTTGAGCTTACGGAATCAAAAAAAGTAGGAGAACGATTGAACCTTTATTTTGAGGAAAAGAATACTGTTCCCCAAGAATTTAATTCACGTCAATTAATTTCAAAAGGTTTTCATAAAACCATTACAGTTCAGGATTTTCCTTTAAAAGGTATGTTTGTTTTTTTTCATATTAAACGACGTAGATGGACAGATAAAGAAACATCTGAAA